>NZ_PDWW01000001.1 GCF_010093445.1 Pseudoxanthomonas japonensis | reverse complement strand
CCGAACAGTGAAGAGGACGCCATACTCAACTGGCCCCGGTGTCTGGGTTTTGCCTTCGTGATCGCGCGCCGCGCGCAAGCGCTGCATGCGCTGCTGATCCCTGGGGTCGCCCCGCCTGCGGAAAAGGAAAAGGACCGCCGGACGTCGGTCTCCATCGTTGACCCACCGCCTCCGCCGCCGCCCCCGCCGCCGCCGCCGCCGCCGCAGGACACGCCGCCGCCGCCGGTCAAGAATCTGGCGCCGCCCAAGACCACGCCGCTGCCGCCGCCGCCTGAAGCGCCGCCGGTCGATGTCGCCGAGCCGCGACCGACCGACATCGTGACCCCGCCGTCGCCTCCGGCACCGCCGGCTCCGACGCCGGACATCGGCGCCAGCGTGGACATCTCGTCGAAGAACATGAACCCCCCGCGCTACCCGCCCGCCGCTGCGCGTGCCGGCATCGAGGGCACGGTCATCCTGATCATCGACGTCGATGCCAACGGAAACGTCACCAACGTGTCCGTCGAGAAGTCCAGCCGCAACCGCGATCTCGATCGCGCCGCCATGGACGCCGCGCGCAAGTGGCGCTTCAACGCTTCCGTCGTCAATGGTCAGAAGGCGGCAGGCCGCGTCCGCGTGCCGGTCGACTTCAACATGGGCGGCTGATGCCATCCGGCATCGACAGATTCCAACGTAACCCGCAACACCCTCAATCAACACTTATATAAAGGTAAGCGTCATGCTGCAGGAAACCCTTTTCGCCGCCGCCGCCGGGGGCACCAACGCCGCGAATGCCCTGTCGCAGATGGGCTTCGAGCACATGATCTCCGAGATGGTCAGCAAGCCCGGCGAGTTCATCGTCTCCTGGGTCGTGCTGCTCACCCTGGTCATCATGTCGGCGATGTCCTGGTACTGGACCGTCATCAATGTGCTGCGCAGCACCCGCCTGAAGGGCCAGGCCGACCGCGTTACCAGCGCTTTCTGGGAAACCCCGAACGCGCAGGACGCCATCCGCCTGATGGAAGAGCAGCCGAAGAACGAGCCGTTCTCGAAGATCGCCCTCGACGCCGCCCAGGCCGCAGCCCACCATCAGCGTTCGGAAGGTTCGGGTGAGACCCTGAGCCGCTCGGAGTTCGTGGACCGCGCCCTGCGCCAGGCCGTGACCCGCGAGAGCACCAACCTGCAGGGCGGCATGACGCTGCTCGCCACCGTCGGTGCGACCGCGCCGTTCGTGGGTCTGCTGGGTACGGTGTGGGGCATCTACGGCGCCCTGATCCGCATCGGTGCGACCGGCCAGGCCTCGATCGACGCCGTCGCCGGCCCGGTGGGTGAGGCGCTGATCATGACCGCCATCGGTCTGTTCGTCGCCATCCCGGCGGTGTTCGCCTACAACTTCTTCAGCAAGACGAACGCGGCCGTCATCGCCAAGTTCGACACGTTCGCGCACGACCTGCACGACTTCTTCGCCACCGGCTCGCGCGTTCGCTGAGCCGGCGGTACAAGCAGTCAACGCAACGTACTAGACGGAGCCCGTCATGGCTTTCAGTAGTGGTAATAGCGGTGGCCCGATGGCCGAGATCAACGTCACGCCCCTCGTGGACGTGATGTTGGTGCTGCTGATCATCTTCATCATCACGGCGCCGCTGATGTCGCACAAGGTGAAGATCGATCTGCCCGAAACCCCCCAGATCGCGAAAGAAGATCCGGATGGTCCCAAGACCCCGCCGATCACCATCTCCGTCAAGGAGAATGGTGACCTGTACTGGGGCGACGAGCCGGTCAGCAAGGAAATCCTCGAGTCGCGCCTGTCCAGTGCAGCCCAGCTGCAGCCGCAGCCGAAGCTCAACCTGCGTGGCGACAAGACGACCAAGATGGGCGTCATCGCCGAGGTCACCAAGATCGCGCAGGGCCAGGGCATGCTGGACATCGGCTACGTGGCCACGAAAGAGAAGGGGCAGTAAGCCATGGCATTCAGCAGTGGTGGTAGCAAGGGCCCCATGGCCGACATCAACGTCACGCCCCTCGTGGACGTGATGCTGGTGCTCCTGATCATCTTCATCGTGACCGCCCCGATCATGACGTACCCGATCGAAGTGGCCCTGCCGCAGCGCGTGATCAACCCACCGCCGCAGGTCAAGGAACCGCCTCCGCCGATCGAACTCAAGATCAACGCCGATGGCACGGTCTACTGGAACAGCAGTCCGGTGAACGTGGCCGATCTGCAGGAGCGGATGCAGAACGAAGTGCAGCGCGATCCGACCAACCAGCCGGAATTGCGCATCGAGGCGAACTCGGAAGCGCATTACGAAGTGATGGCCAAGGTACTGGCCGCCGCCAAGAACGCGCAGATGTTGAAGATCGGTTTCGTGCAGTAATCCTGACGCGCAACACGCCTTCGAACGCCGCCCTCCGGGGCGGCGTTTTTGTTTGCGGGCCGACCCTCTCCCTCTTGCGGCACACCCGGCACGGGCGTAGCGTCCGGCTTACGGTCCCGACAGAAGGAGGTGTGCCATGGTGTTCTCCGCTCCTGCAAGCCGTTCCGAACTGGCCGAGATCAACATCACGCCGCTGGTTGACGTGATGCTGGTCCTGCTGGTGATCTTCATGGTCACCGCGCCCGTGCTGTCCCGCCCCATCGAAACGATGCTCCCGCAAGCCGTGCCGCCGGTGAAGCCTGTCGAGCCCCCCAACGACCTGGTGCTCCGGGTCGACCTGTCGGGCACCTACACCCTGGACGATCGTCCGGTCACGCTGGCCGAGCTGCGCACGCGGCTGGAAGATGCCCACATCACGGATCCGCGCACCGTCCTGCACGTCGAAGCGTCGGATGGCACCGACTACCAGCAGGTCGTGAGCGCGCTGGCCCAGGCGGAGGCCAGTGGCGTCAGCAACATCGTGATGAGGAACTGAGGCGTTTTCGCGGGCCCGGGACGACCGGTCAGGTCAGTCCCGGCGCCCGGAGGCGGGCCGGCCGTCCAAGATGCCGAGGTACCGGCGGACGGTGGTGTCCAGTCCGGCGTACAGGGCTTCGCCGATGAGTGCATGGCCGATCGAAACTTCCAGCACGTCGGGCACGTTGGCGAGGAACTCCGCCAGGTTGTCCTGGCTGAGATCGTGGCCGGCGTTCACCCCGAGGCCAAGCGCCTGGGCTTCGCGCGCAGTCCGGCGGCATAGCGCCAGCGCGTCGCCCGCGTCTCCGACCAATGCGGCGTCGGCGAACGGGCCGGTGTAGATCTCGATACGGTCGGCACCGATGTGCGCGGCCTGCTCCAGTCCCGTGCATCCGGCATCGACGAACAGGCTGACGCGGCACCCCATCGCCTTGAGCCCCGCCACCAGCGGCCGCAGGCGTTCGGTATCGCGGGAGAAATCGAAGCCGTGGTCGGAGGTGATCTGGCCGTCCCCATCGGGCACCAGCGTCGCCTGTGCCGGGCGAACCTCGTCGCAGAGCGCCAGGAAGCCCGGATATCCCGCACGCGCCGGCGCGAAAGGATTGCCTTCGACATTGAGTTCGGCGCCCTGGGCGCGCGTCAGCGAGGACAACGCACGGACGTCGTCGGGCCTGATGTGCCGGAGATCCGGTCGCGGGTGCACCGTGATGCCATGCGCACCCGCGGACAGGCAGGCGCGTGCCGCGCGCACCACGTCCGGCTCGGTGCCGCCGCGGGAATTCCTCAGCACCGCGATCTTGTTGACGTTGACGCTGAGCAGGGTCACGGAGCCGGCGGCTCCGTCGGTGGTGGCGTCGCGGTGCGACGTGCTTCGGCCAGCTCGCGCAGGCGCCTGAGTTCGGCGGGGTCGATCATCATCGAGGGATCGCGGCTGGTCTCGCCCAGGCGGCGCGCGTGCCGCCCCATGATCCAGGCGACGAACAGGCCCAGCGACGCCAGCAGCAGCAGGACCATCAACGGCATCGATGTCGTGCGCAGCGCCATGAACAGGCAGCCGATCGCCATCAACAGGAAAAGCCAGTGCATCGTCCACCCTCCGGGCCTGGTGGGCGCATCTTACCGCTTCCGTCCGGGCTCACGCTGGCGGCGCTTCACAGCAGGGGCGACATCAGCCGCGCCAATGCTTCGGGCAGACGGTGGCGCCAGAGCGAGCGGTGCCGCTGGAGCCGGACGGGTTCACTGGCGGCGATCTCGCTCTCCAGCCACTGCGCCAGCGCGCCGGCGACACCGCGATCGCGGAACATCATGGAGATCTCGAAGTTCAACCGGAAGCTGCGGTGGTCGAAGTTGGCGCTGCCGATGATGGCCAGTGCGTCGTCGCACAGCAGCGCCTTGCTGTGCATCATCCGCGGCCCGTACTCGTACACCTTCACGCCTGCCGCCAGCAGCTCTTCGAAGTAGGAGCGGGCCGCCAGCGTGACCAGGCGGGAGTCGCTCACCTTGGGCACCACCAGGCGCACGTCGAGCCCGCCGAGCGCCGCCGACGTCAACGCCATCCGCGCCGCTTCGCCAGGCACGAAGTACGGCGTCACCAGCCATACGCGTTGCCGCGCCTCGTGGATCGCGGCGACCTTCGCGCGATGGATCGGCTCCCAGGCGGAGTCCGGTCCCGAGACCAGCGCCTGCACGGCGATGCCGCCCCGCACGTTCGCATCGCTCGCACTCCACAGGCGCGTGCCGTGGAAATCCTTGCGCTGCTGCCCGGTTGCGTAGACCCAGTCCTCGACGAACACCTGCTGGATGCTGCGCACGATCTCGCCTTCCAGGCGCAGGTGCAGGTCGCGAAACGCGTCGTCGCGCAGCGATTCGTCCTCGTCGTCGGTGACATTGATGCCGCCGGTGAAGGCGATGCACCCGTCGACCACGACGATCTTGCGATGCGTGCGCAGGTTCAGCCATGGCCGGGTGAAAGGCCGGAATCGCGTCGGATGGAACCAGGCGTGCTCGCCACCCGCCTCGATCAATGCGCGCAGCGCGCGGCTCTTCAGGCGGTTCGAACCGACGGCATCCAGCAGCAGGCGGACCTTGACGCCCTCGCGCGCTTTCCGTGTGAGCGCTTCGAGAATGCGCTGGCCGGTGCGGTCGCCGTTGAAGATGTAGTACTCGAGGTGGATGTGGTTTTCCGCGGCGGCGATGGCGTCCAGGATGGCCTGGTACGTGGCGCAGCCGTCCACCAGCTGCTGCACGGACGTCGCCGAGGAAG
The DNA here is from genome assembly GCF_010093445.1 of Pseudoxanthomonas japonensis. Taxonomy (GTDB): domain Bacteria; phylum Pseudomonadota; class Gammaproteobacteria; order Xanthomonadales; family Xanthomonadaceae; genus Pseudoxanthomonas_A; species Pseudoxanthomonas_A japonensis. The sequence goes on along the minus strand of NZ_PDWW01000001.1, from coordinate 393,166 downwards.
GCGGCAGTCCCGTCGTCTTCTGCGCCAGCATCGGCAACTCGGCGCTGTTGCCGTCGGCCGGCGCGAACACCTCGTAGCTCTCCACGCCCTCGCGTGAGCGCGTGCGCCTCAACTGGTGCCGCTTGATGCGCTGCGGACCGAGCAGGAAATAGATCAGGTAGCCGACATAGGGCAGCAGTGCCAGCGACAGCAACCAGCTGAGCGTGGCGACCGGCTCGCGCTTCTGCAGGACGATCCAGGCGCACAGCGGTACCAGGTACAGCAGCCAGGCCAGGGTGATCCACCAGCCAAGGTGGGGAAGCGAGGACCAGGCCTCGCGCAGCGCGTTGAGGAATTCCGACATGTGCGGATTCTAGTGGCCGGTCCCTGCCCTCGCGTCGGGTGCCCGTTGCACCGGCCTGAGCGGAGGGAGGGGCTCCTGCCCAGCCCCCGATGTCCTGTGCCCCGCGCTTGTCACGAATACGATCAAAAACGGGCGCTTTACGAGACATCCATCACAAATTTTCGCGTGTCGGCAAGACGCGGAGATACAAGCAAGGGGGAATGCATGAACAGGATCTTTCGCAAGGTCTGGCGTCCGACGCTGGGCCGGTGGGTGGTGGCATCCGAGTTCGCCAAGCGGCCTGGAGGCGTGGGGCCGGTCCGCATGGCGTTGGCGGGAGACCGCACGCACGTCAATGCCGTCGCCGCCGCGGTGCTGCTGGCGCTTGGCGCGTGTCCGGACCGCGCGCTGGCGCTGGATGCCGTGTGCCGGGATCCGGCGACCGGTGTCGCTGTCGGCAATGCCAGTGCGGCGGGCGACCAGGTCGCGTGTGGCCAGGGCGCGGTGGCGGGGGGCACGAGCGCGGTCGCGATCGGCATCGACGTGCTCGCGGGCACCTCATCGTCCGTGGCGATCGGCGACCGCGCCCAGGCCACCGGTTTGAGCGCCACCGCCATCGGCCTGCAGGCCGTGGCGACCGGCCGCTACAGCGTGGCGCTGGGCGCCGGCGCCGATGCCCTGGGCGAGCTGGCCTACGCCATGGGCAACGAGGCGCGCGCGAATGCGCGCGATGTCGCCATTGGCGCAGGTGCGCTGTCCTCGTCGAGCGGCAGCGCGAACGGGTCGGTGGAATCGGTCGCGATCGGCTCGCAAGCGGGCATGAATGCCACCAACGTCGCACGCTCCACCTTCGTCGGTGCCAATGCGGGCGCAACGAGCGTTGGCGCGGAGAATACCTATGTCGGCTACCAGGCCGGCGCCGAAACCAACGGCACCCGCAACGCCTATGCCGGCTACAACACGGGTCTGACGAGCCAGGGCAGCTTCAACGTGGCCGCTGGCAACTACGCCTTTGCGGCGGCCAACGGCAGTTTCAACGTAGCCCAGGGCGCAGGCGCGGGCGCGCTCGTGACGGGCAGCCACAACGTGGCCATCGGCGACCATGCCGGAACGCGGGCGCAGCTCGATGCCAACGGCAATCCGGTCGGGATGACGGCGTCGTCCTACAGCCATTCGGTCAACATCGGCAGCAATACGCAAGCGCTGGCCGACGAGGCGGTGGCGATCGGCCGCGCCAGCACCGTCGCCTCGCAGCAGGGCACGGCCGTCGGCGCCTCCAGCCAGGCGGCCGGTCTCGGCGGCACGGCGTTGGGCTTCGGCAGCAGTGCGGCGGGGACATACAGCGTCGCCGTCGGCGACAGCACGGCCGGTGCCGCCAACAGCGTCGCCGTGGGCCGCAACGCATCGGCTTCGGCCACCGACGCCACCGCGATCAGTGGCGCCGATGCACCGGCCGACGCGGCGCGCGCGCAAGGTGCGCGCTCCACCGCGCTGGGCTGGGGCGCCACGGCGGCCGCAACCGGCAGCATCTCGGTGGGCGACAGCAGCGCGAATACGCAGAACACCATCGCGATCGGCACGGGCGCCACGGCAACCGGGACCGGCGCCATCGAAGGCGCAGTGGCGATCGGCTACAACGCCCGTGCCACGCAGTACCTGAGTCTCGCTCTCGGCACGCGATCCACCGCGTCCAACTACTGGGCCATCGCCATCGGCGACCTGTCGACGGCATCGGGCTCCGACAGCCTGGCCGTGGGCAGCAGTGCGCTGGCCTCCGGCGCGGCCTCGACCGCCGTCGGTGTGCTGGCTACCGCGGCGGAGGAAAGCGCGGTGGCGATCGGTGGGGGTTCGCGCGCGATCGGCGAGCAATCCATCGCCATCGGCGGCGGCGACTACGCCACCACGAGCATGAGTGATGGCGCGAGCGCGAGTGGCGACCGCGCCATTTCGATCGGCTATCGCGCCATCGCGAGCGTCGACGACGGCGTGGCATTGGGCAGCCGCTCCGTGGCCACTACGGCGGCGGGCACCGCGGGCTACGATCCGCGTACCGGCCTGGCTTCGGACGACACATCCGCCACCTGGACCAGCACGCTGGCGGCGGTCAGCGTGGGTGGCGCCGGCCAGACGCGGCAGATCACCAACGTCGCCGCGGGCATGGACGACACCGATGCGGTGAACGTGGCGCAGTTGCAAGCGGCGCAGACGCACTACTACAGCGTCAACGACGGCGGCGTGGTGGGTGGCAACTACAACAACGACGGTGCGACCGGCATCAATGCGCTGGCCGCAGGCGTTGACGCCAGTGCCTCGGGCGCACGCAGCGTCGCGATCGGCTACAACGCCATGGCGACGGGGGTCGGGACGGCCGCGATCGGCAACGGGGCCGGCAGGGGTTCGACGGGAACGCACAACGCGCTGTTCGGCGAGGATGCCGGCGCGCAATCCACGGGCAACCAGAACGCCTATGTCGGGTTTGGCGCGGGTGCATTCGCAGGGGGCGACAACAACGCCACGCTGGGCGCTGGTGCGGGTTCGGCAACCCAGGGCAATGCCAATGTGGCGGTCGGATACCTTGCAGGGCTCTTGACGACGGGCAATGCGAACGTGGCCACCGGCAGCGGTGCAGGCTATTACACGACGGGTGACTACAACGTCGCCTCGGGCGCGTCCGCGGGCGCGGGAACCACGGGCAACGACAACGTGGCCATTGGTCGTGCCGCGGGCACCGGCTACTTCATGGATCCTGATACGGGCGAGATCGTCGATCGCGATGGCAATCCTGTTGCCGGATCGCCGGTGGCGCGCAACCAGACCGTGGCCATCGGCAACTGGGCGGTCGTCGGCGCCGATGACGCGGTCGCGGTGGGCGCGGAGGCGCAGGCCCTGGCAGGACGCAGTGTCGCCATGGGCACCGGGGCGATCGTGTCTGCCGAAGACAGCGTGGCACTGGGCGCAAACAGTATGGCCGATGGCAGCACGCTGGCCGACGCGGCCTACTCGCCCACGGGCAACGCGGCGGACATTGCCGGCGTGACGCCGATCGGCGAAGTCTCCGTGGGGTCTTCAGGCAGCGAACGCCGGATCACCAATGTCGCGGCAGGTGCGAACGCCACCGATGCGGTCAACGTGTCGCAGCTGCAGGCGGCGCAGGCGCACTACTACAGCGTCAACGACAACGGCGTGGTCGGTGGAAACTACGCCAACGATGGTGCCACCGGCACAAACGCGCTGGCGGCAGGCGTCAACGCGGCGGCATCCAGCGCCAACGGCCTGGCCATGGGGGCTGGCGCACAGGCCACCAACGGATCGGGCAATGTCGCCCTCGGCAATGGCGCACTGAGTTCGGCAACGGCCTCGGGTGTCGGCGATGCGATTGCTATCGGCACCAGTGCCCGCAGTACGCGCGAAGGCGCGGTCGCACTGGGCCGTGAATCCAGCGCTGTGGGCGTGCAGAGCATTGCGCTGGGTGATGGTGCCATTGCCGGAGGGTCTGGTGCGGCAGGGGGCGGCAATGCGATCGCCATCGGCACCGATGCGTCGGCCGTCGAAGCGAATGCCATCGCGCTGGGACGGGGGGCGAGCGTGGGCGCAGGCGTGATCGACGGCGCTGCGTTCGGACGCAACGCGGTGGTCACTGCAAATACCGGCGTGGCCCTGGGCTATGGTTCGAGGGCGACCGTCGCCGCCGGCGTGGCCGGTTACGATCCCGCCACCGGAGCCGCTTCCACGGCCTCCACGCCCACCTGGCGGAGCACGCTGGGTGCGGTCAGCGTGGGCAACGGCACCAGCGCGACGCGCCAGATCACGGGTGTGGCCGCCGGCGCGGCGCCCACCGATGCGGTGAACGTGGCGCAGTTGACCGCGGTGCAGGGGTTGGCGACCGCCGGCTGGAACATGACCGATGCCGACGGCAACACGGCGAACATCGGCCCGAACGGAACGGTGACGTTCCAGGGCGATGCCAACCTGGCGGTGACGCAGACCGGCGTGGACGACGACGGCGTGGTGGAGATCGCACTCAACCGCGACCTCGACGTGGACAGCGTGACCGCCGGCGACACCTTCCTCGACACCAGTGGGGTGGCGATCGGTACGGACGTGGTGCTGGGCAACACCGGCTTGGTCATCGACGGCGGCCCGAGCGTGACCACGGCGGGCATCGATGCCGGCGGCACGGCGATCACCAACGTCGCCGCTGGCACGGCACCGACCGACGCGGTGAACGTGTCGCAGCTGCAGGCGACGCAGACGCATTACTTCAGCGTGAACTCCAGCGCGACGGGTGCCGGCAGCAACCATGCCAATGATGGTGCGACGGCAGTGAATGCCCTGGCGGCAGGGGCGTTTGCCTCCGCCAACGGCGTTGGGGCCACTGCGCTGGGCTATGGCAGCACGGCGCTCGGGATCGGCAGCGTGTCGATTGGCGAAAGCCGGGCATCAAGCGCCGGCGATGTCGCGATCGGACGCAACGCACAAACCCTGATGGGAAGCCCCGGCGCAAGCGCCATCGCGATTGGCGATGGTGCGTCCACCCAAGGCGGCACGGCCATCGGTATGGGGGCGTTTGCAGGCTCCAATGGCAATGTCGCCATCGGCACCAACGCCAATGCCGCGCCATTCTGGGCGATGGCCATCGGCGAGAATGCGATGGCCTCTTCGTACTACGCGTTCGCGTCCGGCTATGAAAGCCAGGCGACGGGACAGGCCTCCACGGCACTGGGCTACGGCGCGAACGCTTCGGGCATTTATGCAACCGCCTTGGGTGGCGGAAGCACGGCATCCGCCGACCGCTCTGTCGCGCTGGGCTCGGCTTCCGTTGCGGATCGTCAGGCCGGGGTCGCCGGGTACGATCCGGCCACGGGAGCGGCGTCGACGAGCGGGAATGCGGTCTGGACGAGTTCACGCGGGGCGGTGTCGGTGGGTAATGCCGCGGCCGGCGTCACCCGGCAGATCACCGGTGTGGCGGCGGGCTCGGAGGATGCCGATGCGGTGAACGTGGCGCAATTGCGCGCCGTTTCCACGGCCGCCAACGCCGGCTGGAACGTGACCGATGCCGACGGCAACGCGGCCAACATCGGCCCGAACGGAACGGTGACGTTCCAGGGCGATGCCAACCTGGCGGTGACGCAGACCGGCGCGGACGATGACGGCGTGGTCGAGATCGCACTCAACCGCGACCTCGACGTGGACAGCGTGACCGCCGGCGACAGCACGCTCGATACCGATGGCCTGACCGTCGATGACGGCGCGGGCAACGTAAGCACGGTGGGCGCGGGCACGATCGGCGTGACCGATGCGAACGGCACGACGGCCATCGGCGGCAATGCGATCTCGGTGGGCGGCGCGAACCCGATCGTGATCAGCGGCGACACCGGCACCATCGGCGGCCTGACCAACACGACGTGGGATCCGGACAACTTCACCAGCGGCCAGGCGGCGACCGAAGACCAGCTTGCCCTGGTAGGCAGCGCCGCCAACGCCGGCTGGAACGCGACCGACGCTGCTGGCAACACGGCCAACATCGGCCCGAACGGGACGGTCACGTTCGAAAGCGGCGACGCGAACATCGTGGTGTCGCAGACGGGCGTGGACGACGACGGCGTGGTGGATATCACGCTGAGCAATACCCTGGACCTGACCGCGGCGGGCAGCGTGACCATCGGCGACACCGCGATGAACGGTGCGGGCGTGGCGGTGGGTACGACCGTGACCCTGGGCAACGCCGGCCTCAGCGTGATCGGCGGCACGACAACGACCGTGGTCAATGGCGATGGACTCACCAGTGGCTCGGTCGTCGTGAGCGGCGTAAGCAATGACGTCACCGGCCTGTCGAACACCACGCTGACCGACCCGACCTTCGCCACCGAGGGACGCGCAGCGACGGAAGAGCAGCTGCAACGGGTTGACCAGGTGGCCAACGCCGGCTGGAACGCGACCGACGCTGCCGGCAACACGGCCAACATCGGCCCCGGCGGCACGGTGCGGTTCCAGGGCGACGCCAACCTCGCCGTGTCCCAGACCGGCGCCGACGATGACGGTGTCGTCGAGATCGCGCTCAACCGCGACCTCGACGTGGACAGCGTGACGGCCGGCAACACCGTGGTCGACGACAGTGGCCTGACCATCACGGGTGGACCCAGCGTGACCACCGCCGGCATCGATGCGGGCGGCACGGTCATCACCAACGTGGCGGCCGGCGTGGCGGCGACCGACGCGGTCAATGTCAGCCAGCTGACGGCGGTGGAAACGGTAGCCAACGCCGGCTGGAACGCGACCGACGCTGCCGGCAACACCGCCAACATCGGTCCGGACGGACGGGTTCGTTTCGAAAGCGGCAACGCGAACATCGCGGTGTCGCAGACCGGCGTGGACGACGACGGCGTGGTGGACGTCACCCTGAGCGACACGCTGGACCTGAGCGCCAGCGGCAGCGTCACCACCGGCCAGACGGTGCTGAACAGTGCGGGCGTCACCGTGGGCACCAACGTGGCCCTGGGCAGTGGTGGCCTGACCGTCATCGGCGGTACCACGACCACCGTGGTGTCCGGCAGCGGGTTGACCAGCGGCAACGTGGTGTTGAGCGGTACCAGCAACACCCTGGCCGGGCTGTCGAACAGGACGCTGTTCGATCCGACCTTCGCCACGGCGGGGCGTGCCGCAACGGAAGAACAGTTGCGCCAGGTGCGCAACGAGATCACCAGCGGGTTCACGCCACCGACGCGCTACTACGGCGTCAATTCGCTGGGCGGCGGCAACCAGCTGGGCGAGGGCGCCACCGGCGAAGACGCGATGGCGCTGGGCAAGGATGCCACCTCCGACGGCCAGGACGCGGTCGCGATGGGCCGTGGCGCACGCGCGACCGAGGACGACAGCATGGCGCTCGGTGCCGGCTCCCAGGCCCTCTCGCTGAATGCGCTCGCCCTCGGCGCGGGCGCAGTGGCCTCGCACGAGAACAGCATCGCGCTGGGCGCCGGGTCGGCGACCACGGTCGGTGCGCGCGCCGACTACCAGGGTGCCTATGTCGGCAGCAGCAGCTCCAGCGGCGAGATGAACATCGGCGGGCGCCAGCTCACCGGGGTCGCTGCGGGTTCCGCCGCGACCGACGCAGTGAACGTCAGCCAGCTGCAGGGCGGCGTCACCCATGCGATCAACGAGGCGAATGCCTACACCGATGCCCGCATCGCCACCATCGAAGGCGACCTGGTCGACATCCGCGGCGACATCACGGACATCCAGGGCGACATCGTGCGCATCGAGGGCGACATCACCAACCTGGACACGCGCGTGGGCGATGTCGAGGGCAGCGTGGCCAATCTCACCACCACGGTGAACCAGTTCGACAACCGGGTGACGAACCTCGAACGCGGCGGCAGCGGTCCATTCCGGATCACGCAGGGAGAAACCTACGTGGCGCCCGCGCCGACCGGTGCGAACGCCAGCGCGGGCGGCAATGGCGCGGTGGCCAGCGGCGACAACAGCACGGCGGTCGGCAACCAGTCGGTGGCCAGCGGCGACAACAGCACGGCGATCGGGCAGGGCGCCGTCGCCAGCCACGACAACAGCGTCGCGCTCGGCCGCGGCTCGGCCACCACGGTGGGCGCACAGCGCGGCTACAACGCCGCCTACGTGGGCACCAGCACGTCCACCGGCGAGGTGAACCTCGGCGGCCGCACGATCAGCGGCGTGGCGCCCGGCATCGCCGGCACCGATGCGGTGAACGTCAACCAGCTCGATGCCGGCGTGGACTACGCGATCAACCAGGCCAACGCCTACACGGACGACCGCTTCACCCGGTTCGACGGCGACATGTGGAACCTCGAACGCGGCTATCGCGGCGGCACCGCATCGGCGATGGCGATGGCCGGCCTGCCGCAGGCCTACCTGCCCGGCAAGAGCATGCTGTCGGTCGCGTTCGGTGGTTACCAGGGCGAATACGGCATGGCGTTCGGCCTGTCGACGATCACCGACAACGGTCGCTGGGTCTACAAGGCACAGGCCACCGGCAACACCACGCGCGACTGGGGTTTCTCGGTCGGCGCCGGCCTGCAGTGGTGATCGCATGACCCGCCCCTTCCGCTCTTCAAGGAGTCCGCTGATGTTCCTGTCGTCCAAGCGCTGGCCCGCGGTGCCGCTGTGGATCGCCTGCGCCGCGGGGCTGGCGCTGAGCGCGTGCGGCACGCGCCATGTCAGCCGCGACCTTTCGCCTGCAGGCGCCGCGGGCGAGATCGTGTTTCCCGATCCGGCCGACGTGCTGCTCGATGACGGGACGTTCCCCAACCGCGACAACCTGCGCGCCATCGGTGCCGGGGTCACCAAGCCGCAGTTGTACGATCTGCTGGGGCGTCCGCACTTCCGCGAAGGCCTGCGCGCGCGCGAGTGGGACTACCTGTTCCACTTCCGCACGGCGCAGGGCGTGACCACCTGCCAGTACAAGGTCGTGTTCGACCGCGACTACACGGGGCGAAGCTTCCACTGGTCGCCCGCCGCATGCGCCGCGCTGCTGGACGTACCTGCCGCCGCGCCGGCGGCAGCGACCAGCCGGTTCGAACTGTCGGGCGATGCGTTGTTCGCCTTCGATCGCCACGCCGTCGAAGACCTGCTGCCCGGCGGGCGCGAGCAGATCGCGGCGATCGCCGCCGAACTGAACGACAGCGATGTCGCATCGGTGCAGGTAATCGGACATACCGACCTGCTCGGCAGCGACGCCTACAACCGCACGCTTTCCCAGCAACGTGCGCTCTCGGTGCGCCGCCTGCTGATCGAACAGGGCATCGCGCCGGCCATGGTCACCGCGTTGGGCGCAGGCATGTCGCAACCGCTGAAGACCTGCGACACCGCGCTTCCACTGCCTGCCAGGATCGCCTGCGAGCAACCGAACCGGCGCGTGGAGGTACTGGCCCATGGCACGCGTTGAGCGCTTCGGGGCATGCTTGATCGCCATGCTGCTGGCGACGGTGCCGGTCAGTGTCGCCCGTGCGCAGTCGCCATCCCCGTCGGCGACGCCGGCGATCGCCGCGCGCGTGCTCGCGCCCGGCGCGGCACTCGATGCCGCCGTCCAGGCCGCCACGCTGGTCGACGCCGGCCGGGCCGGTGAGCTGTGGGATGGCGCGTCGCCGGTCGCCAAGCGCGCCGTCACGCGCGAGGCCTTCATCGCGGGCATCACGGCCGCGCGCCAGCGACACGGCACGCTGGCCGACCGCCAGTGGCTGTCGGTGAGCCGCCAGTTCCACGATGGCAAGCAGGGCGCCCCCGCAGGCCACTACGTCAGTGTCGAACTGCTCGCACGGGCCAGCGGCGGCCGGTCGGTACGCGAACTGGTATCGCTGCGCATCGACGAGGACGGCACTGCGCGCCTGAGCGGCTATGTGGTGGAGTGACGGCATGTCGTCCCGGCAACGCGCCCTGCTCGCCTCCGCCGCGTTGCTCGCCCTCGTCGTCGGGCGGCCGGCCTGGGCGCAAAACACGGCGGATGCTGCGTCCTCCCCGGGAGCCTCGCTGTACGCGGTCAATGCCGCCGCGCTGGCCACGGCCATGACCTACTGCACGAGGGTGCACGGACCGCTGCGCGTCGGTTCGCGCGGCGAGACCTGCTTCCGCGAGGCGCGCAACCTGCTGGCACGCTACGGCCTGAAGGAGCGCGCGGCGCGTATCGATGGCAACTGCATCGATCGCACGCAGTTCAACACCTGCATCACCCCGGAAATCGGCCGGCTGGTGATGGAACTGAACGCCCACTTCGACGAACGCCGCCCGTAGGCGGGTGCGGGGATCTCCAGCGCTGCGACGCCGCCGTCGTAAGGTGCGCCGATGCGCGCGCCGAAACATCCGGGCATCAAGGGACGAGGCTCCACCGGCTACCTGCCGGGCCGCTTCGCCGTGACCACGCCGGAAGCCATCGACGATGGCTGGCACGAGGCCGACACCGAGGGCGACGTCACGTCCACGCCACACACCCGGGTGATCGAGGAAGTCGCGCGCAGCATCATCACCCGCAACCAGTCGCCGGACATTCCGTTCGACCAGTCGCTCAACCCCTACCGCGGCTGCGAGCACGGTATGGTTCTCTACTGAACTGTTCAGTCGATACTGTATTGAATAGTCAATACAGTATGGGATAAACAGTATCTATTGACAGAAAATAACTGAACAAATAGCTTCCCGCCCTGCTTCTCGTTCGAACGTGTTCACCTCGCAGCTTTGGAGCTTTGCTGCGAATTGCACCCGACAACGAGCTGTGATTTTTCTATCACGGTCGTAATCAGGGACATCACTTGGACATCTACCAACCGAAGGTCATCAAGGCCATTCCCGTTAAAGGAAAAGGCCAAGCAGCCCAGCTGCTCGGAAAGTCCACGAGCCTACCCGCGGGCTTTCACTTCATAGTCGACCGCCGAACTCTTGAGCCCATACAAGACGCGTTTGACTTCCTGCTGGCCGAAAGCGTCAGCCCCATTGGCAAGCCACAGCTCCGCAATCAGGAGAACACCAGCAAGGCCAATGCTGAAGATCTCGTGGACCTGCTTCTCTACGCCAACAGCATTCGCGTTCCTCTTACGGACTTCACAGAGGAACTGATCCAGGGCTACGCCGACAGCATGTCGGAAACCATCAGTCCTCAAACCCAGAAGGTCTACTCCGACGCGACCATCCTCAAGCGCGTGTCAACTGCGAAGAGATCCTTGGAGTACCTCCAGAACCAAGGAAGATTGAAGAACCGCATCGATGTGCGACGCGTCCTAGTCAAGGGCGAACCCAAGCTTGTGTTTGCTCCTCGCGTGAAGCTGCCCAAGGCACCCGCCGTCGATGCCTTGGTGAAGCACATTCCGCCGGCGCTGATTGAAGAAATGGCGGCGATCTTGGGCCGCATGCCGAGCGAAGAGGGAAATGGACTGAGTAGGGACAGGCTTCTTTTTACCTATCTCGCCAACACGGGTTGTCGAATCAGCGAAGGTCTTGCCGGCAGCTGCAGTGACCTTCCCCTTTGGCAGATTGGAAAGCAGGATCCGCTCACGGCTTGCTTCATCAAGGTCAAAGCAAAGGGCGGCCATCAGCGCAACGTACGGCTGCCGATCTGGTTGCTGGAAGAGCTAGATCTCTACATCAAGAACGAGCGAGCGGCAGCCGTCGCCAATCTATCGCCGGATCAAGCTCACGACAGGATATTCGTGAATCACGAGCATGCCCATCGCGCTGCGGGTTCTCCTCTGTCTGCCGCAAACTTCAGAAAGATCTTTCGACGCGCAGCCCTAAAGGCGGCAGAGCGGGTGGGCAGCCAAACTGTCCCGAGTCCGCACAGCTGCAGGCATTCGTTTGCCTTGTTCAACTACGCGGCGGAAAAGCTCAACGGCAATCCGGATCCCGGCAAGACGGTCCAGGCATTGCTTGGTCACCGAGACAAGACAACCACAGACAAGATCTACCTGAATGCAAGCGTCGTGCTCGAAGAGGCGCTCTCCGAGGCAGACCAAAGCCACCTCACGAAACTCCTTAGCGAGCGTGGACTGTGAGGAAGAACAGGTTCGACAACACCTCGGGAGGCAATGAGGGTGGCCAAGGCGAATCCCCGGAAGAGGGGAAGCTCAAAGTCACCTTCACTCGCCATCTGCGACGCGGAAAGATGCATCTAAGGTCCGAGAATCCCAACCCTGAGGATGACAGGTGGTATCTGCTTGATCCTTGGTTGAGCTTGCCTGCGCTCGGCGACCAACTCACCGAGGCCACGATTGCCGTGATGTCCAGCGAGAAACAGACAACGCGGACCGCAACGCATCGTGACCTGCGCTACGGCTTCATCTCATTTCTCAACGAGGTGAAGCCCAATGCGGAACTCAAGGATCTCTGCGCAGAGCTGTTTCGCGATTTCGTGACTTGGCTTGATGCACCCGGCTCCGACGGAAAGCCAAAGCGCAGCTACTTCGACAAGTTGCACAAACTGAGCGCGCTCAAGAAGCTGGTCGGGCGCCTCTCTCCTACGCTCTCCGAACTTGGAGTAGATCATGAGATTCCGGTGAACTCATGGTCGGGGCAACACACACAGCGGGGTAAGGGCAAAGAGACCATTCCCTTGGAGCAGTTCGTGGACCTGCTCGCGGCCGCCATCGCTGCCTACGAGGAGCAGGTCAAGGAGATCGATCGCCTACTCACAAAGGTGGACAAGAAGCTCGCCTCGCTTCTCGATACAGGGCAGGTGGATTTCCATACGGTCGAAGGGCTGTGCGCCGTGATTATCGAGCGTTATGACGGCATGCTTCCCGAGAGGGAGTGGTTGAAGAAGACGGACTACAAGCTATTCGAAGCGATTGAAGGTCTTGGCTATACGGGCTTCGCGCGCATCATCAATCCTCAGGTGAATGACCTCATTCCGGCATTCATCATTCTGCAGTGCTTCACGCACTGGAACGAGCAGCCGTTGTGCTGCCTGAGGATTACCGACATCGACAAGAAGGCCGGAGTTCTTCACAACAAGTACAAGCTCTCCTCGTACAAAGTACGTGCAAAGAAGATGGTCTTCCGATCCTTTGCAAAGGGCGATGAGGTCTTCAATCCATGCAATGTCGTAGAGTTTATTGAGCGTTGGACAAAGCACATGCGAAGGTCTGCTCCGAAGCGTATCAAGCAGGACTTCTTCCTCTACGTAAGCAAGTTCAAGAACAGGAAGGTAGGTGCGGTCAGATCGCTGGCCCAACCATTGGGAGGACTGTACTCCCTGTCACTGGGCCGCAAGCTCAAGTTCTTCCAGGAACGTGGACTTGAGCCGGCGGGTGCCAATGCGTTGAGGCAAGCTGGTTCTGACTACCTGAGGGACCTTCTGAAGGATTCAGAGAAGGTAAGGATCTTGCTTGGCCACAGCAGTGTGACTACGACGGACGGGAACTACCGATCGAGTGAGGCGCAGCGCCGTGACGAAGTGGCCTTGGCCGGTGCCATGGCGATGAAGGAGCGCCATCAGGACAGCGCCGGCAAGATCGACCCACGAGGCCACTATGAAGATCGCTCTGCCGCTACACCTGGTTACGACTGCCTGGATCCGTTTCAGAGTCCAGTTGTTGGGCAAGTTCATGGCCGCATGTGCACCGCCTATGGGCTCTGTCCGGCATGCCCGACAAAAGTGATGCGGCTGCATGACGTCTTCTGGGCCCGGCGGATCCAGCTCCAGCAGAGGTACAAGCAGGCCGCATTGGCAATGGGCTCCGCCCGCTTCAATCAACGCTACGGTCCGGCAGCAGAGGCACTCAACACATCGTTGATGCGGCTCACCGACTCCGACTTGGCCCGCATCGGCCGCCTCAACCTAAACCCAATCCCCGAGCTGGAGTGAGCTATGGCTAAGAAGGCTGAGAACAATTCATACCTGAAGTTCGCTGGAGTCGACTTCGACGCAGACACATGGGTGATCAAGAACGAAACGCCAGGCCAGGTGAAGACATACGCGACAATTCAGTGGGCGAAACCACTGAGCAACGGAGAGTCACTCACCAACCCACAGCATAGGGCGCTCCTATTTTCCCTCAAGTGCTTTGTCTGGTCGCTGGTGTATGACCCCCAGGAGTCAGAGGCAAAGTCCGCAGGAGGGGTCGCGGCGACTGTCATTGCGCTAGGTGATCTGGCGACGTTTCTCACCAGTCAAGGTATTGAGGATCTGGACGAGATCACCACGCAGGACACATGGGCGTTCGCTGCGGAGGTAGTGGAGCTTCACCAAGAGGATCGCAAGCCCGCAGGTTTGCCAGGTCTTTCGCGCAAACCTACACATGGCGGCGTGATTCCATCCGTCAACATTCTCACTCAGATCTACAGGCAGCGACGGGCTATTGCGAAGCTGGGCGGCAAGGTATTTAAGTTGCCTCCTTACGACGGCGTCAAACCTTTCAGTGTTGTAACAAAGGATCTGGGCCTCAAGCGAGGATCCGACACCATTCCTCCGCTTCCCGATCAGGTGGCCATTCCGATCCTCAATACAGCGATCAGAATGATCGATGAGTCTTCCGATGGTCTCATGTCGGCGATGGAAGCACTGTTAGGGATTCGCGGATTCGCGAAGGACTGGGAGCAGATTAGGCCGGTAGATCGGATGGCCTTGTATGCCAAGCTCAACGAGCTCGCAACAACGTTGAGCGTGCCGATGCCCAATGGTGCTGGAGCCGAGTTCCCTTTGAGCCAGCAAGTAACAAAGCTGGATGCAGACGGTCGTGAGTTTGTCCTTGATAGTCCGCTAGTGGTCCTTAGGTACTTGCTGACATCGTGCGTAGCGGCATGTTCTATCGTTCTTCAGGCAGGGACAGGCCTGAGGAGCCATGAACTCTTGAGCCTCAAAGCGCTACCCGTCAAGGACGACGGTTGGCCATCCTGTCTCTCAAAGAGAGTGAGCCGCGATGGAATGATCGAGCTGTTTTACGTGGAAGCAATCACGTCAAAGCGCGGAAAGCCACGTACGGCCGAATGGATTGTGGGCGCACGCCCTGCGGGCTCGAACTACCTTCCACCCACGGTACGCGCGATTCTCGCGGTGACGCGACTTCTGGCAACGTTCAGGGAGCTAGGTGAGATCAGTGACCTGTTTGTCGTACTGAAAACTAACGGTGGACTGCCTGCCGTAGGGACTTCAGTTAGGCCCATGACCAACGGATACCTCGCACGGTTTCAACGCGCCTTCGTTCTCAACTGGGTGGATCTCAGCGCGCTGAGCTCGCCGGACCACGAAGCTTACAAGCAAGGCAGACTCAGGCCCCACCAGTGGCGTCCGACCTTCGCCACGTTTGTCTTTCGCACTAATCCCACGATGCTCAAGGCCATCAGTGAGCATTTCAAGCACGTGAGTGATGCGATTACCTCCAAATACTACATCGGCAATGACCCGACATTTCTGGCCGCCTGTGACGATGCGCAGACGATGGCGGCGGTCCAGGTTCTACGATCAATCACCTTCAAAGGCGCGCCTGTGGTAGGCGGCTTTTCTCGTTACGTCGATGAGATGAGGAAAGAGCTCAAGCTTCATCTGGTGGATGAGCAAGCTAAGTTCGACGAGCAGGGGGCCCTTCGTTATGTGAGCGAAGAGGAGATTGTGATCTGGAACACGTCATATGGGAGGTGCTGGTCGTCGCAGCTGCCGACCAAGAGTCTATGCAATCAACGGGCAGGAGCCTCGGTCTTGGCATCGACCAGCCCGAATCTGGCCATTGCCCATGTCGAACTTTGTGCCGGCTGCAGTTGCCTTGAGATCAGTACCGAACACGCGGCGTACTGGATTGAGAGGCGCGATCAGAATGCCCTTCTCATGAAGCAGGCGAAGGATGCTAACGATTTGACAACGCTCGCAATCGTTCAAAGGAGACAAAGACAGGCAGAAGCCATGGTCAAGCATTTGGCTTCTTAGGGGGCCGTGCACGAAAGTTGACTCCCATCCGCTTGACGGTCGGATCGTCACCCAAATCGACCAGTCGCGCCTTGGCGCGATCGAGCTCAGTTCGCAACGAAGCGCACACTGTGATCAGCTGGGTCTGTGTGCTCTTCAGCTCAGCAATCTCTCGCCTAAGTGCGCGGACGACTTCAGCCGCCGGAGAAGCCTTCTTGGCTTTGAGGATTGCGTTGCGGACCTTGGGATAAGCACAGTCGACGTGCCCGATCAGCGTGCGGCTGACACCGGCTTCCAGGGCGACGTTGGAGAAGGAGACCAGGCCGTAGGGCTTGCCGGCAGCCTGCCGCTTTTCAAGCTTCGCCCGAACCTTAGGATGGGTCGGAGAGCCCTTTATCAGTCTCTGCAGGGCCTGAGATAGCTTCTTCTCGGTCGGATCGCTCACACGTAGTCGGACCTGGCGGGCCAAGGCGCATCATCCCACGCGCACCTAACTGGGGCCCATTAAAGGGATCACCCATCCATCCTCTGTTAGTATTAATGCTAACAGAGGACGGAGCTTGCCGTGACTTGGGACAGTGAGGAGTCCAACGCCCTGAGGCCGACTGCTCCCTTAAAGGGCAGGGGCGCTGCGTCCTACGTCACCGGACGCTTTGCAACGACCGCGGCGGTGGGGGTGGACGATGGCTGGGCTTCGGTCTACGAGGACCCGCCAGGGCGTCCGCAGACGACGGTGACCGAGGAGCGGGCTAGAACCATCATCAGCCGGAACGATTCGCCTGACATTGGCTTTTCCCAATCGGTGAACCCCTACAAAGGCTGTGAGCACGGGTGCGTTTACTGCTTTGCCCGTCCGTCCCATGCGTACCTGGATCTTTCCCCAGGCTTGGACTTCGAGACCAAGATCTTCGCCAAGCCCAACGCGGCCGAACTCCTTCGGGCCGAGCTGTCCAAGCGGTCCTACCAATGCTCCCCGATCGCCCTGGGCATTAACACCGATGCTTATCAGCCGACAGAGCGTCGCTACGGCATTTCTAGGGCGTGTCTGGAGTTGCTAGCGGAAACCAAGCACCCGGTCAGCGTGGTCACTAAGTCGGCGCTGGTTGAGCGCGACCTGGACATCTATCAAGAAATGGCAAAGGAAGGCCTGGTGTCGGTGCATTTCTCGGTCACCACGCTCGACAACCATCTCTCGGCCAAGATGGAGCCGCGGGCCGCCGCCCCTCATGCCCGGCTACGCGCCATGAAAGCGCTCAGCAGCGCTGGCGTGCCGGTAGGCGTGCTGGTCGCCCCGGTAATCCCCATGATCAACGACCATGAGCTGGAGCAGATCCTCCAAGCAGCGCGAGAGCAGGGCGCACAATCTGCTGGCTTCGTTCTGCTGCGGCTGCCGCATGAATTGACTCAGATCTGGCGGGAGTGGCTTGAGCTTCACTATCCGGATAGGGCCAACCACGTCATGAGCTTGATCCAGCAGATGCGTGGAGGGAAGGACTACGACAGCCGTTTTGGTGCTCGCATGCGAGGGGAGGGACCTTTCGCCCAGCTGCTGCAGATACGGTTTGAGAAGGCCCATCGCAATCTTGGCTATGGTCGAATGCCTAGTCTTGATTGCACAAGATTCGTGGCGCCCCGCCTGATAGGGTCCCAAGGCGAACTCTTCTGAGTGGTTGAAGCAATCTGGCGAGGTGATAGCGAACCGATTGAGGCAGCCAGAACAGCTAGCTCAGGAAGATCTCGTGCCTCTACGCTACAACCTACTCGCCTGTCGCGTCAGTCGACCGGGGTAAGAACGAAGCTCTGCTGTGTGCTATCCACAACTCTAAGGAAAGATTAGATGGGGACGTTCACGAACCGGGTCCGCGAGGAGAAGACATCAGGTCCAAATCTTCGCAGCTTCAGCTTGCAGAAGTGGGAACAGGACTTTGCCGAGCACGGCTCAGACGAAGAAGATAGAGAACTGTTCCTTGCTGGTCAGCTGATCCAAAGCAAGTTAGACGCAGTAAGAGGAGTCCTGAAATTCTCTTCTGACGACGCAATCAGCGCGACCACAAAGCTGCGTTCGTTTGCGTCCATGGTCAACTACAACTTCATGGTGACTCTCGATAAGACCGATCGGGCGCACAAGGCTAAGCTTGCCGAAGCAACAGAACCGGTCACGGCTGAGGAAGCTGCGGCAGTCAAGATCGAGGCAGCCGGCGGCCATGAATGGTCACCACAAGAGATCATTGAGTCACTCGTAGATGGAATCGAGATCCCCGCAAGACTCCTCCTAATGAAGAACCCCGACCTTGCAGGGAATCCGCGCATGCAGGGTGTGAACTGGAACGAGGTTGCGAAGGAGCTGAGTCTTGGGCTGATGTATCGCTTCACGGAGGACCTCTGGGATGAGACCTTGTGGAATGGATACAGGGTAGTTGATGGTGGCCGAACCAAGATCTTCGTCCCAACTGATCTAGATTACATCAGTGGCTTCCGGGCAGGCGTTGAGAGACGACATTCTCTTACAAGAGCGTTCGCCTTAGTTGGGGCGCAGGCCCATCGTGATCTAGTGAAGCTAGGCTTTCCCTTCAGGCTGCACGACATCAACGCAATCGAACGGAGAGGAAAGCGCCAAGTTATTAAAGTTGAGAGGTCGCCAAAAGAATCTTCGCTCATGCGCGACATCATGTCGTTGAGGGCGATGGCGAGCGAGCCGTACTACGACGATCTGTTGAACGAGCCGCAGCCTGGTTTGGCTGGGCTTACGATCTCCTCTCTGCTTGATGCATGGACAGTGCTTTCCCGAACATCACAGATCCTTGAAGATGGAGTGAGGCAGCGACATAAGAACAAGCCGTGGGATGGAAGACCGGCACACGTATGGTTCCCTGAGTACGCTCCGGTGCTGCAGATTGGGGCCCTGGAAGCGGCCATCTCGGCTGCTGCGGGCGTAAGTGTTCACATGAGTCGTCAGCTGGTTGATTTCTTTATCTTCCGCGGCAACAAAGGCCAGGAAGTGTGGTCGCAACCATTGCTCCCTGCGGGCCCTAGTACAGTCATGCCGCTGTTTGCCGCCACCAATTCACCAAACCTAAGAAGATTGGTGGATGTCTGGATGAGACAAGCCAAAATCGACCTTGGCAGGCGAGGCCCGGCATTCGAAAATTACCTTCGTGACCTCGTGCTTGAGGCGCTGAGCGAATCTACGGTGCTTCGGGGCGCTCGCTGCGTCGATCGGTCTTTCACATTCAAACCTCAAGGCGGGCAAGGCGAGGAGATCGACCTGCTATTTGTGATTGGCAATACCGTGTTCATCGCCGAAGCCAAGTGCATCGTGGAGCCCACCGATGCCAGGAGCATGGCCTTCCATAAGAAGACAGTGCACGGTGCGGCCAGCCAAGCTGCACGCAAAGCCCAAGCGATCTCAGAGAATCGAGCAGAGTTCGTTCTTGCCATGGCGAATGCGCAGATCCATGTGACGGAGGACTTCAAGGTCGTTCCGCTGGTGGTTGTGAGCACAACGACACACGTAGGTGTGCCGGTCAATGACATTCCCGTCATCGACAGCCTGATTCTCAATCGGTTTCTGATAGGAGAGCTGGAGGACGTAGCCGTCGACTTGGGTGATCTGTCAGTGCACAAGCGCGTCAAGACAGTGCTGTACACGGCTGCTCAAGAGGCAGAGGATAGGGCGAGCCGATACTTCAGTTCACCGCCCCAACTGGATCGTTTCTTCAAGGGCATTCGTGAACGTTCCGTTCCCATCTTCGCTGCAACGGATGACGACTGGGATGGGCGTCTAGTGACCTTGGAGTGCGTCCCCGCGGGGGGCTTGCCACTTACATTTGATGTGGGAGACGAGCGCTCACCACCCCTGGTGCAGTGAGGCGATTCCTATCCGCGTCAGTCCATCGCCTACTTAGCCCTTGCTCGGCCAAGGCAGGTGGCCATCGAGTTCCTTCAGTCCCGTGTCTTCTTCGTCCTGGCGAATCGGCCCATCACGCGTCGGCTCTGGCATGTCTTCTGAATCCAGGCACAAGAGCGTTAGTACCTGATCCCTAGATGCATCGAAGATCGCATCTTCGACGACGGTACCGCCGTCGGCATTGTCGAACCAAACATCTGCGTCCAGCTCAAATGGACCCGCATGCGTTGGATCCTTGCGTAGCTGGGCGGAGTAGGAAGTCTCCGGCAATGCAACGCCTGAAGGTATCCACAGTTTGGTACTGCGCAGTGAGGCAGAGCGAAAGGCGTACTTGACCTTGCCACCCTGAGACACGACAAACGCGCATGGTTCAGGAGAGAAAGCAACCATGCGCGAGCCAGTAGCCAGCAGGGATGCTTCGAACTGCTCAGCCAAGTCATGCAAGGAGGCCACATCCATTGCCCTCTTTAGTAGGGCTGGCCGAAATAGCGAAACGGGTAGCAAGAGTTCGGCAGCGAAGATGTCGCAACACACTTCGTTGGGTGGCCTCCTCTCATAGCTCCATGACGGATCACCATGCTCGGATTCAAGCTCCAGTACGACATGGCCAATCTCATGACAGGCAGTGAAGCGCTGGCGACGTGGCGAATCGTTGCCATTCACGAAGATGGAATGACGGCCCTTGGCCGTCATCGTATAGCCTGCTTCGCCACTCTCTAATTCATCATCTACGCTCAATTTTGCGCCGATCTGAGCGAGATAGGGTTCAAGGGGAACCGGCACGACGGTCGGGTTCACCGATTGAACGAACTTGCGGGCACGCTGTTCTGCAGTGAACTCATTCATCTTCTGAGTCGATCACGCGTTGTGCGCGCTCGATCAGAGCACGCGGTTCTGGTCTGGTGGTCCCGCGATGACGGACGCCATAGGCGACTTCAAATGTCTCGATCGGAATAGAGGAATTCTCCAGCACGTACCGGACGAGTTCAGCATCGCCCGACGGATGGGCCATCAGGTAAATCAAAATCTCGGTGTCCCGGCTCGATGGCTTCAGGACTCGGACCAGGCGTTCCAGGATCTCGCTGGAAGGCGACTCCTTCTGTCCGGTCTCTAGGCGATGGATATAGGCGTGGTCGACCTCGGCCAACCGGCCAGTCTCACGCAACGTCAGCTTTCGATCTTCACGAAAAAACCGGAGAGCCTCTCCGAGGGGGGGTAACGACACGACGCCTCCTTGACAGGCGGAACTTTTGGGTCTAGCGTGTTGTCTAACCAGACAACAGGCGCCCTCCGAACTAAGCCACATAAGGGTTTAGGAGGGTCTAGAAGGCTATCACGACTGTTGTCTGTGTAGGCACCATAACGGAGATAGGGACAAGAAAATGTGATGCAGGGCGTGCGACGGAGTCGACACAAACTGCGCCTAACCAGAGGAGAACGCAATGAGCACCAACGACGAGCACGATGATGTCGCAGACACTGAAGAACCCGTCTTGGACGAGGTCATTGACCTTGCCGAGTACGCCAGCAGGGGCGTGAAGCCCCCCAAGGCAAAGGCCTACCGCATCCGTGTGAACCGGGATCCCTTCGTGTTCGAAGTGCCCAATCCCACGCGTGAGCAGATCCTGCAGAAGGCGGGTCTGGTTCCGGTCGAGCAATGGACCCTGCGTTTGAAGCTGCATGGCGGCGCCTTCGACCGGATCGAACCCAACGAACGCGTCGATCTGACTCGCCCGGGCGTCGAGAAATTCAAGGCGCTGCCCAACGATCAGACCGAGGGCTGATCCCATGGACCTGCGGCGCGAGTTCGACCTGCCTCCCGATGACGTTACCTTCCTGGACGGCTACGGCCGTCCATGGGAGACCACGGTCGACGGTAGCCAGTGGGTTCTGATACATGAGTTCAGTACCCAACATGAGGGCTACACCTCAGCCACCGTGACAGTAGCCATCCGACTGGAGACGGGCTATCCCTTGGCATCGCTGGACATGGTGTATGTCCATCCGCCGATGTCACGCCGCGATGGTCAGGCACTCCGGTGCACCGAAGCTGTCCAGGCCATTCATGGGGTGCAGTACCAGCGCTGGTCGCGCCACTACACGGCCACCCATCCATGGGTGGCAGGTATCGATGGTCTTGAGCGACACGTCCTGTCTATCGAGGAATGGTTTCGCAGGGAGATGCCGTCATGCACGTGACGTTGGCTCTTACCATCCACCACCACCTGCAGTTGCAGAGCCACTTGTTCCCCGGCGATGGCAAGGAGGCGGCCGCCATCCTACTGTGTGGTCGTGCCAAGGGTGCCCACGCCCATCGCCTGCTCGTGCGTGAGGTCCATCCCATCCCCTACCAAGAGTGCTCCGTGCGCACTCCCGTGCAGGTCACCTGGTCCACCGACTTCATGGTGCCGCTGCTGGATCGCGCCGAGCGCGAAGGTTGGACCCTAGTCAAAGTACACAGCCATCCCACCGGTGTACCGGAATTCTCAACCGTGGATACCCAAGGGGACCTGCGCTTGCTGCCGGCCATCCGAGACTGGATAGAGGCAGACGATCGCCTCCACGGTAGTGCAGTAATGCTGCCAGGTGGCACGATGTTCGGCCGCTACCTGGATCATGACGGAACCTTGGCAGCCTTTAGCGCAATTCAGTGCGTGGGAGATGACCTATGGCGATGGACCTCCAATCTGACGTTGGATGAATCAGCCGCGTCCCACGCAGCTGCTTTCGGCGAGGAGACCTTTCGCATGATCAGTGACATGTCCATTGCCATCATCGGCTGCTCAGGTACCGGGGCACCGACGGCCGAGCAGATCGCGCGCCTGGCTCCCCGCGAACTCGTGTTGGTGGATGACGACGTTGTTGAGACCAGAAATCTCAATCGCATCCCCAACGCTACCCGCGACGATGCCCAGAAAAAGCGTCGCAAGGTCGATGTGCTCGCGCAGGCGATTGAAGAGATGGGCCTAGGGACCACTGTTCGGGTTGTTCCCCACAATCTCTGGAGCGCAGATGCTGTGCGCGAAGTGGCGCAGTGCGACATGGTGTTTGGCTGCATGGATAGTGTTGACGGCCGCTTCCTCCTCAACCTGCTGGCAACGGACTATCTAATTCCTTATATCGACGTGGGTGTCCGCTTGGTGGCTGGGGAGGATGGTCAAATCCAGGCCGCTTGCGGAAGCATCCACTACCTGCAGCCCGGGCGTTCGAGCTTGCTTAGCCGAGGGTTGTTCACCATGGAAGACGTAAGGGCTGCGGGCCTTCGGCGCACCGACCCGCAGGCGCACGCCCAGCAGGTCAAAGACGGCTACATCCGCGGTGCGCCCACCCTGCGGCCAGCGGTAATCAGCATCAATTTCCAACTTGCAGCCATGGCAGTGACCGAGCTTCTCGCGCGCCTGCATCCGTTCCGGGACTCTCCCAACCGTACCTACGAGCACCTCCAGTTGGATCTTGCAGACATGACCATCCTGCACGACACCTACGACGCCTCATGTCCCATCCTGAGCAAGCGAGTGGGGTTGGGTGATCGCACTCCGTTGCTGGGTTTGCCCGAGTTGTCGGATCGCCACCATCATGACTAACGTCGTCCGACATATGCTGCAGCGCATGCGCAGCATCATTGGTCCGCGCTTCAGCCTTGTCGAAGCTGAGGATGACTTTCCCGCGGTCATGCGCAAGAGGACACTCTATGTGCTGGCTGAGGACGGCCAAGTCTGGGCTGCGGCTATGACGTGTCCGTGTGGCTGCAAGGCGATCCTGCACCTGAACCTGTTGGCAGATCAGCGGCCGTGCTGGCACCTCAATTTACGAGATGGTGGCTCGCTGATGCCATCGGTCTGGCGCAAGGACCACTGCGGTGCCCACTTCTGGTTCCGGGAAGGGCGTGTCCATTGGACTGCGGATCAGCGCAACACGTTGTGGCGCGATCTGCGACTTCGTCTCGGGCGCTAGGTAAGATCGCGCCAGAAATCCTCCGCTTGAACTTCATAGACGCATAGGGACGCCGTGGATCACAACGTCGAAAAGCTCAAAGCACACATACTGCCGCTCTCCCATTCCAGCCGCTTCGAGGTGGCGCGAACGGAGTGGGATCTTGTGAGTGTGGAGATCACGGAGGACTTCGACCACTGCCCTTGCGGGCAGGAGATCAAAGAGCATTGCTACATCACCAACCGGATCACGGGTCACTCTACCTACGTCGGCAACGTGTGCATTAACAGATTCATAGGCATCGACACGGGAAGCCTGTTCGATGGCCTCAAGCGCATCACCAAGGACCCTTATGCCAACGCAAATCTTGACGTGATCGAGCACGGAAGAAAGCTAGGCTTCATCTATCCATCTGAATACGAATTTCTCGTCTCGACCCGGCTGAAACGAAAGCTCTCGGATCGACAGTTGGAGTGGAAGCGCAAGATAAATCGTCGCATTGTTCAACAGACCGTGGTTTCACGGCGCACACGAAAATAGCGCTCGTCGGCTTGTTCGGAGAGCGTCGTCGCCCTAACATCCAGTCGTCTTAATCAAGGGCCACGCAAGACATGATCGAATCTCAGTACTGGCGCGCGGAGCTGAGGAGCGAAATGATCTGGCTGCGTCGAAATCGCAAGTACACACGGTGGTCTGAGAAGCGGCACGTCTTGTTCGAGCGTAGACTCATGTTGGTGGCTTTCCAGGTCCGCTCTTTGCTTGAGCGCCCAAAGGTCAGCCAAGCCGCCAGAGAGACGGCTTGTCCGGCCTTCCGATATAAGAAGATCGGGAACCGCCCATTCACCGTGTCGGGCGGGGGCTGGCCACATGACAGGTTCGAAATGGACAACCCGCAACCCGTCAGCCTTCCGGTTCTCACTGTCTGCAATCAGCTGATCCACTACTACTGGATGCAGACGCTTACCAACAATCGATCATTTGAACTGATGCTGGTGTTCTCGGATTACGAGCGGCACAAGTGGGCCTACGAAATCCAGATTGTCGATTTGCTCGAGATGTTCCAGGTCTTCGCCGCTGATTCCTCAGCGCTGACCAGTGCCAGACTCGAGTGGAATGAGAAGCGGCAAGACTACGTCGTTGCGCCGCATGGAAAACTCGAAGCACTGCGAGACTGATGATCCCCCGCATACGGGCTGCTTGCGGCAAAGCTGCGGCACCCAGTTCGGCATTTGGTCAGGCCCCGACATCGATGGGTCGCGCACCGCGATCAGGCCACAAATGCGTGGGCTGGAACTGCTCCCTCCCCGTCGTGCGAAGGCCGCGATCGCCGAACGGGCTGTACTTGGGGTGCTTAGGTCCGGCACGGAAGCGAGTCGCTGGCGGATCAGCCTGCGGCACCCTTCTCAGGTGTTGAGATCGCCACTTCCTATCTTTGTAGGCGTTACTTGTGGGGTGGATCCGGCGGAGATACGCTCCGCTCGAGATGGATGCTTGGCAGGGTGCTGGGCGCACACAGGGAGAGCGGACCGTGACCATTTTTCAGTTGGTGAAGATTGTCTTGGATACGTTGTACGCAGAGGCGGTGGATGCATTCGGAAAAGACGCGGACACCCAGATCAAGGAGCAGATGGCTTACCTGACTACCAGTTATGGGAAGCTCACTAGCGCAGACAGAAAGCCGGTGGACTACAAGAACCCGGCAACCAGATTCGCCTATGTTTACAAGTACGTCGCCTCGCACGGTGACTATGTCGCCCAGGTTCTATACACCCTACGACTCGAACTGGGAGCGCCCATCTTTGATCAAGAATCGCTCCGGGTAACCTGTATTGGGGGCGGTCCAGGGAGCGATTTCATCGGTCTACTGAAGTACCTAGCTGAGAACAAGAAGGAGCAGGTGCAGAAACTGACTTGCTACCTAGTGGATCGTGAGAAGGCATGGGCGGACACTTGGACGGAGATCCACGCCTCCCTTGGCACTGAGATCCAGTTGAATGCGAACTTCCAGCCTCTAGATGTAACCGAGCCAGAAGACTGGAAGTATCAGAAGAAATTCCTACAAGCGGATCTCTTCACTATGAGCTACTTTGTCTCTGAGGTGATGGCGCTGGACAAAGGCGGAGTTGTGACGGCTTTCTGGCAGACCATATTCGGATCAGCCAAGTCCGGCGCGTTGTTCTTGTACGACGACAACGGACACGAGACCTTCAACAACTACTTCGACCACCAGTGGAAGACCGCCGGGCTTGAACTTATCGTAGGCGCGACCAACGAACTGACGTGGCCAGGGAGCGATGAGCAGAAGGATGATCTGGGCGACTACTTGAATAGGTTTGGTCAGATGCCAAAGCTAAAGACTCAACTCAGTTATCGCCTGCTGAGAAAGCCGTGACGCAGGATCTGTTCTCTACTGGACGGGATTTCGAGCAGCTTCCGATGAGGGATGCCGAGGTCTTCTTGCTCAGGGACTTCCCGCTCCCCCTGCCTGCTTCGGAAGCGCTCACGAGGCTGATTGAAGAAACCACATGGCGTTCAGAAGAAGTGACCGTGTGGGGGAAGAGGCACGTGCAGCCACGACTAATTGCATGGTACGGAGACCCGGGTCGATCCTACTCCTACTCCGGAATCTCGGTGGCCCCGCTTCCATGGACACCCCTGATAGAGATGCTGAGGCAGTCCGTTCAGAACCAATGCGATGAGACCTTCAACAGCGTTCTTCTGAACTACTACCGGAACGAACGCGACAGCATGGGGATGCATAGCGACGACGAACCTGAGCTGGGCACGCGTCCGATTATTGCATCACTTAGCCTCGGCGAAACACGGACATTCGTCTTCAAACACAAGACTCAAGATGTGCCGTTGGTTCGCGTTCCGTTGCACTCTGGAACTCTCCTTCTCATGAAGGGAAGTACGCAAAGGTTCTGGAAGCATGGTATCGCCAAGGCATCCAAGACTCATGGTCCGCGCGTGAATCTGACATTTCGTCAAGTGCGTCACGGTCTCTTTGATACGCCAAAGTGATGGCCTGATGACAGGGACTTTCGCTTGCATGCCAAAGTACAAGAAGAATGAAAGCAGCTATGACTATGGCACTTAGTCATGTCAGCCCAAGCTATGAGCACACCAAGCTAGAATCTCCGAGCTACTCGGATCTCGTGGATGTGTTTGAAGATCGGATGCGAAAGTGGCTCCTTGAACCAGCTCAGCATCTTCTCTCCATGGAGTATGGGGACGTTCCAGCCATATCCCTTACTCTCGGATACTTCGAGGGAATAGAGATCTACTTCTCAGGTCAGGACAGCGACCGAACCTCAAAGGAGTTCTTCCGTCGCGGGTTTCAAAGGGTCTTTCAGCCAAGACCAGAGAGCGCGCACATCTTTGACGAGACGGTGAATGGTCTCTATGTTCAAGCTAGGTGCGGCTTCTCGCACGACGGATTGTTTCGTAATCGCGTCTTTTTCAGCGATGGCCGCCCAGAGGCGCTGACCATTACTTGGCCGAAGAAGGATGGGGAGTTCGTCAAGACCGGCCAGATCGAATCAATCGTCATAAATGCCAAACGCTTTGTAGACGGGGTGGTCAGGCACTTTGAACAGTATGTCGCCGATCTTCGCTCGGAGGAAGACGAAACGTTAAAAGCCAATTTTCTTAAAGTGGTCGAGCTCAAGTGGGGGCTCAATGAGCCACCACGATTCATAGGGATGACCGAGAACGAGTTCTTCGGGAAGGAGAAGTGAGCCCTGGAACCGGGCAATGCCCCACACGGATTTCAGCTATCTGCCAGAAGCGAACCCGATTGGAGCCGCCGCGCCGCTCATTGGTGACTGTCGCTACGACATGGGATCATGGGCGCCCGTGCACTGCAGCAGTGTGAGCTAGTGATTGTTCCATGCCACGCACGTTCCACGTTGGGTAGCGCCCGTCGACACTGTTTGTTCGCAGTCCTGGTAGGTTGTCAGCGCCCTGGAGGACGGTCGCAGCCGCAATCAAGAAGATGCGATCTGTGATGCCGCTACTTTCCTTAGCGAGAGAGGACTAGAGCAGCTGATACTCCAACTCCGCCTCGCGACCCTTCGCACGCAACAATTCATAGAACTTGTAGGACACGTAGCGCTCGACGTCCGGGGCGGACACTTGGAAGGCTTGGGCGGGCCTGCTGGCTCTCGGGTTTCCAATGCGGAACTCGCTGTAGTTCTTGTTCAACAGATTCACTACATGCAGGGGGTTGGCCTTGAGATCGTCCAACAACCTCAGGCCGAGTTGCGTCTTGGCGGCCTCCGCCTTGGCAAACATCTCGCGGACGCATTCGAATCCCTCCGGGTTAGGCAGACGCGCATATTGTGCAAGGAGTAGGGCCAAAGCCTGGACCTTCTCGATCGTCTCGTCCGGCTCAAGGCGATAGGAACGTGACGCCGCGCGGTGAAGCACTTGGGCTTGGATCTGCTCCCACGTCTGGTTCTGCGGAACACCAAACTCTTTCGCCAAGATATCCAGGTCGCTCGGCGAGCGTGCAATGAAAGCGTTCTCGTTGAAATGCCACTTCTCAGCCTTCTGCACGAACTTCTCGATGAGCTGCGGTCCGTCGTAGGCGTCGCTCAGGTGAACATAGTTTTGTAGCACGCCGAATAGCTCGACATAGCAGTACAGATCGCGTCCATGGCTGAAGAGATAGACGTGGTGCGTCGGATACCAATCCTCGTGCACATGCTTTTCGGTTTCAAACAAGCGTTCGACGTCGTCGACCGGATAGTAGGGAATGATCAGCGAACGCAATTGCGAGGGGCTGGTCGTTAGGTCTGTATGGCTCATCAAGTGGGCCAGGTATCGGCGCTGAACCCCATGCAGGCTTGCGAAGCCAATTGCGATCTTCAGAATGCCGCGAAGGATCTCTGGCGCGCCCGGCCGCGCTGTGAGAAGCAGGCGCTCGGCGTAGGCTGCCGCGTTATCGCTTACCTCGACCGTGTAGCCACGGGTGAGCAGGTCTTGGATTGGACGGGATCGTTTGAACTGATTGGCCTGCTGGAGGCTGCTTGCGACGATTCTCGCAACCTTGGCGGAATGGTCTGGGACCATTACCGGCCGCGTTGGTACCACGGTAAAGTCATTCTTCAGAAGAAAGCCGATTGACTCCAGTTCTTTGGCGTTAGGGTCGCTAGTTCTCAGCTGGACTTTGGCTTGCGCTTGACTACCACGATCGCGGGGCGTCTGCAGTAGGGCCGTAAGCGGTGCGATCGCCTCCGCAAAAGCCCCATCGACAGACGTCCCGAGCCTGCCACCACATGCCTCGCACAGGATGTCATCGCAGATGAGCGCGCCACCAATGGCGTTCTGGAGCACGTGCTCGCCATGCCGGAGTACGTCCGAGTTATTGAAGGTTTTAGAGCAGAGGTAGCACGAAGCTGTCACGGGCTGGCGGTCCTTGCGAGGTTGGGAGGGGTTCGGACGTAGGGGGGTGTTGTCATACAAGGCCTTCATCAGCATTCGACGGTTGCCCGGATCTGCTTACGCACCGAATGAGTATTCGCCATGTAGCACAGGCTTCGGTAAGGATGTCCGCTTTGGGTCGCAAGCGGTGGCCGAAGCTGAGCTTCGAACCTGCCAGCTGCGCACCTTCACTCGGTCACGGAGGCGGGCGCGTGCTCGGCGTCCAGCACGCGGTCAGGACTCAACAGTGTGAAATCTGCCTTTCGCGAGGGCAGCTTTCTAACATAGGAAGCGACTTCCCGTGGGACTGATATGACCTGGGCGACGACGGTACTTTCGAGTTGTCCGCCCGGGGGCGTTAGCAGTGTGCCCGACTTACAAGATGCGTAAGCAAAACTTACCACATTGCGCCGTTCGTCTGATTGGAGAGAACAAATGGCCGAGAATGAGGTAAGTCCGCCGTTGCTCGGTGGGAAAGGGGTAACAGCTGTCATACGGCACGTCCGTGTCAGAAATCCAATCCCGGCCAGGAGTTCTCATTCCTATGAAGATCTCGTCTGTCTTTCATATGCTCTGCGCTGCTCTAGTTGTCCTAACCTGTGGCTGCGCGCATCGCCCCAAAGCTAAGCAGGGTATGGATGCCGCCCACATCGACTACTCGTTGCCTTTCACCCACGTCCAGCTGACGGCGCGCCTAGTACTCACCCAATGTGGTGCCGCACCGAAAGCCGACGCTGAGGTGACGTTGGTGCCTGTAGCGAGTGCGAGCCCTTATCCGGTACACACGCGTCGTATCGAAGGTGAGCAGCTAGTCTCCTTCAGCAAAAAGCGTGATCTGAAGATCGAATTGCACCCGCATCGCGCAATCAAATCTATCAACGCAAGCGTGGCCGACCGCTCCGGGGCGATTCTGATCAACGTCCTCAAGATTGCGACACTGCTTGGCGGTGCGCCATCTAGAAACGCTCAACCAGCGGTCGCAACATGCAACGCGGCTACAGAGAATGCATTGGCTCGCCATACCGCACTTGGATCCCAAATCAAGAAGCTTAGAGATGACCTCGGGAAAGACCCTGCGGCAACAATGAAACAAATCGATGCTTTGGCAGCAGAACTGGGTCGAATTGAGTCGGGACCGCTGACCCTCACGCTGAGCAAGCTACTGACGATCGACGTGAAGCAGACTGCCGGCCTGGAAAGTTGGACCGAGGAGGACTTGAGAAAGTGGCTGGAACCCAAAGCGAATCGCTCGAACTTCAGTCTCGCTTGGTGTGTGGCGGATTGGGTTCCGGGTAAGAGCTCGGATTGTTTGATCGACAGTGCAACGCCGCAGTACGATTCTTATCTCCGTAGTAAGTCTAACAATCTGAGTAATTGGGTTTCGCCGCCGCAGTGCTCCGATGGAGCTTGCGCAACTACACTCGTATTTCTCGAGCCTAAGCTGGTGGAGCTGACAGTTGTCAGCGCCAACGTTGTTGATGCGCAGCCGAACCCGACGATCGCGATTGACAAAAATGCCCGTCCCAAAAGGGAGCCGGATCTGGTTGGTGGCACTGACAATAGTCTCGCGCGTGTAGCCTTCCCACTTCCGCAAGCGGGCGACTACAGTTACTTTCCGCTGAGCGCCGGATTCGGTGGGACCAAATCGCTGGCACTAACCTTGGATGAATTCGGCCGACGCACTTCTTTTGGTTGGTCGTCCGGAGCTCGCGGTGAAGAGATAACGGGCGGAGTGCAAGCAATCGCGGAAGCCCACACCGCATTGCAGGCGGCACGAGCCACGAGTGACGTCAAAGAAGACAAGGCTGCAATTGAGGCGCTGGAGGCACTGCAGAAGCGCAACAAACTTGAAACGTGTCGCGCGATCATCGAGGCGGGTGGATACACTTGCCCCGAGTCTTGATCACACTGAGACATTTAAAGATGACCGGACCAAGCAGCCCCTTCGAAACCCCGCAGGGCAGGCGGGTCACTGTGACGGTCGATGTCGCGTCAGTCGGTCGAAGGAGTGGCCTTCATCTGCTTGAATGTGTCGAGACCCATGGGCGCTACTACTTTGAAGGTGACATAGTCGTAGCGCCAATGCGGATCGCTGATGCGGCAATCAAGCATCGCTCTGTGGTGTTCGGTAACCGAATCAGGAGCCGCTCGTCGCTCTGGAGGGGAGGCGTGGTTCCTTATGCGAGCCACGTCACGCTGACCGATCTCGTAGCCGAAGCCACTGCGCAGTGGGAGCAGTCCACACCAGTAAGATTCAAACGTTACGATGCCGAGAAAGCCTATGTACTTTTCATGCCTGGCCCTATGAACACTTCCGAGGTTGGGTGTACTGGTAGAGCGCAAACGGTGACGCTTCGCGAGGACGCCACTGTTGAGACAGTAATGCATGAAATTGGTCACGCTCTAGGACTGTGGCATGAGCATGGCAGATCCGACCGTGACAAGCATGTCCAGATTCATCGCCAGAACATCCTCGGGGGCCAAGGCTTCCAATTTGATCAAGTGATAAAGGATGGCCAAGACTTTGGCGCCTACGATGTCGAGTCCATCATGCACTATGACTCGTTGGCATTTAGCGTCAACAGTCAGCACACCATTACGATGAAGAACGGCGACCCAATCCCACGGAACGGCCAGTTGAGTTCAGGTGATATCGCAACTGTTACGGCGATGTACTCTTAATGCCGCGTTCTTTTTTGGTGAGGCTTGATGGCTGGTCATTGGTTGATGCGCTGCACGTAGCTAGAAGTTGTGCTGAGATATTCTCTCAATTTATCGAGATCAAGCGAAATCATCACAGAGCGCCATTCGTTTTCTCGTAGTTGACGGCTAATGATTGGAAGGCTACTCGAACTAGATATGCTGTCGACCGTGTAGATGGCCGATCCCGCGATAAAGAGGGGAACTGAATGAACCTGTGGGCCTTCGTTCTAGGACTCGCCACACTATTCTGCATGTGGCTCTTCTCACAACACTCTCGTCGCTACGGTCATCAGGCGCGATTGCCCCCCGACGACGGTTTGTCCAGCGTTAGGGGCCAGAGTGCTCACAGAAGTCCGCTCGGAAGCCGAGTTGGTATCGCGATATTCTCTTTAATTTTTCTCGCTATGCTTGTGGCGGTCGCGCTGCCGAGCTTTAACAACTACAGCGGCAGGGGTCCAGCCTCTGCGCACCTTGCCAGTCTGGCGCAGGTTCGAGTCACGGTAAGTCAGCTTATAGACAGCGCGAGGACGCCAGAAGCTCAGCTTCATCTGCAGCGCGCCAGTGACAATCTAGGGAACGCTACTTTCTATTTGCGCAAGACGGGCGATACGGACATCAGCTCCGAACTTGTGAAATCAGCAGTTTTCGAGATAGAAACGGCGGGTCGGTTGGAGCCTGCGCTAAGCAACAGATATCCGACCGCCGATCTAGCCAACGATATGCGGCAACTAGAAGCCAGGCTCGCTTCCGCCTCGGTTCCCTCAGATACGCCGGATTCCTCATCGAGCAAGATGTGGGGCATCGTCTTGTTGGCACTTTTCTCACTGTTTGTCACAGCGTTCTTGGTCGCCTACTTCATGTTGTTGGCCAAGCACTGGGACAGCAAACCAGATGCGGCGACTAATCATCTGCGCGCTCGCCTGGAACCCTTGTTCGCCTTCTTTGCATTCGTACTCGGAATTGCTTTGGTACTTTTTCCCGAGCTTGATCAAGCAATCGCGATGTGGGGTGCCGGAATTTCAGGAAGCGGCGTGGGATATTGGCTAAAAACGGTCGGTTCTCCCGCCGGCACGGCTTGATGCATTCGCGTGGAACAAGGTCATCATAGAGTCGGCGCTATTGGCCCTGCCTTCTGGTCCACATCAAGAGTCTTGGGAGCTTGAGGGTTGCGCTTCAGAGTCGCCACCGTAGTCTCGTAGGAAAGGGATCATCGGGGATCAGGTCTCGACGAAGGCAAGCTCGCGCGAAGCCATTTTTCCTACTCGCTTTCATCCAATGCTAAGGCTGAATCCGATGGCGCAGCGTTGTCAGAGCCCAGGGTGTAGGTGGCGCGATTATGCCCGTGACCACCAGCCCCATAGCGGATTCGTAGGTCTAGTCCCCGGAAGCGAACACCGGTATGCCGCCAATCTCATCCAAAAAGCCAGGCTTGGCCTGCGCAATGTCAAACACGGCCACGTCGACAATGTCCTCGGGCCGTGGATCCAATGCCTGAACAACAGAGACAAGATGCCGTGCTCCTCGCTCCATCTGGCGAGCTTCCACGCCCGCATAGATGAGCAGACTTGCTCGGCTTGACCTCCCATCCACTGCGCGCTTCTCAAGGAGATAGATCTCCCTGATGAAGGGAGGCAAAGGTACGTTCCCGTCTAGCGCTCTGATCAAGTTGTCAGGCGCGGACGTGGCGGGGCGTACATCAACGGGACCCTCGCCCAAACTGACTTTCTCGAACGTCTCTAGCGTCCCTGACTGCAGCAACGTGGCCACCTCCTCGGGAAACAGCACAGCGCCACCGTCGTTAGGGTTGACCATCAAGGTGGCCCCTCGCGTCTGCTCAAACAGCGTTGTGCAAGGAAGCCTGATAGTCCGCAAGCCATTGAAGCTAGATCGCGCGGCGCGTTGAGCCGAGGTGAAGAAGGGAATCGCGTCGTAGCCATCCGGGTGCCGAAACTGGATCAGCCTCACATTCTTGGAGTCATCGGAGACGGGCACATAGGCGTAAACCATGGCGCGAATGAGGCAAGAGAAGAAGCGCGACTCGTTG
Organism: Pseudoxanthomonas japonensis; assembly: GCF_010093445.1. Classification (GTDB taxonomy): domain Bacteria; phylum Pseudomonadota; class Gammaproteobacteria; order Xanthomonadales; family Xanthomonadaceae; genus Pseudoxanthomonas_A; species Pseudoxanthomonas_A japonensis. Next base: position 359,475 of record NZ_PDWW01000001.1, on the reverse strand, counting down.
GTATAGCTCTGCATCCCTTGCTCGAACCAGTGTTCCAGCTCGCCCTCGCTTACGGTGGACATCTCTTAACCCCCAACGTGTGGACCATGCGTATAGCCGCGCAGCCATTCCGGATCGAACTCGGTCACAAGTAGGTTCGGACGAAGCGGTGACTTAGTGACCTCCTGCAGGTGTGCCTCGTTGGCGGCAATCGCTTCGACATCCGATATCGACGGGAAGTGTCTGAGCAATCGATACGCTTCCGTGCGTACCTGCTTGGGAAGGGCCATGTTGGCGGCAAGATCGCGAAGGAACGCGCCTGCCTGGATGAGGTGTCGAGTTCGTTCGATTGGCATGGTCATAGGGATCTTCCGTATCGGAGGGCGCTGTGGAACAAGCCGTGGACGGTCGCCTGTTGCGGGCATGATTAGAGATGTCGCGAGGCGGCCGGCGTCAGGCCTTGCCTGCCGCTTTGCTCTGTCCCAGTGCATCGGCGGATCGCCCAGGACGGTCTGTCCAGTAGGAAAATCCGACAGGCAATAGGGAGGAGAGGAAGACGTTCAATAGGATGGGCTTCTTCCACTGAGGATCAGGTACAAACTGGTACTCCTCGGCAGACAGCTCATTGTTGGCTGATCTGGAAGCAAGCCAGCGCGACCTGCGACGCATCTCATCAAGCATTGCGGCGCGAGCCGCATCTTGGTCCATCCCAGTCCGAAGAAGAGTTGAGGCAGCGCCGCGCGCCGCATGCCAAGCCAGGTAGCGCTTACGAGCCAAACTCAAATCCGACCAGTCATCTTCAAGGGCATGCACGATGAAGGGAGCGCTTGCCGGATCTAGGGTGTGGCGACGTAGCAGGTGCGCTAGGTATGTCTCAATCTCGGCCGCTGACAATGCTTCCCAGAGCTCAAGGGTCGGTCGAACAGAGTCCTGACGGGATGCCAGATCCAGCATCACAGTCTGCAGCGTGGCTTGGAGATGGTTTCGCTCACCCCAATCGGTGAGATAGCACCATCCCAGGGGTTCATAGAGTGCGCGACGGATGCCGGACTCCTGTCCTGACGCAGGACGCAGAACCTGACTTTCCTCCAACTGCCGGAAGAGCTTCTGGCTTAGCGCCGTACCAGTGCTGAAAGGAGCCTCGACTGTCGTCGATAGCTCAAGCGCGTACCACGCAACAAGCCGCAGCAATCCCAGCGACTGTGCAAATGGCACGAGGTCGCGAGCGGCGGGCAGCAGAGTCGATTGGGTGCGGACACATGCCATTGCACCTCTCGCGAGTAGTCGGGGAGCTTATCAGCGGACGGGGGAGTTTTCTACACAATTTTCATGTAATCGGTAGGTGCGCCATAGATTCCCCAGTCGTCCAGGACTGGCGGCGACCATGGCATCAAAGACGATCTATCGGGAGGAGTATCGACGGCTGGTCGAGAGTCTGAGAGGGCGCCGCGAGGAGCTGGAGCTGTCGCAGGGCGAGCTAGCTCGTCAGTTGGGGTGGCCCCAGCAGCGGATATCTGCCGTCGAGGCGGGGGCCCGCAGGCTCGATGTGATCGAGTTCTTCGAGCTCACTTCAGCGCTCGGGCTGAGCCCAGCCCGGGCAATGAAGCTATTGCTTCCAGCCAAGGCCTCTGAGTAGTCCCCCTCGGCTAACGCGACACCAAGTCACGAACCTTCCGGCGGTCCCGGAAACACATTGGTCGTCCCGTCGCTGGACGGCCTTTAAAGGTTGTGCCCGGCTCCACCTACTTGGAAGCGTATTTACTACCTGTGCCGACAAATGGCGGCCCTCTTATCCTTCGTGGAACGTTCGCCCAAGAGCCCGTTGGTGGCCGCAGCTAGTCGCGACGCGGCTGGGCAGGGCAAGTCAGCCAGACCTCAAAGCGACTGAATCGCACGGAACGGAGCCGCTCCGCATTTTATTGAACCGAGCCGGAAGTACGAGACCATCAAACAGCAAGGAGAGGTCGTGGACATCATAGTCGACATGTTCGAAGTGCAGCTGGGAGCTTCAATACTTCTTCGGTTCAATCAGGGAGGCGATCGCTTCGTCACGGTCCTGGCCGATGGCGGAACCAAGGGTGGCAAATATCCGAAGGAGCATGTACTAAACAAGCTCAAGGAAGTATTGCCGATCGACGATGAGCAGAACCCACCACGGATCGATCTGCTCATTGGCACGCACTATGACCAAGACCATCTCAACTGTCTTGTTCCCGTCATCGAAGCCTATGAGATCGGCGAAGCGTGGATGCCACCGATTGCTAATGACGCGGAACAGCCCGCGGCAGACTGGGAGGAGCCAAGGAACAGCAATCTATTGGGTCCTCAGCTTGTAGGTGAGCAGGGAAACAAGAAGCTTGAGCAGTACTTGCTGGCGAAGAGGGACATCATTGAGAGGGTGGCCAATGTTCGCAAGATCATGAATAGCACCGAAGAAGGAGTAGACGCTCGTCAGCTGGCAAGAAGCCTTTCGAGCAAAGGCCTCGTGGCGCAAGAAGAGGAAGACACGAGTGAAGACTACTTCCAGGCAGTCAGGAAGAGAGTAGTTGGCAAGGACGCAGAAGACACGGACCACGCTTGCAAAGAGGTGCGCCCGCCGTTCCACTTCGACGACATGCCCCAGCTAGAGCTGGATAAGGTCTCATGGCTGCACGAGTACAGCTTCCGTCGTAACCATGGATTTGATTGGGACGTAGGCGAGAACCAGAACAGAAGCCTTTCCTTCATAGAAAAGAGCGCTGCAGAAGATGCGCTAACGGCAAGATATCTCAAGGACGTGGTCGACGCGCTGGAGGCAAAGGGCATCAGTACAAGATACGAGAGTGTGAATGATGGCGAGCCCAAGCTGTACGCCTGGAAGAAGGCAGAAAGACGCTTCTCAAGGGTGCAGACCTCAAGAGGCCTGACGCTAACCCTGCTGGGGCCGTCCAAGGGATTGATCTCAAAGTACTGGCGGAGACTCCCTATTGGTGAGTACATCACTTTTGCACTTCAGAGCCGACTGCCAGTCGAATCCATTACACCGCAGAACGAACTGAGCTATGCAATGATCTTCAGCTACGAAGATCAAGGCGTACTCATATCAGGCGATACGGGCTTTGTTGACTTCGTGCCCCTTGGACAGAGGTTTGATCATACCAACTTCTATCCGAAGTTGATCCGCGCGCTCAACACACCGCTGCCAGTAGTGCAGGTTGCTCATCATGGAGGCCACAACAAGTACTTCTATCATGCGATGGAAGCAGCCCGGTATCCAGTGGCAAAGGGAAAGAACTATCTTCTGCTCTCGCATGAAGAGCACGCAAAGTCGAGGCCATCAGGAGTCTTTTCAGAGTTCATAACGCGTCTTGACCTAGATGAGCAGCGTATCCAGCTCCTCTTTACGTCCCAGCCCAAGAAGGAGAACTCCGCGGACTATGAGTATCTCTTCTCTCCGCCTGTACCGGGTCAAGAGGCATCCAGTCGTGGCGACGTTCGACTTGTGTACGAAGATGGACAGTGGGTGGTGCAGAAGCATGCCGTTGAGCCCGCCTGAGCCCTCTATCGATAGAGCCCTTGGCGCTAGGAGAAGGCTGCGTGATGCTATTTGACGCGGGTCATGGATGACCCGCTACCAGCAGGCTCGGATAACGGCGCTGAAGTTCAAGGAACACGCAGTGGGATGCAAAAGCGTCATTGGCGGCGTAGAGAAGTTGGGCTGGTCTAAGGGGCCGCGCACTCCAATTGGACAGTTGAACGGACTTGGATTTCCCAAGGCGTTGTCCCAAGACGATAGCCACGGAGGCCTGAAGGCCCACGCGCTGTCGGTAGCCAAGCTTGCGCACGACGGGAGCAAGATCCAAGGCCCCCCTTAGCTTGATCTTATACTTACCGTAGAGCGGCCTCCGATCATTTGCCAGGCCAAAACCAACTTTGAGAATGCCTTCGGACTCAAGGAGTGGCGCCAAAAGCTCCCTCGTCCACACGCCCTCCGCAGGAATGCAGTAGGCCCTATCGGAAGTGGCCAGTTGGATCAGGTGAGGTCCCGTCCTGGCTTCACCGGCCACAAAGGTGGGCTTCGTTTCCGTGTCGAACCCGAGCGTACGTTCAAGCTTGAGGAATTGGAGCGCGGCTGTAGCAGCCTGCTCGCTTCCAATCCAATGAACCCTCCCTGTGTCCAGCCCAGTGAAAGGCGGCAGGGAAGCCATGAACTCGCGAGTCGGGTGAGCGAGCTTCGGTCTTGGCAGGTCTTGCATTGCTAGATCAGGGCGGCTGGTGTGAGTTTCCATTCTGCCGAGGTTTCGTGTGGCGATCCCACTGTTCATGTGCAGCGCCCTGGCTGGGCAATCATGGCCTAGGCGTGGCCGTTGCCCAGAGAGAATGCGGCTACCTCATCAGAAACCTGTTTTTCGCAAGTGCAGCTGATTCATCCGGCCGCAGCCTCGGGGCAATCTCAAATCCCCCCCCAACCTACCTTACGGGTCCCCCATGGGACCTCTAGGCTAGCCGCAAGCTCGGCCAATCTTGCGCACTTTGACCGAATGGCACCCCAGATCCCTGCTCCAGGCTCCCTCGAGCAAGTGAACAAAATTTGGAGGTTCCATAAATTGCTGGTGCAGTTACTGCTTCGCACGCCCATCGCATGCCTACCTCGACCTGTCGCCGGGGCTGGACTTCGAAACGAAGATCTTCGCCAAGACCAATGCGCAGGACGTACTGCGGCGCGAACTGGCGAAATCCGGCTATCGCGTCAGTCCGATCTCGCTGGGCATCAACACCGACGCTTACCAGCCGACGGAGCGGAAGCTGCAGTTGACCCGTCGCATCATCGAGGTGCTGGCGGAGGCGAAGCATCCGTTCTCGCTGATCACCAAGAACGCCCTGATCGAACGCGACCTCGACCTGTTGGCGCCGATGGCGCGCGAACGGCTGGTGCATGTGTACTTTTCCATCACCACGCTCGACAACACGCTCTCGTCGCGGCTGGAGCCGCGCGCATCGGCGCCGCACAGCCGCCTGCGCGCGGGGAAGCGGCTCAGCGAGGCGGGCGTGCCGGTGGGCGTGATGTTCGCGCCGGTGATTCCCTGGGTGAACGACCATGAGCTGGAAGCCGTCCTGGAGGCCGCGCGCGACGCGGGCGCCACGGCGGCGGGCTACGTGCTGCTGCGCCTGCCGCACGAAGTCGCGCCACTGTTCCGCGACTGGCTGCAGATGCATCTGCCGGATCGCGCGGCGCACGTGATGAGCACCGTCCAGCAGCTGCGCGGCGGCAAGGACTACGACAGCCGCTTCGGTCAACGGCTGCGAGGGGAAGGCGTGTATGCGGACCTGCTGGCGCGGCGCTTCGCGCTGGCATCGAAGCGATACGGATTCGAAGGGCGCCGGCATCCGCCGTTCGACCTCACGCTATTCGTGCGGCCGCGCGCATCGTCGCCACAGGGCGAACTGTTCTGACGCCGCGTCGTCGCGCTGCGACGATCGGTCACATCGAAGCGGGCGCACGCACGCCGACAATGCAGGCTTCGCCTGTTGCGTGCGCATCGATGATCCAGTCGCTTTACCTGGCCGGTCCCGACATCTTCCGTCCCGATGCGGTGGCGCATGGCGAACGCCTCAAGGTGCTGTGCGCGCGCTACGGCTTCGAGGGATTGTTTCCCCTGGATGCCCAGGTCGCGGGCCACGCCACCGGCGATCCCCTGGATACCGCGCGCTGGATCTACCGCGCCGACCTCGGTTTGCTGGAGGCGGCCGATGCGGTGCTGGCCAATCTGGATTTCTTCCGCGGCGCCGAACCCGACAGCGGCACCTGTTTCGAAGTGGGCTACGCGATCGCGCGTGGTAAGCCCGTCTACGGGTACGTACCCGAGGGCGGCAGCCTGGCCGAGCGCATCCGCCAGCGCTGTCCGCAGCATCTCGGAAGGGCGGCCGGCACCGATGCCGGTGGATGGGAGCTGGAGGAGTTCGGCCTGCCGCTCAACCTGATGCTGGCCGTGCCCTGCGTGATGGTGGTGGGCGACGCCGAGGCCGCGCTGCAACGCCTGCGCGCGGATCTCGATGCGCGCCGGTCGACGGCCTGACGGTCGGATCGCTCAGCCGTTTCCGTACAGCCGTTCGGCCCGCTGGAACAGTACCCAGCTGGTCGCGATGTACTTGTCGCCGTGCAGCGGTCGATTGCCGCGGTGCGTGTGGGTGAACGCCGTCGGCGCGATCAGCAGGCTGCCGGTGCGCGGCACGATCTTGCGCTGCTGGTGGAAGAACTCGGTTTCGCCGGCGCCGAAACCGTCGTTGAGGTAGATCGTCCACAGCACGTGCCGGTGCAGTGTCTCCGCATCGGCCGCCTTGGGGAACAGCTCGCAGTGCCAGTACGGATAGCCGCCTTCGCCGGCGGCGTAGCGCTGCAGGTTGATCTTGCCCGGCACGAACACCTTCATCACCAGCTTCATCAGCGCGGCTTCGTCCATGTTCGCCACATCGTCGTAGCGCAACCGGCGCAGCGTGCCGTCGGCATCCGGCTGCTGCAGCATCAACGGGGCGATCAGGCTGAAGGGATACGTGCGCAGGTACTGCAGCAGGCCGGTGAGCACCGCCAGGTTGAGGCGCTGTTCCACGTCGCGCCAATCGGCTTGCCCACTGATGCTGATGTCACGGCTGTGCTTGAGCTCGGGATAGTGGCCGCCGCCGACGCGCCCGGGCTGGTCCTGCCCGCTGGCATCGAAGCGCGCCACGATGGCGCGGCAGGTGTCCGCGTCCAGCGCGTCGGGGTAGACCTCGATGAAGTCGGCGGTGGTGGCGGTCATCGAAGGATTCTAGCCGCCACCCGACCCGCCTTCGTCACGCCGCCGCGGTGTCGTGCGCCAGGTGGTAGCCGACCGCCGCTTCCACTTCCTGCTTCGAGCCCAGGAACACCGGCACGCGCTGGTGCAGCTGGGTCGGGCGCAGCGACAGGATGTCCTCACGACCGGTGCTGGCGGCGCCGCCGGCCTGTTCCACCAGCATGCCCATCGGGTTGGCTTCGTACATCAGGCGCAGCTTGCCGGCCTTGCCCGGATCCTTGCGGTCCCACGGGTAGATGAAGATGCCGCCGCGGGTCAGGATGCGGTGCACGTCGGCGACCATGCTGGCGATCCAGCGCATGTTGAAGTCCTTGCCGCGCGGGCCTTCCTTGCCGGCGAGCAGGTCGGTGACGTAGCCCTGCATCGGCGCCTCCCAGTGGCGCTGGTTGGACATGTTGATGGCGAATTCCTTCGTCTCCTCCGGAATGCGCATGTCGCGCTGGGTCAGCACGAAGGCCCCCTGTTCGCGGTCCAGGGTGAAGGCGTGGGTGCCGTTGCCGGTGGTCAGCACCAGCATCGTGCTGGGCCCGTAGATGCAGTAGCCGGCGGCGACCTGCTCGCGGCCCGGCTGCAGGAAGTGCTCGTCGCCCGGCGTCGTCACGCCGTCCGGGCAGCGCAGCACCGAGAAGATGGTGCCGACCGAGACGTTGACGTCGATGTTCGAGCTGCCGTCCAGCGGATCGAACAGCAGCAGGAAGCCGCCGCGCGGGTAGGCGTCCGGGATCGGCTGGCTGTGGTCCATCTCCTCCGACGCGCAGGCGGCCAGATGACCGCCCCAGGCATTGGCTTCCAGCAGGATGTCGTTGCTCAGCACGTCCAGCTTCTTCTGCGCCTCGCCCTGCACGTTGCCGGTGCCGGCGTCGCCCAGCACGCCGCCCAGCGCGCCCTTGCTGACCGCGATGGAGATGCTGGTGCAGGCGCGGGCCACCACCGCGATCAGCTGGCGCAGGTCGGCGCTGATGCGGCCGGCGCGCTGTTCCTCGATCAGGTAGCGGCTCAGCGAGACGGCGGACGGAGCGGGAGCGGGCATGATGGGGTCCACGGCGAAGGTGGCGCGCATTGTCCGGGTTGACGAGACCAATGCAAGACCATTCGTTATGCTCGCGGCCCCAACGAGGAAGGATGGGATGGACGAAGCGACCCCGCAGACCTGGCTGGCCCTGTCTTCCGCCCTTGGGCTCGGCTTGCTGATCGGCCTGGTGCGCGAACGCAGCGGCGGTCGCGGGCACCGGATCGCCGGCCTGCGGACGCATGCGCTGGTGGCGTTGATGGCGGCGGTCGCGACGATGCTGGGATCGGTCGTGGTGCTGGTCGGGCTGGGTGTGGTCGGCTTGCTGGCCGCCATGGCCTACCGGGCCACGCAGCAGGACGACCCGGGGCTGACCAGCGAAGTGACGCTGGTGCTGACCTTCCTGCTGGGCGCGCTGGCCTTGCGGTTTCCGGCACTGGCGACCGGGCTGGCGGTCGTGGTCGCCGTGCTGCTGTACGCCAAGCAGCCGCTGCACGAATTGACCCGCGAAACCTTCAGCGAGCGCGAGGTCTTCGACGGCCTGCTGCTGCTGGCCTCCGCGCTGGTGATCCTGCCGATCCTGCCGGACCGCCCCATCGGTCCGTTCGAGGCGATCAACCTGGCGACGATCTGGAAGCTGGTGGTGCTGGTGATGGCGGTCAGCGCATTGGGCCACATCGTGCTGCGCGTGGTCGGCAACCGCTGGGGGCTGGCGGCAGCGGGGTTCTTCGCCGGTTACGTGTCGTCGACCGCGGCGACGATCGGCTTCGGCCAACGAGCCAAGGAGACGCCGGCGCTGATGCGTTCGGCGGTCGCCGCAGCGCTGCTGTCCAACCTGGCGTCGCTGACGCTGTGCGTGCCGATCCTGTGGGCGGTGTCGCCGCCGCTGGTGCGCGACCTGCTGCCGGAGCTGTCTGCCATCGGGGCCGTGCTGCTGGCAGGTGGTCTGCTCGGCCTGCGCGCGGGTCGCGAGGAAACGGTGAAGCCGCCGACCTCGGAAAGCCGCATGTTCCGCTTCGGCCAGGCGCTGGGCTTCGCGTTGCTGGTCGCGGTGCTGACCTTCGTCGCAGCGGCGCTGGCCTCGTGGATCGGGCCGCGCGGCGCGATGGCGGCGGCGGCGATGTCGGCCCTGGCCGAACTGCACGCGGCGGTGGCCACGCTGGCCAACCAGTTCTCGCGCGGCGGGATGGAAGCGGCCGAGGCCCGCTGGTGGATGCTGGCCCTGCTCGCCGCCAGCCTGACGGCGAAGTCGGTGATCGCCTGGATCAGCGGGGGTGCGGCCTACGGCCTGCGCGTGTCTGCCGGCCTGATGCTGGCGCTGGCGGCGGGCGCGGCAATGGTGTGGGTGTTCTGACTTAGCTTTTCTGTAGGAGCGACGTGAGTCGCGACCGCGAAACCAGCATGCCATTGCGCCTGAGGACTCGCGCAGGTGAATCAATCACGTGATATGGGTTATGAGCGGGCGAGGCGTGCGGTCGCGACTCACGTCGCTCCTACAGAGAAGCCAGCGTCCCCTCAGATGATCCGCAGCGTGATCGCCTTCAGCACGGCGCGGGTGCGGTCGCGGGTGCCGAGCTTGTCGAGGATGGTGGAGACGTAGTTCTTCACCGTGCCTTCGGCCAGGAACAGCGTGCGTGCGATTTCCTTGTTCGAATAACCGCCTGCCAGCAGGCGCAGGATCGCGACCTCGCGTTCGCTGAAGGTGTCGGTGGGCGGTGCTTCGTCGCGGAAGCGGAAACGCGCGCGCACCGGATCCGTGCTGACCGGCTGCAGCAGCGTCTCGCCGCCGGCCACGCGCTGGATGGCGTCGTGCAGGTCTTCCGGCGCCGCATCCTTCAGCAGGAAGCCCTGCGCACCGGCATCGGTCGCACGCAGCAGCAGGTCGCTGTCGTCGAAGGTGGTGAGCAGCAAGAACGGCGTGCGGTCACCGCGCTCGCGCAGCTTGATCAGCGCGTCGATGCCATCCACGCCCGGCATGCGGATATCGCTCAGCACCACGTCCACCGGTTGCGATTCCAGCTTGGCGAGCAGATCGGCGCCGTCGTCGGCTTCGAACACCACCTCCACCTGCTGCGCCTTCAGCAGGGCGCGCAGGCCGGCGCGCACCAGCGCCTGGTCATCGGCCAGGGCGACACGCACGCTCATGCGGGGAGCCTCACGTCCAGACGCAGGCCGCCGGTTGCGCTGGTGCCGAACTCCAGCTCGCCGCCCAGCGCCGCGACGCGTTCGCGGATACCCGATACGCCGTTGCCTTCGCGCATGCCGCCTTTCATGCGTCCATCGTCTTCGATCCGCAGGTGCATGCCTGCCTCCTCGTTCTTCAATGACACGGTCAGCGTCTCCGCACCGGCATGGCGTGCCGCGTTGGTCAGGCATTCCTGCACGATGCGCAACAGTGATTCCGCGACCGCGGGGTCGTCAACCTTCACGCCCTCCTCGATATGCAGCGCCAACGCGGGTCGCGGTAGCGGCGCGGCGAGGGCGCGGATCGCGGTCTGCAAGTCCAGCCCGCGCGAATCGCGCATGGCCTGCACGACGCTGCGGATGTCGTCCAGCAGTTCGGTGGACAACTGCTGCGCGATGCGCACTTCCTCGCGCGCCGCGAGCGTCGGATCGCTTGCCAGCGCACGCAGGTTGAGCTTCATCGCGGTGAGCTTGTGGCCGGCGACGTCGTGCAGTTCGCGTGCCACCCGCAGGCGCTCGGCATCGCGCGCGCTGTCGGCCAGCAGGGCGCGCGTGGCCAGCAGGTCGGCGTTCACGCGCGCGAGCGCGTCGCGCGAGTCTTCCGCACGGCGCGCGTAGTGCACGCACAGACCGGCCAGGGCCTGGAAGCCCATGTTGATCAGCGTCATCGTGCCCGGCGCGCCGAATTCATGATGTACCAACAGCGCGTAGAAGGCCGCGTTCAACACCACTGCCGCACCGATCACCCATCGCGGCGACAGCACGTTGACCGCGCATGCCACCCAGATCACCAACAGCACCTGCGCGGTGCCGACCCGGGGCGTGAGCCAGGCCAGCAGCAGCGCAAGAGCAGCCATCGCCACGAGTGCGATCCGGCGCGACCGCTTCCAGGTGTCCGGTGCCACCGCGAACAGAAGAAAACCCGACGCATACGCACCCAGCGCCGCGGCTGCGGCCGGCAGGATGTCTGGCGGCAGGAAGCGCAGACCCAAGGACACGGCGCCGATCGTGAATACGCCGGCGAGCGTCATGGGTTCGCGAAGTCGGGTCAGGGTCGGCCACATGCGTCCATGCTGTCGCGTGCGCCGCGCCGAGGCAATGGCCTCGGCGAAAGTGGTGACTTCCGGCAGGTCAGCCTGCCGTCGTCAGAACGCGTCGCCCGGCACGCGCACCGCGCCTTCCATCAGCACGCGCGCGCTGCGGCTCATCACCGCCTTGGTCACCACCCACGTGCCATCCACCTGCTTCACGTCCGCACCGACGCGCAGCGTGCCGGACGGATGCCCGAACACCAGCACCTCGCGCGTGCCGCCACCGGCCGCCGCGTTCACCAGCGTGCCCGGCACTGCAGCGGCCGTGGCGATGGCGACCGACGCCGTGCCCATCATCGCGTGGTGCAGCTTGCCCATCGACATGGCGCGCGCCAGCAGGTCGATGTCGGAAGCGGCGACCGGCTTGCCGCTCGACGATACGTAGTCCTTCGGCGGTGCGACGAACGCCACCTTCGGCGTCAGCGGGCGCTTCGCAGCCGCCGCGACATCGGGGACCAGGCCCATGCGCACGGCGCCATGGGCACGGATGGCTTCCAGCTTCTCGAGCGCAACCTTGTCTTCGTTGATCGCGCCCTGCAGCTCGGTGCCGTCGTAGCCCAGCGCCGCCGCCTCCACAAACACCACCGGCACGCCGGCGTTGATCATCGTGGCCTTGAACACGCCGACGCCCGGCACGTCGAGGTCATCGACCAGTTGGCCGGTGGGGAACATCGCGCCCCCCCCGTCGCCATCGCCTTCGTCCGCCGGATCGATGAATTCGAGCTGCACTTCCGCGGCGGGGAACGTCACGCCGTCCAGTTCGAAGTCGCCGGTTTCCTGCACCTCGCCGTTGGTCACCTGCACATGGGCGACGATGGTCTTGTGGATGTTGGCCTGCCAGATGCGGACGGTGACCACGCCGTTCTCGGGAATGCGCGCCTTGTCGATGAAGCCGTTGGCGATGGCGAACGGACCGACCGCCGACGACAGGTTGCCGCAGTTGCCGCTCCAGTCGATGAAGGACTCGTTGATCGGCACCTGCCCGTACAGGTAGTCCACGTCATGCTCCGGCTGGGTGGCCGGCGCGATGATCACCACCTTGCTGGTGCTCGACGTCGCGCCACCCATGCCATCGGTGTGCTTGCCGTACGGATCGGGCGACCCGATCACGCGGCTCAGCAGCGCATCGCGCACCGGCCCCGGTGCCTGCGCGCGCGCCGGAAGATCCTGCAGCCGGAAGAACACGCCTTTCGACGTGCCGCCGCGCATGTAGGTGGCGGGGATGCGGATCTGGGGGGCGTTTGACATGTCGAACTCTGTCTCAGTGGGGCTGTTCACCCCTCTCCCCTTGCGGGAGAGGGGTCGGGGGAGAGGGCGCTCTTTCGCGCAGCGCCTTCCAAATGGATTCAAGCACGGCATCGGTGTGCAGGAGTATGTCGTCGTTCCAGAACCGGAGGACGCGAAACCCCTGTCGCATCAGCCAGGCATCGCGTGCGGTGTCATGCGGGGATTGAACGTGCTGCCCACCATCGGCCTCGACGACCACTCGCGCTCCGAAATGCACGAAATATACGATGCAAGGACCGATCGGCTGCTGGCGGCGGAACTTCTGCCCATCGAGTCGATGCGCTCGCAGATGCTTCCAGAGCCGATGCTCGGCGTCCGTCATGTTGCGGCGAAGTTGCTTCGCGAACGTCCTTGATTCCACGGTGCCCCCTCTCCCCAACCCCTCTCCCGCGAGGGGAGAGGGGCTCGCAATGTCCGTATGCATGGAAAGGAGCATAGACGTCATCACGCGCCATCGGGAATCTCGGGTTCGACCAGCTTCGCCAGCAGCTCCAGCGATTCCTGCCAGCCCTGGTAGCAGAAGTCGACCGGGATCGCGGCAGGAATGCCTTCCTGCACGACGTGGAGCTCGGTGCCGACGATGCTCTGCTTCAGCGTCACCGTGACCTGCATCTGGCCCGGCAGGCCGGGGTTGTCGAACTGGTCCGTGTAGCGCAGCCGTTCGTTCTCCACCAGCTCCACGTATGTGCCGCCGAAGGAATGGCTGGAGCCGGTGCCGAAGTTGGTGAACGACATCGTGTAACCGCCGCCCACGCGCGCGTCCATCGAATGGACCTTGCCGGTGAACCCGTGCGGCGGCAGCCACTTCACCATCGCGTCCGGATCGAGGAAGGCGCGGTAGACGCGCGAGGGCGGCGCACGCAGCACGCGGTGCAGGCGGACGGTACCGGGGGCGGTGTTCTCGGACATGATCGGACTCCTGTGCGTTGGGTGTACCGATTCGACGAACGGGTCAGGCCGCTTTCGACGCGTCGAGGAAATCCTGCGCGAACCGCTGCAGTACCCCGCCCGCCTCGTAGATCGACACTTCCTCGTCCGAGTCCAGACGGCAGACCACCGGTACCCGCACCGTCTCGCCGTTGGCGCGGTGGATCACCAGCACCAGCTCGGCGCGCGGCTTGCGTTCGCCGACCACGTCGAACGTCTCGGTCCCGTCGATGCCCCAGGTCTTTCGCGTCTCGCCTGCCTTGAACTCCAGCGGCAGCACGCCCATGCCGATCAGGTTGGTGCGGTGGATGCGCTCGAAGCCTTCCGCCACGATCGCCTCCACGCCGGCCAGGCGCACGCCCTTCGCCGCCCAGTCGCGCGAGCTGCCCTGCCCGTAGTCGGCGCCGGCGATGATGACCAGCGGCTGCTTGCGCTCCATGTAGGTCTCGATGGCTTCCCACATGCGCACCACCTGCCCGTCCGGCTCGATGCGGGCCAGCGAACCCTTCTTCACTTCACCGTCGACGACCGCCATCTCGTTGAGCAACTGCGGGTTGGCGAACGTAGCGCGCTGCGCGGTCAGGTGGTCGCCGCGGTGCGTGGCGTAGGAATTGAAGTCTTCTTCCGGCAAACCCATTTTCGCCAGGTACTCGCCTGCCGCGCTCGAGGCGAGGATCGCGTTCGATGGCGACAGGTGGTCGGTGGTGATGTTGTCGCCGAGCACCGCCAGCGGACGCATGCCGCGCAGCGTGCGTTCGCCGGCCAGCGCGCCTTCCCAGTACGGCGGACGGCGGATGTAGGTGCTCTGCGGGCGCCACGCGTACAGCGGATCGACCTTGCCGCCATGCTCCACGCGCACGTTGAACATCGGGTTGTAGACGGAACGGTATTGCTCCGGTTTCACGCTGGCCTTGACGACCGCGTCGATCTCCTCGTCGCTCGGCCAGAGGTCCTTCAGCGTGATGGGATTGCCGTCGGCATCGATGCCAAGCGCGTCCTTCTCGATGTCGAAGCGCACGGTGCCGGCGATCGCATAGGCGATCACCAGCGGCGGCGAAGCGAGGAACGCCTGCTTCGCGTACGGATGGATGCGGCCGTCGAAGTTGCGGTTGCCCGACAGCACGGCGGTCGCGTACAGATCGCGGTCGATGATCTCCTGCTGGATCGTCGGATCCAGCGCACCGCTCATGCCGTTGCAGGTGGTGCAGGCGAAGGCGACGATGCCGAAGCCGAGTTTCTCCAGATCGGGCAGCAGACCGGATTCCTCCAGGTACAGCTGCACGGCCTTGGAGCCGGGCGCGAGCGACGACTTCACCCATGGTTTGCGCACCAGGCCCTTCGCATTGGCGTTGCGCGCCAGCAGCGCGGCGGCGATGACGTTGCGCGGATTGCTGGTGTTGGTGCACGAGGTGATGGCGGCGATGATCACCGCGCCGTCCGGCATCAGGCCCTGCGCTTCCTCCGCCCGGCCCGAGGCCAGTTTGGCCTCGTCGGCAATGCCGCGCTCGGCCAGCGCGCTGGTCGGCAGGCGCTTGTGCGGATTGGACGGACCGGCCATGTTGCGCACCACGGTGGACAGGTCGAAGTGCAGGGTGCGTTCGTACTGCGCGCTCGCCAGGTCGTCGGCCCACAGGCCGGCGGTCTTGGCATACGTCTCGACCAGCGCGACCTGCTCGTCGCTGCGTCCGGTCAGGCGCAGGTAGTCCAGCGTGTTCTCGTCGATGAAGAACATCGCTGCGGTCGCGCCGTACTCGGGTGCCATGTTGGAGATCGTCGCGCGGTCGCCGATGGTCAACGCCGCTGCGCCTTCGCCACGGAATTCGAGGTAGGCGCCGACCACCTTTTCCTTGCGCAGGAACTCGGTCAGCGCCAGCACCACGTCGGTCGCGGTGATGCCGGGCTGCGGCTTGCCGCCGAGCTCCACGCCGACGATGTCCGGCGTGCGCATCCACGAGGCGCGGCCGAGCATGACGTTCTCCGCCTCCAGGCCGCCCACGCCGACGGCGATGACGCCCAGCGCATCCACGTGCGGTGTGTGGCTGTCGGTGCCGACGCAGGTATCGGGGAACGCGACGCCATCCTGCACGTAGATCACCGGCGACATCTTCTCCAGGTTGATCTGGTGCATGATCCCGTTACCCGGCGGGATCACGTCGACGTTCTTGAACGCCAGCTTGGTCCAGTCGATGAAATGGAAGCGGTCCTCGTTGCGGCGGTCCTCGATGGCGCGATTCTTCGCGAACGCATCCGGGTCGTAGCCGCCGCATTCCACTGCCAGCGAGTGGTCGACGATCAGCTGCACCGGCACCACCGGGTTCACCTGCGCCGGGTCGCCGCCCTGGTCCGCGATGGCATCGCGCAGGCCGGCCAGGTCGACCAGCGCAGTCTGGCCGAGGATGTCGTGGCAGACCACGCGCGCCGGGAACCAGGGGAAATCCAGATCGCGACGACGCTCCACCAGTTGCCGCAGGTAATCATCGCGGCGCGCGGGATCGGCGCGGCGGACGATGTTCTCGGCGTGGACGCGTGCGGTGTACGACAGCGACGCCCAGGCGCCCGGCTGCAGGGCGTCGACCGCGGCGCGCGCGTCGTAATAGTCGAGCTTCGTGCCCGGGAGCGAGGTGCGGTAGTCGGTATTCATGGCGTGCCGTCAGCGGTGAACAGGTCGCGCGGCTCGATGCGCGCTATGACGGCCATTATGCGCGCCGCATCGCCGCAAACCCTCCCGCGTGCCGGACATCGCCGCGTATTTTCCCGACCGGTTGACGGTCTTCGTCAACATGCGCGCCCTGCCATGATGCACATGGCTCGCAAGAGGCGCGGCTACGGCGACTCGAGCCGGATGCGTGCTTCGCGCAGCACCGTCACGCCCTCGGCGACGGCGGCGCCTCGTGCATCGGCGCCGGGCACCGCCCGCGCCGTGGCTTCGCGGATCCCCTGGCCGTCGAGCGCGGCGGCGACGCTTTCGGCGCGCGCGAGCGCAAGCGCTGCATCGTTGCCGGCGTATCCGTCGACGGATACCCGGTTCACGCCCCAGCGCCGCAATGCCCACGCGATCGCATCCACCTGTGCGGTACCCGCCGCATCCAGCGCCGACTGGTCGTCGCCGAAGGCCACCGGCGGCAGTGCCTGCAGTGCCGGCACCACCTGCACCTGCAGGGCGCCGGTGTCGTCGGTCGCCAGCGCCTGTTCCAGGCGGCGAGCCTCGACGATATCGAGTCCTGCCGTCCCGTTGAGCTGCCAGCGCGCCCGTTGCCCGCCTTCCAGAATCTCGAGTTGCCCGAAATGCGCCAGTACGCGCTGATGCATGGCTTCGCTTGCTCGCGTGCCGGCACTGCGCTGGGCCGCATCGCGCTCGGCCACGCTCTGCAGGCGCATCACGCTTTCCCGGAGCTGGGCGAGCGATGCCTGCTCGTTCGCCAGCGCCGTCTCGTCTGCGGTCAGCAGTTCGCGCAGGGAAACCTCGACCGGCTTGGCGAGTACGGATTCGAGCTTGCGCTCGAGTTGCCGGTCCAGCTGCGGCAGGTGCTGCGGCAGGAGCATCACCGCGTCGACGCGGAGCACGTCATCGTTGCGTTCCACGCGCAACGTGGTGAGCTGTCCGCCGTGGTCGCGGGCGGCTTCGTCCATGGCGTTGCGGATGGTTCGGTCGGCGACGCCGCGCGCCGCGATGTCGCGCAGGGCCAGTCCCAGCGGGATCGACAGCAGCAGGAACGTTCCCACGATCATGGTGGCCTGCCATGCGGTCTGCTTGGGCGAATCGGCCCCACCGAAGTTGTACCAGCGCGCCATGATGGTGACCGACAGCGCGATCGCCAGCAGGTTGGTCATGAACAGGAACAAGGCGCCGCCGGCGATGCTGGCGTTGAGGGTGGCGATACCGAAACCCACCACGGCCAGCGGCGGCATCAGCGCCGTCGCGATGGCGACGCCGACGATGGTTTCGCCCTTGCGGGTGATGGTGGCGTAGGCGCCGGCCAGTCCGGAAAACACTGCGACGAGCAGGTCGAACAGGGTCGGCTCGGTGCGCGCCAGGATTTCCGGCGTCGCTTCCTGCAGCGGGGAGACCAGCACGATCGCGGTCGCCGTGGTCAGGGCAACCGCGGTTCCCACCGCCAGCGTCTTCAGCGACTCGCGCAGGCTGCGGAAATCGAACGTGGCCAGCGACATGCCCAGTTCGACGATGGGTCCCATCAACGGGGAAATCAGCATCGCGCCGATGATGACGGCCACCGAGTTCTGCAGCAGGCCCAGCGTGGCGATGCCACAGGCCATCACCGTCATGAACGCATAGCGCGGGCCGAGTTGCCCGGCGTCGTCCACATGCCGCAGTACGGCGACCCGGTCGACCTGCAGGTTTTCGCGTCGCCACTGGCGCAGCCATCGCCACAGTGCTTCGGCAGAGGCCATCACGAGAGCTCCGTCACAGAATCGGCGCGCATCATACCAACGGCGGCCCGCCAGGAGAGTCCCGCGAGCAAGGCTCTCGGCTCACTCGAAGACGAGGCGCCCTTTCATCATGTTCCAGTGGCCGGGGAACGAGCAGAAGAAGGTGTAGTCGCCGTCCTTGCGCAGGCGCGATGTCGGGAACACCACCTCGGTCGCCTGTCCGCCGCCGATCACCGGCGTATGCGCGATCACCCGTGCGTCGTTGCGCGGTACGTAGGCATCGGCCAGCGTCATGCGCCCGCCGGCCAGACCGACCTCGCGGTGGTGACGCGTTTCCGTCAGCACCCAGTTGTGCCCCATCGCCTGCGCCGGCATGCGGCCGACATGCTTCAGCACCACCCGCAGCTGCGCGCAGTCGGCGGGCACGCGGATGGTCTTCAGGTTGAAGGTCATCATGTCCGTCGCCTCGATCGACACCGCGCAGTTGCGGGCGAAGGCCGGAGAGGAGAGCAGCGGGAGTGCCAGCAGGGCGAGCAGCGACAGCAGTCTGGGCATCGGAGCATGCGCGATGAAGGGAACGCGGATTGTAGAGCCGAGCTTGCTCGGCTGCTCTCCGGGCGACCGCCATGATCGTGGATACCGAAAGGCGTCGAACAGGCGCCATTTCACGATCCAAGGCAGCGGAGCAAGCTCCGCTCTACGGTTGCTCGTCAGACGTCGCCGCCCTCGGCCCAGCCTTCGCCGGTGCCGCGGGTGTAGACCTCGTCGCCATCGCGCACATCGCCGGCGGGGATCGCGCCCTGCTTTTCCAGCCGCGCATAGATCGGCGTGAAGTCCGGCGCGGTCGCGTTCATCAGCTGCTCGAAGCTGTCGATGACGAAATAGGTCTTCTGGAACGTGTCGATGCGGTAGCGCGTGCGCATGATCCGCTCCAGGTCGAAGCCGATGCGGTTGGGCGCGTCCGATTCCAGCGAGTACAGCGACTCGCCCTTCGACGACACAATGCCGGCGCCGTAGATGCGCAGGCCGTCGGGCGTGTCGATCAGGCCGAACTCCACCGTGTACCAGTACAGGCGGGTCAGGTGCTGCAGCGCGTCGGTGCCGATGCCGTGCGCCTTCACGCCGCCCTTGCCGTACGCCTCCATGTAGTCGGCGAACACGGGGTTCATCAGCAGCGGCACGTGGCCGAACAGGTCGTGGAACAGGTCGGGTTCGGCGATGTAGTCGATCTGGTCCGGGCGGCGGATCCACCAGGTCACCGGGAAGCGGCGATTGGCCAGATGGTCGAAGAACTCCAGCTCCGGCAGCAGGCCTTCCACGCCGACCAGCGTCCAGCCGGTGGTCGCGCGCAGCACCTCGTTGAGCTCGTCGAAGCGGGGAATGCGGTCCGGACTCATGCCCATGGCGTCCTGCGCTTGCAGGAACTCGTCGCAGGCGCGGCCGACCAGCAGGGCGCGCTGGCGCTCGTACAGCGTGCCCCAGGTGGCGTGGTCGTCGGCCGGGTAGTCGGCGGGCTGGTCCACCAGGGCGGTCGTATAGACCGGCACGTAGCCCTTGTCGGTCTGCTGGTGCTCGACGCGGCGCGGCTCGTTCATGGTGTTTCCCGGACGGACTGGTGAAGGAACGATGCTAGCCGCAGACCCGCGCAACAGGCTTGCAAAATTGCGCCTGTGCCGACCGATGGCGCAATGATCGTGCATGAACAGGCTATCCTGTGCACCGAATGACCGGATCGCCCGCCCTCGACCGCACCGACCTGCGCCTGCTGGCCCTGCTGCAGCGCGACGGCCGTGCCACCAACGCCGACATCGCCGCCCAGGTGAACCTGTCGCCCTCGGCCTGCCTGCGCCGCATCCAGCGGCTGGAGGCGACCGGGGTGATTGCCGGCTACGCGGCCCGCGTCGACCCCAAGGCGATCGGTATGGGCCTGCAGGCCTTCGTCCGCGTGCAGCTGGAAAAGCACGACCCGGCCAGCGTCCAGCTGTTCGGTGATGGCGTGCGCGCCTGGGACGAAGTGGTGGCCTGCTACGCGTTGACCGGCGACATGGACTACCTGCTGCACGTGGTCGTGCAGGATCTCGAGCACTTCTCGCGCTTCCTGCTCGACAACCTGCTCAACGCCAGCGGCGTGGCCGACGTGAACTCCAGCTTCGTGCTGCGTGCGGTGAAGACCGATGCGGGCCTGCCATTGCCGAAGGCCTGACGGGGACATCGCCTGTCCGCGTCGCGTGCTACAACGCGCTCGCCCCTTTCGGAGTAACTGCCATGTACGGACTGATCGGCAAGATGCGCGCCACGCCGGGCCAGCGCGATGCGCTGCTTGCGATCCTGCTCGACGGCACCGACGCCATGCCCGGTTGCCTGAGTTACGTCATCGCACAGGATCCCGCCGACGCGGACGCGATCTGGATCACCGAAGTCTGGACCGATGCGGGCAGCCACAAGGCCTCGCTGTCGCTGCCGGCCGTGCAGCAGGCCATCGCCAAGGCGCGCTCGCTGATCGCCGGCTTCGACAGCCATGTCGAGACGGTGCCGGTGGGCGGGCATGGGTTGCCGTCGCCGCGGTGATCGCACGGACATCGGTGTGGGAGCGACGTCAGTCGCGATGACGGACACGCGGCACATCATCGCGACTGACGTCGCTCCCACGATCCCCTCGAACCGACGCGTTCGATCTAGACTGCCGCATGGACCTGTTCTCCCACTCCTGGCAACGCGCATGGACCGGCATCGGCGCGGCGGGCGAGGGCGGTGCGCTGTTCGCACAGTTGAAGGCGGCCTACGCCGAACCGCAGCGCCACTATCACACGCTGCAGCACCTCGACGAATGCCTCGCAGCCTTTGATGAAGCGCAGGCGTTGTCCGAACATCCACACGCCGTCGAGATGGCGCTGTGGTTCCACGACGCCATCTACGACGTCAAGGGCCATGACAACGAACAGCGCAGCGCGGACTGGGCGCGCGATGCGCTGCATCTAGCCGGTGTCCCGCGTGGATCCGCGCAGCACGTGCATGATCTGGTGATGGCGACACGCCACACGGCAGTGCCGCAGGGCAGGGATGCGCAGTTGCTGGTCGACATCGATCTGTCGATCCTCGGGGCGGAGCGCACGCGCTTCGACGAGTACGAACAGCAGATCCGTCGTGAATACGGCTACGTGCCAGGGTTCCTGTTCCGTCGTAAACGGAAGGAGATCCTGCTCGGCTTCATGGATCGTCCGGCGATCTACAGCACGCCGCATTTCCACGCCGCGCTGGAGGCGCGGGCGCGGGATAACCTGCGGCGGGTGACGGAGTAGACCCGGGCTTGCCCGGCGCCGCACGGCATTCGTTGCACGGGCATTGAGGCGAAAGACAGCGGAGCAAGCTCCGCTCTACGGCTTCACCGGCTGGCCGCTGGCATCGCACTTGACGTCGCGGCCGAACAGCTTGCCCAGCCGCGAGGGTTCTTCCAGGCAGCGCGGGTCGGGCTTCGGCGGCGCGTGCTTGGCCGCGTGCGCGGCGGTACGCGTGCGCTGCAGCTCGGCGAGCTTGGCCTTGATCTGCGGCATCGCCGCCAGCGCGGCGCGTTCGCCTTCGAGGATGGCGTTGTTCTTCTGCTCGAAATCGGCCGGGCCGATGTCGTTGACCTTCGGGCGGATGACGATGTCGGCGCGCGCCAGCTCCTGTTCGCCCAGGCGCTGGCCCATGATGCCGATGGACTGGTTGACGATGCCCAGCATGCTGCCGGGCTTGGTGCCGGGCGCCTTGGTGGAGATGTCCACCGCGATGACGAAGTCCGCGCCCAGCTGGCGTGCCGCGTCCACCGGAACCGGACTGACCACGCCGCCGTCCACGTAGCTGGCCTTGCCGATCACCACCGGTTCGAACACGCCGGGGATGCTGCTGGACGCGCGCACGGCCTGGCCGGTGTTGCCGCGCACGAACACCGTGCGCTCGCCGTTCTCCAGCTGCGTGGACACGGCGGCGAACGGCTTCTTCAACTGCTGGATGGTGCGCTTGCCGACCAGGTCGTTGACGTAGTCCTGCAGCTTCTGGCCCTGCACCAGGCCGCCGGAAAACAGGCGCACGTCGCGGATGCTGGCTTCATCCAGCGAGAACGCCTGCTTCTGCATCTGGAACGGATCCATGCCACTGGCGTACAGCGCGCCGACCACGCTGCCGGCGCTGGTGCCGGAGACCACCACCGGCTCGATACCGTTGGCTTCCAGCATCTTGATCACGCCGATGTGCGCGAAGCCTTTCGCCGCGCCGCCGCCGAGCGCGATGCCGACCTTGAGCTTTGGCGCCGGCGGCACGGTGGCGACCGGCACGGGCGGAGGCGTCGGCTTGACGTTGTCGCTGCCGCAGGCGGCGAGCAGCAGCGGACCGAGCAGCAGGGCAGGGAGCAGGCGAAGGGCAGGGCGCATGGGCAGGAGGCTGGGGAACCGGCGCGCAGGATAGCGCCCCTTGCCGCAACCCCGGCCAACGCGGGGCGCCGCTACGACGTACCGCCCGGCCGGCGGCGGGCGCTGCCGGGGCCCACCCCTTCGACGCGCTTGAAGAAGCGGCGGAATGCCGCCTCGCTGCTGTAGCCCAGCATGTCGGCGATGGCCGCCACGGAAAAGCGCCGGTTCTTGAGCAGCCGCCTGGCCTCGGTCGCGCGCCAGTGCGCCAGGTACTGGATCGGCGGCGTGCCGACGGTCGTGGTGAAGAGTTCGGCGAACGCGGTACGGGACATGCCGGCCTCCTGCGCCATCGACTGGATGGTCCAGTCCTGGCCGGGGCGCGCGTGGATGGCGGACAGCGCGCGCGACAGGCGCACATCGGTCAGCGCGGCCAGCAGGCCGCGTGGCTGTTCCGCCTGGCGCACGTACTCGCAGACCGCCATCGTGAACAGCGAGTCCGCCAGCTTGTTCTGCACCAGCTGGCGGCCCCAGCGGCGTTCGCGGCTGGTGTCGGCCAGCATCTGGGCCAGCTGGCGGAAGCCGGCGCTGCTGTCCTGCGCGCGGACCACGAACCAGCGGGGCAGCGCGGCGAAGATCGGGTTGTGCGAGCCGGTGATGAACTCCAGTTCGCCGCACAGCATGCTGGTGTCGCCCGCATCGGGTGCGTCGGGCAGGTGCGGGTCCGGCGACGACGACAGGATGTGGCGTATGCCCGCCGGGAACACGATCAGGTCGCCGCGTTCCAGCAGCACCGGCGTCTCCAGCGCCTCCCCGCTGATCCAGCAACATCCCTGCGTGACCAGATGGAACTGGCCGTGGTGCGTGGCCGGTTCGCTGTCGTACCAGGTGCCGCAGTAACGCACGTCGGCCGTGATCTCCACCCGCATGCGGTAGGCGCCCAGCACGGTTTCCAGCACGGCATCGCGGTCATCGTCCTCGATCAGGGCGAGCGCGGAGAGTGGAGGCGTTTCCATGCCGGCATCGTAGGCCACGCCCACCGCGCGGGCCATGACCGCGCGTCCGGCGGTTCATGCGCGCACGTCCGGACCGCGGGGCGACCGGACGATGGGACATATCGCGGGAACGCGCGGGAATGGTCGTGCTTCCGGGATGCGGCTGGAATGGCAGGGCGTTCCGCGATCGCCGCCGGGACGTCCTTCCCAACCCAACGAGGATTTCCCATGAACACCCTGAAGCTCTCCGGCCTTTCCATTGCGGTCGCGGCCGCCGCCCTGTTCCTCGGCGCACCGATGGCGCAGGCCGCCGAAAGCGGTTCCGCCAAGGTCGGCCATTGCGTCGGCACCAACGCCTGCAAGGGCCAGGGCGCCTGCAAGAGCGCGTCGAATGCGTGCAAGGGCCAGAACGCGTGCAAGGGCCATGGCTTCACCGAGTCCACCGCCGAGGCCTGCAAGACCGCCGGTGGCAAATTCGAGGCGCCCAGGCCGTCGAAAAAGGCTGCCGAGCCGAAGAAGGCCAACAGCTGACCGTCGCCGCGGATACGCCGTCATGACCACCGCCCTGCACGGCTTCGGCCTGGGCCTGCGCCCGCAGCACTACGACGCGCTGCTGGCCGGCGAGGCCCGCGTGGACTGGCTGGAGATCCTCAGCGAGAACTACCTGGTCGAAGGCGGCCGGCCGCTGTGGATGCTCGACCGGATGGCCGAGCGCTGGCCGGTGGCCCTGCACGGGGTGTCGCTCAACATCGGTGGCAGCGATCCGCTGGACCGCGACTACCTGCGCGCGCTGGGCCGGCTGGCCCGGCGCGTGCGGCCGCGGATCGTATCCGACCACCTGTGCTGGACGCGCCATGCCGGCGTCCAGTTCCACGACCTGCTTCCGCTCCCGCAGAACGAGGACACGGTGCGCCACGTCGCCCGGCGCGTGCGCCAGGTGCAGGACGCGCTGGGCCTGCCGCTGGTGCTGGAGAACGTGTCCAGCTACCTGCGCTTCGCCGACGACACGCTGGACGAGGCGCAGTTCCTGTCCGCCATCGCCACCGAAAGCGGTTGCGGGCTGCTGCTCGACGTCAACAACGTCTTCGTCAACGCCCACAACCATGGCTTCGATGCGGTCGCGTTCCTGGATCGCCTGCCACGCGGCGCGGTACGGCAGATCCATCTCGCCGGGCACAGCGAGGATGCGCGGGGCAGCGGCCTGCTGATCGACACGCACGACGCGCCGGTGCCGGACGGCGTGTGGTCGCTGTATGCCGAGGCGGTGCGGCGGTTCGGCGAGGTGCCGGCGATGATCGAGCGCGACGATCACATTCCCCCGTTGGCCGATCTGCTGGCGGAACTGGACATCGCCCGCCGGCTCGCGACCGAGACACTGGCGGTCCCGATGGAGCGCGCGGCATGACGGCCACGATGCCGCTTGCGGGCACCCAGCGTGCGTTCGCGGCCTGGCTGCTGCATCGCCATGCCGGTACCGCGCCCGACATCGTCGCCGCGTGCGACGGCGAACGCGCGATACGCCTGGACCTCTACGCCGACGGTTACCGGTGGCGTCTGGTGGACGTTCTGCGCCACGACTACCCCGTCCTGCGCGCGTCGCTGGGGCAGGACCGCTTCGATGCCCTGGCGGAGGCGTATCTGCACGCGCATCCCTCGCGGTATCCGTCCGTGCGGCACGTCGGCACCGGCTTCGCGCGCTGGCTGGCGACCCGCACGCCGGAAGCCCCCGCGCTGGCCGACCTGGCGCGGCTGGAATGGGCGCAGGGGGAGGTGTTCGACGCCGCCGAGGCGGACACCGCCGACATCGGCGCGATGGCCACGCTGCCCGCCGATGCCTGGCCGGCGTTGCGTTTTTCCGTTCATCCGGCCGTGCGACGCGTGCACCTGCGCAGCAATGCGGCCGCGCTGCTCGAGGTACATGCCGGTGGGGCCGTGCTGCCCGCGTTGCGTCGCCAGCCCCTCGCGACCTGGCTGTTGTGGCGGCACGCCTTCGACGTGCATTGGCGCCGCCTGCCGCGCGACGAAGCCGCGGCGCTGGCCGCCGTCGCCCGTGGCGTGCCCTTCGCCGACTGGTGCACGCGCCTGCCGGGCCCGACGCCCGCGCTGCGTGCGGCCGGGCTGCTCAAGCGGTGGCTGACCGACGGCCTGCTGACAGGCCTGCGGATCCCCTGACCCTCTGGAGACTTTCCATGCAAACGACCCCCCTTTTAGCCCGCATGCTGACGTTCCTCGATGACCACGCGTGGATCGGCCCGCTGCTGCTGCGGCTGGTGTTCGGCTACTTCTGGCTGGAAACAGGCTGGGCCAAGCTGCACAACCTGGCGTTCTTCACCGAGCGCTTCATCGAGTGGGGCATCCCCTGGCCGGCCCTCAGCGCCGCAGTGTGCGCAGGTACCGAATTCATCGGAGGCGTGCTGATGATGCTGGGCCTGGCGACCCGCCTGACCATGCTGCCGATGATCTTCAACATGCTGGTGGCGCTGGCGGTGGTCGTCCTGCCGGGCGTATCCACGCTGGACGAGTTCGTCGAGCTGGACGAAGTGCTGTACGTGGCGGTGTTCGTGTGGCTGCTGGTGGCCGGACCGGGCCGGGCCAGCCTGGACCACCTGATCGCACGCCGGGTGAAGGCGGGGACGCCTGCGCTGGCCTAGCGGTGGTCCCGCCGGACAACGTGCAGCCGGGGCGGCGGCGCGCGACGACGACCGAGGGCGGGCGCCGGCCATGGCACGGCCTGCCGCAGGTCGGGAAGCCTCGGCAGGGTGGCCGAAGCGGGACTTCCGGCCATTGCCCGCCTTGTTGCTGTAATGCAACATTCGCGTGCTAGCGCCGCCAGGCGCCCCGAACCCCACCCACTCGGAAAGCCACCACCATGTCCCCAGTCCGCCCGGCCGCCGTCCGGCCGCATCGCCTCGCCTTTGCCATCGCCGCCCTGCTGCCGTTCGGCACCGCCTTCGCTCAGGACGCCACCACGCCGGCAGACAAGGAAGCCGCCACGCTCGACACCGTGCGGGTCACCGCGCAGCGCAAAGTCGAGAACATCCAGGACGTGCCGGTCTCCATCAGCACGATCAACGGTGAGCAGCTGGGCGTGCTGACCTCCGGCGGCACGGACATCCGCTTCCTGTCGGGTCGTGTCCCCAGCCTCAACGTCGAGTCGTCGTTCGGCCGCGCCTTCCCGCGCTTCTACATCCGCGGCTACGGCAACACCGACTTCCGCCTCAACACCTCGCAACCGGTCTCGCTGGTGTACGACGACGTGGTGCAGGAAAACCCGATCCTGAAGGGCTTCCCGCTGTTCGACCTGGAGCAGGTCGAAGTGCTGCGCGGTCCGCAGGGTTCGCTGTTCGGCCGCAACACGCCGGCCGGCGTGGTGAAGTTCGAATCGGCCAAACCGTCGCAGGAAACCAGCGGCTACGGCAAGGTCGGCGTGGGCAGCGACAACATGTGGAACGTCGAGGGTGCAGTCGGCGGTGCGCTGAGTCCGAACTGGTCGGCGCGTGCCTCGGTGCTGTACCAGCGCCGCGACGATTGGGTGACCAACACCTATCCCGGTCCGAACGATGGTTTCGAGGGCTATGACGAATCCGCGGGCCGCGTGCAGTTCCTGTACGAAGGCGATGGCTTCGAAGCGCTGCTCAATGCGCACGCGCGCAAGCTCAATGGCACCGCCCGCCTGTTCCGCGCCAACATCATCGATCCCGGCACCAACAACTTCGTCCCCGGCTTCGACAAGGACAAGGTGTCGCAGGACGGCCTGAACTATTCCGAGCTTGAATCGCAGGGCGCCAGTGCGCGACTCAACTGGGAGGTCGGCGACTACAAGCTGTACTCGATCACCGGCTACGAAAGCGTCGAGACGATCAACCGCGGCGATATCGATGGCGGCTATGGCGCGGTGTTCCTGCCGGATTCCGGCCCCGGCGTGATCCCGTTCGCGTCCGAAACCGCCGACGGCATTCCCGATCATTCGCAGTGGACGCAGGAATTCCGCATCGAGTCCGAGTACGCCGGACCGTGGAACTGGCAGGCGGGTCTCTTCTACTTCAAGGAGGACTACCGTGTCGAAAGCTTCAGCTACGACTCGCTCAACAACAGCGCGCAGGACGGCTATCAGCGCATCCGCCAGACCAACGATGCATGGGCCGTGTTCGGCGCAGCGACGTGGCAGGCGACCGACAAGCTGGAGCTGCGCGCCGGCCTGCGTTACACCGTCGACGAGAAGAAGCTGACGGTCGAGGAT
This sequence comes from Pseudoxanthomonas japonensis, assembly GCF_010093445.1. Lineage (GTDB taxonomy): Bacteria > Pseudomonadota > Gammaproteobacteria > Xanthomonadales > Xanthomonadaceae > Pseudoxanthomonas_A > Pseudoxanthomonas_A japonensis. The sequence continues at coordinate 332,177 of NZ_PDWW01000001.1, read as the reverse complement.
TACTGGAACACCGGTTTCGCCGCCTGCGTGCTGGCCGGCAAATGCACGCTGGCGCAGCTGGCGGCGCAGGAACCGGATGGCGACCTGTCCGCATCGCCGGAAGACAAGAAATTCAACTGGGACCTGTCGGCGACCTATGCCGTCAACGACGACGTCAATCTGTACGCACGCGCAGCCACCGGCTTCCGCGGCAGCAGCATCCAGGCGGCAGGTGCGTTCAACGGCAAGTCCGTCGCCGGTCCGGAAACCGTCACCTCGTTCGAGACGGGCGTGAAGGCCGACTTCTGGGACAAGCGTGCGCGCATGAGCGCGGGCGTCTTCTACTACCGCGTTAAGGATCAGCAGCTGACGGCGGTGGGTGGTGCGGCCAATGCCAACATCCTGGTCAATGCCGACAAGTCGGTCGGCAAGGGCTTCGAGCTGGATTTCCAGGCTTACGTGCTGGACAACCTGCTGGTCACGCTGGGCAGCAGCTACAACGACACCGAGATCAAGGACGACGACCTCAACGTCGCCGTCTGCGCCGCCTGCACCGTCACCGACGAAGAGGTGCTGGACGAGGACGGCGATCCGACGGGCCGTTACTACATCGGCGGAAACCGTTTGCCGCAGGCACCAAAGTGGGTGCACAACCTCACCGCGCGCTACAGCATCGGCATGGGCGAAGGCAGCGAACTGTATGTGTATACCGATTGGGCGTACCGCAGCGAGGTGAACTTCTTCCTGTACGACTCCATCGAATTCACCGGCAAGTCATCGCTGGAAGGTGGCCTGCGCATCGGTTACGGCTGGGGTTACGGCGACTACGAGGTCGCCCTGTTCGGCCGCAACATCACCGACCAGCGCCGCATCGTGGGCGGTATCGACTTCAACAACCTGACCGGCTTCATCAACGAGCCGCGCACGGTCGGCGTGGAGTTCAGCGCGAAGTTCTGATCCGCACGGATGCGTGATCGACACGGGCGCCCCAAGGCGCCCGTGTTGTTTGTAGCGTGCGCCATGCGCACGACTTCATGGTCCCCAGACAGCATCGCGGTCGTGCGCATGGCGCACGCTACGGGTATAGCCCTTCGCGCACTGCGTCGAGCAGGGTGCCATCGTCCTGCCGGTGTTCCCAGTACATCACGCCGCCCAGGCCACGCTCGCGCACGTAGGCTGCCTTCGCGCGCAACGCCTGTGGATCCTCGTAGGTGACGAAACTCGCCTCGGCCTCGTTCCACAGCCATGCCGCCTGCGCGTCTGCATCCCAATGCCGCACGTAGCCGTTGCGGCCGATGTAATCCGTCTGCAGCACGCGCCACGACAGGAAGGCCGCGTGTTCGCCATAGGCCTGGTGCAGGCCCTGGTTCGCGCGCTGCACGCGCACGAACTTGCGCCCGTAGAACGCGGCGCCGACGTTCAGCTTCGCCGGCGGCACGCTCGCGGCGAGGAATTCGTCCACGGCGGCCACCGTCGTGCGCGCATCCGCCGGTGCCGATGCGGATTTTCCCAGCGCCGCATGATGACCCGTGGTTGGCGTGAGGCTGCCGAAGAAGTCGTAGGTCATCAGGTTGATCCAGTCCAGCAGCGGCACGATGCGCGGCAGGTCGAGTCCGCGCGCCGCCTCGCCATCCGCGGCCGCGATCGTCAGCAGGTAGTGGCGTCCATCGGCCTTGCCGAGCGTGTCGAGGCGATCGCGCACGGCCTGCAGCATGCGGGTGAAGTTGTCGCGGTCGGCCGGGCTGTGGCTGATGCCGGGGCCGGGCAGGGTGGGGTACTCCCAGTCGATGTCGATGCCGTCCAGCCGGTGCTGCGTCACCAACCGCGCCGCGCTCTCTGCGAACGTCGCACGCGCAGCATCGTTGGCCGCCGCTTCGGAGAAGTGGCCCGATCCCCAGCCACCGATCGACAGCAGCAGCTTCAAGTCCGGATGCTCGGACTTCAGCGCATTGAGGCCGGCGAGTGCGGCCGTCGCCGTGTCGCCGCGCAGGACGATGCCGTGGGCGTCATCGACGTGCGCGAAGGCGAAGTTGATCGCGTCCAGCTTGCGCGCGTCGATGGGTGGCAGGGTCGCGCCATCCATCACGTAGCCGATCACGATGGGGCGATGCGCCGGCGTCCCGGCATGGCCGAGGAAAGGCAGCAGCGCGAACAGCGACAGCAGGCAGGTGGCGAAGCGGTGCACGGACACTCCACGGTCGTCGCCACGCGGGCGGGGCCGCCACTATAGCCGCGCGCTCACTCCGTCTTGCGTGGCGGACCTTCTTCCGGCGGGCGACGGGTGAAGTGCAGCACCACGCCGCGCTGCTCCTCTTCCGGTTGCTCCGGCCGCACCCACAACAGCGGGACTTCGCGCGGCGCAGGCAGTTCGAGCTCGTCGTCGCCACGCGCGGCGGCTTCCTCTTCCTCGATCTCCCAGCTGTACTTCTTGCGTGGCAGTTCGGGATCGAGGCGACGGAACAGGAGGGCGGCGATCAATCCCGCGACCGCGCCACCCAGGTGCGCCTGCCACGACACGCCGGCTTCGCGCGGCAGGATGGTCAGCACCATGCCGCCGTAGAACAGGAACGCGATCATGCCGGCCGCGATCGCCGCACGGTCGCGGCGCAGCAGGCCCAGCATGAAGATCATGAACATCAGGCCGTGCGTCAGTCCGCTGGCGCCGAGCGTATGCGTGCCAGGATCGGCCAGCAGCCACGGCCCCAGTCCGGAACCCAGCCACACCAGCGGAATCGCCCACAACGTCGCGCGCGGGTAAACCGCGCCGGCCAGGGTGCCGAGGATCAACAGCGCCGACGCATTCGCGGCGATGTGCTCCAGCGAACCGTGCAGCAGCGGTGCGGTCAGAATGCCGACCAGGCCTTCGGCCGACAGCGGCGAGATGGTGAAGGCGCGCACGTCGAAGCTGTTCTGCGCCGAATACACGATGGCGAGCAGCAACACGAACGCCAGGCTCAGGTTGAGCGCGCGCAGCAGGCGCTTGCGGTCGTAGCGCTGCTGGGATTCCGGGTCGAACGCCGGATCGTCGGGATGCAGGTCCATGGTCCAGTTCTGGCGGCGCGCCCGGCGATTGCAAGGCCGGGCTCCGATGGACAGACCATCCCGCGGGCGGGATGGTCTGCCGTTGCCACGTCAGGCCGCCGGTTCGGTCTTCTGCGGCCGCGCCAGGCTCAGCGCCACCGTCACCGCCAGGATCGCCGCCACCGTGCCCAGCGCCCACGGCACCGGAATCTTGTACACGTCGATCAGCAGCATCTTGATGCCGATGAAGCCCAGCACCACCGCCAGGCCGTACGGCAGCAGGTGGAAGCGGTCGGCCATGCCGGCCAGCAGGAAGAACATCGCGCGCAGGCCCAGCACCGCGAACACGTTCGAGGTCAGCACGATGAACGGGTCCGAGGTGATCGCGAAGATCGCCGGGATGCTGTCCACCGCGAAGATCACGTCGGTCACGCCGATCAGCACCAGCACCACGAACAGCGGGGTGAACCAGCGCGTACCGTTCTCGCGGACGCTCAGCTTGTCGCCGCGGTAACCATCGGTGAGCTTCAGGTGCCCGCGCATCCAGCGCAGCGCCGGATTCTTTTCCAGATCCGGCTCCTTGCCGGCGGCGAACCACATCTTGATGCCGGTCAGCAGCAGGAACGCGCCGAAGAGATAGAGCAGCCAGTGGAAGTGCTGCAACAGCGCCGCGCCGGCGAAGATCAGGATGCTGCGCAGGACGATCGCGCCCAGGATGCCGATCACCAGCACGCGCTGGCGCTGTTCCTCCGGCACGGCGAAGTAGGTCATCACCATCAGGAACACGAAGATGTTGTCGACCGCCAGCGCCTTCTCGACCAGATAGCCGGTCAGGAACTCCAGGCCCACGCGGTTGGCCTCGACCAGGCCGGCCGTCTCGTTGACGTACCACCACAGCGCGCCGTTGAAGACCATGGCCAGGGCCACCCAGCCCAGGCTCCACCACGCCGCTTCCTTGAACGTGACCTTGTGCGGCCCGCCGTGGCGCATCAGCACCAGGTCCACCAGCAGCGCGATCACCACCAGGCCGCCGAAGCCGGCCCACAACCAGGGGTTGCCAATCGTTTCCATCGAGATTCCCGAAAAAAGTGGAGGACGGCCGCGGGCGCGGACATCTCGGAACCGGGAAACGGGGATCCGGGGTATGCCTTCGCCATCGCGGCGAAGGTCTCGCTCACAGCCCGGTGGGCTGCCGTGGGACCGGAGCATTGCTGCTCGAAATGACGGCCGGCACGTTTGGGAGCTACTCCCCTTCTGCGGCGAATTGTCCGGACGGTGGCCGGCCGGGTCAACCGGGCGGGTAAAATGCCGTTCATGAATACGCCCAACCCGACCGTACGCCTGAAGAACGCCTGGCGTTCCAGCCACCCGTGGATCTTCCAGAAGCTGGTCGAGAAGCCGGCCGCCAAGCCCAAGCCCGGCACCGTCGTCGAGGTGGTCGGCGTGGATGGCGAGTGGATCGGCCGCGGCTTCTACAACGGCCATTCGCGCATCGCCGTGCGCATCCTGGAAACGCATCCCGACGTCCCGGTCGACGCCGGCTGGTTCTCACGCAAGATCGCGGCGGCCGTCTCGCTGCGCCGCGACGTGCTGAAGCTGGATGCGATCAGCGACGCCTGGCGCGTGGTGCATGCCGAAGGCGACGGCCTGTCCGGCCTGGTCGTGGACCGCTACGGCGACCTGATCGTGGTCGAGTTCTTCGCCGCCGGCATGTTCCGCCACCGCGAATGGATCTACGAGGCGCTGCGCGAGCAGTTCCCCGGCTGCCGCTTCCACAGCTTCGCCGACGAGCACGTGCAGAAGCAGGAGAGCTTCGAGTTCCACGGCAACACAACGACCGAAGCCGCCGTCATCACCGAGTACGGCGTGAAGTTTCGCGCCGACCCCGCAGGCGCGCACAAGACCGGCTTCTTCGCCGACCAGCGCGAGAACCGCGAGTGGCTGAGCCGCCAGGTCGAAGGCAAGACCGTGCTCGACCTCTGCTGCAACACCGGCGGCTTCGCCGTGTACGCGGCGGCGCGCGGCGCGTCCGAGGTCATCGGCGTCGACATCGACCAGGACGTCATCCAGATCGCCAAGGGCAACGCCAAGCTCAACAACGCGCGTCCCAAGTTCGTGCAGGCCGACATCTTCCCCTACCTGCGCGACGCGGCGAACCGCGGCGAGCAGTACGACGTGGTGATCCTCGACCCCGCCAAGATGACGCGCGACCGCGAGCAGGTGATCGCCGCGTTGAAGAAGTACCTCGACATGAACAAGCTGGCGCTGGGCGTGGTGAAGCCCGGTGGTCTATTCGCCACGTTCTCGTGTACCGGGCTGGTCAGCGAGGAGCAGTTCCTCGACATGCTGCGCCGTGCCGCCTACTTCTCCGGTCGCACCATCCAGATCCTCAAGGTCGCCGGCGCCGGCCCCGACCACCCCTTCATGGCGCACGTGCAGGAATCGCGCTACCTGAAGGCGGTGTTCTGCCGCGTGGTGGACTGAGCATGCGCGGCCTGCGGATCGTGCCGATCCTGCTGGCCCCACTCGTCGCCGGCTGCGCGTCCACGCCGGCATCGCCCTGGCAATCGCTCACCGATGCGCCGCAATGGCGCAGTGTCGGCGGCGCCACGCTGGATCCGCGCTGGCAGGTCCACGACGGCGAAATCGCGCTGACAGAAGCCGGTGGCGGCGACATCCTCAGCGTCGGTACGTATGGCGATTTCGAACTGGAACTGGAGTGGCGGCTGCCGCCGGGCGGCAACAGCGGGCTGTTCTACCGCGCCGTCGATGCATCGCCGGTCTGGGCGCGTGCGGTGGAGTACCAGTTGCTCGACGACCGTGAAGCGGAAGACCGCATCGTGCCCAGCCATCGCGCCGGTGCGGTGTACGACCTGATCGTGCCTGAGCGCGACGTGCTGCGCCCCATCGACCAGTACAACCACGCGCGCATCGTCGCCTGCGGTCCGCGCGTGGAGCACTGGCTCAACGGCGTGCGCGTCGCCGCCTACGACGTGGACAGCGCCGACTGGCAGCGCCGCGTAGCGTCCAGCAAGTTCGCCGGACAGGCGGAGTTCGCGAAGGCGCGCCGCGGCCATCTCGCGCTGCAGGACCACGGCAATGCGGTGCACATCCGGGGCATGCGTATCCGCGCGCTGGGACCGGATTGCCCGTAGGGGTGTTGTGGGAGCGACGCAAGTCGCGATGGCAGATCGCTGCACAGGCTCATCGCGACTTACGTCGCTCCCACAGCACATGGGTAGCCAATAAAAAAGGCGGGCCTTGGCCCGCCTTTTTCTCGCCGCGCGAGGACTTAACCCTCTGGCGACAGCTCGATGCAGTCGAACTGCACGTCCGGGTTCACGTCGGCGTCGTAGTCGACGTCGCTGCGTTCGAAGCCGAACAGCTTCAGGAACTCGTGCTTGTAGTTGGCGTAGTCGGTCAGCTCGAACAGGTTCTCGCTGGTGACCTGCGGCCACAGCGCCTTGGCCTGCTCCTGCACCTCGGGCTTCAGTTCCCAGTCGTCCAGGCGCAGGCGGTTCTCGTCGTCGGTCTCGGCCGGCGCGCCGTCGGCGCGATACATGCGGTCGCGGAACAGGCGGTCGAGCTGCTCGATGGTGCCTTCGTGCAGGCCCAGTTCCTTCATCACCTTGAAGACGATGCTGATGTACAGCGGCATCACCGGGATCGCGGAGCTGGCCTGCGTCACCACCGACTTCAGCACGGCGACATTCGCGGTGCCGCCGGTCTTCTTCAGGCGCTTGTCCAGGCGCTGCGCGGTCTGGTCCAGATCGACCTTGGCGCGGCCGAGCGCACCGTGCCAGTAGATCGGCCAGGTGATGTCGGTGCCGATGTAGCTGAAGGCGACCGTGCGCGCGCCGTCCGCCAGCACGCCGGCGGTGGCCAGCGCGTCGATCCACAGTTCCCAGTCCTGGCCGCCCATCACGGTGACCGTGTCTTCGATTTCCTGCTCGGTGGCCGGCTCGATGGTCGCGTGGGTGATGACGTCCTTGTTGGTGTCGACCGCGGTCGAGGTGTACGGCGCGCCGATCGGCTTCAGCGCGGAGCGTTTCACTTCACCGGTCGACGGCAGCTTGCGCACCGGCGAGGCCAGCGAATAGATCACCAGATCGACCTGGCCACCCATTTCTTCCTTGATCAGTTCGATGACCTTGGCGCGCGCCTCGTCGGAGAACGCGTCGCCGTTGATCGAGCGGCTGTACAGGCCGGCTTCCTTCGCGGCCTTGTCGAACGCGGCCGAGTTGTACCAGCCGGCAGTGCCGGCCTTCTTCTCGCTGCCCGGTTTCTCGAAGAACACGCCCAGCGTGTCCGCGCCGAAGCCGAAGGCCGCGCTGATGCGCGCCGCCAGGCCGTAGCCGCTGGATGCACCGATCACCAGCACCTTCTTCGGCCCGTCGTTGCGCACGCCCTGCGCGCGCGTCGCGGCGATCTGGTCGCGTACGTTGAGCTCGCAGCCGAGCGGATGGGTGGTGGTGCAGATGAAGCCGCGGACTTTGGGATGGATGATCAACGTCGTAACCCGGGGGATGGTGTGCCTGCGCGGCATCTTAGTGCCGCAGGCGCCGGGAATGAAGCGCCGGGCCTGCACACGCATGCGTATGGCGCGCGCAGCACCTCAATGCGAGGACAAAGAAAAAGCGGGCAGAAGCCCGCTTCTTCGTCACCACGCCGGATGATGCGATCAGGCGTCGCCGCCCTTCGCCAGCATGCTGTTGCGGCGGCTGTAAGCCAGATAGACGACGATGCCGACCACGTTCCAGATGAGGAACCACAGCTGCGTGCGGTGCGGCAGGCTCCAGAACAGGTACAGGCAGCCGAGGATCGCGACCGGGCCGACCAGCCACGCCATCGGCGTGCGGAACACGCGCGGACGGTTCGGCTCGCGCGTGCGCAGCACCAGCAGGCAGACGCCGACGGCGACGAACGCGGCCAGCGTGCCGGCATTGGCGAGTGCGGCGATTTCGTCCAGCCGCGCGACGCCGGCCAGCGCCGCCACCAGCACCGCGGTGAACACGGTGATCGCCACCGGCGTGCCGGTGCGCGCGTTGACCTTCGACAGGCTGCGCGGCAGCAGGCCGTCGCGCGACATCACGAAGAAGATGCGGCTCTGGCCGTAGAAGAACGCCAGCAGCACCGTCGGCAGCGCGACGATGGCCACGATGCCGATCACCAGCGCGGCGGTGCCGTGGCCGAGTTCGCGCATGATCAGCGCCAGCGGCTCGGCGCTCTGGCCGAACACGGTGTAGCTCAGCGCGCCGACGGCGGCCACCGCGACCACCAGGTAGATCAGCGTGCAGCCGACCATGGAGCCGATGATGCCGATCGACAGGTCGCGGCCAGGATTCTTGGTTTCCTCGGCCGCGGTCGAGATCGCATCGAAGCCGTAGAACGCGAAGAATATGATCGCCGCCGCCGCCATCACGCCGCGCTCGACGCCATCGGGCCCGATCGACTTGGGAAAGCCGTACGGCATGAACGGCTGCAGGTTGTCCGCATTGAACGCGGGCAGCGCGACGGCGATGAACACCGCCAGCGCGATCAGCTTGAACACCACCAGGATCGCGTTGAGCGTGGCGCTTTCGCGGGTGCCCGCGATCAGCATGCCGGCGACCAGGAAGGTGATGACGATGGCCGGCAGGTTGATGACGCCGCCGGCATGCGGACCGGCCGACAGCGCCGCGGGCAGGGTGACGTTCCAGCCGAAGGTCAGCTGCACCCATTCGAGGAAGCCGACGAAATAGCCGGACCAGCCGACCGCCACCGTGCTGACCACCAGCGAGTACTCGAGGATCAGGCTCCAGCCGACGATCCAGGCGATGGACTCGCCCAGCACACCGTAGCTGTAGGTGTAGGCGCTGCCGGCGGCCGGCATCATCGTCGACAGTTCGGCATAGGCCAGCGCCGCGCAGGCACAGACCACGCCGGCGACGACGAACGAGATCAGCACCGCGGGGCCGGCCTTCTCCGCGCCGACGCCGATCAGCGTGTAGATGCCGGTGCCGACGATCGCGCCGATGCCCAGTGCCACCAGGTGCGGCCAGCTCAGCGTGGGGACCAGTCGCCGGCCTTCTTCGTGCTCGGTGATCCGGTCGATGGATTTGCGCCGTAGCCAGGTCATGGGAACTCCTCGAATGCGTCAATGGAACAGCGCGCGGGCGGCAAGCCAGCGCAGGTGGGTCGGGGGGATGATCCGCGGCGTGGCGCCCGCGGCCGCCCGCAGCCTAAGCGGCGCGGGCCGGCGCTGGCAATCGGCGGCGCACCAGACGACATCGTTCTTGCGCGGACACTGGGGGCCGACGGGATGGGGTGCTGCCGATTCGCACTGTGCCTTCGCTTCCCTCCGCCTCAGGCGGTGAGACGGCAGCGGCTACACTGTCCGCATGGATTCCCAGACCCTGCTCATCCTGCTGCTCGTCCTCGTGGCCGTCGCCGTCGTCCTGCTGGCGGTGCTGGTGCTGCGGTCTCGAGGGCGTACCGATGCCGACGCTGAAGCGTTAGCGCGGGATTTGGAGATCGAGCGAGGTCGCTCCCAGGCCGCCGCACTTGAGACTGCGCAACAGCGAGGTCGACTGGAAGCCTTGCAGTCGGAGTTGGAAGCGGAGCGATCGCGCCTGGCAGCGCAGGCGCAGGATCTCGCGAGCGCCAGGCAACGGATCGAGCGTGAGTCGACGTTGGCGGGTGAACGCGAGACCCGGCTGGCCGAACGGGCCGAAGATCTGCTGGAGGCACAGCGGCGACTGACGGCCCTCGAGGGTCAGCTTGAAGCAGAACGAACGAAGTATCAGCGCCTTTACGGTGAGCATGCCCAAGTGGCGGCAGACCTCCAGCACTCGCAGCGGGCCCACCAGGAGTTGCGTGCCTATCTGGACAGCGCCCAGCAGAAATTGTCTGGCGCATTCGCCGAACTTGCCGGCAAGGTCTTCGAAGAGCGCGGACTGCAGTTCGAGAAGAATGTACGCCAGGCCACCTTGCAGTCGAAGGTGGATATCGAAGGTCTTCTGAAGCCGTTTTCCGACAAGCTCGGCGAATTCCGGCAACGCGTGGATGCGGTTTACGGCGAAGAGTCGCGTGAGCGCGCCAGCTTGCTGGGTGCGGTAGGCGAGCTGAAGACGCTCAACCAGGACATGGCCGTACAGGCGGCTGCCCTGACCAACGCGCTCAAGGGCAACGCACGCGTCCGCGGTGACTGGGGCGAGTTGATGCTGGACAGCGTGCTGCGGGGTTCGGGCCTGGAAGAGGGCGCGCATTACGAGCGGCAGCAACATGCCGTCGACGACGAGGGAGCCAGGCTGCGGCCGGACGTGGTGGTCAACTTCCCCGACCAGCGCAGGATTGTGGTGGACAGCAAGGTCAACCTGATCGCCTGGCAGGAAGCGATGAACGCCGCAACGCCCGACGAACAGCACGATGCACTGCGGCGTCATGCGATCGGACTTCGCCAGCACGTCAAGGATCTCGGCGACAAGAACTATCCGAAGGCGATCGGCGACGATGCCCTGGACATCACCATCGCCTTCGTGCCTATCGAGGGGGCATTGTCCGCCGCGCTGGGCGCCGATCCCGATCTGCAGGGCTATGCTTTCGATCGTCGCGTCGTCTTCGCCTCCCCCAATACGCTGATGGCACTGCTGCGCGTGACCGAACGCCTTTGGACCCGCGACAAAGTACAGAAGCAGGCGCTGGAGATCAGCGATGCCGGAGGACGTGTGCTGGACGCGCTTTCGGCGTTCCTTTCCGAGTTCGACACGGTGGGAAAGCGCCTTGACGATGCAAGCCAAGCATTCAATCGAGCCCGGAACCGTCTTACCGACTCGCCCCAGTCCGCGTTCAATCGCGCGAGGCGTCTGGCTGAACTCGGAAGCAAAGCGAAGCGCGCTTTGCCGCCGGAGCTGCAGCCGGAAACGCTCCAGCAGATCACCGAAGATCGCAGCAGCGAGTAACGACCACGCACTCGGACAGCGATAACCCCATTCACGACATCCTTGCAAACCCTTCCTCTGACCACTCTTGAACAATGGGCGTCAGGCCCGCAGCGTCGCCTGCCATCGTCCTACCTCCTTCATCTGCAGGAATTCTCCTGATGCGCTTCGCCCTGACCCTGTCCGCATGGCTGGTGCTCGCCGGCTGCACCACCACCGCGCCCGCGACAGCCCCTCCTGCAGCCGATGCAACGACCGACGCGGCGCAGTGCGCTGCCTCCGGTGGCCAGATGCAGCCGCTGGGCCGTCTGCAGCGCGAGCAGTGCGTGGTGGCCTACGCCGACGCCGGCAAGACCTGCAGCAGCAAGGCCGACTGCACCGGCCAGTGCCTGGCCAGCGGCGACACGGAACGGGCGCCGGGCGCGAAGGCCACGGGGACGTGCCAGCGCGACGTCAGCCAGAACTTCGGCTGCCGCCAGCGCATCGACGGCGGCGTGGCCCAGGGCACGATCTGCGTCGACTGATCCCTTCCAGGGCGCCGCGTCGCGGCGGGCCACATCGCCTCCTGGAGGCACAAAGAAAAAGCCGGCGCATGCGCCGGCTTTTCCGTACCGCGACGATCGGACGGGATCAGCCCCCGTTGATCTCCGGCATCGGCATGGCGTCGGCCGGCACGGTCGGGGTGTTCTCGTCCTGCAGGTACTCAGGCAGCTCGTCTTCGGTGGACGGCTTCGTGCTGCGGTGGCTTTCGATCTGGTAGTTGCGGCGCTGCAGCCACGAATCGCGGACCAGCGCGTAGTCGTCCACCGCGCCCTCGCGCAGGCTGTCGAGCGACAGCAGTTGCGCGCGCGTGTCGACCAGGTTCAGGCCCTGCAGGAAGATGCGCGTCTTGTCGTCTTCGACGTAGCGGGTCGGACTGAGCGGCATGTCGCCGGCCAGGCCGAGCACGTCGCGTACCGTACGCGGGCCGAAGAACGGCAGTTCCACGTAGCGCGAACGCCGCCAGCCCCAGGTGCCCAGCGTCTGTCCGAAGTCCTCGCTGCGGCGCTTCATCTTCAGGTCGCTGGCGGGATCGAAGATGCCGCCGATGCCCACCGTCGAGTTCAGCAGGAAGCGCCCGAACGTCTGCGTGGCATCGCGCGGACGTCCCTGCAGCAGCTGGTTCACCATCGTCAGCGGCTGGCGCAGGTTGTCGAAGAAGTTGCCGACGCCCAGTCGTACGGGACGCGGTACGGCGGCGACATAGGCCCGCGCCAGCGGCCGTGCGACCGCGCGGTCGACCGCGTTGTTGAACGCATGCACCTTGCGGTTGAACTTCTCCCACGGGTCGTAGGCGACGGGCGACTGTGCCGGCGGAGGCAGATTGGGATCGGCGACCGGATCGTAGGCGCCCTGGCCGTAGATTGCGGCGAAATCGTCCTCGCCTTCCGACGCGGTGGCGACGTCCGTGGCCGAAGCGGGGGCATCGATGCTTGCCGGGTCGATCGGGGGTTCGGGCGGCAACGGCGCCGCGGCGGTGGCGGTGCTGTCGATCACGACGGCCTCGGCCGGCGCATCCGCCGACGGCTTGGGCGCCGATGCGCATGCGGTCGCCAGGGCGGCCAGCAGGACCACGGTGCTGAGGCGGAACAGATTCATCCTGATTCCTGGGAAACGACGGGGGTGGGGTTACGCCGGGAAATCCAGTTCCGGCGTCAAACGGTAGGCGGCCTGCAGGTCGGCGAGACCCGGGGGCTGTCCTTCGAAGCCGGGAGCGGTGCCGGCGGCGCGCAGGCGCGCGGCCAACTCCGCCAACAGTGCCAGCCCAGCACTGTCGACGGTAGTGACGTTGGTCAGGACAATGCGTTGCGCACCCGCCAGCTGTGTCGAAGCCTGCGGCCACAATGTGGCGGCCGCCGCACGGTCGAGCGCGCCCGTGAACACGAGCGCGTCGCCCTCCCGACGGAGGCTGGCGTCAGTTGCCGCCGGCACTGCCGTTGACCTGCAGCTTGCCGGACTTCAGGTCCGCCGCCACCTGGGCGATGGACTTCTGCCGCAGCGGCGTGTCGAACTGGGTCTTGAACGTCTGCACGAAGGACACGCCTTCCGGCAGCACGTCGAACACCTTCCACTGGCCGCCCACGTTGCGCGCATAGAAGGTGATCGGGGTGACCGTCTGGTCGGCCTGCACGAACTCGGTGTCGACCTTCACGCCGCGGCCACCGGGCAGCGGGGTTTCGGACTTCACCCGCACCTTCAGGCGTGCGTTGAAGTCCGCCAGGCGCGCGCCATAGGCGGACAGCAGGCGCTCGGTCAGGGCCTGGCCGAACAGCTTCACGTCGGCATCGGACGCACCACGACCGTGCACGCCCAGCACCAGGCGGGCGGCGTAGTCGCCGTCGAACAGCGTGTTGAACTCGGTGGTGACGAACTGGCGCAGTGCGGCCGGGTTCGACTTGAACTCGGCACGACGCTGGTCGAGCGTGGTCAGGATGCGCGTGCTGCTGGCCAGCACGACCTGGCTGGCGGTGTTCTGCTTGGCAGCGGCGGCCGGTGCGGCCGCCTGTGCGAACACGACGACCGGCGCGGATGCCAGCAGCGCCGCCGACAGCACGACGGAAAGGAGGGAGGGCTTGAGCGTCTTCATGGCGTAGGTTCTTCCTTAACGGGGGGAGCGGCGGTCTCGCCGCTGGCCGGGGTCTCCCCGGAGCCTGCGTCGGCATTGTTGGCGCCGCCGCTGAACATGTACTTGCCGGCCAGCTGCAGCAGGTCCACCGCCGGCTGGGTGAAGGCGATCTCTTCGCCCGGCTTCAGCACCTCGGGGTCGCCGCCCGGCGACAGCCCGACATAGTTCTCGCCGAGCAGACCGCTGGTGAAGATGCCGGCGGCGGTGTCTGCCGGCAGGTCCTTGTACTGGCTGTCGATGGACAGGGTGACCAGCGAGTCGAACTTCACCGGATCCAGCCGGATGTCGGACACCTGCCCGATCACCACGCCGCCGATCTTCACCGGCGCCTGCTTGCGCAGCTGGCCGAGGTTGGAGAAGCGCGCGGTCAGCTCGTAGCTGCCGCCGCCCACGCCGAAGCGCTTGTTGGTGGAAGCCAGCGCCAGCACCAGCAGCGAGGCCAGGGCCAGCAGCAGGAAGGCACCGACGGCGAATTCGAGGCGGGGTCCACGGACGGACATGGGGTCAGCTCCTGAACAGCAATGCAGACATGACGAAATTGAACATCAGCACCAGCAGCGAGGCGTTCACCACCGCGCGGGTGGTGGCGACCGAGGTGCCCTCGATGGTCGGCTCGGCGTGGAAGCCCACGTAGGCCGCCACCAAGGCGGCGGTACCGCCGAACACGGCCGACTTCAGCAGCGCCACGCCGAAGTCGTCCCAGAAATCCACGCTGTTCTGCAGCGCCGACCAGAACGTGCCGTTGTCGAGGCCAAGCACGTGCACGGCCTCGAAGTAGCTGGCGCTGATCGCCAGCGAACAGAAGAAACCGGTCAGCAGCGGCACCGTCAGCACCGCCGCCCAGAAGCGCGGCGCCACGGCCTTCGCGACCGGGTCGATGGCCATCAGTTCCAGCGCCTTGATCTGGTCGGTGGCGCGCATCAGGCCCAGTTCGGCGGCGATGGAGCTGCCGGCGCGGCCGATGAACAGCAGCGCGGTCAGCACAGGACCCAGTTCGCGGTACAGCGACAGGCCCAGCAGCGTGGACAGCGCATCGCTGGCGCCGAACGTGGTCAGCGTGCGGTAGCCCTGCAGCGTCAGCACCAGGCCCACGAACGCGCCGCCCACGGCGATGATCGGCAGCGAGCGCCCGCCGATCTTGTAGATCTCGCGGGTCAGTTCGGCGAAGAAGTCGCGGGTCGGTGCCGAGGCGCGGAACACCGACAGCGAGAACAGCCCGGCACGGCCCAGCGAACGGGTGGCGGAAACGAAGGCCATCAGGCGGCTTCCCCGTAAACGTCAGCGATTGCGCTTCGTCCGTCATCCCGGCGAATGCCGGGATCCATGTGGCCGTTGCGGTTGCGCCGGGCCTCACCAGAAGAATCAGGATGGATCCCGGCGTTCGCCGGGATGATGAGCGAGGTAACCCGCGTTGCGAAGGGCAGCATCAGGCGGCCCCCCCGCGCTTCACCGCATCGAACGCGATCGGGCCATCCGGCTCGCCGCGCAGGAACTGCTTGACCAGCGGATCCGCGGAGCCCTCCAGTTCGGACGGCGTGCCGGAGAACACCAGTCCGCCGTTGGCGATCACCACCGCCTGGTCGGCGATCGGCAGCGTCTCGTGCACGTGGTGGGTGACGATGATGCTGGTCAGTCCGAGCGTGTCGTTGAGGCGCTGGATCAGGCTCATGATCACGCCCGAGGCGATCGGGTCCAGCCCGGTCAGCGGCTCGTCGTAGATCATCAGCGGCGGGGCCCGCGCCCGCGCGCGGGCCCGCGCGACGCGGCGGGCCATGCCGCCGGACAGCTCGCGCGGATAGGCATCGGCGGCGGCGCGCAGGCCGACCGCGTTCAACTTGAATTCGACCAGCCGGCGGATCAGCGCGTCCGGCAGCGTCGTATGCGTGCGCAGCGGCAGTGCCACGTTCTCGGCCACCGTCAGATCGGTCAGCAGGCCGTTGCCCTGCAGCAGCACGCCGATGCCCTTGCGCATGTCCAGCAGCGCGCGGCTGCGGTGGGGCACGGGCTGGCCGAACACCTCTACCGTGCCCGCCGCCGGCGGCAGCTCGCCGGTCAGCGCGGCGAGCATGGTCGACTTGCCGCTGCCGGACGGACCCAGCACGGCGGCGATGCTGCCGCGGGGCACGGTCAGGTCGATGCCGCGCAGGATCGTGCGGCCGCCGCGATCAAGGCGGAGTCCGGACAGGTGCACGGCAGGGGCGTCGGCAGGCGTCATGGGCGTCGTCGGCGAGCGGATCTGCGGAGGAGGGCGGCGGGTTAACGGAAAAACAACGGCGTAGCTTCGCGGCCAGCGGCTGAACATAAACCGTACCGCGCAGTTTGATTATTGTGGCATCGGACCGAGGTGTCGCGCATGGACGTGCGCAGATCCGCACGTTGCCGCGCTTCCGTGGCGCCACGTTCGACGTATGCATGCTGCTCGACCCACTTTAAGAACGTCTTAAGCGCGAGCGTCGACGGCGATGTCTCGGCATTCGCGACAGGGCTGCGGCAAGATGGCGCGATGCCTGCCGCCCCGCTGCCCGACTTCCGCCTGTATCCGTCCAACGCGCTCGAGTTGCTGGCCGCGCTGCTGGCGGACGAACTGCGCCGGCCGGCGCCGGGGCAGGCGCTGCTGGCGCCGGACATCGTGCTGATCCCGCAGGTCGCCATGCGCCGCTGGCTGCAGGCCACGCTGGCGACGAAGTACGGCATCGCCGCGAACCTGGAATTCCTCACCCCCGGCGAATTCGTCGCGCGCGCGCTGGATGCCAACCTCGGGCCCGCCGGCGACGACGATCTCGATGCCGCCTCGCTGCAGTGGCGCCTGTACGCAGCGCTCGACGACCCGTCGCTGCGCCGCGATCCCGCGTTGGCCACGCTCGACGGGTGGCTGGCCGATGGCGATCCGTTGAAGCCGTGGCGGCTGGCCGGCGAGCTGGCCGGCGTGTACGAGAAGTACCAGGCGTGGCGCCGCGACTGGCTGCTGCGCTGGGAAGCCGGCGCCGACCGCGACGATCCACAGGCACGGCTGTGGCGCGCCGTCGCCGCCGGCCGCGACTACCGCGCACGCCGCATCGACGCCTACCTCGCGCGCTTCGGCCGCGACGACGGCCCGCTGCCGCAGGGCCTGCCGACGCGGCTGATGGTCTTCGCCACGCTCAACATCTCGCCCGACGTGCTGCGCGTGCTGGCCACGCAGGCGCGCGTCGGCACGCTGCACTTCTATCTGCCGACGCCCGCGCAGGGCTACTGGGGCGACCTGCAGACGCTGCGCGAGCGCCGCCGCGAAGGCCAGGCCGAGCTGTTCGCCGACGACGTGCAGGAGAATCCGCTGCTGCAGGCCTGGGGCGCGGCCGGTCGCGACTTCATGGCGTTGCTCGGCGACTACGAAGTGGTGCATCCGCGCGCCGAGATCGATGTCTACGCCGATCCGCTCGCCGCTGACGGTCCGGATACGCTGTTGCGCCGGCTGCAGTCGGACCTCTTCCACCGCCGCGCGCCTGAATCGCCGCCGCCGCGCCAGGCGCCCGACCTCGACGATCCAAGCCTGCAGGTGCATGCCTGCCACACGCGCCTGCGCGAACTGCAGGTGCTGCACGACCAGCTGCGCGCGCTGCTGGAAGACCCGCGCTTCGATCCGCCGCTGCAGCCGCGCGAGATCGCCGTGCTCGCGCCCGACATCGATCCCTACGTGCCGTATCTCGATGCCGTGTTCGGCGGCAGCGGCCACGACGATGCATTGCCGTGGGCGCTGGCCGACACCAGCCCGCTGGCGAGCGAGCCGCTGGCCGAGGTATTCCTGCGCCTGCTCGACCTGCCGCTGTCGCGCTTCGGCCTGGACGAGGTGCTGGACCTGCTCGCCAGCGCACCGGTGGCCGAAGCGGCGGGCCTCGACACCGATGCCATCGACCGCCTGCATGGCTGGCTGCGCGAGGCCGGCGCACGCTGGGGCCTGGATGCCAGCCACCGTGCCGCGTCCGATGCGCCGGCCGACGACGCCTACACCTGGCAGTTCGCGCTCGATCGCCTGCTGCTGGGCCATGCCAGCGGCGCGGACGGGATGATTGCCGGCGTCGCGCCCTGGCCGGACCTGGAAGGCGGTGCGCTGGATGCGCTCGACACGCTGGTGCGGCTGTTGCGCGAGCTCGCGCGCCAGCGCCGCGTGCTGGGCGAAGCGGCCACGCCGGCGCAGTGGCGCGAACGCCTGCTGCACCTGCTGGCCGTGCTGCTGCCGGAACAGCCTGCCGCGCCGCGCGCGCAACGCACGCTGGATCGCCTGCGCACGCTGATCGACCGGTTCGCCCGCGATGCGGACGCCGCCGGTTACGACGGCCCGGTGCCGGCCGAGGTCGTGCGCGCGCACTTCGCCGACCAGCTGTCGCAGGCCGACACGCGCGCGCCGCTGCTGACTGGCGGCATCAGCGTGGGCCGGATGGTGCCGATGCGGCTGCTGCCGTTCCGCGCCATCTGCCTGCTCGGCATGAACGACGGCGACTTCCCCCGCCGCGATCCCGCCGCCGGCCTCAACAAGCTCACCGCCGAGCTGCACGCCGGCCGGCGCAAGCCCGGCGACCGCTCCACGCGCGAGGATGACCGTTTCCTGTTCCTGCAGCTGTTCGCCGCCGCGCAGGACGTGCTCTATGTCAGCTACCTGGGTGCCGATCCGCGCGACGGCAGCGTGCGCGAGCCGTCGGTGCTGGTCAGCGAGCTGCTCGATGTCGCGGCGCGTTACCACGCCGATGCGGACGCGAAGCAACGCCTCGTTGTCCGCCATACCTTGCAGCCGTTCGCGCCGGCCGCATTCGGCAGTGCCGATGAACCGCGCCGCTTCAGCTACCGCGCCGCCTGGCGTCCGGCGGCCGACCGCGTGGATGCCACGCGCGCCGCGCTGTCGCCCTGGGCGGATGCGCTGTTGCCTGCAGCGGAAGACGAACACGACCTGCCGCTCGACACGCTGCGGCGCTTCCTGCTCGATCCGGCCGGCGCCTTCCTCGCGCACCGCCTCGGCCTGCGCCTGCCCGACCCGATCGATATCGCCGAGGACATCGAGCCGCTGGTCGCACCTGCGCGCGGCCGTGAACGCGCCCGGCTGCGGCGCGACGTGTTCGACTGGCTGCTCGACACCGCCCGCCCGCAGGAGGCACGCACACCGACCGCTCTCTATTCCCGGCTGCGCGCGCGCGGCCAGGTGCCGAGCGGGCCGCTGGGCGAACACGCGGCCGAACAGGTGTTCGCCGAGGTCGAGCCGTACGCGCAGGCGTTCGCCGACTGGATCAGCCACGACCGCCGCCATCGCCAGCATGAGGCGCTCACCGAGCCCGATGGCCAGGCGGTGCTCGCCGCAGTACTGGCGGGCGAGGCCATCGACGTCGACGCATTGCGTGCGCGACTGGCGGAGCAGCGATTGTTCCCTTGGCAACGCGGCAACGGGAGCGCACCAGGACCGGATGCGGAGCTGCGTCGCCTGCTGCTGCTGGTGCACGAAGCCGAGCAATACTCGCGCCTGCAGCCGCAGTGGCGCGCGCAGGTGGAATGGCGTGGCCTGGTCGCGACGGACGATCTCGGTGCGCCGCGTGTCGAGACCGTGATCGACGGCATCCGCGTGCATGGCCGCATCGCCGATGTCTATCCGCATGGCCTGGCGCGCGTGCAGATCGGCGCGCTCAACGGTGCGGCGGTCATCCGTCATGGACTGGACGCGCTTCTGCTCAATGCGGCCGGGCTGTCGATCCCGCTGGTGCAGATCCACGACGGCGACGAGGGCATCCGTGCCTACGTCACCTCCGCACGTCCGCTCGACGAGGCGCAGGACGCGTTGCGCACGTTGCTGGCGCTGCGACGCGCCGGCCTGCGCATGCCGCTGCCGTTCGCGCCGGCGACCGGTTGGGCCATCCACACCGCCGAGCCCGGACTGCGCGAGGCCGCGGCGCGCAAGGCATGGTATCCCGGCGACCACCACTGGGGCGAAAGCACGGGTGAGGCGATCCAGCTCGCGTTCCGCGGTCGCGACCCGCTCGCCAGCGACGAAGGCATGGCGGACTTCATCGACACCAGCCTGCGTGTCTACGGCGCACTGCATGGCGCATCCGCCGAGGACGCCGCATGAGCACCTTCGATCCCGCTGGCGAGCCCTACCTGACGCGCGCACTCGATGGCGTGCAGCTGATCGAGGCGAGCGCCGGCACCGGCAAGACGTATACGCTGGCCACGCTGTTCACGCGCCTGATCGTCGAGCAGCGGCTGCGCATGGGCGAAGTGCTCGCGGTGACTTACACCGAGGCCGCCACGCAGGAACTGCGCAAGCGCATCCGCGAACGCCTGGCGCTGGCGGCCGACCTGGTCGGCACGCGGCCGCGCGACGAGGAGCGGCACGAGGTGGCGCTGACGCGCTTCGTCATCGATCGGCACCTCGGCGCTGGTGGGGAAACACCGGCGCAGCTCGCGCGCCGCCTGCGCACCGCCGCCGAGGAAACCGACCTCGCCGCCATCTTCACCATCCACGGCTTCTGCGCGCGCGTGCTGCGCGAACACGCGCTTGAGACCGGGCAGGGATTCGACGCCGGCGAGTTGCTCGGCAATACGCGGGCATTGCATGCGGAGCTCGCGGCCGACCTGTGGCGCACGTATGCCGCCGATCCCGCAACGGTCGATGCGCTGGCCGGCCTGTGGGGCGGTCCGGATGCGCTTGCCGACGACCTGCCCGCGCTGTGCGGCCCGTTGCCGCTGTTGCCGCCCGTACCGTCCGGCGACGACGGCGAACGCCAGGTCGCCGTGCAGGCGACCCGTGCCGGTCGTGCCGCGCATCTGGTGGATGCGATCGGCCTGCACCTGGCTGATGCGCAGGCCGCCATCGCCGCCGCGTTCGACCACAAGGTCTTCGATGGCCGCCGCGCGCGCCGGCCCAGCTTCGACAAGGCGTTCGAGGAACTGCAGGCGGGCGCCGCGCTGGCCGAGTGGCCGCGCACCGACAAGACGCATGTGCAGAAGCTGTTGCCGGACGCATTGCGCGGCTTCTGCAAGGACACAAACGATGCCCGCGTGCCTGTCTCGCCGCTGTTCGATGCGTGGCGCGACTGGTGCGAGGCCGACGACGCCTGGCAGCAGCTGCAGCTCCGCCTGCGTGTCGGCCTGCTGCACCGCCTGCGCGACGACGCCCGGCGCCGGCTCGACGACCTCAAGCGCACGCGCCGCGTGCAGACCTACGACGACCTGATCGAACGTGTCGCCATCGCACTCGACGGTCCGCGCCGGCAGGCGCTGGTCGCCGCGCTTCGCGCGCAGTACCGCGTCGCGCTGGTGGACGAGTTCCAGGACACCGACGAGCGCCAGTGGCGGATCTTCGCGCGCGTGTTCGGCGATTCCGATGAGGTGCGCGCGCTGGGCGAAACGCCCGCGTTGTTCCTGATCGGCGATCCCAAGCAGGCCATCTATGGCTTCCGCGGCGGCGATGTCGCGACCTATCTGCTCGCGCGCGGCGTGGCCGACGAGGCGCCGCGGCTGGCGCACAACTTCCGCTCGCGGCCGTCGGTGCTGCGCGCGGTGCGCGCGCTGTACGAAGGTGCGTCCGCGACCGGGCAGGAAGCGTTCGCGCATCCCGACATCCGCTTCGAACCGGTCGAACCTGGTGGCAAGCGCGGCGATGACGACTATCGCCAGGATGACGGTGCCGCCCCCGCGCTGACCCTGCGCCTGCTGCGCAACGAGGCAGGCGGCGCGCTCGACGCCGACGGCTCGCGCGAGGCGGCGACCGCCGCCTGCGTGGCCGACATCCATCGCGTGCTCGGCGACGCCCGTGCAGGTCGTGCACGGATCGACGGACGTCCTGTCCGACCCGGCGACATCGCCGTGCTGGTGCGCAACCACAAGGAAGCCACCCGCGTGCAACAGGCCCTCGCGCGTGCCGGCGTGCCAGCCGTGGCCGCCGGCAAGCAGAGCCTGTTCGCCAGCACCGAAGCGGGCGAACTGCGCACGCTGCTGCTGGCGTTGCTGCACCCCGCCGACAACGGTCGGTTGCGCGCCGCGCTCGCCACCGTGCTGCTGGGCGAAGACGCGACCGCGCTTGCCGCACTGGACGAGGATGGCGAGGCGCAACGCCGGCACCAGTCGCGCCTGCTGCACTGGCGCGAGCGCTGGCAGCGCGGCGGGCCGTTCGCACTGGTGTCCGAACTGTGCGCCGTGCAGGCCGAGCGGCTGCTGGGCCTGCTTGATGGCGAGCGCCGCCTGACCAACTACCTGCAGCTCGGCGAGCAGTTGCAGGAAGCCGCGGCGCAGACGCTGGGCCTGCACGGCCTGCTGGACTGGCTGCAGGCCCGCATGGCCGAGGCCGATGCGAACGATGAAACACAGCTGCTGCGGCTGGAATCCGACGCGCTGCGCGTGCAGATCGTCACCCTGCACAAGAGCAAGGGACTGGAATATCCGCTGGTCTACCTGCCGTTCGCGGGCCTGGGCACCTCGCGTCCCGACAGCGGTCGCCACCGCGTGGTCCATGACGGCACGCAGCGCGTGCTGCAGTGGAAGCTCGACAAGGACGATTCCGCCTGGAAGGCCGCCGGCGATGCCGCGCGCCGCGAAGCCATCGCCGAAGACGCGCGTCTGCTTTATGTCGGCCTGACCCGCGCCGAACATGCGCTGTGGATCGCCGCCGGGGATGTCGCCGATCTCGGCAAGAGCCGGCTCGCACCGCTGATCGCCGACCTCGCCCTGCTCGGCACACATGCCGACGTGCGCATCGTCGAAGGCCCGGCTGAAGCGCCGCCGCCGCGCCTGCCGCCCGAACGCGAGGCCGCCGTCGCGCCCGCGCGCAGCGCCATGCGCCGCATCGCGCCGGACTGGTGGGTCTATAGCTTCACCCAGCTCGCGCATGCCGACGGCGGCGCCGATCCGCTGGCCGCGGCCACGCAGGCCGATCCCGGCGGCGAGGACGAAGCCCCGGCGTCGGACATCGACGAGGCGCCGCGCGATGCTGCGGTGCCTGCCGTCATCGATCCGCGCTTCGCCGGCAGCCGTTTCGGCGTGGTGATGCACGGTGCGCTGGAACACGCCGACTTCGCCGCATGGCGCGACTGGCGGCCCGGCGACGCCGCACCCGACGGGCAGGATCTCGTCATCGCCGATGCCCTGCGCGAAGGCGGCTACGCGGAGGCCGAGGTCGCCGACGGGCTGGACGTGCTGGTGCCGCTGGTCGGGCACACGCTCGGCACCGTGCTGCCCGAGGGCGTGCGCCTGGCCGATGTGCCGGCCGACCAGCGCCGCGCGGAAATCGAATTCCACTTCGCCATGCAGACCACTGGCGTGCCGGCGCTGCTGACGCTGCTGCACCGCCACGGCCTGCTGCGCCATCGCACGGCGTTCGGCGCGCGCCAGCGGCTGGAAGGGCTGATGACCGGCCTGATCGACCTCACCTACGTGCACGAGGGCCGCTGGTACGTGCTCGACTACAAGTCCAACCAGCTGCCCGGCTACGACGCCGTCGCCATGCAGCAGGCGATGGCGCACAGCGAGTACGACCTGCAGGCGCTGATCTACACGCTCGCCCTGCACCGCTGGCTGCGCTTCCGGCTCGGCGATGCGTACGACTACGCACGCGACTTCGGCGGCATCCGCTACCTGTTCTGCCGCGGCCTGGATCTCGCGCAGAAGCCCTCGCCCGGCGTGCATGCGCAGCGCTTCGCTCCGGACCTGGTGCATGCGCTCGACGCGCTGTTCGCCGGCCACGCGACGGAGGCCGCCGCATGAGCCTGCTCGACGCGCTGTATCGCGGTGGCCACCTGCGCACGCTGGACCATGCCCTCGCGCAGAGCCTCCGCCGGCTGGATCGCGACACGCCGGACGCGGTGCTCGCCGCCGCCGCGCTGGCCTCGCTGGCGGTCGCCAAAGGCCATGCCGGCGTGTCGCTGGCATCGCCGCAGGCGCTGCTCGATACGAGCCTGGAGGCGGCCTGGCCCGACGAAGGCGGCTGGCGCGCGCAGCTCGCTGCGTCGCGCTGGGTCGCCACGCCGGGCGATGCCGACGCCGTCGCCGATCCGCATGCGCCACTGGTGCTGGAAGGCGACCTGCTCTACCTGCGCCGCTACCGCGAATACGAACGCACGCTGGCGCTCGGCCTGCAGCGCATCGCGACGGGCACGGTGACGGATGCCGGCATCGAGCCGTTCGCACCGCTGTTCGCCACGCTGTTCCCGCCGGCGGCGCACGATGGCCACCAGGCACGGGCTGCCGCGCTCGCGTTGCGCCATGCACTGCTGCTGGTCACCGGTGGCCCCGGCACCGGCAAGACCACCACCACCGCGCGCCTGCTGGTGTTGCTGGCAGCGCAGGCGCGTCACGCCGGTCGTGGCATGCCGCGCATCGCACTGGCGGCACCCACCGGCCGTGCCGCCGAACGCATGGCGGAAAGCGTGCGCCATGCCGTGCAGGCGCTGGCCGCTGCCGGCATCGACGCCGACCTGCTCGCCGCATTGCCCGCCACCGGCACCACGCTGCATCGCCTGCTCGGCACGATTCCCGACTCGCCGCGCTTCCGCCACAACCGCGACAATCCGTTGCCGTTCGACGTGGTGGTGGTCGACGAAGCCTCGATGATCGATCTGCCGCTGATGGCCAAGCTGGTCGACGCCGTCGCCGACGGCACGCGCCTGGTGCTGTTGGGCGATCCCGACCAGCTGCCGTCGGTCGAAGCCGGCGACGTGCTGGCCGCGATCCTCGGTGCTGCCGGCGATGGCGACACGCTCGCGCACGACGACGCGGCCGCGCTGCATCCGCTGCTCGGCGAACCCGCCGGCCGCCATCCCCGCGAGCGCGGGGATCCAGCGCCGTCTCTCCCCACATTCCCCGGCGTCCGCGTGCACCTCCAGCGCGGCTGGCGCCAGAGCGAAGCGCTGCAACTCGCGCCGCTCGCCGCCGCGGTGCGCGACGGCGATGCCGATACCGCGCTCGACCTGCTGCGCGGCGGCACGCTGTCGAACGTGCACTTCCACGAGGGCCTCGCCGATCCGCTCGACGCGCGCCGCGACGCATTGCTCGCGCATTGGCGATCGCTGACGCATGCGGCCACGCCGGCCGATGCGCTCGCGCAATCCACGCGCCTGCGCCTGCTCACCGCCGTGCGCGAGGGCCCGCAGGGTGCGCGTACCCTCAACGCGCGCATCGAGCGCCTGCTGGTGGACAACGGTGCCGGCACGCCACGCGGCGGACCCGGCCACTTCCACGGCCAGATGCTGATCGTCACCGAGAACAGCTACCGCCACCGCCTGTTCAACGGCGACATCGGCCTCTGCCTGCGCGACGACGACGGTGCGCTGGTCGCATGGTTCCCTGGTGAAGATCCCGCGCAACCGCGCGCCTTCCATCCCGCCGCGCTGCCCGCGCACGAGTCGGCCTTCGCGATGACGGTGCACAAGGCGCAGGGCTCGGAGTTCGACACGGTCTGGCTGCTGCTGCCCGCCCGCGTCAACCGCGTGTTGTCGCGCGA
This sequence comes from Pseudoxanthomonas japonensis, assembly GCF_010093445.1. Lineage (GTDB taxonomy): Bacteria > Pseudomonadota > Gammaproteobacteria > Xanthomonadales > Xanthomonadaceae > Pseudoxanthomonas_A > Pseudoxanthomonas_A japonensis. The sequence goes on along the minus strand of NZ_PDWW01000001.1, from coordinate 307,138 downwards.
ACTGGTCTACACCGGCATCACCCGCGCCCGACGCGAGCTGCATGTCGCCGGCAGCGACCCGGTGATCCGCGACGCGCTGTCGCGGCATGCGAGCCGCTGGTCGGGGCTGGGGTGGCGGTTGCGGCAACCTGCCTTCACGCAGTGACGCCGTGCGCATAACGTGATGCCGATCCATGCGTTTGCGGTCGGGGGCACAAGGGCGTATACCTGTCCTGGCTGACGGGCAGCTTTTTCCGCCGCTTTCGCCGGTCGATCCCCTTCCTCTCGGCTTCATCCACGCGACGCCGTGTCGTGCCGAGGAGGTGTAGGTGGCGAATTCGCAGGTCCAGGTCTTCATTCTCCATCTCGGGTTGCAGCAGTCCATCGGTCCGGGCGACCTGCGGTCGATGTGGGCGACGGCCTGCGAGTCGCCCGACATCGCGGTATCGCGACGGCCATCGGCGCACGGGCACCAGGCGAGCGAGCGCCCGTGTTTCGGGCTGTGGGCGGGTCGGCAATTCCATCGCGTACCGGCAGAGAAGCGCATGCGTGCGTTGCTGGAAGCACGCGGTTTCCATTTCACGTTGACGCATACCGCCCTGTAGGAGGGTGCATGACCTTTGATGTCGGAATCGGCAAGTGCCGGTCGGTGCAATCGGATTCGGTGGATGTGTGGGTGGACGGCTCCATCGTCCGGCGGCTGGCGCCGGAGACCAAATGGCAGCGCGATGGCATCAGCGTGTTGCAGGTGCCGTCGAAGGTGTGCAGCGCGCGCCACCGCGTGGCGGTCGGCGAGGAGGTATTCCTCGACACGGCGCTGATCAATCCCAACAGCGCCGGCAAGCTGGATGTGGAAGGCAGCGGCGACTACGCCAAGGCGCGCCTGTCGCTGCTGGTGCCGACGATCGACCCTACGCCCGCGCCACCGCCGCCTTCGCGCAAGGCGAGCTGGCGCTGAGCCCTGCGCGCCGCACACAGTAGACGCTGCAAACGAAGAGAGCCCCTTGCAGGGCTCTCCGTCATCGCTTCGCGAACGGATCAATGCGCCTGGTCCCGCTTGCGGTTGCACTTGCGCAGCAGTACCTGCTGACCCTTCCGGTCGTTCTGCCGGCCTGGATCCTTCGACCAGGGTTGTCGCATCGTGCTGATCCTGTTCCTGCGCATTGCGCTTCCGTTACCACGCCGGTGAACGCTTGGGCCTTCGTTCGATGCGCGTCGCAAGGACTCCGTGCATGCCAAGGCGTCAACGCCGGCACGCAAGTGCGGCTGATGCGCTCTGACGCCCAACCGTGCTTGGCAGCATCCGCTCCTGCAGCAGATCGCGTGGTGGTCCGCACCCATGAATGCGCAACGGTCCGCAACGTGGTGGCAACACATGCGTCGATGCCATCGACGGGCCGCTGTGGACGGTTGGACTGACTGTGTGCAGCACAGCCGGCCATCACGCCATCGCGCGTCGCTTACGACCTGTGCTGTTCTCGCACGCAACGCGCACATGCGGATCACGGCGTTCCGCATCGCCTGCAACTCGACGATAAATTGACGACGGCCGCGTCAGAAAAATGACATTACGGGTGCGGTCCGATCCTTTGTTACCCTTTCCTCAACGGCGCTGCCGAGCGCTCTTTCCGCTCCCTCCCAACGCGTAGCACGTCGGCGCACCTCCAGGCTGCGCGGATGGCGCGGCAGCGGTCGTGACATGAGGTGCTTCGACGAATGCCGAGAAGATCAGGAGACGAGGCGCTGGCGCACTCGCATGCGCTCAGGATGAGCGCGCAAGGCGAATCGCGAAGAGGCAAAGTGGCGGCCATCCTGACGCTGGCGGGCGTCGCATGCATCAGCCTTGGGCTGGCGTGGACACTCTGCTATCTCTACTTCGGACGCCACGAACTGTCGTGGGTCTTCGTGGGCTTGACGGGCGTGGGCGTGCTCGCCGTCCACCGCAGCAAGCGCAGCGACGGCGCATCGATCCTTCTTGTTGCGCACGGGATTCTCGCGGTCATCTGCGCCATCGCGCTGATCGACGCACCCATCGCCTGGGTTCCTCGTTCGGCCCACCTGTTCCTGCTGCCGCTCGCTGCCGGGGCTGCGTTCACCTTCGAGCGGCGCGAGCGCTACGGGACGCTGGTCTTCCCTCTGGTGTGCCTGGGTGCTTTCGCCGCCTTCGCGGTGGGCGCACTGGACTCGCTCGCACCCGGCATCTCGCCGCCGGTCGAGGTGCGCGCATGGGGAGCCAGGGCGAATACGACGATTTCGATGTTGCTGCTGGCCGCGATCTTCGCCATCTACCGCATCGACAGCGGAAGGCGGCTGAGGATGGAGCGCGAACTGGGACGGGCCGTCCGCAACGGCGAAATCGAGGTGCATTACCAGCCGCAGGTACGCGGCAGCGGCATCGTGAGCGGTGCGGAGGCACTGGTCCGCTGGCGGCACCCTTCCGGCAGACTGTTGTCGCCCGACGCCTTCATCCACCTGGCGGAGGAAAGCACGCTGATCCGCGAAATCGGAATGGAGGTCCTGCGCCAGGCCTGCGAGACGCTTGCGCACTGGTCGACGGACCCCCGGACGCGGGCACTTCGCCTGGCCGTGAACATCAGCCCCGTGCAGTTGCAGGACGAGGCGCTGGTATCGTCGGTGTCCGCCATCATCCGTGCCGCCGGCATCGACCCGGTACTGCTGGAGTTCGAGCTGACCGAATCCGCGTTGTCCGCCGATACCGCGGCAGTGGTCGAGCGGATGGAACAGCTTGAGTCCACGGGCGTTTCCTGGGCGCTCGACGACTTTGGAACGGGCTACTCCTCGTTGGCGACGTTGCGAACGCTGCCGGTCCGCAAGCTGAAGATCGACCGGCAGTTCCTGGCCGAGGCGACGCGGCAGGAAAGCGCCCAGCAGCTGCTCGGCAAGATCATCGAGATCTCGCATGTCATGGGCATGAGTGCGCTGACCGAAGGTGTCGAAACCATCGACCAGCGCGACCTGCTGATCCGACTCGGCTGCGACCACTTCCAGGGCTACCTGTTCGCACGGCCGATGCCGCGCCAGGAGCTGGATGCGTGGCTGGCGACCCAGCGATTGCCCGTGGCTCTCGCCGGTTCGTCGCGCCGGGCGACGCGGGCGAGATCAGATTCTCCAGCCGCCCCGCGATGGAGAGAGCCGGCCGCGTGACCGCCGCACCACGCGGCACCGGGCGTTCGCGTCCTGCGCATCGGGGAACGAATGAAGGCCGTGCAAACCGGTGCACCCCTGCCCCCTTCCTGCTGGTGCACAATGCAGCGCCTTGAGAGATCCCGGTGCGTCGATGGATATTGAAGCCATGTTGAGTTCCGTCCTCCGCGAGGCGGGCTACGGCCCGGACGCCATCGGCTCGGCGATGCCGCGGATCCTGCGCATCCTGGAAGCCGAGGACGTGCGCATCGAGATGGGCCGTGCCCTGTCGCGCAAGGAGCGCGAGTACGTCCGCCTCCAGCTCGAACTGGGCCTCAGCGTGCGCGAAGTCGTGGCGGGCCTGAAGAAATAGGCAAGTCCATGGGGCAGGCGCCGCGCGCGCATCCTGTCGCCGGGACTCCCGGGAGCATTCCATGCACACGGTAAAGGGCACCTGCCACTGCAAGGCCGTCGAGTTCGAGGTCGACCTCATCGATGGCCACCAGAACATCCGCCGCTGCAACTGCTCCATGTGCAGTCGTCGCGGCGCGATCATGGCCGGCGTCACCCTGGATCGCCTGCGCATCACACGCGGCGAAGACAAGCTGAGCCTTTACCAGTGGAACACGAAGATCGCGAAACACTGGTTCTGCAGCGTGTGCGGCATCTACACCCACCACCAGCGCCGCAGCGTGCCCACCGAGTACGGCTACAACCTCGCCTGCATCGAAGGGATCGACCTCGCCATGATCGGTGAGATCGGCGCCAGCAACGGCGCGGCGCAGACGCTCGTCGCCTCCTGACGGACATGATCGTCCCGAGGAAGCGTCAGCCCTCCGACTCGACCTCCCGGAGAGCATCACGCTTCTCGCACCAAGACCCTCCGACGGCAGACAAGCGCCGAGCGGCCTCCTGAAAACCGGGGCCCGGCGATACCACCATCGCCAGCGCTCGAACGGCTCCGTCGAACGGCTGTGTCGGCCGTGCGTCCCGGACCCGCGCCGCACCTGCCCGCCTGCTGACGCAGGCCCAGGAAGGTTCCGGCAGGCGACGGACGATGAATCAATTTTTCAGGACTTGACGCAACCAATCGTTCGGGTAACCGCGGCAAAGTAGCCCTGCCGGCCAAGACGCCGCACCCACCGCCACCGCCCGAGGAAACGACCATGTTCAAGCTCATCCCCGCCCTGCTCGCCGCCGCCCTGGCCGCCAGCCTGTCCCCCGCCGCCCATGCCACCGACGCTGCCCGCGACAGCGGCCAGGTGAAGAACGTCGTGCTGGTGCATGGCGCCTTTGCCGACGGGTCCGGTTGGCGCCCCGTGTACGACGACCTGACCGCGCGCGGCTATCGCGTGTCGATCGTGCAGAACCCGCTGACCTCGCTCGCCGACGATGTGGCCGCAACCAGGCGCGTGCTCGACCGCCAGGACGGTCCCGCCATCCTGGTCGGACACTCCTGGGGCGGCACGGTCATCACCGAGGCCGGCGTGCACGACAAGGTGGCCGGCCTGGTCTATGTGTCGGCACTGGCACCGGATGCCGGTGAAACCACGGCACAGCAGTACACCGGATTCGCGCCGACGCCCGAGTTCGTCATCGAGACCAGCGCCGATGGTTTTGGCTTCATCAGCCCGGCGAAATTCAAGGCCGGCTTCGCACACGATACGACGGATGCAGACGCCGCGTTCCTGCGCGACTCGCAGGTGCCGATCAACATGTCGGCCTTCGGCACCGTGCTGACGAACGCAGCGTGGCGCAGCAAGCCCAGCTGGGCGGTGATCGCGACCGAGGACAAGGCCTTCGACCAGGCGATGCTGATCCACATGGCCGAGCGCATCGAAGCCCGCATCACCAGGGTCTCCGCCAGCCACGCCGTCTTCATGACGCAGCCCAAGGTGGTCGCCGACACGATCGATCGTGCGGCCAGGGAAGCAACTCAGTACGCGAAGTAAGTTGGCAGCACACCGGTCGGCGTGCCTGACCGGTGTGCGAATACTCACCTGCGCGGGAAGGCTGCGATCAGCCGCCCGGTCGCGTCCCCGTCTCCACCCACTGAGTCAGCACACGGAACGCCTCGCGAACCTGCGCTTCCGAGAACCGGCAATGGCCGCCGGGCACGTCCGGCAGCGTCAATGGGCGGACGTCGGCACCCTGTGCCTTCTGCGCATACAGCGGGCGGAAGCGCGGATTGATGGTTGGGTCGTCGGCGTTGTACTGCAGCACCAGCGGCTTCTGCGGCCGACCTGAAAGCGCCGGCGCCGCGGCCACATAGTCCATCGCCGCCACATCGCCGACATAGCGCGGCACGCGACGGTTGAACGCTTCGTCGTCGCCGAACCCGGTGTAGCGCACCAGCCGGTTGTCCACCGGCATGCCGCCGCCGCGTGCCATCAGGTCGCGGATGACCAGGTAGTGCAGGCTGATCGTGCCCGCAAGCGCGTCGACCGGCACTTCCAGCTTGGCGGCGAGCCGCTGCGCCGCCGCAGGATCGCGCGGCAGGGCGGCGTCGATGCGGTCCATCACCGCGCCCTGGTCGAGGACCGGCGCCACGGGATCGGAGAGACGGGGCAAAGCCTCGCCGTCGCGCGCTGGGAACAGCGCATCGAACGCCACCAGGGAGGTAAACAGTTCGTTGGCCAATACCTCGCCCGGCAGGTTGGCGCCGCACAGCGACAGCGCGCCGTCGTAGTGCGTGGCCTGCTGTTCGAGGCTGGCGATGGCGATGCCGCCGCCCATCGACATGCCGACCATCCACGTCTTCTTCGGCTGTCCATGCCGCTGCACGAAATGCGCGCGCAGGCGTTCGCTGTCGGCGATGGCGTCGCGCACCGCCCAGCCCTGCGTCGCGTAGCCGCTCTGCGCCACCGCGTAGCCACCGGAGGTGAACATCGACGTGGCGGGATCGGCCGGCCACGGTGTTTCGCGGGGTACGCCGAGCGGTTCGAAGCCGTGCGCCAGCACGACGAGTTCGCCGTTCCAGTCGGCCGGGATGTCGATGCGATAGGGCGCGCCGGCCAGCGTGCCGGTGTCTTCCACCGGCGGCGACACCGCAGTCGACGCATCCTGCGCGAAGACGGGCGACACCAGCAGCGACAACGCGAGCGACAGGCAGGTCAGGCGCATGGGATCTCCATAAGCGGTGCGGCAGCGGTCGGACAAGACTACCGCGATGTGCGTGCGCACCACCCATGGATCATGCCGGCCTGGTGAAAGCGCAGTGGCGGCAGGAAGCCGCCGGCTTCCGCCAGCGCGGCGACGCGGTCCGGAGGCAGGATGGCGACGTCCCGCGCGTAGTTGGCGCGGATCTGTTCGAGTGCCGCCTCGTCGAGGCCGGCGCCGGACATGGTTTCCATCCACAGCTTCAGCATCGCCGGATAGTCGGCGGCGTCGGTGTCCCAGGCGAGGTCGGCCCACGCGAGCGTGCCGCCGGGGTGCAGGCGGCGTGCGATCGATGCGAAGAACGCGGTGCGCATGGCGGGATCGAGCAGGAACTGCGAGACCAGCAGGCAGGTGGCGCCGTCGAATGCGGCTTCATCCGGCAGGGTGTCGACCACGTCGGCATGGAAGTCGCAGCGGTCGGCAAAGCCTTCGCGCTCGGCGCGTTCGCGGCAGGCGGCGATCATCTGCGTGGAGGGGTCCAGCGCAAGGAAGGTCCAACGCGGGAAGCGTCGCGCCAGGTGTCCGATCTCCGCACCTGTGCCGGCGCCGACGCATAGCAGGTGCGCGTCCTCCGGAAGCGCCGCGAACACGGTCTCCATCAGGAACAGCAGGCTTTCGCGGATCGGCGCCATGCGCACCCAGCGGGCATCGTAGCCGGCGGCCTGCTGGTCGAAGAGGGCGTCGAGTTCGTGCTGCTGCATGGCGGTCTCCGCAGGGGCTTTCCTTCCACCCTACAGGAGCCGTCAAGCCCGGCCTTGCAGGCCCGCCATCACCACATCAGGTCGTCGGGGACCTTGAACTGCGCGTAGTAGTCGTCGTCCTCCGAGGTGGAGGCCGCCGCGTCCGCCGGCTGGCCGTGATCGAGCACGATCATGCCGGGGTCGCGTTCACGCACCTTGTCGGCCGCCACGCGTGGCAAAAGCTCGTAACGGTCGTCGATGCGGGCGATGACCAGCGCGCCCGCAGCCAGCTTCTTCTTCAGGTCGTCGTTGACCAGCACGGTGCGAATGGCGCCGTCGGCGGTGAAGCGGTACTCCAGCTCGCCACTGCGCGGGATCTTGCGGTCGGCGACGATCTGGAGCGCCTGCGCGCGCAGTTCCGCGCTGCGGGCCTGCGCCTTGCGCTCGGCTTCCAGGGCGCGGTCGCGCTCGGCCTTCTCGGTGCGGGCGCGTTCGGCGTCGCGCTGGATGTCGTTCGGTGCGGCCGGGCCCTTGCCGTGGCGGGCCTTGTTCTGTTCGCGCGCGACTTCGGCCAGTTTCGACTTCTTGACCAGACCGGCCTTCAGCAGCTGCTCCTGCAGTGGATTTCCCTTCGCCATGGCGTACGTGCTTCGTGGTGATTTCGCGGCATCATACCCGCCCGCCCCACGGTCATCGCCCACCCGGATGGAGCCGCTGAAGTACCTCGCCGGTTATCCCGACCACCTGCAGGCGCAGGTGCGCGCGCTGATCGCGCAGGACGGGCTGCGGCCGATGCTGGCGAAGAAGTACGCCGAGCCGCACGCGGTACGCAGCGACGGCCAACTGTACGACTACGTGCAGGGGCTGAAGGAGCGGTACCTGCGTCGCTCGGTGCCGCTGGGCAAGGTGGTCTACGACAGCACGCTGCAGGTGATGAAGCACGCGCTGGGCACGCACACGGCGATCTCCCGCGCGCATGGCGGCCGGCTCAAGGCCAGCCGCGAAATCCGCATCGCCACCGTGTTCCGCGACGCGCCGGCCGACTTCCTCAGGATGATCGCCGTGCACGAACTCGCGCACCTGAAGGAAGCCGACCACAACAAGGCCTTCTACCAGCTGTGCACGCACATGGAACCGGACTACCACCAGCTGGAGTTCGACCTGCGGTTGTATCTGACGCAGGTGGAGATGGAGCCGCGACACCCGTCGTAGCCCGGGCAAGCGAAGCGCACCCGGGGCTCGGACACCGTCCATGGCAGACCACCCCGGATTCCCTGGGCGACTCGGGCCACCGTGGCCGGGCGTGGGTGATCGATGCATTGACGGCCCGTGCACGCGCCGCCGTCGATGCTGCAAGCCTCCCTGGCCGATCGACGGCGCTATGAAATCCCGACATCTCCGCATGGGTATCGGCTTCCTGCCTCTCTTCGAAGCCAATGGCGTGCAGGCGGCGCAGATGGTCATCGCGCCAGGTGGCAAGGAAGGCGGACCGGACAACCGCCATCGCGGGGCAGACCAGTGGCTGTACGTGGCCGAGGGCACCGGTGTGGCCATCGTCGAGGGCACGCGCCGTGCGTTGCGCGCCGGCAGCCTGCTGCTGATCGAGCGCGGCGAGCGTCACGAGATCCGCGCTACCGGTCGAACGCCGTTGAAGACGGTGAACTTCTACGCGCCGCCGGCCTACACCGCCGATGGCGACGAGCGCCCCGCGGGCAGACCCTGATGCCTCAGTGCACCAGGCGCCCCGCCACGCTGTCGAGGTCGTAGCCGAAACTGCCGTCGACGCGACGCACGATGTCGGCGCTGGCGGCTGCGTGCAGGAAGGCGGGCGTTATCCGGTAGCCGTCGGTGGAGACGCCGACATGGGCGGCAGTGCGGCTGTCGCCCTCGGCCTGGCTGACCAGGTCGCCGAACGCGACGACGCGCAGCACGAGCGACGCTTCTTCCTCCAGCGTCAGGCCATGCCCGCCGATCTGTCGCGCGATCGCGTTCATGCCGGTGCAGGCGAGATTGTCGCCGTCGTATTCGGCGATCGGCATCGCGCCGTTCATCACCGCCTGGAAAACATCGATGCCGAAATTCAGCAGCGCGGGGTCGACCGCGACCGCGTCGACCGCCTGGGGCAGCACCTCGTCATTGTGCTGGATGTGGGACATGGCCGGCTCCTCGGCTCGCGGGGACATGTCCGTTCTAGGCAGGCCAGGGGAAACATCGCGTGACGGGCGTGGATGCACCGTGTTCACAAGCCGGAACCGGCAACACCCTGTGGACCGTGCCCGCGCTACCATCGGCGCATGAGCGCATCCATCTGCTTTACCGCCCCACTGAAACGTCCCGCCGAGCCGAAAGGCGCGACGTGGACGTTCCTGGTGTTGCCGAAAGCGGCCAGCGCGAAGCTGCCGGCGCGCAGCATGACGACGGTCGAGGGCACGTTCGCGGGCCAACCGTTCCAGGCCACGCTGGAACCCGATGGCGAAGGCAGCCACTGGCTGAAGGTCGAGAAGACGCTGCGCGAGGCGGCCGGCGTTGCCACGGGCGACACCGTTGAACTGGTCGTTGCACCGGTGGAGGAAGAACCCGAACCTGCGGTGCCGCCCGATATCCGCAAGGCGCTCGCCGCGGCCCCGGAGGCGAAAGCGGTGTGGACGACGCTGACGCCGGTCGCGCGCCGCGACTGGATCCACTGGATGACGTCCGGCAAGAAAGCCGAGACGCGCGTGAAGCGCATCGCCACCGCCTGCGACATGCTGGCGTCCGGCAAGCGCCGCGCCTGCTGCTTCGACCGCTCGGGCATGTACAGCAAGGGCAACATGGGTGCGCCGGTCGCGGCGGACTGAGGCGGCACGCCACCGTCATCGGCGGGCGTAGCGCTCCACCTGGGCGACGGCTGCAGCGCAGCCGTCTTCACGCTGCATACGGTGACCCAAGTCCGCGGCCCGGCAGCGCGCGCCCTGGCTGCCGGCGAAGGTGACCGCTTCGCGGAGGTTGCTGGCCGTGATCGACGCGCCCTTCAGCGCATGCGCCATCACCCCGGCATCGCGCAGCCGCGCGTTCCAGAAGAACTGGTCGCCTGCGAACGGCACGATGACCGAGGGGATGCCGGCACGGCAGGCGGAGTGCGTGGTACCGGAGCCTCCATGGTGGATCGCCAGTGCGCAGCGCGGCAGCAGCCAGTCGTGCGGCACGTGGCCGATCGCATGGAAATTCCCAGGCAACATGGTCGTGTCGATGCCGGTCCAGCCTGCATTGAACAACGCGCGCCGCGTGCCGAGCGCACCGGCCACGGCGTCCACGAGGCGTGCATTGTCGAAGCCGGCCATGCTGCCGAAGCCGACATAGACCGGCGGCTCGCCGGCATCGAGAAACGCGAGCAGATCGTCCGGCGGCGTGAACGTGGCCGCCAGCGGCGGTACCCATTGGCCGCAGACATGCGCGTTGTCCGGCCAATCGTCGGGACGCGGCACCAGGGTGGGCGACACGCCGTAGAGCATCGGATGATCGGCCCACAGCGCACGCCGTGGCGGCAATCCTGCCTGCGCGCGTGCCCGGTTCGTCGCGTTGCGGAACAGCCGCCAGCTGAGCTGCCCGAACAGCGTGTGGCTGGCGCGATTGAACAGGCGCGGCGGCGTGAACGGCAGGAACGGCGAGGCGAACGCGGACGTGGGCGATATCGGAATCAGCATCGCGCCGATCGCCGGCACGCGCAGTGCCTCGGCCGCCGACAGCCCGGCGAAGACCGCCAGTCCCGAGACGATGATCGCGTCGCACCCGCGGCCGGCGTCGATGGCCTGCTGCAGCCAATCGCTGCTATGGGCGATGGCGAGGCGCGCGAGATTGCGGGTGATCTCGCGCATGGCGCCTTCGACGGCGATCGTCGCGCGGATGTCGCCAGCCAGTGCGCGTGCCGGTACGCCGAGCACCTGCGCGATGCCAAGCGTGTTCGCGTCGCCGAGCAGTTCGACCTCATGTCCGGACTGCATCAGCGCATGGCCGAGTGCGGCCAGCGGACGCGTATCGCCCTCGGTGCCGCAGGTGATGATCAGCAACTTCATGCGGGGAGCCTGCGTGCCTGCGACGTGCACGATGCTGCCACGAGGGAGGGCAAGACGAGGTTACGGGAGTGGTTGCTCGCCGTCGGTATGCAGCATGACAAGACGCCTGCCATCGATCGGCACGCTGACCTCCGTCGTGCGCCCGTCGTCGAGCAGCGTTCCTTTCGCCATCGTTGTGCAGTCGCCGTGGATGGGGCAGCGGTCGATGACGACCTGCAGCGCATCACTCGTCACACGGTAGGACACGCCGGCCGCGTAGTAGAGGGTTTCCGGTGGCGATACGAAGCGGATCCGCGCTTCGCCGGCAGTGCCCGCCTGCACGACAACAGGCTGCACCGCGTCCCGCGAATAGCCCGGTGTCAGCTCGGGGCCTGCACAGGCCAGAAGGGGGGCGAACAGCAGGAAGCCCAGCAGGTGCAGCCGAATGCGACGGCGCTCGGTATCCTGCCTGCCGACGGAGGTGTCCGTCATCGCCTGTGCTCCCGGATGATCGTGGTGTCGATGCATGCCGCCGACTCTAGTGCGTACACCCATGTAGGACAAATCGTCGGGCTTCATCCGCGCACAGGCATGCAGGCAAGAAGAAGGCCCGCGCAAGCGGGCCTTCTTCATGTCGCCGAAGCAGCGCGTGCTTACTTCAGGCCGCGATGCTCCAGCAGCGGCTCGACGCTGGGATCCTTGCCGCGGAATTCGCGGTAGGCGGTGGCGAGGTCGCGCGAGTGGCCGATCGACAGCACTTTGTCGCGGAAAATCTGGCCGTTCTCGCGGGTCAGGCCGCCGTGCTCGCGGAACCACTGGAACGCGTCATGGTCCAGCACTTCCGCGCCGAAGTAGGCGTAGTAACCCGCCGCGTAGCCACCGCCCCAGATGTGGCTGAAGTAGCTGGTGCGGTAGCGCGGCGGCACGGCCGCCAGGTCGACCTTGTACTTGGCCAGCGCCTGCTTCTCGAAGGCGTCCACGTCCTGCTTGCCGCTGCCGGCCGGCAGGGTGTGCCATGCCAGGTCCAGCAGGGCGGCCGACAGGTACTCGGTGGTCGCATAGCCCTGGTTGAAGGTGCGCGCCTTGACGATCTTGTCGACCAGCGCCTGCGGCATGGCCTCGCCGGTCTGGTGGTGCTTGGCGTAGTTGGCGAACACCTTCGGGTCCAGCGCCCAGTGCTCGTTGAACTGCGACGGGAACTCGACGAAGTCGCGCGGCGTGTTGGTGCCGGCCACGCTGGGGTACTGCGTCTTCGAGAAGAAGCCGTGCAGCGCATGACCGAACTCGTGGAACAGCGTGGTGACGTCGTCGAAGCTCAGCAGCGCGGGCTGGCCGGCGGCGGGCTTGGTGAAGTTCTCCACGTTGTAGACCACCGGGATGTCGCCGGTCAGGCCGTTCTGCTCGACGAAGTTGCCCATCCACGCGCCGCCCTGCTTGCTCTCGCGCTTGAACGGATCCAGGTAGAACAGCGCCAGCTGCTTGCCGTCGGCGTCCATGATGTCGAACACGCGCACGTCCGGGTGGTAGACCGGGATGTCCTTGCGCTCCTTGGCGGTGATGCCGTACAGCTCGTGCGCGGCGAAGAACACGCCGTCCTTCAGCACGCGGTCCAGTTCGAAGTAGGGCTTGATCTGCGACTCGTCCAGATCGAACTCGGCCTTGCGCACCTGTTCGGCGTAGAAGTCCCAGTCGGCCGCGCCGGCGGTGAAGCCGCCCTTCTGCGCATCGACCACGCCCTGGATCTTCGCCAGCTCGGCGCGTGCACGCGCGGTGGCGGCGGGCACGGTGTCGGTGAGCAGCTTCAGTGCGACCTCGGGCGTGCCGGCCATCTGGTCGGCGATGCTGTAGGCGGCATAGTTCGGGAAGCCCAGCAGCTGCGCCTTGCGCGCGCGCAGTTCGGCCAGGCGCTGGATGGTCGCGCGGGTGTCGTTGGCGTCGCCCTTCTCGGCGCGTCCCAGCGACGCGGCCATCAGCTGCTCGCGCAGCGCGCGATCCTTCAGCGAGCCGAGCGGCGGCTGCTGGGTGGTGTTCTGCAGGCTCAGCAGCCACTGGCCGTCCTTGCCCGCGGCCTTGGCGGCATCGGCCGCAGCGGCGATCGCGCCCTCGTCCATGCCGTCGAGCTTCGCCTTGTCGGTGACGAACACGCCACCGGCATTGCCGGCGGCGAGCAGCTTGTTGCCGAACGCGGTGGTCAGCGAGGACTCCTCGCTGTTGAGCGTGCGGAGCTCGGCCTTGTCGGTGTCGGAGAGCTGCGCGCCTGCGCGCACGAAGCCGTCGTAGGTGTGTTCGACCACGGTCTTCTGCTCGGGCGTCAGGCCGAGCGTGTCGCGCTGGTCGTAGACCGCCTTCACGCGGGCGAACAGTTTCGGATCCAGGTGGATGCTGTCGCTGTGCTCGGCCAGCTTCGGCGCCAGCGCTTCTTCGGCGGCCTGCAGCGCGGGATTGGTGTTGGCGCCGGTCATGGCGAAGAACACCGTGGTCGCGCGGGTCAGCAACGTGCCGCTGCGCTCCAGCGCTTCGAACGTGTTGGCGAACGTGGCCGGCTCGGCGTTGTCGGCGATGGTGCGCACCTCGGCGAGGTGCTGGCGCATGCCTTCCTCGATGGCCGGCTGGTAGTCGGCATCCTTGATCCTGTCGAACGGCGGCGCCTGGAACGGCAGCGCGCTGGCGGTGAGCAGGGGATTCGCGCTTTCGGCGGGCGTGGCGGCGGTGGCGGGCATGGCGGATTCGGCAGCAGGGCGGTCGCCGCAGGCGGACAGGGCGACGGCGATGGCGGAGGAGAGCAACAGCGTACGCAGCATGGAGGAACTCCGGGACAGGTACTACGGGGAGATGACGGGATCGCCCGTCACGGTGGTGGACCGGCGCATAGGGTGCGCCCGTGCGCGCGGCTTGGCGAGTGCCGGACGGCGGGACGCCGCATCGGGCAAGGTGGCCGATCCGCATCCGCCGGGTCGCCAGCTCCGTAGAGGGTCGGCAAGACAGATGCGTTATCCTCCACGCCCCCCGCAGGAATCCACGCGATGAGCCAGTCCGACGACAAATCCGGCAAGGTCAGCCAGGCGCAGGCCGAGGACGCCGTGCGCGTGCTGCTCGAATGGGCGGGCGAGGATCCCTCGCGCGAAGGCCTGCTGGATACGCCGAAGCGCGTTGCCAAGGCCTACCGCGATTGGTTCAGCGGCTACCAGATGGATCCGCGCGAGTACCTGGCGCGCACGTTCGAGGAAGTCGCCGGCTACGACGAGATGATCGTGCTGCGCGACATCGAGTTCGAAAGCCACTGCGAGCACCACATGGCACCGATCATCGGCCGCGCGCACGTGGGCTACCTGCCCGACGGCAAGGTGGTGGGCATCAGCAAGCTGGCGCGCGTGGTCGACGTGTACGCCCGCCGCTTCCAGGTGCAGGAGAAGATGACCGCGCAGATCGCGCAGTGCATCCAGGACGTGCTGCAGCCGCGCGGTGTGGCCGTCGTCGTCGACGGCGCGCACGAATGCATGACCACGCGCGGCGTGCACAAGCGCGGCGTCAGCATGGTGACCAGCAAGATGCTGGGCACCTTCCGCGAGGACGCGCGCACGCGCGCCGAGTTCCTGCGCTTCATCGAGACGGGTCACGGCAGGCGTTGAGTGCGGGACTGCCTGCTGACCGGTGTGGGAGCGACGTGAGTCGCGATGAACCACCGCGGAGGCCGATCGCGACTTGCGTCGCTCCCACAGGAGGTGCCCAAGCATGACCCTGTGCCCCTGCGGCACCGGCCGCGACTACGCCGCCTGCTGCAGCCGCTACCACGGTGGTGAACCCGCGCCGGACGCCGAAACCCTGATGCGCTCGCGCTACAGCGCCTACGTGCTCGGCGATGCGGGCTACCTGCGCGCCACCTGGCATGCGGACACGCGGCCGGGCGAACTCGGCCTCGACGCGCCGGGCGAACCGAAAACCACCTGGCTGGGCCTGACGGTGAAGGCGCACCACGTCATCGGGCCGGATACCGCCGAGGTCGAGTTCGTCGCGCGCTACCGCGTCGGTGGCGGCCGGGCGGTGCGCATGCAGGAACGGAGCCGGTTCCTGCGCCTGGACGGGCGCTGGTACTACCTCGACGGCGACCATCGCTGACGCGGAGCGTGTCAGCGCAGCAACTCGAAGGTTCCCGTGTTGTCCAGCGCATCGAGTTGCGCGCGCGCCCTGCGTGAGGCCTGGTGGTCCGGTCCGAACATGGCCTCCGCGCGCGTCACGGCGTCGGCCAGCAGGGTTCGCGCCGCAGGCGCGTCGCCGCGACGCAGCGCGATCATCGCCCGCAACATCAGGGTGTCGCGCAGGACGAAACGGTTGTTGGTCGTCGCCGGGTTCTCTCCGATATCGGTCGCCAGGCGCGCGAGCAGCGTATCGGCCAGTGCCGGATCGCCGCCCCGGTCGGTCAGGTAGGCGAGCAGGTAGCGGTTGTAGAACACCATGCTGTAGGCAGGCGGGTAGGCGCGCAGGGCGGCCTCGTTCTGTTCGACGAGCGCACGTGCCTCCTGCAGGTCGCCGGCGCCGGCGCGCTTCAGCAGTCCCTCCGCCAGCGTGATCCGGTGGATCGGCTGGGGACTCAGCCGACCTTTCGCGTGGTCGGCCATCACCGTCCGCATCAGGGCGATGGATTCGTTTCTTTCCTTTGGATTGGCAGACAGCAGGCGCCGGGCCAGCATCAGGCGGATGCGCACTATCGTCTCGTGTTGCGGCGGGTAGGCCGCGAGCAGCAGCGCTTCCGCACGCCGCAGAGCCGGGATGACGCCAGCCTGACCGGACTGTCCGAATACGCCCAGCAGCGATCGCACGCGCAGGACATCGGCGAACTCCGGGTGTTGTTCGCCGAAATGCAGCCGGACGATCCGTTCGGCCTGGTCGATGGACACCGCACAGGCCTCCAGCTGCCCGCCCGTGCACTGCAGGTTGGCCAATACGCGCCATGCGCGGCCCACCAGCGGATGCGAATCCCCCAATCGCAGCCGATAGTCGGCCAGCAGTGCTTCCGCGATCCGGCGGCCTTCGTCGATGCGCTCCTGCACCAGCAGGTTCTGCGCCAGGAGACGGCGGGCCTCGTTGGCGACCAGGGGGTAGGCCGGGGCGGCGAGTGCAATGGCGCGGCGCAGGTCGTCGTCCGCCTGCGCGAAGCGGACCAGGCGGGTGTTCCAGTAGCCGCGCAGCGTCAGCAGTTCCGCCTGCGCGGACGGCAGATGGCCATCCCCGGCGAGCGCCAGTGCCTGGTCCAGCGTGTGCCGTGCGAGATCGTGTTCGCCCAGGTCCCAGCGGCTGCGCGCCAGTTCGGTCAGCAGTTGCAGGCGTGGCGGCAGGATGTCCGCACCGGCCATTTCGCGCAGTCCCTCCTGCGCGGCGGCCTGTGCGTCGCGCGGTCTGCCCCGCAGGTTGAGCAGGGCGGCGAGGGTCGCCTGCGCGGTGGCGAGGCCGGACGGATCGTCGCCCTGCAGGCGGGCGGCTTCTGCGGCCAGTCGCGTGGCGCGGTCGTAGTCGCCCACCACGCTGTAGTTGCGGGCCAGCATCGACAGGCCGCGCGCGAGGACCACCGGGTGGTCCTGCAGCGGAAGCGCGCGGACCTGGCGTTCCGTGTCCTCGAGCAGGGCGCCCGACGACATCGGGGTGTCGCCCAGTCCGGACAGGGTGGCGTTGCCCAGCATCCGTTCGAATACCTGCGACAGCGCGAGATTGGACGCGGTCTCGTGGGCCGCACTGCGCTCCTGCCGGACCAGCATGCCCAGGCTGACGGCCGCGACGCACAGCGTCAGCGCCGTCAGCAGAGCGGCCAGCCGATGCCGGGCCAGCAGGCGCAGGCCCCGGTAGGCCGCGCCACCGCCACGGGCCTCGACCGGGCGCCGCTCCAGCCACGCCTGCAGGTCGTCGCGCAGCGCGTCGATCGAGGCATAGCGCTGTCCCGGCGTGCGTGCGATGCAGCGCGCCGCGATGGCGTCCAGGTCGCCCGACAGCGCCCGGGCGAGCGCGCGGGGCGTGCCGAATCCGCGGCACTGCGCCTGCGCCGCTGCGCCCTGTTCCGCCAGCTGCGACATCCGGGGCGCCTGGTCCTTGTCCTGCGACAGGACGGTCGAGAGCAGGCGCGTCGACGCGTGCGGCAGCGCCCCGGCCAGCAGCCGGTACATCAGCACGCCCATCGACCAGACATCCATGGTCACGGCCGGAAGCGCGCCCGACAGCGCCTCGGGCGCGGTGTAGCCATCCGAAGCCGCCAGGCGCGGCACGGCGTCGGAGGCGGCCAGCGAGGCGGTCAGGCCGAAATCGAGCACCTGCACCTGGCCCTCGTCGGTCACCATCAGGTTGGACGGCTTGATGTCCTGGTGCAGTACCTGCCGCTGGTGGGCGTAGACCAGCGCGTCGCACACCTGCACGAGCAACGCGACACGCGTGCGCAGGCTGGCGGTGCGCGCGTCGCACCAGGCGTCCATCTGCGCGCCCTGCACGTAGCGCATCGCGAACCACGGATACCCGCCGGCTTCGATGCCGCCATCGAACAGCGTGGCGATCCCCGGATGGTCCAGGGCCGCCAGCGCTTCCCGCTCGCGGCGGAAACTCTCGATCAGGCGTGGCGAGGTCAGTTCGCCGCGCATGCACTTCAGTGCGACGCGCTGCTGGTACTGCCCGTCGTCGCGCCAGGCTTCGTACACCGTGCCCATGCCGCCGGATTCCAGCGCGCGCTCGATCCGCCATGGCCCCAACCGGCTGCCGACCCGGGCGTCGGCTTCGGCCGACCCGTGGGGCGCGGCTTCCTGCCCGCCGGCCGTGAGGGTGTCCCGATGCAGGGCGTCGAGCGAGGCGAACGGCAGCGGGTCGTGCTCGCCGGCGTCCTGCAGCGTGCCGTCCGAATCGAGCAAGGTCGTCAGGGCGCGATGGGTTTCCGGATCCCGGTCGGCCAAGTCGGCGAGGAAGGCGGAACGCGCCGCCGCAGGCAGCGCCACGCAATCGTCGAACAGCGCCAGCGCGCGGGCGAAGCGCTGGCTCATGGCGTGCGTCCATCACCTGCATGCGCGTCCGCCGCGCACGCGACGGTGGCGTACTCGGCGGCGGACGGCGGGCGGTCGGGGCAAGGCATGCGCGACGGATTGTGGCCCCGCGCCCGGCGGCCGGCAATGTCGGCGCGCTCAGTCCCGGGGCGCGTGCAGGTAATCCAGCGTCACCTGCAGCAGCGCACGCAGGCCGACATCGAGCGACGCTTCGTCCAGCATGAACTCCGGCGAGTGGTTGCTGGGCGCGGTGACCGGATCGATGCCCTTGGCCGTGCTACCGACGAAGAAGAACATCGACGGTACCTCGCGCGCGTAGAACGAGAAGTCCTCCGCGCCCATCTGCAGTGGCGGCGTGATGACGTTGTCCGCGCCGACCACCGCCTGCAGGCTGGGCAGCATGCGCGCGGTCAACTCAGGATTGTTGACGGTGACCGGGTTGCCGTCGTTGTCGGGCACGCTGGCCTCGACCTTCGCGCCATGCGCGGCGGCCACGTGCGTGGCGACGTTCTTCAGGTCGGCGAAGATCTTCTGCCGCATGCCGTCGTCGAAGGTGCGGATGGTGCCGACCACTTCCACGTCGTCGGGAATGATGTTGTAGCGGATGCCGCCCTTGATCGCGCCGAAGCTGACCACCGCCGGCAGTTTCGAGATGTCGGTGCGGCGGCTGACGATGGTCTGGGTGGTGCCGATGATGTCGGCCATCGCCACGATGGGATCGATGCCGCCCCACGGCCGCGAGCCGTGCGTCTGCCGACCGACGACCTTCAGCGTGAAGCTGTCCGACGCCGCCATCAGCGGTCCCTGGCGCACGCCGATCTGGCCGACCGGGATCGACGAGAACACATGAAGGCCGAACACCGCCTCCGGCTTGAAGTCCTTGAAGACGCCCTCCTTCAGCATGAGCTCCGCGCCCCCTTCCTCGCCGGCCGGCGCGCCTTCCTCGGCGGGCTGGAACACCAGCAGCACTTCGCCGGGCAGCTGGTCCTTCATCGCCACCAGCGACTTCGCCACGCCCAGCAGGATGCCGGTATGCGCGTCATGGCCGCAGGCGTGCATGACGCCGACGGTTTCGCCGCGGTAGGTCGACGTCGCCTTCGACGCGAACGGCAGGCGGTTGCGTTCGGTCACCGGCAACGCGTCCATATCGGCGCGCAGCGCGATGCGCGGGCCGGGCTTGCCGCCCTTGATCACCGCGGTGACGCCGTGGTGCGCGATGCCGGTGCGCGGTTGCAGGCCCAGCTTGCGCAGTTCTTCGGCCACGCGCTTCGATGTCTCCGCCTCGCGGTTGGACAGTTCCGGGTACTGGTGGAAATGCCGGCGCCAGTCGATCACCTGCTGCTGCACGGCCTGGCCGGCAGCGGCGACCTCGGGGCGTTGCGTGGCGGCGTCCTGGGCAGCGGCGGGCAGCGCGGCCGCCAGTGCGGTGGCCAGCAGGGAAACGGCGAACAGGCGTGCGTGGCGCATCGAGTCGGACTCCGGACGGGATAGGGCGATGCTAACCGCAATGTCACGCGACCGCGTCGCCAGGCTGAGCCTCCGCGTGCCTGTCCTCCTCTCGTGACAGAGCACGGGGCGACAACGCGGCCGGGAAAAGCAGTCGGAGATACCGTTCGTGGTGAGCCCGTCGAACCACGCCTTTCGCGGAAAAGCATGCCGTTCGGTTGCGTCGTTGCCATCGCAAACAGTGTGGTTCGACGGGCTCACCACGAACGACGTTCCGGGATCCGGCCTCGCCTAGAATGACCGCGCGTCGCGCCCGTCGCTCGACTGACGGACATGCATCACCACCACCCTGGACCCCCATGCCCGACCTCGCCCTGCAGGTGCTCCTGCTGTTGTTCCTCGCCGCCATGCTGGCGGGTTTCATCGATGCCATCGCGGGCGGCGGCGGCATGGTCACCATTCCGGCGATGCTGCTGGCGGGCATTCCGCCGCTGCATGTGCTGGGCACCAACAAGCTGCAGTCGCTGTTCGGTTCCGGGTCGGCGAGCTGGGCGTATGCGCGGCACGGACACGTGGATCTCAAGGGCCAGTTGCCGATGGTGCTGACCGCCGCACTGGGCGCGGTCGGTGGCGCACTGCTGGCGACGGTGATTCCGGTGGCGTGGTTGAAGTGGGCGCTGCCGTTCCTGCTGGTCGGCATCGCGGTGTACTTCGGCCTGAAGCCGGACATCGGCCACGTCGACCGCCACCAGCGCATGCGCCCGCAGGTGTTCGCACTGACCTTCGTGCCGGCGATCGGCTTCTACGACGGCGTGTTCGGCCCGGGCACAGGTTCGTTCCTGATGCTGGGCTTCGTGGCGCTGGCGGGCTTCGGCATCCTCAAGGCGACCGCGCACACCAAGTTCCTCAACTTCGGCTCCAACCTCGGCGCGTTCGCGGTGTTCCTCGCGCACGGTGCGGTGCTGTGGAAGGTCGGCCTGCTGATGGGCGCCGGCCAGTTCCTCGGCGCGCAGCTCGGCTCGCGCTTCGCGATGAAGCAGGGCGCCCGCATCATCAAGCCGCTGCTGGTGACGGTGTCGATCGCGCTGGCGATCCGGTTGCTGGCGGATCCGCAGCATCCGTTGCGGCTCTGGCTGGGGTTCTAATCCTTCTCCCCGCGAGGCGGGGAGAAGGTGGCCGGAGGCCGGATGAGGGGCAAGCGCGATCTTCGGCGACAACGTGCGCGCGTTTTGCTTCACGGCTTCGTCGCCCCTCACCCGCCTTCGGCACCCTCTCCCCGCAGGCGGGGAGAGGGGAACATCAAGGCGTCGCGGACAGATAATCCCACGCCACCTGCAGCATCGCCCGGCTGCCGGTCTGCAGCGCCTGTTCGTCGAGCAGGAATTGCGGCGAGTGGTTGATCGGCGCGGTGGCCGGGTCGATGCCCTTCGACGTCGAGCCGACGAAGAAGTAGAACCCCGGCACGGTGTTGGCGAACTGCGAGAAATCCTCCGCCACCGTCACCAGCGGCATCTCCACCACGTTCGCCGCGCCGACGGCCCTCTCCAGTGATGGCCGCACGCGCTGGGTGAGCGCAGGCTGGTTGATGGTGGCCGGTGCGTTGTTGGCGACCTTCAACTCGGCGCTGCCGCCGCTGGCGTGCGCGTAGTCGTCGGCGATGCGGCGGAAACGCGCGATCACGTCTTCGCGCACGGTCGGGTCGAAGGTGCGCAGCGTGCCGACCAACGTCGCTTCGTCCGGAATGATGTTGAAGCGCACGCCGGCCTGGAACTGGCCGGCCGTCAGCACCACCGGACTGGTGGCGATGTTGACTTGGCGCGCGATCATGCTCTGCGTACCCAGCAGGATCTGCGCGCCCAGGGTGATCGGGTCCACGCCGTCCCACGGCCGCGAGCCGTGCGTCTGCTTGCCTTTCACCACCAGCGACCACTCGTCCGCCGCCGCCATCAGCGGACCGCTGCGATAGCCGACGCTGCCGACCGGCAGGCCGGCCCACACGTGCAGGCCGAACACGGCGTCGGGCGTGAAGTCCTTGAAGATGCCGTCCTTCAGCATCAACGCCGCGCCGAACACCTCGCCTGCGACCGGGGGACCTTCCTCGGCCGGCTGGAACACGAACATCACCTCACCCGGCAGTTCGTCTTTCGCCGTGACCAGCGCCTGCGCCACGCCCATCAGGATGGCGACATGCGCATCGTGGCCGCAGGCATGCATGACGCCGACGGGCTGGCCGCGGTAGTCCGCCTTCACCGTCGACGCGAACGGCAGGCCGGTCTGTTCGGTGACCGGCAGCGCATCCATGTCGGCGCGCAACGCGATGCGCGGGCCGGGCTTGCCGCCCTTCAGCACGGCGACCACGCCGGTCTTGCCGACGCCGGTGCGCACGGTCAGGCCCAGCGAACGCAGATGGTCGGCGACCAACTTCGCGGTGCGTGTTTCCTGCTCGCCGAGCTCGGGATGCTGGTGGAGGTCGCGGCGCCACTGCACGAGGCTGGGCTGCGCCTGTTCGAGCGCGGTGAATGCGGTGTTCTGCGCGCGGGCGTCCGCGCTGGCCAGCGAGGCGGTGGCGACGAGCAGGGCGGCGAACAGGCGATGGGTGCGACGCATGGCGGCATCCGGAACCGGCGGGAAGCACGATGCTAGCCCCTGCCGTGCGCGTGTCCAATGGCGAATACCCATGAGCGCATGACGGCACGCGGCTCGCATTGGCGACGAGCGCATGGCAGGCTCGCACTCCTTCCAGGACCCGCAAGCCGATGAACCACGACGCCGACTCCGTTCCTACCCGCCCGTTGCAGGGCGATGCGGCGCTGCTGCGTGCGGTCGGCAGCGTGGCGCTGGCGGCGGCGGTCATCAACATCATCGTCGGCGGCGGCATCTTCAAGATGCCGGCCGCGCTGTCGGCCCAGGTCGGCGCGGCGGCACCGCTGGCGCTGCTCGCCGGTGCGGTGGTGATGGTGCCGGTGGCGCTGTGCTTCGCCGCCATCGGCAGTCGTGCATCGGCGACCGGAGGTCCCTACACCTATGTCAGCGCGGTGTTCGGCACGCTGCCGGGCTTCCTCGCCGGCGCGCTGATGTGGATCTGCAACGTGGCCTCCAGCGCGGGCGTGGCGGCGGCGCTGTCGTTGCAGGTCGCCAGCCTGTGGCCAATGTTCGCCGCACCGCTGCCGCGCGCGCTGCTGCTGGTCGGCGTGTACGCCGCGATCTATGCGCTCAACGCGTTCGGCGTGAAGCTGGGCGCGCGTGCGGTGATGGCGCTGGCCACGCTGAAGCTGGTGCCGTTGTTCCTGCTGGTGATCGTCGGGCTCGCCTTCGTCGACACCACGCAGGTCAGCTTCGCGTTCGCCGATGTGCCGTCGTGGACCGCGCTGGGCGCGGCGATGGTGATGGTGGTGTTCGCCTACTCCGGCGTGGAGACCGCGCTGATCCCCGGCGGCGAAGTGCGCGACCCGTCGCGGAGCGTGCCGCGCGCAGCGATGAGCGCCATCCTGCTGGTGGTGTTGCTGTACCTGGG
Organism: Pseudoxanthomonas japonensis; assembly: GCF_010093445.1. Lineage (GTDB taxonomy): Bacteria > Pseudomonadota > Gammaproteobacteria > Xanthomonadales > Xanthomonadaceae > Pseudoxanthomonas_A > Pseudoxanthomonas_A japonensis. Next base: position 284,175 of record NZ_PDWW01000001.1, on the reverse strand, counting down.
CCTGCAGATCGTCTGCCAGGGCGTGCTGGGAGCGGCGCTGGCCAGCAGCAGCGTGCCGATCGCCGAAGCCGCAGGCCGCATCTGGGACCCTGCGCGCATCGCGTTGCTGGTCACGGCCTGCCTGTCGATGGCGGGCTTCCTGCTCGGCAACCTGCTGGGCTCGTCGCGGCTGCTGTTCGCGCTGGGACGTGATGGCTACCTGCCGCAGGCCTTCGGCCGGGTCAGCGCCACCCACCGCGTGCCGCTGCTGTCGCTGGCCGCGCATGCCGGCCTCGCCTGCGTGCTCGCGGTGCTGGGCAACTTCGAAGCGCTGGTGCTGATCTCCGGCGGCGCGGTCTGCCTGGTCTACGTGATGGTGGGTATCGCGGCCTGGCGCGCGCAGCGCACCGACCTGCGCGAGCGCGGCGAGCCGTTCGTGCTGCGCGGCGGTCCGCTGGTGCCAGGCCTGGCGGTCGTCGGGATGCTCGCCATCCTCACCACGCTGAGCGCGCGCGAATGGACGGCGATCGGGGTGGCCGTCGTCGTGCTGGCGGTCGTGTACGCGGTACTGGTGGGGTTGCGGCGGCGCGTGGTCAGCTGAGTCGCTAAAGCGACTTTGGAAATGATTGTGGGAGCGACGTAAGTCGCGAGCTCTTCCTCCGGCAATAGCAAAAGCTCGCGACTCACGTCGCTCCCACACCTGTCTTCCCCATTCCTGTGAGGATTAGCGGAAGACCACCGTGCGGTGCCCGTTCAACAGGATGCGGTGCTCCACGTGCCGACGCACGGCACGCGCCAGCACCAGCGATTCGATGTCGCTGCCCATCCGCACCAGTTCCTTCGGCGCCATCGCATGGTCCACGCGGGCCACGTCCTGTTCGATGATCGGGCCTTCGTCGAGGTCGCGGGTCACGTAGTGGGCGGTGGCGCCGATGATCTTGACCCCGCGCTGGTGCGCCTGGTGGTAGGGCTTGGCGCCCTTGAAGCTGGGCAGGAAGCTGTGGTGGATGTTGATGGCGCGGCCGGCCAGCGCGTCGCACAGCTCGGGCGAGAGGATCTGCATGTAGCGCGCGAGCACGACGAGATCGATCTGCTCGCGCTCGACCAGATCGACGATGTGCCGCTCCTGCTCGGCCCGGTTGCCCGCCGATACCGGCAGGTGGTGGAAGGCCACCCCGTAGGACTGCGCCAGCGGCGCGAAGTCGGCGTGGTTGGAGGCGATGCAGGCGATCTCCACCGGCAGCTGGCGGCTGTGCACGCGGAACAGCAGGTCGTTGAGGCAATGGCCCTGCTTGCTGACCAGCACCATCAGGCGCGCCTTGCGGCTGGCATCGTGGATCTGCCAGTCCATGCCGAACATCTCCGCCAGCGAGGCGAAGCCTTCCTGCAGGACGTCGATCTCCGTCGCCCCCGGCACGTCGAAATGCACGCGCAGGAAGAAACGTCCCGACTCCTCGTCCCCGAACTGCTGCGCATCGAGGATGTTGCAGCCGGACTCGTAGAGCAGGCCGGTGACGCGGTAGACGATGCCGGTGGTGTCCGGGCAGGAGAGGGTGAGGATGTGGTCGCGGCGCATTCGGGTGTCGGTGGGGTTATTCGCAACGGGCAGCGGTGATCTGGTTCTGTGCATCGATGTAGACGCGCAGGCGATCGCTGCGCGTATCGTGCTTCACGGCGGTGGTCGGGCCGATCGGATTGACCAGCCCGGCGCCGCTTTCGCTCGACAGCCGCCGCAGGTTGGCTTCGTCCGCCGGTTGCCCCACGGCCCAGCCCAGCGAGGCGTCCTTGCAGGTCCCGCTGCCCGCAACCTGCGGGCCCGGCGTGCTGACGCAGGCGGAGAGCGCCATCGCGGCAAGGGCGATCGGCATCGCGCGGATGGACGAACGGTGCGTCGGCAGGAGCATGGTCATGGCAGCATCTCGGGGGGCGGCGGAGGATCGCTGTTTAACACACCCGCTGGCATAAAGGGCGGACGCCGCTACGCATCGCCTGTTCCCTTCACGGAGACCGCCATGGATCGTCGCTTCGTCGTGCCGCTCGCGTTCGTCCTTGCCCCGCTCTCGGCCTTCCTCGCCCCACCCGCGGATGCCTGCACCCGCGTGGTCTACCTGGGCGCCAACGACGACGTCATCACCGCCCGTTCGATGGACTGGAAGAACGACGTCGCGACCAACCTGTGGATCTTCCCGCGCGGCATGGCGCGTAGCGGGCAGGCCGGGCCCAATTCGGTGACGTGGACGTCGAAGTACGGCAGCGTCATCGCCACCGGCTACGACATCTCCACCACCGACGGCATGAACGAGGCCGGCCTGATGGCCAACGTGCTGTGGCTGGTGGAATCCGAGTACCCCGCCTACGACGGCCGCGGTCCCGGGCTCAGCATCGCGGCGTGGGCGCAGTACGCGCTGGACAACTACGGTAGCGTGAAGGAAGCCGTCGATGCGCTGCGCAAGCAGCCCTTCACCGTGGTGACCGACAAGGTGCCCGGCGAAGACCGCCTGACCACGCTGCACCTGTCGCTGTCCGACGCCAGCGGCGATAGCGCCATCATCGAGTACATCGGCGGCAAGCAGGTGATCCACCACGGCCGCGAGTTCCAGGTGATGACCAACTCGCCGGTGTTCGACCAGCAGCTCGCGCTCAATGCCTACTGGAAGCAGATCGGTGGCACCGTGATGCTGCCGGGCACCAACCGCGCCTCGGACCGCTTCGCGCGCGCCTCGTTCTACATCAATGCGATCCCCAAGGCCGAGGATCCGGTGAAGGCGCTGGCCAGCGTCTTCAGCGTGATCCGCAACGCGTCGGTGCCGTTCGGCATCAACACGCCGGAGGAACCGAACATCTCCTCCACCCGCTGGCGCACGGTCGCCGACCACAAGCGCAAGCTGTACTTCTTCGAGTCCGCGCTGACGCCCAACACGTTCTGGGTCGACCTGAAGGAGGTCGATTTCTCCAGGGAGACCGGCAAGGTGATGAAGCTGGACCTGGGCGCGGACCAGCGCAACGTGTTCGCCGGCAACGCGGTGAAGGATTTCAGGCCCGCGCCGCCGTTCGTGTTCCAGGGCCTGTAGTCAGAGGTCGAATGCCAGCAGGTCGTGCCCGGTGGCCGCGCGCACTACGCGCCGGTACAGCACGTTGCCGCTGCCTGCATTGGTCAGCGCCACCAGCGCGCGCTGGCCGCGCGCGTCGCCCAGGGCGAAGTTCTTGAAGATGCCGCCGTTGCTGCCCGAGTGGTAGAACACCGGGCCGCGCGGCGTGGCCTCCAGGTTCCAGCCCAGGCCCTTGTCGGTCCAGCGGCCGGGCACGTCGATCTGCTTCGTCAGCATGGCGGTGCGCGTCGCCTCGGTGATCTGCCACGGTTCGCGTTGCGTACGCACCATCAGCGCCATGAAGCGGGCGTAGTCGGTCGGCGTGGTGCGCAGGCTGGCGGCGGCATTGGCTAGGATGTCGCCGGGCCAGTTCACCAGGCCTTTCGGCGTGATGGCCTGCACGGCGGGCAGTGCGCGGACGGCGTCCTCCCAGCGCCACGCGGACAGCGGCTTGCCCCAGCGGTCGGCGACGGTTTGCGCGGCGTTCCAGGTGTCGCGGAGCATCTGTGGTGGCATGCCGGGCTCTTCGTCCTCGACGGCGCGGTGGCCGTAGACCGAACGCGCGGCGAGGTCCCTGCTCCACGTATAGCTGCTGTCGCGCATGCCGGCGGGGCCGAACAGCAGGCGCTGCATCGACTCATCGAGGCTCTCGCCAGTGAGTGTCTCGACCACCAGCTGCAGCCAGAAGATCGCTTCGCCCGAGTAGTCGATGCGCGTGCCTGGCTTCACCGCCGGCACGAGCTTTTCGTTGGCCGGATCCTTGCGCCAGTTCGGCATGCCGGTGGAATGACGCAGCACGTCGCGCGCGGTGACCAGCTCCACCCACGGATGGTCGGCCAGGTACTCCATGCGCCGGTAGCGCACCAGCGGCGCGTCCAGGTCGATCACGCCCTGGTCGGCCAGCTGCAGCAACAGGTAGGCGAACACCGGCTTGCTGAGCGAGGCGTCCTCGAACAGCGACTCGCGCGTGACGGACGTCGCAGTTTCCGCGTTCAGTACGCCGAGGTTGCGCGACCACACCACTTCGCCCCGCTCCACCACTGCCATGCCGATGGCGGGCACGCGCAGTGCCTGCATCAGGCGCGGCAGGTCGGCAAGGAACGCATCCGGTGGAATCCAGCCTGCGCTGTCATCGCAGGCGGCAGCGCGCGCCATGCGGGGCCATGCGGCGGTTGCCAACGTCGACAGGGCAGCAGCCCCGAGCCATTGGCGGCGAGCGAACGAAGAAGGCAGGGAGGAACTCACGCGGCTTGGCTCCGGAAAAAAAAGAGTGACACGCAGGGTTGACGAACAAGGGTGGCAGAACCCCTCCCGCGCTCGCGCAAACAACGTTTCCGGTGTCCGGTTGCAAGGAATGAGCGCGAACAGTGAAGAGCCACATGCCGAAGCGAAGCGGGGTGGCGCGGGCCATGCGGGGATATCGCCTCGCCACAGGCACCGTTTCGCGGCAACAGGGGAATCCCATGACAACCAGGACGAACGTGGACGCACCAATGAAGTCGCGACCGCGGCACAACATCGGCGCGCTTGTCGCGCTGCAGGGATCTCTCCGTCCTGCCGTGCAGGCAGCGGGCACCGATGGACGTGGCGACACCACGCGTGTCGATGCCGCGCGTGCGCGTCGGCGCCTGCAAATCGTGATGGAGTCCGCAGAAAACACCTCGTTGCCCGCCGGCCGCCGCTGGTCGCTGCGCGGAATGGTCGCGTTGCTGGCGATGGCAGCGGGCCTGCATGCCAGTCCTGCGTTGGCGCAATTGAGTTGCAGCAACGTGTATGCCACCAATCCAAATGGCGAAATCTACCGGACGAGCGACAGTGGGTCTCAATCGCTTGTCGGGTCGGTGACGGGCTTGCCGGCGGCGATCAATGCGTTCGGCATCTCATCCAATGGCAGCAGGCTCTATCTGGCGACGTCAGGCGCCACGGCGGGCACGTCCGGCCGGGTGTCCATTGTCAACGCCTCCACGTTTGCGGTGACCAATACGTCTGCTGCTCCGACCCTGGTCGCGAACATGGGCGGGTTCAGCGCCGGCGCAGTCAACCCTGCGAACGGCTGGTTCTATTTTGCGGGGCCGAATCAGAACAGCAGTGCTGCAGACGGTTGGCATCTGTATGCCTTCAACCCGGCGACGCCTGCCACCGCGCCTGTCCGGGTTGGCCAGATTACCGGCACGGCCGGCAACAACGGCGACCTGACGTTCGACACTCTGGGGAATCTCTTCCTGCTCTCGGGCAATGCATCGAACAGCCCGCAGCACCGGATATACCGGGTGGGACAGGTTCCCACGTCGGCGGGAACCGGATCCTTGCCCGCCACGGTGCTCGCCACCATGTCATCGGGCGCAACGGAGAATGTCGGCGGTATCGCCTTCAACGCCGCCGGCGAACTGATGACGAGTATGCAGGGGGGGGTGATCGCGCTATACAACCCGCTGACGGGGGAGCGGATCGTCGAGGGCAATTTCCTTGCAACGGCCATCAGCGACCTCGCCTCCTGCGCCGGTGGCAGCACGATCACGCTGCGGAAGGACCTGCCGCAGGGCCGTGCGGTCGCGGGAAACCAGTTCATGCTGCAGCTGTCAGGCGGCGGCCTGGGCACGACGCAGACCGCGACGACGACGGGCAGTGCCTCGGGCGTGCAGGCGGCGACCGTCGGTCCGCTGCTGGCCGTCGATGACGCCAGCTTCCAGATCAACGAAGTCGCCGCCGGGAATCCTTCCGCGGTGCTGGCGAACTATGCGCGCAGCTGGCAGTGCATCGACGCGGCGGATGGCGATGTGGTCGTGGCATCCGGGTCCACCTTCCCGGGCACGGTGACCATACCCGACATCCGAACGGGCTCCAGCGTCGAGTGCACCATCACCAACGGACGCGTGCCGATCCTGCGTCTGCAGAAGGCATTGCCCAATGGCAGGGCCGTGGAGGGCAACCAGTTCAGCCTTGCCATCACGGGCACGGCAGCCCCTGCGGCCGTGATCACCGGCGGCACCGGCAGCACGGTCACCGGCACGGTGACGCACAGCACGGCGACGGCGGGCAGTGTCTACACGTTGTCGGAGTCGGCCGCGGGAACGCCGACCACGGTGCTGGCGAACTACACCCCCACCTACGCGTGTACCAATGCGCTGGCGGGCGGGCAGACGCCCAGTGGCACCGGCACCAGTTTCGATGTCACGCCCGTGGCCGGCGACGACCTGACGTGTACGTTCACCAACACGCGGGCGACCCGGCTGACGCTGATCAAGACGGTCACCAACGACGATGGCGGCACGCGGCTGCCGACGGCGTGGACGCTCTCGGCATCAGGGCCGACATCCATCAGCGGCACGACCGGCTCGGCCGCGGTGACCAACGCTGCGGTCAGTCCCGGCACGTACACCCTGTCCGAAAGTGCGCTTCCCGCCGGCTACTCGGCTTCGCCCTACACCTGCACCATCAACGGCGGCGTTCCGGTGAGCGGCAACAGCGTGACGATTGCCACGGGCGACAACGTGGTCTGCAGGATCCACAACGATGACGTCGGCACGCCGGGGCCACCGGCCACCTGCGGCATCACCAGTCATGCCGGTCCGAGCTCGACCGCGCCCGTCTTCGGGCCGGGCGGCGTCAACGCGAGCATCGCGCTGGAGAACGTGACGTTCGATGCGGGTTCGACGGCAGGCGGTTCCATCACCCGCTTCGTCGACAGCAACGGACGGACGTACTCGACACCGGCCGGCCCCGGACGCTGGCTGTTGACCAACAGCAGCACCACGACCCGCGTGACCATCACCTTTTCGCCGTCCATCCCGGCCCATCGGATCGGCATCGGTATCTACGACATCGGTGTCTGGGACGCCACCTTGCCCAACAACGGCGAAGACGCGAGCTACGCCCCGAGGCTGACGCTCGGACTCAGCGGGGGAGCGGCGACAACCAGCCAGTTCGTCGCCCATCGGACGGGACTGAATGCCACGCAGGCGAGCTACACGCCGGGCTCCGGTGTGGTCACGCTGGACGCGGGCGCGTACGTTCCCGGCACGGAAGGCACGTGGCGACAGTCGGTCTTCCTGCGCGGCAACGCCAACGCACTGGTGAGCACGCTCACGCTGACGGCCACCAACATCAAGCCGGGCGACAACATCGGCTTCGGCCTGGTGGCCATCCCGTCGTGCGTCACCATCAGCAAGGTCACCGAAGGCGGCGTGGGCAGCTTCGACTTCACCACCACCAACGTCAACAACTGGGACAACACCGCGTCCGCGTCCCCGGTGACGCTGACCACGACGGCCACCGGCACGCCGGTCAACTCCGCGCGGCACTACTACGCACATCCGGTCGCCAGCAATGGCCAGGGCACGCAGCCGGTCGTCCTGAGCGAGACGATTCCTCCCACCTGGGTCCTCTCGCCCGCCCAGTGCACGGACGCCAACAGCAGCCGCAACGGCAATACCGGCAGCTTCGGCAGCCTGGTGGGTGGCACGCTGACCATCCCGGCCGATCGCATGCGGTTCGAGTCCAACATCACCTGTTCGTTCACCAATACGCGCGCGGCGATCCTGCGCTTGCAGAAAGCGCTGCCCGATGGCCGCGCGGCAGCAAGCGACCAGTTCACGCTGTCGATGACAGGCACGGGCGCGCCCGCGGCGGTGACCACGACGGGCACGGGCAGCACCGCGACCGGCCTGCTCACGCACGACACGGCGACGCCGGGTTCGGCCTACGCATTGGCCGAAGCCGCCGCGGGCGGCGCAGACCTGTCGTACTACACGTCCACCTACCGCTGCACCAATGCGCGCGCCGGGGGCCAGACGCCGGCAGGAAACGGCAGTGCATTCAACGTGACGCCGGTGGCGGGTGACGACCTGACCTGCACCCTCACCAACCTGCGCCGGAGCGCCGATCTCTCGATCCGGAAAACGGTCGCGGAAGAACCGCTCGTGAGCGGTGCGCAAGCGGTGTTCACCCTGGAGGTCACCAACCACGGCCCCGGGGCCGCCGATGGCGCGACGGTACGGGATCCGGCAGTGGCAGGGCTCGACTGTGTCGCCGCAGGGCTGCCAGCGCCGACGTGCCTGGCGACAGGTGGCGCGGGCTGTCCCACACCGTTGACGGCCAGCGGCCTGCAGTCCGGTGTCGCCATCCCGGCGTTGCCCAATGGGGGTGTGGTCACCATCGGGCTGACGTGCAGGGTGACCGCCAGCGGCCTGCCGTGAGCTTTCTCCGTTCCCCACCCGGGTCGCACCGCTCCTCGGGAAGCTAACGGAATACCGGTCGCACAGCTTGTTCGCCTCCACCGGCGCGCGGCGGTGATGGCATGCCGTCGAAGCCGCATATGAGGCGGGCGCGGCCGGCGCAAACCTCGGCCACCAGGTCATCACCTATCGCTGTATCCGTGCGCGACCTGGTTGCCGAACACCCAGCGGTATCGGCACGAGTTTCAGCACTACACCGGCAGCCGGCGATGACCTGACTTGCACCTCCAGCAATGGCTTGGGGCTGCGGTTGCGTCGGTGGCCAAGCCCGACACGCACGGGGCGGGCCAACCGACCAGGCGGGCGACGTGCTGATCAGCGGCAGCAAACCACCTACGCCATCGTCGCGATGAACGATGGGCCCGAGCCGGTCAACAACACCATGCTCCGGGACACGCCGGAAGCGGGGCTGTCGGCGTGCAAACTCGCTGGCCCGGCGTGCGAGGTCACTGGCGGGACGGCCAGGTGCCCGGCCGCAGGCACGGGGAAGGCCAACGGTCGATGGCCAACGTGCGATCCCCTGCACCCGCTGGCGTCGCGATAGGGGCCTTGGCCAATAACTGTGAGATCACGGTGCGGGTGACCCGCACGGTGCAACAGCTTGAGCATCCTGCTACGGCGAGGGCGTTCCCGCTGGTTGTCGATCATGGCGGGAAGATGGCCTTTAGATGATGCATCTCTGCCAAGAGGACGGATTCGCGTACGGAACGGATGTATGTCCGGTATGGGTCACACATTTCGAGTAATACCCAACTGGGGCGGATGCAGACGATGTACCGCAAAAGGATGGCGGTCGGGACGGGGCGAGTGCAGCAGCGCACGAACATGCGCTCCGCGGCAAGAGCGCTTGCAATGAGGCGACGGGTTTCTCGGTGGATAGGGCGACAAGTACGACGCGCGTTCAAGCAGTGGAGCGCGGAATGTCCAGCACAGCCTGTCCGGAAGTCGCGGCCATCGTTGTCGGGAGCGTCATGAACGATCGAGCAGGGGAGTCCGGCGTGATGGTTGGAACAACGAGGATCCAGAAAAAGATGCGGTGGCCATGGGCGATGGCAGCGGCGGTGATGGTCCTGACGGGTAACACCGCCTGGGCCCATCGCACCACATCGACGTGGAGCAACACGTCCACCAGCGCGACAGGCAGCCTGCAGACGGGTGGCCCTACAGTCACCGTGACGCTTGCGCCAAGTGCAACCAACACGCTCTATTACAACGGCACGTCAACTTCGACCATCGGTGCGCGTGGCGGCACGAGCACGATGTTCAGGCCCAACCTGGCAACAAATACATCGGCCATTGCCATATCGGCGGATAAGATTAATTGCACACGGGGCAATGGGATCTTATGCCAGCGCGGCACGATGACGATCACGTTCAGTCAGCCGGTCACGAATCCGGTCATCCATTTGACGGGGCTGGGTGCCAATGCCAGTTCCGGCGTCGACTTCTCGCCCCGGCTGAGCCTGACAGGCAGTAGTCCTGCAGGTGCCAGTCTTGGTGGGGTCAGGCCAGGGGCGGGAAACCTGCAGATCACCGGTGGCAACACCATCGGTGTCATCAACAATAACGGCCAGACGAGCTGCGCCACTTCTGGCAACAATGGTGCCGGTTGCGGCAGTGTGCAGATCACTGGCACCGTCACCTCGCTGACGTTCAGCGTGGCACTGCTGCTCAATGGTGGCTCAGGCACGGCAGGTTCCACCCGCGAGACATTCGACCTCACCGTGACGGTCGACGAGGATTTCAGCGATGCGCCCGTGGTCAATTTCAACAATGCCACCGCGCCATCGCATGTCATTGGCGACCTGCGTCTGGGCAGTCTCATCGATGCAGACAATGCCACTGTCGCCAACGCCACCGTCAGCCCGTTCCCAGTAACGGCAGGCGCCGATAACAATGGCGGTAATGGCGATGGTCTCGACGAAGACGCCATCACCGCCTTCCCTCAACTCAACACCGGCAGCACCAGCTACAGCCTGACGGTTCCGATCAGCGGTGCAAGCAAATCCGGCATGGTCTGCGGATGGATCGATTTCAACCGCAATAATGCGTTCGTTGCTGGCGAACGGGCATGCGCAGGTTTTTCCGCTGGCGCGACCAGCGTGGTCCTGAATTGGAACGCAGCCAATGGCAACGCGCCCACCGGGCTGACGCCCGGCGACAATTACGTGCGCTTGCGCGCCGGCTATACCACCGCCCAGATACAGACCGCAGATGGCAAGGGGCGTGCGGACAGTGGCGAGGTGGAAGACTATCGGATCACCGTGCCGCCGAGGCTGCGCCTGCAAAAGTCGTTATCCGATGGCCGGGCAGTGGCGGCCGACCAGTTCGCCTTGTCGATTGCCGGCCCTGACGCGCCGGCGGCGGTGACGACGACCGGCAGCGGCACGACCGCGAGTGGGATGGTGACGCATGCAGCCGCAACGGCAGACTCCGAGTACACGCTTTCCGAAACCGGGGCGGCCGGCGCCATCCTGAGTAACTACGCCACCACCTACAGTTGCACCAATGCGCGAGCTGGTGGTGGTCAGGAACCCAGTGGCAGCGGCACGAGCTTCACGGTGACCCCGGTGGCGGGCGACGACGTGACGTGTACCTTCACCAATACCCGGCGAACCACCGATGTCTTGATCCAGAAGACGGCGACTCCGGTTCCGGCCGTCAGCGGCGAGCACGTGATGTTCACTCTCGTGGTAACCAACCATGGCCCTACGGCGGCCGATGACACCACGCTGCAGGATCCGGCGGTGGCAGGGCTGGACTGCACCGCCGCAGGGCTGCCAGCGCCGACGTGTCTGGCGACAGGTAGCGCGGGCTGTCCCGCTCCGTTGACGGCCACCGGCCTGCAGTCGGGTGTCGCCATCCCTGCTCTTCCCAGTGGCGGCGTGGTCACCATCGGGCTCACCTGCAGGGTCACCGCCAGCGGCGAGCCGTGAGCCTTGTGCGATTCCAGGGCGTGTGGTTTGCCATGGCCCTGGGATGGCGGACCGAAGCGCGCATTCCCCGCGCGCAACGTGCGCGACCAGCATCCCACTTCACCGGCGTACCGTGATGTGACAGGGCGGCGAGCAGGTGGTGGTGCGACAGCCCCGCCGACGCCGCAGCAACGCGGAGCCGGGAAAACCCAGCCAGTCCCGACCGCACAGGTCGGGCCATCCGACCAGCGTCCGGTGGACTGCGACGGAGCGGTCGCATAGAGCCGGAAGCGGCTCCGTCATGAGCCCGTATGTGCGGGAGGAGTCGACGGCATTTCCTCACATCCGAGCAACGGTTGTCCGGTTTCCGGCGCTCGTCGCGACACTACCTTGCTGCTCCACTGCTCTGCCGGGGCATCGAGGCGCCGCCAGTGCAGCGGCAAGTCTGTTCCGGGGGTAGGCAGCGTGAGGGGGAGTCGATGGAAGCCATTGCACGCGCGGCGCTCGTACGCGCTGCGCTTCAACGCGGCCGCGCCTGTCCATGAAGAAATGCTTGCGACGTGCCTCCATCGCATCGATGGCCGGTGAGCACGCCGCCACGTGACCCGACGGAGGCGAGGACGCGGATGGGCGCTCGCACACGGTCAGGTTGGCATGAGGACGCATGGCGCCGGGCAATGGCTTCTGCAAACGGACGTATCTCGTCGCCTGCCGGCGACATCAGCATGAAGGTTCAAGGAGGAAATACATGCGATTCCTGATTCCAGCACTGAACGCTCACCTGAATCGGATCGCCATCGCAGGCCGCCGCCGGCATGTGCGGAACGCATTGACCTGCGGTCTGGTCGCCCTCGGCATCGCGGCGCCCGTATCGGCACAGCAGGTCGTCGACTGGGCGGACTTTTCGAGTCCGACCTCCGCGGCCTACCCGGGCGGCGGCAATGTGACCGTGACCATCGCGTCGAGCTATCGGCGCGACGGCTCGTCCGTGACCTACAGCTACATGGCCGGGTACCCGCAGGTGGATGCCGCGCCGGTGGAGGAACTGGCCGCCCTGGAAGCGACCGCCCCCTTCCAGACGCAGTTTCCCTACGGCAGTATCGGCCCCCGGTCCGCGATGGCGACCTGGAACACCTCCACCAACGTCGGCACCATCGAGCACGTGTTGACAATGGACTTCCCGGCCGCGAATCGCGCCGGTGGCGACACGCTGGTCGGACTGGGGGGGGTTTACCCCAACATCAGCGGGCCCAAAGGGTCGCGGTTGAATTCACGGTGGATCGTGACAGCCACGCGCTGCAACGGCACTGCCGAAACGAACTACTCGGGATGGAGCAGCATCATTCCGCCGACGGGGTTCACGGCAACCGACGGGGCTGCAGGGGCTGTCTTCTCGACACCCGTGACCGGTGCCGCCACGTCGGGCGGCTATGTGGTTTCGGTGGGCACCTTGTCCACCTACAACGGCAATCGGGACGCGGTGCCTGCGCTCGTTCGTCCTGCGGCCGGCACCTGTTACAGCCGGATCACGATCACGCGGGCAATCACATCCTCCGGAACGGAATTGCCTGGAGGTTGGTCGCCCGTCGATACGGAATACTTCAAGCTCTACATCGGCAAGGTTCTCGATGCAGGCATCCTGCGCCTGCGCAAGTCATTGCCCCATGGTCGTGCAGTGAGCGGCAACCAGTTCCACTTGCGCATCGCTGGCGGTACGGGCGCGGATGTGGTGGCAACGACCAGTGGAACGACCAACACGCCCACCCAAGTCGCGACGCTCGAGCCGGCATTGGCCGGCACGGCCTACACCTTGTCGGAGGCGGCGGCGGGCAGCCCTGCGACCGTGCTGTCTAACTACCGGACCACCTATGCCTGCACCAACACGCGGACGGGTGGGCAGACACCCAGCGGCAGCGGCACATCTTTCACCGTGACGCCGGCAGCCAACGACGACCTCACCTGCACGTTCACGAATTCCCGCATCGCGACCCTGCGCCTGCGTAAGGCGCTGCCGAACGGTCGATCGGCGGCGGGCGACCAGTTCAGGCTGGCCATCGCGGGCACCGATGCCCCGGCAGCGGTGACCACCACCGGCTCGGGCACTACCGCGACGGGCACGGTCACGCATACGACCGCAACGGCAGGCTCGACCTATACGTTGTCGGAGACGGGTGCATCCGGTGCCGTTCTCGGCAACTACGCCACGACCTACAGCTGCACCAATGCCCGTTCCGGCGGGCAGACACCCAGCGGCAGCGACACGACGTTCGAGGTGACCCCGTTGGCGGGCGACGACCTGACCTGCACGTTCAGCAATGCCCTTCGTCCACGGGTGACGATCCGCAAGACCAGCATCGGTGGAACCGGCAGCTTCACGTTCAGTGGCAACAACGGCATCGCGAACCAGACGATTGCCACCGCGACGTCGGGGACACCGGTCGCTGGCGCGGTGCAGATGCTGACCACGGTCGGCCAGGCAACCACGATCACCGAAGACGCACTGCCCGCGGGCTTTGCGTTGACCGACATCGCGTGCACGGGTGTGCCCGCCGGCTCGACGACGGTGAACCTGGCCACGCGAAGGGTTACGTTGAGCGCAGCGGCGACGGCAGCAGGGACCAACGCGACCTGCACGTTCACCAACACGCGGCCAACGCAACTGACGCTCCGCAAGACGGTGACCAACGACAACGGCGGCACGCAGCCGGCGACGGCGTGGACGCTGTCGGCGGCGGGTCCGACCGCCATCAGCGGTGCCACCGGCACGCCGGCCGTGACCAGTGCGACGGTCAATCCAGGCACGTACACGTTGTCGGAAAGCGCAACGCCGACCGGCTATACCGCCAGCAGCTACAGCTGTGTCAAGAACGGTGGCGCGGCGGTGTCGGGCAACAGCATCACACTGGCCGCAGGCGATACCGCCACCTGCACGATCAACAACGACGACCGTCCTGCCACGCTGACGCTGCGCAAGACAGTGACCAACGACAACGGCGGCACGCAGCTGCCGACGGCATGGACGCTGTCGGCGGCAGGTCCGACCGCCATCAGCGGGGCGACAGGTTCGGCGGCCGTCACGAATGCGACGGTTAACCCCGGTACGTACACGCTCTCGGAGAGCGCAACGCCCACCGGCTATACCGCCAGCAGCTACAGCTGCGTCAAGAACGGCGGCGCGGCCGTGGTCGGCAACAGCATCGCGCTGGCCGCAGGCGATGTGGCCACCTGCACGATCAACAACAACGACAGCAATCAGACCGACGTCTCGATCACCAAGGTCGCGTCGGCGGACACGGTGGTCCGCGGTGATGAAGTCGTCTTCACGTTGGTGGTGCGCAATCCCGGTGTTGCAGCGGCCACCGGCACGGTCGTGCGCGATCCGGCCGTGGCGGGCCTGGACTGCACGGCTGCCGGCTTGGCTGTGCCGACCTGTTCGGCGACGGGCGGTGCCAGCTGTCCCACGCCGTTGACGGCCACCGGCCTGCAGGCCGGGGTTGCCATCCCCGCGCTTCCCGCCGGCAGTACCGTCAGCATCGACCTGACCTGCCGCGCCACGGCCAGCGGTATGCCGTGACGTGGCGATGCAGGTGACCTCCTCACGACGCGTGGGGCGGATCCTGTCGCAACGCTTGACGCCTCGTCCGCCGCGGGCGTAACGTTCGTCCCCGCCAAGGTTTCCATCTCTTCATCCAAATGAAGCGATGGAATTAAAAGGGAAGCCGGTGCGGCCTGTTCCATGGGCCAATTCCGGCGCTGCCCCGCAGCGGTATTTGGAAACGAACCTCGCCAACAGCACTGGTCCACGCGGACCGGGAAGCGGCGGGAAGTAGGCCAGCGCAACAGCGCCCGTCCATGAGCCCGAAGACCTGCCCTGGCCGGAGGACACGACCGTCCTCCGACTGACCTGGAGCTTCCGAGGGGAGGTGGCCGGAGCCCGTGTCCGCGCGCGCCTGCCCCGGATGCGTCCTCCTGCGCCCGACTTCGGCACTCCGGCTCGCCCGCGGGGGCGAAGGTCGCTGGCGTGGCGGGCTCCGGTCCGGCGCGCGGTTCCTTCGTTCCTCATCCGCCACGCATGAGGACACGCACCATGACCACCGTTACCACCCTCGGCTTCCCGCGCATCGGCGCGAAGCGCGAACTGAAAGCCGCCCTGGAAAGCTACTGGCGCGGCGACACCACCGCCGACGACCTGCAGCGCACCGCACGCGACCTGCGCCATTGCCACTGGCAGCTGCAACGCGATGCCGGCGCCGATGTGGTGCCGTGCAACGACTTCGCGCTGTACGACCACATGCTGGACACCGCCTTCCTGTTCGATGCCATTCCCGACGCCTATCGCACGCTGGCGGACGCCGATCCGCTCGCCGGCTACTTCGCCCTCGCCCGCGGCGTGCAGCGCGACGGCACCGACCTGCGCGCGCTGGAAATGACCAAGTGGTTCGACACCAACTACCACTACCTGGTGCCGGAACTGCACGCCGGGCAGGACTTCCGCCTGCGCGGAGACAAGCCGGTTGCGGAATTCCTGGAAGCCCGCGCCGCCGGTCACGCCGCACGGCCGGTGCTGCTGGGACCGGTGAGTTTCCTGCTGCTGGCCAAGACCGTCGACGGCAGCGACCGCGTCGCCCTGCTGGACCGCTTGCTGCCGGTGTACGCGGACCTGCTGTCGAAGCTGCACGATGCCGGCGCGGACTGGGTGCAGATCGACGAGCCCTGCCTGGTGCTCGATCTCGACGATGCCGCCCGCGATGCCTATCTCCGCGCTTACGCCGCATTGGCGAAGGGAACGCGGCCGTCGCTGCTGCTCGCCACCTACTTCGGCCGCCTCGGCGACAACCTGCCGCTGGCCTGCGCACTGCCGGTCGACGGCCTGCACGTCGACCTGGTGCGCGGCAAGGAGCAACTGGACGAGGTGCTGAAGCAGCTGCCGAAGGGGCGCGTGCTGTCGGCGGGGCTGGTGGACGGCCGCAATATCTGGCGCACCAATCTCGACAACGCGCTGATCCTGGCGAAGTACGCACAAGGCCATGTGGGCAAAAATGCACTGTGGCTGTCGCCATCGTGCTCGCTGCTGCACGTGCCGGTGGATCTCGCGGGCGAGAAGGCGCTGCCGGTCGACCTGAAGTCGTGGCTGGCCTTCGCGCGCCAGAAGATCGAGGAACTACGCCTGCTGGCCGACGCGTTGCAGGATCCACGCGCCGCCGATGCTGGGCTCGCGCTGGCCCGCGACCGCATCGAATCGCGTCGCCAGTCCGCGCGTGTCCATCGTCCCGAAGTCGCGGCACGCCTAGCCTCGCCGGAGGCGGGTGACATCGACCGCGATTCGCCGTATCCGCAGCGTCGTATCGCCCAGGCCGCCTTGCTCGGACTGCCTGCGTATCCGACCACCACCATCGGCTCGTTCCCGCAGACCCGCGAGGTGCGAGAGGCGCGCGCGCGCAACAAGGCTGGCAAGCTGTCCGATGCCGACTACGAGACCTTCCTGCGCGAGGAGACCGAGCGCTGCGTGCGCTTCCAGGAAGCGATCGGCATCGACGTGCTGGTGCACGGCGAGTTCGAACGCAACGACATGGTGGAATACTTCGGCGAGCAGCTGGCCGGCTTTGCCTTCACCAAGAACGGCTGGGTGCAAAGCTACGGCTCGCGTTGCGTGAAGCCGCCGGTGATCTACGGCGACGTGTCGCGTTCCGCGCCAATGACGGTGCGCTGGTCGCAGTACGCACAGTCGCTGACCGACCGGCCGATGAAGGGCATGCTGACCGGGCCGGTGACCGTGCTGCAATGGTCGTTCGTACGCGACGACCAGACGCGCGCGCAGACGTGCCGGCAGATCGCGCTGGCGCTGCGCGACGAAGTGCTGGATCTGGAAGCGGCCGGCATCCGCGTCATCCAGATCGACGAGCCGACCCTGCGCGAAGGCCTGCCGCTGCGGCGTGTGGACTGGCAGGCCTACCTGGACTGGGCCGTGGAATGCTTCCGCATCAGCGCCGCGGGCGTCGCCGACGACACCCAGGTGCACACGCACATGTGCTATTCCGAGTTCAACGACATCATCGATGCGGTCGCCGCGATGGACGCCGACGTCATCTCCATCGAGACCTCGCGCTCGCGCATGGAGCTGCTGGACGCGTTCGTGAAGTTCCGCTATCCCAACGATATCGGGCCCGGCGTGTACGACATCCATTCGCCGCGCATTCCCACCGGCAGCGAGATGATCGACCTGCTGGAGAAGGCGCGCGCCGTGCTGGCGCCGGAGCAGATCTGGGTCAATCCGGATTGCGGCTTGAAGACGCGTGGTTGGCCGGAAGTGCGCGAGGCATTGACGCGGATGGTGGCGGCCGCGCACGCGCTGCGGGCCGGACTGGTCCGCGCGGCGTAGCGCAGGCGGATCGAAGCGCGGTGCCTTGCACGAACGCAAGGCACCGCGACGACGCGGCTGCTAGGCTGCACGTCGCTGCTCCGGATTCCTGCCGCTCCCATGTCGATGCCGTACGCTCCGTCCATCGCCCTGCTGGTCATCGACCTGCAGCCCGATTTCATGCCGGGCGGCGCGCTCGCCTGCCACGACGGCGACGCCATCGTCCCGGGCATCGCCGCACTGCTCGCATCCCGTCGCTACACCACCGTCGTGGCGACGCAGGACTGGCATCCGCCCGGGCATGCCTCGTTCGCGTCGAGCCATCCGGAACGCGCGCCGTTCGACACGATCTCGCTGCACGGCCAGCCGCAGGTCCTGTGGCCGGACCATTGCGTGCAGGGCACGCCGGGGGCGGCGCTGGCGACCGATGTGGACTGGACGCCGGTCGACCTGATCCTGCGCAAGGGCACGCGCCCGCAGGTCGACTCGTACAGCGCGTTCCAGGAGAACCACGGCCCGGACGGCACGCGGCCGACCACCGGCCTGGCCGGCTGGCTGCGCGAGCGCGGCATCGAGGAGGTGCATGTCTGCGGACTTGCGCGCGACTACTGCGTGCTGTGGTCGGCGCAGGACGCGGCAGCGGCCGGATTCCGTGTGCGCTTCCTGTGGGACCTGACGCGCCCGGTCACGCCGTCAGGTGATGCGCCGACACGCACCGCGCTCGAAGCCGCCGGCATTGCCATCGAACACACGTAGGGCGGGCTCAAGCCCGCCATTGCCATCCCGACGCTCGCGACGACAAGCATCGGAGCGCGCGCCTTCGATCATCGTCCACGATGATCCACGCCACACGAAGGCGGGCTTGAGCCCGCCCTATGGGGCAGCACAGGCGAGATCAGGCTGCATAGACGACGTAGGGCGGGCCCAGGCCCGCCATTGCCATCCCGACGCTCGCGACGACAAGCATCGGAGCGCGCACCTTTGATCATCGTCCACGATGATCCACGCCACACGAAGGCGGGCTTGAGCCCGCCCTACGACGCAGAGCTCAGCGGCGGTGCCTGCGTCGGCCGGCCCAGCGGGTCGAGTGCGATCATCACGAAGTGACCGCGCGTGCACAGTTTCCGCTCGCCGGTCAGCAGGTTCTCGGTGATGACTTCCACGTCGACGTTCATCGAGCTGCGCCCCACCTTGACCACGCGCGATACCACTTCAACCAGATCGCCCTTGTGGATGGGTTGGTTGAAGTCCACCTGTTCCGAGCGCGCGGTGACCACCGTGGTGCGCGCGTAGCGCGAGGCGGCGATGAAGGCCGACATGTCCATCCACGCCAGCGCCTGGCCGCCGAACAGCGTGCCCAGGTGATTGGTGTGGTCGGGGAAGACCATGTGCAGCAGGCGCGCTTCGGTGGGGCGTGCTTCGGCATTGGGCAGGTCGGTCATGGCGGTGCTCCGGTGGGCGTGCTCCCGGTGGGAGGATAGCGCGCGGGGTGTCTGGTCGTCGTGACACTCGCGGAGACCGATGTGGGAGCGACGTGAGTCGCGAATGCCAGAACGAAGAGTCTGGACATTCGCTGGGCCAAGTAAACCGCGGTCCTCGTCATCAACATGACCCGCGACGCTGCAGCACCACGAGGTGCCCATCGCCGCGATCGCGACTCACGTCGCTCCCACATGTGCATTGCCAGCGATCCGACGCCTCAGAACGCGTGGTCGAAGCCGACCTCGCCCTGCACGCCAAGCTGGTAGGCGGACACGCGGCGCTCGAAGAAGTTGGTCAGTTCCTGCACGTCCTGCAGCTCCATGAAGGGCAGCGGGTTGCGCACGTCGTAACGCTTCGGCATGCCGAGCTTGGCGAAGTGCTGGTCGGCGCAGTGCTGTAGGTACTGGCGCATGTCGCGCGTCGAGATGCCGGCCACGCCGCCGGACAGCACGTCCTCGGCGAACTGCACCTCGCACTCGATTGCCTCTTCCAGCATGTCGTAGACCTGCTGCTGCATGCGGTCGTCGAACAGGTCCGGTTCTTCCTCGCGCACGGTGCGCACGCATTCGAACGCGAACTCCATGTGGCAGCTCTCGTCGCGGAACACCCAGTTGGTGCCGCTGGCCAGGCCCGGCAGCAGGCCGCGCGAGCGGAAGTAGTACACGTAGGCGAACGCGGCGAAGAAGAACAGGCCTTCGATGCAGGCGGCGAAGCAGATCTGGTTGAGCAGGAACTGGCGGCGCTGCTCGCGCGTCTCGATCCGCTTCAGGTCCTGGATGCTGTCGATCCACTTGAAGCAGAAGTCGGCCTTCTTCTTGATCGCCGGGATGTTCTCCACCGCGGCGAAGGCCTTGAAGCGCTCGGACGGGTCCGGCAGGTAGTTGTCCAGCAGGGTCAGGTAGAACTGCACGTGCAGCGCTTCCTCATACAGCTGCCTTGACAGGTACATGCGCGCTTCGGGCGCGTTGAGGTGCTGGTACAGGTTCAGCACCAGGTTGTTCGACACGATGGAATCGCCGGTGGCGAAGAAGGCGACCAGCCGGTGGATCAGGTGGCGGTCGGCCGGCGTCATCTTGGAGTGCAGGTCGGTGATGTCGATCTGGAAGTTGATCTCCTCCACCGTCCACGTGTTCTTGATGGCGTCGCGGTACATGTCATAGAACTGCGGGTAGCGCATCGGGCGCAGCGTCAGTTCGAAACCGGGGTCGAGCAGCATCTGCTTGGGTTGTGCGGACATGGTGCGGTGGTCCTGTTCTGCTCCTTCCCCCGCATGCGGGGGAAGGCTGGGATGGGGGCGAACGAAGCGGGTGCGCATCGGTTCGCGTGGAGGGTGGGGAAGGGCGCGATGACGCCGGTCGGAGCGCGTCGGTTCGCCTCCTGCGGCTTCGGTCTGCCCCCACCCCAGCCCTCCCCCGCACGCGGGGGAGGGGGTCGTGCAAGTGAAGTTGGCGCCTCCATGCGCCGGGAACCTCCATGTTCCTGTTCCAGGGTCCGTCGGCCGGAGCCGACGCAGGGGTTGGGTTACTGGCACGCCTCGCAGGCTTCCGGGTTCTCCAGCGAGCAGGCGATGGCTTCGGTCGGGGTGTATTCGCGCTTGGGGTCGGTGGTCGCGACGGTGCTGACCGTGGTCTTGGCGATCTTCGTTGCGGGGCGCGAACGCAGGTAGTACGTGGTCTTGATGCCCTGCTTCCACGCGTACATGTACATGGACGACATCGCGCCGATGTTCGGGCTTTCCATGAACAGGTTGAGCGAGGCGGACTGGTCGATGAAGGCACCGCGGCCGGCCGCCATGTCGATCAGCGAGCGCATCGGCAGTTCCCACGCGGTGCGGTAGACCTGCTGCAGCGCCTCCGGCACCTGCGCCAAGCCCTGCACCGACCCTTCGGACAGCTTGATCGCGTCGCGCGTTTCCGGCGTCCACAGGCCCAGCTTCTTCAGCTCGTCCACCAGGTAGCGGTTGACCTGCAGGAAGTCGCCCGACAGCGTCTCGCGCTTGAACAGGTTGGACACCTGCGGCTCCACGCATTCGTAGCAGCCGGCGATCGAGGCGATGGTCGCGGTCGGCGCGATCGCGATCAGCAGCGAGTTGCGCAGGCCGTGCTCCTTGATGCGTTCGCGCAGCGCGTCCCAGCGCTCCGTGTTCTCGGGCACGACGTTCCAGGCATCGAACTGCAGCTCACCATTGGCGGCGCGGGTGTCGGCGAAGGACGGATGGCGGCCGCGTTCCTGCGCAAGCTCCACCGAGGTCTCCAGTGCGTGGAAGTAGATGGTCTCGGCGATCTTCGCCGACAGCGCGCGCGCCTCGGCGCTGTCGAACGGCAGGCGCAGCTTGAAGAACACGTCCTGCAGGCCCATGCAGCCCAGGCCGACCGGGCGCCAGCGCAGGTTGCCGCGGCGCGCGGTTTCGATGGGATAGAAGTTCAGGTCGATCACGCGGTCCAGCTGGCGCACGGCCAGGCGCACGGTCTCGGCGAGCTTGTCGAAATCGAACCAGATGCGGCCGGTGTCCGGATCGCTGTCGAAATGCTTGGCCAGGTTGATCGAACCGAGGTTGCACACCGCGGTCTCTTCGGCCGAGGTGACCTCGAGGATCTCGGTGCACAGGTTGGACAGGTGGATCACGTTGCCGGCGCGCAGGGTCTGGTTGCTGGCGGCGTTGCACTTGTCCTTGAACGTCATCCAGCCGTTGCCGGTCTCGGCCAGCGTGCGCATCATCCGGCCGTACAGCTTGCGGGCGGAGAGGGTCTTCATCGCCTTGCCCTGCAGTTCCGCCTGCGTATAGGCGAGTTCGAACGCCGCGCCATACAGGTCGGTCAGTTCCGGCACCACGCGCGGATCGAACAGCGACCATTCCTGGTCCGCCTCGACGCGCTTCATGAACAGGTCCGGCACCCAGTTGGCCAGATTGAGGTTGTGCGTGCGGCGCGCTTCGTCGCCGGTGTTGTCGCGCAGTTCCAGGAAGTCCTCGATGTCGGCGTGCCAGGTTTCCAGGTACACGCAGGCCGCGCCCTTGCGCTTGCCGCCCTGGTTGACCGCCGCGACCGAGGAGTCCAGCGTCTTCAGCCACGGCACGATGCCGTTGCTGTGGCCGTTGGTGGACTTGATCAGCGAGCCGCGCGAGCGCACGCGGGTATAGCTCACGCCGATGCCGCCGCTGAACTTGCTCAGCTGGGCGATGTCGCCGTACCTGGCATAGATGGATTCCAGCGTGTCCTGCGGCGAGTCCAGCAGGAAGCACGACGACAGCTGCTCGTGCGTGGTGCCGCTGTTGAACAGCGTCGGCGAGCTGGGCAGGTAGTCCAGGTTGCCCATGCGGCGGTACAGCGCGAGCGCTTCCGGCACATCCTCGCTCAGCGCGCAGGCGATGCGCAGGAAGAACTGCTGCGGCGTCTCGATGACCTTGCGCGTGTGCGGGTGGCGCAGCAGGTAACGGTCGTACAGCGTGCGCAGGCCGAAGTAGTCGAAGTGCAGGTCGAGCGAGGCGTCCAGCGCGTCGTTGAGCTTGCGCGCGTTGGTCTGCACGAAGTTCAGCAAGCGGTCGTTGATCAGGCCGACCTCGTGGCCGCGCGTCACCGACTGCGAGAACGCGTGGATCTCCTGGCCGGTGACTTCCTTGGCGATGTAGGCGGCCAGCAGGCGCGCGGCCAGGCGGCTGTACTCGGGCTCTTCGCCGGTCAGCAGCGCGGCGGTGCGGATCGACAGTTCGTCCAGTTCGCGCGTGCTGGCGCCGTCGTACAGGCCCGAGATGGTGCGGGTGGCCACGCGCATCGGGTCGATGGCGTGCAGGCCTTCGCAGTTGCGCTGCACGGCGCGCACGATCTTGTTGAGGTCCACTGGCTCGCGGCCGCCGTTGCGCTTGGTCACGCTCATCGCGGTGGCGGTGGGCGGCGGGGTCAGGGCGAACGCGTCCTTCTGGGACGGGGTGGTGCCGGCGTCGGCGACGGCGGTGTCGGTCTGGGTCACGAGAGTCCTCCATGCATGGTGCACGCGGCGGCCCGTCCCTCGCGGGGCTGCGCAAGGCCGGATGGAGGATCACAGTGGGGAAGCGGCGTCGCAGGGACCGAGACCACGCAGACGGACTGCGGGCGCCCTGCTTCGCCAGCCATCTCCCCCCGGAGAATCCGCGGCCGGCACCGCGCGGTGTGCAACGCGCGGCTGTCGGCAGGTCTTCGGACTCATGGGCACGGAAGGCTGGCCTTCCTCCTAGTCCGCCGCTTCCCGAGGCTGGGCCTCAGTGCTGTGTGGCGGGGTCGTTCCCAATTACCGCTGCGGGGCAGTGCCGGAGTGGCGCGAGGCGTCACCGGCTTCCCTTTTCATCCGGAGGCTAGCCACCCCCGGAACCGACGGCCACAAGATAGTGGGGGTGTATGGAAGCGTCAACACCAAATGTAGTGTGGAACAGCGGGCGTCGGCAGGGCGCGGGTTTCACGGATTTCTCATCGAGTCCTTCTCCCCGCTAGGCGGGGAGAAGGTGCCCGAAGAGCCTGCCCCTTACGTGATACGGGGGCGGATGAGGGGCGCGCACGATGGTGGGGCGCACGGCAGGTCGTTCGATACCCACCATGTTGTTTCGATCCGACGCGTTCGCTGTCCGGGCTCCGTTCGCCCCTCACCCGCCTTCGGCACCCTCTCCCTGCGGCGCAGGGAGAGGGGAGCCGCCATCAAGTCCGCAGCGCTGCGATCGAGGCGTCCTGCGCCTGCGCGTACAGCGCGAACGGGTCGTGGATCGTCTTGCCCAGCGCCGCCTCGAACGCCTCCTGGTTCGCGTGCGCGTCGTACGCGCGCTGTTCGCCACCTCCCAGGTTGGACTGGAAGATGCCCGCGGCGCTGACCGGCAGGAAGTCCTCGTAGACGATGGGATCGACGACGGCGTGGCCGGCCTCGACCAGCGCATCCGGCGTCATCGCCGCGCGCTCGGTGGCCGGCAAGCCGGCGCCGCTGTCGGTCAGGCGATAGCGGAAGTAGCCGAGGCCTTCGCGGCGCAGCGTCGCTTCGTCGTCCGGGAAGGCCGCGAACGCCGCCGCCAGCCGCTGCGGGTAGTCCGCCGACGTGTTGCCCGCCCCGCCTGCCTGCCGCACCCCGGCCAGAAGGCGGTCGTACAACTCGCGGCCGGCCGGCGTCAGTGCCAGGCCGCGCTGTTCGATCTCGCCAAAGCGCGCGCTGTGGCGGCCGGGCACCAGCGTGCCGGTGGCATCGGGGAAGGCGACTTCCTCTTCCAGCGCCTTGAAGCTGGTCTGGCGCAGCAGGATCGGCACGGCACGCCGCGGCGGACCTTCGATCAGCGCCTTGGCCTGGATGCCGCGCTCGAGCATCGCGGCCTGCGCGGCGTCGATGTCCAGCGTGCGCGGGGTGAGGTGGTTGATGTGCGGGCCGCGGAAGCTGACCACGTCGGCGACCAGCCGGTGCAGGCCGTGCAGCGCTTCGTAGGTGGCCAACGACACGGTCGCGTCGCCATGCCAGCGGAAGGTCTCCAGCACCTCGGCGACGAAGCGCTGCGCATCGGCTTCATTCAATCCGCCATCGCGCTCGGCCTGCGCCACCAGCGCACGCGCACCGGCGGTGAAGATGTCGCGCCTGGCCAGGATCTTTTCCGCTTCCGCGCGCAGTGCCTCGTCCGCGATCAGCTCCAGCCGAAGCAGCGAGGTGAAGATGCGGAACGGATTGGCGGCCAGTGCCGCCTCGGTCAGCGGACGGAACGCGGTCGCGTGCACCGGCACGCCGGCCACGGTCAGGTCGTAGTAGCCGACCGGGTGCATGCCCATCAGCGCGAACACGCGGCCCAGCATCGCCAGTTCGGCCGGCGTGCCGACGCGGATGGCGCCATGGCGCTCCAGATCCAGGCGCTCGGTTTCCGCATTGCGCTGCAGGCGCGCCGCCAGCGCGGTGTCCCGCTGCAGCGTCGCGTCGTTGACCTCGCCGACCAGCTCGATCAGGTCGCCGTACAGCGGCACCTCGGTGCGGTACATGTCGGACATCGCCTGGGCGAACAGGCTGCGGATGCGGTCGGTCGTAACGAAGGCGGTCATGGGGCTCGGCAGGCGGGCGGCGTGGGGCCGCGAGGGGCGCGTATTGTCGCCCCCCGCGCCTGCCCCGGCCACTCTCAGCGATCCGGACGGCGCTCGGCGATGGCGCCCGGCGCGTAACCCGGCGGCCCGAACAGGGTCAGCACCACCTGCCGCAGGCTGCGCGTCCGGCGCAGGTCGCGGGCCAGCTTCACCCAGCCGTGGAAGGCGATCTTCACCGGGTTGTAGCTGCGCACCGGCTCCACCAGGCCGTAGCGGATCGGCACGTCCGGCCGTTCTTCGCGGCAGGTGCCGAACAGCCGGTCGAACACGATCAGCACGCCGCCGTAGTTGCAGTCCAGGTATTCCGGATTGCTGGCATGGTGCACGCGGTGGTGCGCCGGCGTGTTGAAGACGAACTCGACCGCGCGCGGCAGCCGCGGCACCAGTTCCGTATGCAGCCAGTACTGGAACAGCAGGTTCACCGCCAGCGCGCCGAGCACGTATGGCACCGGGAAGCCCAGCCAGACCAGCGGGCCGAAGAACAGCGCTGCGCCGGTGAGCTTGCCGGTCCAGCCCAACCGGTACGCGGTGGACAGGTTGTACTGCTCGGCCGAGTGGTGCACCGAATGGTTCAACCAGAACCAGCGTACGCGGTGGTCGGCGCGATGCATCCAGTAGTAGCAGAACTCCTGGCCGAGGAAGAGCGCGATCCAGTGCCAGGCCTGGTCCATGGCGAGCGTGGTCAGGCGGAACTCCCAGATCGCGAACAGCAGCACGCCCACCACACCGCCCTGGATAAGCAGGCCGAGCAGCGCACGCCCGGCGGCATCGCCGAACGAGGCGCAGTAGCCTTTCCAGTCGTAGCGCACGCCGCGCCGCGCGAGCCATGCCGCCTCCAGCGCGGCAACGGCCACCAGGACCAGCAACGGCAGCGGCAAGCCGGCGAACAGGCGGATGTCCTCCATCGCCCGGCCTCAGCGCGTGCGCCGCGCGGCCATCTTCTGGCCGGCTGCGCGCATTTCGTCGGGTGAAAGCTTGCCGTCGCCGTCGGCATCCAGCGTGTCGAAGCGCTTGGCCACGCGCGGCAGTTTCGCCTCGGCCTCGGCCTTGTCGATCAGGCCATCGCCGTTGGCGTCGGCGTCCTTCAGGCGCTCGAGCAGCGTCGCCTTCTGTTCGTCGGTGAGCGTGCGCTGCTGCGCGGTGGCAGGGGCGGCCAGCGCGAACACGGACAGTGCGGTGGCCAAGGGAAGCAGGATGGAACGGGACATCGGGGATCTCCGGTGGGGAACAGGAGCAGGCGCGGCGGTGCGGGAATGCATCCGTGCGGCGTAGGGGGTCGCCAGCCCGCCGCGCCTGCGGAAAACGTGGGGAGGAAGGCCTCAGTGGCCGCGCGTGCAGGCGATCGTCTCGCCGCTGGCGTTCGTGCAGGTGCCGGTATGCGTCACGGTGCCGCCGGAGACCGTCGTACTGCCGGTGTAGCCGTTGCCGTTGGCGCCCGTGGCGGTGGTGCTGCGCGCGCCGCTGACGTTGCCGTCGGCATCGCGGCTGATGCCGCCGCTGGTGCTGGCAGTGCCGCCGTGGGGGCCGTTGACGTAGGCGCTGCCCTGGCGGCCGGCGCTTCCGTCGGCGTTGCGGTAGGCGCCGCGGTCGACACTGGCGCTGCCGCCGTTGGTGCCGGCGATGCTGCCGTTGCGCCAAGCGCTGGCGTTGCCCTGGCCATCGGCCTGCCATGCGCGCTGGCGCTGGCTGTCGAAGCGCGCGTTGCTGCGGTCGACGGCGACGCTGCCGCCCTGCCCGGTACGTTGCACGGCGCGGCTGCGCTCGCGCGCTTCGGCGTGGTCGACGAACACGGTGGTGGCGCACAGGGCGAATATGGTGGCGATCAGGAACGGGGTCTTGCTCATGGCGGAATCCTCGTCGGGGATGGGGTGGCCGCACGGGGGAGGTGGCGGCAGGACCACGGTAGGCGGCGCCACGGCCGCAGGTGTGTCGGACTTGCCAGTGGATGTGTCTGCCACGGACGTCTGAAACATCTGCTTACACACCGACCCGCGACGGGGTTTGCGGGCCGTCGCGACGGCGGGCGATAGTGGCTGCATGGACGAGACTTCCCCCCGCCTGCTGCTGGTCGACGACGACCTGCGCCTGCGCGAGCTGCTGCAGCGCTACCTGCAGTCGCAGGGCTTCGACGTGCGCGGCGTGGGCGATGCGGCGCAGTTGCGGCAGGCGCTGGATCGCGGCCACTTCGACCTGATCGTGCTCGACCTGATGCTGCCGGGCGAGAACGGGCTGGAGATCTGCCGGCGCCTGCGCGGGCAGGGCGATGCCACGCCCATCGTCATGCTGACCGCGAAGGGCGACGAGATCGACCGCATCGTCGGGCTGGAGATCGGCGCCGACGATTACGTGCCCAAGCCGGTCAATCCACGCGAACTGCTGGCGCGCATCCGCTCGGTGCTGCGGCGCACGCGGCCAGTGGCGGGCGCGCCGCAGGCCGAAGGTGGCGAGGTGGCGTTCGGTCCATTCCGCCTCGATCTCGGGCGACGCGAACTGACCCGCGACGGCGCACTGCTGCGGCTGACCAGCGGCGAGTTCGCCGTGCTCTCCGTGCTGCTGCGGCATCCGCGCCAGCCGCTCAGCCGCGACCGCCTGATGAGCCTGGCGCGCGGTCGCGAGCACGAGGCCTTCGAACGCAGCATGGACGTGACCATCGCGCGCCTGCGTCGCCTGCTGGAAGACGATCCCCGACAGCCACGCCTGATCCAGACGGTCTGGGGCGTGGGCTATGTATTCGTGCCGCCGGAGGCCGCAGCATGAAGACGCCCGTGCCGCGCAGCGTGTTTGGCCAACTGGTGCTGGTGATCGCGCTGGTGCTGGTCGGCGCGGGCGTGCTGGCGCTCGCACTGGGGCGCGAACTGGCCACGCGGCCCGCGGCGGACCAATTGCTGCGTGCGATGCAGGGATTCGCCGCCGTCGTCGAAGCGCTCGACCGCCATCAGCCTCATGCGCAGACCGTCGCGCAGTTGCGAGACGCCGGGCTGGAAGTGCGCTCCACGCCGCCGGCCGACGCGCGACCGCGCTTCGCGCCGCTGCTGCGGGAACTGCGCGAACAGGCCGCCGGCACGCTGGGCTCAGGTCGCGAACTGCGGATGGATGCCGGGCGTGGCCTGCGGGTGATCTGGCTGAAACCGGCCACGCGCGAACCGCTGTGGGTGTCGTTCGCCTACGACCGTCCCGGCACCGGCATGCGCCGGTTCTCGGTCTTCATGCTGGTGGGCTGCGTGGCGTTGGTATGGCTGGCGGCGGCCTACTTCGCCCGTCGGCTTGTGCAACCGCTGCGCCAGCTCGCGGCGGCTGCACCGGCCATCGTGCGTGGCGACGCGCCACCGCCGGTGCATGCACGCGGCCCGCGTGAAGTGGTGGAACTCGCACACGCGCTGGGCGACGCCAGCCGCGACGTACGCGCCGCCGCCGAAGAGCGCGCGCTGCTGCTGGCCGGCATCTCGCACGACCTGCGCACGCCGCTGACGCGCCTGCAGTTCGCACTGGAGATGGTGCCCGGCACCGATCCGGAGCTGACCGCCAGCATGCACCGCGACATCGCGGAGATGGATGCGATCCTCGGCCAGTTCATCGCCTTCGCCCGCGATGGCCGCGACGAAGGCAGCGAGTCGGTCGACCTCGCCGCGATCTGCCGCCACGCGGTCGCAGCGATGTCGAAAGCGTGGCACGTCGAACTGCCCGAACATGCGCTGCTGCCCGGCAAACCGATGGCACTGCTGCGCGCGGTCGAGAACCTGCTGGTCAACGCGGAGCGGCATGGCGCGTTGCCGTTGTCGTTGCGGTTGTGGGCGGAAGGTCCGGCGTGGGTGGTCGAGGTGGCCGACGCCGGCCCGGGCCTGTCCGCCGAAGCCGCCGAGCGTGCACGCCAGCCCTTCGTCCACGACCAGGCGCAGGGTGGCAGCGGGCTGGGCCTGCCCATCGTCGACCGCGTCGCCCGCCAGCACGGCGGCGAACTGCGGCTGTTGCCGAATTCCCCCCACGGCCTGCGCGCGCAGTTGTGGTTGCGCACGGGCTGACATGCCCATCACGAGGTAGCCGATGAAGATGCGCCTGCTCCACGCCGGCCTGCTGGCCTGCGCCTTGCTCACCGCGTTGCCGCTGGCGGCGCAGACCTTCCGCGAACGCCTGCAGGAGATGCGCGAGGCCTCGCGCCAGCCGGCCGCACGCACACCGGCGCTGCCGGCCGGCGCACGCGCCTTGCGCGATGTGTCCTACGGCAGCGACCCGCGCCAGCGCTTCGACGTCTACCTGCCGGCCCAGGCGCACAACGCGCCGATCCTCCTGTTCGTCCACGGCGGCGGCTGGGCCAACGGCAACAAGGACAATCCCGGCGTGGTCGAGAACAAGGCCGCGTACTGGCTGCCGAAGGGTTACATCTTCATCTCCACGAATTACCGCATGCGTCCCGACACCGCACCACTGGACCAGGCGCGCGACGTCGCGCGTGCGCTCGCTGCCGTGCAGAAGCGAGCGCCGGGATGGAACGGCGATGCCTCGCGCGTGCTGCTGATGGGCCATTCCGCCGGCGCGCATCTCGCTGCGCTGGTCGGTGCGTCGTCCACGCTGTGGCGCGAGGCCGGCGCCACCCGGCCGCGCGGCGTGGTCTCGCTGGACAGCGGCGCGCTGGACGTACCGCTGACGATGAAGCAGCCACCGCTGCCGCGCATCTACGACGCCGCGTTCGGCCGCGATCCCGCCGACTGGATCGCCGCTTCGCCCTACCACCAGCTCACCCGCGACGCAGTGCCAATGTTGCTCGTCTGCTCAACACGCCGCCAGGATGCCTGCCCGCAGGGCCGCGCGATGGTGGAGAAGGCGAAGATGCTGGGCGTAGTGATGGACGTACTGCCGGAGGATCTCTCGCATGGCGAGGTGAACCGCGAGCTGGGGTTGCCGTCCGCGTATACCGATGCGGTGGATGCGTTCGTGGGGCGGCACCTGCAGTAATTCGCTCTCACAAGAGCGCCCCTCATCCGCCCTTCGGGCACCTTCTCCCCGTTGCGCGGGGAGAAGGGATGGCACCGATCACCGCGTGACCCGCACCGCCGCCAGCGCTTCCTGCAATCGCGCACGCGCCGTCGTGTTGTCGAACGGCGGCGTTGCCGGGGGGTCGTAGACCTCCGGACGCGTGCCCGTGATCAGCAGGTCGATGGCGATGCAGCGCGCGTTGCGCACATGGCGGTACGCGTCGACCGACAGGTAGTGGCTCATGGCCGCATCGTCCGCGCGGAAATGAAGGAACGGCTGCCCGTCGATGCGTACTTCGTCGGGGTCTTCCGTCGTGGCGCCCTCCGGCGCATCCAGGCAGGTCGCCACCGCCTGACGGTCGCTGCTGGTGCCGATGCGCAGTTCGGCCGCGGTGATCCTGTCGGACCCATCCAGCACCAGCGCGACCAGCGGCTCGCCGCGCACATCCGGTGCGGCGAACGTCTTCCACTCCCCGCCCGACAGGTAGTCGCGGGTGAAGTCGTGTCTCAGCGTAAAGCCAGGCGCCGGCACCAGCGCGATACCGATGTCGTCGTCCGAGAACTGGAACTGCGGCGCTTCCCGCCCGGTGACGGGTGGCGCGGGATCGGCGACCTCGGCCGCGGCCTGCGCGGCGGCTTCGACGTCTTCCTGCTTTGGCGCGCGTTCGCAGCCTGCGAGCAGCGCGGCCGCGAGCGCGGCGAACAGCGGAACACGGACGATGGGTTTCATGGCGGTCTCCTCCGCGGCAGTCGTTGCGAGTCTGGCGAGCGGTGCGTGAAGCTTTCGATTGGACGCGTCAGACGGCCAACAGCTGCGGCAGTGCCTGTGCCGCCGTCGAACGCCACACATGATCGGCCTCCGCCGACAGCGCGGTCGGTTCCGGATTGATCTCGACCACGGTCGCGCCATGGCGACGCGCCAGCGCGGGTAGGCCGGCGGCGGGATACACCAGTCCCGAGGTGCCGACCACCAGCATCAACGCGCAGCGCGTGGCCGCGTCTACTGCGGTATTCCATGCCTCGTCCGGCAGCGATTCACCGAACCACACCACACCCGGACGAATCGCGTCCCCGCAGGCCGTGCAGCGCAGCGGCGCGACCTTCTGCTGCCCATCCACGTAGTCGTCGAGCGGACCATGGTGCGTCCGCCCGCAGGCGAAGCAGCGCAGGGCGAACAGGCTGCCGTGCACATGTGCGTCGACGGTGCTGCCGGCGCGTTCGTGCAGGTCGTCCACGTTCTGGGTGACCAGCGCCAGCGGCACGCGGCGTGCGAGATCCGCCAGTGCCTGGTGCCCCGCATTCGGTTGCGCATCGCGGACGAGCTGCATCCGCCAGCGGTACCAGCCCCACACCAGCGCAGGATCCGCACACCATGCCTCGGCCCTCGCCAGCTGCATCGGATCGAAGCGCGACCACAGGCTGTCGTGCGTGCCGCGGAAGGTGGGAATGCCGCTCTCGGCCGACATGCCGGCGCCGGTCAGCACGCAGATCCGGCCACCGCCTTCGATCGTCCGCTGCAGTGCGTCGGCGATCGCGGCGGGCACGCGCTCCATTGCTCAGGCCTTGTGCGGCGTGGCCAGGTACTCGGCGCTCTGCATCTCGATCAGGCGCGAGGCCGTGCGTTCGAACGCGCCCTGCAGTCGCGTGCCGGTGTACAGCGCGGTCGGCGTGGCGGCGGATGTGCAGACCAGGTTGACGTGGCGGTCGTACAGCTCGTCGATCAGGTTGACGAAGCGGCGCGCCGCGTCCTCGTTCATGCGGTCGAATGTGGGAATGCCGCCCAGCAACACCGTGTTGAATTCGTGCGCGACCTCGATGTAGTCCGTCGTACCTCGCGGGCCCTCGCACAGCGCGGGGAAATCGAACCACGCGATGCTCTTGCCGCGACCGCGCACCGGGATCTTGCGGCTGTCGATCTCGATGTTGCCCGCATGCGCGTCCTCGCCACCGGTCAGCTCGCGCCAGCGCGACGCCAGCCACGCATCGGATTCGCCATCCAGCGGCGTGCGGTACACCGGCGAACGCGTCAGCGCACGAAGGCGATAGTCTTCCTGTCCGTCCGAACGCAGCACGACGCAGTGCTGTTGCAGCAGGTCGATGGCCGGCAGGAAGCCCGCGCGCTGCAGGCCGTCCTTGTACAGGTTCTCCGGCGCTGTGTTTGACGTGGTCACCAGCGTGATGCCTTCGGCGAACATGCGCTCCAGCAGCCGCGCAAGCAGCATCGCATCGCCGATGTCGGTGACGAAGAACTCGTCCAGCACCAGCACGCGCAGCTTGCCGCGTGCCTCGCGCACGATCTTGGCCAGCGGATCGCTTTCGCCCGCGTGTTCGCGCAACCGTTCGTGCACGCCGCGCATGAAGCGGTGGAAGTGCGTGCGGTACTTGCCGCCGCCCTCGCCGTGCGCCTTGTTCTGCGACACCGAATACGTCGGCAGCGGCAGGGTGTCGTAGAACAGGTCCACCAGGAACGTCTTGCCGCGCCCGACCTCACCCCAGTAGTACAGGCCCTGCACGGTCTCCGGTACCTTGCCGAACAGCCGGCCGAACATGCCCGGCGATGCCGGTTCCGCCAGCAGTGCGGTGTGGATGCGGTCCAGCTGCGCCAGCGCGGGATGCTGCGCCGGGTCGTCCTGCCATTGCCCCTGCGCCGCGCCGCGCGCGTACATCTGCGACGGCGTGGGCGCCGTGGTGCGTGCGTCGTCCGCCATCACGCCGGCACGTAGCCTTTCATCGCGTGCTTGATGGCGCCGCGCAGGTCCATCAGCTTGCGGTGGAAGAAGTGGCTGGTTTCCGGCATGCGGATCAGTTCCGGCGGCTGCTTCAACGTATCGATCCAGTCGTACACCGCCTGCGGCTCGACGATCTCGTCCTGCTCGCCCTGGATCACCAGCCACGGGCAGGTCGGCGGCGTGATCGCGGCGAAGTCCCAGCGGCCGGCTGGCGGCGCGATCGAGACCAGCGCGTCCGGCTGCAGGTCGGCGCTGGCGCGCAGCGACACGTACGCGCCGAAGCTGAAGCCGGCCAGCCACAGTTGCGTGCCGGGGCGCTGTTCGCGGACCCACTGCACCACCGCGCGCAGGTCGTCGGTCTCGCCGTCGCCGTGGTCGAACAGGCCATCCGATGCGCCGGTGCCGCGGAAGTTGAAGCGCACCGTCACCGCGCCGAGCTCGCGCAGGCTGCGCGCGGCCATCACCACGACCTTGTTGTGCATCGTGCCGCCTTCGGTGGGCAGCGGATGGCAGACGATCGCGGTGATGGCCTTCACCGGCTCGCCGTCTTCCGGCCAGTCGACATGGGCTTCGAGTGCGCCGTCAGGACCGTCGAGGGTGATCGGGCCGGAGGCCGAGGGGAAGGTGGGGTTCGTCATGCGGCCATGATAAGCCCTGCGTGCATGAGCCCGTCATTCCGGCCTGCGCCGGGGTGACGGGAAGCGGTGTTGATCGCGGTGCGACCAAGGTCCCGCAGCGCGTCCCTCGCCACTGTGCGATCCTGCGCTCCCCACGTCGTCTCCCGCCGCACATGGCATTCGATGCCTTCGCCCTGATCCTGGCCATGCTGGCGCTCGGCATGGCGTTCGCCCGCCTGCGCGCGTTCCCCGACAACGCGGGCGACGTGATCAACCGCGTGGTGCTGTACGTCTGCCTGCCGGCGGCGATGCTGACCTACGTACCGCGCCTGCAGCTGGATCCCTCGCTGATGGGCGTGGTGGTCACGCCCTGGCTGCTGACCGTGGCCACCGTCGCGCTGGTGGCGCTGGCGACGCGCGTGCTGAAGTTCCGCCGCGACGAGCACGCCGTGCTGCTGCTGTGCGTGGCACTGTGCAACAGCAGCTTCATCGGGTACCCGATGGTGCGTGCGCTACTGGGCGAACACGCATTGCCGTACGCGGTGGTGTACGACCAGTTCGGTACCTTCATCCTGTTGTCGACGTTCGGGTTGTACGTGTTGGCGCGCTACGGTGGCGACGCACCGCCGACCGCGCGCGAAGTCGTCCTGCGCATCGCGAAGTTCCCGCCGGTGTGGGCGCTGCTGTTCGGCCTGACGCTGATGCCGGAACAGCCGCCGGCGTGGATCGCGTCCGCCCTGCAGAAACTGGCCGACGCCATGCTGCCGCTGGTGATGCTGGCGGTAGGCCTGACCCTGCAGCTGAAACTTCCGCGCGACGAACTGAAGCCGCTCGCCGTCGGCCTGCTGCTGCGCCTGCTGGTGATGCCGGCGCTCGCCGTGCCGCTGTCGCTCGCGTTCGGCATGCGCGGCGAGATGCTGCAGGCCAACGTGCTGGAGTCGGCCATGCCGACGATGATCACCGCCGCCGCACTGGCGATCTCGCACCAGCTCGCCCCGCGCCTGGCCGCCGCGCTGGTCGGCTACGGCATCCTGCTGTCGCTGGTGACGCTGCCGATGTGGGCGTGGGTGGTGGGACTGCTGGTGCTCTAGCGACGGCCTGAAAAACGACCGTCATGCCCGCGCAGGCGGGGAACCAGCGACTTCATGGCTGGCAAACGAGGACACCGGGTCACCGGCCATTCGGCCGTCGGGACGCGCTTCGCGCCTTCGCGGGAATGCCAGAGGCAGAGGCCGCTGGCGCAGGATGCAT
The DNA here is from genome assembly GCF_010093445.1 of Pseudoxanthomonas japonensis. Classification (GTDB taxonomy): domain Bacteria; phylum Pseudomonadota; class Gammaproteobacteria; order Xanthomonadales; family Xanthomonadaceae; genus Pseudoxanthomonas_A; species Pseudoxanthomonas_A japonensis. The sequence continues at coordinate 249,483 of NZ_PDWW01000001.1, read as the reverse complement.
CGTTCGTGCGAACGTGGCCGCCGTTCCCGACAGGAGTGGGCAATGCGCACGGCAATGCAGATCGGTACGTGGCTGGTGGTGATGGCGTCGGTGCTGTCGGCATCGCCGTCGTTCGCACAGGAGGGTCCACCTCCGGACGTGCCGGGCCGGGTCGAATCCGATCCGCAGCTGGCAGTTGCCAACGACGCCTGGCACGCCACCTGGCGCGCGAATGTCGAAGCGCATCTGCGCGCCGTCGCTGCACGCGGCACGCCGCGTGACCTGCTGGTCGCCGGCTGGCTGTGGCCACGAAGTGGCGACGATGCGGAGATCCAGGCACGCGCCTGGGCCCAGTCCCGGACATGGATCGAGGCCGCCTACGCCGCATCCACCGGCGATGATCCCGTGGTGGACTGGGCGCTGTTGAATGCCTGCCCGAAGAACGAGGCCCGCTGCGACCGCGGTCGGTTGCTGCAACGCCTGATGGCCGCCGATCCCGCCAATGCGGAAGTCCTGCTCGCCGCCTACTACGAGGCCATCGAACGCAAGGACGCGAACGACGCCGAGCGGTATTGGCAGGCAGCCGCCAACGCGACTCACTACCGCGGGCACTTCGACGACGTCGGCCTGCTGCTGGCCACGACGCTGCGGCAGGTCCCGGCACCCGCGCTGGAGCCGGCGCTGGCGACCGCCCTCGGCGAAGATGTCAGGCTGGGCCGGCCTGCCACGCCGAAGGACATGGCGGACATCGCGGTGATCGCCATGACGGCGGCCATCGCCATGCCGAGCCTGGCGCCCATCTCGCAGCGATGCCGCGCGCAGGTCGGCGAGCTGCCTGCCGATGCACGAACCGCCTGCAAGCGTATCTACACGCTGATGGCCGCCGATACGTCCATCCTGATCACGTCCTTCATCGCGCTGCCGCCGCTGGTGCAATGGGCCGATACCGATGCCGAGCGCACGGCGGCACGCGAGCGCCTGCGCCGCTTCGCCTGGGTGTACGAGAACGCCATGCAGCTCTTCCAGCGACTGCCCGGCGAGCAGCGCATGCCGGAGGACTACGCGGACGTATTCCTGCGCGACGGCGAGCTCGCCGCCATGCGCAGGCAGTTGCAGGCCAACGGCATCGCAGGCGAGCCGCCTGCCGACTGGTGGCCGGCGAATCCGGAGTACCGTGCGCTGTTGGCCGCAGGTGCAGCACGCTGACGCATCGCTGTCGGTACACAGGATCGGATGAGGCGCAGGCGCTTGCCAGCGTCGTCCACGGGATCCGAAAATCATCTCCGGCCGGCGGCACATCGCTGCGCGGCTGATCCGTCGTCGGGGGAGTGCCGACGTTTCGCGTGCCGTTTCAGCAGCACACCATGGTCAACAGGAAAGGGGAATCCATGTTCGGAAAATTGATGGTGGGCGTCGCGCTCGCCTGCGTTTCGCAATACTGCGGTGCCCAGACCCAGACGAAGGATCCGGCTTCTTCGCAACAGGCGCAGGGCGCCGGCATCTGTCTGTTCACCGGGATGCCGCCCGCCGACCACACCTACACCACGCTCAGGAAACTGAAGTACGGGAAGGGCAGCTACGGCAGCGTCAACGACATCCTTCCCATGGTCATCGCCGATGCGAAGGCAGCGGGTGCCGATGCCGTCATCCACTACAACGGTTCCCAGCGATTCGGCTTCTGGCCATGGCGGTTCGTGCGCCCTGTCGTCACCGGCACCGCCATCAAGTGGGAGCCCGCGCGAAATGTCGACTGCGCAGCCGCAGGCGGCCACTACAGCACGGGTACGCTGGCAGAAGCACCACCACCGCCAGCCAAGTAGTCGGGAAGCGTTGCACCCGTGTCGAGCGGAGCGTCACGCAGCGCGCAGGATGGGCGGAGCCACCTGCAGTTCAACCCATCCCGGAGCGCGACATGCACGACCGTGGAATGTTGAAGAAGTGGAACGACGAACGGGGCTTCGGGTTCATCGAGGTCGCCGGCACGGGCGAAGAGATCTTCGTCCACATTTCCGAATTCCCGAAGGGCGTTCGCCCCGAGGTCGGCATGTTCGTTTCCTTCACGACGGTCATCAAGGACGGCAAGCAGCGAGCGGTGGGCGTGGGCATCCCGGGCCGCGCGCCGCGCAAGTACCATCGCGTCCCACCTGAAGCGGAATCCGCTAGGTCCGTCTTCGTCTTCCTGGTACCGCTCGTCATCGTGCTGGTACTCGGGATTGCCGCCTATCGCGTCGTCGGCTCGCTGTACTGGGAGATGAATCCGGCGGCGAAGGCCCGCCGCGACCTCGCCTCCGACGCCGCGACCGGGCGGGAGCCGGCATTCCGATGCGACCAGCGCAAACACTGCTCACAGATGCGATCCTGCGCCGAGGCCGTCTACTTCCTCGACCACTGCCCGGGCGTCATGATGGATGGGGACAACGACCGGACGCCTTGCGAGGAGCAGCTCTGCTTTTGAGGGAGGACGCACGATGGAAGGACTGATCCGCCTCAAGTCGGTCGCAAAGAATGCGCTTCGCCTGTCCGCGTTGCTTGTCGTCCTGTCTGCGTTTTTCTGCGCGCTGGTCTGGTGGCATCACGCCCGCATGGTCCCGTCCTGTGATGCGCCCACGGCCGACGCAGGCAATCCATTGGTCTGCGCTTCCCATCTCTGGCTCTTCGGTACATCGTGGGAGGGGCTGTGATCCGGTTGCTTCTCCTCCTCGCCTTCTGCCTCGCCGGCTCACGGGGATGGTCTCTGGTTGCCCGCAAGCGGAGATGAGGACTGACGAGCCACGCGTGGATGCTTCGATGAGGCCGGCCGCCCTCGGACAATACGGGCGTGCTGGAGTTCTTGGCGTATGTCTCTGCGAGAAGAGGCAGTCCGATGCCCTCAAACCGCGTCGGGGTGACGCGTGAGGCTCTCGGTGGAGGAACTCGAGATCCGCCGGCCGATATGGATCGCGCTCAGTGAGCTCTACCTCGATACCAAGCCGGACTGGGCGCGCGTTGCAGGAATCTGTGCACGTTCGCCCTTCGCGATCCCCGGGCTGCGGCGCATCCTGTTCGACGAAGTGCATCCGGTGGTCCACCTGAACCTGTGGTCGACCGCCGGCGTCTGGGACGGGTTCGACCAGGACTGGCTCATCATGTCGATCCTTGCGCGCAAGCGCGCCCCCGTGTTCCGTCTTCCGTGGCCGGAGGAACGTCGCTACCCTTGGCGCGAACTGAAGCCGCAGCTCGTGTCAGCCCGTCAGCGAAGCGCGCAGGCGCCATGACGCCCGGCGGTGACGGCACGCGATCGATCGACAGTCCGTTGCTCCCACCGACCCGGAGACACGCATGGGCCTCCTGACCTTCAGCCTCAACCTCACCCTCGACGGCTGCGTCGATCACGAGGAAGGCATCGTCGACGACGAGACGCATGCCTTCTTCACTCGCCTGATGGACGACCACGGCGCGATGCTGTGGGGCCGCGTCACCTACGAAATGATGGAGAGCTACTGGCCGGCGGTCGCCCGTGGCGAGGTGGACGCGCCACCGGCCTTGCGCGAATGGGCGGAGAAGCTGGAGGCCAAGCCGAAGTACGTGGTGTCGTCGACGCGCGCGGACTTCCCGTGGACCAACAGCCATCGCATCACCGGCGACCTGCGCAGCGGCGTGCAGGCGCTCAAGGACGCGACCCCGGACGGCGTGCTGCTGGGCAGCGGCCTGCTGGCGAACGAACTGGATCGGTTGGATCTGATCGACGAATACCGCTTCCTCGTCCATCCCCGGATCGCTGGCCATGGTCCGACGCTTTACCAGGGTGGATTGCCGCACGCGCGACGGCTTGAACTCGTTTCTGCGACGCCGCTGCGTTGCGGCGCGGTCGCGATGCATTATCGCCGCGTGTGAAGCGGCGGAAGATTACCCTTGGGATGGATGGAACCACAAGGCGATACCCATCGCATTTGACGCGAGACGCCGCGTACTCTGCCCACGGTCGCAGATGCTCGATCCGCAGCTGCGTACGACCTGGTTTCACGGTGGAGTACCGATGGGTAGACCGGCTTCGCCGTTGAAAGCCGCCCTCGGTTCCACCCATCCTGCGAACTGTATGTCCACGACTTCGACAACCATCTGTTCGAGTTGCACACGGGCACGCTCGAGCAGCGTCTGACGCAGTAACGGGCATCGGCCGGGCCCTGACGTGCACGGTGCGTGACCCGAAGGAGTGCAGTCCATGTCCCATGCGTTGCGTGATCCGCTGTTCTCGCCGCTGGCCCGCATGGGTTACGCCATGGCTGTGGCCTGAGCGCATGGAGCAGCAGGACGAACGCAGGATATGGCAGCGTCGGCAGCTGAGGCAGACGCTGATCGGGACGGGTGTGGTCGGCGCGGTCATCGGGGTGGCACCGCTGCTGCTCGCCTTCGTACTGGGTTCCGGCCGGGTCGCGATGGGCGGCCACGCAAGACCGTTGTCGCTGCTGGCGGTCGATGCCGTCCTGTTCGTCGTGGTCGCGGTCGTGTTCTGCATGGTGGTGTTCGGCCTGCTGCCGATGGCGGTGCAGTACGCTTTCATCCGTGGCGCGCGCTGGTGGACCGGACGGGACTGACAGCGGCGGGGATGTGGCCGAGACCTCGACCTCGCGGGGTAATCGCCCGACTCGCCATTGCGGGATTCCTCCGGCTTTCGCGTGTACCCACAGCAAGGCATGCCAGCGGAGGCGGGTAATGGAAGCGAGCATGGGGGAGGTGCGGCGCGTGGCCGCGCAGGCGGGGCGTCCTTACCGGAACGTCGGGTTCTTCTTCCTGGCATTGCTGGCACTCGTCGTCGCCGGCTTCACGCCACCCGTACCGGGTACACCGTTCTTCGGGTATTTCAGTCGCGCCGGCAGCATGGACGTGGCGGTGATGGTCCATCTGCATGTGCTGGTGGCGCTGGCGTGGTTCGTGCTGCTGGGCGTGCAGCCGTTCCTGATCCGGGCCGGGCGGGTCGACCTGCATCGCCGGCTGGGCTGGTGCTCGCTGTTCCTCATCGTGTTGTTCGCGGTCACCGCCGTGCCGGTGATGAAGCACGCGTTCGAGAACGGGCTCACGCAGATGTCGCGGAACGCGGCGCTGTCGATGCTGGCGCAGCCGGTCAACGGGCTGGTGTTGCTGCTGGTGTTCTACGCACTGGCGCTATGGCGCCGCCGCCACGTGCACCAGCATGTCGCATGCGTGGTGGCCGCCGCGCTGGTCACCGCGACGCCCGGGCTGGCACGCCTGGGCCTGTACGTGGTGGGCGGCATGCAGGGCATCCTGCTGGTGATCGTCTTCCTCTACGTCACGCTGATCGTCTTCATGCTGCTGGCGAAGTTCCGCTATCGCCAGCCGGTGCTGAAGGGGCCGTACCTGCCGATCATCGGCGTGTTCATGGCCGCGCACACGATGGACATCGTCGGCAGCAGGACGGCGGCTTGGCGCGCGGTCGCAGAGGGCATCGTGTCGGCGTGGTGAAACGTGGCGCAGTGATGGATGGCCGCCTTCGTAGGATCACCTGCCCGGCGTGCGCCGACGCAGGCGGCGGTCGTTGGCGACGGCGATGCGACGGTAGGGCCGCACGCCGGCCGTCGCCAGGGTGATCAGCGCATCCCCGGCCGACGGCAGGGGCTTCGCGGCGAAGGCCCACGGCATCCAGAACGCCAGCGCGGCCTGCGTGGCGGCGGTGTTGAGCGTCATCGCGTAGCCGGCCATCGCGCCCCACGATTCCCAGGCTGCGGACACCTTCTCGTCGGACATCCGGGTGAATTCGCGGCGGTCGCGGGCGGAAGGCGGGGCGCCGGCCGTCGCCATCCGCAGCAGGCGTTGCGACATGACGGACGGCGTAGCCGCACCCAGATCGATCAATTGCGTGCCCAGGACGCGGGCGGGGCTGCGCTTGCGGGGCATGGCGGCGTCTCCGTGGGAGCGCCAGCATGCGCCGGTAGCCGTATGTGATCGGTGAAGTGCGTAGTGCGCAGGATGGGTCGAGCCGCACGCGGCCTTCAACGGCGAAGCCGGTCCGCCCATCGCACGTCGCATGATCGAGTTGAAGCCAAGGACGCCACGACGCCGTCTCCGGGCGAATACGCGATCCTGCGCGTGTCAATCTGGCTGACCAGCACGCTCAAAGAGCTCGCGACTTACGTCGCTCCCACGACGGCGGTTTTTCGAAGGTAGATCCCTCCCGTCTGCTTGCCGCAGATATCCGTCGTGCCTGAGCGGGTGGGAACGGAGGGAAGACAGGGGGTGACGCGACGGTGGCGTGCGGTCGCGACTCACGTCGCTCCTACAAGAAGCACGCAGTCAATCGGCGGGAACGGTGCGCTCCCGCGCCCACTCGCGCAGCGCCTGCACCTGCTCGGCCATCAGCACGGACAGCGGGCGGGTGCTGCGGATCTCGTGCATGACCAGGTCGGTGTCGAGCGGTTTCTGCTCGGCATGCGCGGCGTACATCGCGGAGACGATGGCCTGTTCCAGCTCCGCGCCGGAGAAGCCGTTCGCGGCGGCGGCGAGTGCGGGCAGGTTGAAGCCTTCCGGGTCCAGCGCGCGGCGCGCCAGGTGCACGCGCAGCACCTCGACGCGGGCGTCGGGCGAGGGCAGGTCGACGAAGAAGATCTCGTCGAAGCGTCCCTTGCGCAGCAGCTCCGGCGGCAGGTCCTGCACCTGGTTCGCCGTGGCGACCAGGAACACCTGTCCGCTGCCAGCGCCGGCCTTGCGCTCGGCCATCCACGTGAGCAGGTAGCCGAGCACGCGGCGCGAGACGCCGCCATCCTCGTCGCCGCCGCTGGCGAGCCCTTTCTCGATCTCGTCGATCCACAGCACGCACGGCGCCAGCTGTTCGGCCGACGCGAGCGCGGCGCGCAGGTTCTTCTCGGTCTCGCCGTGGTACTTGTCGTACAGCGTGCCGAAATCCAGCCGCAGCAGCGGCACGCCGAAGCCGGCGGCGGTGGCCTTGGCCAGCATCGACTTGCCGCAACCCTGCACGCCGAGCAGCAGCACGCCCTTGGGCAGGTCCAGGCCGGGCGGCGGGTTGCCGGAGACGAACACCGCGCGGCGCTGCTCGATCCAGCGCTTCAGGCGGCTGGCGCCGGCGACGTCGGCGAACTTCGCCGTGTCGTATTCGTAATGCAGGTGGCCGCTGCGGTTGAGCAGCTCGAACTTCAGCTTGTTCAGCGCGGGCAGGTCGCTGGCGGTCAGCGCACCGTCGGCGAAGATCAGCTGGCGCGCGATCCGGCGCGCGTCGACCAGGCTCAGGCCCTGCAGGTTGCGCACGATCTGCTTGACCGCCTCGCCATCGGCTTCCACGCGGCGGCCGCCGTGTTCGCGCGCGTAGTGTTCGGCTTCCTCGCGCACCATCTTCAGTAGCGCGTGGGCGTCGGGCAGGCGCGGGTTGAAGCGCACGGCCAGGGCTTCGAGTTCGACCGGCAGTTCGATCTTCGCGCCGACCAGCACCACCACGTGCGGCAGGCTGTGGCGGCGCTGCATGATGTCGCGCAGCTGCCGCTGGCTGCTCGCGTAGCCCAGGTAGGGGTGGAAATCGAGCAGCAGGTAGATGCCACGCTGCTCGGCCTGCTTGATGGCCTGCAGGGCGGCGCTGGCGTCGGGCGGGCCGACGGCGTCGTCCTCGCGGTCCATGTCGAGCCGGCGCAGGCCCTCGGTGATGCTCCAGCGGAACAGCGCCCGCCACACCTGGCCCAGCGCCTGCCGGAACAGCTCCACCACGCGGCCCTCGTCCTGGGTCTCGATGACGATCAGCGGAGTATTGGCGCGGATCAGCGCGGTGAGGTCCTGCAGCTCGTTCATGGGGCGTCCGGTCCGTGGGGACGGGAAAGATAGCAGGGGCGGGAATGGGGAATGGGGAAACGGGGATCGTGGCCTCGGCGGGAGCGGGCACGTGCCGGAACGAACGATGCCCATCGGGCAACCGAGTCCGCAGGTCCACGCAGCCACCGGCCCCCGGACAATTCATTCCCTATTCCCCATTCCCGATTCCCGGTTTCCGCTTCACCGCCCCCGGTGTACCCTCCGGGTTCTCCAGCAACGAGGTGCGCGCATGAAGACGATTCTGGTCGCCAGCTCCAAGGGCGGCGCGGGCAAGACGACCCTGGCGACCAATCTGGCGGCGTACTTCGCACTGGATGGCAAACGTACCGTGCTGGTGGACGTGGACCCCCAGCATTCCTCCACCCGCTGGGCCGAGCGCCGGGCGGAACTGGACACCGCGGTGTTGCCGATCGACGCCAGCGGCAAGCGCGCCTGGAAGGCCTGGCTGCCGGAAGACGCCGAGCGGGTGGTGATCGACGCGCCGGCCGGCGCGATGGCCGACGACCTGGACAGCTTCCTGGAACAGGCCGACGCCGTGGTGGTGCCGGTGCTGCCGTCGGCGCTGGACATCGAGGCGACGGTCGGCTTCCTGAACACCATGGCCAAGGTGCCGCGTGTGCACAAGCGCAAGCTGCCGGTCGGGCTGGTGGTCAACCGCAGCAAGCCATGGACCAACGCCTCGCAGCAGGCGGTGGAGATGCTGAAGACCTGGCCGTACCCGGTCATCACCCAGTTGCGCGATACCCAGGCCTACGTGGTCATGGCCGGCCTGGGCCGCAGCCTGTTCGATTACCGCTCGGCCCAGGTGCGCGAGCACCAGGCCGACTGGGAACCGTTGTTGAAATGGATCAAGAAGGCCTAGGGCCTAGGAGAAAGTACCCCATGCGTGAACTGATCCTGCTGCGCCATGCGCATGCCGAACCGGCGACCACCGGCCAGTCCGACCTGGACCGTCCCCTGTCGCCGCAGGGCCTGGCCGAGGCCGAGGCCGTGGCGCGCTGGCTGAAGGAGCAGGGCCTGGTGCCGGACCGCGTGCTGTGTTCGCCGGCGCGTCGCGCGCGCGAGACGCTGGAGTCGGTGCTGGCGGCGATCGGCTACGTGGAGCAGCGGCTGGAAGAGCGCATCTACGAAGCCACGCCCGGCACGCTGGCCGACCTGGCCGACCAGCACCGCGAGGCCGAGCGCCTGCTGATGGTGGGCCACAACCCGGGCTTCGAGCAGTTGGCCGCGCTGATGTATTCCGGCGTGACCAGCGAGTACCGCGGCATGCCGCCCGGCGGCGTGGTGGTGCTGACGCTGCCGGTGGATGCAGCGATCGAACCGGGTGTGGCGCAGCTCTCCGCCTTCTGGTGGCCATGAAGTCCGATCTGCCGCTGGCCGTCTGGCTGGCCGTGCTGTGCCTGGCCCTGGTGTGCGCCGTGCCCGCGTGGGCACAGCAGGGGCGTAACGATTTCGACCCGGCGCACACGCGGCTGGGATTCGAACTGCGCACGCGCTGGGGACAGGTGCTGGACGGCGTGTTCCGGCGTTACGAAGGCTCGGTGGAGCACCTGCCGGACGGGCGCCAGCAGGTGCGCCTGCGCATGTACACGCGCGACGTGGAGATCATCGACCACGAGCGTTACGGCGACTGGGCGCGCAGCGAGAAGTTCTTCGATGCCGACCGCTATCCGGTGGTCACCTTCACCTCCAAACCCTACGACCCCATGCTGCTCTACGACGGTGGCACGCTGGAGGGCGACCTGAGCATCAAGGGCATCAGCCGGCCACGCAGCCTGCAGGTGGCGCCCGCCGATTGCGCGCGTGCCGCGGTCGACTGCGACGTGGTGGCGACCGGCGCGGTGCGCCGCAGCGACTACGACATGGACGACTGGATGCTGGCGGTCAGCGACCGCGTGGTGTTCGTGCTGCGCGCGCGCATCCGGAGCGGAAAAACCCCGTGAACCGCCGTTTCCCCCGACTCGCCGCGCGGGGCGCGGTGCTGTGCCTTGCGCTGCTGGGCACGGCCTGCGCCAGCCTGTCCGACCGCCAGCGCGACCGCGCCGCCGGCATCGCCGCCGCCGCCCGCTCGACGGTGGTCGAGTGCACGCAGGCCGATGCCTGCGCGGTCGCGTCGCCGCTGTACGACCTGGCGGCGCAGGCGCGCGCGGAATCCACCGCCGCGTCGCCGCGCCACTACGCGGTGATGCTGGACAAGGGATCCGACGCCTTGCTGGCGCGGCTGAACCTCATCCGCAGCGCGCGCGAACGCATCGACCTGCAGACCTACATCTTCGACAAGGACGACAGCGCGCGGCTGGTGCTGGACGAACTGCTGGCCGCGGCGCGGCGCGGGGTGAAGGTGCGGGTGCTGATCGACCAGCTGTCGGCGATCGCCGACCTCGAGATCCTCGCCGCGCTGTCCGGTTCGCACCAGAACTTCGCCATCCGCATCTACAACCCCAGCTTCGGCAAGGCCAAGCTCAACTACCTGGACTACGCAGGCAGCGTGCTGTGCTGCTTCCGCCGCTTCAACCAGCGCATGCACACCAAGTTGCTGCTGGTGGACGACCGCATCGGCATCAGTGGCGGCCGCAATTACCAGGACGACTATTTCGACTGGGATGCGGAGTACAACTTCCGCGACCGCGACGTGCTGGTGGCCGGACCGGAAGCGGCGGCGATGGCCATCAACTTCCAGGCGTTCTGGGACGCGCGCCGCAGCGTGCCCGCCGAACGGCTGAACGATGTCGGCCGCACGCTGCTGAAGGAGGGCGTGCCGGCGATGCCGGTGCCGCGCTACCTGCGCCCGGAGCGCGTGCAGGCCGCGAGTGCGCAGGCCAGCAATCCGCAGGTGGTGGAGAGGCTGTTCGTCGAACCGGCGTTCCAGGTCGGGGCGGTGCGCTACATCGCCGACCTGCCGCAGAAGCACCGGCGCGAGCGCCGCGACGACGACGCACCCGCGGCGCCCGAGCTGGAAGCGCTGATCCGCGGCGCGCAGTCGGAAGTGCTGTTGCAGACGCCGTACCTGGTGATGTCGAAGCAGGCGCAGGCGATGTTCCGCGAGATGCGCAAGCGCCAGCCGCCGCCGCAGGTGACCGTGTCGACCAACAGCCTGGCCGCGACCGACAACCCGATCGTCTATTCGATGTCGTTCAAGTACAAGCGCCGCTACCTGCGCGAGTTCGGCTTCCGGATCCACGAGTACAAGCCGTTCCCGGAAGACGCGCCGGTGGACTACGCCGCGCTGATGCCGGAAGGGCCGCCGGTGGCCGCGCCGGAGGGCATCGGCAGCCGCGGCATGCGCGGTCCGTCCGGTTCGATCGGTCCCTCCAGCGGGTCGGCCTCCGATGCCGGCGCGGGCGAAACCACGCGCCGCCTGCAGCGTACCGAGTCGCGGCCGTCGTTCTTCAGCAGCGGCGCGGCGGCCGAGCCGCTGCCGCTGAAGCGTGCGGGCGTGCGCATGGGCCTGCATGCGAAGTCGATGGTGATCGACGGCGAGATCGCGGTGATCGGCACGCACAACTTCGACCCGCGCTCGGAGAACTACAACACCGAGGCGGCGGTGGTGATCAACGACACCGCGTTCGCGCAGGCGCTGGCCGGGAGCATCCGCCGCGACATGTCGCCGGAGAATGCCTGGACGATCGCGCCGCGCGCCAAGCCACCACTGTTTTCCGGGCTGGATTACAGCCTGGGCAAGGTGTCCGAGGCATTGCCCATCTTCGACATCTGGCCCTGGCGCTATGCGACCAGCTACGAGTTCCAGCCCGGCCCGGACTGCCCGCTGCCGGTCGGTCCGAAGGATCCGGCCTTCCAGCGCTGCTACGTGGCGGTGGGCGACTTCCCCGAAGTCGATGTCGGCGCCAAGTGGCTGTACACGCGCGTGCTGACCGCCTTCGGCGCGGGCCTGGTGCCCATTCTCTAGGAGTGAGTGGAGAGGAGTGAGGCGTGAGTAACGCCCGCGCTCCTGCCTCCCCTCACTCCTCACTCCTCTCCGCTCACTCCTCCAGAGAAACGCCATGGCTTTCCGCGCTCCCGTCGATCTCGCCGCCATCAACGCCCATGCCGCCAACACGCTGGTATCGAACCTCGGCATCGTCATGACCGCGGCGGGCGAGGACTGGCTGCGCGGCACCATGCCGGTGGACGCGCGCACGGCGCAGCCTTACGGCATCCTGCATGGCGGCGCATCGGTGGCGCTGGCCGAGACGCTGGGCAGCGTGGCCGGCAACCTGTGCGTGGACACCACGAAGGAGATGGTCGTGGGCCTGGAGATCAACGCCAACCACGTGCGCGCGATGCGCAGCGGCGTGGTCACCGGCACCGCACGGGCGCTGCATGTCGGTCGCAGCACCCAGCTGTGGGAGATCCGCATCGAGAACGACGACGGCAAGCTGGTCTGCGTGTCGCGGCTGACCCTGGCCGTCGTGCCCAGGACCTAGTGGGTAGCGGAGAGGAGCGAGGGGTGAGGGAAGCCAGCGCTTTTGCCTTTGCTCACTCCTCACTCCTCACTTCTTTCCACTCGCTCCTGCCCCTCCACCCCTGACTCCTGCTATCGTGACAGCATGACGCCGCCCCCTGTTCATGTTGCTGGCGGCAGCGGCGTGGCACGGGTATTCCGTTACGCGTATCGCGTGCCGTTGCTGCTCATCCACCTGCTGGTCTTCCTGCCGATCACCCTGCTGTGCCTGTCGCCGGTGCTGGTGTGGATCCGCGTGGGCGAGGAGAGCATCGGCGACGTGGCGGTACGGCATTGGTCCGGTGGGCTGATGCGGATCTTCGGGTTCCGCCTGCGCCGGATCGGCACGCCGTTGCCGGGCCCGACGATGTTCGTGGCCAACCACGTCAGCTGGATCGACATCGAGGCGCTGCACAGCCAGCGCATGATGGGCTTCGTGGCCAAGCAGGAGATCCGTGGCTGGCCGGTGGTGGGCTGGCTGGCGGCGCAGGGACAGACCATCTTCCACCAGCGCGGCAGCCAGGAATCGCTGGGCGGCGTGCTGCAGGCGATGATGCAGCGCCTGCGCGAGGGCCGGCCGGTCGGCGTGTTCCCCGAGGGCCGTACCCGCGATGGACACTCGGTAGGGCCGTTCCATGCGCGCATCTTCCTGGCCGCGGTCGAAGCCGGCGTGCCGGTCCAGCCGGTGGCGCTGCGCTATGGCGCGCGCGGCAGCGCGCAGCCGGTGGTGGCGTTCGGGCCGAGGGAAAGCTTCTTCGCCAACTTCGTGCGCCTGCTGGGCGAACCGGCACGCACGGCCGACATCTGCTTCCTGGAGCCGATCCGCGTGGCCGACGTGGAAGGCCGCCGGCGCATCGCCGACCTGTCGCGCGAGCGCATCGTCCGGGCGATGGCCGACGCCTGAGCGGCCGTCGTGACGGCATTCCGACGTATTCGAGGGAATACTCGGCCCGCCGGTGCCACCCTCGTGCCGATCCTGCCGCGATGACCCCATGATCACTGCCGCCGACTTCCGTCCCCCGCGCTGGCTGCGCAACCCGCACCTGCAATCGGTGCTGGGTTCCAGCGCGCTGCGCCGTCGGCGTGCGCTGCGCGCACTGGCGGCCAGCGGTGCGGTGACGCTGGAGCACATCGTGGACGGCGGCGACGGGGTCCGCCTGCAGGGCTTCCACAGCCAGGTGGCAGGACGCGAGGCGCGTGGCCTGGTGTTGCTGCTGCACGGCTGGGAAGGCAGTGCGGATTCCAACTACATGCGGCTGACCGCAGCGCAGCTGCTGGCGCGCGGGTTCGACGTGTTCCGGCTGAACTTCCGCGACCATGGCGACACCCACCACCTCAACGAGGACCTGTTCCACTCCAACCGGCTGGACGAAGTGGTGCATGCCGCGCTGGATGTGTCGCGGCGGTTCGCCGGCGACGTGCCGATGCGGGTGGCGGGCTATTCGCTGGGCGGCAACTTCGCGCTGCGGCTGGCGCTGCGCGCGCCGGAGGCCGGGCTGGCGCTGGCGCACGTGGCGGCGGTCTGCCCGTTGCTGGATCCGGCCACGACGATGGACAGCATCGAGAACGGGCTGCCGCTGTACGACTGGTACTTCGCGCGCAAATGGCGCCGCTCGCTGGAGCGCAAGCGCAGCCTGTTCCCGCAGCGCCACGATTTCGACGACACCGTGCTGGCGCTCGACATCCGCGCGCTGACCGACTGGCTGGTGCAGCGGCACACGGCGTTCGGCACGCTGGACGCCTACTTCGACGGCTATGCGATTTCCGGGACGCGGCTGGCCGGCCTGAGCGTGCCGACGCACATCCTGATGGCCGAGGACGATCCGGTGATCCCGTTCGACACGTTCCGCGACTGGGCGCTGCCGGCGCAGGCCACGCTGGAGATCGCGCCGTGGGGCGGCCACTGCGCCTTCATCGAGAACGCCGCCGGCGATGGCTACGCCGAGCGCTGGGTGGCCGAGCGCCTGGCCGGCAGCGCCGCCTGAGCCGGGAAGCCCCGGTACAATCGGCGTTTGACCGAACGCTGGTAACCGCAATGTACGACCCGATTCTGGACGCCCTGCGCCGTGGCGCCGTGGCCGAGGCCCTGACCGCCGCCGAAGCCCTGGTGGCCGAACGCCCCGACGATGCGCAGGCCCTGCGCTGGCTGTCCACCGCGCAGATGCAGGGCGGTCAGCACGACGCTGCGCTGGCGACCATCGACCGTGCCATCGCGCTGGCGCCGGAGAATGCCGACCTGCACCTGGCGCGCGCCGGCGTGCTGGTGGGCAGTCGCCGCAACGAGGACGCCCAGGCGGCGCTGAGCCAGGCGACGGTGCTGGATCCCAACCAGTTCACCGCGTATGTCGTGCAGGCTCAACTTGCATTGAGTCGGGGTGAGATCGCCGAAGCAGAGCGTTTGAACCGGCTGGCTGCGCGCGTGGATCCCGAACATCCTCGGCTGGCGTTTGTTGACGCCATGGTGCTGTTCCATAACGGCAATGGGGAGGCAGCACTCACGGTCCTCGCCGGTGCGATCCAGCGTTCGCCGGACGACATCCAGCTATTGCATGCGCTCGGTTCGGTATATCTCGCGCGTGGACATCTCGCTTTTGCGGAACAGACCTTCCGCAACATCCTGGACAAACTGCCTGCAGCGACCGATATCACCCTGCTGGTTGCCAGCCTGGTCGGCCGTCAGGGACGCCCGGAAGAAGCCCTTGAGGTACTCGCACCAGTGATGGCGGATGCGCCGGTCAGTAGCGTGGGTGCGCGCAGTCTTGCCGGGCGACTGCATTTGCAGGCGGGGCAGCTCGAGGAGGCGGCGCCATTACTGCAGTCGGCGCTGGCAGGCGGCGTGCAGGATCGCGCGCTGCTGTCCGCCTTGCTGGAGCTGTGGCATCGCCAGGGCCGCCGGCCGGAAGGCGCTCAAGCGCTGGAGGCCTGCCTCGCGGTCTCGCCGAAGAACCCCGATCTCTGGCTTGCCCGGCTGGCGCTGGAAGACGTTGGCAGCGTGGAGGCCCTAGAGGTTTCCCGACGCTGGGCGGAGACGGTGCCGGATGAGCTCCGCGCACTCGAGGCGCTGCTGGCGGCATTGGACCATGCCGGTCAACACGAGGAAGCGGATGTTGTCACCGAGCAGCTGATCGCCGCCATGCCCGGTCACAGCCTGGCGCAGACGCGCAAGGTGAACCGGCTCATCGAGAAGGATCCGCGCGCGGCAGTGGCCCATGTGGAGTCACTTCTGGTGCGTGCGTCGGGCGGAGAGTCGCGTGCCCTGCTGCTGGGCTGGCTGGGCATGGCGCAGGATCGCGCCGGGTTGACCGCGGACGCCGTCGCAAGCTGGGGCGAGCGTGCCGCCCTCCTGCAGACGCAGAGCCTGCCGCTACCCCTTGTGGGTCCGGCCGAACAGGCGTGGCCTGCCCTGGCGGAGTCCGGCGACGCAGGGAATGGGCGGCCCCTGTTCCTATGGGGTGCCCCGGGCTCAGGCATCGAGCGTATGGTTGCCGTGCTCGTGAATGCACGGGCCGCGCTGCTGTCCGACCGGTTCGGCGCGACCCCGCCGAAGGATGGGCTGCAGCCCTTTGCCACCGTGCAGCGCCTGCTCGCGGGCCAAGTCGATCCTGCGCAGCTCGTGCAGGATTGGCGTGCGTCGCTGCCGGCACGCGGCGCGCCGGGAGGCAATGTCATCGACTGGCTGGTCTGGTGGGACAACACACTGCTGCAGGCGCTGCGTCCGCAGCTGCCGCAGGGGCATCTGCTGGTGGTCCTGCGCGATCCCCGTGACATGCTGCTGGAGTGGTTGGCCTGGGGTGCACCGTCGATGATGGCGATCCCGTCTGTCGACGTAGCGGGCGCCTGGTTGGCGGCCGCGCTCGAGCACTTGGCCGTACTGCTGGAACAGCAGGCGTACCCGGCGACGGTAATCCGCATCGATGGCATCGAACACGACTCGCGTCGCCTGGCCGCAGCGCTTGGCGAGGCGCTCGGCGGCGCGCAGCTGCCCACGCCGCCACAGGCGGGCGGCTCGGGATTCGAATCAGGGCACTGGCGCCACTACGCGCAGGCACTGGCCGGCCCGTTCGCTGCGCTGACGCCGGTCGCGGTACGCCTGGGCTATCCGGAAACCTGATTTCCCCTCTTCCTGCAGGAGTGACGCATGCGTTTGTGGAGCGACAGTTTCAAGCACATGGCACCCATCCCGGCCGAGTTCGCGATGGGCCAGCCGGACGGCTTCGCCGGCAACCGCAACCCGCACCTCGCGTGGGAGGGCGTCCCGGAAGGCACGAAGTCCTTCGCCCTGCTGTGCATCGACCCGGATGCGCCGACGGTCCCCGAGACCGTCGGTCGCGATGACGTGCAGATTCCGGTCGAACAGCCGCGCGCGCACTTCATCCACTGGGCGATGGCCGACATCGCGGCGGACGTGCGCGAGATCGCGGCCGGCAGCTGCAGCGACGGCATCACCGCCAAGGGCAAGCAGCAGCCTCCCGGACCGGCCGGTGCGCGACAGGGTCTGAACGACTACACCGGCTGGTTCGCCGGCGACGCGCAGATGGGCGGGGACTACTACGGCTACGACGGCCCGTATCCACCGTTCAACGACCTGCGCACGCACCGGTACTTCTTCCGCCTGTTCGCGTTGGACGTCGCCACGCTCGATCTGCCACAGCGCTTCACCGCGGGCGATGTCGAGCGCGCGATGCAGGGACACGTGCTGGGCGAGGCAGCGGTGCATGCGACCTACACGTTGAATCCCGCGATACATGCCTGAGCCAGCGGCTGGCTGGATCATGGCAGGCCGGCGCCAACCAGCGCTGGCGCGTCGACCTCAGGGCTTCTCGTTGGCCGACTCCACGACCATGTCCAGCACGTAGGCATTCGAGGATCCATCCGCCGGCGGGTTCTTCACCGTATAGCGGTCGACGCGCAGCACGTTGCGTACGCCGGGCTCGTGCGTGTAGCCCTCGATGCTGTCGTAGAAGTGCTCGAACTCGCCGGGCGTGCCGACTTTCAGGCCCTTGTCGTCGTACTTCACCTCACGCACCTGCAGGCACTGCTTGTCGGGGATCAGCGGGTGGCTGCAGGGTTTGGTCTCGGCCGCGACTTCCAGGAAGACGCGCTCGCCGGCACCGCCGTAGCGGGTTTCCGCGGTGGGCTCGCCGGTGAAGGCGAGCACGTCGCCGGTGGCGGTGGTCAGCGCCAGCGTGGGCGTCTCGCCCGCCATGGTGGCCATCTTCAACGTGCCTTCGAGGCGCTTGCCGACTTCCTGGTCCAGCGCCATCACGGCACTGTCCGTGCATGCCATCTGGGTGGAGACCAGGCGTCCGGCCGTCAGCGAGCCGTCGGTGACGGTATACGTGCCGCCCATGCGGTTGCAGGTGTTGGACACAGCCACGCGACCGTCGCGGAAATCGAGTTGAACCGGCTGATCGGCGCGAGCGAACAGCGTCGCGATGCGCTGGCCCTGGGCGTCGGTCGCCTCGTTGAGCGTCCAGTGGTACTTCGGCAGCAGGCTGGCATCGGCGGCCTGCGCTGCGGGAGCCGTCGTCGCGGCGGGGGTGGCGTCGGCCGGGGCCGTCGCAGGATCGGCGGGTTTCGTGCAGGCGGCCAGGGCCAGCGGCAGGGCGAGCAGCAGCAGTCGTTTCATGGCGGTGTCCTCCAAGGGTGGCCTATGCAAACGCGTGGCGGGTTGGAACGGGGTGAAGGCGAGTGCCGCCGTGGATTCAGCTGCCGACCGGCATCAGCAACAGCAGCAGCGCGCCGAGCACGATGCGGTAGATCGCGAAGCCGGTGAAGCGATGCGACTTGATGAACCCCAGCAACCACTTCACCACCACGAAGCCGGTCGCCGTGGCCGCGGCGAAGGCCAGCGCCACCTCGCCCCAGTTCTCGCTGCCCAGCGCGTCGTCCTTCACCAGTTCCAGGAAGGCGTAGCCGCTGGCCGCGAACATGGTGGGAATGCCGACCAGGAAGACGAACTCCGCCGCCGACGAGCGCCGGCTGGTACCCGCCAGCATCGCCATGAAGATCGCCGCGGCCGAGCGCGAAGTGCCGGGGAATACGCCGGCCACCACCTGCGCCAGGCCCACCAGGATCGCCACCTTCCAGGTGATCGTGGCGACGTCGCCCCGCTTCTCGGCGAAGTGTTCGGCCACCAGCATCCAGACGCCGCCAATGATCAGCGCCCAGGCGATCGGTGTGACGGTCTCGGGCAGTTCCCAGCCGGCCAGGCGGACCGGGAGCCCGACCGCCGCCGTGACCAGGAAGGCGGCGGCCAGCTTCATCGAATAGTCGCGGGCCTCGGCGTCGCGCCAGCAGCCGGTCGTCAGTTCCCAGATCCGGCGCCGGAACACCAGGGTCGTCGCGAGGATCGCGCCGGCCTGGATGACGATGTTGAAGAAGTCCGAGCGCTCGCCCAGCCAGTGCTGCGCGATCAGCAGGTGGCCGGTGCTGGAGACGGGCAGGAATTCGGTCAGGCCTTCGAGGATGCCGAGCAGCAGTGCGGCGAACAGGTCGGTCATCGTGGCCAGGCGCTGGGAAGGGGTGGCAAAGAATAAGGGAAACGGCCGCGCACTGTTTTGGGTTATGGCGGCCGACAAGTGCACCAAAAAAGGGATTCGCCGTGAAGGCAGCGTCAATCCAGTCCATGTAAATCAATGGCTTGCCCGTTATTCGGGGTTGGCACGGCGATTGCTCTATATCCGGACATTCTTATCCAACCCGAGGTTTCGAGATGTCCCTGGAGAACGTTGAAAAGCTGATCAAGGACAACAAGGTCGAGTTCGTCGACCTGCGCTTCGTCGACATGCGCGGTATCGAACAGCACGTCACGTTCCCGGCCAGCATCGTGGATGCCTCGCTGTTCGAAGACGGCAAGATGTTCGACGGCTCGTCGATCTCGGGCTGGAAGGGCATCAACGAGTCCGACATGGTGCTGCTGCCCGACCCCAGCACCGCCTACCTCGATCCCTTCTACGCCGATCCGACCCTGGTGCTGGTCTGCGACATCCTCGACCCGGCCACCATGCAGGGCTACACGCGCGATCCGCGCGGCATCGCCAAGCGCGCCGAAGCCCACCTGAAGGCCAGCGGCGTCGCCGACCTGGCGTTCTTCGGCCCGGAACCCGAGTTCTTCATCTTCGACTCGGTGCAGTTCGCCAACGAGATGGGCAACACCTTCTTCAAGGTCAACTCCGAGGAAGGCGCCTGGAACAGCGGCAAGAGCTACGACGGCGCCAACAGCGGCTACCGTCCCGGCATCAAGGGCGGCTACTTCCCGGTGCCGCCGACCGACTCGCTGCACGACCTGCGTGCCGAGATGTGCAAGACGCTGGAACAGGTCGGCATCGAGGTCGAAGTGCACCACCACGAAGTCGCCACCGCCGGCCAGTGCGAGATCGGCGCCAAGTTCAACACGCTGGTCAAGAAGGCCGACGAGCTGCAGCGCATGAAGTACGTGGTGCGCAACGTCGCCCACCGCAACGGCAAGACCGTGACCTTCATGCCCAAGCCGATCGTCGGCGACAACGGCAGCGGCATGCACGTGCACCAGTCGCTGGCCAAGGGCGGCCAGAACCTCTTCTCCGGCGACGGCTACGGTGGCCTGTCGCAGCTGGCGCTGTGGTACATCGGCGGCATCTTCAAGCACGCCCGCGCCATCAACGCCTTCTCCAACTCGGGCACCAACAGCTACAAGCGCCTGGTGCCGGGCTTCGAGGCGCCGGTGATGCTGGCCTACTCGGCGCGCAACCGTTCCGCTTCGTGCCGCATTCCGTGGGTCGCCAATCCGAAGGCGCGCCGCATCGAGATGCGCTTCCCCGATCCGCTGCAGTCCGGCTACCTGACCTTCACCGCGCTGATGATGGCCGGTCTGGACGGCATCAAGAACCAGATCGATCCGGGCGCGCCGAGCGACAAGGACCTGTACGACCTGCCGCCGGAAGAAGAGAAGAACATCCCGCAGGTCTGCTCCAGCCTGGACCAGGCGCTGGACGCACTGGACAAGGATCGCGACTTCCTCAAGGCCGGCGGCGTGATGACGGACGACTTCATCGACGCGTACATCGCGCTGAAGATGCAGGAAGTGACCAAGTTCCGCGCGGCCACGCACCCGCTGGAATACCAGCTGTACTACGCCAGCTGATGCCGGCGTACGCGCACATCGCGATGCACGTGGAGGGCCGCACGCCGGTCCTCCACGGCGCAGCGGGCGCGCACTGAGTTCTCGCGGCGATGGCGACGGATCTCCCCTCCCACCCGTCGCCATCGCCGCACTTTATTGAAGACATCGCCTTGCGATGCCTTCGACCGGTTGGGGAACCGGGGCACCACCCGTCTTCGATTCACGGAGATCGCACCAACGCTGTAACCGGGGAAACACAGGAGAGGTCCATGAACCGCAGCTCCCTCCCACGTCATCCGCTCCTGCCGCAGTCGATCGCGGCAGGCACGGAGGCGGTTCATGCATCGCTCCGCACCGATCACGTGCACGCGGCCAGGGGGTTGCGCGCACCGGTGACCTGAAACCGCCGGCCGGCTCCGGTCGGCCGGTTCCATCCACCATCGGGGTATGCGCATGAAACTGATCACCGCCATCATCCGGCCGTTCAAGCTCGACGAGGTCCGAGAGTCCTTGTCGCAAGCGGGCGTGTCCGGCATCACCGTGACCGAAGTCAAAGGCTTCGGCCGGCAGAAGGGCCACACCGAGCTGTACCGCGGCGCCGAGTACGTCGTCGACTTCCTGCCCAAGATCAAGATCGAAACCGTCGTGACCGACGAGCGACTGGAGGCCGTCATCGAGGCCATCCAGCAGGCGGCCGGCACCGGCAAGATCGGCGACGGCAAGATCTTCGTCACCACCATCGACCAGGTCATCCGCATCCGCACCGGCGAAGTCGGCGCGGACGCGCTCTAACACTCGGAGCCCCACATGAAGACTCGACTGTTGTCCGGGTGGAAGACCCGTGCGCACGTGCTTTTCCTGGCCGCGTCGTTCGGCCTGATGACCCTGGGCGTGGCGGCGACCGCCATCGCGCAGGACCCCGCGCCGCCGCCGGCGGCTGAAGCGACCGCAGAGGCCGCGCCTGCGGCCGAGGTGGTCGCCGAGACTGTCACCGAGACGGTCACCGAAGCGCCCGCGCCGGAAGCGGCGCCCACGGAAGCCGCCGCCGAACCGACGGTCGACAAGGGCGACGTGGCGTGGATGCTGACATCCACGCTGCTGGTGCTGATGATGGTGGTGCCCGGCCTGGCGCTGTTCTACGGCGGCATGGTGCGGTCGAAGAACGTGCTGTCCGTGCTGGTGCAGGTCATCACCGTGTTCTCGCTGCTGGTGGTGCTGTGGATCGTCTACGGCTACAGCCTGGCGTTCTCGGGCGAAGGCGCGTGGGTCGGCAACCTGGACAAGCTGTTCCTGAAGGGCGTGACGCCGGAAACGCTGGCCGCCACGTTCACCGACGGCGTCAGCCTGCCGGAGTACGTGTTCGTCGCGTTCCAGTCGACATTCGCCGGCATCACCGGCGCGCTGATCGTCGGTGCGTTCGCCGAGCGCATGAAGTTCGCCGCGGTCATCCTGTTCTCGGTGATCTGGTTCACCTTCGGCTACCTGCCGATCGCGCACATCGTGTGGGCCACCGGTGGCTACCTGTTCGAACTGGGCGCGCTGGACTTCGCCGGCGGCACCGTGGTGCACATCAACGCGGGTGTGGCCGGCCTGATCGGCGCGTACTTCGTCGGCAAGCGCCTGGGCTACGGCCAGACCGCGCTGAAGCCGCACAACGTCACCCTGACGTATGTCGGCGCCTCGTTGCTGTGGGTGGGCTGGTTCGGCTTCAACGCCGGCTCCAACCTGGAAGCCAACGCGGGCGCGGCACTGGCCTTCATCAACACGCTGGTCGCCACCGCCGCCGCCGTGATCGCCTGGGCGCTCACCGAGAAGATCTTCAAGGGCAAGTCGTCCGCGCTGGGTGTCGCCTCGGGTGCGGTGGCTGGCCTGGTCGGCATCACCCCGGCCGCCGGCCTGGTGGGTCCGTTCGGCGCCGTCGCCATCGGCTTCATCGCCGGCGTGGTCTGCGTGTGGGGCGTCACCGGCCTGAAGCGCCTGCTGAAGGTCGATGACACCGCCGACGTGTTCGGCGTGCATGCGGTCGGCGGCATCGTCGGCGCCCTCCTGACCGGCGTGTTCAACTCGCCGAAGCTGGGTGGCCCGGGTCCCGAGGACTTCGACATGGTCGCGCAGGTCATCAAGCAGGCGACCGGCGTGGGCCTGACCATCGTCTGGATCGGCGTGGTGTCGGTGGTCGCGTTCCTGATCGCCAAGGTCGTGTTCGGCCTGCGCGTGGCCGAGGACGCCGAGCGCGAGGGCCTGGACATCGCCGCGCACGGCGAATCGGCCTACGAGGCCTGATGGCATGCCGGAGGCGGCGTTGCACTAAACTGGTGCAATGTCGTCTCCGGCCCCGTCCCCCATGCGTTTCGAACCCACCACCGACGCGCTGAGCACGCCGGTGGCCTGGGCGGATGCCGCCGGCCTGATCCGCGGCGTGAACCCCGCCTTCGCCCGCTGGCTGGGCGTCAGTACCCGCCGCCTGATCGGGCAACCGCTGGCGGCCCTGGAGATCGAAGGCGACGCCATGGCGCGCTTCCTTGACAACACCGACCGCGACGTCCTGCGCCTGCACCGGCTGGCGCTGGGCATGCCGGGCGAGTCGCCGTGCTTCGCCGAAGGCTGGCTGTCGCGGCTGGAGGGCGGCGGCTGGCTGCTGGAGGCGCACCCGGTCGACGAGTTTCCCGCGCTCGATCCCACCCAGGTGCTGCCGAATGCGTTGAGCGCGGCATTGAAGGGGCTGGCGCACGAACTGCGCAATCCGCTGGCGGGCCTGAAGGGCGCCGCCCAGTTGCTGGCCCGCCGGGCCGCGCACCGCAACGACAACGACGACGAGCGCGAGCTGATCGAACTGATCGAATCCGAGATCAACCGCCTCAACACCCTGCTGGAACAACTGCTGTCGCCCTCGCCGCAACGGCCGCACGCGCCGTTGAACATCCACACCGTGCTGGAGCGCGTGCTGCGCCTGGCCGAGAACGAGGGCGGGTGGTCGGTGCGCCTGCAGCGCGACTACGACCCCAGCCTGCCGGAACTGTCCGGCGACGCCGACCGCCTGACCCAGGCGGTCTGGAACCTGGTACGCAACGCCCTGCAGGCGGGTGCGGCCAACATCATCCTGCGCACCCGCGTCGAACACGGGTCGCGCATCCACGACCACCTGCACGCGATGGCGCTGCGGGTGGAGATCGTCGACGACGGCCGCGGCGTGCCCGAAGCGCTCGCCGAGCACCTGTTCCTGCCATTGGTCAGCGGTCGCGCCGAAGGCAGCGGCCTGGGCCTGGCGTTGTCGCAACAGGTGGCGCGCGAACACCAGGGGTCGCTGACCTACCGCTCGCGCCCCGGCCACACGGTCTTCACCCTGCTGCTGCCGCAATCGCCGCACGACACCGACGAGGAACGTCATGTCCATTGATCGCCTGGCCGCCACCCCGGCCGCCGACGCACGCCGCATCTGGGTGGTCGACGACGACCGCTCGGTGCGCTTCGTGCTCGCCACCGCGCTGCGCGACGCCGGCTATGCGGTCGACGGCTTCGACAGCGCCGCCGCCGCGCTGAGCGCGCTGGGTGCGCGCGGCGCGCCCGATCTGCTGTTCACCGATGTCCGCATGCCGGGCGACGACGGCCTGGTGCTGCTGGACAAGCTGAAGGCCACGCACCCGCAGCTGCCCGTCATCGTGATGTCGGCCTACACCGACGTCGCCAGCACCGCGGGTGCGTTCCGCGGCGGCGCGCATGAATTCCTGTCGAAACCGTTCGATCTCGACGACGCGGTCGCGCTGGCGGCACGCACGCTGCCGGATGCGGAAGAGACGGCGGATGCCACGCAGGACAGCGACGCCGCGCCCACCCCGCAACTGATCGGCGACACGCCGGCCATGCGCGCGCTGTTCCGTGCCATCGGCCGGTTGGCGCAGGCGCCGTTGTCGGTGCTGATCACCGGCGAGACCGGTACCGGCAAGGAACTGGTCGCGCATGCGCTGCACCACGAGTCGCCGCGCGCGCGCAAACCGTTCGTGGCGCTGAACACCGCCGCGATCCCGTCGGAGCTGCTGGAGAGCGAGCTGTTCGGCCACGAGGCCGGCGCGTTCACCGGCGCACAGAAGCGCCACACCGGCCGCTTCGAACAGGCCGACGGCGGCACGCTGTTCCTCGACGAGATCGGCGACATGCCGCTGCCGCTGCAGACGCGCCTGCTGCGCGTACTGGCGGAAGGCGAGTTCTTCCGGGTCGGTGGGCGCGAACTGATCCGCGTCGACGTGCGCGTGATCGCGGCCACGCACCAGGATCTCGACGGCCTGGTCGCCGAAGGCCGCTTCCGCGCCGACCTGCTGCACCGCCTCAACGTGGTCCGGCTGCAGCTCCCGCCGTTGCGCGAACGCCGCGCCGACGTGCCGCAGCTGGCCGAGAATTTCCTCGCCATGGCCACGCGCAAGCTGGACATCGCGCCGAAGCGTTTCAGCAATCCCTCGCTGGACCTGCTGCAGGCCCACGACTGGCCCGGCAACGTGCGCGAACTGGAAAATGTCTGCTGGCGCCTCGCCGCCCTGGCGCCGGCCGACGTCATCAACACCACCGACCTGCAGGGCGCGCTGTCGCATGCGCCGATCGCCGGCGGACGCGGCGAGTGGGACCACGCGCTCGGCGAATGGGCGCGCCGTCGCCTGCTGGAAGGCGCGGAGTCGCTGCACGCCGAGGCACGCGAGCGGCTCGACCGGACGCTGCTGGAAGTGGCGCTGGAACTGACCCACGGTCGCCGCGCCGAAGCGGCGGCGAAGCTCGGCGTGGGACGCAACACGGTGACGCGCAAGCTGGGGCCCGGCCGCAAGCGCGGGTGACGGGTCGCCTCCGTTTTCATTGAACATGAAGGTATCGGTCGTTACGGTAGCCGGCCACACCCTGCAACCGGAGCTTCCCATGCGCATCGCCTTGCTGGCCGCCGCTTCCGCCCTCGCGCTCGCCGCCTGCGGCACCACGCCGTCTCCGTCCTCGCCCTCGTCGACGACGACGACCGTCGTCCCCACCACCAGCACCGCCAAACAGGCCGTCGCCGTGCTGGCCTCGGCCTCCGGCAGCCTGGTCAGCGGCAGCGTCACCCTCACGCCGATGGGCAAGGGCCTGCACCTGACGGGCGAAATCGGTGGCCTGCCCGCCAACGGCACGCATGCCTTCCACATCCACGAGAAGGGCGACTGCAGCGCCGCCGACGCCAGCAGCGCCGGTCCGCACTTCAATCCGTTCAACGCCGCGCACGGCAAGGCCGGCAGCGGCGCGCACCACGCCGGCGACATGAACAACCTGACCGCGAATGCGGATGGCGTGGCGAAGGTCGATGCACACATTGAAGGCGTCACGCTGGGCGGTGGTGCCGTCAACGACGCCGCCGGCCGTGCCCTGATCGTGCACGCCGCACCGGACGACTACGCCAGCCAGCCGGCCGGCAACGCCGGTGCACGCGTGGCGTGCGGCATCATCAAGGTCACCCAGTAACTTGCAGCGCGGAGCGTGCGCATAGCGCACGTTACGACTGCAGGGTTTCCCGTGCGTCCGTGTTGCCCGGGCAATGCGCGAATGTCACCGGAACACCATGCGCTTCCAGCACGGCGGCGATCTGCTGCTGGCGGGCCTGGAAATGCTGGTACGCGCGCTCCAGGCGTTCGTCGCTAACGTCCTGCGAGGCGTAGCGCGCGCGCCAGGCGGCCGGTTCGAACAGGGCGATATGCACCTCGCCGCCGGCGTAGCGCAGCAGCGGCTCCGGCGGTGCATCCAGCCAGTACTCCTCGGCCGGCGCCATCAGGGCCGTCTCGATGACCAGCCACAACGGGCCGAGGCCGCCGTGGTCGTACTGCATCGCCGTCATCGCGGCGAGATCGTGCAGGGTCATGTAGCGCGCGTGTTCGATCTGCGCGCCGAACGCGGTCTGCGCCAGCAATGCGGTATCGGCCTGGGCCATGCCGGTTTCCAGCAGCACGCTCTCCAGCCGTTCGCCGACCGCCTCGACCGTGTGGTCATCGCCGCTGAGCAGGAACGGCACCACGCGCAGCAGGCCGCCCCGCAACCCCTCGTCGGCTTGCAGCGGCATCGGGATGTCACCGGTGTCGTCGGCGCCGAACGCGATCAGGCGTGCGCCTTCGCCACGTCCCGGCGCGCGCTGGTGCAGCTCGCGCAGCCGCTGATGCAGCGACCAGCCGGGCCGGAGCGCTTCTGCCGGGTCGAAATGCGCCGCGGCCAGGACGAGATCCAGGTCACGGACCTGCGGCGCATGCGTGGCGAGGTCGCGCCCCAGCTTCTCCGCCAGAGCGCTCGCTTCGGTCGCGGACAGCGCCGCGCGCTGCGGCGTGTGGCCGGCGGCCAGTTCCAGGGCCATCACGCCCATGACGACGGGGCCGGTTGGGGATCGAGTCATGTCAGCGGTTGGAGGCGGTGGAGGGGCGCATTACACTCCCCCATTATGCCTGCCGTACGCAGGCGCATCTTCACCCACCCCACCATCGCCATCCGCACCGAGGTCCCCATGCCCGCTCCCCGTCCCGTCGCCATCCTCGGCGGCGTCCGCATTCCGTTCTGCCGCCAGAACACGGCCTACGCGGATGTGGGGAACCTGGGCATGTCGGTGCGCACGCTGGGCGCGCTGGTCGAGCGCTTCGGCCTGCATGGGCAGCAGCTGGGCGAAGTGGCGATGGGCGCGGTGATCAAGCATTCGTCCGACTGGAACCTGGGCCGCGAAGCCGCGCTGTCGTCCGGCCTGTCGCCGCTGACGCCGGGCATCACCCTGCAGCGCGCCTGCGGCACCAGCCTCGACACCATCATCCATATCGGCAACAAGATCGCGCTGGGCCAGATCGAGTCCGGCATCGGCGGTGGTTCCGACACCACCTCCGAAGTGCCGATCGTCTACGGCAAGAAGCTGCGCGCGCGCCTGCTGGCCGCCAATCGCGCTAAGACCACGCAGGACAAGCTGAAGGCGCTGGTCAGTGGCTTCAGGTTCGGCGAGCTGAAGCCCGAATTTCCCGGCGTGGCCGAGCCGCGCACCGGCAAGAGCATGGGCGAGCACTGCGAGGACATGGCGAAGGAGTGGAGCATTTCGCGCGACTCGCAGGACGAGCTGGCGGTCGCCTCGCACAAGAAGCTGGCCGCTGCGTACGAGCGTGGTTTCTTCGACGACCTGATCGCCCCGTTCCGTGGGCTGGAACGCGACAACATCCTGCGCCCGGACACCTCGCTGGAGAAGCTGGCGACGCTGAAGCCGGTCTTCGACAAGACCTCCGGCCGCGGCACGCTGACTGCCGCCAATTCCACCCCGCTGACCGACGGCGCCGCCGCGGTGCTGCTGGCCAGCGACGAATGGGCGAAGGCGCACGGCCACGAGCCGCTGGCCTACCTGAAGGATGCGCAGGTCTCCGCCGTCGATTTCGTGCATGGCGAAGGCCTGCTGATGGCGCCGACCGTGGCTGTGCCGGAAATGCTCAAGCGCCATGGCCTGACGCTGCAGGATTTCGACATCTACGAGATCCACGAAGCCTTCGCCGCGCAGGTGCTGTGCACGCTGCGCGCGTGGGAGAGCGAAGACTACTGCCGCAATCGCCTGGGCCTGGATGCGCCGCTCGGCAGGATCGACCCGGCGAAGATGAATCCCAACGGCTCCTCGCTGGCGACCGGCCATCCGTTCGCCGCCACCGGTGCGCGCATCGTCGCCACCGTGGCCAAGGAACTGAAGCAGCGCGGCGGCGGCCGCGCGCTGGTGTCCATCTGCACGGCTGGTGGGATGGGCGTCGTCGCCATCATCGAGCGATAGAGGTTAGGGCAATGTCGCAGCGGCGCTGGACATTGCTTGGATTGTTGCTAGCCAGTTCGGCAGTCGCTGCGGGCGAGGAAGTTGTCCTGCCGTCCGATCCGCAGACTTGGTATGGGGACCTTCGTCCCATGATTACCCCGACAGAGCAGTGCCCTGGCGGCACGGTCGAGCAACTTCGCAAGCGCATGTCTGTCTCGGAGCCCTCTTCGACACGCGCGCTCGATACGGCGCAGCGATTTTCGCAATCGACACTGCCGGGCATCGAGGACTCTGACCTGGTGCACGAGTTTCATTTCAGCTCCGAACTCGCTGGCGGCGGCTTCTGGGGATTCAGCGGCTACCTGATTTCGCGCGGCGAGTGCATCATCCACGCGAAGGTCACCAGCATCGACAATTGAGTTGTCGTCAGGCAGTTCATCCAAGCGAAGTCTGCCCAGGAATTGGATTGATCCGCCGGTCTAGCGGATTTCGTGCTGCGCAGGCTGCTGCACCTGCGCACTCCCCACGCCATGCCGGTGGCCTTCGCTCACCGCGGTCACCGTGCCATCTGCATTGAACACCAGCGCGTTCGCGGCGCCGATCTCTTCCGCTTGATCCGACCAACGCTGCCCGAGATGCGCCAGGGCCTTCGCCTGTGCGCTGTCGGCGAATCCGGGTTCGATATCGGTCACTTCGCCATTGCGCTGCGACAGCCGCGGCGCATCGATGGCCTGGTCCATCGGCATGCCGAGGTCGACGTAGTTGACGATGGTTTGCAGCACGGTGGTGATGATGGTGGAACCACCCGGACTGCCGATCGAGAATGAAGGCTTGCCATCCTTCAGTGCGATCGTCGGCGCCATGCTGCTGCGCGGGCGCTTGCCGGGTTCGGGAATATTCGGGTGTGGCGGAGTGAAATCGAAGTCGGTCAGCTCGTTGTTGAGCAGGAAGCCGTAGCTCGGCACCACCATGCCGCTGCCACCCCAGTCTTCGATGGTGAAGGTGTAGGCGACCACGTTGCCATGCTTGTCGGACACGGTGAGATGCGTGGTGTGCGCGCTTTCCGCCTGCAGCGCGCGCGGCGACGGTCGCAGCGGCTGGCTGGGATCCTGCTGGAACGGATAGGGATCGCCTGCGGTCACGGGGCCTGATGCGGCGCGCGACGCGTCGATCAGCGAGCGGCGCTGTGCGGCGTAGTCCTTGCTCAGGAGGCCCGCGACCGGCGCGTCAACGAACTCGGGATCGGCCAGGTAGGCATCGCGGTCGGCGAACGCCAGGCGGCTCGCCTCCAGATACAGATGCTCGACCTGCGTGCGCGGCAGCGACGCGAGGTCGTAGCCCTCCAGGAGGTTCAAGGCTTCGAACACGGTCACGCCACCGCTGCTAGGCAACGACATGCCATACAGGTCATAACCACGGTAAGTCGAATGCACCGGCAGGCGCAGGCGCGCCTCGTAGTTGGCCAGGTCCGCCAGCGTCATGCGGCTGCCGCGCACCGACACACCGGGCGCGGTCGGTGGCTGGTTGACCGTGTCGATGATGGCGCGCGCGAGCGGCCCTTCGTAGAACGCATCCGCTCCGTCGCGTGCCAGCAGGCGATACGTGCGTGCGAGATCGGGATTGCGCAGCCGGGTGCCGGCGGGGATCGCCTTGCCGTTCCGTAGGTACAGCGACGCTGTCGCCGGGAAGCGGGTGAACTTGCGTTCGTTCCGTTCCACCAGGTTCGAGAAGTTGGCGTCGACAGTAAAACCTTCGTCCGCGACCTTGATCGCTGGCGCCAGCACCTGTCCCAGCGACATCGTGCCGTAGCGCCGCAGCGCTTCGTCCCAGCCGCGCACCGTGCCGGGCACGCCGATGGAAAGCCCGCTGGCGACGGCCGTGTCGAAATCCATCTCCTTGCCGTCTTCGATGAAGAAGGTCGGCGTGGTGGCGGCCGGCGCCATCTCGCGATGATCGATCGTGATCACGCGCTGGTCCTTCGCCAGATAGACCACCATGAAGCCGCCGCCGCCGATACCGCAGCTGAAAGGGTCGGTCACGCCGAGCGTGGCCGCGGCGGCCACCGCGGCGTCGATCGCGTTGCCGCCCTGATCCAGAATCGTGATCGCGGATTGGGTGGCCTGCTCGCTGATCGTCGCAGCAGCGCCTCCGGTTCCCCTCGCCACCGGCGTCTTGGCGTGTACGGCAGTGCCGGCCAGCAGGACGAGGAGCAGCGAAGCACGCAGGAGTCGGGTCATCGTCGGTCACCGAAGGCAGGCGACGGGATTGTCACACGCAGGCAGCCGGCTGCCACTGCCTATCGCGGCCTGCCGCGGCCATGGAATGATGCCGGCCAACCCCGATGGGCCGCCGCAGGCGTTGGACGTCTGGCCGGCCTGTCGGCCATCACGTCCCGTTCGGAGTCTCCATGCGCATGCCAAGGATGTATCGCGTTGCCCCCGTCTTGATGCTCTCGCTGCTGGCGCTCTCGTGCAGCAAGCACGAAGTGGCACCCGCCGATGCCGATATGGCAACAGCCTCTGCGCCGGCGATGGAGGAAATGGCGGCCGATGCTGCTGCGGCGGCCGCCCCGCAGAAGAATCTCGAAGCGCCTGCGCCGCAGGCGCCCGGCGTTGCGGCGTCGCAGTTGGCCTCCGACGTGCTGGCCCAGACCGACCCGCAGCGCCGCTTCATCCGCACCGCCGCCGCCGAGTTCCAGGTCAAGGATGTGTACCGCACTGCCTTGGCGATCGAGGACGAGGTGGCGAAGCAGGGAGGTTTCGTCGTCGACAACGACATCCAGGCGCAGGTGCAACGCGTGGAGAGCCGGCCGATCGGCAACGGCATGCGGCGGGAACTGGCCGAATACTGGCTGCAGGGCGAATTGACGGTGCGCGTGCCGAGCGAGCGCACGCAGGGCTTCCTGCGCGCCATCGCCTCGCAGATGGAATTCCTGGACCGCCGCAACTTCAGCGCGCGCGACGCGCAGTTCGACCTGCTGCGGCAGCAGCTGGCGCGGCAACGCGCGCAGGACCAGCAGCAGGAACTCGGCGACGCCGTGCAGGCGGGGGGCAAGCTGGGCGACAAGGCCGATGCCATCCAGGCGCGCGGCGAAGCCCGCAGCAGCCGTGACGAGGCGCTGATCGCGCAGAAGGAATTCGAGGATCGCGTGGCCTTCAGCACCATCACGCTGTCGCTGCGCCAGGACGTGCAGGTACGAAGCCGCGAGCGCGTCGATGTGGATGCCGTGTTCCGCGCCAACGGTCCTGGCTTCCTCAGCCAGTTGGGCGATGCGCTGGCGGTGGGCTGGGGCGTCTGCCTGCAGACGATCGTCGGTCTGGCCGCGCTGTGGCCGGCGTGGCTGGTCCTGCTGGCTGGCGGGATCGGATGGCGGCGCTGGCGCAAAAAGCCGACCGCCGGCTGACGTCAATCCTTGAGGCGCGGCAGGCCGTGCGCGTCGCGCTCCTCGACGACGGCGGCGTCATGGATTTCCTGCCGCATGTCGCGCACGGGCAGCTTCACCGGCACGTCGCCGCGTGCGACCTTCACTGCATTGGCATGGCACTGCTGCGCCGAGGCGGTGTCGCCGGCTTCATTGAAGCCGGTCGCCAGTTCTTCCCAGGCTTCGGCGCTCGCACCCTGTGCGATGGCGCGATGCAGGAACTCCTGCGCCGCCGTCCACTGGCCCTGCTGGCGCGCGAGCCGTCCCAGCGTCACCAGTAACGCCGGACTCGCCGGATGCGCGTGCAGCCAGTGCTGCGCGCTGGCGCGGCGCGAGTCCAGCTTGCCCACGGGCAGGCGGCCGTACAGCGCCACCAGGCCCTCGTCCCAACGCGCTTCCAGCGCCTGTTCGATGCTGCGCGTGGCCGCGTCTTCCCAGCGCAGCGCGGCGGCGCGCTCGGCATAGGCGGCCACGACCAGCGGCTGCAGGCGCAGGGGTTTGGTCAACGTTTCCCAGCGCTCCGCCAGCACGTTGGGGTCAGCGGCTTCATGCAACGACTGCGCGGCCAGGCGGAGTTCCAGCGCATCGAAGACGGGAGGCGCCAATGCCTGTTGCTGCTTGAGCGCACCCAGCAGACCGTACGCCTCGCCTGCCCGTGCAGCGCCGGCGAGGGCCTCGGCACGCAGCGACAGGCCACGTGGCGGCAGTGGCTGTACCTCGGTGGCATCCAGCAAGACCAGCGCCTCCTGCGGGCGACCGGCATCGAGCGCGATCTGCGCGGCGGTGATCGCATGCGCCTGTGCGGAACGCGCGCGCAACGCGGCGAGGTGGTGCTGGATGGCGGACTCGTCGCCGCGCGCTCGTGCCGCGCGCACGGCAGCGGTGCACGCGATGGTGCCGACTTCGTCGTCGGCGGCGGCGCGCTCCAGCAGTTTCTCCGCCTTCTGCCAGTGGCCCGCGTGCAGGGCTTCCAGGCCGTCGATGAGGCGCGCGCGCGCCTGCTTGCGGCGATGCCGGCACCACGCGCGGAACGGCAGCGTCAGCAGGCGCCACAACAACCAGGTCACGGCACCGATCAGCAACAGCGAAAGCAGTGCACGCGGTACGTTGGTGTGCACGTCGTAGCCGCCGAAACGGATGAAGACCTCGCCCAGGTCGCGGTCGGTACCCGCCATCCACTGTGCGGCCAGCACGCCGGCGAGCAGCAGCAACAGCAACACCACGACGGTGCGGAACGGCTTCATGGCGAGACCTCCGGGGTTGCCATGGGTGGCGTCGGCTGCAGGCGCAGGCCCGCGTTGCGCAACATGCGAAGTTGCTGGAGTGTGCTGCCCAGTTCGGTGGGCTGCGGCGGCGCCGACGTCGTCTGCAAGGTGCGCAATTGCGCGTGAACTCCGCGTCGCTCCGGTGAATCGGGCCACAACCTGGGCAGCCATGCGTCGATGCGCTGCAAGGCGGCGTGCCAGGCGGCATCGTCGCTGCGTTCCAGCGCGGCACGCGCCAGGCTGACCTCGACCTGCAGCGCCGCATCGGCCGCGGCGCGTTCTTCCGGTGCGATCAGGGTGGTATCGCGGGTCGGACGGACATCGACCAGCGGCGACAACCAGCGTTGCCAGGCGGGTCGCGAGGGCGTGGCTGCGGTCGTCGTCCGGTCACGCGGCAGGCGGGGCAGTGCGGCCGCGATGGCGTCCAGCCGCTTCAGCCCGTCCGCCCGCGGGCCGTCGCCGAGCGCATCCAGCGCGCTGCGCTCCTGCGCCAATGCCTGTTTCAGGTTGAGCAGGCGATGGTCGTCAATGCCGTCGAGTGCGCCGGCGGCCAACGCGTACGCGCGGCGTGCGCCCGCGAGGTCATGCGCGATGTCCAGGCGTTGCGCGGCCTGCGAGAGCAGCAGTTCCACTTCGTCCAGCCGCAGCGCCTGCGCGCCATGGCGGGTGGGATCGGTGAGCTTGGCGACGCTTTCCTCGAGCAACGCGCCACGCTGGCCGAGGCCGAGGACTTCGTCGCGCAGCACGCGGTTGGTGGCGGCGGCATCGAGCAGCCGCTGCGCCTGCGCGCGCTGGTCGCGACGCAGCGCGTCGGTGCGCGATTCCAGCGCGTCGAGGCGCTGTTCCGCCGCCGACTGTGCGGTCTGTTCCTGCGCACGCTGGGCCTGCCACCATGCCCAGCCACGCCAGGCACCCAGGGCGAGGGCGAGCAGCACCAGCACCACCACGATCAGCCGTGTACGGGCGCCGGAGCGGGGCGTATCGGAGGGCAGGTCGTCGATCACAGGCGTCCTTGGCGGCAGGGAAAACGTGACGGGTGCCGCAGATGCTACCGGATGCTGCCAGGACGGAAGGTGCACGCCGCCTTCACCAGCTGCCCGGGGCGCGGCCCGTCGGCGAGGACGACGCGAGCGAAGCCGGCGTCCCGCGCGGCGTCCGCCAGGCGTTCGCTGGCGGTCACGACAGGTAACGCCGTGAAGCGTCCGGTGAGGCTATCGGGCAGCTGCGCCAGTACCTGCTGCAGGGCGCCACCGCTGCTGAGCAGCAGGCAGGCGGGCGCACTCAGGCGGTCGAATGCCGCCAGTGCACGTGCGCCCAACGGTACGGACTCCCGCCGATACACGTCGGCACGTCGCACCTCGGCGCCGCGCGCTTCCAGCGTGGGGACCAGCAGGTTGCGCCCGTCCGGTGCGGTGACGAAGCCGAGCGGGGTGCCACGGAGCTCCGTCAGCCCGGGCAGCGCCAGCAGGCCATCGCTGTCCATCCGGTCCGGGAACGCAACGCGGTCGATGCCGGCGCGGCGCAGGGCCGCCGCGGTGCCGCTGCCCACCGCCAGCCATGCCTGTCCGGGGCCGGAGCGGAGCGGCTGCAGTGCGTGTGCGGCGGCGACGGCGGCCGGACTGGTGAACACGACGACGGGGCAGGCGAGCGCGGCGCGCAGGGATTCGCGCGTGGCGTCGTCGTCGCACCGGGCGATGCGCCACGGCGACAGCGCCAGCAGTCCCGCGCCCTGGCGGCGGGCGGCACGTCGCAGCGCATCGTGGCCACCCTGGGGCCGCAGCGAGATGACGTACCATGCCGGCGGCGTTGGATGTCCCATGCGCGGATTATGAGTGATGAGCCCGGAAGAAGCCCTGCAGGAACTGCGTGACTACTGCCGCGGCATGCCGCCGGTGGCGGCGATGCGCGTGGACGTGGAGGGCCTCCATGGCGACGCCCTGCGGCTGACCGCGCCGCTGTCGGCCAACGTCAACGACAAGGGCAATGCCTTCGGCGGCAGCCTGACCTCGCTGATGACCGTGGCCGGCTGGGGTCTGGTGACGCTGAAGCTGCGGTTGGCGGGTCTCAAGGCGGAGGTCTACGTCGCCGACAGCCAGATCCGCTATCTCGCGCCCCTGTACGGCGACCTGGTCGCCGACGCGAGCTTCGCCGACGGCCAGTCGCCGGACACCTTCATCGATACGCTCGTGCAACGGGGCCGGGCGCGGATCCAGGTGGATGCCTGCGTGCGGCTGCCTGAAGGCGGCATGGCCACCACGCTGAGCGGGCGCTTCGTCGCCATCGCGAAGCGGTAGCATGCGGGCCATGACCGGGGGGATGCCATGCGGATGATCGGGAAATTGCTGTTGGCGACGGGCCTGCTGCTCATGCTCGCCACGGCCGCTGCGCAGAGCCGCATGCAACGCGGCAAGCTGCAGCCCATGCAGGACGCCTACGCCGCGGCGATCCGCTGGGGCGATTTCGAGACGGCGTGGCAGCTCGTCGATCCCGCGTACAAGGCGGAGCATCCGATGACCGAACTGGAGTTCGAGCGCTACCAGCAGGTGCAGATCTCCGGCTACCGCGACCTGTCGTCCAGCGGCGGTCCGGACGGGACGGTCGAGCGGGCCATCGAGCTGCGCGTCATCAACAAGCACACCATGGCCGAGCGCACGATGCGCTACCGCGAGCGCTGGCGCTGGGACCCCGAGGCCAAGCGCTGGTGGCTGGTCGTGGGCCTGCCGGACCTCTGGAATGGCGAATAGCCGTCGGGCGCCCGGGCGGCCTCATGTGCGACAATCGCCGCCCGCTCGAAGATCGCCAACCCCGTGAATTTCGAAGAAATCCTGGCTTTCGCCACTCGTTCTCCGTTCAACCAGATGCTGTCGCTGGCCCTCGTCGGCCTGACGGTCGCCATCGTCTATACCGAGATTTCGCGCCTGTTCCGCGGCTACAAGACCCTGCGTCCGGCCGAGCTGACCCAACTGGTCAACAGCGAAAACGCCCTGGTGGTGGACCTGTCGGCGAGCAACGACTTCGAGAAGGGTCACATCGCAGGCAGCCGCAACGTGTTGCCGAGCAACTTCGACCCCGAGAACAAGCTGCTGGCCGGGGCCAAGTCCCAGCCCGTGGTGCTGGTCTGCCGCACCGGACAGGCGTCCGGTGGCGCCGCCAAGCGGCTGAAGAAGGCCGGTTTCGAGAAGGTCTACTCGCTCGAGGGTGGCATCGCCGCCTGGCAGCAGGCCGATCTGCCGCTGGTCAAGGGCCGCTGATTCCCCGGTGGCCGCGGACCCGCCCTTGAAGCGGGCCGCGCGTGTCGCCATGAGATAGTTTCCATTCACCGCTGCAATCCAGATTCCGGAGTCAAAGAAATGTCCGACGAGATCACCAACGGCGCGGTCGCGCCCACCGCCGAAGCCGCTGGCCCCGCTTTCACTGTCGAGAAGATCTACGTCAAGGACGTTTCCTTCGAAGCTCCCGGCGCACCGGCCGTGTTCGCCGAGAACGTGCAGCCGGAGCTGCAGCTCAACCTCAACCAGCGCGTCCAGCGCCTGGGCGAGAACGCCTTCGAAGTCGTGCTCGGCGTGACCCTGACCTGCAAGGCCGGCGACAAGACTGCCTACGTGGCGGAAGTGCAGCAGGCCGGCATCTTCGGCCTGATCGGCCTCGAGCCGCAGGCCGTCGACGTACTGCTCGGCACCCAGTGCCCGAACATCCTGTTCCCGTACGTGCGTCAGCTCGTCAGCGATCTGGTGCAGGCCGGCGGCTTCCCGCCGTTCTTCCTGCAGCCGATCAACTTCGAGGCGCTGTACGCCGAATCGCTGCGCCAGCGCGCTGCGCAGGGCGGCGACGCCAGCCTGGCCAACTCGGAACCGGTCGGCAACGCCTGATCGCCGGTGCACGGTCCCGTCAGGGCGGCGACGCCGCACACAGGGGTGACGGATGTCTGACCTGAAATCCGCCGACGTGCTGAAGATCGCGGTGCTCGGTGCCGGATCCTGGGGCACCGCCCTGGCCGCGCTGATGGCGCGGCACGGGCACCAGGTGACGTTGTGGGGTCGCGACCCGGTGGTCGCGGCCGCCATCGACGGCCAGCACGAGAACACCCGCTACCTGCCCGGCATTCCGTTGCCGGATACCCTGCGCGCCACCACCGACCTGGCCGCATCGCTCGTCGATGCGGACCAGGTGCTGGTGGTCGTGCCGTCGCACGCGTTCACCGAGACCCTCCGCAAGCTGGCGCCGCTGCGTCCGGCCAAGGCGGGCGTGGCGTGGGCGACCAAGGGATTCGAGACGGGTTCTGGCCGCTTTCTGCATGAAGTCGCCGAAGAGGTCCTCGGTCCCGACGTGCCGATCGCCGTTGTCACCGGTCCCTCGTTCGCCAAGGAAGTCGCGCTGGGCCTCCCCACCGCGGTCACCGTGCACGGCGCCGATGCGGACTTCGCGCAGGCGGTGGCCGAGGTGATGCACGGCCCGGCCTTCCGCGCCTACACCGGCGACGACATGGTCGGTGCCGAACTCGGCGGTGCGATGAAGAATGTGCTCGCCGTGGCGACCGGCGTATCCGATGGCATGCAGCTCGGCCTCAACGCCCGCGCCGGCCTGATCACGCGCGGCCTCAACGAGATGCTGCGCCTGTCCGCCGCCATCGGCGCGAAGCCGGAAACGCTGATGGGCCTGGCCGGCCTCGGCGACCTGGTCCTGACCTGCACGGGCGACCTGTCGCGCAACCGTCGCCTGGGCCTCGCGCTCGGTCGCGGCCAGTCGCTGCAGGATGCCGTGCGCGAGATCGGCCAGGTAGTGGAGTCGGTGCAGACCGCCGACGAAGTCATGCGCCAGGCGGATCGCAACGGCATCGACCTGCCAATCTCCAGCGCGGTGCGCGCCGTGCTGCACGGCGACCTGACTCCGCGCGATGGACTTCAGCAGTTGCTCGCGCGCGAACAGAAGCCGGAGTATCCGGAGACGCTGTTCAAGTAAGCCGCTTCGGCGTGCGATGAGACAAGCCCGGCGACGCCGGGCTTTTTTCGGGGACCTGATCCTGCACAAAGAAAAGCCCGGCCGTGGAGGCCGGGCTTTGGGGTGCGACGCAGGGAGAGAGGGGGACGCGTCGCGGGAACGCGGTTGTGGATTACCAGATGAAACGCGGGCCGACGAACCACTGGGTGTCGCCGTCGGCAAACTTCACGTCGGCCGAGGCGCTCCAGTTCGGGGTGAACTTCACCTGCGCGCCGAGGCGGCCGTAGAAATCACCGTCGTAGTCGCTGCCACCATCCTCGTAGCCGGCCAGCGCGTAGCCGTTGAGACGGTTGGTCAGCGCGCTGTTGACGCCCACTTCGACGCTGTAGCCGTCGGCGCTGATGCTGGGGATGCGGGTGCTGCCGATGTTGAAACCGTCGGTGCGCGCCTTCTCGTAGGCCACACGGGTCAACAGGTCGACGCGCTGCGACAGCTCATGGTTGTAACCCAGGCCGACGCGCCACTGGTCGAAATCGACGTTGACGTTGTCGATTTCCTGCGTGCTGTAGTCGGCGAAGACATGGAAGTTCGGGTGAAGCGCGACCGATCCCTTCAGCGCCCAGCCATCGGCATCGGGGCCATCGATGTTCGTCGCGGTGTAGCCACCTTCCACATAGTTGTAGGAAACACCTTCCGCAGCGGAAGCGGCGAAGGGAGCGGCAGCCAGCAGGGTGAGGGCAAGCAAGGACTTCTTCATGGGGCGTGTTTCTCTCTTTTTTTGTTGTGTGTCCGTCGCTTCGACGAGTGACGGTGGACGCAGTATCCGCGTCAGCTCACAACACCTCCTGAATATCAAACTGACCAGTACATAAATTTGACGGCTGGTGCGGGAACTTTGCGACTTGTGTGCGATGACGCCTGTGGGCGTGCTGCGGCATGTCCGCTTCCGAGGGTTCAGCGCGAAAAGAGAAGACGAGCGGAAGGATTTCGCAGCGCAGTGAAACGCGCAGTTCTTTTTTCGGAGCGCCAGGAGGCAAGCGATGAGGGAAGAGTGGGATGGGAGCCGGGGGACGATCGCCGGGGATGTCGGAATGGACGATTCGGTCGCCACACTGCAGTTGGACGAGGCGCGCTGGAGCGCTGTCGTGGCGACGTTGCCACCCCTCGTCCGCGCGCGCGCGCGCAATGGCGTCAGGACACGCGCATTTCTTGAGGCGGTGCTGTGGATCGCCATGACGCGACAGCCCTGGGGACGCCTTCCGAAGGCATGGGGGCCATGGCACAGCGTCTATGTCAGGTTCACGCGCTGGGCGCAAAGCGGGCTGTGGGACGAGGTGATCGCGTCATTGCACGCGCATGCCGACGTGGCCGATCCACTGCGACGGCTTGTCAGTGACTACCAGCTCTCACGCCATCCGGCATCCATCGCGCGTCGCGCAGGGCCGCGATTCACTCCCTTCTGAAGGACCGCTGCATCCAGACGGGTAGTCGTGTCACGCCCACCGTCTGATGCAGTGATGGGGTACAACGCTCCCCTCTCTGGATCTGATGGCGCTGGCTGGGTCGGTGCGTTCAAGGCCGTTGAACGGGTGCAGCACGCTGCCTGGGAGCAGTCGTCGAGTCGCTGCGCGCTCAGCCATCATCGCCATCCCTGGCGTCGGGCGACTGGCGCGCGACGATGCTGGTGGCGGTCAGGTCGCCGGTGACGTTGCCGGTGGTGGCGAATACGTCGGGGATGGTGTCCACCGCAAGCAGAAGACCCAGTGGTTCGATCGGCAGGCCCATCGATTGCGTCACCGGCATGACCGTCGCCATGAAGCTCACCTGCCCCGGCAGGCCGATGGAGCCGAGACTGATCACCACGGCGAGCGCAGCGCCAGCGGCGAGCGTCACGGCGTTGACCTCGATACCGTAGGCCCAAGCGACGAAGCATGCCGCGACGATGTACTGGATCGGGCTGGTGATGCGGAACAGCGTGACGGCCATCGGCAGCACCAGGGCGGCGACGGCACGCGGATGGCCCAGACGGAAGCGGGCGCTCTCCACCATCGCCGGTAGCGACGCCAGTGAAGACTGTGTGCTGGCGGCCACGACCTGGGCAGGCAGGATCGCCTTGGCGAAGGCGAGCGGCGATTGGCGCGCGAACACGGCCACCAGCGCGTAACAGATCAGGGTCGCGCCCAGGTACATCCCGCACTGGAGCGCGATGTAGCCTGCCAACGCGCCGATCACGCCGATGCCGGCCTGCGCGCAAACGGCGAGCACCAGCGCGAACACGCCGATCGGCGCGGCCAGCAACATCCAGCGCACGATCACGATCATGGTGTCGGCAATGCCGTGGCAGAAGCCGATGACCTGCGCGCGGCGGTCTTCCTGCACGCGGGTGAGGGCGAATCCGAAGAACAGCGCGAACACGACCACCGGCAGCATCGCGCCTTGCGCGGCAGCCATGATGGCGTTGCTGGGCACGATGGAACCGATCCAGTCGGCGAGCGCCGGCGCGCCGGTCGCTCCGGCGGGCGGCAGCGTGCCGTGCAGCGTGGCGGTCAGCGCTTCGCTGGGCGGCACCATAGACAGCACCAGCGGCGCGACGATGGCCGCATAGGCGGCGAACAGCGACAGCAGGGAGATGAACACCACCATCGCCCGCCGCGCGACACGGCCGGAGGCGGCGGCATCGCTGGCGGTGGCGACACCGAGGATCACCAGCGACAGCACCAGCGGGACCACCGTCATCTGCAAGCCGCTGAGCCACAGCTTGCCGATCGGTTGCGCGATGGCCACCGCCGTGGCGGCGCTGGTCGGCGACCAGTGCGCCAGCGACAAGCCGACGATCGCGCCGGCTCCAAGCCCGAGGAGAACGCGCGCGGTGGCGCCCGGCCACCTCATCGTGTCGCCTCCGGCAACTGCCAGTCATGGGCGAGGCGGGTGTACTCGGCGCGGGGCAGCAGCACGAAGACCGGGCGCGCGTCGGGACGCAGCCAGGCCAGAACGCTGTCCATCGTCTCGGATGCCATCGCCGTGCACCCGGCGGTAGGTTCGCCTGGCGTGCGCCACAGGTGCGCGAAGATGCAGCTGCCGGCGCGTGGCGTGGCCTTCGGGTTGTGGCCGATCACCAGACCTTCGCGGTAACGGATGTCGCCCTGATTGTGCAGGTCCAGTCGCATGGGCTCGGTCGAGCCTTTCGCGGCGGCCTCGCCTTCGGTGCGCGTATCGATGATGCGGTTGTACAGCGGCGAATCCGGAACATCGATGCAGTAGCTGGTCGCCTGCATCGCGCGGTAGGGCATGGCGGTGTCGGCCTTGGCCGCGTAACCGAACGCTTCGCCGAGCGTGAACACCCCCGCCGGCGCGCGGCCGTCCCCTTCCTGCTTCTGCGGTCCCTGCGCCTGCGCGGGGTGCAGGCCCAGGCCCCACGCCGCACCGTTCCGGCCGACGGCGATCGGAGCCGCCGGAGCGACCGCCTGCCAGCGTCCGTCGCGGAGCTCGAAGCGCTGCAGCGTGCCGGTCGTCGCGTCCCAGCCATCGGTTACCACCAGCACCAGTTGGCGCGCATCGCGCCAGGACGATGCGGCCGGTGCCGACGCGTCGGCTGCCATCGCATGGGCGGTGCCGGTGAGCAGGACAGCGGCCAGGGCGAGAGACCGGGAGAGGTAAGGTAACGACGGTAGGGACATCACGACTCCAGCAGGTGATGGATGCGTTCGAGATTGATGGCGAGCTGGCGGTTGCGGTCCGGATTGGACTGGCACAGCAGCACGAAGACGAAATCCAGCAGCGACTGCAGCGACGAGCGGTACAGCAGTTGCTCCACGTGCGGCGCCGGATCGTGCGCCGAGATCACCAGCGCCGCGTCCGCGTGCGCGCGCAGCGGGTTGGCGGTGTGGCGGGTGATCGAAATGACCTTGCCCTCGCAGGCCTGGAACTGGCGGCTGACCTGCGACAGCTCGGGCAGCTTGCCGAACTCGGAGAACATCAGTAGCACATCGCCCGGACGCGCCGCCGACAGGTTGGCCATCATCAGGATGGGGTCGGCGTGATGCACCGTCAGCAGGCCCAGCAGCGACAGCCGCATGGCGAACTCGCGCGCGAACAGGCCATCGTCGCCCAGCCCGCAGACGAACACCTTGCCGGCGTGGTCGATCAGTTCCACGATCGGCTCGATGTGCGTGCGCGGGTTGAGGCTGCGGGTTTCCTCCTCGGCCGCCATCTTGCTGCGGCGAAGGCTGTCCTGCAGCTGCCCATAGGCATCCACGGCATCGTCCTGCGCGGCGTCCGGCGGCAACGCCTGGCCGTTGCCGTTGCGGGCGACGGCTTCGCCGATGGTGTACTTGAGGTCCGGGTAGCCCTTGAAGCCGAACTTCTGCGCGAACTTCACCACGCTCGACTGGCTGATGCCCAGCGCGCTGGCCAGCTGCTGGGAGGAGTAGTCGCGCAGCAGGTGCGCGTTGTCGAGGATGAAGTCGGCGATGCGGCGCTCGATGGCCGACATCTGGTCGCGTTCGGAGCGGATCTTCACCAGGGACGTTGTCATGGCGCGAGTGTGATGGCGGAGGACGGTGCTGACAACGGGCCATCGCCACCGGGCTCAGCCCGGCAGCATCTCCAGGCCGCGGATCTCGCGGATACCCAGGCCGGGCGCCTCGGTAATGGTGATTTCCGACTCGTTGAAGATCACCCCGCCTTCGACCGGGTTGAACTGGCCCAGTGACGGGCCATCCAGGTCCACCTTGGTGATGACGTTGGCCTTCGCCGCGGCCACGTGCACGGCGGCCGCCACGCTGATGCTGGTCTCGATCATGCAGCCGATCATGCACTCGACGCCGTACAGCGAGGCGATATCGGCGATGCGGATGGCGTTGGAAATACCGCCGGTCTTCATCAGCTTGATGTTGATGATGTCGGCCGCGCGCATCTTGATCAGGTCGATGACTTCGGTGGGGCCGAACACACTCTCGTCCGCCATCACCGGCGTATGCACGCGGTCGGTGACGTACTTCAGGCCGTCCAGGTCGCGCGCCTTGACCGGCTGCTCGAGCAATTCCAGCACCACGCCGGCGTCTTCCAGGTGCTGCATGGCGAACACCGCCTGCTTGGCGGTCCAGCCCTGGTTGGCGTCCAGACGCAGCAGCGCACGGCCTTCGACGGCGGAATAGATCGCCTTGACGCGCTCGATGTCCAGGCCGATGTCCTTGCCGACCTTGATCTTCAACGATTCGAAACCGCGCTCCACCGCGCTGATCGAATCGGCGACCATCTTGTCGATGTAGTCCACGCTGATGGTGATGTCGGTGGTGATGACGGGGTCGCCGCCGCCCAGCATCTTGTACAGCGGTGCGTCGTACAGCTGCGCCCACAGGTCGTACACCGCGATTTCGACCGCCGCCTTGGCGCTGGTGTTGCGCTCGAGCGCTGTCTGGATGAGGTCGGTGATGTGGTTGAGGTTGGCGACGTCCTGGCCGATCAGCCGCGGCCGGATGAACTTGCCGATGGCCTCGATGATCGAGCCGTGCGTGTCGCCGGTGATCACCGCCGTGGCTGGCGCTTCGCCGTAACCGACGTGGCCGGTATCGGTCTTCACGATGACCACGATGTCTTCCACCGTGTCGACGGTGCGCAGCGCGGTCTTGAACGGTGTCTTGAGCGGCACGCGCAGCATGCCGAAGGTGATGTCGGTGATCTTCATGGAGCCCCTTGGGGACGGACGCGCTGGATGGCGGTGATGCGGTC
Source organism: Pseudoxanthomonas japonensis (assembly GCF_010093445.1). Classification (GTDB taxonomy): domain Bacteria; phylum Pseudomonadota; class Gammaproteobacteria; order Xanthomonadales; family Xanthomonadaceae; genus Pseudoxanthomonas_A; species Pseudoxanthomonas_A japonensis. The sequence continues at coordinate 206,040 of NZ_PDWW01000001.1, read as the reverse complement.
GACGGTGGGCTGCTCGCTGTTGAACAGCAAGGGCTCCAGCGGAGTGACGGCGACCGAGTTGAGGGTGGTGCGGACGACGTTGCCGTCGGGGCCGCGCCAGGTGATGCCGGTGGTGTCGTGGATGGTGTAGGTGGTGCCGTTGTCGTGGCCGATCACCATCATGACGTGGCCCGGGATGTAGACCAGGTCGCCGACCTGCAGCGTGCGCAGCACGGCCAGGCGTTTTTCGTGGCTGTCGCCGGCGTCGAAGCCGATGCGCTCCAGCGCCGGGCTGACGGCCTGCGCGCTGGTATTGCGCGGCAGCACGATGCCCATGCTCTGGTAGACCTCCGACACGAAGCCGCTGCAATCGCGGCTGTCGTAGCGGTGGCCCCAGCCGTAGCGCTCGCCGAGGAACTTGAAGCTCTGGCGGAGCAGGTTGGCGGAGGTGTAAGGCAGGTAGTCCGGTGCGACGTCGGCGGTCCGCGGCAGCAGTGCTGGCAGCAGCGCGAGCGTTCCGTCGTCACGACGTACCGGCAACTGGATGACGTGCGAGGTATAGGGATGCTGGCCGTTCACCGGCTTGTTCGCGGGCCAGTCGGCCAGCACCGGGACACGGACACCCATGTCCAGCTGCAGCGCGGACAGACCGGGCTCCTCCGGGTTGTAGACCGTGCGCGCGGTGGCGCCGGTCACCACCAGGGCGGACGCGCCCGTGCCGTAGCCGAACACCGCCTCGCGGGGGCCTTCGCCGACGAACCGCTTCTCGATCCACGCGGCATACCGCGGGCTCACCACGAAGTACCAGTCGCCGTCGGCGCTGGTGTGCGCGATCACCACCGGTGTGCCCGGGAACAGCGCGCTCTCCTGGAAGCGGTCGATGTCGGTGTCCCCCCGGCTGCTGAAGACGCGCTGGCGGGTCGGGAAGGTGCGCAGGTCGGCGCGGTGCACGACCAGGCCGTAGCGTGCGGTTGTGTTCGCGGCGACCGCGTCGACGGCGGCATTGGCGGCGATGGCCGCCAGCTGCGGCTTCGTGACTTCCCGGCCCTGATCGTCGTAGAGGGTGCGGGTCGGCGGAGCGGACAGCGGATCCAGCCAGCCGCGGACCTGTGCGCGAGTGAAGGCGGCGGGCAGGTCCTGCAGTACATGGACATGCCGGTCGTCCTTCCGCATGCGGTCGTTCTGCGCTGCCACACCGGCGTCGTCCAGCAGCAGCCGGTCCGGCTGGGCCAGGCGGCGGATCCAGTCGTCCGCTTGGAGGTGGCGCTCCTGTACGCCGATGACGGCATGGGCGGGAACGGGCAGCGGGTCGCGGGCAAAGGCGGGCAGGCCCGCGGCCAACAGGCCGAGCAGGGCGAGGGCTTTCACGCGCCCATCCGGTCCAGCGAACCCAGCCCTGGCTGGCCGGCCCAAGGGCCGGTACGGCATCGATGCGTTCATCCACTCCCCTCCGTCAGACCCATCCCTCCGACAACATGACGCCATGCCGGGGACCGTTTCCACAAGAATATTTATTTCTTCCGCTATAAAAATCAAGAATAAATTATTGACCCTTCCGTTCATGCCGTGTTACACAGCCGTGACCAGTCGGCGTGGGGATGTACGACGTGGATGCGAGCGGGAGCCAGCACATGACCACAGAACGCGGCAGGCGCACCCGGCGCCGGATGGCTGCGTGGCTGTCGCTGTGCGGGTGGCCGATGGTACTCCCGCTGCCGGGCCTGGCCACGGCGGGCGATCCTCTCGCCGTTATCGTCGCGGATATCGACCAGGGACGGTTCCGCGACGCGGAAATCGCCATTGCGCAGGCACTCGCAAGCCACGACGCGGACACGGCGGGCCGCGAGGCACTGCTGTTCCAGCGCGAGCGCATGCGACGCATGCGCCTCGACTTCACCCTCGACGCCACCGCGGTGCGCGACCGCATCCGCACGCACGTGCCGGATCTGGGCGAGGACGAGTTCCAGCGCTGGGACAGTGCCGGGCTGATCGAGCGGCTGGATATCGACGGTGAGCCGCGTTACTTCAACCGGTCGGTGTCGAACCTGTTCCGGCTGAGTCCGGAGGCCGCCGCGCGCCGAGCGCCGCCGGTGCGGCCCTTCGCACAGGGCCCCTATGAGGCGCTGCACCGCCATCATCGCGACGTGGTGCAGGTCGCCAAAGCCACCGGCGCAACCAGCGTGCTGCCGCGTCGCGTGCGCATCACCCATACCCTCAGCGTGAAGCCCGACGCCGTGCCGGCGGGCGAAACCGTGCGCGCCTGGCTGCCGTACCCGCGCGCCATCGCGGGCCAGCAGGAGGCCATCGCGCTGGTGACCAGCCAGCCAGCGCGTCCGCAGGTGGCGCCGGAACGCGCGTTGCAGCGCACCGCGTATCTCGAGCAACCGGCGGTCGCCGGCGTGCCGACGACGTTCTCGGTGACGTATGAAGTCACCGTGCACGCACGCCGCGTGGCGATTGATCCCGAGCGCGTGGTGCCGGCGATCGCCACGCCCGAACTTGCTCCGTTCCTCGCCGAGCGCGCGCCGCATGTCGTCTTCAACGACGACCTCCGCCGTTTCAGCGAGCAGGTGGTGGGCGGAGAAAAGAATCCCTACCGCGTCGCCCAGAAGCTGTTCGCCGCCGTGGACCGCATTCCGTGGGCCGGTGCGCGCGAGTACTCCACGATCACCAACATCAGCGACCACGCGTTCCGCGCGGGCCATGCCGATTGCGGACAGCAGACGCTGCTGCTGATCACGCTGCTGCGGATGAACGGCATCCCCGCGCGCTGGCAGTCGGGCTGGGCCTATTCGGAAGACGTCGAAGGCCACGACACCATGCACGACTGGGGTGCGCTGTATCTGGCGCCGTACGGCTGGGTGCCGATGGACGTGACCACCGGCCAGCTCGACTCGGACGACCCGGCGCTGCGCTGGTTCTATCTTGGCGGACTGGATGCCTATCGCGTGGCGTTCAACGACGACTACTCGCGCGAGTTCATCCCCGCCAAGCAGCACGTGCGGTCCGAAACCGTGGACCTGCAGCGCGGCGAAGTGGAATGGAAGGGCGGCAACCTCTACTTCGACCAATGGGACTACACGTTCGAATGGACGATGCTGCCGCGGGATGGGCGCGGCTGAGCGCGATACGACCACAACACGATTCAACCAACATCTTTAGCAGGAGAGAGCGGGGATGAAAGGCAAGGTTCTGAAGAAAGCGGCGCTGGGTATCGCCCTGGGCGCATGCATCGCCACGATGGCGCCGCTGGCGATGGCGCAGAGCGCGACCGGCGCGGTCGCGGGTCGCGCCAGCGCGGGCGACCAGATCACGATCACCAATACGGCGACGGGCGCGACGCGCACGGTGACCGTGGAAGGCAACGGCAGCTATCGCCTGACCCAGTTGCCCATCGGCGACTACCAGTTGCAGGTCAAGCGCGATGGCGCCAACGTCGGCGACGCCGTCGGGGTCAATGTGTCGCTGGGAGGCACGACCACGGTCAACCTGGGCGCCAACGGCGGCGTGGTGAACCTCAATGCGGTGCAGGTGGTGGGTTCGCGGGTGGTCAACCGCGTGGACGTGCGCTCGACGGAGTCGGCGACCAACGTCAGTCGCGAGGAGTTGGCGCGACTGCCCGTCGCGCAAGATGCTTCATCTGTGGCGCTGCTTGCGCCAGGCGTGATCTCCGGCAACGCCTCCAATGTCAGCGGCCTCTCGTTCGGAGGATCATCGGTGGCCGAGAATTCGGTGTTCATCAACGGTCTCAACGTTACCGACTTCTATAAACGCCACAGCTTCTCCACTGCGCCCTTCGACTTCTTCCAAGAGTTTCAAGTCAAGACCGGTGGCTATTCAGTCGAGTTCGGTCGCGCCACCGGCGGCGTGATCAATGCGGTGACCCGGCGCGGCGGAAATGAACTTCAGGGTGGCGTGACTGTCACCTTCGAGCCCAACGCCTGGAGGACGGCCGGCGACGACCGCTATTACTCGGACGGCAGCACCAATGCGCGCTCCAGCCGCGATGGCAGCAGTTTCCTGAAGACCAATGGTTGGGCCTCGGGGCCGCTCATCGAGGACAAACTGTTCCTGTTCGCGATGTACGAGCAGCGCGAGAGCAATTCGCACTACACCAACGCCGGCGGCAGCAGCTGGACCAAGGGAGATGGTAGCAACGGCTTCTGGGGCACAAAGCTGGACTGGAACATCACCGACAACCACCTGCTGGAATTGCTCGCCTTCTCCGACGAAGCCTCCAGCGACACCAGTGCCTACGCCTACAACTGGGATACCGGCGTCATCGGCCTGCTCGACGGTCAGCGCACGACCGAAAGCGGCGGCAAGAGTGGTTCGATCACCTATACCGGCCATTTCGGCGAAAATTTCACCGCCAAGGCCATGTATGGCATCAACCGCAGCAGCAGCTTCGGGAGGTCGCCGGCGGATGACCTCTGCGAGGTAGTGGGTTATGAGAACGCTTCGTACGGTGCCGTGTACCGGGCGATGGGAAGTCCCGCGCTGGGTTGCCACCCGGGAGGGTCCGTGGTCTCGCACGAGGACGAGCGCAAGGCCAAACGCTTGGATCTGGAGTGGGCGCTCGGCGACCACCTGTTGCGTTTCGGCTGGGACCACGAACTGATGACCACCGAGCGCTTCGACCGCTATGCCGGTCCGAACGGCAGGATGTTGACTGCCTATGGACGTACCAGTCCGAACCAAGTGCTGGACAACGGCACGCCGTTGCCCACCGGCGTCAACGCGTACCTACGGGCACGCAAGCGTGCAGCAGGCGGCGTTTTCGACATCGAGACCAGCGCGTTGTACGCGGAGGACATCTGGAATGTAACGCCCAGCCTGATGCTGAACCTCGGCCTGCGTGTGGACAATTTCGAGAACTTCGACGCCGCTGGCAACAGCTACATCAAGCTGGACAACCTGGTCTCGCCGCGCCTCGGCTTCTCCTGGGACATGAAGGGTGACGGCAGTACCAAGCTGTTCGGCAACCTGGGCCGCTACTACATGCCGGTCACGAGCATCATCAGCTACAACTTCGCCGGTGGCCTGACCGACGAGTACACGTTCTATGCCTTGGACGGTTGGACGCCGGAAACCAATCCGATCACGGGCGCGCCGTACATGGCGCCGATCGTCGGCGCACAGATCGGTGATGTCGACGACAGCTACAACCTCTCGAACGAACCGGTGGACCGCAACCTCGATGCGGTCCATCAGGACGAGGCGATCCTTGGCTTCCAGCAGGTGATCAACCAAGCCTGGTCGTGGGGCGTAAACGCCACCTACCGGCGTATGGACAACGCCATGGACGATGTGCGGATCAACGCGCTATGCGGTGTGCGCCACGGCACGTTGTGGCCGATCGCCAACCCGGGCGATCCGCTGACCCTGTGGGGGACCACGGAAATGGGTTGCGCCCAGGATGGCTGGGTCACCATCGACACCTCCAAGGAGGGGTATATCACCGTCGGCAGCAACCGCATCGTGGGCTATTCCAAGCCCAAACGGACTTACAAGGCCGTCGAGTTCCAGATCGACCGCGCCTGGGATGACAAGTGGGCGTTTAACGCCTCCTACTTGTGGTCCAAGTCCGAGGGCAACCACGAAGGTCCGGTCAACTCCGACACCAACTACGGTGACACCGGCATGGTCCAGCACTGGGACCATCCTGCGAACAACGAACGTTACGGCGACCTGTTCAACGACCATCGCCACCAGATCAAGCTGCGAGGCAGCTACAAGCTCAACGAAATGTGGAGCTTCGGCGCCACGTTCACCGCGCTGTCCGGTGGTCCGATCACCGCCTTCGGTGTCACCTGGCCTGATGAGAACTTCGCCGTGGCCAGCTTCACCAGCACCGGCAGTGGTGGCGGCACCGGCTGGCTGTGCGTGGCGAACTGTGTCAATCCGAACGATGGCACGCCGTGGAGCTACACGGATCGCGAGTACCAATACTCGCCGCGCGGTGCTTACGGGCGCATGCCGTGGATCTACAACATGGGTGCCAGCGTGACCTGGACCCTCCCGGTAGAGGGCATCGACCTGAAGGCGCGGCTGTCAGTGTTCAACGTGCTCAACGCGCAAGAGGAGGTCAACGTGGCCGCCCGTTACGAGAGCAATCCGGGCGTGCGCCGGTCCACGTTCGGTACGCCCACCAACTGGCAATCGCCGCGGTACGCTCAGCTGGTGGTTACCTGGAATTTCTGATCGCGACGCAGGTTTGAAGTGGGCTTCTCCGGTGGCCTGCCGTCCGCGGCAGGCCTTTCTTTCTTCCGGTCATTCGCGGCCGAGCGCGTCGTCCGTGTTATTCCTACGCATTGCGTCTCATCGAGGTATCCATCATGACGAAGCACGTCCCATCCGCCTGCCGGTCCGCGATCCTCGCCGCCATGGTGCTCCTGCTCGGCGCATGCGCGCACTCCGCTCCACGCAATCCGCTCGCGACCTGGGTGCCCTCGAAGAACTTCGACGAGCGGCGGCCGGTGGTCATCGTGCTGCACTACACCGAACAGGATTCGGTGGAGCAGTCATTGGACACGCTGCGTAGCCGCAACAGTGGCGGACGTGTCAGCTCGCACTACCTGCTGGGCAAGGACGGCAAGATCTACCAGCTGGTCAGCGACACGCAGCGCGCCTGGCACGCCGGCGCGGGGCGCTGGGGCGCGATCACCGACGTCAACAACGCCTCGATCGGCATCGAGATCGACAACGACGGCAAGAGTCCGTTTCCCGACGTGCAGATCGACAGCCTGATCGTGCTGCTGCGCGACCTGACCCAACGTCTGCGCATCCCTCCGACGCAGGTCATCGGCCACTCGGACCTGGCGCCGACGCGCAAGATCGACCCGGGTCCGCTGTTCCCGTGGAAGCGTCTGGCGGACGCCGGCTTCGGTGTATGGCCGGCGGAGGGTGTTGGTGATCCCCCGCCCGGCTTCGATCCGTGGCTGGCGCTGCAGGCGATCGGCTACGCCACCGACAATCGCCCCGATACGGTGCGTGCTTTCCACCATCGCTTTCGCGGCATGGAAGGCACGGAACTGGATGCCGAAGACCTGCGCATCCTGCATGCGCTGACTGCGCCACCCGTGGCATCGCCGTAACAAACAGGAATATTCAAGTCGGTTTTTTTGCGGCGCAAGAATAATTTATTGACTGCGGTCAAGCTGCGTGCTACACCGCCATCACAGGGGTTTTGCCGGCAGGGGTGCCGGAGTAGTCGGTTTCAAATGCAATCTGTGGTGCGCACCCGGGATGGGATGCGCGGCAAGGCGCGAATGGGGAGCCATCCGGGCCGGGGATCGAGGAACGACAGCGACGCAGCCCCCGCGCGGGCAACGGCGTCGGCCCCGGAACCGCGCGCCGAGCGTATCGCAGCCCATCACATCGGTCGCGCACACCGCGCACAAAGACATCCAGAGGAGATCCGCATGCCCGCTCGACGCCCTTCGCTCAGGCCCACCCACCTCGCTACCGCCATCCTGTTGGGCTTGGCCGTTCCCGGCGTCGTGTTCGCGCAGGATGAGGCTTCCACAAGCAGCGCTGCCCGCACGCTAGATACGGTGAATGTCACAGGCTCGCGTATCAAGCGCACCGATGTAGAGGCAGCGCTTCCGATCACCATCATCCAGAGGGCGGAGATCGAAGCGCAGGGCATCTCTTCGGCGGAACAGCTGTTGCAGCAGCTCAACATCGCGACCAGTGGCTCGGATAGCCTCGCGGCCAACAATTCGATCTCGCCGCCGGGCCAAGCAGATGGGCGTGGCAACAATGGCTTGTCAGGCGCCAATCTGCGTGGACAGGGCGCTGACGCCACGCTGGTACTGCTAAATGGCCGGCGTGTAGCCGCACATGGTCTGGGTGGCCAGGTGGTGGACCTGAACTCGATTCCCTTCCAAGCCATCGACCGGGTTGAAGTGCTGCGTGACGGTGCCTCGGCCATGTATGGCACCGATGCTATCGGGGGCGTCATCAACTTCATTACGAGATCGGACTATCAGGGACTATCGGCCACCCTGGGTGCCGACGTGACGGATGAAGGTGGCGGCAACATCTATCGCGCGGGGTTGCTGGGCGGCGTCGGTGACCTCGATAGTGACCGCTGGAATGTGTGGTTGGCTTGGAACCACAAGAAGAATGAGATTCTCACGGGTAAGGACCGGGATTTCACCAATAGCTTCCGGCCGGACCGGGGCCTGTCTCCCGACTCCCGCGGTGGCCCCTTCGCCACCATCGGTAGCGGTGCAGGTACGCTGATCAACGGAAATTTGACGGACCCGCTTGGAGGCGGCCCACAGAACTGGGTGAATATCGCGGACCTCCCTGGAGGAATCGGTTGCGAGAATGCCGGCGACCTGATGGGGCCTTACGCCAACGAGATCTGGGATTACCCGACGTTTCGTTACGCCTGCGCCTGGGATTACGGCCGCGCACGCACGCTCCAGCAGGCATCCGAGACCAATCAACTGATTGGCCGCTTCACGTTCAACATATCTGACCGGCATCAGTTCTACATCGAAGCCATGGGGTCGGAGGTGGAGTCCAAGCGCCGGTTCGAAGCGCTGCAGTTTACGACCGCCATTCCGTCTACCACCAATCCCGCAACTGCAGCAGGTACGCTGGATCCGTATCCCCTCAACGATCTCACCCGCGCGACCTACGACATGGTCTATGGCGCGCTCTTGGGCCACTTTGGGCCTCAAGCCAATCTGATCTATGGGAATCCCATTGCGTACCGCTGGAGGTGCTACGAGTGCGGGCCGCGGCAATACACCACGACCACCAAAGCCATGCGGTTGATGTTGGGTCTGGATGGCAGCATCGGCAACTGGAACTATACGACGGGCCTTTCAAGGTCGAGCAGCAAGGCCGAGTCGGTGCTGACCAATGGCTTCGTCTTCACGGCGCCATTGAAGGAGATGCTGCGAACGGGGTTGATCAATCCCTTCCTGTTGCCGGGCCAGAGCCAGACCCCCGAAGCGCTGGCAGCGCTTGAGTCCATTTCAGCCGATGGCACGCAGCTTTATAGCGGCGAAACCACCACGACCACATTCGACGCGACCTTCACCGGTAGTCTCGGCTTCGGCCTTTGGGCCAAAGACGATGTGCAGGCGGCTTTCGGGGCGGAATGGCGTCGCGAGGAGTACGAGTTCACCGGCCCCGCCCTGTGGGATTCCACCACGTATCCGACCACGGGCGGTAGCGCATGGATCTACCAAGCAGCGGGTGATGCGAACAACTACATGACCGGCAAGGCTCGCAACGTAAAAGCGGTATATGCCGAGTTCCTCGTGCCCGTGCTGGATTCGTTGAATGCCACGATATCGGGTCGTTACGATGACTATGACGGTTTCGGCGGGACGTTCAATCCCAAGTACTCATTCAAATGGCAGCCAGTGGATTGGCTCGCATTCCGCGGGTCATACAGCACGGGCTTCAAGGTGCCCGATTTCGCCAAGCTGTTCCGAGGAACGACAGAGTCGCCCAGCATCGGCGCAGGCGTGGACATCGCCGACCCCGCAACATGCCCGGGAGGTGATCCGGATGCCAGCGAAGCGGGCTGCGAGAACATCTATCCCACGATTCTCACTGGCGGCAACCCGAACCTGAAGCCTGAGGAGTCCGAACAGCGGAGTATCGGCGTCGTGTTTGCGCCTACCAGCAATTTCAATGTCAGCGTCGACTGGTGGGAGATCGAACGACTGGCCACGGTGCGCTCCACAACCTTGCGCGAGCTCAAAGACAACTACGACATCTTCAGGGAAAACTGGATTCGCGACGCCAGCGGAAACGTCGTGCAGATCGACCAGCGCTACGTCAATACGGGTGGAACGCTGACGCGCGGCATTGAAGTGGATGCCAACCTGCGCGGTGAGCTGGCGGGCGGCAACTGGAACATCCACTTCAATGGCAACTATCTCGATCAATACAAGACCAAGACGCTCGAGACCTCGCCATGGAGCGCAGATCAGGTCGGGAGCTACACCCAGTGGGGCATCTTGCCGATTGAATGGAAGCACACGTTGAGTTTTGGCTGGGCGAAGGGAGACTGGGCACACACGCTGACTCAGGTGTACAGGGATGGCTATAAGGACTGGGTGCCGCGAGCCATCAGTCGCGGAGCATTGGACCCTGCAGACCTGCCCAACTACGATCCCGACGTCGATGAGTACATCACGTACAACTACAGTGTGAGTTGGACGGGAATGGAAGGGCTGAAGGCGACCTTCGGCATCCGGAACCTCCTTAATACCGATCCGCCCTTCACCGTGGCTTATCTTGATTACGGCGGCGGCTCTGGCTGGGAGCCACGTGTCGCTGATCCGCGAGGACGTGCATTCAACCTGGTATTGGAATACAAATTCTTCTGACATACGGGTTTGTGAGATAGCAAACGGGGCGTTGCCGTGAAGAAATTGCGGCGACGCCCTTCTTTTCGTCAATGTTGAGAACGCAGTGCATTGGGCCAGTCGATGAGATTGCTGTGGGTTCTCGCCATTCTTCTGGCACATACCGCAAAGGCCGAGCCTGCCGGCATCGAGATCGACTCCGCTGTCCAGCAGACATTCGACCGCTACGAGCTGCCCGGCATCGCGGTCGGCATCATCCGCGACGGCGAGATCGCGTACACCCGCACGCTGGGCGAGTTGCAGGCCGGCAGCGGCGAGAAGATCGACAACGACACGCTGTTCAAGATCGCGTCCAACAGCAAGGCGATGACGGCCGGTGTACTCGCACGCCTGGTCGATGCCGGCAAGCTGAAGTGGGACGACCCGGTCACCAAATACCTGCCACAGTTCCGCATGCACGACCCGTGGGTCACCCAGCAGATGCAGGTGCGTGACCTGCTGATCCACAACAGTGGTCTGGGGCTGGGCGCGGGCGACCTGATGCTGTGGCCGGAACCGAACCGGTTCACCCGCGACGACATCATCGCAGGACTACAGCACCTCAAGCCGACGCACAGCTTCCGGGCCACGTATGCCTACGACAACCTGCTGTATGTCGTCGCGGGCGAGGTGGCGGCCGCTGCCGGCGGTGCGCCCTACGAAGAGCTGGTGAAGCGCGAACTGTTCCAGCCGCTCGGCCTGTCGCGCTGCCAGGTCGGCGAATGGAACCGCGCCGAGGTCGGCAACGTGGCCCAGCCGCACATGCGCACGCCACTGGGGAATCGTGTCATCCGTGAGGATGACGAGGTGGTTCCCAACGTCACGTCCATGGCGGCCGGCGGCATCCGCTGCAGCCTCGACGACATGCTGACGTGGATGCGCATGTGGCTGTCGCCGGACGCGACGCCCGCGTGGCTGTCGCCCGCGCAGCGCAAGGCCGTTTGGACGGCGCACATGCCGATGCCGGTGAGCGCGCGCATGCGCGCCTGGGACAACAGTCACTTCTCGGCCTACGGCTACGGCTGGCGCCTGTCGGATGTCGATGGCGCGTGGAAGGTGGCCCATACCGGCACGCTGGCCGGGATGTATTCGTCGGTCATCCTGCTGCCCGACCAGCGCACCGGCATCGTCATCCTGATCAACGGCGAAGGCGAGGCGGCACGCACGGTATTGGGGCAGGTGCTGACCAAGCAGTTCACCGCACCGCAATCGACCCCAACGGTGGCGTACTACGCCGAGCTGCTGGATCGGGAGCGTGCCGGCGAGCGGGCCGCCAAGCCGAAGGCGGACACGCGCCATCGCACGATCGCCAGCCCCCGAGCGCTAGCTGCCTGGACCGGGCACTACCGCGATCCCTGGTTCGGCGACGTGTCGCTGTGTCCACAAGGTGATCGCGTGCGCTTCGTCGCGGCGCGCTCGCCGATGCTGGCGGGCACGATGATGCGTGTGGACGAGCGCTGGCTGGTGGACTGGGACGACGACAGTGTGGACGCGGAGCCCTGGTTGCACTTTGCAGCAGCGAAGGCGAGCGGCGACGCCGGACTTACACTGTCGCATGTCGATCCGGATGCGGACTTCAGCTACGACTATGCCGATCTCGATTTCCACCGCACGCAGGCGTGCCGCTGACATGCGTGGTGCCTGGCTGCTGCTTGTGTGCGCGCTGCCATGGCTGGGCGCCTGCGCTTCTTCGCCGGCCGTGCAGGTCTCTCCCGCGCAGGACGCGGCCGACGTGGATCTGGTCGAGGCGGCCAGCGTCGTGCCCGGACTGAAACAGGACATCCGCTACGCCGGCGCGAACAACTTCGTCGGCGCGCCCGTCACCGGTTATGAAGCACCGAAATGCATGTTGCTGTCGCCGGTCGCGCAGGCGCTCGCACGGGTGCAACAGGACGTGCAGCGCGAAGGGCTGTCGCTGAAGGTGTTCGACTGCTACCGCCCGGTGCGCGCGGTGCAGCACTTCGTCCGCTGGGCACGCGATCCGGCCGACCAGCGCACAAAGTCCGCGTACTACCCCAACCTGGAGAAGGCGAGCCTGCTGGATGGCTACATCGCCGAAACCTCCGGGCACAGCCGCGGCGCCACGCTCGACCTGACCCTGGTCCGCTGCGATGGCGATGCCTGCACGGAACTCGACATGGGCACGCCGTTCGATTTCTTCGATCCGCGCGCCAACACTGCGCATCCGTCGATCACCGACGAACAGCGCCGCCACCGCGAGCAGCTGGTGCAGGCCATGGCCCGCCATGGATTCCAGAACTATGCGATGGAGTGGTGGCACTTCACCTTCCGTCCCGAACCCACCCCACGCACCGCCTACGACGTTCCGATCCGATGAGTCCTTCCCCTTCTTCTTCCTCGCCGCGCACAGCCGATGTCGCGGTGATCGGCAGCGGCATCGTCGGTCTGTCGACGGCGCACCACCTGATGGATCGCGGGCTGTCCTGCCTGCTGATCGACGCCAAGGGACCGGCGGGCGAGACCTCGTTCGGCAATGCCGGCTCGATCTCGGTCGGCAACGTGATGCCGCAGTCCACGCCGGGCATCGTCACCAAGGCGCTGCGCATGCTCGCCAACCCGTTGGCGCCGCTGAAGCTGGACTGGGCCGTCAGCCCGTCCTATGCGCGCTGGCTACTGCAGTTCCTCAACCAGGGCCGCTTGCAGCATGTGTTGCCGATCATCGATGCACTGAGTGCCATCAACACCGCCTCGCGCAGTGCGTGGCTGGATCTGGGCGAGCGCATAGGTGCGAGCGAGCTGATCGGGCACACCGGCTACCTGCATGTTTACAGCGAGGACGCGACGTTCGCGAAGGGCGAATGGGAGCGCGGGCTGATGCGTGAGCGAGGCGTCGCGTTCGACGTGCTCGATGCCGCCCAGTTGCGCGATCTCGAACCCGGCATCGGCGCGGGATTCCAGCGCGCGGTGTTCCAGCGCGACTCGCTGGCGATGCGTGATCCGGGGGAGTTCTGCCGTCGTCTGTTCGACGACCTGCGCACGCGCGGCGCGGCATCCTTGATCTCCAGTGCGTCCGCCATCGTGCGCCAGGGCGACGGCTATCGCATCGATACCGATCAGGGTCCCGTGCATGCGGGACGCGTGGTCGTGGCCGCGGGCGCATGGAGCAACGCATTGCTGCAGCCGTTCGGCCTGAAGATCCCGGTGATACCTGCGCGCGGCTACCACTTGATGTACCCGCAGGCGCAGGCGGTCGTGCTGCGCCCCACGCTGTGGGCCGAGCGCTACATGGTGGTGTCGCCGATGCAGGCCGGCATCCGCATGACCAGCATCAAGGAGCTGACCGCGCTCGGCCGCGATCCGCATTACGCGCTGATCCATCGCCTCGATCCGGAAGCGCGCAAACTGTTTCCCGGCATCAGCGGCGAACCGGTGTCGGAGTGGGCGGGCAACCGCCCGTGCACGCCGGACTCGCTGCCGATCATTGACCGGGTGCCGGGCGAAGATATTTTCGTCGCCACCGGCCACGGCCATCTTGGCCTGACACAGGGCCCGGTCACCGGCAGGCTGGTCGACCAGATGATGGCGGGCGAGGCGACGGACATTCCGCTGGCGCCTTACGCATTGGCGCGGTTCGGTTAACCGGGTTCCAGCGTCTGTAGGAGCGACGTGAGTCGCGACCGCGGATCGTCAGACCTACGGATCCATATCGAAGGGATTGATGCAGGGGCTCGTCGGAGTGTTTTCGCATGATGTGAGTGCATCGGCAGCCCACGCGTGCGGTCGCGACTCACGTCGCTCCTACAGATGAGCAGACGACTAAGCGCCGCCGGCGAATCCCGCCTGCCGCCACGCTTCGAACACCACCACGGCGACCGTATTGGACAGGTTGAGGCTGCGGTTGTTCGGACGCATCGGCAGGCGCAGGCGCTGCGCTTCCGGCAAACCGTCCAGCACATCCTGCGGCAGGCCGCGCGTTTCGGGACCGAACAGGAAGGCATCGCCAGGCTGGTAGACGGGCTGGTCGTGGCGCACGATGCCGCGCGTGCTCAGCGCAAACAGGCGCGCAGGACGGATGCGCTGCAGGGCCGCATCGAGCGAGGCGTGGACCTGCAGCGTGGCGTATTCGTGGTAATCCAGGCCGGCGCGCTTGAGCTGCTTGTCTTCCAATGCGAACCCGAGCGGTTCGATCAGGTGCAGCCGCGCGCCGGTGTTCGCGCAGAGGCGGATGGCATTCCCGGTATTCGGGGGAATTTCCGGCTGGTACAGCAGGACGTCGATGTCCAGGGTGTCGGTCATGGCGCGCATTCTACGCGGCGCTGCATGGCCTCACGGGCGGGTGTTGCGGTGTTGCTCCGGCCGCAGCCGGCTTGCGCGATGTCGCAGGTGAAGCGTGTATCGCCTGCTTATCAGCGCGAAGCCAGCTGGCCGGCCAGCACGCCTGCCTGCACCGCGATCTGCTGCATGTCCTCGGCCGACGGGCGCACGGTGACCACCGGCATGTCGACGATGCGGACCGCCTGCTGGGCGACGAACTGGGCCAGGTCTTCGGCGGTCGGCGTCACGGTGATCGTGGCCAGGTCGACGATCTTGGCGTCCTTGTAGGTGTGGTAGTGGGCCAGGTCGGCGGCGTCCGGCGTCACCGTGACGGTCGGCAGGTCGACGATACGGGCAGCCGGGGCAGCAGCGTTGTGGTTGTTGTCGGCGTGGGTCGCGGAGACGACCATGGCACCGGCGCACAGGGCGAACACGGCGGCGGCGGTCAGGGGGAGGAGGTTCTTGGCGTTCATTGTCATGCCTCTGTAGTGATGTTGTTGGGTGGTGTGGTAGTAAGGTAGTACACCTAGACAGAGCGGGCAAGCAAAACTTTTCGTTTTGGTGATTTTATTCAGGCTTCAGTCAGGTTGGTGCGGTGCTGCGCGCTTCTTGTTGTAGGTAACGCAGAAACCGTGCCAAACGTAAATCATTGATCCATCAATAGTTCTTGGTGCTTCCTGCCTGTCCGCTGTCCGGAGCGACTGTCCGTCCGGTGTCCGTCCTGCGTGAACCAAGACGGGCGGTGGTGTCCGTTGTGACTGCGAACACGCCGCTTCGCCCTGCCCCCGGTCATTCCGGTGCGCAAGGGTTTGGATGCTGTTCAACTCGGAAGCGTTGCGTTGCCTTCGGATCGGCGCAGCCAGCGTTCAGGTTCACCAGGGCAGCGGGTCGCCCTGCCAGTCGAGGAAACGCCCGCTGTCTTCGGACGTGAGGTGGTCGATCACCTGCAGCAGGCCTGCCGCCGATTCCGCCACGGAGAGCGCCGCGTTGTCGCCGCCCATGTCGGTGCGCACCCAGCCTGGGTGCAGGGCGACGACCTTGATGCCGCGCGGCGCCAACGCCTGCGAGAGCAACGACGTGACCATGTTCTGTGCGGCCTTGCCGATCGCGTAGCTGGGCGTGCGGAACTCCTGCCGCAACGCGATCGAACCGATCTCGGACGAGATGTTCGCCACCGCCGCGCCCTCGGCCAGTTGCGGCGCCAGGGCCTGCGTCAGCAGGAATGGTCCGGCGGCGTGGGTATGGAAGCTGGTGTCCAGATCCTCGGCAGCCACCTGGCCGAAGCGTTCGCCGCCACGGAGCACGCCGGCGTTGTTGATGAGCAGGTGCAGCGGCTGCCCGTCGGTGACCAGGGGCAGGTCGCGCAGCAGCGCCTCGCGGCTGCGGGCATCGGCCACGTCCAGCGGCAGCACATGCAGGCGCCCCGGATGCTCGCCGGCCAGCCGGTTCAACGCCGTCGCCTTGCCGGGGTGGCGGCAGGTCGCCACCACGTGCCGCTGGCGGGCCAGCAGCTGCGAAACCAGTTCCAGTCCCAGGCCGCGATTGGCCCCGGTCACCAGGCAGTGCTTGCGGTCCATGTCGCCTCCACCAAGGGGTTCGAGAGCATTGGCGCGGTGGTACCCGTGCCGTAGGTCATGGCTTGTGGCCTAGTGTAATGACTGCCAGCGAGGGCTAGCATCGGGGGTTCTGCAGGCCCATTCAGTATCGAAGGAGTGTCCATGTCCCTTTCCCGTCCGCCCCGCGCCGCCCTGCTCGCCGTTGCCCTGTCCGCCGCCCTCGGGGGCCTGGCGTACGCACCGGCCCCGACGTACGCGAAGCCGGCCGCCGGTGCGGACATCGTGATCCCCTACGAGGAGTTCACCCTGCCCAATGGCCTGCGCGTCATCGTGCATACCGACCGCAAGGCGCCGATCGTGGCGGTCAACATCTGGTACCACGTGGGCAGCAAGAACGAGACCCCGGGCCGTACCGGCTTCGCGCACCTGTTCGAACACCTGATGTTCCAGGGCAGCGAGAACCACGACGGCGAGTTCTTCACTCCGTTCGAACTGGTGGGCGCCACCGACCAGAACGGCACCACCAACCAGGACCGCACCAATTACTTCCAGAACGTGCCGACCACCGCGCTCGACATGGCGCTGTGGATGGAATCCGACCGCATGGGCCACCTGCTCGGCGCGATCGACCAGAAGGCGCTCGACGAGCAGCGCGGCGTGGTGCAGAACGAGAAGCGCCAGGGCGAGAACCAGCCCTACGGCCGCCGCATCAGCGCGCGCATGTTCGAGGCCCTGTATCCGGCCGGGCATCCGTACAGCTGGCAGACCATCGGCTCCATGGCGGATCTCGATGCCGCCACGCTCGATGACGTGAAGACCTGGTTCCGCAGCTGGTACGGCCCGAACAATGCGGTGCTGGTGCTGGCCGGCGACATCGACGTCGCCACCGCCAAGGAGAAGGTCACCCGCTACTTCGGCGACATTCCGGCCAGCGCCACGCTGGCGGACATGAAGACCAACATCCCGACGCATGCCAAGGACACCCGCGAGACCATCCCCGACCGCGTGCCGCAGGTGCGGGTCTACCGCGCCTGGCCGGTCGCCGAGATGGGAACGAAGGACGCCGTCCTGCTCGACCTGTTCGCGCAGGTGCTCGGCGGCAGCGCGGCCTCGCGCTTCGACACCCGCCTGGTGCACGGCGACAAGATCGCCGACCAGGCGACCGCCTACCAGTGGAGCAGCGAGATCAGCGGTACCTTCTTCCTGATGTCCACGGTGAAGGAAGGCGTCGACCCGGCCAAGGTCGAGGCCGCGCTGGACGAAGAAATGAAGCGCCTGATCGCGCAGGGCCCGACGGCGGAGGAACTGGAGCGCGCCCGCACCGCCGGCGTCGCCGGCTTCGTCCGCGGCATCGAGCGCATCGGCGGTTTCGGCGGCAAGTCCGACGTGCTGGCCTCGTGCGCCGTCTACCAGACCACGCCCGACTGCTACAAGGAAGACCTGGCCATCTACGCCAGCGCCACGCCGGCCGACGTGCAGGCGGCGGCGAAGAAGTGGTTGAGTGGTGGCTCGCACACCATCCTGGTCCAGCCCAGCGAGACGCCGGCGTCGGCGTTGCCGGAAACCGTGTTCGCGGCGCCCGCCACCACGCCGGCCGCCACGCCGAAGGTCGACCCGAAGTTCAAGACCGTCGCCAGCACCGTCGACCGCAAGGCCGGCGTGCCGAAGACCACCACCTTCCCCGACCTGAAGTTCCCGGCCGTGCATCGTGCCACGCTGTCCAACGGCATGCAGGTGACGCTGGCCGAGCGCCACGAAACGCCGGTGGTGCAGTTCAACGTCGAGTTCCCCGGTGGCTATGCCGCGGACGTCGGCAAGAAGCTCGGCACCGCCAGCTTCGCGCTGCAGATGATGGACGAGGGCGCCGGCGAGTACGGCGCGCTCGACTTCGCTGCCCGCAAGGAATCGCTGGGGGCGGAACTGACGACCGGCGCCGGGCTGGATTCGGCCTCGGTCGGCCTGTCGGCGCTGACCGACAAGCTCGCACCTTCGCTGGACCTGCTGGCCGACGTGCTGCGTCGTCCGACCTTCGCGCCGGCGGAAATCGAGCGCGTGCGCGCGACCTGGATCGCGGGCATCAAGCAGGAGAAGGCGCGTCCGCAGACCGCCGCGTTGCGCACGCTGCCGCCGCTGCTGTACGGCGAGGGCCATCCGTATGCCATTCCGTTCACCGGCTCGGGCACGGAAGCGTCGATCGCCTCGCTGACCCGCGACGACCTGGTCGCCTTCCATCGCGACTGGCTGCAGCCGGACCAGGCGCGCATCACCATCGTCGGCGACACCACGCTGGCCGAGATCGTGCCGCTGCTGGAAGCCCGCCTGGGCGACTGGAAGGCCGCACCCAACGCGCCCAAGCTGGCCGCCGTGCCCAAGGTCGCCAACGCCGCCAAGCCGCGCGTGTTCCTGATCGACCAGCCCGGTGCCATCCAGTCGAACGTCTACGCCGCGCAGCTCGTTCCGCCGACCGGCGATGCCGGCACGATCGATTTCGACTTCGCCAACGGCGTGCTCGGCGGCCAGTTCACCTCGCGCCTGAACTCCAATCTGCGCGAGGACAAGCACTGGGCCTACGGCTCCTACAGTGGCGCGCGCAACAGCCTGGGCCAGCGCCCGTGGTGGGCCAGCGCCGCGGTGCAGAGCGACCGCACCGCCGACTCGATGAAGGAATTGCAGAAGGAAATCAGCCAGTTCGCTACCGGCCAGGCCCCGGCCACGCCGGAGGAGATCACCAAGGTCCGCGCCGCCAACACGCTGGAGCTGCCGGGCGCCTACGAAACCGCGTCCGCCGTGCTCGGCCAGATCGCCTCCAACCAGCGCTACGGCCGGCCGGACGATTACATCGTGCAGTACAAGGCGCGCAACGAAGCCATCGGCGCCGCCGACGTGGCCAAGGCCGCCGCCACGCTGTCGCCGTCCGCGCTGACTTGGGTAGTGGTGGGCGACCTGTCCAAGGTGGGCGAGTCCGTCCGCGCGCTGCAGCTGGGCGAAGCGGTCGAGCTGGATGCCGACGGCAAGCCGAAGAAGTAAGTATGTCCGTGTCGCCGCCCCTTCTCCGGGGCGGCGCATGGCCCGGATCGATTCATCCGGCATCGGCCAGAATGGCCGCGACTCACATTACTAGGTGACTTCGATGCGTCTCGTCCTGCTGGCTGCCGCCTCCACCGTCCTGCTGTCCGCCTGCACCTGGGTGCATCTCGCCCCCAATGCCAAGAATGTTCGCGTGGTCGGCGCGGGCGCCGTGCCGACCGGGTGCGAGAAGCGCGGCGAGGTCTCCGTGTCGGTCAAGGACAGCGTGGCGTTCTACGAACGCAACAACCTGCGGGTCCGGGACGAGCTGGAAACCCTGGCCCGCAACGAAGCGCCGGGCCTGCAGGCCGACACCCTGCAGCCGCTGGGCGATCCCGCCAACGGCGAGCAGCGGTTCGCGGCCTACCGCTGTGGCCGATAAAGTGTGAAGTGAGTCACGCTTGAGATCGGGTGCGTGGGTCCAGCGACGCCCGTAAAGATGCGGTGAAGGCGGGAAGCCGTTACCCTTGTCGGCCCCCTCGCCTGAGCCTTGGCGCTAACCTCAATGCTCTTCAAGAATGTCTCCATCGCGGGACTGGCGCATATCGATGCGCCGCACACGCTGACGTCCGCCGAAATCAACGCCCGTCTGCAGCCCACGCTCGACCGTCTGGGCATCAAGACCGACGTGCTGAACGACGTTGCCGGCGTGCATGCCCGCCGCCTGTGGGACGCCGACGTGCAGGCCTCCGACGCCGCCACGCTGGCCGCCAGGAAGGCACTGGAAGACGCCGGCATCGGCGCCGACAAGGTCGGGCTGGTGGTCAACACCTCGGTCAGCCGCGACTACCTGGAGCCGTCCACGGCCAGCATCGTCTGCGGCAACCTCGGCGTGGGCGACCACTGCCAGACCTTCGACGTCGCCAACGCCTGCCTCGCCTTCATCAACGGCATGGACATCGCCGCCCGCATGCTGGAGCGCGACGAGATCGACTACGCGCTGGTCGTCGATGGCGAAACCGCCAACCTGGTCTACGAGAAGACCATCGAGCGGCTCAACGCGCCCGACGTCACCGAGCAGCAGTTCCGCGACGAACTGGCCGCGCTGACCCTGGGCTGCGGCGCCGTGGCGATGGTGCTGACGCGCCGCGCGCTGGCCCCGGAAGCCCCGCGCTACAAGGGCGGCGTGACACGTTCGGCCACCGAGTGGAACAAGCTCTGCCGCGGCAACCTGGACCGCATGGTCACCGACACCCGCATGCTGCTGATCGAGGGCATGAAGCTGGCCACCAAGACCTTCGCCGCCGCCAAGGTCGCGCTGGGCTGGGCGGTGGACGAGCTGGACCAGTTCGTCATCCACCAGGTCAGCCGCCCGCACACGCAGGCGTTCGTGAAGTCCTTCGGCATCGACCCGAAGAAGGTCATGACCATCTTCACCGAGCACGGCAACATCGGCCCGGCCAGCGTGCCGATCGTGCTGAGCAAGCTGAAGGAGCTGGGCAAGCTGAAGAAGGGCGACCGCATCGCCCTGCTCGGCATCGGCTCGGGCCTGAACTGCACGATGGCCGAGGTGGAGTGGTAACGACGGGCCAACCAGCCGTTACTTAAAATCCGTCATTACCGCCTAAGTAACGGTATCGATCCTCAAGAAGTCCCGCCTTCCATTTAAGTAACGAAAATCATATTATTCGTTACTTAGGTGACTGGTGGGGTGTATGGAACGGCAAACCGGGAATTACATTCTTAGCAGTCTGAACGGGCAGGCTTACAAAGCCTTCGTCCCTGCACCGCTGCCTCCTGCGCCGCCGCTGCAACTAGATCACGGTCTGGTCGTGCTGCGGGACCGCGCGCTCGTGGCATTGGGCGAGCTGAAGGGCATCACGCGCATTCTTCCTGATGCAAGGTTGTTCCTTTACCAGTACGTGCGAAAGGAAGCCCTGCTGTCGTCACAGATCGAAGGCACACAATCTTCCTTGTCCGACCTGCTGCTGTTCGAACTGGACGAGGCTCCGGGCGTCCCGTTGGATGATGTACGCGAAGTGTCCAACTACATGGACGCGCTGGAGCACGGTCTGTCGCGTCTTCGCGGAGAATTTCCACTCTCGTTGCGATTGCTGCGGGAGATGCACGAACATCTGCTGCGCAGGGGACGGGGTAGCTCGAAAGCACCGGGTGAATTCCGAAAGACGCCGGTATGGATAGGAGGCCCTAGTCCGGACCGCGCCCAGTTCGTGCCGCCGCCAGCGGATGCCATGCTCGAATGCCTGGATGCCTTAGAGCGATTCCTGCATGCCACCGAAGATGGCATTTCACCCCTTGCACGGGCTGGCTTGGCGCATGTGCAGTTCGAGACCATCCACCCATTCCTCGACGGCAATGGAAGGCTGGGGCGTCTTCTGATCGTCCTGATGTTGTGTGATGCTGGACTGCTGGATGAGCCGTCGCTCTACCTGAGCCTGTACTTCAAGTCGCGGCGTGACGAGTACTACCAGCGTCTGGATGCCGTACGCACGCAGGGCGACTGGGAGGGATGGCTGCGCTTCTTTTTCGATGGTGTGGCCGCGACTTCGGGCCAAGCGGTGGACACTGCGCAGCGACTATTGCGTCTGTTCCAAGACGATCGCGAACGTCTGCGGGCAACCGGCCGGATCGCGGGTACGGTGCTGCAACTGCATGAGGCATTCACTCGCAATCCTCTACGCACCATTCCCCGGCTCGTCGATGAGTCGGGCCTCTCCAAGCCGGCAATATCACGCGGTCTTGATGTCATGGGCAAGCTCGGCATCATTCGTGAGATCACGGGGAAGCAGCGCTACATGATCTTTGCCTACCAACCTTATCTCGACATCCTGAGCGAAGGCGCGCAGCCCCTCTGACATGACGTGGTGACCCATCGAATGAACCTTCCCGGCTATCCCTCCCACCCTAAACGTTTCGAGGTCCGTCCGGGCCTGTCGATGAGCTACCTCGACGAAGGCCCGCGCGATGGCGAGGTGGTGGTGATGCTGCACGGCAATCCGTCGTGGAGCTATTACTGGCGCACGCTGGTGGCCGGCCTGTCGGACAAGTACCGATGCATCGTGCCCGACCACATCGGCATGGGCCTGTCCGACAAGCCGGACGACAGCCGCTACGAGTACACACTGCAGTCGCGCGTGGACGACGTCGTCGCGCTGCTCGAGCACCTCGGCATAACCGGTCCGGTGACGCTGGCCGTGCACGACTGGGGCGGCATGATCGGCTTCGGCTGGGCGCTGTCGCACGCCGCGCAGGTGAAGCGGCTGGTCGTGACGAACACCGCCGCGTTCCCGATGCCCGCCTCGAAGGCGATGCCGTGGCAGATCGGCCTGGGGCGCGACTGGAAAGTGGGCGAGTGGATCATCCGCGGCTTCAACGCGTTCTCCGCCGGCGCCTCGTGGATCGGCGTGGAGCGGCGCATGCCGGCCGACGTGCGCCGCGCCTACGTATCGCCGTACGACACCTGGGCGAACCGCATCTCCACCATCCGCTTCATGCAGGACATCCCGCTCGGTCCGCAGGACAAGGCGTGGCCGCTGCTCGAGGCGGCGGGCAAGGCGCTGCCGTCGTTCGCCGATCGCCCGGTGTTCCTAGGTTGGGGCCTGAAGGACTTCGTGTTCGACAAGCACTTCCTCGATGGCTTCCGCGCCGCGTTGCCGAACGCGGAGGTGCATGCGTACGAGGACGCGGGCCACTACGTGTTGGAAGACAAGCACGAGATCCTGGTGCCGCTGATCCGCGACTTCCTGGATCGCCATCCGTTGGATTGAATCCATCCCGAGAGCGCGTAGCCCGGGTAAGGCCGAAGGCCGCACCCGGGGAATCAGGCGCCGTCGCATTGTGCCCCGGGTGCGCTGCGCTTACCCGGGCTACGCAGGCTTCGTAGACCGCCTGCCGTCGGATCCGTCACTGCTCTCAAAGGGGAAGGCCTGATTCGCTGCTGTCGTAGAGCGGAGCTTGCTCCGCTGCTTTCCCTGCGTAAGCACGAAGCAGCCGAGCAAGCTCGGCTCTACGGTCGGACGAGCAGACGCCGAAAGATCAGAACTCCGGCAACGGATTCTTCTCCGCCTCCACCACGCCCACCCAGTCCGCTTCCACCAGCAGCGGCAAGCCATGCGCCAGCCGTGCCTTGTCGCACTGCGCGCTGCGTTCGCCGAACTCCAGCGAGGCCGGCACCAGCGCGCACACCGACGGGCGCCGGTCGTGGATGGTGCAGCGGCTGTAGCGGCCGATGTCGGCATCCAGCGCCACGCACCACGGGCTCTTCTGCGACGTGCCGCGCATCACACGCTCGTGCACGCGCAGCGGCTCGGTCAGTTCGATCGGCACCACGCCGCCCTGGTCGGGGTCCGCCTCGCTCCAGTGGAAGCTGACGCGGAAGTGGGCGCAGCAGGCACCGCAGGTCAGGCAGGGATGCATCGGAGGTCGGCTGTGGCGGCGAGGCGCGGGCGGGACGCGCATTCTGCCAATGCCGCGGGCTGACGCAAGTACCGTCCAGCGGCGACAATGGCCGCATGACCGATCCGTGCAACATCGCCGCCAGTCTTCCCCGACTGGCCCGCGAGCAGCCCGACCGCGTGGCCATGCGCTGTCCCGACCGCGCCGGCCGTTACACCCGCGAGCTCACCTACGCGCAGCTGGACGCGCGCAGCGACGCCATCGCCGCCGGCCTGGGTGCGTACGGCATCGGGCGTGGCACGCGCACCGTGGTGATGGTGCGGCCCACGCCGGAGTTCTTCCTGCTGATGTTCGCGCTGTTCAAGGCCGGTGCCGTGCCGGTGCTGGTCGATCCCGGCATCGACCGCCGCGCGCTGAAGCAGTGCCTGGACGAAGCCGAGCCCGACGCCTTCATCGGCATCCCGCTGGCGCAGCTCGCGCGCTGCGTGCTGGGCTGGGCCAGGTCGGCGACGAAGATCGTCACCGTCGGCACGCGCTGGGCCTGGGGTGGCACCACGCTGGCGAAGATCGAAACGCGCGGTGCCGGTGCGGGGCCGCAACTGGCGGACACGTCGCCCGACGACATCGCCGGCATCCTGTTCACCAGCGGCTCCACCGGCGTGCCGAAGGGCGTGGTGTATCGCCACCGCCACTTCGTCGCGCAGATCGAACTGCTGCGCGACGCCTTCGGCATGCAGCCCGGTGGCGTCGACCTGCCGACGTTCCCGCCGTTCGCGCTGTTCGATCCCGCACTCGGGCTGACCTCGGTGATCCCCGACATGGATCCCACGCGGCCGGCCAGCGCCGATCCGGAGAAGCTGCACGCCGCCATCGCGCGTTTCGGCGTGACCCAGCTGTTCGGCTCGCCGGCGCTGATGAAGGTGCTCGCCGATCACGGCCAGCCATTGCCGAGCGTTCAGCGCGTGACGTCGGCCGGTGCGCCGGTGCCGCCGGAGGTCGTGGCGAAGATCCGCACGCTGCTGCCGGGCACCGGGCAGTTCTGGACGCCGTACGGCGCCACCGAATGCTTGCCCGTCGCCGTCATCGAAGGCCGCGAACTGGAAGCCACGCGCGCCGCGACCGAAGCCGGCGCCGGCACGTGCGTCGGTCGCGCGGTACCGCCGAACGAGGTCCGCATCATCCGCATCACCGATGACGCCATTGCCGACTGGGCCGGCGTCGAGGTGCTGCCCGATGGCGGGGTCGGCGAGATCACCGTCGCCGGTCCCACCGCCACCGACACCTATTTCCGCCGCGACGCCGCCACCCGCATCGCGAAGATCCGCGAAACGCAGGCCGACGGCGGCGAGCGCATCGTGCACCGCATGGGCGACGTGGGCTGGTTCGATGGCGAGGGCCGGCTGTGGTTCTGCGGCCGCAAGACGCAGCGCGTGGAAACCGCCGACGGTCCGCTCTACACCGAACAGGTGGAGCCCGTCTTCAACACCCATCCGCAGGTGCGCCGCACCGCGCTGGTCGGTGTCGGCGACGCGGGCCGGCAGTCGCCCGTGCTGTGCTACGAACTGCAGCCCGGCGTCGCCGCCGATCCGTCGCGCATCGAAGCCGAGCTGCGCGCCATCGCCGCACGCCATCCGCACACCGCCCGCATAGCCGCCTACCTGCCGCATCCCGGGTTTCCCGTCGACATCCGCCACAACGCCAAGATCGGCCGCGAGAAGCTGGCCGTGTGGGCGAACACGCAACTGGAGCAACACGCATGAAGATTCTCGTCACCGGCGGCGGTGGCTTCCTCGGTCAGGCGCTGTGCCGTGGCCTGGTCGAACGCGGGCATGAAGTCATCAGCTTCAATCGCGGGAACTACCCGGTGCTGCGCGAGCTCGGCGTGGGCCAGGTGCAGGGCGATCTCGCCGACGGGCATGCCGTCATGCATGCCGCCGCGGGCATGGATGCGATCTTCCACAACGCGGCGAAAGCCGGGGCCTGGGGCAGCTACAAGAGCTACCACGATGCCAATGTGGTCGGTACACAGAACGTGCTGGACGCGTGCCGCGCGCATGGCATCGGTCGTCTCGTCTACACCTCCACGCCCAGCGTGACGCATCGCGCGACGCATCCGGTCGAAGGTGGCAGCGCGGCCGACGTACCGTATGGCGAAGGCTTCAAGGCGCCGTACGCCACCACCAAGTTGATCGCGGAAAAGGCGGTGCTGGCCGCCAACGACGCCACGCTGGCGACGGTGGCGCTGCGTCCGCGGCTTATCTGGGGCCCGGGCGACCACCAGATCCTGCCGCGGCTGGTGGCGCGTTCGCGTGCAGGTCGCCTGCGCATCGTCGGCAGTGGCGAGAACCATGTCGACACCACCTACATCGACAACGCCGCGCAGGCGCACTTCGATGCCTTCGATCATCTCGTACCGGGCGCCGCGTGCGCGGGCAGGGCCTACTTCATCTCCAACGGCGAGCCGTGGCCGATGCGCAAGCTGCTCAACGCGCTGCTGGAGACGGCGGGCGCGCCACGCGTCGACAAGCAGCTGTCGTTCAACGCCGCCTACCGCATCGGCGCGGTGTGCGAGACGCTGTGGACCGTGCTGCCGCTGAAGGGCGAGCCCCCGATGACGCGCTTCCTGGCCGAGCAGCTCAGCACCGCCCACTGGTACGACATGGCGCCGGCGCGGCGCGATTTCGGCTATGTGCCGCGTGTGTCGATGGGCGAGGGTTTCGAACGGCTGCGTGCGTGGTTGCGCGATCACCCGGTGTAGGAGGGGCTTCAAGCGCCGTCTCTCATCGCGACTGTCGCCGGCATCGGGCAATTCACTCTCCCGGTCGCGCTGCGGCGCGCTCAACGCCGCGGGTAAACGAGATCGACCGGGGCGCGGGCTGAAAGCCCCTCGTACAACCCGCGAACCGCCTTCACGCACGGATCACGACGCTTAAGCGCATCCGTATCGCGCTGCGCGGCGCTCACGCGGCGATGACTCCCCGCGTTCCAGCATGGCCCACGCCACTTCCCGGCTGTACCACTGGCCAGACGCCAAAAGGAGTTTCCATGCTGCGCTACGCCATCATCTTCTTCGTCATCGCGCTCATCGCTGCCGTGCTGGGTTTCAGCGGCATCGCCGGTGCCGCCACCAACATCGCGTGGGTGCTGTTCGTCGTCTTCGTCATCCTGGCGATCATCTCGCTGCTGCGCGGCAAGCGCGTCTGACGTCACCGTCTCTCTCCGCCGGGACGGCAGGACGCCGTCGAGCCCGCCCCGAGCCTGCATGACGCAGGCAGACGGGCGGGCGGGGCGCAGAAGCTTTGCCGCTAGAATGGCGGCATGGACCTGTCTCCGTTCGAAGCCCTCAAGCCGCTCGCCGGCCGCGCACTGGAAGCCGCACTCAACCAGGCGCTCGCGCTTGATCCCGATACCGCCGCGGCCCTGCTGTCGCTCGAAGGCCGCCGCATCCAGCTGAAGGTCGATGCGCCGCCGTTGGCGATGGACATCATGGTGGGTGGCGGCCGCCTGCAGGTGGGACCTGCGTCCGAAGTGCTCGAAGCCGACCTCGCCGTGCGCAGCACGCTCGGGGGGTTGCTCGGGCAGCTGCCGTTCTTCCGCCGCGACCACGCCACGCCCGTCGGCAAGGTCAAGGTGTCCGGCGATGCCGACCTGGCGCGCCGCCTGCAGACGCTCGCCACCCGCTTCGATCCCGACTGGTCGCTGCCGTTCACCCGCGTGTTCGGCGACGTGATCGGCGTGCAGGTCGCGAACGCCGTACGCGGTGGCCTGCAGCAGGCCCGCACTGCCGCCGGCAATCTGGCGGAGAGCGCGGCCGACTACGTTACCGAAGAGTCGCGCGACGTCGTCGGTCGGGAAGAGCTCAACGCCTTCCACGACGATGTCGACGCGATCCGCGATGACATCGAGCGCATGGCGGTGCGCGTCGGCCGCCTCGCCGCGCGCATGGAGCATCGCGCATGAAGTCGGTGTTGCGGGCCAGCCGCATCGGTCGCGTGTTGTTGCGCTATCGCCTCGACGACCTGCTCGACGGCACGCCGGTCGAGCGCTGGCTGCGGCTTGGCCGACCATTCGTTCCGCGCGCCTCGGCCGAGATCGCCGCACAGCCGCGAGGCGCACGCCTGCGACTGGCGTTGCAGGAGCTCGGCCCGATCTTCGTCAAGTTCGGGCAGATCCTGTCCACCCGGCGCGATCTCATCCCGCCCGACATCGCCGAAGAACTGACCCTGCTGCAGGACCGCGTCGCCCCGTTCGACGGCGACCGCGCGCGCGCGCTGGTGGAGGAGGAACTCGGCCGGCCGATCCACGAGGCGTTCGAGCAGTTCGACACCACGCCGCTGGCGTCCGCGTCGATCGCGCAGGTGCACGCAGCCACGTTGCCCGGCGGGCGCGAGGTGGTGGTCAAGGTGCTGCGCCCCGACATCCGCAAGCAGATCGCCGGCGACATCGCGCTGCTGGAGAGCGTCGCGGCCATCGTCGAGCGCGCGCATCCCAGCGCCGACAAGATCCGCCCGCGCGAGATCGTGGCCGAGATCGAGAACACCCTGGCCGCCGAGCTCGACCTGCAGCGCGAGGCCGGCAACGCCAGCCTGCTGCGGCGCAACTGGCAGGATTCGCCGGACCTGTATGTGCCGGAGGTGATCTGGTCGCATACCGCCGAACGCGCGATGACGATGGAGCGCGTGCGCGGCATTCCGTCCGACGACGTCGCCGCGCTCGACGCCGCCGGCATCGACCGCAAGGCGCTGGCCGCCAAGGGCGTGCGCGTGTTCTACCAGCAGGTGTTCCGCGACAACTTCTTCCACGCCGACGCGCACGCCGGCAACATCTGGGTCGATCCGGAACGCAAGACCGATCCGCGCTTCATCGCGCTGGACTTCGGCATCATGGGCCAGCTCTCGCGCGACGACCAGTACTGGCTCGCCGAGAACTTCATGGCGATCTTCAACCGCGACTATCGCCGTATCGCCGAGCTGCACGTGCAGGCCGGGTGGATGCCGTCGCACATCCGCATCGATGAGCTGGAAGCCGCCGCCCGCGCGGTGTGCGAGCCGTACTTCACCCGCCCGCTCAGCGAGATCTCGCTGGCCGAAGTGCTGGCCAAGCTGTTCCGTACCGCGCAGCGCTACGAGCTGACCCTGCAGCCGCAGCTGATCCTGCTGCAGAAGACGCTGCTGAACATCGAAGGCGTGGGCCGCCAGCTGGACCCGCAGATCGATATCTGGGCCGTCGCGCGGCCGGTGCTGGAGCGCATCCTGCTGGAACGCTACAGCCCGCAGCGCGCCGCGCAGGAGTTCCGCAAGCGCCTGCCGGAGATCATGACCCATGCGCCGGACATGCCGCGCCTGGTACACGCCTGGCTCAGCCAGCAGGTCGAGGGCCGGCACGAACTGGCGCTGCGGTCGAAGGACCTGGCCGATCTCGCACAGACGATGAAGGGCATGCAGCGGCGCGTCGTCGCGGCGATCCTCGGCGTTGGGCTGCTGATCGTCGCGGCGGTGCTGTACGCGCTGGAAGCAGGCGGGCCGAGCCTGTTCGATGTTCCCGCTGCAGCATGGATCGCGGGCATCGGCGGGTTGTGGGCGCTGCTGGCGGCCTGGCCGCGCAGGTAAAGCAGGAGTGAGTCCCGCCAGCGCATTGACGCTGGCGAAACGATTCCTTCGCATGTCGTGCGCACGGTGCACGCTACGGTGGGCGCTCATTCGTACGGAGTTCCCCCATGAGCCACCTGACCGGAAAACGCGTCGCCATCCTTGCCACCGACGGGTTCGAACAATCCGAACTGACCGAGCCGATGCGTGCGCTGAAGGAGCACAACGCCCAAGTCGATGTGGTCTCGCTGGACGGCGGCCGCATCCAGGGCTTCAAACACTTCGACAAGGGCGAGCAGGTCGCGGTCGATCATGTGCTGTCCGAGGTCAGCGCGCAGGACTACGACGCGCTGGTCATCCCGGGTGGCCTGTTCAATCCGGACGCGCTGCGGGTCGACGACAAGGCGCTCGCCTTTACGCGCGGCTTCTTCGAGGCAGGCAAACCGGTCGGCGCGATCTGCCATGGTCCGTGGGTGCTTGCCAACGCGGATGTGCTGAAAGGCCGCACGGTCACTTCGGTACCGAACATCCGCAAGGACCTGGAAAACGCTGGCGCCACCTGGAAGGATGACGAAGTCATCGTCGACAAGGGCCTGGTCACCAGTCGCACGCCGAAGGACCTGCCGGCGTTCTGCGCCAAGCTGATGGAGGAGATCGCGGAAGGGAAGCACGGCGGGCAGCGCCGCTCGGCGTGATCCGCGCCGCGGACACCGCGGCCGTCAGCGCTGTGGTGTCTCGATGGACGGCGTGCAGCGGGGCAGCGGCAACGGCCCATATACCTTGGTGGTGCCGGCGAAGCCGCCCTGTTCGATCACGTATACCGCGCGTGCGGCGGCATCGATATGCACGAAGTGTGCATAGCCATCCGCGACCTCCCCGGTATCCGACAAAGGCCGCTCCTGCGCCAGCATCAGCTCCTGGGATGGCGCTTCCACCAGTGGCCACAGCTGTTGGATGCCGTACGGATTGACGAACGGCTTGAGTCGCCAGCGCGCACAGTCGCCGATAGGATCCGGAGAGACTTCAAGGGGCGGTACCGTATGTGGGAAACGGTTGTCCGCACCCGGAGAAAGGGCGAGGACGGCCACCAGCAGCGACGGCGCCGTCACTGGCTTTTCTCCTCGCGGCGCGACGTCATCGTCACCTGGCCATCCTCGATCTTCCACAGGCCGGCAGAGGTTCCGACATACATCGGCTTGCCGGCCCACAGGCTCCAGAACACATGCACTTCCGTCGGCACGGGGTCGAGGAGGTGCGTGATCATCATTCCGACGCTGTCGCGGGGACTTTCCAGCACGATGCAGCTGCGCGTGAAGCCGCGCTGCTTCAGGATCCTTTCTCCGGTGGCATCCAGATCGAGCCGGTAGCTGCCGCCGACCGGCACGATGCCTTGCTTCGTCGTTCCCGGCAGCAGGTAGGCGATCCAGCCGCCGCCTTCCCGCAGGTCGGGCAACACCACGGTGTTGTAGCTGCGCGAACAGGGAGCGAACTCCGCGGTGGCGGCCGTGTTGCGCGCACGCGCGGCACCGAGCTCATGAGGTGTCAGCGCAGTGGATTCGGCCAATGCCTCTATGTCGCCGATGACGCTCCCCTCGCTGTCCACCGTCACGCGATAGCGCGCACGCGGCTCCGCGTCGCTGCTCAGGAAGGTCACCACGATGCCCGCATCCCGCTGCTCCGTGATCCAGCCGCCCAGACGCCCCTGCTTGCCGTCCTGCCGGAATGCCTTGTTTTCCATCACGGCGTCGGAGGCGA
Organism: Pseudoxanthomonas japonensis; assembly: GCF_010093445.1. Taxonomy (GTDB): domain Bacteria; phylum Pseudomonadota; class Gammaproteobacteria; order Xanthomonadales; family Xanthomonadaceae; genus Pseudoxanthomonas_A; species Pseudoxanthomonas_A japonensis. Next base: position 175,083 of record NZ_PDWW01000001.1, on the reverse strand, counting down.
CCGCGGCCGCCTGGTCATGCAGGTAGATCGCGCGACCTGTCGCCTCCGCATCGAGGATGGCCTGCGCGATCTGCGCGTCGTCCATCCGAGGCGGTGTGTCTTCCTGCGCCACGGCCAATGGGGCGCATGCGAAGGCAGACAGCAGCCACATGGCGCGGATGGCGATGCACTTCATTCCCTGCATGCTCGAACTCCTGCTCTCCCCGATGGAGCGCGACGTTACCGCAGTTCCTATACTGGCGCGAGTCGAATCGGAAGACCGTCATGTCCCTGCTGCGCTCCCTCCTGATCGGAACGATCCTGGCCGCTGCCAGCATGCCGGCGATGGCGGCCGACACGCCGTTGCGCCTCATGAGCTTCAACATCCGCCTGCCGGTGGAAAGCGATGGTCCCGACTACTGGGAGACGCGCAAGCCGCTGGCGGTGGAGATGCTGCGCGAGCAGGCGCCCGACGTGATCGGCCTACAGGAGCTGGTGAAGTCGCAGGCGGATTACCTCGCGCGCGAGCTGCCGCAGTACGCCTGGTTCGGTCGCGGGCGCGATGCCGATGGCGGCGGTGAGCACATGGGCGTGTTCTACCGGAGCGATCGCCTGGCGGTGATCGAATCGGGCGACTTCTGGCTGTCGGACACGCCCGACGTGCCCGGCAGCATCACCTGGCACCATCTGTATCCGCGCATGGTGACGTGGGCACTGTTTGAGCGTCGCAGCGACGGCAAGCGCTTCTACCTGCTCAACACCCACCTGCCGTATCGCGAACAGGACGAGGCCGCACGCGTGAAGGGTGCGAACGCCATCGCCGCGTATCTGGCCACATTGCCGCCCGGCATTCCGGTGGTACTGACGGGCGACTTCAACACCACGCCAGACAGCGAGGTGCATGTAGTGCTGGCGCGCACGCTGCAGGATGCGTGGACCACCGCGCCGCGCGTGGACGGTAGCGAGGCCACGTTCCACGGGTTCACCGGCAACGCCGACAAGCGCATCGACTGGATCTTCGTGCGTGGCGTGCAACTGGAATCAGTCGCGTCGGTGACGACGCGGTGGAACGGCCGCTATCCCTCCGACCATTTTCCGCTGGTGGTGACGCTGCGTTTGCCGTGAGACCGGCGGTCCGGACCGGGCCCGGAGCCCCGCGCGCAGGACTCGATATGAGAGCGATGGGGCTGCCATGCCGTCCCTTCTCCCCGTTGCACGGGGCAAGGAGATGACGCTCGACGCATCGTGATGATCAGGTGCGGCAGGAGGTCCTTGTGGGAGCGACGTCAGTCGCGATGGGTTATCGGTAATGCTTCATCGCGACTGACGTCGCTCCCACGGTGATAAAGGGGTTTCCGGCAGCGCGAGGGGAACATCCGCGCATGCGGCACGAACAACAACGGCCCCTCGCGGGGCCGTCGTCGATGCAGTGAACCATCGGGCGTTCGTTTCGTCAGCGCTCTGATCGCTCGCGGTGCTTTTCCGCCATGAACCACATCGCCCCACCCCAGACCAGGCCGCCGATGGGGAAGCCGATCAGCGCCGCGGTCAGCAGCGGCAGGAACTCGCGTTCGGTGAACACCATCATCAGTCCGCACCACAGCACGGCCGTGATGAGGCCCCAGCCGAGCATGCCGCGGTACACGATGAAGCGCAGCGGCCCCTGGTCGCGGATCTTCTGCCAGCGGGCGAGGGCCGCCTGCTGTTTCGCATCCTGATGCTGGCTCATGGAGTCGCTCCCGGTGCCGCGGCAGGCGCACTCGTCGCCTTCTTCGCGAAGTCGCCCGCCACGAACACGCTCAGCGCGTCCGCCTTCAGATGCTTGCGGATCGCTGCGTTGACCTGCTCGCGCGTCAGGGCCGCGTACTTCGCGTCCAGGTCGGCGGTGAACTGCATGTTGCGGCCGAAGTAGAGCTGGTCGGTCAGCATGCCGGCGATGGTGCCGTCCTCGGCGCGGGCCTGCTGGCGTTCGGTCAGCGTGCCGGCCACGGCGTCCTTCAGCTCCTCGGCGGTGATGCCGTCCTTCAGCAGCTTGTCCAGCTCCTCGCGCACCAGCGCTTCGACCTTGGCCATGTTCTCCGGCGCAGCGATGGCCTGCACGGTGAAACTGCCGGCATCGTCCTGGCCGCTGCGACTGTCGTCGGCGCGGATGCCGCTGGAGACGCCGTAGCTGAGGCCTTCCTGCTGGCGGATGCGGTCGCCCAGGCGCGACTTCAGCGCGCCGCCGCCGAAGATGCGGTTGGCGACGATCATCGCGGGGTAGTCCGCATCGGTCACGCGCAGCGACAGGTTCTGCCGCGCCAGCAGCACGGCGTTGGGCTTGTCCGGCGTTTCGAAGCGCTGCTGCTTCGCGGCGACGTCCGTGTAGCGCGTGTCGATGGAGGCGTAAGGCGTGCCGGCCTGCCAGCCGACGAACAGCTGTTCCAGCTGCGCGCGCACGGCGACGGGATTGAAGTCGCCGACGATGGCGATCTCGCCTTCGGACGTGCCGTAGAGATCGCGGTGGAAGGCGCGCACGTCGTCCAGCTTCAGCGCCTTCATCATCGCGATGGACTCGTCCAGCGTGCGGTTGCGCAACGGGTGGCCGGCCGGCCACGGGTCGAAGGACTGCGCCAACGCCCGGCCGGCGATCGCGCCCGGTTCCTGCCGTGACGCCTCCATGCCGGTCAGTGCCTGCACGCGCAGCTGTTCGAACTCGTCCTGCGGGAAGGCCGGGTGGCGCAGCACGTCGGCGGCCAGCGCCAGCGCGTCGGCCAGGTGCTCGCGCCGGGTCTGCAGGCCGATCGCCGCCCCCTGCAGGCTGCCGCTGATGGTGCCCTGCGTCTTCAGCTGCTCCAGCCGCTGATCGATCTGCGTGCGCGTCATCGTCGTGCTGCCGCGCATCAGCATCGCACCGGCCATGCCGGCCGCGCCTTCACGACCGGTCAGTGCGGCCTCATCGGCGAAGCGGAAGTTGGCGTCGACGATCACCGTGCCGCCGCGCGTCTTCTTCGGCAGCAGCGACACGCGCAGCGCCTTGCCCAGGGTGAAGGTCTGCGTGCGCGCTTCGATGTTCTGCGGCGAGGGATCGAACTGCTCGCCCGCGCTGACCGCGGCGCGGCCGGTGTAGCCGTCCACCAGCGTGGCGACGGCGGGCGCGGCGGGAATCTCCACACGCTCGGGCGTGTCGCTGGGGATGAAGCGACCCAGGGTGCGGTTGCTCGACTTCAGGTAGGCGGTGGCGACGCGGTTGACGTCGGCGGCGGTGACCTTCTCGATGGCATCGCGGCTGGTGAACAGCAGGCGCCAGTCGCCGGCGGACTGGAATTCCGACAGGCCCATGCCGACCGCATTGACGTCGGTGAAGTACAGGTCGTAGGCGTTGCCGATGCGCTGCTTGGCTTCGTCCACTTCCTGCTGCGTGATCGGCTGTGCGGCGATCTGTTCGACCTGCTTCAGCAGTTCGGCTTCGGTCTTCTTCGCATCGCCATCGGCGGGAATGACGGCGACGGCGGTCAGCAGGCCGGGGTCGCGCATGGATTCACTGTTGGCACCGCTGCCGGCCGCCAACTTGCCTTCAACCAGCGCCTTGTGCAGGCGGCCGCCCGGCGTGTGGCCCAGCACGTTCGCCAGCACGGCCAGCGGCGCGTTGTCGGCATGCGCGACAGCGGGCACATGGTAGGCGGCGGCGACCAGGCGAAGGTTGCCGACGCGGCGCACGGTGACCTCGCGCTCGCCGTCCTGCGCGGGCTCGACCGTGTAGAAGCGCGGCAACGCGCGCGTCGGCTTCTTCAGCGGGCCGAAGTGGCGCGCGATGCGCGCCAGCACGTCGGCGGGTTCGACACGGCCGGCGACGATCAGGGTTGCGTTGTCCGGCTGGTACCACTGGCGGTAGAACGCCTGCAGCTTGTCGATCGGCACGCCTTCCACGTCGCTGCGCGCACCGATGGTGGTGTTGCCGTAGTTGTGCCACAGGAACGCGGTGGAACGGATGCGCTGGAACAGCACACCGCCGGGGTTGTTCTCACCGGCTTCCAGTTCGTTGCGCACTACGGTCATTTCGCTGTCGAGGTCCTTCTTCGCGACGTTGGAATGGACCATGCGGTCGGCTTCCATCTTCAGCACCCAGTCCAGGGTGTCGGTGTTGGCCGGGAACGAAGCGAAGTAGTTGGTGCGGTCCAGCCCGGTGGTGGCGTTGAAGTCGATGCCGCGCTTCTTCATCTCGCCGCTGATGTCGGACTGCGTGGGCGTGCCCTTGAACAGCAGGTGCTCCAGCAGGTGCGCCATGCCGGTCTCGCCGTAGTTCTCGTGCACCGAGCCCACCTGGTAGACCAGGTTCACCGTGACGGTGGGCTTGGTGGCGTCGGGGAACAGCAGCACGCGCAGGCCGTTGGCCAGGGTGTACTCGCTGATGCCCTCGATGCTGGGGCCGGCGGCAATGCCCTTCGGCAGCGCGGCCTGCGCCTGCAGCGACAGCGGGGTGCCCAGGGCCAGCGTGACGGCCAGTCCGAGTGCGACAATGAAACGGGGTGACTTCATCCACCATCCTCCATCAGGGCCGCGGGCGTCCATCGCATGCGGCGAACCGCGAGTTTCGCAGATTTGCAGGAAAGGTCGATTCATGGATTACGGTGAGACGAACATGGACGACGGCGCATTGCCCGTGCTGTACGCCGATGCGCAGATCGCGGTGGTCAACAAGCCCGCGGGCGTGATGGCGCACGACAGCAAGCTGGCGCGCGGCGAGACCGACTTCGTCGCCGACCGCCTGCGCGCGCAGTTCGGCAAGCCGATCTTCCTGATCCACCGCCTCGACCGCGCCACCAGCGGCTGCCTGCTGGTGGCCTTCGACCGGGACAGCGCGTCCACGCTGGGCAAGGTGCTGATGTCGCGCGAGGTGGAGAAGGATTACCTGGCGATATGCCGCGGCTGGCCGGAGCCGGATTTCATCGTCGACCATCCCATCGATGGCGGCCCCGGCAAGCCGGAGAAGAAGCCGGCGCTGACGCGCTTCGTGCGCCTGGCGACCGGAGATCTGCCGTTGCCATCGGGCGACTTCAAGACCTCACGCTATGCGCTGCTGCGTTGCCAGCCGGAAACCGGCCGCTTCCGCCAGATCCGCCGGCACCTGAAGCACGCGTTCCATCACCTGATCGGCGACACCAGCCACGGCGACGGCCGCCACAACCGGAACTTCCGCATGCACGGCGTGCATCGCATGCTGCTGCACGCGGTGCGGCTGTCGTTCCCGCATCCGTCGACCGGCGAGCGTATCGAGGCAGTCGCGCCGCTGGATGCGGAGTTCGTGAAGGCGTATGCGCTGTTCGGGTGGGAAGGGGATTTGAGGTAGCTGATCCATGGGGCGCGGTGACAGGTGTGGGAGCGACGTAAGTCGCGATAGGCCACCAGTAACGCCTCATCGCGACTTACGTCGCTCCCACATCCGATCCTGCAGGTTGCCTCACGCCACCCGCATCGCCGCCAGCACCATGAGCGCCGCGGCGCACAGCATGCCGACCAGCCACGAGAGACTCCGCAGCGTGTGCTTGTCGGCGAGGTAGAACACGCCATGCAGCACTCGCGCCACCACGAAGCCGATGGCCAGTTGCGTGACGGTGTCTGCCGGCACGCCTGCCAGCTGCGCCATCAGCACGCCGGCCACGAATGCGGGGAACGCTTCGAAGCCGTTGAGGTGCGCGGCGTTGGCGCGCTGCACCTTGTAGTTGCCCTCCTGCTTGGCCACCCACGCACGCGGGTTCCGGTTGTTGTAGCGCTCGCCGGAACGCTTGGCGATGAAGACCCACAGGTAGGGCAGCAGGGCGGTGAGCAGGATGCACCAGTAAGCGATCGACATGAATTTTCCCTCCGAGGAGGGCGCAGGGTAGTGCGTACGGCGGCAAGGCGTCCATGGGCGGTTGCCCTCTCCCTGCGCAGCGGGGAGAGGGTGCCCGAAGGGCGGGTGAGGGGAGAGCGGAGGCATCATCTTGAATCTGCGCGCTCGCATTGCCGAGTTCGATGAGGGCGGAGAGACATTGCGCGGAACACCATTGCGCTCGCCCCTCATCTGCCCTGCCGGGCACCTCTCCCCGCAAGCGGGGAGAAGAAACAGAAAACGGCGCCTCTCGGCGCCGTTTCCGTATCTCATCGGAACCGTCGGCTTACTTCTTCGCCGGCTCCGCCTTCATCATCGTGTCGCGCGCGGCCTTGAAGGGGTTGCCTTCGTACCAGTTCGGCCACGTGTCCTCGACGGCCAGGTCCTTGCCGACGCCGTACAGCGCCTGCAGGTCCTGCACCACGCCGTCCAGCTTCCAGCCGTCGTGCACTTCGTCGCTGGCCTGGTGGTAACGCTTGGCGTACTCCTCGCTGGCCGCCTTGCCGGCTTCCACGCCGCCGTCCAGCAGGTCGTTGCCGCCCTTGGCATACAGCGCGGGCACGCCGGCCTTGGCGAAGTTGAAGTGGTCGCTGCGGAAGTAGTAGCCACCGGCCGGGTTGCCTTCCTCGGCGAGCACGCGGCCCTGCTGGTCGGCGTAGACCTTCAGCATGTCTTCCAGTTCGGAGTTGCCCTTGCCGGTGACGACGAAGTCGCGCGACTTGCCGCCGACGCTCATCGCGTCGAGGTTGATCACGCCGGCGATCTTGTTGAGCGGGAAGGTCGGGTGCGCGACGTAGTACTTGGAGCCGAGCAGGCCGGATTCCTCCAGCGTCACCGCCACGAACACCACCGAGCGCGCCGGCTTCGGATCCTGGTGGGCGAAGGCTTCGGCGATCTCGAGGATGCCGGCCACGCCGGTCGCGTTGTCGACGGCGCCGTTGTAGATGTTGTCGCCTTCTTCGCCTTCGTGCTTGCCCAGGTGGTCCCAGTGGGCCATGTACAGCACGGCCTCGTCGGGCTTGCTGGTGCCCGGCAGTACGCCGATGACGTTGCGCGAGGTCTTCTCGGTGATGCTGCTCTTCAGCGCCACGGATGCCTTCGCCTTCAGGGGCACCGGCTTGAAGCCGCGCTTGCCGGCGTTGGCGTAGGCGGCCTCAAGATCGAGGCCGGCATCGGCGAACAGCTGCTTGGCGGCTTCGGCACTCAGCCAGCCCTGCAGCGGGATGCGCTTCTCCGGATCGTCCTTGGCCGGCAGGTCGTACTGCGGGCCGGCCCACGAATTCTTCACTACGTCCCAGCCATAGCTGGCGCCATCGGTGTCGTGGACGATCAGCGCGGCGGCAGCCCCCTTGCGTGCGGCCTCTTCGAACTTGTACGTCCAGCGCCCGTAGTAGGTCATGCGGTTGCCGCCGAACAGCGTCTCGTCCTTGCTGTGGAAGCCCGGATCGTTGACGAACATCACCACGGTCTTGCCGGTCCAGTCCTGGCCGGCGTAGTCGTTCCACTGCTGCTCTGGCGCATCCACGCCGTAGCCGACGAAGATCAGGTCGCTGGCATCCAGCTTGACGTCGGTCTGGCCGGTACGGGTACCGATCACGTAGTCGGTGCCGAACTTCAGGTCGCGCTTGCCGGTCGAGGTGGTCAGCGACAGCGTGGTCGCGGCCTCGTCGGCGGTGGTCTCCACCATCGGCACGTCCTGGAAGTAGCTGCCGTTGTTGCCCGGCTGCAGGCCGATGCGCTTCATCTGCGCTTCGAGATAGTTGGCGGTTTTCTCTTCGCCGACCGAACCGGGCGCGCGGCCTTCGAACTCGTCGGACGCCAGGGTGTTCACCATGTCGGCGAAGTCGCCCTCGGTGATGTCGGCGGTGAAGGTGTGGGCGGCGGCGGGCGGCGTGGCTGCCTCGGGCGCCGGGGCCGCGGATTCTTGCTTGCACGCGGCCAGGGCGGCCGCGGTGGCAAGCACCAGCATCAACTTGCGGGACATCGGGATTCCTCAACGAACGGAATCCCGATTCTAGCGGGAATGGGCGGGTCGGGCTTTGCAAGGACGGCGCCCCCGCCCCATCCCTCCCCCCGCAGGCGGGGGAGGGGGCGGAACGACTTACTCGGCCGGCGCGGTGTCGGTGCTGAACGGCTTGGCGGTGGCGCCGGTCACCGGGCCGATCTTCGCGCTGGTGTGCACGTAGAGGGTGACCGGGCGCTCGAACACCAGTGGGCCGTTCACTTCGGCATTGGGGCCGATCACGATGCGCGGCACCTTCTTGCTGTTGGTGTTGAAGAAGCCGGCGTTGGACTTCTGCACGCGCAGGCCGCCGCGCACCTTCGAGCCGACGCCGACGGTGACGTCGCCGAGCACGGTCTCGATGCTGCCGCCGACCTGCGTGGCAACCAGGCCGATGGCGCCGTTGACAGTCTCCACATCGCCACCCACCACGCCGCCGCGGTCGATGAAGATGCTGCCGTTGACGGTTTCGACATCCTTGCGGACGTTGACGTCCTTGCCGGTGCGGATGGCGCCGTTGACGGTTTCCAGCGATTGCACCACGGCCTTGTCGCCGACGGTGATGCTGCCGTTGACCGTGCTGGCGTCTTCGGCGGTGACGCCATCGCCGATGCGGATGCTGCCGTTGACGGTATCCAGGTCGCCATAGGTCTGGCCGGCGTCGGCGGTGATGCTGCCGTTGACCTTGGAGATTTCCTGCTGGGCCAGCGCAGGGGTGGTGGCCAGGGCCAGGGTCAGCAGCAGGGCGGTGCGGGGACGGATCATGGGGTTGCCTCTCGGGTGGTCTCGTATCGGTCTGATGCGCTGGCTTACCCGAGGGTTTAAACGCCGTTGCACCGGGATGGATGGCACCATGCTTCGCTACAATCGTCACCTGCCTGAAGTCACTGGAATCCTGCCGTGTCCGCATCCCCTGCGTCCGTGAAGCGTCCCAAGCCCGTCGTGCTGCTGATCCTGGATGGCTGGGGGCATCGTGAAGACCCCACGGACAATGCGCTGGCGCAGGCCGAGCTGCCGAACTGGCGCCGCCTGCTGGCCTCCGCGCCGCACACGCTGATCCATACCGAGGGCCGCCACGTGGGCCTGCCGGACGGGCAGATGGGCAATTCGGAGGTGGGCCACATGAATCTGGGTGCGGGCCGCATCGTCTACCAGGACCTGACCCGCATCGACGCCGCCATCGAGGACGGCAGCTTCTACACCAACGCCGAGCTCGTCGCAGCCTGCGCGGCGGCCAAGGCGGACGGCAAGACGCTGCATGTGTTCGGCCTGCTGTCGCCGGGTGGCGTGCACAGCCATGAGCTGCACCTCTTCGCGATGCTGGAACTGGCCAAGCGCCAGGGCGTGCCGCGCGTGGCGGTGCATGCCTTCCTCGATGGCCGCGATACGCCGCCGAAGTCCGCAGAGCCCAGCCTGCGCGCCCTGCAGGACCTGTGCGCGACGCTCGGCAACGCGCACATCGCCTCGGTGAGCGGCCGCTACTACGCGATGGACCGCGACAAGCGCTGGGACCGCGTGCAGCTGGCGTGGGACGCCATCGTCGAAGCGAAGGCCGAGTATCGCGCCGCGACCGGCGTGGCCGCGCTGGAAGATGCGTACGCGCGCGGCGAGAACGACGAATTCGTCCTGCCGACCGTCATCGAGGGCGCGCAGCCGATGGCCGATGGCGATGCGGTGGTGTTCATGAACTTCCGCGCCGACCGCGCGCGCCAGCTGACGGCGGCGTTCGTGTCGCCGGCATTCGACGGCTTCGAGCGGCGCGTGCCGGCGCTGGCGCGCTTCGTCTGCCTGACCGAGTACGACGCAAAGCTGCCCGCACCGGTGGCGTTCGGTCCCGACGACCTGCGCGAGACCTTCGGCGAGCTGCTGGCCGAACACGGCCTGACCCAGCTGCGCATCGCGGAAACGGAGAAGTACGCGCACGTGACGTTCTTCTTCAGCGGCGGCCGCGAGGACGTGTTCGAGGGCGAGGAGCGCATCCTGATCCCCAGCCCCAAGGTGGCCACCTACGACCTGCAGCCGGAAATGAGCTGCCCCGAGCTGACCGAGAAGCTGGTCGACGCGATCGGCGCGGGCCGCTTCGACGCGATCGTCTGCAACATCGCCAATCCCGACATGGTCGGCCACAGCGGCGACCTGCAGGCGGCGATCCTCGCCGCGCAGGCGGTGGACAAGGCGGTGGGTGCGATCGATGCCGCCGTGCGCAAGGCGGGCGGCGCCATGATCATCACCGCCGACCACGGCAACCTGGAGATGATGCGCGACCCCGCCACCGGCCAGCCGCATACCGCGCACACGGTCGGCCCGGTGCCGCTGGTGCTGGTGCAGCCGGAAGGCGCGCCCGTGGTCACGCTGCGCAGCGGTGGCGCGTTGCGCGATGTCGCGCCGACGCTGCTGCAGCTGCTCGGCCTGCCGCAGCCGGCCGCCATGAGCGGCCGCAGCCTGATCGACGCCTGATGCCGTATCGCGCACGCGCGTTCGCTGCCGTCGTCCTGCTGGCCGGACTGTCGCTCGTCGCGACCGCGCCGGCGCAGAACTCGCGCGAGGCCGAGCAGAAGCTGCAGCGCGTGCGCAGCGAACTGAAGTCGATCGCGCAGGAGCGGCGCAAGCTGGAAAGCGAGCGCGGTGCCGCGTCGCGCCAGCTGCGCGATGCCGATGAGCAGGTCGGACGCACCACGCGTTCGCTGTCCGACACCGAAGCCGCGTTGCGCCGCGAAGCCGCGGCGCTGGACGAGCTGCAGCGCAAGCGCGACGCCATGCAGGGCCAGCAGGCGGCGCAGCGCAGGCAGCTGACCGCGCTGGTGCGCGCCGCCTACCAGCGTGGCGACGATGCCCCGCTGAAGGTGTTGCTGTCGCAGGACCGCGTGGCGGACGCCAATCGCCTGCTCGCCTACCACCGCTACGTGCAGCGCGACCAGGCGCAACGCATCGAGTCCCTCAATACCGAACTGGCGGCGCTGGACCAGGTGGAGCGCGACATCGTCGCCCGCCAGGCCGAGCTGGATGCGGCACGCGTGAAGCAGCGCGGCCAGGTCGCGCAGCTGGAGAAGGACCGCAAGGCGCGTGCCAGCCTGATGGCCGACCTGGACCAGCGTTACCAGGACCGGGCGGCGAAGGAAAAGGCGCTCGGCCAGGATGCGCGTTCGCTGGAAACGCTGCTGAAGAACCTGCGTGCAGCCGCGGCGCGCGCCGAAGCCGAACGCCGTGCCGCCGCGCGTCGCGAAGCCGCTGCAGCGGCGGCCGCACAGAAGCGCGAAGGCAATGGCACCGCGACGCGCAGCCCCCGCACCGCCGCGCCGCGCCCCGAGGTCGCGTCCGCGCCTGCACTGAAGGTCGGCGGACTGGGCTGGCCGGTCTCGGGCAACCTGCTGGCGCGCTATGGCGGCCGCCTGCCGGATGGCCGTGCCAGTACGGGCGTGCTGATCGGCGCGCCGTCCGGCACGCCGGTCACGGCGGTGGCCGATGGCACGGTGGTGTTCTCCGAGTGGATGACCGGCTACGGCCTGATCCTGATCCTCGACCATGGCAACGGCTACATGAGCCTGTACGCGCACAACGACAGCCTGCTGAAGGACAGCGGCGACCGGGTCAAGCGCGGCGATGCGGTCGCGCGCGTCGGTACGTCGGGTGGACAGGGCCAGGCCGCGCTGTACTTCGAACTGCGCCGCAACGGCCAGCCGGTCGATCCGTCCTCGTGGCTGCAGCGGCGATGAACGGCGCCGCCGGCCGTAACCCGGCTTGAACATCCCGCCTGCGCGGCTTCACGCATAATCCGGATGAACTCCGCGGGCGTTCGCGGTGTCCATCGTCCGCCCTATCCGGAGTTCCGCGCATGCTGCAGCGTCTTCCCCTGGCCCTCCTGACCGTCGCCCTGCTCGCCGCGCTGCCGGTGTGGGCGCAGCAGCAGGCGCCATCGCCGGAGACGCCGCCGGTGGTCGCGCCCAGCGACGATCCCGATGCCGCGGAGAATGCGCCGAAGGTGCCGCTCGAGGAGATCCGCCGCTACGTGGCCGTGTTCAACGCGGTCAAGGAAGCCTACGTCGAGCCGGTCGAGGACGAGAAGCTGATGCAGTCCGCGATCCGCGGCCTGCTGCTCGACCTGGACCCGCACAGCACCTATTTCGACAAGGCCGATTCCGAAGCCTTCGACGAACAGGCCAACGGCGCCTACGAAGGCATCGGCGTGGAACTGATGCAGCAACCCGACCGCACGTTGCTGGTCGTATCGCCGATCGACGACACGCCTGCCGCGAAGGCCGGCATCAAGTCCGGCGATCTGATCACCGCGATCGACGGCAAGCCGATCAGCGCCGAGGACGGCATGGAGCCGCTGCGCGGTGTGCCGGGCAGCAAGATCGTGCTGACCATTGTGCGCGACGGCACGCCGAAGCCGTTCGACGTGCCCCTGACCCGCGAAACGATCCGCGTGAACAGCGTGGCCAGCCGCATGCTCGAGCCGGGCTACGGCTACGTGCGGATCAAGGCGTTCCAGACCGATACCGCCGCCGAGTTCCAGCGGCAGATCGACAAGCTGCAGCAGGGCGGCAAGCTGCGCGGCCTGGTGCTGGACCTGCGCAGCAATCCCGGTGGCCTGCTGCTCGCCGCGGTGCAGGTGGCGGACGACCTGCTCGACAAGGGCAATATCGTCAGCACGCGCGGGCGCATGTCGATCAGCGATTCCAAGTTCGATGCCACGCCGGGTGATCGCCTCAACGGCGCGCCGGTGGTGGTGCTGGTCGATGCCGGTTCCGCCAGCGCGTCGGAGGTGCTGGCCGGCGCGCTGCGCGACAACGGCCGTGCACGCGTGGTCGGTAGCCGCACCTTCGGCAAGGGCTCGGTGCAGACCGTGCTGCCGCTGGACAACGGCGACTCGGTCAAACTGACGACGGCGCGCTATTACACGCCCAGCGGCAAGTCGATCCAGGCCAGCGGCATCGTCCCGGACGTGGTGGTGAAGCCCGAGGTCGCCGACGCCAAGCCGGGCTCGGTGGTCGAACAGGATGGCCAGCTCTACATCACCGAAGCGACGTTGCCGGGCCATCTGCGCGGCGACGAGGAAGGCGCCGCGGGTTACGCGCCCGGCGACGTGCTGGATGGCGATGCACCGATCAATGCCGCCCTGGTGGAGTTGAAGAAAGTGGCTTCGACCGCACGGGCGTCGTCGGACAAGCAGCTGCGCTGAGGCGCTGTGCATACAACGCGTACGATGTAACGCACGGTCAGAGCGCTGTGGCTGGCGCCCATTCGCCGTGTGAGTCGTCGTGCCACGCGATAAACGGTGGTCGCAAACCCGTTGACTGAAAGTACTCGATCGCTCGCATGATCAGAGGTACAGGCAGCGCCCACGAAGCTGGATACTGATCACGCTGTCCGTTATCTATAACGTAGTCGATCAATGCATTAGCCGGACCATCATACTCCGGGTTACGCGAACTGAATCCTGCATCCCCGGGCTGGCGGATGTACATCAACCAACCCGAGTCGCCGTTGATCAGGACGCTCAACATTTGGCCGTGCGGCCCGTCAAACCACAAATGCTGATGGCTTGGCTCTGACATTGGATCGGACCCCTACCGTGGCTTCGCCGGCATCGGGAACGGCGTGACGACCTTTTCGCCGGTGGACGCGTCGCGGATCGCCGACTGGCCTTTGCGCTCCACTTCCTCGATGCGGATGATGCTCTGCATCGGCAGGTGCAGCACCTTGGTGCCGCCGAATTCGTCGCGCAGGCGCTCTTCGGTGGGATCCACGACCAGACCTTCGTGCACGTCGAACACCAGCTCGGCGACTTCGGTGAAGCCCCACAGGCCACTGGCAGCGACGCTGCGTGCGTACAGCTCGTAGACCTTGGTGTGGTTGTGGAAGGTGATCTTGTAGAGCGTGTTCTTCATGCGCGGATTATAGAAGTGAGTGGAGAGGAGTGAGGGGGAGCACACCGCTTTTCCTCACTCCTCACTCCTCCACGTTCACTCCTGCCTTCAGTATCCCTGCCGCTTGCGCATGCGCCGCGCGATCGCGGCGCGCACGAACAGTGCGAACACCACGCCGAACAGGAAGCCGGCGATGTGTGCCCACCACGCCACCGCGCCCAGCGTCGGTCCGGTGTAGGCGAACACCACCTGCAGCAGCGCCCAGATGCCGATCAGCAGCGACGCGGGTGCCTTGACGAATTCCAGGAACAGTCCCAGCGGCAGCACCACGCCGAGCTTGGCGGTAGGGAACAGGGCGAGATAGGCGCCGATGACTGCCGAGATGGCGCCGCTGGCACCGACGATGACGCGGTCCGGCGTACCGATGCTGAGCACGGCGGCGACATTGGCGACGGCGCCGCCCACCAGGAACAGGAGCAGGAACCGCCACGGCCCCATCGCCCGTTCGGAGGGCAGGCCGAAGATGAGCAGGAACACCAGGTTGCCCAGCAGGTGGGCCCAGTCCGCGTGCAGGAACAGCGCAGTGAACAACCGCAGCACCGTGCCGCTCTGCAGCGAGGCCAGCCAGACCTCGGGCGCCACCATGCCGCCGGTCAGTGCCCCCCAGCGCGTCAGCAGGTGGCCCTGGGCAGCGTCCCCCAGTGTCAGCGCCCAGCAGAAGGCGGCGGACAGCAGGACCAGCAGGGCGGGCGTGGCCCAGCGGACGTGCGGTTTCCGGCGGGAAGGAAGCGAGACGAACATGCGGCCGCACTGTACCGGGTCATCGACGGGCTGCCCATGGTGCGCCGTAACGAAACTGAATAGGGGCAATGACTTACAGCGGATTGTTAGCGTTTAGTTAGCGGGTATACTGCATACGGCGTCGTATGTCGGGAGGGGCTTCCGGCAGGCCGAAAGGTGGATTACACACCCCGGCCAGAGGCGACGCAGACGATTCATTACCCACGTCTCCGGAGAGATCAAAGATGGAATTCACCAAGAACCTGACCCGCGTCACCGCGCTGGCGCTCGGCATCGCCGGCGTGCTCGCCTACGGCGATGTCCACGCCGCCGCCTTCCAGCTGAAGGAAAACAGCGTCAAGGCCCAGGGCCGCGCGATGGCCGGTTCGGCCTCCGCCAAGGGCGACGCCTCGGTGGTGGTCAACAACCCCGCCATGATGTCGACCTTCACCGACAAGACCTTCCAGGCCGACGTCACCGCGATCGACCTGTCGTTCGAATTCACCGGTGGCGGCACCGCCGCGGCCGGCACCGCCCTGCAGCAGCCGCTGCGCGGTGGTGACGGCGGAGACGCCGGCGACATCGCCGCCGTGCCGGCCATGTCGTTCATCCTGCCGCTGAGCGACCAGTTCGAGTACGTCACCCTGGGCGCCATGATCAGCGCGCCGTTCGGCCTGAAGACCGATTACGAGTCCGACTGGGTCGGCCGTTACCACGCGCTGGAATCCGACGTGAAGATCGTCGACCTGACGCTGGCCGCTTCGCTGGAACTGAGCGACCGCGCGTCGGTGGGCCTGGGCGTGATCTACGAACACGCCGACGTCACCCTGACCAACGCCGTGGACTTCGGCGCCGGCGTCTGCCGCGTGGCGGTTGCGCTGTGCGTCACCCCGAACCCGGTCGCCGCCCCGTTCGGCCCGCAGAAGAACGACGGCGTCGCCGGCATCTCCGGCACCGACAACAGCTTCGGCTGGCTGGCCGGCATCAGCCTGCGCCCGACCGACAAGCTGTCGCTGGGTTATTCGTACCGTTCCGAGATCGACCACGAGCTGCGCGGCACGGCGACCTTCGAGGTGCCGGCCAACGTGCGCGGCGTGCTGGGCAATGCGATCTACAAGCCGACCGACGGCGGCGGCGCCAAGCTGACCACCCCGGCCACCCACACCTTCAGCGCCACCTACCAGGCCACCGAACGCTTCGCGATCATGGCCGAAGGCGTGCACACCGGTTGGGATTCGCTGAAGGAAATCCGCATCGAGTTCGACAACCCGCTGCAGGCCGACGCGGTGGAGAACTACGACTGGCACGACAGCTGGTTCTATTCGCTGGGCGGCGAGTTCGCGCTCAACGACCGCTTCACGCTGCGTGCCGGTATCGCGCGCGACGAGTCCCCGGTCGCCCGTGCGCACCGCACCCCGCGCATGCCCGACGAAGACCGCAACTGGTACTCGCTGGGCCTGAGCTGGAACGTCAGCGACAACCTGGAGCTCAACGCCAGCTACGTGCGCCTGGAACTGGCGGACAAGCCGGAGATCGACCTGCTGTCGTCCAGCGGTTCGCGCCTGGTCGGCCAGTACGACGGTGGCGCCAACCTGTTCGGCGTGTCGATGCAGTACAAGTTCTGATCGCAGCGCGTACTGGAGCCACGAAAAACCCCGCCTCGGCGGGGTTTTTCTTTGTCCGTGGCCTGCGCGACAACGGAATCCGACGTAGCGTGGTATGCGCACGATGCATGAACCCGTCATCGCGCGTCGTGCGTACGGCGCACGCTACGCCAGCTCCATCTCGGCAGGGTGCCTTGACGCCCTCTCCTCGCGGGAGAGGGGGTGGAGTGAGGGCAGTTAATGCGGTGACGGTTCGGCGGCACACGCACCCTCATCCGGCGCTGCGCGCCATCTTCTCCCGGCGGGAGAAGGATCGGACACACATAGCGTGCGCCACGCACGACGCGCGGTGACGAACGCCTGCATCGTGCGCGCAGCGCACGCGGCGCCGTCAGTACGGCAATCCCGCCACGTCCAGGTCGATCGACCACAGGCTGGCCGCGCCGGTGAGGAACAGCGTGCGGCGGTCTACGCCGCCGAATGCGGCGTTGGTGATGTTGGCATCCACGTGGATCGTCGCCAGCACCTCGCCAGTCGGCGAGAACACGCGCACGCGTTGTTCGCCATGCTCGGTGACGTAGACGTTGCCCAGGCAGTCGATGGCCAGGCCGTCGCCGCCGCTGATGCGCGCAAGGTCGCGGCCTTCGCCTGGCACGCCGTCCTCGATGGCATAGGTGCGCAACACGTCGCCGTCGCCGGTGCCGCCGGCCACGTACAGCGTGTCGCCGGAAGGCGACAGGGCGATGCCGTTGGGATTGCGCAGGCTGTCGTCCACGACCGTCGTCTTGCCGTCGCGATGGCGATAGACGCGCGTGCGCGGTTGCCCGCCCGGCGCGGCCTTGCGCTGGTAGTCCGGATCAGTGAAGTAGAGCGTGCCGTCGGCAGCCATCACCAGGTCGTTCGGCGAGTTGAACGGCGCGCCCTCGAACGTGGAAACGAGTGATGACCGTGTGCCGTCGGCCAGGTCCACGCGCGCCACCTGCTTGCGGTCGTGCGTGGCCGCGATGAGATGGCCTTCGGTATCCAGTGCGAGGCCGTTGCTGCCACTGTCCTCGACCGCCGTCGCCCAGCCGTCCGGCGGCGTGAATCGCCGGATGCGCGACGGGAATGTCCCGGCGTGCACGAAGTCCGACAGGTACAGCCCCCCGTCCGTCCACACCGCGCCTTCATAGAGGCGGTCCTGGTCGTCGTCGACCACCGCGGCGGCCACGCGCGTGGCGGTCATGTCGCCCGAGGGCGCGCGACCCGGATCGGCGGGACAGACCGAGCGGTGCGCCGAGGCGTGGACGAGCGGCGCGGCGCCGCACAGCAGCAGGGCGATGGCGAGGCGGGAGTGCAGTGGCATGGCGATCTCGTGGTCAGGCGGGATGCCAGCGTACCTCGATCCGGTTGCGGCCTTTGTGCTTGGCGGCGTACAGCGCCTCGTCGGCGAGCCGCATCAGCGTGTCGTATGGCGCATCGCGGTCGGCGGTGAAGGAGATGCCGAGGCTGACGGTAACGCGGAAATCATGGCCGCTCGGCGCGAATTCCAGCGCCATCACCTGCTGGCGGATGCGTTCTGCCAGTGCGTGCGCCGTGTCCGGCGGCGTGTCGCGCATCACCAGCATGAATTCCTCGCCACCCAGGCGCGCGAACAGGTCGCCGCTGCGGATGCAGCCGTGCACCACGTCGGAGAACCGCTGCAGCACCAGGTCGCCGGCTTCGTGGCCGTGGTCGTCATTGACCGCCTTGAAGTGGTCCAGGTCGAGCGCGATCACCGCCAGCCCGTGTTCGGAGGCGGCCCATCCACCGAGGGATTGCAACTCGTTGTCCAGCCCGCGCCGGTTCAGCGCGCCGGTGAGTGGATCGAACAGGGCGCTGCGCCGTAACGGCTCCGCGGCACGGAAGCTGGCCAGCATCAGCATGCAGAAATTGAGCATGAACCAGATCGACAGGTCCAGGTTCACCCACATCGGATTGGGACCGTAGCGGCCGGTCAGCGCCGCCAGCAGGTCGCCGCCGTACAGCCACAGCAGCACGACGCAGCCCGCCATCATCAGGCGTGCCGGCACGTGGTCGGGCGCCACGCGCAGCACGACCAGGTGGCGCAGCATCACCAGCAGCACGATCACCTCGGTGGCGCTCATCGCCGCGCCCTGGGCCTCGACACCGCCGCCGAGCACGACGCCGGCCAGCGAGAACGCCAGGCACAGCGGCAGCAGTCCCCGTTCCCACCATGCCAGCGTGCGCTGCTGCACGAACTGGATGATCGACCACGCCAGCCCGACCAGGCCGGCGCAGGCGAGCAACCCGCCGGCACCGGCGATGCCGTCCGCGAGCGACTCGTTGCCGGCGCGCTCCAGGGTCTGCGCGGTGCCGTCCAGCATCGCCGCGCCCAGCGAGTACAGGAAGTGCGCCACGCCCCACGTGGCGATGCCGCGTACGCCGCGCGACACCTTGCCCACGTAGAAGAACAGCGCGAGCAGCACGGCAGCGAGTGCGCAATCGCTGAGCAGCAGGTTGTAGAAGTCGGTCGTCATGCGTCGTCGGGGCCTTGCTGGCCGTGGAGCTTCCTGTCGATGCCAGAACGCAGGATACGGCGCAATCCGGCAGTGGCATCGCCCCGATGCTGGCGCACGCGCGCCATGTACTCGGCGGCGGCGACCATGGATCCGCAGCATCGCCGCGCGCTGCCCGCGGTGTCAGTGCCGTGGGTCACGCAAAAAGAAAAAGCCCCGCCGGAGCGGGGCTTCATGCAGCGTCCTTTGTGAGATGAAGCGGCTAAGGCGTCATTCGCCCAGCGTGAGCAGCGACGCGTTGCCGCCGGCCGCCGTGGTGTTAACGGTGACCGTCTTCTCCGTGGCGAAGCGCGGCAGATAGTGCGGACCGCCGGCCTTGGGGCCGGTGCCCGAGAGACCCTGGCCACCGAACGGCTGCACGCCGACGACGGCGCCGATCTGGTTGCGGTTGACGTAGACGTTGCCGACCTTCACCCGTGCGGCGATGCGATCGATGGTCTCGTCGATGCGTGAGTGC
The DNA here is from genome assembly GCF_010093445.1 of Pseudoxanthomonas japonensis. Taxonomy (GTDB): domain Bacteria; phylum Pseudomonadota; class Gammaproteobacteria; order Xanthomonadales; family Xanthomonadaceae; genus Pseudoxanthomonas_A; species Pseudoxanthomonas_A japonensis. Next base: position 155,982 of record NZ_PDWW01000001.1, on the reverse strand, counting down.
ACGCCCAGCGTCAGGCCGTAGCCGGTGGCGTTGATCTGGTCGATCACCGCGTCCAGCTGGTCGGCCTTCCAGCGCACCACGTGCAGGGCCGGCCCGAAGATTTCCTTCTGCAACTGGTCCAGCGACGTCAGTTCCCACGCGCGCGGCGCGAAGAACGTGCCGTGCGCCGTGTCATCGCCTGCGTTCGCCTGCTTGATCAGGCGCGCTTCGTTGGCCATGCGGGCCGCGTGGTCGTCCAGGATCTTCAGCGCATCGGCATCGATCACCGGGCCGACGTCGGTCGACAGCAGCCCCGGGTCGCCGACCTTCAGTTCGTCCATCGCGCCGGCCAGCATAGTCATCACCTTGTCGGCGATGTCGTCCTGCACGAACAGCACGCGCGCAGCCGAGCAGCGCTGGCCGGCGGAGGTGAAGGCGGAGCCCATCGCGTCCTTGACCAACTGCTCCGGCAGTGCCGACGAGTCGGCGATGAAGGCGTTCTGCCCACCGGTCTCGGCGATCAGCGTGGCGATCGGACCGGCCTCGCGGCCGGCGAGCGCACGGTTGATCGCGCGCGCGGTCTCGGTGGAGCCGGTGAAGGCGACACCGGCGACACGCGGATCCTTGGTCAGCGCGGCACCGACGGTGGCACCGTCGCCGGGCAGGAACTGCAACACGGCTTCGGGGATGCCGGCTTCGTGTAGCAGCTTCACCGCGGCATGGCCGATCAGGTTGGTCTGCTCGGCCGGCTTGGCGATCACGCTGTTGCCGGCGGCGAGCGCGGCGCTGACCTGGCCCAGGAAGATCGCCAGCGGGAAGTTCCACGGACTGATGCAGACGAACACGCCACGGCCCTGCAGCTGCAGCTGGTTGGATTCGCCGGTCGGGCCGGGCAGGTGCTCCGGCGCGCCGAACTGTGCGCGCGCCTGGGCGGCGTAGTAGCGCAGGAAGTCGACGGCTTCGCGCACTTCGGCGACGCCGTCGGGGATGGTCTTGCCGGCTTCCTTCACGCACAGCGCGATGTAGTCGGGCAGGCGCTGTTCCAGCAGGTTGGCGGCGTGCTCGAGGATCGCGGCGCGGCTGGCGGCCGGCGTGCGGTCCCAGGCGGGCTGCGCGGCGACGGCATTCGCCAGCGCCTTCTCGACGGCGGCGCTGTCGGCCGGCTGCCATTCGCCGACGGTCTGGCGGCGGTCGGCGGGATTGGTCACCGGCAGCGCGTTGCCGGACACGACCGCGCCCGGCACCAGCGGCGCGGCGCGCCACGGCTTCACCGACGCGTTGATGCGCTCGGCCAGGGCACGCAGGTCGTTGTCGTTGGCGAGGTTGGCGCCCATGGAGTTGTTCCTGTCAGAAGAGGCGATGGGAGCCGGCTGGCTCCGGAAAAGGTCGACCGGCAGCGGGATGCGCGGATGCGGGATGGACTCGAATTCCGACACGGTCTGCACCGGGTCGCGCACCAGGTCCTCGATGGCGACGTTCTCGTCGGTGATGCGGTTGACGAAGCTGCTGTTGGCGCCGTTCTCGAGCAGGCGGCGCACGAGGTACGGCAGCAGGTCCTCGTGCGAACCGACCGGCGCGTACACGCGGCACGGCGTGTCGAGGCGGTGCTTGGGCACCACTTCGGCGTACAGGTCGTCGCCCATGCCGTGCAGCTTCTGGAATTCAAAGCCCCTCTCCCCCCGGGAGAGGGGTTGGGGAGAGGGTAAGGCGCGAGCGCTGGCACCAGGATGCCCCGCACCCTCATCCGCCCTTCGGGCACCTTCTCCCGGAGGGAGAAGGGAAAGCGCGTGGATCGCGGCGATGGTCTGCGCATTGTGGGTAGCGAACATCGGGTACAGCGCATCGCCGTGGTCGAACATGCGGCGTGCATTGGCCAGATACGACACGTCGGTGTTCGGCTTGCGGGTGAACACCGGGTAGCCGGGATGGCCGTCGATCTGGGCACGCTTGATCTCGGCGTCCCAGTACGCGCCCTTCACCAGGCGCACCGGCATGCGGCGGCCGACGCGGCGGGCGAGATCGGCGAGAAAGTCGATCACGTACGGCGTGCGCTTCTGGTAGGCCTGCACGGCCAGGCCGTAGCCTTCCCAGCCATCGAGTGAGGCGTCGGCGAAGGTCGCTTCGATCAGGTCCAGCGAGAGCTCCAGGCGGTCGGCTTCCTCGGCATCGATGGTGAAGCCGATGCCGTAGGACTTGGCCAGTTGCGCCAGTTCCAGGATGGCCGGGGCCAGGTCCTTCATCACGCGGGCGCGCTTGGCGTGCTCGTAGCGCGGGTGCAGCGCGGAGAGCTTGATCGAGATGCTCGGTGCCGCGAACACGTCCGCGAAGGGACCGGTACGGCCGATCGCATGGATCGCCTGGCGGTAGGCCTCCAGGTAGCGGGCGGCGTCCCGCGTGGTCAGCGCGCCCTCGCCCAGCATGTCGAACGAGTAGCGGTAGTCGGCATTCTCGCCCTTGCGGCTGCGGGCCAGCGCCTCGTCGATGGTGCGGCCCATGACGAACTGGTGGCCCATGATGCGCATGGCCTGGCGCACGGCGAGGCGGATGACCGGCTCGCCGACGCGGCCGACCAGGCGCTTGAAGGCGCCGGGCACGTCGGCGCGGGTCAGGTCGTTCAGGTTGACCAGCCTGCCAGTCAGCATCAGGCCCCAGGTGGAGGCATTGACCAGCACCGAGTCGCTCTGGCCCAGGTGTTTTTCCCAGTCGGCATCGCCCAGCTTGTCGCGGATCAGCTTGTCCGCGGTCTCCTGGTCCGGGATGCGCAGCAGCGCTTCGGCCACGCACATCAGCAGCACGCCTTCCTCGCTGCCCAGGTCGTACTGGCGCATGAAGGCTTCGATGGCGCCCTGGTCCTGCGCGCGGGCGCGGACCCGCTTCACCAGGTCCACGGCCAGCTTCTGCGCCTGGATCTGCTCGTCGGCCGGCAGGCGGGCCTGTTCCAGCAGCTCGTGGACATGCTCGGTCTCGTCGCGCAGCCAGGCCGCCGTGATGGCGGCCCGCAGGGCGGCCGGAGGCGCGGGAAGCTCGGGGGAGACGATGGCGCCGGCCATCGGGGCGGCGGGCGACGGGACGGGCGAAGGGGTCGACATGACGGCGGGGCAGTCCAAAGGCAGTCCATTAGTTTAGGGCCGCGCGGGCAGCCCGGATATGCCTGTCGTGCGGGGTTTGCGGGCCTCGGGCGTGTCGCTGGGCGAGGCGGTGACGCACGTCGCGGAACGCCGCCGTAGGCGCGCGCCGCACCCTCGAACGCGGGCCACGGCGCCTTGTCCTCGATCAATGCACCTTGCCGCCCCCTGTGCTCGGGAGCTACCATTCAGCGGTTTTCCGCAGCCCGGATCGTGTGGCGGGCGACATGATCGAAGTGGTGCCGTCATCGTGGGACGGACACGGCGCGCAGGTCCGCCTGCGGCCGCCGCGGGCGCTGACGCGCCGCCAGTTCGTGATGTTGTTCGCGGCATTGTCGGGTGCGATGTGGGTCGTCGCCGTGCTGGGCTGGTGGGGAGGCAATGCCTTCGCGCCGGCCTTTGCGTTGCTCCATTCGGCCATCGTGGCCACGGCGTTGCATGCGTCGTGGCGCCATGGCGACCGGGGCGAGGAGATCCGCATCGGGCCCGACGCGGTGGAGGTGACCACCTCCGGCGGAGGGTTGGTGTTCCGTGCGCACCCGTACTGGGTACGCCTGGGCATCGCGCGGGGAGGCGAAAGGATTTCGCTGGCTTCCAGTGGCAGGCAGGTACAGGTGGGCGACTTCCTGGGACCGGCCGAGCGGCGGCAGCTGGCGGAGACCTTGCAGGATCTACTGGCGGCCGCGAGCGGCCGCAACCGATGACGCATTGGGGTCTAGGCAATGACGCAAGTGAATGGGATGTGGAAGCGGTTGGCGATGGCGTGCACGCTGCTGGCGATGCCGGCGCTGGCCTGGGCGCAGTCGGCTGACCCGCACCGGTGGCAGCTGAACATGGGCAAGGGCGTCACCGCGTCCTCGCAGCATGCCTACGACGCGCACATGATCGCGCTGATCGTGTGCATCGTGATCGGCATCATCGTGTTCGGTGCGATGGGCTACGCGATGTTCAAGTTCCGCAAGTCCAAGGGTGCGGTGGCCGCGCAGTTCAGCCACAACACCACCGCCGAGATCATCTGGACCGTCATCCCGGTGCTGATCCTGGTGGTCATGGCCTGGCCGGCGACCGCCAAGCTGATCGCCATGTACGACACCCGCGACGCCGAGATGACCGTCAAGGTCACCGGCTACCAGTGGATGTGGAAGTACGAGTACCTGGGTGAGGACGTGTCCTTCACCAGCCGTCTGGACCGCGAGTCCGACCGCATCCGCCAGAGCGGCGAGAAGCCCGACCTGGTGAAGAACCCGCACTACCTGCTGGACGTCGACAACCAGCTGGTGCTGCCGACCGATACCAAGATCCGCTTCGTGATCACCGCCGACGACGTCATCCACGCATGGTGGGTGCCGGCGCTGGGCTGGAAGCAGGACGCCATCCCGGGCATCGTCAACGAGGCCTGGACCGACATCAAGGAACCGGGCGTCTACCGCGGCCAATGCGCCGAACTGTGCGGCAAGGACCACGGTTTCATGCCGATCGTCGTGAAGGCGGTGCCGAAGGCCGAGTTCGAGCAGTGGCTGGCCTCGAAGAAGCCTGCCCCGGCCGCCGAACCGGCACCGGCCGCACCGTCTCCGGAGACCGCGCCTGCGGAAGCCGCCCCGGCCAACGCCGCCGCCTCCGCCTCCGCTGCCGAGACCCCCGCGCCGTCGGCGCAGGGCTGATCGTCCGATTTAGCTGCAAGAGAGTAAGCACATGGCCAACTCCAACGTCGCCCACGATTCCCATCACGACGGGCACGACGATCATCACGGTCACCAGCAGGGCTTCATCGACCGGTGGTTCTTCTCCACGAACCACAAGGACATCGGTACCCTCTACCTGATCTTCAGCTTCATCATGTTCATCATCGGCGCGGGCATGTCGGTGATCATCCGTGCCGAACTGATGGTGCCGGGCCTGCAGTTCGTCAGCCCCGAATTCTTCAACCAGATGACCACCGTGCACGCGCTGGTCATGATCTTCGGCGGCGTGATGCCGGCCTTCGTCGGCCTGGCCAACTGGATGATCCCGCTGCAGGTCGGCGCGCCGGACATGGCGCTGCCGCGCATGAACAACTGGTCCTTCTGGATCATGCCGTTCGCCTTCACCCTGCTGCTGATGTCGCTGTTCCTGCCGGGCGGCGCGCCCGCCGGCGGCTGGACGCTGTACCCGCCGCTGTCGCTGCAGGGCGGCTACAACGTCGCGTTCACCATCTTCGCGATCCACATGATGGGCGTCAGCTCGATCATGGGCGCCATAAACATCATCGCCACCGTGCTGAACATGCGCGCGCCGGGCATCGACCTGCTGAAGATGCCGATCTTCTGCTGGACCTGGCTGATCACCGCGTTCCTGCTGATCGCGGTCATGCCGGTGCTGGCGGGCGCAGTGACCATGCTGCTGACCGACAAGTTCTTCGGCACCAGCTTCTTCAATGCGGCCGGCGGCGGCGACCCGGTGATGTACCAGCACATCTTCTGGTTCTTCGGTCACCCCGAGGTCTACATCATGATCCTGCCGGCGTTCGGCGTGGTGTCGGAAATCATCCCGACCTTCAGCCGCAAGCCGCTGTTCGGCTACCAGGCCATGGTGTACGCGACCGCGTCGATCGCGTTCCTGTCGTTCATCGTGTGGGCGCACCACATGTTCACGGTGGGCATGCCGCTGGGCGGCGAGATCTACTTCATGTTCGCCACCATGCTGATCGCCATCCCCACCGGCGTGAAGGTGTTCAACTGGGTCAGCACGATGTGGCGCGGCTCGCTGTCCTTCGAGACGCCGATGCTGTGGGCCGTGGGCTTCGTCATCCTGTTCACCATCGGCGGTTTCTCCGGCCTGATGCTGGCCATCGTGCCGGCGGATTTCCAGTACCACGACACCTACTTCGTGGTGGCGCACTTCCACTACGTGCTGGTGACCGGCGCGCTGTTCTCGATCATCGCGGCGACCTACTACTGGTGGCCGAAGTGGACCGGCCGCATGTACAACGAGTTCTGGGGCAAGTTCCATTTCTGGTGGACGATCGTGTTCGTCAACCTGCTGTTCTTCCCGCAGCACTTCCTGGGCCTGGCCGGCATGCCGCGCCGCATCCCGGACTACAACCCGGTGTTCGCGGACTGGAACCTCATCAGCTCGATCGGCGCGTTCGGCATGTTCGTCACGCCGTTCATGATGGCCGCGATCCTGTGGGCCTCGCTGCGCAACGGCGCCAAGGCCGAAGCCCGCGCCTGGGAAAACGCCAAGGGTCTGGAGTGGACCGTGCCGTCGCCGGCGCCGCACCACACCTTCACCACGCCGCCAGTCATCAAGGACGGCGACCTGGCGCACGGCGACGTGACGCACTGACACGCCTGAGCCCGGCCGCATGAACGTCCCCGCCTTCACTCCCGAAGAGCTCGCACGCCGCCGCAAGGCGGTGCTGCGGACCGCGTGGGTGATCGGCGGCATCGCCTTCGCGATCTTCGCGGCCTTCATCGGTCGCGCGGTGCTGAGCGCATGACGGCCGGCAAGTCCAACTCGGCGGGCCTGTTCAAGCTGGTCGGCGTGGCGATGGCGGTGTTCGTGCTGACGTTCTCGCTGGTGCCGCTGTACCGCATCGCCTGCGAGAAGGTGTTCGGCATCCGCCTGGAGCAGGGACCGGGACAGGTCGCGGCGGCAGCGGCGGCCAAGGCCAAACGCACCGTCACCGTGCAGTTCGACGGTGGCGTGAACTCCAAGCTGCCGTGGGCGTTCAACCCGGAGCAGCTGACCATGCAGGTCGTGCCCGGGGAGCTGTACGAAGCCAAGTATTTCGCGCGCAACGACAGCGACAAGGCGGTCGTGGGCAGCGCAGTGCCGTCGGTCGCGCCGGCGCGCGCGTCCGGCTATTTCACCAAGACCGAGTGCTTCTGCTTCACCGCCCAGACCCTGCAGCCCGGCGAAAGCCGCGACATGCCGGTCCGCTTCATCGTGGACCAGGACCTGCCGGCGGAAGTGAAGACCATCACCCTGTCGTATACCTTCTTCAAGAACGACGCCCTGACCGCGCAGATCGGCACGGGCACGGCGTCGCCAAAGCCGCTCGCGGCACCCTGACTTCGCCTTAGCAACCGGAAGCATCGCCATGGCAAACGCCTCGTCGCCAGACGCCAACATCTACTTCGTGCCGCACAGCTCCAAGTGGCCGTTCGTGGGCTCCATCGCCATGTTCATCACGATGTTCGGCGTGGCCAGCTGGCTCAACGACCTGTCGTGGGGCATGTGGACGTTCTACGCCGGCGTCGTGGGCCTGTGCGCCACGCTGTTCATGTGGTTCGGCGACGTGATCCGCGAGTCGGTGAGCGGCAGCTACAACCGCCAGGTGGACGTGTCCTTCCGCATGGGCATGGTGTGGTTCATCTTCTCGGAAGTGATGTTCTTCGCCGCGTTCTTCGGTGCGCTGTTCTATGCGCGCACGCTGTCGCTGCCGTGGCTCGGCGGCGAAGGCGACGGCGTGATGACCAACAGCCTGCTGTGGGAAGGGTTCTCGGCCGCATGGCCGAGCGCCGGTCCGGGCCAGGTCGGTGGCCACTTCCAGACCATCCCGGCGTGGGGCCTGCCGCTGCTCAACACGCTGATCCTGCTGACCTCGGGCGTCACCATCACCATCGCGCACCACGCGCTGAAGGCCGGCCACCGCAGCCAGCTGCTGATCTGGCTGGGCGCCACGGTGCTGCTGGGCTGCGTGTTCCTGTTCTTCCAGGCCGAGGAATACATCCACGCCTACAAGGAGCTGAACCTGACGCTGGGCTCGGGCATCTACGGTTCCACGTTCTTCATGCTGACCGGCTTCCACGGCCTGCACGTGACGCTGGGCACGATCATGCTGGCGATCATCTGGTTCCGCTGCGCCAAGGGCCATTTCACCAAGGACGACCACTTCGGTTTCGAAGCCGTCGCCTGGTACTGGCACTTCGTCGACGTGGTGTGGCTGGGCCTGTTCCTGTTCGTCTACGTGTTGTGATTCGTGATTCGTGATGGGTGATTCGCTGACGGCGAAAGCACCACACATAGCGAGAGCGACGGAGATCCCGTCGCTCTTTGCTTTTACGAATCACGCATCACCAGTTGCGAATCACGGCTCTCAGCCGGGATTGATGCCGTGCGGCTGGATCCAGCCCATCTTGATGGCCAGCACGACCAGCAGGATCAGGCCGACGGACAGCGCGATGCGTCGGGTCAGTGCGTTCACCGTGCGCTTGCTCTCGCCCTTGTCCACCAGCATGTAGTACAGGCCCGCGCCCAGGTTCCAGACGATGAGGATGAGGAAGGCGATGATCAGCAGGGTTTTCAGCGAATCGTTCATGGCGTCCTCGTCGGGACCTCGGCAGTGAGGCGCGCATTATCGCGCCATCGGCGTGAGCCGATGGTGGGTGCGACATTCGGACGCAGCCGATGAGCCGTCGCATGCCGCTGCCGATGGGATGGACGCTGGCCGTGCTGGCCATGTCGCTGTTCGGCAGCCTTGGCGCCTGGCAGTGGGGCCGGGCCGAACAGAAGGAGGCGATGCAGGCGGAAACCACGCGCGTGCTGGCCGAGCGCCAGGTGCAGCCCCTGGGGCTGGCCGCGGACAGGGCGCGATCGCAGGCGTACGACTGGGTAGCGGGCGAGGGCGAGTTCCTGCCTGCGCCGGCGATCCTGCTCGACAACCAGACGCGTGATCGCCAGCCTGGCGTACGCGCCTATCGTGTCTTCCAGCCCAATGCCGGAGCACCGCTGCTCGTCGAGCTGGGCTGGCTGCCGGTGCCGGGCGATCGCACGATGCCGGCCGTGGCGCCGCTGGCGGGGCAGCATCGTGTGGCGGGCCTGCTGGTACCGCCGCCCTCGGAGGGCATCGCCCAGGCGCCGCCCAGCGCGCAGCCAGATGGCAGCCTGTTGGTGATCGCGCTGCAGCCGCAGGAGATCGCCCAGGCGCTGGGCCTGTCCTCGTTGGCGCCGCGCGTGCTGAAGCTGGATCCCGACCTGACGCTGGGCTACGCCCGCGACCTCGACATCCTGCCCAACACGCTGCCGCCGGAGCGGCACATCGGCTATGCCGTGCAGTGGTTCGGGCTGGCGGGCGCGGTGTTCGTTACCGCGCTGGTGCTGACCTGGCGCAGCCGGAGGGGGGCGCGACAGGGTCGCTGAGCGAGCACGGGACAGGCGCGCTGAATCCCCGTAACCCCGTTCGTGGTGAGCTTGTCGAACCACGCTTTTCGAGGGCAGGGCAAGGTGATCGTGACATGTCGATCCAGCGCAAAGCGCGTGGTTCGACAAGCTCACCACGAACGGAATGGAGGCGCGGTGGCCGTTCGTCCGCGGCATCCGGTTCTCGGACAGGGGCAATGATCGCCCGGGCGTGAGAAAATGCGCCCATGGACCCAAAACCATTCGATCCCGCGCAGCGGCGTCGCGGGCGGTGGATGCTCGTCGGCCTGTTCGCCCTGTTCTTCGGCACCGTGTTCGGCGCCGGCCTGCTGCGCTTCTCCGGCTGGCAGCCGGCGGCCCACAAGAACCACGGCCAGATGCTGCAGCCCCCGGCGGACGCGCGCGACCTGACGCTGTCGCTGTCCGATGGCGGCCGCTATGACTGGAAACCGGCGGAGCGTCGCTGGCGCATCGTCGCCGCACCGGCACCGGGCTGCACGCAGGCGTGCACGAAGCTGGCGACCGACCTGGATACCGTGTGGCAGCTGTTCGGCCACAACGCCGACGAGGTCGACATCCTGTGGCTTGGCGACTATCCCGCGGATGCGCCACGCCACTCCGCGCTGCGCCTGGTGCGCGCCGACGATCCGCTGCGCACGCGCCTGCCGCAGGTGGACGATGCGGCCGGTACGCCGGTCTATGTGATCGATCCCCACGGCTTCATCATCCTGCGCTATGCCCCGGGCTTCGATCCGGGCCACCTGCGCACCGATGTTGCCAAGCTCATCAAGCTCATCTGAGCCACCGCCAGAATCACCGATGATGAATGCCGTCGCACGTCCCGTTATCTACCGTCATTTCCATCGCATCGCCTGGCTGGCGGTCGCGCTGACGCTGTGCGTCGTCGTGTTCGGCGCCTTCGTGCGCCTGTCCGATGCCGGCCTCAGCTGCCCCGACTGGCCGACCTGCTACGGGCGCGCGGCATGGCCGAAGGCCGTGGACGAAGCCGCCTCGCACGTCGCCAGCGAGATCCGTCCGTTCGAAACCCACAAGGCCTGGCGCGAGCAGGTGCACCGCCACCTCGCCGCCTCGCTGGGCGTGCTGGTGCTGGTGCTGGCCTTGCTGGCGGCGCGCCGCCGGCGCTGGGGCATCGCGCAGATCCTGGTCGCCGCCGGTCTCGTGGGCGCGGCGATTCCGCTGTACATGCACGGCGCACACGTGCAAGCGTCGGTGCTCGCGATCCTGGGCGAAGCGGTCCTGCTGTTCGCCGCGTTGCGCTGGTCGAACATCGACCTGGCGCGCGCGGGCGCGCTGACGCTGGCGGTGATCATCTTCCAGGCCCTGCTCGGCATGTGGACGGTGACCTGGCTGCTGAAGCCGATCGTGGTGATGGGCCATCTGCTGGGCGGCCTGACCACGTTCTCGCTGCTGGTGTGGATGGCGTGGCGCGCCACCGACCGGCCGATCACGCTGGCCGATGCGACCGTGCTGCGGCGCTGGCTGATCGGCGGGCTGGTGCTGCTCGGCATCCAGATCGCGCTGGGCGGCTGGGTCAGTGCGAACTACGCGGCGCTGGCCTGCGGCATGGATTTCCCGAAGTGCGTGGGCCAGTGGGCGCCGCCTGCGGATTTCAGCGAGGCGTTCGTGCTGTGGCGTGGCATCGGCGTGGACTACGAAGGCGGCGTGCTCGACGGTGCCGCGCGCATCGCGATCCAGCTGAGCCATCGCATCATGGCGGTGATCGTCGCGCTGTATGTGCTGGCGCTGGCGCTGCGCCTGTTCCGCACGCCCGGCATGCGCAGCTGGTCGCTGACGCTGGTCGTGCTGATCGCTGCGCAGGTCACGCTGGGCATCCTCAACGTGAAGCTCAACCTGCCGCTGCCGGTCGCCGTCGCGCACAACGCCGGCGCGGTGCTGCTGCTGTTCACGATGGTCTCGCTGACCGCCCGCCTGCGCAGGCCCGACTGATGGCCTCGACGTTCCGCCAGTACTGGGACCTGACCAAGCCGCGCGTGGTGGCGTTGATCGTGTTCACCGCGATCGTCGGCATGTTCCTCGCCATCGACGGCCTGCCGGACGGCGCCGAGCTGCTGCGCGGTGCGCTCGGCTTTCTCGGCATCTGGCTGGCGGCGTCCAGCGCCGCCGCGATCAACCAGCTGCTCGATGCGCGCATCGACGCCAAGATGGCGCGCACCTCGTGGCGTCCGCTGGTGCAGGGGCAGGTGAAGCCCTGGCAGGCGCTGGCGTTCGCGCTGGTGCTGGCGGCGCTGTCGATGACGGTGCTGGTGGTCTGGGTCAACACGATCACCGCGATCCTGACGTTCGCCTCGCTGATCGGCTATGCGGTGATCTACACCGTGTTCCTGAAGCGGGCCACGCCGCAGAACATCGTCATCGGCGGCATCGCCGGCGCGGCGCCGCCGCTGCTGGGCTGGGCCACGATGACCGGCATGCAGGGCGAGTGGGACTGGCCGCATGCGTTGCTGCTGGTGCTCATCATCTTCGTGTGGACGCCGCCGCATTTCTGGGCGCTGGCGATCTTCCGTCGCGAGGACTACGCACGCGCGCTGGTGCCGATGCTGCCGGTGACGCACGGTGTGACCTACACACGCTGGCAGATCCTGTTCTACACGGTGCTGCTGGTCGAAGTGACGGTGCTGCCGGTCGTGTTCGGCATGAGCGGCTTCTTCTACCTGGGTGGCGCGCTGGTGCTCGGCGCGGTGTTCCTCTGGTATGCGTGGCGGCTGCTGGATCCGCCGGACGAGTTTTTCCCGATGCGCGTATTCAACTACTCCATCGTCTACCTGATGGCGCTGTTCGCCTTCCTGCTGGTCGATCACTGGGTGATGCCGCTGCTGCGGCCCGCGGCGGCGTCGGCCGGCATCGAGTTCGTGCCGGCGGGTTAGTGATTGCTGGTCGTGGGAGCGACGTCAGTCGCGAAATGAGCGCCATGAATGCGTCATCGCGACTGACGTCGCTCCCACAACGGGCATCGTGGCGGTGACACGTCAGGGCTTGCCCAACTGCTCCGCTACCACCGGCTCCAGCGATTTCAAGCCCGCTTTGCGGCCCAGCTCCAGCGCTTCCTCGCGCGGGACGCCCCGCGCCGCCGCGTCCATCGCCAGCAGCGCGCCAACGCGATTGCCGGACGCACAGTGCAGCAGCACGTCGCCGTCCTGCGCTTTCAGAAGATCGCCCAGCGCCTTCGCATTCGCCGGGGTGACGTCGTCCTTGCCGGCGATCGGCAGGGCGATGTAGTGCAGGCCCAGGCGCTGCGCTTCGGCGGCCTCGTCATAGCCGCGGTCTTCCTGCGGCCCGCGCAGGTCGATCACGGTGCGCACGCCTTCGGACTTCAGGCGCGCAAGATCGTCCTGCGACGGCTGGCCACCGGTGTGCAGGCCGGGCTGGGGTTGGGCGAAGTCGGTGGCATGCGCAGCGAACGATGCGCAGCCCACCAGCAAGGTCGATAGCAGAAAGGCGAAACGGGTCATCACGGACTCCTCAGTGGCGGCCGATGCGGGCCTGCAGCAGGGTGCGCAGTTCGTACTTGTCGGTTTCGTCCAGGCCCATGCTGCGCTGCTTGGCCTGCAGTTCGTCCAGCCGCTGCTGCAGCATCTGCTTTTCCAGCTGCACGGCGGCGTCGAGCATTTCCTGGCGCCAGCTGTCCTCGTCGCCGGGCAGGTCCTGCATCGCCAGCTTCTGCAGCGCCGCGGCCTCGTCGCGCTCGGCGAAGTGTTCCAGCAGCACACCGGTGGTGATGTCGGGCCGCGCATGCACCAGGTCGATCAGTTCCAGCAGCAGTTCCATGCCGGCCAGCCGCAGCGCGGAGAAGCCGTGCGTCGACTCGATCGCCAGCGCCAGCGACGGCTTGTGCAGCAGGCGCACGATGATGCTGCGGACCAGGCTCGGTTTGTTGTGGCCGGACTGCGAAGGCGCCGCGCGTCGTGCAGATACCGGTGGCGTGGCGGACGTCGTGTTCGTGTTGCCGGCGCCGACGCCGGTGATCTCGGTCAGGCGCTGGCGCATCAGGTCGCCGAATGCGCCGTCGGGAATCTGCGCGAGCAGCGGGCGCGCACGCTCGGCCAGGCGCGCCTTGCCGTCGAGCGTGGACAGCTTGATGTCCTTGGCGAGTTCGTCGAAGAAGAACTGCGACAGCGGCATCGCCTGCTGCAGGCGCGCGTCGAATCCGGCCGCGCCTTCCTGCCGCACGATGGTGTCGGGATCCTCGCCGTCGGGCAGGAACAGGAAGAACGCCTGCCGCCCGTCCTTCATGCGTGGCAGTACCGATTCCAGCGCGCGCCAGGCGGCGCGCTGGCCGGCGGCATCGCCGTCGAAGCAGAAGTACACATCCGGCGCATTGCGGAACAGCAGCTCGGCGTGTTCCGGCGTGGTCGCCGTGCCCAGCGTGGCCACGGCTTCCTTCACGCCGAACTGGAACAGCGAGACCACGTCCATGTAACCCTCGACGACGACCAGTCGCGCGATCTTCTGGTTGGCCTGTTTCACCTGCCACAGGCCGTACAGCTCGCGGCCCTTGTGGAACAGCGCGGTCTCGGGCGAATTGAGGTACTTCGGGCCGTCGTCCTTCTGCAGCACGCGGCCGCCGAACGCGATCACGCGCCCACGCCGGTCGTGGATCGGAAACATCACCCGGTCGCGGAACTTGTCGTAGACATGGCCGCGGTCGTTCTTCGAGAACAGGCCGGCGCGGTCCAGCAACTTCATCCGCCGTTCGTCCGTGCCCAGCGCATCCTTCAGCGCGGAGTAGCCGTCGGGCGCATAGCCGATCATGAACTGCGTGCGGATCGCCGCATCCACGCCGCGGCCATGCAGGTAGACCTTGGCCTTGTCGCTGCCGTCCAGGTTGCGCTGGAAGAAGCGCGCCGCCGCTTCCAGGGCATTGAACAGGTCTTTCGTGTCGTTGTTCTCGTTGCGCTGCTGCGTTTCGCGCGGCACTTCCATGCCGGTGCGGCGCGCCAGTTCCTCCACCGCATCAAGGAACTCGAGGCGGTCGTAGTTCATCAGGAACGACAGCGCCGTGCCGTGCGCGCCGCAGCCGAAGCAGTGGTAGAACTGCTTGGTCGGCGACACCGTGAACGACGGCGAGCGCTCGTCGTGGAACGGACAGCAGGCCGAGTATTCCTTGCCCTGCCGCTTCAGCGGCACGCGCCCGCCCACCACCTCGACGATATCCGTCCGGGCGAGCAGTTCGTCGATGAAGGCGTCGGGGATGCGGGCCATGGGGCGCATAGGATGCCATGCCGGGCCGCGGAGCCGCCGCGCTACCATGCGGCCATGTCCGTTCATGTCCCTTCCGACGACGTCCTGCTGGCGCAGCTGCGCGAGGCCGTGGGCCGCGCGCACGTACTGACGGGCGAGCGCGCGACACGGCGCTACCGCAAGGGCTATCGGTTCGGCGACGGCCCGGTGCTGGCGGTGGCGTGTCCCGGCACGCTGCTGGAACTGTGGCGGGTGCTGCAGGCCACGGTGGCCGCGGGGCGGATCGTGCTGATGCAGGCGGCGAATACCGGGCTGACCGGTGGTTCCACCCCGGATGGCGACGGCTACGACCGCGGCATCGTGCTGGTCAGCACGCGGCGCCTGACCGGCGTGCAACTGCTGGACGGCGGGCGCCAGGTCGTCTGCCTGCCGGGCGCGACGCTGGATGTGCTGGAGAAGCGGCTCGCGCCGCTGGGCCGCGAGCCGCATTCGGTCATCGGCTCCTCGTGCATCGGCGCGTCCGTACTCGGCGGCGTCTGCAACAACTCCGGTGGTGCGCTGGTGCGGCGTGGGCCGGCCTATACCGAGCTGGCGCTGTACGCGCAGGTGGACGAAGAAGGTGTGCTGCGGCTGGTGAACCATCTCGGCATCGCGCTGGGCGATACGCCCGAAGAGATCCTGTCGCGGTTGCAGGCCGGCGATTACGGCGCGGACGCGGTCGTCCACGATCCGGCGCAGGCGGCGTCGGATCCGTACTACGCCGACCACGTGCGCCAGGTCGATGCACCCACGCCCGCGCGCTACAACGCCGATCCCTCGCGCCTGCACGAGGCCTCGGGCTGCGCGGGACGGTTGGCGGTGTTCGCGGTCCGCCTGGATACGTTCGAGAAGGACGACGCGTCGGTTTTCTACATCGGCAGCAACGAGCCGGACGATCTCACCGAGGTACGCCGGCATTTGCTGACCGCCTTCGAGCGGCTGCCGATCGCGGGCGAGTACCTGCATCGCGACGCGTTCGACATCGGCGACCGCTACGGCAAGGACACCTTCCTGCTGATCGACCGCTTCGGCACCGACAAGGTGCCGGCGGCGTTCGCACTGAAGAGCCGCATGGACGGCTGGTGCGAGCGGTTCGGCGTGCCGGGACTGGCGGACCGTGCGCTGCAGGCGCTGACCGCGTTGCTGCCGGATCATCTGCCGCCGCGGCTGCGCGCTTATCGCGACCGTTACGAGCATCATCTGCTGCTGAAGGTGTCGACGCGCGATGCGGAGGCGACGCGCGCGTTCCTGCAGCGCTTCTTCGGTGAGCGCGAGGGTGATTTCTTCGCCTGCAATGCGGACGAAGGTCGCAAGGCCTTCCTGCTGCGTTTCGCCGTGGCCGGCGCGGCCGTGCGTTACCGCGCCGTGCATGCCGCGCAGGTCGAGGACATCGTCGCGCTGGACATCGCCCTTCGCCGCGACGACCGCGCGTGGGTGGAAACCCTGCCGGCCGAGCTGGCCACCACGATGGTGGCGCGGCTCTACTACGGGCACTTCTTCTGCCACGTGTTCCACCAGGACTACATCGTGAGGAAGGGTGCCGATCCGCTGGCGGTGGAGCATCGCCTGTGGGACCTGCTCGACGCCCGTGGTGCCGAATATCCCGCCGAGCACAACGTCGGCCATCTCTATCGCGCCAAGCCGGCGCTGGCCGCGTTCTATCGCGCGCTCGATCCCACCAACACCTTCAATCCGGGGATCGGGCAGACGTCGAAATGCCGTCACTGGGCGGAAGCGGACCGGCAGCCGGAGTATCCTGCGCAGGCGACAGCTGCCGCCGCACGTGCAAACGCTCATCGATCACCGCGGTGATCAGCGCGCCGACGAAGAACACCACGCTGGCGTAGTAGATCCACACCAGCAACAGCACCAGTGCGCCCATCGAACCGTAAGCACTGCCGGGCGCGGCTTCCGCCAGATACAGGCCGATCAGGTAACGGCCGGCGGCGAACAGCAACGCGGTGATGGCGCCGCCCAGGAAGGCCTGCTTCCACGCCACGCGCCGGTCGGGCAGGTAGTGGTAGAAGAAGGCGAATGCCAGCGCGTAGAGCAGCAGCGTGGTGATGTAGCCGAGCGCGGGCAGCAGCGACGGCAGTCGCGCGAACACTACCTGCAGCGCGGTGGTGGCGACCATCGAGACGACCAGCAGGAAGCCGATGGCCAGCACCACGCCGAGCGAGAACACGCGCTTCTTCAGCCAGGCCATCACGCCGCTGAGCCGTTGCGCATCGGTGCGGAAGATCAGGTTGAGCGCACCCTGCAGCTGGGCAAAGACGATGGTGGCGCCGACGAAGAGCAGGGCGGTGCTCCACCATCCGGCCAGGGAGCCGACATCCGGCCGGTCGCTGGCGTTGCGGATCACCGTCTCCGCCACCGTGCCGGCGCTGGGCCCGGCGAGCTGCTGGATCTGGTCGAGCAGCGATTGTTGCGCGGGCGGATACAGCGATGCCGTCAGCCACAGCAACAGGATCAGCAGCGGCGCCAGCGACAGCAGCGCATAGAAGGACAGCGACGCCGCCTGCGTCATCAGGTCGGTTTCGACGAAGCGCCGTATCAGCGCCGCCGGCAGGCTGCGGCTGGCGCGCTCGCCGGCATCGCGTGCCCGTGCGCGCAGGGTGCGGAAGGAGGCTCGACGTTCCATGCGTCGAGCGTGCCAAGGGCGACGTCAGCAGTTCGTTATGGCGACGTGGTCGTGCGCTTCACGCATCGCTGCGCGCGAGCGCCTGCAGCGCCTCGCCGGTGACGCGTTGCACGGTCCATTCGTCCAGGCCCACGGCGCCGAGGCTGCGGTAGAGACGGATGGCGGGTTCGTTCCAGTCCAGCACCGACCACTCGAAGCGGCCGCAGCCGCGCGCCACGGCCAGCTGCGCCAGATGCACCATCAGCCGCCTGCCGATGCCGAGCCCGCGATGGCCCGGCAGCACGAACAGGTCTTCGAGGTACAGCCCCGGCTGGCCGAGGAAGGTCGAGAACGAATGGAAGAACAGCGCGAAGCCGGCGGGTACGCCATCGGCTTCGGCGATGACGACTTCGGCGGCGGGACGCTCACCGAACAGGTGCGTCTCGAGCAGGGCCGGCGTGGCGACGGCCTCGTGGGCGAGCTTTTCGTACTCGGCCAGGCCGCGGATGAAATCGAGGATCTGCGGGATATCCCCCGGCGTCGCGGCTCGCAGGACGATCTCGGGATGGTTCATGCCGCAATTGTACGGTGGTGCGCGTAGAGCGGAGCTTGCTCCGCTGCTCCCGGCCGTGCGTGGCGGGCGGAGCCGAGCAAGCTCGGCTCTACGAGGACGCCGCGATCTGCTGCGTAGCGTGCGCTCCGCACACCAGCGCCATTCAGCCCGCGAGCTTCTTCTTGATCAGCGCGGAGACCTGGCCCATGTCGGCCTGGCCGGCGAGGCGCGGCTTCAGCACGCCCATCAGCTTGCCCATGTCGGCCGGGCCGGTGGCACCGGTCTCGGCGATGGCGGCCTCGATGGCGGCCAGGATCTCGGCCTCGCCCAGCTTGGCCGGCAGGTAGGTGTCGATCACCGCCAGTTCGGCGCGCTCAATGGCGGCCAGATCCTCGCGGTTGGCGGCTTCGAACTGGCTCACCGAATCCTTGCGCTGCTTGACCATCTTTTCCAGCACGGCCAGCACCGCGGCGTCGTCCAGCTCGATGCGCTCGTCGACTTCGCGCTGCTTGATGGCGGCGTTGATCAGGCGGATGACCGCCAGGCGGTCCTTCTCGCCGGCCTTCATGGCGGCCTTCATGTCATCGGTGAGCTGCTGTTTCAGGGACATGGTGTGCTCCGGGGGAACAGGGAAGAGACGGCCCGCGGGCGCGGGACGCCAAAAACACAAAAAGCCGGCGACGCTCGCGCGTGCCGGCTTCGTGCGAAGCGACGCGGCTCAGTACAGGCGCTGGCGCTTGGTGACGTCGCGCGAGCTGCGACGCAGCTGACGCTTCACCGCAGCAGCGGCCTTGCGCTTGCGCTCCTGGGTCGGCTTCTCGTAGAACTCGCGCTTGCGGGTTTCGGCCAGGACGCCGGCCTTTTCGCAGGTGCGCTTGAAGCGACGCAGCGCAAACTCAAACGGCTCGTTTTCGCGGACTTTGACGCTGGGCATACGTAATCTCGGTGGTGTAAACGGTCCGGGCACGCCCGGTGAGCCGCGTATTATAGCGACCGAAGCCGTCGCTGCAACCCACCCCGGGCGTCCAGCCGGCTTGCCCTCCCCTTTCCGAGCCACCAGATCCCCCGCATGAAAGTCCTCGGTATCGAAACCAGCTGCGACGAAACCGGCGTGGCCGTCTATGACACCGGCCTGGCCGGTGCCGCCGGCCTGCGCGCCCATGCGGTCTACAGCCAGATCGCCCTGCATGCCGAGTACGGCGGGGTGGTGCCGGAACTGGCCAGCCGCGACCACGTCCGCAAGCTGCTGCCGCTGATCCGCCAGACCCTGGCCGAGTCCGGCCTGACCACCGCGGACCTGGAGGGCGTGGCCTACACCGCCGGCCCTGGCCTGGTCGGGGCGCTGCTGGTCGGGGCGGGCGTGGCCCGCTCGCTGGCCTGGGCGCTGGATGTCCCCGCCGTGGCCGTCCATCACATGGAAGGCCACCTGCTGGCGCCGCTGATGGAAGACGACCCGCCGGACGCGCCCTTCGTGGCCCTGCTGGTCTCCGGCGGACACACCCAGCTGGTGGCCGTGGACGCCATCGGCCGTTACCGCCTGCTCGGCGAGACGCTGGACGACGCCGCCGGCGAGGCCTTCGACAAGACCGCCAAGATGATGGGCCTGCCGTACCCCGGTGGCCCGCAGCTGGCGGCCCTGGCGGAGAAGGGCACCCCCGGCCGCTTCAGGTTCGCCCGGCCCATGACCGACCGGCCTGGCCTGGATTTCAGTTTCAGTGGCCTGAAGACCCAGGTGCTGCTGGCCTGGCGCGACAGTGACCAGTCGGAGCAGACCCGCGCCGACATCGCGCGTGGCTTCGAGGACGCCGTGGTCGATACGCTGGCGATCAAGTGCGAACGCGCGCTGGACGAAGCCGGCAGCGACGTCATCGTCATCGCCGGCGGCGTGGGCGCCAACAAGCGCCTGCGCGCGAAGCTGCAGGAGATGGCGGCCAAGCGCGGCGGCCGTGCCTGCTTTCCGCGGCCATCGCTGTGCACCGACAACGGCGCGATGATCGCCTTCGCCGGCGCGTTGCGGCTGGAAGCGGGGCAGCATGAGACCGCGGAAGTGAAGGTCACGCCGCGCTGGGACATGGCCACGCTGCCCCAGGTCGCCGTGGTCGGCTCACCGTAACAAGCCGGCGAATTCCGTTCAGGTTCAAGGCGGTGCGGGTAGGGTGTCCGCTCCGCCAACCGACGCGTCCTCCTGCGCAATGCAGGCTGCAGGGCGCGCAAGAACCACCTCAAGGGGTAACGGAATGACCGAACAGCTGGAGGCCCTGCGCGCCCTCCTTGCGCCCTATCCCTGGGCCTACACCCTCGTCGTCGCCAGTGCGCTCGTGCTGGTGGCCTGGCTGGCCAACTGGATCACCAAGCGCGTGTTGCTGCGTGGCCTGCGCCGCCTGTTGACCACGCTTCCGCTGGGCCAGGGCGACCACCAGGTACGGTTGCGGGTGATCCCGCGGCTGGCCAACGTGGTCCCTGCCGTGGTGCTCGCCGCCGGCGTCGCCCTGGTCCCCGACCTGCCGGCGATGCTGGTGGCGGTGGTCCGCAACGTCTGCTTCGCCTTCATCATCCTGACGGTGGCGCTGGCCATCGCCGCCGCGCTCGACCTGGCCAACGAGGTCTACCAGCGGCGGCCCGATGCGGCCGACAAGCCGATCAAGGGCTACCTGCAGCTGCTGAAGATCATCGTGTTCGTCATCGCGGCGGTGCTGATGGTCGCCGCCCTGATCGACCGCTCGCCGGTGATCCTGCTGTCGGGCCTGGGCGCGATGATGGCGGTGCTGATCCTGGTGTTCCAGGACACCCTGCTGTCACTGGTGGCCAGCGTGACCATCAGTTCCAACGACATGGTGCGCGTGGGCGACTGGATCGAGATGCCCAGCCAGAACGCCGACGGCGACGTCATCGACATCGCCCTGCACACGGTCAAGGTGCAGAACTGGGACAAGACCATCACCACCATTCCCACCAAGAAGCTGATCAGCGACTCGTTCAAGAACTGGCGCGGCATGAGCGAGTCCGGCGGGCGCCGGATCAAGCGCGCGCTGCACCTGGACCAGAACAGCGTGCGTTTCCTGGGCGAGGAGGAACAGGCGCGACTGCGCCGGTTCCGGCTGCTGGGCGATTACCTGCAACGCAAGGACGGCGAACTGGACGCATGGAATGCGCGCCTGGCCGAACAGGGCCGCGAGCCGGTCAACCAGCGCCGCATCACCAACCTCGGCACGTTCCGTGCCTACGTGGAGGCCTACCTGCGCGCGCACGGCGACATCCACGACGGCATGACGCTGCTGGTGCGCCAGCTGCCGCCCGGCCCGACCGGTCTGCCGCTGGAGATCTACTGCTTCACGCGCACGGTAGCGTGGGGTCCGTACGAAGGCATCCAGTCGGACCTCTTCGACCACCTGCTGGCGATCCTGCCGGAGTTCGGGCTGCAGGTGTTCCAGCAGCCGGGAGGTGCCGACGTGCGCGGGTTGCAGGGCGTCTCGGCGACGGCCGGCATGGCGGCTGCGGGCTGAGCGCGGACATCGATTGCGCGTACCATTCCCGCTCCCGCATCCCGAGCTATCCATGGACATCGTTTTCATCGAAGACCTGCGCATCGAGACCGTCATCGGCATCTACGACTGGGAGCGCGGGATCCGCCAGACCGTGGCGCTGGACGTGGAAATGGCCTTCGACAACCGCGTGCCGGCGGCGAGCGACGACATCGCGCACACGCTGGACTACAAGGCGGTGTCGAAGCGGCTGATTTCCTTCGTCGAGGAGGCGAACTTCGGGCTGGTGGAGACGCTCGCCGAACGCTGCGCGGAGATCATCCGCGAGGACTTCGGTGTCGCGTGGGTGCGGCTGAAGCTGAGCAAGCCCGGCGCGGTCACCGGTGCGCGCAACGTCGGCGTGCTGATCGAACGCGGCGTACGCCCGGCCTGACCATGGGAAAAGCCTATCTCAGCCTGGGCAGCAACGTGGAGCCCGAGCGGCACCTGCGCGCCGCGGTCGCGGCGTTGCGCGAGCGCTTCGGCGATGTGCTGCTGTCGCCGGTCTATCGCACGCGCTCGGTCGGTTTCGACGGCACCGACTTCCTGAATTCCGCCGCGGTGATCGACAGCGACCTCGATCCGCTCGCGCTGAACGCCTGGCTGCATGCGCTGGAGGACGCGCATGGCCGCGACCGCAGCGGCCCGCGCTTCTCCGACCGGACGCTGGACATCGACATCGTGCTGTACGACGACCGGGTGATGCAGGGGCCGGGAAACCTGCGCCTGCCGCGCGACGAGCTGAAGCATGCCTTCGTGCTGTTGCCGCTGGCCGAGATCGCTCCCGACATGGTCGACCCACGCAGTGGTCGCACGCTGGCGGCGCTGTGGCGCGAACATCCCGACCACGACACGCCGTCGCACGTGGTGCCGCTCCCGTAGCGTGCGCTGCGCGCACGACCGCGTGGTGGCCGCTCTCGGCATGAGGTTGACCAGCGCGCCCGCGAATGGATGTCCCGCGATCGTGCGCATGGCGCACGCTACGGGTGCCGGCCACCATCCACGTGGATCACCTGGCCGGTGACATAGGCCGCCGCATCGCTCAGCAGCCAGGCCACGGTGCCGGCGATGTCGGACGGATCGCCGACGCGTCCCAGCGGAGTCTGCGCCAGCAGATTCGCCTGCATGTCCGTATCGATGCCGCCGTCCGGCCACAGGATGGCGCCGGGCGACACCGCGTTCACCCGCACCGTCGGCGCCAGCGAGACCGCCAGTCCGCGCGAGACCGCCAGCAAGGCCGCCTTCGATGCCGCGTACACCGCCAGGTCCGCGCGCGGCTTCTCGGCGTAGATGTCGGCAATGTTGACGATGGCGCCACGCGCGGCACGCAGATGCGGTGCGGCCGCCTGCGCGAGGAAGAACGGGGCGCGTGCGTTGACGCCGAACAGCTCCTCCCACTGCGCCGGCGTAGTGCTGCCGGCGGGCGTGGGATAGAACGCCGATGCGTTGTTGACCAGCGCATCCAGCAGACCGTAGTGGCCGACGGTCTTCGCCACCAGTTCCGGCAGCCGGTCGAAGACCGCCAAGTCGGCCTGCAGCATCAGCGTGCTGCCCGCGCGCGCCGCTTCCAGTTCGGCCACGAGCGACTGCATGTCGCCGGCCGAACCGCGGTAGTGCAGCGCCACGTCGTAACCCTCGGCATGCAGCCGGCGCGCGATCGCCGCGCCGATGCGGCGGGCGGCGCCGGTGATCAGGACGACACGACGCGGCGTGGACATGGCGGGCTCCGGGACGGGAGCCGGCATTGTCCCCGCTTTGCACCGGAATGGCGCACGCCGACATCAAAAAGGTGAGTCGATGCGCGCGGCGCACGGAGGCTTGACGGCGCGCACGCCGACCGTGCATGTTGCGACGCATCACCCTTCGTCGGATGTGCCGGCGAGGGACAGCGGAAAGGGCGAATGGACTGGGCGAAGTACCGCACCACGACCTTTGACGAACTGATCCAGGCCGATGGACGGCCGCGACCGGCCGCGCGACGCCTGGTCGAGTACCTCGCCGGCCTGTCGGGCCGCGAACTCGCCGAACGCCAGCTGGCCGCCGACGTGGTGGCGCGCGTGCAGGGCATCACCTTCACCGTGTATTCCGACGGCCGCAACGTCGACCGCACACTGCCGTTCGACCTGATCCCGCGCATCATCCCGCTCAGCGAATGGCAGCGCACCGAAGCCGGCCTGAAGCAGCGCATGCGCGCGCTGAACCTGTTCATCGGCGACATCTACGGCAAGCAGCAGATCGTCAAGGACAAGGTGTTCCCGGCGATGCTGCTGAAGGATTCGGTGAACTTCCGCGAGCAGTGCGTCGGCATCACGCCGCCGCTTGGCGTATGGGCGCACATCTGCGGTTCCGACCTGGTGCGCGACGGCGACGGCACGCTGTACGCGCTGGAAGACAACCTGCGCATTCCCAGTGGCGTCAGCTACATGCTGGAAAACCGCATGGTGGCCAAGCGCGTGTTCCCGGAGCTGTTCGAGACCAGTTCCATCCTGCCGGTCGACGAGTACCCCAGCCAGCTCTACGACACCCTCGCCGCGCTGTCGCCGCGTCCCGGCGACTCGCCGGTGATCGCGCTGCTGACGCCGGGTGTGTTCAACAGCGCCTACTTCGAGCACGCCTACCTGGCGCAGGCGATGGGCATCGAACTGGTGGAAGGCAGCGACCTGTTCGTCGCCGACGACGACTGCACCTACATGCGCACGGTCTATGGCCCCAAGCGCGTCGATGTGGTCTACCGCCGCGTCGACGACCTGTTCATCGACCCGGAGGTGTTCCATCCGGAGTCCGTGCTCGGCGTGCCCGGCCTGATCCGCAGCTGGCGCGCCGGCAAGGTGGCGCTGGCGAATGCGCCGGGCGCGGGCGTCGCCGACGACAAGGTCGTGTTCGCGTACGTGCCCAAGATGATCAAGTACTACCTCGACGAGGATCCCATCCTGCCCAACGTGCCCAGCTACCTCTGCCACAACGCGAAGGAGCGCAGGTACGTGCTGGAGAACATCGAGAAGCTGGTGGTGAAGCCGGCCAACGAGTCCGGCGGCTACGGCATGCTGATCGGTCCGCGCTCGACGAAGCGGCAGCGCGAGAAGTTCAAGGCGCTGATCGAGGCGAATCCGCGCAACTACATGGCGCAGCCGACGCTGGCGCTGTCCACCGCGCCCATCGTCACCAAGCAGGGACCGTCGCCGCGCCACATCGACCTGCGCCCGTTCGTGCTGTCGCGGCAGGACACCTACGTCACCACCGGCGGGCTGACGCGCGTGGCAATGGTGAAGGGCTCGCTGGTCGTCAATTCGTCGCAGGGTGGCGGCGCCAAGGACACGTGGGTGGTCGACCTGTCCGACGACGAGGAGGCTGCCTGATGCTGTCGCGCGTCGCCGACAACCTCTACTGGTTCAGCCGCTACGTGCGGCGCGCGGAGAACACCGCGCGCCTGGTCGGTGTGGGCAGCCAGCTGCAACTCGACATGCCGCGCTCGGTGCGGTTCGCGTGGCGTCCGATGATCGATACCGTCGGCGCCGGCGAGTGCTTCGAGCAGTGCCATCCGGAAACGGCGGAAGCAGCGGGCGATGCGGACGTGATCCGCTTCCTGCTGCTGGACGAACGCAATCCGTCGTCGCTGCGCACGTCGGTCGACTCGGCACGCGAGATCCTGCGCAGCATCCGCGACACGCTGCCGCAGGACGTGTGGGAAGCGATCAACGACCTGCACCTCTACATCGATGCGCAGGGGGAACGCAGCCTCAGCCGGCGTTACCGGCTCGAGTTCCTGCAACGCATCGTCGATGGCTGCCTGAAGGTGTCGGGCCTGCTGAGCGCCAACGTCAGCCGCGACATCGGCTACCAGTTCCTGCGCCTGGGGACGGCGCTGGAACAGGCCGACATGACCACGCGCATCATGGACGCGGGTGCGTCGGGGCTGGTGAGGCCACGCAACGAGGACGACCGCGAGGCGTTCCAGAACATGCAGTGGATGAGCGTGCTGCGCTCGCTGGCCGGGTATCAGATGTTCCGCCGCCACGTGCGCCAGCGCGTCACCGCCGAACTGGCGCTGCGCTTCCTGCTGCAGAACAACGAGTTCCCGCGCAGCGTGCACTTCTGCCTGTCGCGCATGCAGAGCGTGCTGCCGACGATGCCGCCACGCCCCGGTGTGGACCGCCACCTCAACCGCGTGATCGGCCTGACCCGCAATGCCGATCCCGCCGTGCTGGCGACACGCAATCCCGCGCAGTTCATGGACCAGATCCAGGTGCACCTGGGTGCGCTGCACGACGCGATCGCGGAAGGCTACTTCCACGGTTGAGGTGGCGTGTTTGCCCTCGTGGGAGCGACGTCAGTCGCGATGACGCGACGCGGATCTTTCAGGGTCGAGGACGATCGCGGCCGTCGCGACTGACGTCGCTCCTACAGAAAGCCGCGCTTACTGCTGCCCTTGCGCGTCGCCGGGATCCTGCCGCGACGGCGCGCGACGCGGCGGCATCACCGGCAGCGGGCCGGACGACGGTTCGGTCTCGCGCTGAGGCTCCCACGGGAACCTCGGCAGGCTGTGCACGGCGGCTTCCAGCTTGCGCGACCAGGTGTCGTGGATTTCCGAATACAGGGGCGTGTCCGCTTCCAGCCGCATCTTCTGGCTGATCTTCAGGTCGCCGTTGCGCAGCAGCGCCATGTCCACCGGCATGCCCACCGACAGGTTGGACCGGATGGTGGAATCCAGCGACACCAGCGCGCAGCGTGCCGCGTCTTCCAGCGACGTCTCCGGCCGGATGATGCGGTCGAGGATCGGCTTGCCGTACTTGGATTCGCCGATCTGCAGGTACGGCGTTTCCGGTGAGGTGGCGATGCAGTTGCCGAGCGGATAGACCATGTACAGCCCGGGGCGCTCGCCGGCGATCTGGCCGCCGAGGATCAGCGTGGACTGGACATTGACGCCACTCTGCTGCGCCTCGTCGTTCATCTTCACCTGGCTGGCGACGAGCGTGTCGCCGACGTACTCCGCCACTTCGTACAGGTGCGAGAACGTGCGCAGGCTCCGTGCCGCGTTGGGATCGTCGGCATCGCGCTGCAGTCGCGAGATGGTCAACTGCGTGGTGGCCAGGTTGCCCGCGGACATGATGACGAACACGCGGTCGCCCGGCCATTCGAACACGTGCATCTTGCGGTAGACGCGCACGTCGTCGAAGGAGGCGCTGGTGCGGGTATCCGCGGCGAAGACCAGGCCTTCGTTGACTTCGATGCCGACGCAATAGGTCATGGCGTGTCCGTTGCTGCTGTGCATCACGATTCTATGCGTGCCCTCCGGGGTTGGCTAGGGCCGGCACGCCAGTGTGAAACGGCCCGTACAATGGCGGGGTTTCCCGCTTCTGGTGCGACATGCAGGCCGACCTCCCCCTTCCCGATGACGCCGCGCAGGCGCACAGCGCGCACCTCGCCGCCCTGATCCGCGCGGAGATCGTGGCCGAAGGCGGCAGCCTGCCGTTCTCGCGCTTCATGGAGCGCAGCCTGTATGCGCCGGGGATGGGGTACTACAGCGCGGGCAGCACCAAGTTCGGCGAGGCTGGCGACTTCACCACCGCGCCGGAACTGGGGCCGCTGTTCGCCAGTTGCGTGGCGCAGGCGATCGCGCCGGTATTGCAGCAGATCGGTCCGGAGGCGGAGTTCGTCGAGATCGGCGGCGGCAGCGGTGCGTTCGCCGAGATCATGCTGAAGCGACTGCTCGAACTCGATGCGCTGCCCGCGCGCTATGCCATCCTCGAGCCCAGCGCCGACCTGCGCGAGCGGCAGCGCGAGCGGCTGGGACAACGCCTGATCCCGCCGGTGTTCGATCTGGTGGAATGGCTGGATGGTCCGCCGTCCGGGGCGTGGAATGGCGTGCTGTTCGCCAACGAGGTGATCGACGCCCTGCCGACGCCGCGCTTCACGCTGCGCGATGGCGAGGTGTTCGAGGAAGGTGTAGCGCTGGATGGCGACGGGCGCTTCGTTCGCACCGACCGGCCGGCCGATGCACTGCTGGCCGCAGCGGTGCGTCACGTCGAACGCTATCTGGAACAGCCGTTCCCCGATGGCTACCGCTCCGAACTGCTGCCGCAGCTGCCGTACTGGATCCAGGCGGTGATGGGCGGACTGGATCGTGGTGCGATGCTGTTCGCCGACTACGGCTACACCCGGCGCGAGTACTACCAGCCCGACCGCGACGACGGCACGCTGCGCGCGTACTACCGCCACCGCGTGCACAACGATCCCTACCTGTGGCCGGGATTGCAGGACATCACGGCCTCCGTCGACTTCACCGCACTGGCCGAAGCCGGTACGCAGGCCGGCTTCGATCTGGCCGGCTACACCACGCAGGCGAACTTCCTGCTCGGCAACGGACTGCAGGAACGGTTGAACGAAGCCGAGGCGCGCGCGGACGAGACCACGCTGCTGCGCCTGCGCAACGAAGCCAAGCGGCTGACCCTGCCCAGCGAGATGGGCGAGCGTTTCCAGGTGATGGGCTTCTCGAGTGACGTGGAGTTCGGCACGGCGTTCCTGTTCAACGACCTGAGCTGGCGCCTGTGAGCCGCGTGTTCGAGCTGAAGCCGTTCCGTTGGCCGCGCCTGTGGGTGGGCCTGTGGTGCGTGGCGATCATGGCGGTGATCGTGCTGTCGCTGGTCAATCTGAGTGGCCTGCCGCCGGTGCCGGAGGGTGGCGACAAGGTGGAGCACTTCATCGCCTACGCCTTGCTGTCGACCTCCGCGATGCAACTGTTCGCCACCCGCCGAGGCTGCGTCGTTGCCGCGCTGATGCTGGTTGCATTGGGCATCGTGGTGGAATTCGCGCAGGGATCGCTGACCGCCACGCGCATGGCCGATGCGCAGGATGCGCTGGCCAATGCGCTGGGCGTCCTGGCCGGATTCGCCACGCGCCTGACGCCCTTCAGCCGCTTGCTGCTGGCGATCGACGCCCGCCTGCCCGCACGGGCCTGAGAAAAAGAAAAGCCGGGACATGCCCGGCTTCTCCCTGCTGCAACGTACCGGATGTCAGCGCGGCTGCAGCGTGATGCGGTCCAGCACCCACATCTGCGGACGCGTGTCGCCGGTGAAGCGCACGCACAGGTCCTGCTTGCCGGTGGTGCCGGCCGGCAGCGCCGCCTCGAGGTCGAGGAAGCCGTCGGCGTTCGGTGCGGCAGGCAACGCCACCGTCGCCAGCGTGTGGCCCTTGCAGCCGCCGCCCAGGATCTCCAGTTCGCCCAGCGGGGATTTTGCCGGCTCGAAATTGCGGTTCGGCTCGTCGTGGGCCAGCTGGAAGTAGTACGGAATGCGGCCGGCACGCACCTTGATCGACGCGATCCCGTCCAGGTCGGCCTGGTTCCACTGCCAGCAGGGATAGAAGATCGTCGCGTTGAAGATCGCGCGCTCGCCTTCCAGCGGGCCATCGTCTTCCAGGCGCAGCAACAGGCGCCCGGCATCCGGGCACACGCCCATCGCCTCGTCGGTGCGCGTCAGCATCGCGGCCGGCGTCAGTTCGAACGTCGACGCCGGCGCCAGCGCGCGGCCATCGGCGAACGCGGCCGCACGCACGGTAGCCGGCAGCTTTACGTCCAGCGGCGCGGCGAACGTCGGCGAGGTCTGCGTCGGTTCGCTGCCGTCGGTGGTGTAGTGCACCGGGTAGTCGAGCGGATTGGACAGGGTGACCTTCGCTGTGCCGGCCTTGCGGTTGTCCTCGGTGGCGATCAGCGGCTCGAACGGCGTCTTCGCGTAGCCCAGGCCGATGGCGTCGTAGCGCTTCAGCTGCGTGGGCAGACGGGCGATGAAACTGGCGAGGTCCTTCTTCGCCGCCGGCGTCCAGCCGGTTTCCGCCACCGCCGCGAGGCGCGGGAATGCGTTGTGCTGCAGGCGGGCGAAGGTGCGGGTGTGCTCGGTCCACAGGTTGGCCTGGATGCCGAGGATGTGGTGGCGCTGGCTCTCTTCCAGTTCCGCCGGCACCGGCTCGAAACCGTAGACATCCTGCAGCGTGATCAGCGCCGGACGGCCCGGCGGCTCGTTCGGCGAGGCGGTCTGCAGGTAGTCCAGGTAGGTCTTGTTGGAGGGCGACATCACCACGTCATGGCCCTGGCGTGCCGCCTGCAAGCCGCCTTCGATACCGCGCCACGACATCACCGTGGCCTCGGGCGGCAATTTCGCTTCCAGGATCTCGTCCCAGCCGATCAGGCGCTTGCCATGCGTGGACAGGTACTTCTCCAGGCGTTCGACCAGATACCCCTGCAGGTCCATCTCGGTCTTCGCGCCGACCTGGCGCATGCGCGCCTGTTCGCGCGCGGAGGCTTCCCACTGGTCCTTGACCGCTTCGTCGCCGCCGATGTGCACGTAGGTGCCGGGGAAAAGCTGCACCACTTCGCCCAGCACGTTCTCGAGGAAGGTGATCGTCGGTTCTTCCACGTTGACCAGGTTGGGGAACACGCCCCATTCGTTCGACGGCACCAGCGGTGTGTCGATCGAACCGAGCTCGGGATAGGCGGAGATCGCCGCCGTCGCGTGGCCCGGCACGTTGATCTCGGGCACCACGGTGATGTGGCGTTCGGCGGCGTACTTCACCACGTCGCGGATCTGGTCCTGCGTGTAAAAGCCGCAGTACGGGCGCGGCTCGCCGGTCTTGGGATCCTTGCCGCCGTCACCCGCGGGAATGCGGCAGCCGCCGATGCCGGTGAGCTTCGGATACTGCTTGATCTCGATGCGCCAGCCCTGATCGTCGGTGAGGTGCCAGTGCAGTGTGTTGAGCTTGTGCAGCGCCATCGCGTCGATGACCTTCTTGACGTCCTCGACCTGCTGGAAATGGCGCGCCGGGTCCAGCATGAAGCCGCGCCACGTGAAACGCGGTGCGTCCTCGATATGCAGCGCGGGCAACGTCACGCGGCCCTTGTCGCCTTGCGTGACCAGCTGCCACAGCGTCACCGCACCGTAGAACAGGCCGCGTTCGTCGTGCGCCTTCACCGTGATGCCGTCCGGTGTGACGTCCAGCGTGTACGCCTCGGGACCGGTTCCTTCCGCGCCCGCCGCTTCAAGCACGAAGCGGATCAGGCCCTTGCCGTCTTCCCGAGTCGTCTTCAGCGCAGGCGCGCCCGCCGACTGCAGGTAGGCGGAAAACTGTTGCGCAACGCGCGTCGCCGCGTCGCCCTCGGCGAACAGGCGCGTGTCGCCATCGATGGCGAAGGTGCCCGCGGACGTCTGCAGGTCGACGGGCGCCGGAATCAACGACGGCGTGATGGGCGTGGAGGCCGCGGCGGCGGCCTCACCGGTCCTGTCCTTGCAGCCGGCCAGGGCGAGCAGGGCGAAGGCCAGTCCGGCCAGGGCGCGATGGGCGATGGGTCGTTTCATCGGTGTCCTCGGTAGCGATGGGCACAGCATGCCCAAAAAAAAGCGGGCCCGGACAAGTCCAGGCCCGTGAGGGAAGCAAAGAACTACATCGGTGGAGAGATCAGAACTGGAAGCGCAGCGAGGCCATGTAGCGGCGGCCGGTGCGGTAGCTGCCACGCACCAGCTTCTCGGTGTTGGCGATGCCCGGTACTTCGGCGTAGGTGTAGTACTCGGTGTCGAGCAGGTTCATGCCATCCAGGCTCAGGCTAAGACGGTCGTTGATCTTGAACGACAGGCTCGCGTCCAGCGAGTCGTAGTCGTCGGTGACCAGGTAGTTGCCGCGGTCGACCTGCGTGTAGTACTTCGAACGCCATGAATAGGTCACGCGGGCGGTCCAGCGATCGCCTTCGAAGAACGGACTGATGTTGACCTGGCTCTTGGAGCTGAACGGCAACTGGTCCCCGTTGTCGGCCTCGGCATCGGCGTACGTGTAGTTGGCAAGGACGCCCAGGCCATTGTCGAAAGTCTGCTGGAAGGCAGCGGAGAAGCCCTTGATACTCGCACTGCCCGCATTGCGCGGACGCGAGATGACGAACTGGGAGTCGGAGCCGGTTGACTGGTTGAAGTGGGTTTCCAGTCCGGTCGTGGAAAGGATGTAGTTGGACACATCCTTGTAGAACACAGTACCCGCCAGGATCGAGTTCTCGTTGAAGTACCACTCGGCCGAGAAGTCGTAATTGTTCGATTCGTAGGGGTCCAAGTCCGGATTGCCGCCGCCGCCGGTGAGCGTCTGCGGACCCAGCCACAGGTAATTGGACATGTCGCCGTAGTTCGGCCGCGCGATGACCTTTGCCGCCGATGCGCGCAATACCACGTCATTGGCGAGGTCATAGGCGACATTCAGATTGGGCAGGACGTTGTTGTACTTCTTGCGGACGCTGATCTGCTCGTAGCCGTCGGCGGCGCAAACGGTGCCGGTGGTGCACTGCCAGCCAAGGCTGTTGGACTCGGTCTGCACGAAGCGCACACCGAAGTTGCCGCGCAGGCCGTTCCAGCTGTAGTCCGCTTGCGCGTAGGCAGCGTTGACGTCCTCGGTGACGGTCCAGGTGTTGGAGACGAATGAGGGATCGTTGAACGTGCCTGGCTCCGGCATCGTCTGCCACGGTGCGAGCCAGTCGCCGCTCAGGATGTAATCGGCCAGCGCCCAGCCGTCGATGGTGAAACGGTTGGCCAGGTCGCCCGTGTTGTGGAACCCGCTCAGGTAGTTGCTGGGGAGCGGCCGCGGATCGAACTCCGATGCCAAGGCATTGCCATAGCCTGCGACGGTCGCCAGCGAGACGCCGCCCATGCGCTGGCCCGTCTCATGCTCCCGGCGCTTGGCGCCAAACCGGACCTGGTAGATCGGCGAGTCGAAGCGGACACCGAAATCAACCTGCGCGTACTTCTCTTCGTCCCAGGTGGGCTTGAAGACGATGTTGCCGCCCCAGCCTGTGTTCCAGTCACTGTTCTCCGGACTGCCCGATGCGCCCGCCCAGCCGCCGTCGATCTGGAACGCGGAGGGATCGGTGAAGGGATTGGATCCGCTGAAGGTCAGGGTCGGGTTGCCGCTGATGTCGTAGGTATAGTCCGACCAGTTGAGGAATTCGCCATATACTTGGCGCCCCGTGCCACCCGTGGCCTTGGAGCGGCCGACATGCGCGGACGCGAACCAGCGTTCGTCGTTCCAGGTAGCTTTCAGGTCGTACGAGTCGGTATCCACCGTCGCCTGGCGATTGATCAGGTCGTAGACCACCAGCGCGTTGTCGAACGTGCCGCGGGTGATGACGCCGCCATCCACCGTCACGTCGGTGAGGTTCATCAGGCCATTCCACGCGTTGCCCATGAAGGCGAACATGGAGTGGCTCATGTTGTCGTAGTCGGCGGACACGTCAAGCGCGTTGAACTCGATATCCAGCTTGTCGGTCGGCTTGAACTGCAATGCCAGAGAGACCGTATCGCGCTTGCGGGTCTGCTCGAAGTAGTGGGCGCTCAACGAGTTCGGGCCGACTGCAGTGAGATTGTTCTGCAGGGTGTCTTCGCAGGCGTCAACGCAGATCTGTGGCTTGGGCGCGCCGATGCCCCAGTCCATCGGGCGGTTGTTGACCGAGCCGCCGCCGCCAAGGCCGTCACGGTAGTCGAGCGCCGTGACGGTGCCATACGACTCGATGCCGTCGCGACGGATGCCTTCTTCCGAACTTTGCGCCGTCAGGATCAAGCCGAAGTTTTCGGCTTGGTTCTTCCAGCCGAACAGTACCGATGCCTGTGGGTCGCCGTCCTCGATGCGGTCGTTGTAGAGATAGCCGATCTGCCCGGAGATCGTGGTTTTCTCCAGGTCAAGCGGCTTGCGCGTGCTGATGATCACCGTGCCGCCGACGGAACCTTCGTCGATGTGCGCTTCCGGCGACTTGTAGACCTCCACCTTGTTGACGAGCTGCGGCGCGAGGAGCGAGTAGTTGAACGTGCGCCCCGGCTGGTCGCTGATGAACCAGTCCGCCGACGCCATCGTCTGCCCGTTGAGCAGCGTGCGGTTCAGGGCGGGATCGGTGCCCAGGATGCTGACCTTCTCGCCCTGTCCGAACGCCTTGTCGATGGTGACGCCGGGAATGATGGTGATGGCTTCCGCCACGTTGGTCGCGGGGAACTTGCCCACGTCCTCGGCGGTGACCACGTCGATGATGGAGTCGGCATCGCGCTTGGTGTCGATCGCCTGCTTGAGGCTTCCGCGGATGCCCACAACGACCACGCGGTCGAGTTCGGATGCGTCCGCGGTGTTCGGTGCAGCAGGTGCGACCGCTTCCTGCGCCTGCGCGTGAACGGCGAAGCCCAGACACGTGACGATGGCCGCGGATAGAACGGTCTTGCGATGCTTCATGATGTCTCTCCCATCATTGCTCGAAGAATATGCGGCCCGGTCCTGCGGCCGCCTGCGATGTACCGGGTGGCGTCCCCACGCCCTGCCCGTGATGCGCCTGTCCCGGCGCTCCCCTGGTCTTTCTCCCATGCCGGCGCGGGGGCGCCGGTATCACGGCGGTGCGCCGTGCGTGTCGCGTTGGAACGCCACCGGCAGGCCTGCGCCTGCCGGTGGTGGTGCGTGGATCAGAACTTGAAGCGGAAGTTCAGGTAGTACTGACGGCCATTGGTATAGAAGGCGTGCGGCAGGTAACCGGGAACCGCATCGTTCTCGGTGTAGTACTTCAGCTTGGGATCGTTGAGGTTCAGGCCATCCAGGCTGATCGTCAGCCAGTCGGTCGCCTTGAAGCCCAGCGATGCCGATACCGTGGCGAAGTCGTCCTGGTAGAAGTTGTCGGTACGGCTGACGCCGGCATAGAACGAACTGCGATAGCTGTAATTGACGCGGGCATTGAAGCGCGCGTTCTCGTACCACGCGGAGAAGTTGTAGGTGTTCTCGGAGGTGCCGTTGAGCGGCTTGCCGCCGTCCGCCTCGCCATCCACGTAGGTGTAGTTGGCGTTGATGCCGAAATTCTCGCCGATCGGCTGCTCGTAGGTCAGCTCCAGACCACGGGCCTTGCCGTTCGAGTTGACCGGGATCGACACCAGGTAGTCGCTGTACACGTCGGTGCCCGCGGCCTGGCTGGCCTGCTGGTCCTTGTACTGGACGACGACGTTGTCGAAGTCGACATAGCCATCCATGTCCATCGAGAACACGCTGGCGGACAGCAGGGCGCGAGGAGCGAAGTACCACTCCAGCGAGGCATCGAAGTTGGTGGAGACCAGCGGGTCAAGGTTCGGATTGCCGCCGCTGCCTTCGTGTGTCAGGTCGTTCAGCGTCAGCGAGCCAGCCAGCGCCGAGAAATCCGGACGGGTCATGGTCTTGCTGCCCGACACGCGCGCCACCAGATTGTCGGTCAGTTCGAACTTGAAGTTCACGCTGGGCAGCAACTCGTTGTAGTCGTTGTTGACCACGACCGGCAGGTAATCGCCGAAGGCCGAGCCCACAACTGCGCCAGGAATGCCGGAGTTGGGCAGAAGTCCTTGGTTGTAGTGCACGTCCGTCTGCGTACGCACGTAGCGCAGGCCGGCGTTGCCACTCCAGCGGTCACCACGGAAGTTCAGCTGGGCATAGACGGCATTGATGTCCTCGTTCACGCCGTAAACGTCGGAGAAATAGAAGCGCTCCGGGTTGTTGCGGTTGGCGAAGCGGGCATTGATCTCTGCCAGTTGGGCGGGCGTGTAGTACCAGATGCCTGACGGCACGTTGCCGCCCACGCCGAAGTCGCCCGGATACGCACCGCCCGCGCCCGGATAGGCGGTGATGTCCTGCCAGTTGCTTGCCCAGTTCGGGCCCTGGGCGAGCGAGAAGTCGTTGCTGCGCTCGTGCGTGGCGTAGCGATAGCCGAAATCCAGCGACGACAGCGTGTCGCCGTCGAAGAAGAACTGGCCGTCGGCCGAGGCCCAGTCTTCCTTGTCCAGCACGTCGATGCCCTGGGCGCCGAAGATCCAGCCGCTCTGCGGCAGGTGGTTCGCCGCGGTATTGGTGCCGCCCAGCGACCAGTCGATGGGATTGCTGACGCCGTTCATGCTCCAGCTCGCGCCGGCATTGCCGGCGATGCCGGTTTCCAGCACGTCCTGGGTAGGACTGCTGCCGTTGCCCTTGGTGGAGCCGAGCTGGAAGACGAACTTCAGCGCGTCGCTGGCGTTCCACTCCGCATCGAGTGCGATGTACTTCGACGTCGACTCCGCACCCGGGCGCGAGATCATGTCGTACACGCCGTAGGGGGTGACGCTGCTGCCGCCGGTCACAGGAGCATAGACCGCATTGGTCACTACACCGTTCTGGAGCGTGTAACTGCTGGGTGCCAGCCTGACGAACTGGCTGGCCCACATCATGTAGTTGCGGTTGTAGTTGTCGGCCTCCAGCTTCGAGTAGAAAGCGTTGACGTTCAGGGTCAGGTTGTCGGTGACCTTGGCCTCGATATTGGCCACACCGCCCTTGCGCTTGCGCACTTGTTCGAAGAAGGCGGCACCGATCAGGTTGGGATACAGGGCGCCCACCAGTTCGGGGTTGCTTATGGACACTGGCGTCGGGGTGACGCCGTCCGCCTCGAACCTGGGGATCGCACCGTAGCCGCCCACCACTTCCTGGCCATCGCGGCGCAGGCTGCGCTCTTCATTGAACACCTGCACCATGAAACCCGCGGTACGTTCTTCGTTGCGCCAGTTGAGCAGCGCATCGAGCTGCGGCTTGGTATCGCCCGGCAGGTCGGAGTGCACGGCGCCGATCGAACCCTGGATCGTGAGCGGCTCGGCGAACTGCAGCGGACGGCGGGTGATGATGTTGACCGAGCCGGCGGTGCCGCCTTCGACCAGCTTCGCTTCGGAGGTCTTGTGGACGACGACGCGGTCGACGATCTCGGACGGGTACAGCGAGTAGCTCACGCTGCGGCCGACGTTGCCGACCTGGCTGAGCACGAACCAGTCGCCGGTGCCGATGGTGTGGCCGTTGACCAGCGTCTGGGTGAGGCTGGGGTTGGTGCCGCGCAGGCTGACGCGGTCGGCTTCGTCGAAGCCGCCTTCGCTGGCGCTGGAGGAGGCGATGTTGACGCCCGGCAACTGGCGCAGTGTGTCGGCCACGTTCTTGGCCGGCAGCTTGCCGACGTCTTCGGCGGTGACGACTTCGACGTGGGTGGCGGCGTCGCGCTTGGCGTCGAGCGCCTTCTCGATACTGCCGCGGATACCGGTGACGACCACGGTATCGAGGTCGGTCGCGTCGGGGGCCGTCGCGGCTTCCTGTGCCTGCGCGTGCACGGCCATGGCGAGGCACGTCACGATGGTGGCCGAAAGGATGGATCTGCGGTACTTCATGGTGTCTCTCTCCGATCTGCTTGAGTGTCGGCAGCCATCGCTCGCGCTGTTCCGCCGTGCCTGGTGTCGCGTTGTTCCATCGTCGGCGCGCCAGCCCTGACGTCGCCGCTACCGCATGCGCCTGTACCGGCGCGTGTTGTCACTCGCCCTGCTGGTGTTCCAGGTACCACCGTGCCGCGCCGATCACCCCCAGTTGCCCGTGCTCCACCAGCTTCACGGGAATGCGTTCCAGCGCTTCGCGCATCGATCCCTTGTTGAGGAACCGAGGCACGAAGCTGCTGCCGATCAGGACATCGCGGATCTTCGGCAGGATGCCGCCGGCGAGGTACACGCCGCCCTGCACGCCGTAGAGCAGCGCCATGTCGCCGACCACGCTGCCGAGCAGGCCGCAGAACACCTCCAGGCTTTCGCGGGCCAGCGCGTCGTCGCCCGACTGCGCGGCGGCGGTGATCTGGCCCGGGTGGGTGTAGGGCGACGGCGCCACGCCGCGCACGGCGCACAGCGCGGTGTAGAGGTTCATCAGGCCGGGGCCGGACAGCGCCTGTTCGACCGGCACGTGCGTGCGCGTCTTCAGCATCTCGGCGAGCAGCGCCATTTCCAGCGCGTTGCCGGCGGTGAGTGCGGCCTGGCCGGCTTCGGTGGCCAGTACGACGGCGCGCTTGCCGGTGGGGATCCAGACGGCGGCGCCGAGACCGGTGCCTGGGCCGAGGATCAGCGTGGGACCGTGCTTCGGCGCGATGGCCGGTCCGGTCAGCTGCAGTACCTCGCTGGCATCCATCTGCGCGGCGGCGTGCGCCACGGCTTCGAAATCGTTGACCAGGCGGACGTCGTCGAACCCCAGCTGCGTGCGCAGTTCGGCCGGCGACAGCCGCCAGGGCAGGTTGTTGGTGATGACGGTGCCGTCTTCAAGCGCATAACCGGCGCTGGCGATCACCGCGCGCGCCATCCGGGTCGTGCCCAGGGAGGCAAGGAAGTCGGCGACGATTTCGCCCAGGCCGGCGTGGTCGGCGCAGGCGTACTTGCGGTACTCCAGCACGCTGACCGGTTGGCCCGGATCGCGGCTGCCGCGGACCAGGCCGATCCGGACGTGGGTGCCGCCGACATCCGCCGCGATGAAGGCGTCGTGCGCCCCGCTGATGGCATCCGTCGGCATTGGATTGGCTATGGCGACCACACGTCTCCCCACATGTTCGCGGCCGGGACGCAGGCATCCCGATATGGCCGGAGTGTGGAAAGTGTTTGACAACGTTGTCAAGGCTCTGTCATGAAATAGGCGTTCCGCCGGCATGTGGGTGTCGTGAAACGGAAACAATCTCCGTATTCAGCGAGCCATTGCACTCACATATAGCGTTAATTATTGAATTGGAAGGGGGAATCCGGGCAAGTCCTGCGAGACTTGATGCTGCAATGCACGAGGCTGTTGCCGTCGATGGGGTGGTTCCAGCGTGGCAAGGGCGGCGGCAATACCCGGTTTCACTGATTGGCTTTGACAACGTTGTTCCCGATGCCCGACGCTCTGGCGCCAAGCATCGCCAGTCCAAGGGGATCTCATGACCACCGTCACCGGCTCCAGCCCGTTCCGCTCGCTCGCCATCGTCGGCGTGCTGTTCTTCATCATCGGCTTCTTCACCTGGATCAACGGGCCGCTGATCACGTTCGTGCAGCTCGCCTTCGATCTGGACGAGGTGAACGCCTTCCTCGTGCTGATGGTGTTCTACCTGTCGTACTTCTTCCTGGCGTTGCCGGCGGCGGCGCTGCTCAAGCGCACGGGCATGAAGAAGGGCCTGGCGGCCAGCCTGTTCGTCATGGCGGTCGGTGCGGCGATGTTCGGCGAGTTCTCGACGCAGCGCTGGTACCCGGGCGCGCTGTCCGGCCTGTTCGTCATCGGCGGCGGCCTGGCGCTGCTGCAGACCGCGGTGAACCCCTACGTCAGCATCCTCGGCCCCATCGAGAGCGCCGCGCAGCGCATCGCGCTGATGGGGATCTGCAACAAGGTCGCCGGGATCCTCGCGCCGCTCGTGCTCGGCACGCTGGTGCTGCACGGCGTGGGCAACCTGGCCGCGCAGGTCGAGGCTGCGGATGCCGCCGGCAAGGCGGTGTTGCTGGATGCGTTCGCGGCGAAGATCCACCTGCCCTACCTGGTGATGGCGGGCATCCTGGTGGTGGTCGCGATCGGCATCCTGTTCTCGCCGCTGCCGGACGTGAAGCCATCGGAGGCGAACGCAGCGCCGGTAGCCGATGCGGCCGAAGGCGAACGCGGCCTGTCGCGCTTCCCGCACCTGTGGCTGGGCGTGCTGTGCCTGTTCCTCTACGTCGGCGTGGAGGTGTTGGCGGGCGACGCCATCGGCGCCTACGGCAAGGGTTTCGGCCTGTCGCTGGACCAGACCAAGTTCTTCACCTCGTTCACGCTGACGGCGATGCTGCTGGGCTATCTGGCAGGCCTGGTGGCGATCCCGCGCTTCGTCTCGCAGGAGCGCTATCTCGCCATCTCCGCCACGCTGGGCGTGCTGTTCGCATTGGGCGCACTGCTGACCCACGGCTATGTGTCGGTCGGCTTCGTCGCGGCGCTCGGCTTCGCCAACGCCATGATGTGGCCGGCGATCTTTCCGCTGGCGATCAAAGGACTCGGGCGGCACACAGAAACCGGCTCGGCCCTGCTGATCATGGGCATCGCCGGTGGCGCCATCCTGCCGCAGGCGTTCGCGGTGCTGAAGCAGCACTACGACTTCCAGGCGGTGTTCGCCGCACTGGCCATTCCGGCCTACCTGTACATCCTGTACTACGCCCTGGCCGGGTACCGGGTGGGGATCGCGCGTCGGGCGGCGACGGCCGTGCCGGAACGCGGCATCATGGCGGACTCGCCTCCATGACGGAAACGCCCATGCGCCGACCCACCATCAAGGACGTCGCCGAACGCGCGAAGGTCTCGTTGAAGACCGTGTCCCGGGTCATCAACAACGAGCCGTCGGTGCTGCAGGGCACCCGCACGCGCGTGCTGCACGCCATCGCCGAACTGGACTACGAACCAGACCAGTCCGCGCGCAACCTGCGCAGCGGCACGCCGTTCGTGATCGGGCTGGTGTACGACAACCCCAATCCGTACCACATCATCGGCGTGCAGAACGGCGTGCTGGCGGCGTGCAAGGAAACCGGCTTCGGCCTGCAGATCCATCCGGTCGATTCCACCTCGCCTTTGCTGGCGGAGGAACTGGTCGAGTTCGTGCAGCGTTCGCGCCTGGCGGGGCTCGTGCTGACCGCGCCGATGTCCGAGCGCGCCGACCTCGTCACCGCGCTCGCCGCACGCGGCGTGAAGCTGGTGCGCATCATCGCGGCCACTGAAGATCCCGCCGATGGCCTGCCCTGCGTCTACGTCGACGACCGCGACGCCGCCTACGAGATCACCGAGCACCTGATCCAGCTCGGCCACCAGCGCATCGGCTTCCTGTGGGGCGGCCTGGCGCACCGGTCGAGCACCGAACGCTATGCCGGCTACGAGAAGGCGCTGAAGGACTACGGCATCACGCTCGACAAGCACCTCGTGGTGCCCGGCGACTACACCTTCGACGACGGCTTCCGCGGTGCGCGCCGCCTGCTGGCGTTGCGCGAGCCGCCGACGGCGATCTTCGGGTCGAACGATGAAATCGCCGCCGGCGTGTTGGCCGCCGCCAAGTCGGCCGGCATGAACGTGCCCTACGACCTGTCCATCGCCGGCTTCGAGGACAGTCCATTCTCCAAGCAGTCGTGGCCGCCGCTCACCACCGCCAAGCAGGCGACGCAGGACATCGCCAAGCAGGCCGCGCGCCTGCTGATCGCCGGGCTGCGCACCGACGCCTACGACGACAACCCCACGCCCGTGCACAACCAGGGCTTCGTGCCGCAACTGGTCGTGCGCGGTTCCACCGCTCCGGTCCGCCCACGCGCGGAACGACCTGAACCGCCTTCGACATGACGACCTCGCTTCCCGCTCCCGCCGATACGCTGATGCACCAGGAGGCCGCGCAGGCCTCGGCCATCATCGCCGACCAGTACGCACGCAACGCCGACACGGTGAAGGCGCTGGCCGCCGATCTCCGCCGCAATCCGCCGCCCTTCGTGGTCACGTGTGCGCGCGGCAGTTCCGACCATGCCGCCACGTATGCGAAGTACCTGCTCGAGACGCAGTTGGGCGTGGTGACGGCATCCGCCTCGCCGTCGGTCGGTTCGGTCTACGAGGCCAGGCAGCGGCTGGATGGCGCGCTCTATGTGGTGATCTCGCAGTCGGGCAAGAGTCCCGACCTGCTGCGCAACGCGACGGCGGCGAAGGAGGCCGGTGCGCGCGTCGTCGCCATCGTCAACGTGGCCGATTCGCCGCTCGCGCAGCTGGCCGACACCGTGCTGCCGATGCATGCCGGACCGGAGCGCAGTGTCGCCGCCACCAAGAGCTATCTCGGTTCGCTGGCCGCGATCCTGCAGCTGGCGGCGTACTGGAAGGACGAGGCCCCGCTGCACGACGCCACGCTCGCCCTGCCCGACGCGCTGCAGCGTGCCTGGCAGGCCGACTGGTCGCCGCTCACGGAAGGACTGGTGGGTGCGCACAACCTGTTCGTGCTCGGCCGTGGCCTGGGCCTGGCCGCCGCGCAGGAAGCGGCGCTGAAATTCAAGGAAACCTGCGGCCTGCATGCCGAGGCCTACAGTTCCGCCGAAGTGAAACACGGGCCGATGGCGCTGGTCGGCCCCGGCTTCCCGGTGCTGTGCTTCGCGCAGCCGGACGAGACCGAGGCCGGCACGCTGGCGCTGGCACAGGAGTTCCGCGGTCGCGGTGCGCAGGTGTGGGTGGCTTCGCGGCAGGGCGATCTGCCGCTGGTCGCTGCGCCGCATCCCGCGTGCGCTCCGTTGCTGACCATCCAGAGTTTCTACCGCGCGATCAATGCGCTGGCGCTGCGCCGCGGCCACAATCCAGACGTGCCGCCGCACCTCAACAAGGTCACCGAAACGGTATGAACGCACTGCGTCCCGCCACCGCGCTCTGCAATGCCCGCGTGCTGACGCCCGACGGGTTCGTCGAAGGGCTTGCCGTGCTGATGCAGAACGGGCTGATCGTCGACCTGGTCGCTGTCGAAGCGTTGCCTGCCGATGCCGTCCGCCGCGACCTGCAAGGCGCAGCGCTCGTGCCCGGCTTCATCGACGCGCAGGTCAATGGCGGCGGTGGCGTGCTGTTCAACAACGCCACGACGGTCGACGCGATCCGCACTATCGCGGAAGCGCATCGCCGCTTCGGCACCACCGGCCTGCTGCCGACGCTGATCAGCGACGATGCCGAGGTGATGGCGCGCGCGGTGGAGGCCACGCGCGCCGCCATCGAAGCGAAGGTGCCGGGCGTGCTCGGCATCCACCTGGAAGGTCCGTACATCGCGCCCGCACGCAAGGGAACGCACAACGCCACGAAGTTCCGTGTGCCGGATGACGGTGAAGTGGCGATGGCGACCTCGCTCGACAACGGCGTGACGCTGCTGACGCTGGCACCTGAGCAGGTGCCAGCCGATACCATCCGGGCGATGGTGGATCGCGGCGCGATCGTGGTGGCGGGTCATACCGCCGCGACGTACGAGCAGATCCGTGCCGGCATCGACGCCGGCGTGTCCGGCTTCACCCACCTGTACAACGCGATGTCGCCGTTGCTGGGGCGGGAGCCGGGCGCGGTCGGTGCCGCGCTCGAGGACGAAGGCAGCTGGTGCGGCGTGATCGTCGATGGCGTGCACGTGCATCCGGCCAGCCTGCGCGTGGCGCTCGCCGCCAAGCCGCGCGGCAAGGTCTTCCTGGTGACCGACGCGATGCCGATGGTGGGCTCGGACGATCCCGCGTTCGATCTCTATGGCGAGACCATCACCGCCGTCGATGGCGTGGTACGCAATGCCGCGGGCTCGCTCGCGGGATCGGCCCTGGACATGGCGGGTGCCGTGCGCAACTCGGTGCGCCTGCTGGGCCTGCCGCTGGACGAGGCGGCGCGCATGGCGTCGACGTATCCGGCCGATTTCCTGGGACTGGGCGCTACCCACGGACGCATCGCGCCGGGCTGGCGCGCCGACCTGGTCGCGTTGGATGCGGACCTGCAGGTGGTCGGCACCTGGATCGGCGGCGAATGACTTGCGTCGCATGAGCGCCGCACCGGTCCGTTTCGCGTCCGTCGATGCCCTGCGCGGCCTGACAGTCGCGGCGATGCTGCTGGTCAACACGCCGGGCGACTGGTCGCATGTGTACGCGCCGTTGCTGCATGCCGAGTGGCATGGCGTCACCCCGACCGACCTGGTGTTTCCCTTCTTCCTCTTCATCGTCGGCGTGTCGATCGCCCTCGGCGTGGTGCCCCGCGCGGAAGCGGGCGTGGCCAGGCCGGCGCTG
This sequence comes from Pseudoxanthomonas japonensis, assembly GCF_010093445.1. GTDB lineage: Bacteria > Pseudomonadota > Gammaproteobacteria > Xanthomonadales > Xanthomonadaceae > Pseudoxanthomonas_A > Pseudoxanthomonas_A japonensis. Next base: position 113,242 of record NZ_PDWW01000001.1, on the reverse strand, counting down.
GTGCGCGCGGTGCTGTGGCGCGCCGCGAAGATCGTCGCGCTCGGCTTGGCGCTGCACCTGCTGGCGTACTTGCTGCTGGACCGTCCCTCGTTCCGGCCGTGGGGCGTGCTGCAGCGGATCGGGCTGTGCTTCGCCGTTGCCGGTCTGCTCGCGCTGTACCTGAAGCCGCGCACGCAGTGGGCGCTGATCGTGGCATTGCTGCTGGGTTACTGGGCGCTGATGGCGCCCTGGGGCTACGACCCGTACACGAACCTGGCGGCGCGCGTGGACACCGCGCTGTTCGGCCCGTGGCTGTACCAGTGGGACGCCGCCGCGATGCGCGGACAGGATCCGGAAGGACTGCTGAGCACGTTGCCCGCCGTCGCCACCGCGCTGCTCGGCGTGCGGGCGGGCAGCGCGTTGCGCGCCGGTGCGCTTCGCACGATCGGTGGTACGGGTGTTGCCGTGGTCGTGCTGGGCTTGGCATGGTCGCCGCTGTTTCCGTTGAACAAGGCGCTGTGGACGTCGTCGTACGCGCTGTTCGCGGCCGGCTGCGCGATGCTCGCCCTGCTGCTCGCGCATGCGGTGGTGGATCGCCTTGGCTGGCCGGCCGTCGGTCGACGCTTCGGCGTCAATGCCATCGCCGCCTATGTGGGTGCGGCGGTGATGACGTACGTCGTGCTCGCCCTGGGTTGGATGGGGCCGCTGTACCGGTACGGCTTCGCCGACTGGATGACGCCGCGCTTCGGCGCCTACGTGCCTTCGCTGGCATTCGCACTCGCCTTTGTCGGCGTGTGGTGGCTGGTGGTCCGGGCGATGGACCGTCGCGGCTGGTACGTGAAGGTCTGAAGCGCCGCCATCGTCACGCTTTCCTGCCCCGGGCCGGGTTAAAACGACAGGCAGCCCACCGCCGGATGCCGCCCGCATGAAGATGCCGCTGCTGCTCGCCTGCTGCCTGTGCCTGTCCTCCTGCCAGCGGGCGACCGTGAACGAAGAGGGCGTGACGGCGGTCGTGGCGTCCCGAACCGCATCGGTGGTGCCGCCGTCGGTCGTCGCGTTGCCGCCACCGGCGACGCCGGAGACCGGGCGCGTGATGGCCGGATTGTCGCGAGCCCGCCTGGTGCCCGACCCACCGTTCACCAGTACGCCGGCCGCGACCTTCAACGAGCCCTGGGCGATGACGTTCCTGCCCGACGGACGCCTGCTGGTGACGGAGAAGTCCGGCAAGCTGCGGCTGGCCAACGTCGCCACGGGACAGGTCGGCGAGGTCGTCGGCGTGCCGGCCGTCGCGTACGGCGGCCAGGGCGGGTTTGGCGACGTGCTGCTGCATCCCCGTTTCGCAGACAACCGGCTGGTCTATCTCAGTTACGCGGAAGCCGGCAGTGGCGGCACCCGTGGCGCGGCGGTGGCGCGTGCGACGCTGCAACTCGACGCCAGCGGCAACGGCGGCAGCCTGTCGAACCTGCAGGTGATCTGGCGGCAGCTGCCCAAGGTGAGTGGTGAAGCACACTACGGGCACCGTCTCGCGTTCGGGGCGGACGGCAAGCTGTGGATCACCTCCAGCGACCGGCAGGCGTCGACGCCCGCGCAGGACCTGCAGTCTTCGCTCGGCAAGCTGATCCGGCTCAACGACGATGGCAGCGTGCCACCCGACAATCCGTTCGCCGCGCAGGGCGGCATCGCCGCGCAGGTCTGGACGCTCGGGCACCGCAACATGCTGGGAATCGCGTTCGACAATGCCGGGCGCCTATGGGTCCACGAGATGGGACCCAAGGGCGGCGACGAGCTGAACCTGATCGAGCGCGGCACCAATTACGGGTGGCCGGTGGTATCGAACGGCGACAACTACGACGGCACACCGATTCCGCGCCACTCCACGCGTCCCGACTTCAACGCGCCGGAAGCCTGGTGGACGCCCGTGATCGCGCCGGCCGGCTTCGTGATCTATTCCGGCAACCTGTTTCCGTGGTTCCGTGGCAAGGGGTTCATCGGTGGCCTGGCATCGCAGGCACTGGTCGAGATCGAGTTCGACGGCACGCAGGCGCGCGAGTCCCGGCGCTACGCGATGGGCAAGCGCATCCGCGAGGTCGAACAGGGGCCGGATGGTGCGTTGTGGCTGCTGGAAGACGGCAGCGGTGGACGCCTGTTGAAGCTCACGCCGAACCGGAGCTGATCAGCGCACCGGATGCGCCCGCGCATCCGCGCCGGTGGCGGCCTGTTCGCGGCGGTGGCGGATGTCCAGGTACAGGCTGTAGGCGGCGGTGAACGCCGGCAGCAGGTTCTGCACCACGCCCACGGCATCCTGTTTCGACGAGAAGATGAAGTAGCTGAGCGCCATCAGGCTGCCCGCCAGGCTCATGTACCAGAACAGGCGCGGGATCACCGGCCGGCGTGCGCGACGCGAGGCGACGAACTGCACCAGCCAGCGCGCGCCGAACAGCGCCGCGCCGGTCAGGCCGATCAGTTTCCACGGCGTCATGTGCAGGCCGGTCCAGGCCAGCCATACCAGTTCCTGGTCCATCGCGCTCATGGCTTGCGCCCCAGGTTGAGCTCGCTGATGGGGGTCACGTGGCTGCGCTGGATCAGCCACGACACGCCGATCAGGTCGCGGATGCCGACCAGCGCACGGCCGAGGTTGGTGTACTTGGACTGGCCGGTGCCGCGCGGGCGGTGCGAGACCGGCACGCTGACCGTCTGCCAGCCGGCGCGCTGCATCAGGGCCGGCAGGTAGCGATGCATGTGGTCGAAGTAGGGCAGGTCGAGGAAGGCGGCGCGCTCGAACAGCTTGATCCCGCAGCCCGTGTCGGGCGTGTCGTCGCGCAGCAGGCGCTGGCGGATGCGGTTGGCCCAGCGCGAGGCCCAGCGCTTGCTCGCCGAATCCTTCCGGTCCACGCGCCAGCCGGCGAACAGGCGCACCTGCGGGTTTGCGTTGGCCCGGGCGGCGAGCAGCTTGAGGATGTCGGCGGGGTCGTTCTGCCCGTCGCCATCGAGGGTGGCGATCCACGGCGACAGCGCGTGCTTCACGCCGGTGCGGATGGCCGCGCTCTGGCCGCTGCGCTGCTGGTGCAGCAGCACGCGCAGCTCGGGCACCTCCGCCTTCAGGGTGGTGAGGACGTCGCGTGTGCCGTCGTCGGAATGGTCGTCCACGCAGACGATGTCGAAGGCCACCCGACCGCGCAGGTGGGACACCGTTTCGTGGACCAGTGGCCCGATGTTCTCGAGTTCGTTGAAGACGGGGATGACGATGGAGAGGCTCGTCATGGCGGCAGGCTCGGGTTGGGTGGCGTCATGCTCCTCCCCGGCAGGTCAGGAAAATGTCGTGGTCCGGCCGGTAGAGGGCCGTCTTCACGTCCGTCAGGCCCAGGACGGTGTGGAACAGGCCGTCGTGGCTGCGCGCGCCGGCCGCCTGCCGGCGCAGGCAGGCGGCATCCAGCGCGGTCGAGGCGCGCCAGCCCTGGGAAAACCAGGCCACCATCGGCACCTCGAGCTGCTCGCGCGGGGCGATCGCGTATGGCATCCCGTGCAGGTACAGGCCTTTCTCGCCCAGCGACTCGCCATGGTCCGAGACATACAGCAGGGCGGTGTCGTAGTCCTCGAGGCCCTTCAACTGGTCGATGGCCGACGCCAGCACGTGGTCGGTATAGCGCAGGGCGTTGTCGTAGGCGTTGGCGATCTGCGCGCGCGAGCAGCGCTCCAGGTCCGAGGTCGCGCAGACCGGCGAATAGACGCCGAACGCGGCGGGATACCGTTCGGAGTACGTGGGCCCATGGTTGCCCAGCATGTGCAGCACGATGACCTGGTCGCGCTTCTGCCCGCGCGCGGCATCGGCCAGTCCCGACACCAGGATGCCGTCGTAGCAGCGCTTGCCGTTGCACAGTGCGGCATCGGTGCGCGCATGCAGGTCTTCCACGGGCAGGCCGTCGCATACGCCCTTGCAGCCGGACTGATTGTCGCGCCACAGCGTGGCCACGCCGGCACGTTGCAGCACGTGCAACAGCGATTGGTGGCTGCGGATCTCCTTCTCGTCGTAATGTTCGCGGCCCCAGGGCGAGAACATGCAGGGCAGCGAGACTTCGGTGCTGCTGCCGCAGGCGGTGACGTGCGGGAAGTTGAGGACGTCGCGCTTCGCCAGTTCCGGCGTGGTCTGGCGTGCGTAGCCGTTGAGCCCCCAGTTGGCGGCGCGCGCGGTCTCGCCCACCACCAGCACCAGCAGGCGCGGGCGGCGCATGGTGGCGGCGGGCGACTGCACGGCATCCTCGCCGATCGGTTGCAGGACGCGCTTGTGCCCCGGAGGTTCTTCGCTGACCACCTTGGCCAGCGACACCAGCACGTTGGCCGGCGTGACAAGGTAGCGCACTTCGCGCTGGTTGCGCAGGAAGGCGGTCAGCTGCTGGGTGGAGGGCAGGACGCCCAGCACGCCGGTCACCACCATGCCGGCGAGGAAGGCGGCGCGCATGCCGAGCGCGCGCGTCCACCGGCGATCGCGCAGGCGCACGCGCCAGATCACCAGCAGCGCCGGCAGCGCCGGCAGCGCCACCAGCAAGGGCATCAGGATGTCGCCGCCCACCAGATCGCTGGCTTCGCGCCAGTCCGTATGCAGCACGTTGCGGATCATGTCGGCGTCGATGTAGATGCCATACGCCGCCATGTAGTGGCCCGCCATTGCCGCCACCACCACCAGCGCCGACAGCACCACGCGGGCGGTGCGGCGCCACACCAGCAGCGACAGCCAGATGCCGTGCACGGCCGTGACCAGCAGGAACAGCGAGAGCGTCCAGCGCCACTGCTGCCAGGGGTGCGGTGCGGCGGACTGCCAGAACACCGCATTGGCGAACAGGCTGAAGTACAGGCAGGCGAACAGGATCAGCGCCTCTTGCGACACCCGCGGGCGCGTCCGCACCAGCGCAAGCAGGCGCTGCCAGCGCGAGGGAAGCGCGGGATGGCCGAGGACCGACGCGCTCATGCGTGCGCCTCCGTGTCGACGCCCGGCCTGCGCCAGGCGGCGAGGCGGTCCACGCTGCAGGCCACCGCCCAGCACACCGCCAGGCTGGCGATGTCGTGCGACAGGAAATGCGCGCCACGCAGCTGCTGGGCCAGCCCGAACACGAGACCGGCCAGCAGCCCGGCCGCCAAGCCGACATGGCGCCAGCACGGCGCGACGGCCAGGAAGAAGAAGTACAACGCCACCCAGGCGTAGCCACCCGCGGCATGCGCGGCAGGGAAGCAGCCGGGCGCGCCGAGTCCTGCGGGCCGATGCTCGAACAGCGCGACGAACGGGCGGTCTCCGCCGAAACCGGCCAGGTCCCACGGACAATCCATGTGCGTGGTGGCCTTCAGCCATGCCACCACCGCGGTCGAGGCGAGCACCGCCACCAGCAGCCGCGCGGCAGGGCGGGTCCAGCGTTGCGCGGAGGGCGTGCGCCAATGCCACAGCGTTGCCGCCAGCACGCCCGCCCAGGCGAGCTGGCTGAGCAGGCGGCCACCGCGGTGCAGCAGCGTCTCCAGCACGACGCTGTTCTTCAGCGACCATGCGTCGCCCTGCTGGTGGAAGAGCCACGACGCCCAGGCATGGTCGAGCGATTGCGCCGCCAGCCACGCGGCCACCAGCAGGATCACCGAAACCGGCAGCAGGCCCGGGAGGCGCTGCTCGGGCACGACAGTCAACGAGGTCGGAGAAGCGGACATGCGGTTCGCACGGAGGGGAGTGCGCGCATGCTGGTCACCGCGATGTCGTAGCGCAGTCGGACCGCTGTCGGAGCTGCGTTAAACGCCGCGGGGTGCCGTGCGATGTTGTTCGGCGTTCAGTCTTCGCTGACGTCCGCCGACCAGTCCGCTGGCACGTCGCATCCCTCGATCCATGCGCCGCCCGGCGCAAGGATCCAGTCGCGCCGGTTGGACGCGCCGATGTCGATGACCTTGGCGGGATCCAGGCAGGGCCCGATGGCCTCCTTGCGCAGGAACAGCCAGCGCTTGCCCGGCGCTTCCAGCAACCAGGCGTGCGCGTGCTGCCACTGGTCCACCCAGGGCTGCTTGAAGCCGAAGTCGGTGACCGGCCGGTCGGCCTGCAGCAGGTGCTGTTCGCGCCAGCCGAGCATCGCGAGTTCGGCATCGGGACCGATGCGCTCGCCCACGCGCTGCATGAGCGCCCTGGCTGAACTGTCCGGACTGATCGCAGGAATGAAGCCCATGCCGTACGCGGTCCACAGCGCGGCGGTGACCGCGACCAGGGCAGCGGCGACGTGCCGTCGCGCGGACACCATCGCGACCAGTGCCGTGATGGCGAAGCCCAGCAGCCAGCGTCCCATCCGCGCCGCGGTGGCCATGTCCATGCCCCGGCCATCGAGCAGTGCCTGCACGCGTTCGGGCGGAGCCAGCAGCAGCCAGGCTCCGAGCGCCCCCGTGACGAGCACCAGGGCCGACAGGTAGGTCCACAGCACCGCACGCACGCCGCGTCGCCGCAGCAGACCCGGCAGCAGTGGCGACGCCGCCACGGCCAGCGCCGGCAGCATCGGGAAGATGTAGACCTCGCGCTTGCCCGGACTGGCGCTGAAGAACACCAGCACCAGCAGCGCCCAGCCCAGCAGCAGTGCGTACCGCGGATCGACGCGGCGCAGGCGTCGCCACCAGGCCGGCAGCAACCAGGGCGCCAGCAGCACGCCCGGCAGCCACAGCGTCAGCATCGTCTGCAGGTAGTACCAGGCCGGCTTCACGTGGTGCCATGCGTTGGCGTAGCGCGTACCGGTCTGCTTGAACAGCATCTCGCGCGCGTAGGCATGCAGCGCGGGATCGGCAGAGGTCAGCGCGACCGACAGCATCGGCACCAGCCAGACACCCGCGCCCAGCAGGAAACCCGCCACGCCGGCCAGGGCATGGGCACCGCGATGCGCGGGCAGCGTCTGCGGCGACTTCCATCGCACCCACAGCCACGGCAGGAACACCAGCAGCGGCAGGAAGCCCACGCCCTTCGTCACCGTGCCCAGCCCGGCCGCGAACGTGCCCAGCGCGAGCAGCCACGGGCTCGGCTTCTCCAGCAGGTAGCGCAGCAGCGCCCACAGCGACAGCGTGGTCATGCCCACCAGCACCATGTCGATCTGCGCGCGCTTGGCCTGCAGCGCGAACTGCAGGCAGACGAACAGGCCGAACACGGCGTACGGTACGGCGCGACGTCCCCACAGGCGGCGCACAAGATCGCCGGACAACCACAGCGTCAGCAGCGCGGCGAGCAGCGACGGCAGCAGGAACGCCACCTGCCAGCTGCGCACCATCCCGTAGCTGGCCGCCTGCAGCCACATGAACGTCGGCGGTTTCTCGGCGTACAGCTCTGTGCCGCGGTGGGGGAACAACCATTGCCCCGTCTCCACCATGGTCCGCGCGGCGAGCACGAAGCGTGGCTCGTCGGCGGGCATCGGTTCGCGCAGGCCCAGCCCGGCCAGCAACGCCCACACCATGAGCGCGGCCAGCAAGGGGGTCTGCCAGCGCGGCGCAAGTCGGAGGTGCATCGATCGCATGGGGGGGGCGGTTGTCCGGCAAGTCGGTGCGCGATGGTGGATCATGGCGCGTAAGAGATTCGTCGGAACTCCGACGTCGCTTCGACGTCCGGCCTGCCATGCTGCCGGTCCTCTTTCCTCGCGCGGGTCCTGCCGATGCGGCTGCTGGTGATCGAAGACAACCGGAACCTGGTGGCGAACCTGTTCGACTACTTCGAGGCGCGCGGCCACACGCTGGACGCGGCCCCGGACGGCGTCACCGGGCTGCACCTGGCCACCACGCAGGCCTACGACGCGCTGGTGCTCGACTGGATGCTGCCGCGGCTGGAGGGCCCGGAGGTCCTGCGGCGGCTGCGCGAGGAGCACGACTCCAGCCTGCCGGTCATCATGCTGACCGCACGCGATGAACTGCCGGACAAGATCGCCGGTTTCCGGGCAGGCGCCGACGACTACCTGACCAAGCCGTTCGCCTTGCCCGAACTGGAGGTGCGGCTCGAAGCCCTGATGGCGCGCATGCACGGACGCCAGCGGCGCAAGGTGCTGGAAGTCCACGATCTGAAACTGGACCTGGGCACCCTGGAGGTCACCCGCGCGGGGCAGCCGCTGCACCTGTATCCGGCCTGCCGCAAGCTGCTGGAAACGCTGATGCAGGCCAGTCCGGCGGCGGTCACCCGCCAGCAACTGGAACACGCGCTGTGGGGCGACGATCCGCCGGACGGCGACATGCTTCGCTCCCACATCTACGAGCTGAGGCGCAGCGTGGATGGGCCGTTCCCGGTCAAGCTGATCCAGACATTGCCAAGGACGGGCTACCGTCTCGCACTTCCCCACGACGCGGGGGGCGCGTGAAGCCCCCCCGCAGTCTGCACACGCAGATCCGGCGCCTGCTCGGCGGCTACGCCGTCCTGCTGGCCGCCGTCATCCTGCTGGTCTTCGCGGATGATTTCCTCGAGGACAGGGTGTGGAAGTCGCTGCTGCAGCGGGAGATCGCGCACCATCTGCAGCGGCAGGCGGAGGACCCGCAGCATGTGTGGCGGGACACCGGCACGCTGCAGATCTACAGCGCCCCGGGCCGTCCGCCCCCGCCCGCATTGTCGATGCTGCCCCAGGGGGTGCACGACGATTTCTGGTTCGGCGGGCGCGAGAACGTCGTGCTGGTGCAGCGCGTGCGGGGCGTGGACTACTTCGTCGTACGCGACATCACCGGCATCGAGACCATCGAGGACGCGCTGCTGCTCGGATCGCTGGGGCTCGCGTTCGTCGTCCTGATCATCGTCGGCGTGCTGGTTGCCCGCGGCGTGCGCAATGCGCTGCGCCCGCTGTCCGACCTGGCCCGCGACATCGGCACACTGTCCCCCGACCGCGCCGGCCGGCGCGTGGCCGTGGAACACGATGCCAGCTCGGAGCTGCACGTCATCACCAATGCGCTGAACGACTATCTGCGCCGCCATGATGCCTTCGTCGAGCGCGAGCGCATCTTCATCGATACCGCCAGCCACGAACTGCGCACGCCCATCGCCATCATCGCCGGCGCCAGCGAGCTCGCGCTGGGGCGCGACGACCTGCCGGGGTCGGCGCGCCAGCAGGTGCTGCGCATCCACCGGACCGCGCGCGACGTCGAGCGGCTGATCGCGCTGCTGCTGACGCTGGCCAAGGATCCGGCACGCTTGTCGCGAAGCAACGAGGTGGTGCCGCTACATGAACTGCTGCCCGACATCATCGACGACCATCGCCACCTGATGGAGGGCAAGGACCTGTCGGTCGTCATCGACGACCTGGCGCCATGCAGCGTGGCGGCACCGTTGCACATCGTGCAGGCGGCGATCGGCAACCTGCTTCGCAATGCCATCGAGAACAGCGACAGCGGCGAAATCCATGTGGGCCTGGACGGCGACGCCACGGTCACCGTGCAGGATCCCGGCCACGGCATGACGCCCGAGGACATCAGCCGCCTCTACGCGCAGATGGCGCGCGGCGGTGGCCGCGAGGGTGGAGGCATCGGCCTGGACCTGCTGGCACGCCTGTGCGAACACCTCGGCTGGACGCTGTCGATCCAGTCGGCGCCCGGGCGCGGCACGATCAGCCGCCTGCGGCTGTCGCGCTGAAGGCCGCCGTCACGCGCCTGGCGCTAGCATGCGCATCCGCCCTCGCCGGAGCCTGTCGATGAAAGCACTCCTGTCCTGCATCGCATTGCTGCTGCTTGCCGGATGCAAGCCCGAGGCCGTCGCGCCCGCAGCCACCGTGCCCGGGCCGGCGGATACCGGTGCCGCGGCGACCGCGGTTCCCGCCGGGCAGGCCGACGCCGCCACGACCGCCGCCGTGGTCCCACCCTCGTTCGATTGCGCCAGGGCGGCGAGCGAGGCGGAGAAGCTGGTCTGCCGCGATGCCGAACTCGCCGCGCTGGATCGCCAGCTGGCCGCGAGGTACGCCGAGGCGAAGGACGCCGATCCCGCCGTGCAGCGCGGCTGGGCCAAGGGGCGCGACGAGTGCTGGAAGCAGCAGGACCTGCGCCTGTGCGTGCTGGACGCCTACCGCACGCGCCTGGTCGAACTGGCCATCGCCGCGTCCGGTGCGGCCGTGCCGAAGCCGGTGGCGTTCCGCTGCAGCAACAACCGCGAGCCGTTCACCATGACGTACTACAACGACATCGATCCGCAGGCCGCGGTGATGATGCTGGGCAACGACCAGGCCATCGTGTTCCCGCAGCCGGCGGCCAGCGGCGCCAAGTACGGACGTGTCGGCGTCGAGTACTGGGAGCACCAGGGCGAGGCCAGCGTCGACTTCTTCGGCAACAAGCTGAGCTGCACGCCGGTCAAGTGATGCGCCAGCATGCGCGCCGCCGCGATGGCGGGCGCGCCTGCGCCGCGCATCGCTGTCAGCGCACCCGGCGGTAGCGCACCTCGTTGTGGCGGTCGCCGAGCTGCGTGGTCACCAGGCCCTCGCGTGACCGGTCGATGTCGAACGACGTGCTGCCCACGTTGAGGCGACCCTCGTTGATCCAGCCATCCACGGTCTGGTCGCGCGTGCGTGCGCTGGCGCGCCCATCCGCTCCGATGGTCAGGGTAACGTCGCGGTCGTAGACCGGGTTGTACCCCTCGAACGTCCCGATCATCCACGACGGTACATACGAGGTGTGCCGCGGCCCCTGGTAGCGGTCGTCGTCGTACTTGTCGTCCTTCTTGTCGGCGTTGTGCGCCAGGGCGCCGAGGATGGCGGCGCCGATCAGCACGCCGGCGGCGACCTTGGCATCGTGGTCGCTGCCGTGGTGTCCCGATGAATCGGTGTGCACGCGGAACGTGGCGCGGCAGCCGTCGTCCACCCAGATCTCGCGGCGGTCGTAGTCCCAGGTGCGGCCCTGCGTGCAGGCCGTGCCCGACAGCTGTCGGTCCAGCGTGACGTAGCCGGCGGTGGCGATGGCGCAACTCTGGTAACGGTCGTTGCGGCTTTCGCAGGTGATGGTGTCGTCGGCCCGGGCATCGAAGCCCCAGAGTCCGGCGCCGGCCAGGCAGGCATACAGCAGGGTGCGCGTGCGTTCCATGTCGATCCCCTTGGTGCGGTGAGCGGCCCCGACGCCGCGAACGCGACGATACCCCGTGCGGGATGACGATGGCGCGCGCGGATCAACCGCCGGTCTGACGGGCGCGATGTACCGCCGCCACCCGTGCGGCTTGCACGGCGGCGCCGATCTCCGGCCCCGTCATGCCCTCGCGCACCACGTCGCGTGCGCCGACACGGCAGGCCGCCTCGTGCAGGCGCACCAGCGCGCGGCCCTGCGGATAGTCCGCGTTCTCGCTGCCGCCGCGGCCCCGCTTGTCGGCCTCGCAGACCGTGGCCAGCCACGGGATGCGTTCCGGCCGCCGGAACGCATCGCAGCGCGTGAGCAGCTCGACCACGGTCGCATCGCGCAGTTCGGCCAGGCGGTGCACGTTGAGGTGTTCGCGGCAGGCCATCACCGCCAGCTCGCGGTGGTCGACCGGCACCTTGAGCCGTTCGCACAGCGCGATCACCGGCTTCACGCCGGCATGTTCGTGGCCGATGTGCTTCGGCAGGACGTTGGCCGGTGTCAACGCCTTGCCGAGATCGTGCACCAGCGCGGCGAAGCCGATGCGCGCGTCGCCGGGCGCGAGCCGTGCCGCCATGTCGCTGACCATCTGCTGGTGGATGCCGGTGTCCACTTCCGGGTGGTACTCCGTACGCTGCGGCACGCCGTACAGCGCGTCGACTTCGGGCAGCACCACGGCCAGCGCACCGCAGGCGCGCAGCGTGGCGAGGAAGGCCGAAGGCGTCGCCGAGGCCAGTGCGCGGCGCAGTTCCTGCCAGACGCGCTCGGGCACCAACGTGTCCAGTTCGCCGCCGGCGACCATGTCCCGCATCAACGCCATCGTCTCCGGCGCAACGGTGAACCCGAGCGATGCGAAGCGCGCCATGAAGCGGGCCGCACGCAGCACGCGCAACGGATCCTCGACGAAGGCGTCGCCCACGTGGCGGAGCACGCGCGCCTCGATGTCGCGTGCGCCGCCGTAAGGATCGACCAGGGTGCCGTCCTTGTCCTGCGCGATCGCATTGAGGGTGAAGTCGCGCCGCTGCAGGTCTTCCTCCAGCGTCACCGAGGGATCGGCATCGACGACGAAGCCGCGATAACCCCGGCCACTCTTGCGCTCGGTGCGCGCGAGGGCGTACTCCTCGGCGGTGTCCGGATGCAGGAAGACCGGGAAGTCGCGGCCGACCGCCTTGAAGCCCTGCGCCTCCATCTGCGCCTGCGTCGCGCCGACCACGACCCAGTCGCGGTCGCCGGGCTCCAGGCCCAGCAACCGGTCGCGTACCGCGCCACCGACGAGATAGGTTTGCATGGCGGCATGATGCCGGATGGGTGTGCCCACTGTCTGCGTGGGGGTTGGTGTGGGAGCGACGTGAGTCGCGATGGCGCAAAGCAGACCTGATTCGCGACTTACGTCGCTCCCACAGCAGGCGCTATCGGCCTCAGCTCTTCGGCATCTGCGCCGTCGGGCAGGTGAAAGCCTTGCGCTTCGCCTGCACGCGGCCCATCAGGCGGTCGCTCACCGGCAGCGCGGTGCCGTTGAGGCGCCAGTCGTAGATCACGCTGAAGGCCAGCACGCGCGCGACGTACTCGCGTGTCTCCTTGTAGCTGATCGTCTCGATCCAGATGTCGGGATCGACGCCGGGGCGCTGCGACTGCCAGCGTGCCGTCGGTGCCGGCCCTGCGTTGTAGGCGGCGATGGCGACATAGGGCACGCCGTATTTGTCTTCCATCTCGCGCAGGTAGGCGGTGCCGATGGCGATGTTGGTGTCGGAATCGTAGAGGCTCGCCGCGCCGGCATACGGGATGCTCCACCGCTTGGCGACGCCGGCGCCGGTGGACGGCAGCACCTGCATCAGGCCCATGGCGTTGGCGCCGGAGCGCGCCTTCGGGTTGAAGATGCTTTCGGCGCGGATCTCGGCCGCAACCCAGGCCGGATCGATGTCGTGCTTCGCCGCTTCGCGCTTGATGGTGTCGCCGTGGTGCAGCGGGAAGCGCAGCTGGTACAGGCGCTGTTCGTCGGGCCGGCTCTCGCCGCGCACGCTGCCCAGCGAGAACACCGCGCGGTCGAACCAGCCGTTGTCCTGCGCGACCTCGACGGCGATGCGGCGTTGGGTATCGTCGAAGCGCGACAGCGCGTCGTTCCACTCCGCAGTCGCCCAGCCGGGACGTTCCAGCTGCCACAACTCCATCGCGCGCACGATGGCGGGATCGCGCGCGATGGCCTGCTTGGCCGTGGCGGGATCGTTGGGGATCCAGGCGCACAGCGCGTACGGCTGTTCCAGGCGGTCGGCCGCGAGGAAGCCATGGAAGGTGGGGCTGGACGCGGTCTCGCGGAACAGGCGCTGCGCGTTGGCGCGATCGCCGGTCTTCTCGCTCATGCGCGCTTCGAAGTAGCGCCAGCGGGAGTCGTTGCGCTGCGCCGGCGGCATCTTGCGCAACGCGGCGAGTGCGGCCGGCCAGTCGCCCCGCGACAGCGCCTCGCGCACGCGCCACTCGTGCAGGCGCTCGTCGTAGGCGGATTCCGGGACGTTGCCGAGCCGGCGCGCGGAATCCGGTCCGTACGATGCGACCGTCCACAGCGCGATCTGGTAGAGCACCTGGCCGCGCTCGCTTTCGCCCATGCCCAGCGCATCGGCGTACTGCGGCAGCAGGCGTTCCGCGGTGTCGGGATCGCTCTGCGCGAGCTTCGCCAGGCCGTAGGCGGCCATCCGGCGACTGCGGTCGGTCTTCGGCCAGTTCAGCGCGCGCGGATGGACCGCATCTATGAAGGCCGCGTAATCATTGGCGAGCGTGGCTTCGTCGGACGGCAGGCCACGCGCGGCACTGCGCATCACGCCGGTCTGGCGCTCGGCGGCGGCGGCCTCGATGCGTTCCCACCTCAAGGCCGGCGCAAGTCCGCCCTGGCTGGCCAGTACGTTGAACACGGGATCGCAGCCATCGGGCAGCGACTTGGCGCCCTTGCGCCAGAGCGCCTGCGCCTGCTCGGTCCACGCGGCATCGGTGCGCCCGGTGGCCTGGCGCGCCTGCAGGTGCGCACACTGCAGGGCGATACTGTCGGTCGGCTTCCAGGCAGCGAGGAAGGTGGGCCAGTCCTGGCGGCGCGCCAGTGCGGCCAGCCATACATTGCGAAGCTGCGCGGCGACGGCCTGGCCGTCGTAGCGCGCGAGCAACGCCTGCGCCTGCGCGGTCGATATCGCATCGGGGTCGCGGCGCAGCGCCGCCAGTTCGACCCATCCGTACAGCGGATGGCTGGAGAGAGAGGACAAGGTTGCCGCGTTGAAACGACCCGCCTCTGCGGCGGCGAGTGCATCGCGTATCGCCGGGCGTTGCGCCTCTAGCGACTGCGCGTGCAGGACCGGTGCGGCACACAGGCCCGCGAAGGCAACGAGTACGATAAAAGGCGAGAGACGGATCATGCGGGGACTATACCCAAGCCGCCTGAACCGACCCGTAGACAGGCCGTGATCATGAGGTGGTGCGTGGAAGGTGTGTGGATTTTCCCGGTACTGGGTGTACTGGCCGGCATTCTCGCGGGCTTGCTGGGTATCGGCGGTGGCCTGGTGCTGGTGGCCGCGCTGGCGTGGATCCTGCCGTTGCATGGCATTCCGAAAGAGGCCGCGATGCATGCCGCACTCGCGAGTTCGCTGGCGAGCATCGTGCTGACGGCCACATCGTCCGCGTATTCGCATCATCGCCGCGGCAGTGTGCTGTGGCCGACGGTCGCCTGGATGGTGCCGGGCCTGCTGCTGGGTGGCTGGCTGGGCAGCGGACTGGCGGTGTATCTGGATGACGACGTGTTGCGCTGGATCGTGGCGGGCTACTGCTTCATCGCCGGCGCGCAGATGGCATTCGGCGGCAACGCACATCCGGAAGGGCGCGGCGTGCCCGCGCCGCGTGGACCGGTGATGAGTCTGGCGGGCTCGGTGATCGGGGCGGTGTCCGCGGTCGTCGGTATCGGGGGCGGCAGCATGACCGTGCCGCTGCTGGTCGCGCGGGGCGTCCAGCCGGTGCGTGCCGTGGGTACCTCCAGCGCCTGCGGTGTCGCCATCGGCCTCGCCAGTGCATTCGGCTATGCGTTGCACGCACCGACGGGCGCGTTGCCATCGCACGCGATCGGTTACATCTACCTGCCGGCCGCCATCGGTGTCGCGATCGCCTCGGTACTCGCCGCGCCCTATGGGACGAAGCTGGCGCACCGCATCGGTGGCCAAGCGTTGAAGCGCGTGTTCGCCATCTTCATGATCGTCATGGGCATCGCCATCATCGCCAGCGGCTGAGCGCGACGCGCGACGGACGCCAGCCTGTTTCCGTTGGTGGCGTCTTGCTGACGCTTTCCAACGGAGGACAGGGTGCAGCGCTTCCCGTCCGCCACGGGAGTACGATGCGGGCAGGCGGGAGGGACTCTCATCGAATGGACGCGCCGGTCGACAAGGCGGATGGCATGGGTTGGTCCGGCATGATGGCGCGCCGTCGCCAGCGGCGTGCCCTGCACCTGCTGCTGGCGACGGGAGTGATCATGGTGTCGCTGGGCTTCGGCTGGGGCGTGTTCTTCGCATCGCGCGGCGCGTGGGTCGTGGCGGCGGTGGAGATGGCGCTGGCCTTGCTGGGCGGGGTGGTCATCGTGATGGCGCGCCTCCGCCGCATACGCGCGGCATCGTGGTTGGCATTCACCGGCCTGTTCGCCCTGCTGTGCTTCTTCTCGGCATTCCTGGATGTCTCGACCGCGGCGGTCCCCAGGACGGTCCATGTCTTCCTGCTGGTGCTCGCCGTCTGTGCGCACCACGTGTTCCGTGACGAGCGGCCGTGGCTGCGCTATGGCGTGGTCACGGTGCTGGTGGGCGTGTTCGTGTTCTTCGCCGCTGCGCCGGTCGGGACGCCGGACCGCTTCGCGATCACCGAAGACGTGCGGCGCATCGGCATCTGGATCAACCTGGCCACGGCGGCAGCCAGCCTCCTGATCGTGCTGCGGCTGGCCGAAACCGACGTCGCCGAACACCGCGCGCTGCACCGCGCGCTGCGCGATGCGCTGTCGCAACGCCGCTTCCGGCTGCTCTATCAGCCGCAGGTCGATGCAGGTGGCCGCATCATCGGGGCGGAGGCCTTGCTGCGTTGGCATGATGCACAACGCGGGCTGGTCCGCCCCGCCGATTTCATGCAGGCGGCGGAGGACACCGGCTTCATCCTGCCGCTCGGCCAGTGGGTGCTGCAGGATGCTTGCCGCCAGTTGGCGGAATGGCGGCGGGAGCCCGCGCTGCAGCGCATGCGGCTGTCCGTGAACATCAGCGCGCTGCAGCTGCGGCAACCCGATTTCGTGCAGCAGGTGGACGATGCGGTGACGCGCAGCGGTATCGATGCCGGACTGCTGACGCTGGAGCTGACCGAAAGCGTCCTGGTGCACGACATGGACGACGCGGTCGGCAAGATGCGGGCGCTGCACGCGATGGGCGTTCGGTTGTCGCTCGACGATTTCGGTGCGGGCTACGCCTCGCTGTCGTACCTGCGTGACCTGCCGTTCGCCGAGATGAAGATCGATCGCGCGTTCACCCGCGGAATCGTGCGCGACGCGCATGCCGCGTCGATCACCCGCAACCTGCTGCAGATGGGGCGCGATCTCGGTATCGACGTGATCGCCGAAGGCATCGAACAGGACGAGCAGTTCGCACTGCTGTGCGAGCAGGGGTGCCGGTTGTTCCAGGGCTACCTGTTCGGCCGGCCGATGGACGCTACGGCCTTCCGCCAGCGCGTCACGGCCACGCCGTGAACCCCGACGTTCAGCGCAATGCGCTGTGCGGCACGTCGATGTCCATCGCCAGCGCCAAGTGATCCGAGTTGGCGGCAGGCATGGCGCGGGCGTTGTCGCCGCGCAGGCCTTCGCTGAGCAGGATGTGGTCGATCGCGCGCTGTGGGCGCCAGCTCGGGAACGTGGGCACGCAGAACGCCGGCGGACGCAGGCGCGTGCGCTTGTAGAGCAGTTCCATTTCCGGCGTGTCGGGGACGCAGTTGAAGTCGCCCATCAGCACGGCGTGCGGATGGTCCGACAGCAGTTCGCCGATAAAGGCCAGTTGCGAGCGGCGCGAGTTGGCGCCGAGCGAGAGATGGGCGACGGCGACGGTCAGGCCTTCGTCGCCTTCGCCGAAACGCGCCACCAGCACGCCGCGGCCACCGATGCGGCCGGGCAGGCTGTGGTCGCTCACTTCCACCGGTTCCAGCTTGCTCAGCAATCCGTTCGCGCTGCCTGCCACGCGCGCGACATTGCGGTTGGGCTGATGCGTCCAGTAGTCGAACCCCGCGCGCTCGGCCAGGTAGTGCGTCTGGTTGGTGAAGCCCGAGCGCAGGCTGCCGGGATCGGCCTCCTGCAGGCCGACGATGTCGTGCTCGCCGGCCAGTTGCGCGATCGCATCCAGGCTGCCGCGCTTGTTGCCCGCCGGCAGCGCATGCGACCAGCTGCGGGTCACGTAGTCGCTGTAGCGGCGGGTGCTGGAGCCGGCCTGGATGTTGGCGCTGAGCAGGCGCAGCCGTCGTGCGGCTGCGGGCGCGGATTCGGTCATGGAAGTGGGGGCTTCCGCGGGGCTCAGCGCTGCGCGCGTTCCATCGCGACCAGGTGATCGGCGATGCGCAGCACGTCGGCGTAGGTCTGGCCGCCGGTGATGCGGTACTTGCCGTTGACGATGATCGTCGGCGTAGCTTCCACGCCGCTGTTCTTGGCGAACTGCATGCCGCGCGCGATCTGCGCGTTGGTGCTGAAGCCGTTCATCAGCGACACGAATTCCTTCGCATCCACGCCGTACTGCTTGGCATACCACTGCGCGATGGTCGCGGGATCGGTCGGCGGCTGGCCTTCGCCCGGCAGCGCGCGCTGCAGGTGGATGGCGCTGAATACGGCGTCATGACTGCGGTCGTTCAGGCCCTTGGCCTGGGCCGCGTAGAACGCCTTGGCGTAGGGCGCCCAGACGGGGCCGAACACCACCGGCACGTAGGTCACGCGCACGTCGGCGGGCTGCTTCTTCTTCCACGACGAGACTTCCGGCGCGAAGCGGGCGCAGGCCGGGCAGACGTAGCCGAACACCTCGACGACCTCGACCTGGCCGTTGAGCGGCGCGAATGGCTGGCCGTTGGGAATCACGACGTAGTCCGTGCCTGCGACCGGCGCCGGGCCCTGCGGCGGCAGGACCGGATTGCTGTTCGGCGCGGCGCTGGCCTCGCCGCTTTCGCCCGGCGCGGCCGTGGCGGTGTCGGCGGGCGCGGTGGCGGCCTCGGGGGCGGGCGTGGCGCTGGCGTCGGTCGCCGGCGCAGCCGGGGCTTCCTGGGTCGGGGTGGTGTCGGTGGAGGGCTTCGGGCCGCAGGCCGCCAGCAGCGGCAGCAACAGGGACAGCATCAGGACGTGGCGGGACTTCATCGCGCGAACTCCGGAGGATCAGGGGAAAGGGGGGGCGGCGGTACCGGCGGACATCGCATTCTGCATGGCGCCCGTCGCGGTCGCCATGACGGAATCGTCACTTGCGGGTGCGCTCGCGGGCGATCAGGCGGTCGGCGATCTTCAGCCTGTCGCTGTAGTTGCTGCCGCCGATCACGCGGTACTTGCCGTTGACGATGATCGTCGGCGTGCCTTCCACACCGGCCGCCGTCACCCAGTCGCGCGCCTTGGCGAGTTGGGCATCGACCTCGGGACCGCGCAGCGCGGCCATGAACTTCGCCCGGTCCACGCCCTGGCTGGCGTAGAAGCCGGCGATCTCGTCAGCCGTTGCATTCTGGATGGGCAGGGAGCCGGCCTTGTGCAGGGCGTCGAACACCGCCTGGTGGGTGCGCTCCTGCACGCCCAGCTGCTTCGCGGCGTAGAACGCGCGCGCATAGGGGATCCAGTAGCCACCGAACGCGGCGGGAACCGGCGTCAGCTGCACGTCGCGCGGCAGGGTCTTCTTCCACGCGGCCAGCGTGGGCTCCAGATGCGCGCAGTGGATGCACGTGTAGCCGAACACCTCGACCACCTCGATCTTCCCCTTCGCCGGGGCGAAGGGCTTGCCGTCCGGGATCACGTCGTAATCCTGGCCTTCGACCAGTGGGGCGGGAGACGGCGGTGCGGCGAGGGTGGCGGCCGGCAGCAGGGCCAGCAGGGTGATCAGCACGGGCAGCAGGCGCGACGCCATCGGGACTCTTCCTCTGTATGGTGGGCCCGCCGACCGGGCATTCGCGGAAAAAGAAACGCCGGCCATGGTGGGGCCGGCGCGATGAACAGGAGCTTGAACCTCCGGTCGCGCGGGGCGACGGAGGTCCGGAATTACTTGCCGCCGGCCTTGCCCGCCGCGAGATCGTCGGCGCGGGCGTGCAGGCCCTGCAGGTAGCTGGCGAGCGCCTGGATTTCCTGCTCGGTCAGCGGACCGGCGACCTGCGCCATGATGTTGAAGTGGGCAGCATCCTTCAGCGTGGTGGTGCCGGCCTTGTATTCGGTCAGGCGGCGCACGGTGTAGTCCTGCATCTGGCCGCCGATGTGCGGGTAGGCCGGGCCCGGGTTGCCGGCGCCGGTCGGGCCGTGGCACGCCATGCAGGCCGGCACGCCGCGCTTGGCGTCGCCGTTGCGGTACAGCTGCTGGCCGACTTCGTAGAACTTCATGTCCTTGTACGTGCCATCGGCGATGACGCTGTCGTCGGCCAGGCCGGCCCCCGACTTCTGGGTGGCGAAGTAGGCGCCCACGTCGCGCATGTCCTGCGCGCTGAGGGTCTGGGCGAACGGGGCCATCACGGCCGCCATGCCGGTGTTGCGCTCGCCCGAGGCGAACAGCGCCAGTTGCTGGGCGACATAGCGCTCGCTCTGGCCGGCGATGCGCGGGTACTGCGGATCGCTCGGGTTGCCGTCGGCGCCATGGCAGGCCGCGCAGGCGGCCGCCTTGGTCTGTCCAGCCTTGGCGTCGCCCCAGGTGGTCTTGGCCAGGTTGATCTCCAGCGGCGCGGTCTCGACCGGCGCGTTGTCCGGCACGGGAACGACCGTGGTCTGTGCAAAAGCGACTGCGCCCACGGCCAGTACGGCCAATCCGGCAAGTCCCATAACGCGAGCGTGGCGCATGCTAAAGCTCCGAAACCCTTGATTGAGGCGGCACCCGCAGGGACCGCGAAACCGCCGAATTATCGTCGCGGCGGCCCGTTGCGGTCAATTCAGCATGGCAGGCGGCCCCGCCCGTGCGATCCTAGCGGCATGTCGAACCCCCTGAATTCCGCCAGCTACCTGCTCTCCGCCCACACCCCGCGCCAGTTGCCGGAGGATGGCGGGAACGAGGTGGCCTTCGCCGGCCGCTCCAATGCCGGCAAGTCCAGCGCCCTCAATGCCCTGGTGAACCACAACCGCCTGGCGCGGGTCTCCAAGACGCCCGGTCGCACCCAGCAGCTGGTGTTCTTCCAGGTCCAGCCCGAGCGCTACCTGGTCGACCTGCCGGGCTACGGCTATGCCAAGGTGCCGCAGGACCTGCAGGCGCACTGGCAGGCCTTCATCGACCGCTACTTCCGCACCCGCGAGGCGCTCAAGGGGCTGGTAGTGGTGATGGACATCCGCCACCCGCTGAAGGACTACGACCGCCAGATGCTGGGGTATGCGGTCCAGCGCGGCCTGCCCGCCCATGCATTGCTGACCAAGGCCGACAAGCTGGGCCGCGGCCAGCAGGCGCAGGCGCTTCAGGCGGTGAAGAAGGACCTGTTCTCGTCCTTCGGCGACACCGTCAGCGTGCAGACCTTCTCGGCCGAGTCGAAGCAGGGCGTGGACGAAGCCCGCCTGATCGTGGGCGACTGGCTGGAACTTTCCTGAGCCGACGCTCAGACACTGACATGGAACAGGCGGCCGACCAGCGCCGCCGCCGCCATCGCCATCGCGCCCCAGAAGCCGACCCGCCACGCGCCGCGCAGCACCGGTGCGCCGCCGACTTGGGCCGCCAGTCCGCCGGAAGCCAGCAGGCCGACCAGGGTCGCGACCGTGGTGACCAGCGCCACGCGGTCCGGCGGCGCCAGCAGGGTGGTGGCGATGGGCAGCAGCGCGCCGACCGTGAAGGCGGCGGCGGAAGCGAGTGCCGCCTGCACCGGGCGCGCCCGCAATGCGTCGGTGATGCCCAACTCGTCGCGCATGTGCGCCTCGAGCGCATCGTGCGCGGTGAGTTGTTCGGCGACCTGGCGAGCCAGTGCAGGGTCGAGCCCGCGCTTGACGTAGATCTGGGTGAGCTCGGCCAGTTCCCCTTCCGGCATCTCGCGCAGTTCGCGCGTTTCCACCGCCACGTCGGCGGCTTCGGCATCGGCCTGCGATTGCACGGAGACGTATTCGCCCGCCGCCATCGACATGGCGCCCGCGACCAGCCCGGCCACGCCGGTCATCAGGATGGTCGACGGCGTCGCGCCGGCGGCAGCAACGCCCACCACCAGGCCGGAAATCGACACGATGCCGTCGTTGGCACCCAGCACGGCCGCGCGCAGCCAGCCCACGCGGTCGGTGCGATGGCGTTCGCGGTGGCGCTGCAGGGGATCGCGCGGATGGCGGGGCATGCCGTGCAGCCTACGCCGGCGATGCGGCGTGCGTCGAGGCGGCGGGCCCGGATCGGCACCACGGATGGGATGCTGCAGCGTCGCGATGGCGCTGAACGCGTGCGGGTGGTCACGCTATAGTGCCGCCCTTGCCGCGACGCCGTACCGGCGCGCCTTCCCCTCGCGAGTCCCGCCCTTGTCCAGCCCCAGCCACGTCGCCGACACGCTGATCACCGACCGCACCCAACTGGTCGACTACATCGCTTCCGGCGAGAAGCCGGTGCAGGACTGGCGCATCGGTACCGAGCACGAGAAGTTCGGCTTCCGCCTCGACGACCTGCGCCCGCCGACCTTCGACGGCGACCGCGGCATCGAGGCGCTGCTGAAGGGACTGACGCGTTTCGGATGGGATCCGGTCGAAGAGAAGGGCCGCGTCATCGCGCTGACCAGGGATGGCGCCTCGGTCACGCTGGAGCCGGCCGGCCAGCTGGAACTCTCCGGCGCGGCGGTGGAGACCATCCACCAGACCTGCGTCGAGGTCGGCACGCACCTGAAGGAAGTGAAGCAGGTCGCCGACGAACTGCGGCTCGGCTTCCTCGGCATGGGCTTCCAGCCCAAGTGGCGCCGCGACGAGATGCCGTGGATGCCCAAGGGCCGCTACCAGATCATGAAGTCGTACATGCCCAAGGTCGGCCAGCTCGGCCTGGACATGATGACGCGCACCTGCACGGTACAGGTCAACCTGGACTACGCCACCGAAGCGGACATGGTGAAGAAGTTCCGCGTGTCGCTGGCGCTGCAGCCGATCGCGACCGCGCTGTTCGCCGACTCGCCGTTCACCGAGGGCGAACCGAACGGTTACCAGAGCTACCGGTCGCACATCTGGACCGATACCGACGGCGACCGCACCGGCATGCTCGATTTCGTGTTCGAGGACGGGTTCGGCTACGAGCGCTACGTCGACTACATCCTCGACGTGCCGATGTATTTCTCCTACCGCGACGGCATCTACCACGACGCCAGCGGCAAGTCGTTCCGCGACTTCATGCAGGGCAGGCTGGACGTGCTTCCGGGTGCGTTGCCGACACTGCGCGACTGGTCCGACCACCTGACCACGGCCTTCCCCGAAGTGCGGATGAAGAAGTTCCTGGAAATGCGCGGCGCCGACGGTGGCCCGTGGAACCGCCTGTGCGCGCTGCCCGCGTTCTGGGTGGGACTGCTGTACGACGATGCTGCACTCGACGCGGCGTGGGACCTGGTCAAGGACTTCTCGCTGGAAGAACGCCACGCGTTGCGCGACGGCGTGCCGAAGCACGCGCTGAAGCTGCCGTTCCGCGGCGGCACGGTCCGCGACCTGGCGCGTGAGGCGGTGAAGATCGCCATCGGCGGCCTGCAGCGTCGTGCTCGCCTGAACAGCAAGGGCGTGGACGAGAGCGGTTTCCTCGATGCGCTGGTCGAGATCGTCGAGGCGAACGAGACGCCGGCCGAGCGCAAGCTCGCGCTGTTCCACGGCGAATGGAACGGCGACATCGACCGCGTGTTCCGCGAGTTCGCGTACTAGCACCCGGCCGGTGCGCGGAGACGGGCCGGGCGTGCCTGTCCTCGCGGTCGGGGTCTTTGCGTTGATGTCATCGATGGACCGGATCACAGGGCGACCTGCCTTCCGGTAACAGGGGGAGACGGCGCGGAGCGCCGTCGTGGCGCGTGGCGTAGCCGGCGAGCGACGCATGGATCAGGTTCCTGTCACCCAACTGCTCAAGCGCGCGCGCGAAGGCGATGTCCGCGCCGCCGATGCCGTGTTCGCCAGCCTGTACGACGAACTGAAGCGGGCCGCGCACCTGCAGCTGCGCCGGCACCGCGACAACCTCGACACCACCGTGCTGGTGCACGAGACCTATCTGAAGATGGCGACCGGCGAGCGTCTGGCCGCCAACGACCGCGCGCACCTGCTGGCGATGTCGGCGCGCGCGATGCGCCAGGTGCTGGTGGACCATGCGCGCATCGCCCAGGCGCAGAAACGCGGCGGTGGCGTGGACGCCCTGACGCTCACGGCGCGGCTCGGTGGCGACGAGCGTGCGGTGGTCGAAGTGCTGGCGCTGGACGAACTGCTCGACGCGCTGCAGCAGGCCGACGCACGCGCGGCGCAGATCGTCGAGCTGCGCTACTTCGGCGGCTACGAGGAAACGGAGATCGCGCAGATGCTGGGTGTCAGCGAGCGCACCGTGCGCCGCGACTGGCGCACGGCGCGTGCCTTCCTGTTGGCGGAACTGGGCAAGTGAGCGACCAAGGCGATCTCGAACGCAGGCGGCAGGCCCTGGCCCTGTTCCGCGAGGCCGTCGAGATCGCGCCCGCCGAGCGCGAGGCCTGGCTGGAGCAGGCCTGCCGCGACGATCCCGGGTTGCGCAGTGCCGTCGATGCCTTGCTGGTGGCGGACGCCAGTTGCACGGAGCCGTTCGCCGGCGATGCGCTGGCGTGGGGCCGGGCCTTCCGCGACGAGTACGGCGACGTGGCGCGCGATGCGCTGGTCGGCCGCAGCATCGGGCCGTGGCGCATCACCGGCATTCTCGGCCACGGCGGCATGGGCGCGGTGTACCGCGTGGACCGCGACGACGGGGCGTACACGCAGCACGCCGCGTTGAAGCTGATCCGTGCCGGTACCGATTCGCAGGCGGCGCGCGAGCGCTTCCTGCGCGAACGGCAGATCCTGGCGCGGTTGCGCCACCCGAACATCGCCACCCTGCTGGACGGCGGCATCAGCAGCGAAGGCGACCCCTGGTTCGTCATGGAGCTGGTGGATGGCCAGCCCATCGACCGCTGGTGCGACGAGCGGCAACTCGGCCTGCGCCAGCGCATCGTGCTGTTCCTGCAGGTGGTCGATGCCGTGCGCCACGCGCATCGCAACCTGGTGGTGCATCGCGACCTCAAGCCGTCCAACCTGCTGGTCGATGCCGAGGGCCGGGTGAAGCTGCTCGACTTCGGCATCGCCAAGGAACTCGCCGACACCACGCGCGCTGTGACCGTCGATCGCGCACTGACGTTCGAATACGCCTCGCCGGAACAACTGCTCGATGCACCGATCACCACCGCCACCGACCTGTGGCAGCTGGGCGTCGTGCTGCACCGGCTACTGTCGGGCGCGCATCCGTTCGGGGTGACGCGGGAAACCCCGGTGGCGCACCAGCTGCAGCAGCTCGACCGCGATCCCGAACCGCTGACACGGGCGGCGTCGCAGGCCAGCGACGAGCAGGCCGCACATCGTGGCGGGCACAGCCCCGCATCCCTGGCGCGCGCACTGCGTGGCAGCCTCGCGCAGGTCGTGCAAGCCTGCCTGCGTCGCGATCCCGAAGCACGCTATGCCTCCGCGGATGTGCTGGCGAACGACCTGCGCGCATGGCTCGATGACCGTCCGATCAGTGCGGTGCCGTTGTCGCGTACCGATCGTGCGCGGCTGTGGCTGCGCCGCAACCGGGGAATCGCCACCGCTGCCGGCATCGTCGTGGTCGCACTGTTCGCCGGCACCGGCGTGGCGCTGTGGCAGGCGCATGAAGCACGCGCACAGGCGCGCATCGCCGAGCGTGAGTCGGAGACTGCGCGCGCTACGCTGACCTTCCTCGCCGACACGCTGGCGGCGGCAGCGCCCGAACAGGCGATGAGCACCGAAGTCAGCGTGCGCCAGTTGCTCGACCAGGCGCGCGCCAAGCTCGACGGACGCAGCCTCGAGCCGCAGGTGCGGCAGCCGGTACAGCGCATGCTCGGGCGGCTGTACCGTTCGATCGGCGATGACCAGCAGGCGGTGAAGCTGTTCGCGGCGGGTCTGAAAGGCGTGACGCCGCAGACGCGCGAGGAAGCACTGGCGTTGGCGGACGACCTGGTGGCCTACTCCGACGAGTTGGGCGATCTGGAGCGCAATGCCGAATCGCTGGCGGCGGCCGAACAGGCCGTGGCCCTGCGCCAGCGTTTCGCCCCGGATGATCCCGAACAGCAACTGCGCGCCATGGCGCACCTGACGCTGGGCCATGTGGAGAAGTACGGCTTGGAGTGGTGCAGGAAGCGGGCCGAATCCTCGCTCGCCTTCGCCAAGCGGCTGCCGTCGCCACCCGTGGACGTGGTGCTGGACATCTACTCCGACATCAGCACGGCGGCCAACTTCCAGAACGACCGGCGACGCCTGTTGTCGGTCAGTCGCGAAGGTCTGGCGTACGCGGACGCGCATGGCATCGCGGTCGATTCGCCGGTGCGGCGCACGCTGGTCCGCAGCCTGGTGTCCGGGCTGTTGCTGGAAGGGAATGCGGCCGAGGCCGAGCGCGTGGTCCGGCAGGCGATCGCGGATGCGGAGAAGACCGGCGGTTACGGCGGCACCAGTGCGACGGTGCTGTACCAGACACTGGCCGATGCGCTGCTGGGGCAGGGGCGTTACCGTGAGTCGCGCGACGCCGCCGACAGGAGCTACGCCCTGTCCAGCCAGCAGGGCGAGGGTCCGCGCAATCTGGCCATGGCACTCGCCAACCTCACCGCCATCAACCTGATGTATGGCGACTACGCGACGGCGCTGGCGCGCTCCACGCAAGGCGTCGCGCGGCTGGACGAGGCGGCGGTGTCGCCCGAGGACACGTTCCGCCGCACGATCGAACGGGTGCATGCGCGCGCGCTGGTGGCGAACGGCCGCTTCGAGGAGGCGGCGACGCGGCTGGAGGATCTGCGCGCGCGCGCAGCGCGCCTGGATGGCGAGGACTCCGACGAGTACGCGCAGGTGCTGGGCGACCAGCTGAACCTGCATCTGCGCACGCGTGATGCCGCGCGCGCGGCGCCGTTGCTGGCCGAACTGCGCACGCGCATGACGCAGCGCGGCGTTGCCGACAACCACGAGCAGTTCGGTTACTTCTTCGCCATCGAAGCCACGCTCGACCGTCTGCGCGGCGATCCCGCCACCGCCGAGCGGCACCAGCGCGAGGCGCTCCGGCGGCTGCAGGCTAGCGCCAGCGATGTCGATGTGGCGATCGCGCGCGCGACGCTGGCCGGCGATGCGGCCGCACGCAGAGACCGGAAGGAGGCACGTCGGCTACTGGACGAAGCATTGCCGGTGATGCGCGAGGCGTTGCTGCCCGCCGAGCGGAACCGCGTCGACGCGGAAGCGCTGGCGTCGCGCCTGCAAGGCTGACGCACCGCAGGGCCTTCCGCTATTCCGCACAGGGCGCGATGGGCGTCAGCGTGTACCGTTCGGTGCCGTTGTTGCAGCGCGTGCCCATCGGCGTTTTCACGCAGCCATTGCCGGAGCCGGTCATCGTGCCGCCCTTCTCGTCGGCCGACACGGAATAGGTGCCGCTGCCGTACACGCCGATGCCGCCCATGTTGCCCTGGTAGCTGTACGAACCGGCCTGATCGTTCTGGGGCGTGAACGTCACCGTGTTGCCGCCGCCGCTGATGGTGAAGGTCTCGGCGAGGTTGCAGATCGTGCCGGTGCCATGGAAGGCATCGAGTCCGCCCGCCGCGGTGTAGGCCTGCGGTCGTTTGGTATCGAATTCCAGCGTGGCGCGGCCCACGCCTCGCTTGCTTCGGGCCTCGAACTTGATGGTGGCCTCCTCGTTCTTCTTGTCGGGACCTGCGTACGCGTATTTCGCATCGGCCGGCACCTTGCCGCCGGACGGCTGCAGGCTGGCGCCACCGCTCAGCGTGGCCGTCACGGTGCCGCCCGCCGGTGCGCCGTCGGACTTCGCGCGCGGCGCGGCCTCCACCTCGTAGTGGGTCGAGGGCTTGGCGCCTTTGCGCTTGGCGGGGGTGCTGGTGGGTTTCAGCTCTACGCACCGGCCACTTTCCCAGGGCGCCTGCTTGCCTGAGCCGCGCAGCAACATCTCGGCGAACAGGGTCTGGATCAGCTGCGCGCCCTGCATCAGTTGCTGCGTGCGCCGCACTTCGTCGGGCCGGAAGATGCTGAAACCCTGTTCCCCCCGGTTCTCGAAGGTCTCGCGACCACCGCGCGACCAGCCGGCGCTGATGTCGACGTGCTGCGACGCGTAGTTCTCATAACCGCCCATCTTCAGGTCCATGCGCGAAGACGATCCATCGGGACCCTGTATCAGCTGTGCGTCGTCGTCCAGCCAGCGTTCGTAAACGAAGCGCGAGTGCACGTACCCACCGGTGCCCTCCTTGCCGGTGACGCGCACAGACGAGTCGATGTCCGACACCACGGTGATCTTGCCCTGCGCGTCCGGGCAAGCATCCATCTTCATCTTCATCTTGATCTTGCCTGTCAGGCCGTCGTCGATCTTGCCGTCGTAGGTGTACTCCTGGCTGATGCTGCCGTCCGACCCGATGGTGACCTGCGCACCACCTTCCTTGCCGCCCAACTGGATGGGTCCTTCCTTCGCCAGTTCGGCCAGTTTGTCGTCGGAGGCACCGGCGACCATGCCGGACAACAGTCCACCCGTCATGAACCCGCCGAAGGTGCCCATGCCCAGGCCCAGGAAGCCACTGGACATGCCCTCGCCAGTGAAAGCGGCGGGGATCATTTTCGGGACTTGGGCCTGCGTGCCGCGGGCCTGGCGTTCGTAGTCCTCGGCCAGCGCCTTGAGCGCGGCTACCGCCTGCGCCTCGCCGCCCAGCGCCTCTTCGACGCCGGTAGCCTGCATCAGCCGGTAGTGCAGCCAATAGTCGAGCGGACGCAACGCCTGCAACGAAGGTTCTGGCCCTTCGGCCATGAACTTGTCGAGCTGCGCCTTCGTCGGCGTTCTGCTCTCGACGGGCGCTGTCGTCGCCTGGCCTCCGTCGCCTTGCGTGCATGACGCGAGCGACAGGAGCAGCCCGGCAAGCGCGGGAAATGCTGACCAGCGAACGGGCTTCGAATGCGTCAAGTGCGATTCTCCGGTGAAGTCGGTGTGCAGCGGCCGTCCACTGCGATCAGGGCCGTGCGGCCAGCAGTGACGCCGGCACGTCGGCGGTGAGCTTCAGCAGCGCCGCCCAGTCCTGCCGGTTGAGGTTGCAGTGCGCGGGCACATCGGGACTGCACGGTGCATCGCCGCCGCTGCGCGTGGGCAGGTCGGCAAAGCGGCCCGTCTCATCCAGCCGCAGCATTCGCAGTGCGACGGTCTGCTGCACGTTGCCGCCGACCAGCCACGCGATGCCGTCCTGCGTGGCGACCACGATGTCGCAATGCATCGGCAGACCGTCGCCGGCATCGAGGATGTCGAGCAGGCCCGGATACCCGAGCGTCCGCGACTGCGCCCTCACGTAGCAGAGCAGGTCGCCGGCCGCAGGCGTCGCCTCATCCGGTGCTACCAACCGGTAAGGCGCCGTTGGCGACGCACGGCGTGCCGCACGCACGTAGTCCACATGGCGGGACGAGGCACTGAAGCCCGGCACGCGCGCCTGCCGCATCACCCACGACACGAACGCGGCCGACCACGGCATGTCGACCACGAAGCTGCGGCAGGCCGCGCCCGCATTGCCGCAGCCGCTGCCGAGTCCACTTCCATTCCAGTACGCGGCTACCTTGCGCCACGCCGGCGCACCGTCGGCCAGCGCATCGTTCTCGGCCTCGTACACCGCCTGTCCGCCGGCACGGCCGTCGGCATCGATGAAGGGGCGGAACCAGGCGTGGTTTTCCTGGCAGGCGACCGCCGCGATGCGCGTGGCGATGTCGGTCGACGCCAGTTGCGTGCGCAGCTGCGGACAGGGATCGGCGGCACGCGCGCTTGGCGTGTACCAGAGCGCGGCGAGCACGAACAACAGCAGCGAGACGGGTTTCATCGGGCGTCATCCATGGCAGTGCGGGCAGGCACGCGGCTTGCCCGCGACGGGGGTCAGAAGTTCCGCATCAGGCCGCGCAGCAGTTTCTTCGCGCCGCCTTCTTCCTTCTTCTCCGGGTCCCGCTTGCCGTCGCCATCGCCCTCGTCGGCAGGCATGCCGCCCATGTCGCCGAAGTCCATGCCCAGCATCGCCACCGTGGTGGCCTTGGTGCGCACGCGCACGTTCCATTCCGGATCCCACGGCTGCTTCGGGTCCGCGGGCTTCGGCGGCCAGGTGAGGTTGGTCTCGGGGCCGTAGGCGATCATGTTGAGCGAGGCGAAGCCGCCCTGCTCACCGCCCTTGGCGGTGGTCTTGAAGATGCCCTGCGGAATCGCGCAGGTCGTCGTGCCAGGCGGCAGCAGCACTTTCTGCTTCAGCCACTTGTCGATGTACGAGCCGGTCAGGTAGTTCACCAGTTCATGGCCGGCCCCGGGCACTTCGGCGCTGCTCCATACGGTGAAGTTGCGTTCGTCCTGCATCGCGATCGCATTGAGGAAGTAGGCTTTCGCGCGATCCACCGGTTGCCAGCTCAGCCCGATGCTGTCGGTCAGTTCGCCACGCGTCTGCAGTGCGATCTTCGGCAGGAAGTCCGCGTTCTGCCCCAGCTCGAACTGCAGCGAGGCCGGTACGCCATCACCGGTGATGCGGTGCTGGCCGACCATCGACGAGCGTTCGCCGACGCGCTTGTTGTTCTTCAGGTTGGGCCACAGCGCATAGCTGGGATTGACGTCGATGTCCCGGTCGGGAACGAACAGCCCGGGCGCGATGGAGCCGTCCTGCTGGAACTGGCCGTTCCTGACCTTCAGCGTCATCACCTTCGGCTGGCCGGGCCGCACGGTGGCGCCGCAGCCCCAGTACTGGCGGATGGTCACTTCGATGTCGTGCATCTCGTGCTCTTTGCGTTCCTCTACCTCCTTGCCGGGCGGAGGCGGCAGCAACGACAGGGATTTGCCGACGCCGAGCCCGGCCGGCACCGCCTGTTCCGCGGGCACGCCCGGCTTGAGGCGGTTGTGCATCGCGATATCGAGGACGTGCCCCTGGGTGGCGGGAATGTTGCGCGACTGCGGATAGCCCTGGGGACCTTTCCCGCCGCCCATCATCTTCCCGGCCAGCCCGCCAAGCATGCCCATGTCGGGCATGCCGGCCATCGAATGGGTGGCGACGTCGATCCACACCTGCGTTTCCGGACCGGCCGGGGGAGCGCTGCTTGCGGGCAGCGCGACGACCAGTGCGGTGGCGAGGGCGAGTGTCAGTGGTGTGCGGCGCATGGCGTGCGGCTCTTGGTGTGGGCGATGGGGTGGTATGCGAAGAAACGCATCCCCAGCGGACACGCGCCGGACAGGCGGGGGCGGCCGCGTCCAGCCACCCCATCGGGAGGCGTCGGACGAACGGAGGCGACGTGGTCCTGCGTGCGTCGCCGGGGCCCAAGTCAGCGCATGCCGGCCGCGCGCGCAGGCATCGCCGCCCTGCCATCACGGCGATGGCGGGGCGAGGCGTTGGTGGCGATGGGTGGCGGCGGCCGTCAGGCTGCTGCGGCGTGCCGGTGCGCGAGCAGGCGGGCGTAGAGGGCGGCGCCGTAGTGGGGCTCGTGCAGCGGCGTGCGCAGTTCGAACTGCGACGACGCGGCGTGCAGCGCGGCGGTGAAGGGCTGCATCAGCAGATCGCCGGCACTGAAGGCGCCACCGGAGTACGACACGGCGACGGTTTCGTCGTCGTCGAAGGCGAGGCGGTCGCGGATGGCGACGACGATGCCGGCAAGCTCGTCGCCGGCACGGGTGTAGATCGTGGCGGCGGCGGCGTCGCCCTGCCGGGCCGCCTCGGCCACGATGCGGGACAGCTGCGCGATGTCGGCGCGCGAGCCGACGCCGGGGCCGTAGATGCGCGCGCACAGGTCCAGGTCGGTGGCCAGCGCGAGGCGTTCGTTGACCAGCGCATGCAGCGGGCCTTTCGGCAGGCGTCCGTCGCTCATCCTGGAATAGGCGTTGAGGCCCTGCACCGCGATCCAGTAGGCGGAGCCTTCATCCGAGAAGGCTTCGCCCCAGCCGCCGCCGCGCGCATCCACGCCCTGCCGCTGGCCGTAGCCGATCGAGCCGGTGCCGGCGACGATGTTGATGCCGTCGCCGCAGGCCAGCGACCCGGCCCAGCCGCACACCATGTCGTTGTCGCAGCGGTAGCGGTCGTGGCCGAGCACCTGCGCCGGGATCGCATCCAGGCGCGCGGTGGCCTGCGTATCCTCGCCGTGTGCGGGCAGCCCGAAGAAGGCGTACGCGATGGCGTGCGTGTCCTGCTCGCCGGCCTGCGCCAGCACGGTGGCGATGCCGTCGGCCAGGATCCTGCCGACGCCGTCCAGGCCGACTTCCGGGTGGTACGTCGTGCCGGTCTGCGCTTCGCCCACCAGCACGCCGTCGTCGTCCATCAACGCGAACCGCGTCTTGGTGCCGCCGCCGTCGACGCCGAGGTAGAGGCCTCGTGTCATGGCACGGAATGCAGGCGGACGCCCTGCACGACACGGTTTACCGTGCCCTGCTTGTTCGGATTGTCGGGAGACAGTCCGAGCGCACGCGATACGTGGAAGGCGAACATCTGGGCGACGGCCACGTAGGGCCACAGCAGGTCGACGTCCGCGGCATCGGCGAGCAGCGGCACGGCCATGGTGTCGGCCGCAGCGTCGGCGCGCGGCTGCGCGCTGACCTCGATGACGCGGCCGGCGACGCGGTCGCCGCGCAGTTCATCGATCAGGTCGTGGTCGTACTGGCGCGTCAGCGGATCGTTGGAGACGAAGACGACAACCAGCGTGCGTGCCTGCAGGAACGTCTTGGGGCCGTGGCGGAAGCCGAGGGGCGAGTCGTAGCAGGTCGCGATGGCGCCGTTGCTGAGCTCACCCAGCTTGAGTGCCGCTTCGCGCGCCAGGCCCTGCATCACCCCGCTGCCGAGATAGACGACCCGCTCGTAGCCGGCGAGCGCCAGCGCCTGCGTGGTCGGACAGGCACGGTCGATGACCTGCGCGGTCGCGCGACTGATCGGCTGGATGCGCGGCGCCAGCTGCGTCGTACCGACGAGCGCGGCGAGCGTGGCGTACATCATGCAGCTGAAGCTGGAGGTCATGGCGAAGCTGGCGTCGTGCGTTTCTTCGGGCAGCTGCAGGGTCAGCAGCTGGCGTGCGGGGGCACGACCGAGCGCGCCTTCGGGATTGCAGGTGACCACGAGGTGGCGCACGTCGCGGACGATGGACTCGACCAGCGCGACGGTCGCCAGGCTCTCGGGACTGTTGCCCGAGCGGCCGAACGACACCAGCAGCAGCGGCTGCGCCGGATCGAGGTAGAGGTGCGGAGCGCTGACGATGTCGGTGGTCGGCACCGCGTCGACGCGTGCCGGCAGGTGGCGGTCGAGCAGCGGCGCCAGGCACTGGCCGATGTAGGCCGACGTGCCGGCGCCGGTCAGGATCACCCGCGCACGCGGATCCTGCGCGACGGGACCGGCGAACGCGTCGATCTGCGCCTGCAGGCCGGCGAGCAGCGCGTGCGTGCGTTCCAGCATCGCAGGCTGCTGCTCGATCTCGCGCGCGGTCCACAGCGCGCCGCCGGCGAGCAGGTCGGATTCGGGAACGCCGAGGTGGTCAGGGGTGTTCATGGGGATGGCAGGCATGATGGTAGTCGTCCAGGACGGCACTGATGTGCGCCATCGCCAATGACTGCGGATCGAGCGTCGCGCGGCCGTGGCGGAGGGCATGCAATGCATGGGGGAGGTGTTGGCTGACCAGCGGCAGCGGCGGCGGTTGGTCGCGCAGGTTGCCGAACAGGCGCGCACGCGCGTCTTCGATCACCGGGTCGGGCCAGTAGTAGCGGATGCGGTCGCTGAGGCTGTACTGCAGATCGACCGTCAACGCGTCGCCATCCGCGTGGTAGTACCGCTGCCAGTGCTTCGGCTGCTCGCGCATGCGTTGCAACGCAACGTCGCGCAGGTTGGCGCGCTTGCCCGGCGCGATCCAGTCGCGTTCGATGGCATCGAGTGCCCACAGCGCTTCGCGCAGCGCGAAGGTCAGGCCGGGACCGACCTTGAGGATGGCGAAGTGGTCGCGTACCAGCGCCTGCAATGCCTCGCGGGTCTGGTAGTCGGTGGAATGTGCTTCGTAGACCATGCCCGGCAGCGGCACGATGGCCTCGCTCAGCGCCTTCGCCTTCGCCGGCACGTAGTCGATGACCTCATGGTGATCGAACTCGACACCCGGCTGCACGACGGAGGCGATGACGCGTTCCCATGCACGCTCGAGGCCGGCGGCATGGAAGGCTTCGCGATGTGCGTCGATGGTCGCGCGAGCGGCGGCCGGCGTCGTGGTTTCCAGTCCTTCGATCGCCTCGGTGGCTCCGCCGGGCACCGGCACCTCGGTACCGATCACGTATACCGGCGCTTCGCCGCCCGCGCTCGCATAGGCGACTTCGGCGGCACGGCACAGGCGTACCGCGCGGCGGACGATCTCGCTTTCCGGCAGCGGCACGGGATCGCCTTCGCAGGCCATCGAGCAATCGAGGTGGATCTTGCGGAAACCGGCTGCGACGTACGTCGCCACCATCACCTCGGCCTTGTCCATCGCGGCATCGGCGTCCAGCGATGTCCACGGATTCGGACCCAGGTGGTCGCCGCCGAGGGCGATGCGCGCGGTATCGAAGCCGACCTGTCCGGCGATGCCGTGCACGAACGCGACGAAATCCGCCGGCGTCATCCCGGTATAACCGCCGTCCTGGTTGACCTGGTTGCAGGTCGCTTCGAACAGCACCAGCGGCGATGCGTTCTCCGCCGCATGGCGCAACGTCGCCTCGATGACGATCGGGTGTGCGGAGCACACCGAGGTCACGCCAACGGCGTGGCCTTGCTTGTGGCGCGCGATGAGGTCGAGCAGGGCGTGCATGCGGTCGTTCCGGTCAGGCGTCGTGCGGGGCGGGGCGTTCGGGTTCCAGTACCAGCAGCAGCGAGGCGATCAGGGCCAGCACCAGGCCGACCATCTTCAGCGGCCCGGGCACCACGCTGGCGAACACCAGCGACAGCACCGCGGTCACCAGCGGTGCGCCGGCATTGGTCAGCGGCGCGACGACGATCGCCTTGCCGTAGCGGAAGGCATACACCAGCATCAGCGCGCCGACCGCGTTCAGCACCTGGATCGCCGCGGTCATCCACGGACCGTCCAGGCCGGTGTTGATCGGCTGGCGCCAGTCGGTCATCGCCCACGCCACCGGCGCCAGCAGCAACGCGCCGACCATCATGTAGAAGAAGATGCTTTCGGCGCTGACCGTGTGGTTGGCCAGCTTCATGAAGTAGGCCTGGATGCCCCACGCCGCCATGATGATCAGCGCCAGCGCGAACCAGCCCAGCCCCTGGGTGCCGCCGCCGAACGACAGGTCGAGCAGCGGCAGCGCGACCAGCGCCAGCACGATGCCCAGCGCGCCCATCCAGCCGGTGCGCTCGCGCAGCAGCGCGAACGACAGCACGATGGTGATGACCGGCGACAGCGAGATGATCGGGAAGATGAAATACGCCGGCCCGATGGTCAGCGCCTTGAACAGCAGCATCTGCCCGCCCGCGCCGAGCAGGCCGATCGCCAGGCCATAGGCAATGGCGCGCGGCGAGCGGTCGAGCTGCCAGCCGGTGCGCCACAGGATGAACAACGCAGGCGGCACCATCGTCAGCGCCCATACGCAGTACACCAGCGTGTCGGGAAAGCCGCGCTGCGCCGACAGGCCCGCCAGTGCGCCCCACACGCCCCACAGCGCGACCGTGGTCAGGGCATAGGCCAGCCAGCGGCGGCGCGGCGCCGCGACGACGGCGCTCATGCGGCCGCCTCCGGCGTGGCCTGCAGCAGCAGGAAGCGGGTGAAGCCGGCGCGCAGCGTGTTCGCCTTCGCATCGACGCTGCCGAGGTCGGTGCCGTTGAACAGGTCGCGCACGCGGTAGCGGCCTTCACCGAGTCCGCGCAGTTCCAGCGTGCCGTTCCAGTCCTTCGCATAGAAGGCGTAGTACATCGCCCCGTCCTTGGCGATGGCGTGCGTCTCGGGCGCGTCGAAGCCGATGTCGTACAGCTCGCCGCGGTAGTCGCCCAGCGGCAGCATGTGGTCGCGGTACAGCGCGACCCACTTCTTCCACAGCACTTCCTTCTCCGGCGTCAGCACGTAGCCGCCTTCCGGCAGGGGTGCGGTCGGGTTCTCGGTATCGCGCGGCCAGGTGAACTTGGACGAGATCACCGCGCCGATGCCGACGCTGGAGGCGAAATCGTCGCGGCCGTCGGCCAGTTCCACATGGTCGCCGGCATAGCTGCTGCCGCGGCCCATCAGCGCCTTGACGCTCTTGCCCTTGCTGCGCACCTGCCACGACGACAGCGGATCCGACGACGGGAACTGGTCCGTCGCCGGCAGGTTGTGGAAGGCGAACGCGGTACCGCACGGGCAAAGTTCGACCACCGCATCCGGATTGGCATCGTGCGCGGCCTTGTAGATCGCGTTCCAGAAGTCGGGCAGCTTCTCGCAGGAGTCGGTCGGACTGGCGTGCTTGTGGGCGGGGTTGTAGCAGGGCGCGACCGCGTTGAGGTGCTGGCCGTCCAGCTTGATGCCCTCGAAGCCCCAGTCGCCGATGGCCTTCTTCACCAGCGCCACGTAGTAGTCGATGGTCGGCTGGTAGGCGGGGCACTGGGTCAGCGCGTTCCACCAGCTGACCTTCTGGAAGGAGCCGTATTCGTCCAGCAGCAGCATGTCGCTGTGCTTGTAGAGGATCTCGCTGCCGGGATCGGCGGCCAGCGGCGCCAGCCACAGGCGCGGGCGCAGGCCCTGGGCGCGCACGGCCTTCACGAAGTCGCGCATGTCGGCATCGCCGCGCGGAAACTTCTTCCGGTCGATCTGCCAGTCGCCTTCGTTGGTCTGCCAGCCGTCGTCGAGCACGGCCCACTGGAAGCCGACCTCGCGCACCTTCGGCAGCGTGGCCAGGATCTGCGCGACGGTGAAGTCGCGCTCGTAGCCCCACGCGCACCAGGTGGGCTCGAAGGCGGACGCCGGCGCCTGCGGCGCGGCGATGCCTTCGGCCTTCATGAAGTCGCGGTAGAGGGCGAGCGGGGCGAAGTGATCGCCGGTGTGCGCGCACAGGAACGTGCGTTCGGTGGCCAGCGCCTGGCCGGGCGCGAGGGTGATGGCCTGCACGCCTTCCACGGCGATGCGCGCGCCCTTGCCGGTCTTGCGCACGGGCAGGTCGAGCGCGCGCGGCACCGGCTCGACATGGCCGACGGCCAGGCCGACGTCGCGCCGCCAGACATTGGCGACCGGCGTGCCGCCGCCGTAGTCCGACGCGTCCATGCCCAGCGTGTTGCGCTGGTCGAAGTTGTCGCCCAGCGGCTGCACCCAGTCGCGGCGGTCTTCGTGCGTGGTGCCGGAGAAGCTCCAGAAGCCGCCCGGCGCATTCGCCAGTTCATGCGCCGCCGACCGCCAGCCGGCCACGTCGACCGGTTGCGTGCCGGTGTTGCGGTAGCGCACCTGCATCAGGGCCAGGCCCGGGGACTGTTCGAAGAAGGTCACGGCGACCTGTTTCTCGATGCCCTGCTTCGACACGCCGGTGAAGACGTGGCGCAGGCCGGCGCCATGGCGCGCGTCGCTCACCGGCTGGCGCTCCTCGCCACTGAACGCATAGGTATCGATGGCGCTGCCGTCCTTCAGCAGCAACACTTCACTGGCCTCGAACGGGGTCAGCGTCTTGCCCTTGTAGGCGACACGCGTGCGCAGTGCGCGGTCGAACGTCAGCGACAGCAGGGCATCCTGGGCCGTCATGGCGGCGCTGCCGGCGGCCAGGGCACGGCCCGGCGTCCAGGGCAGGGCGGCCAGGGCGGCGCTGCCGACGGCAAGCTTCAAGACGGTGCGGCGACCAATGGGTGGCATGGGCGGCATTCCGGTTGAGGTGCGACCGATTGTGCGCGAGGCCGGACGGTTGATGCAACACTTTTGTTGCGATATGTTTCGTTTTAGGTTTCGTTACATCACAGGTGGCGTATGCGCAAGGCGTGGCAGGGGGTGGTCCTGGCGGTCGTGCTGGGCGGGTCCGCAAGCGGCCCGGTACAGGCGGCTTCGGTTCCCTACGGCATGGACGATTTCGCACGCGTTCCCAAGTTCGACGCGCATGTGCACGCGAATGTCGACGACCCGGCTTTCCTCGAGCAGGCGCGCCAGGACGGGTTCGAACTGATGTCGATCAACGTCGACTACCCCGATTTCCCCAGCATCGCCGACCAGCATGCGGCGGCGACGGCACTGGCCAAGGCCGATCCCGCGCGGCTGCACTGGGCGGCGACGTTCTCGATGGACGGCTTCGGGCAGCCCGGCTGGGCAGACCGCGTCAACGCCGGCCTGGCCCAGGCGAAATCCGAGGGTGCGCGCGCGGTGAAGATCTGGAAGAACGTCGGCATGATCGAGAAGGACGCCGACGGCCGCCTGATCATGCTCGACCATCCCGGGTTGTCGCCGGTCGCGGAACAGGTGCGCGCGCTGGACCTGGTGCTGATCGGCCACCAGGGCGAGCCGCACAACTGCTGGCTGCCGCTGGAGCAGATGACCACGGACAACGACCGCGAGTACTTCCGCAACCATCCGCAGTACCACATGTACCTGCATCCGGATCAGCCCAGCTACGACGACCAGATCGCCACCCGCGACCGCTTCGTCGCGGCGCATCCGGGCCTGCGCTTCGTCGGCGCGCACATGGGCAGCCTGGAGTACGACGTCGATCGGCTGGGGGCGTTCCTCGACCGGTTTCCAGACGCGAGTGTCGATCTGGCGGCGCGCATGAGCCAGGTGCAGTACCAGTCGCTGCGGGACCGCGGGAAGGTGCGCGCGTTCTTCATCCGTTACCAGGATCGCCTGCTGTACGGCACCGACCTGACCGTCAATCCCGACAGCGATCCGGCCGAGTTCCGCCGTTCCGCACATGACGTCTGGACCGCGGACTGGCGCTATCTGGCGACGGGGGAAAGCCAGCGCGTGGACACGCTCGATGCCGACGTGCCCGGGCTGGCGCTGCCGCGCGAGGTCATCGACAAGGTGTACTACCGCAATGCGGTGCGCGTGTTCGGCACCGCCGCGCGCGACTAGGCGAGGATGAGATCGAGGCCGAGCTGTTCGGCCGCCAGGACGATGTCGTTCGGCGCGCCGCGGTCGGTGATCAGCACGTCGAGGTCGCCGACCGGCACGATGCGGTGCAGGCAGATCTTGCCGAACTTGGAACTGTCGGTGATCGCAACCACCACGCGCGCCGCTTCCACCATCTTGCGGTTGAGCATGGCTTCCGGTTCGTAGTGCGTGGTGATGCCGCGCTCCAGGTCCAGGCCGTCCACGCCGAGGAACAGCATGTCCACGTGCAGCGCGTCCAGCGCCTCGACGGTCAGGCCGCCGTAGAAGGCCATGTTCTTGCGGCGCAGTTCGCCGCCCAGCATGACGATGTTGATGTTGTTCTTGGGCGCCAGCGCGCCGAGCACGCCGAAGTCGTTGGTGACCACGGTCACGTCGATGTTCGGCAGCGACTCCGCCAACTGGATGGCGGTGGTGCCGGAGTCGATGGCGATGGTGTCGCCGGCCTTCACCAGGGCGGCGGCACGCTGGCCGATGCGACGCTTCTCGTCCAGATGGGAGGTGCGCTTGGCTTCGTAGTGGGGCTCGCTGCTGGGCGTCGTGCCGGTGCCGACCACGCTGCTGTCGATCGCGCCGCCGTAGGCCCGGGCCATCACGCCGCGCTCGGCCAGGTAGCGCAGGTCCTTGCGCACGGTCTGCATGCTCACCCCGAACCGGCGGGCGAGCGTGGCCACCTGGACGCTGCCGTGCTGGCGCACGAGCTCGCTGATCTGCAGGCGGCGTTGGCTGGTATCACGGGTGACGGACATGGGACCTCCTTGTAGCGCGATCAGTATGGATTATTTCGTTACATTTCGCTATTGATACAAAACGAAACATGTTATAGGCTCGGTTTCGTTTGGTTGCGTAACATAACTGCCACCTTCTGAGGAGAGACCCATGAAGACCGCGCGGCTGCACCGGAACTTGCTCTTTTGTAGTGTGGCCCTGGCTCTGAGCGTGCCGGTCGGCGCGTTGGCCCAGCAGGCGGAGGCCGCGAGCGCGGACCCGGCGCCGGCGGGGCAGGAGAGCCAGGGCGATCCCGCGACCCTGGATACCGTGGTCGTCACCGGCGTGCGCGGCAGCATGGCGCGTGCCATCGAACTGAAGCGCGAGTCCGGCACGGTCCAGGATTCGATCAGCGCGCTGGAACTGGGCAAGTTCCCCGACGACAACGTCGCCGATTCGCTGAGCCATATCACCGGCGTGTCCATCTCGCGCACCGCCGGCGGCGAGGGCCAGAAGGTCAGCGTCCGCGGCCTGGGCCCGGAGTACACGCTCACGACCTTCAATGGCCGCATCCTCGCCACCGACGGCGCGGGCCGCGACTTCGCGTACGACGTGCTGCCGGCCGACGTGATCAGCGGCGCCGACGTCGTCAAGGGCGCGCAGGCCTCCTTGTCCGAGGGCGCGATCGGCGGCCTGATCAACCTGCGTTCGGCCAGTCCGTTCGACCAGGACGGGCAGCAGGGCGTGATCCGCCTTGAGGGCGACCGCAACCAGATGTCCGAACTCGACGGGCACAAGTTCTCCGCGACCTACAGCAACCTGTTCGCCGACAACACGCTGGGCGTGCTGCTCGGCGTGGTGTACGGCAAGCGCAAGGACCGCACCGACATCGCCGGCAACGACGGC
Source organism: Pseudoxanthomonas japonensis (assembly GCF_010093445.1). Taxonomy (GTDB): domain Bacteria; phylum Pseudomonadota; class Gammaproteobacteria; order Xanthomonadales; family Xanthomonadaceae; genus Pseudoxanthomonas_A; species Pseudoxanthomonas_A japonensis. The sequence continues at coordinate 73,197 of NZ_PDWW01000001.1, read as the reverse complement.
GGCTGGAGCCGCAACGCGGACCCGAACGACGAAAGCTGGCTGTGGGGCAACACCTGGGGCGGCGCCATCGACCCCAACGGCAACGGCGAGCTGGATGAGGACGAGTACGGCCTCATCGCGCCCGGCCAGTTCCGCGTCGGCTCCATCCTGGAAGAGAAGAAGCGCCGCGCGCTGTCGGCGAAGATCGAATGGCGCCCCAGCAACAGCTTCAAGCTGACGCTGGACGGACTGAAGACGCGCCTGGACTCGCCGCAGGTCGGCTACCAGCAGTCGTACTACCCGCTGTTCGCGCCGGGCCGCTGGTCCGACATGACGATCCAGAACGGCATCGTCACTGGCTTCACGATGGACAACCCCGATCCGGAAATGCGCCTGAACCCGGAACTGCTCAACATGACCGAGCACCGGGTGGTCGACACCGATCTTTACGGCGCCAACGCCGAGTGGAAGGTCAGCGACGACCTGACCCTGACCGGCGACGTCTATCGCTCGACCTCGAAGCGCTACTCCGGTGGCCAGGACACCTACGTGGTCCTGCGCATGAACCAGCCCAACGTCGCCCGCATCGAACTGAGCGGCGGCGCCGTGCCCAACGTCACCGCCCTCTTCGACGACGGCCGCCAGCTGGCGAACGGCCTGGCCAACGGGCAGTTCGGCGGTTCGGACTTCAACACCCACTACATGGAACTGCGCGGCGACAACATCGTCGACGAGATCACCGGTGGCACTCTCGGCGGCAAGTGGTACGTCGGCCGGTTCGCGATGGACGACCTGCATTTCGGCGTCACCGCCACGGATCGCAAGAAGACCCGCGACCTGATCAACAACACGCTCAACGGCGGCGCCGACTACTACTCCGGCGACAACGCGATCAACGTCGGCGCGCTGGGCGGCAACGTGCTGTCGCACTCGTTCACGCTGCCGAACTTCATGCGCGGCGTGAATGCGGACTTCCCGCGCACGTTCCTCGCCTTCGACGTGCCGAACTACCTCAACCAGCTGGCGGCCTACAACGGCAACGCGCGCCCCGGCGGCGGCACCTACGATTTCGCCAATGCGGCGCCGCAGTGGAATCCGCTGGAAAGCTACCGCGTCAGCGAGGACACCAAGGCCGCCTACGTGCAGGCGGACTTCTCCGGTGAGCGCTGGAGCGCCGACGTCGGCGTGCGCTTCGTCAAGACGCGGACCACCGCGGAAGCCTGGGATGCGCCGATCCTCAGCATCACCGAGAACGGCGCGTTCAACTACACCGCCAACTACGCCGAACCCACGGCGATCCGCCAGGACGGCGACTACAGCTACGTGCTGCCGGCCGGCAACTTCACCTGGCGCTTCACCGACGACCTGCAGCTGCGCCTCGGCGCGGCCAAGACGATGGCGCGCCCGCCGGTCGACAAGCTGGCACCGACCAACACCACCGCGAGCGTGTCGTGGGGCGAGTTCACCCAGATCTATGGCGGCAACGTCGACCTGAAGCCGTACGAAGCCAAGCAGGGCGACGTGTCGCTGGAGTGGTACTTCAGCGAGAACTCGATCTTCAACGTGGCCGTGTTCTACAAGCGCATCGAGAACCAGCTGACCACCAGCTGGGAGCCGGGCCAGGACATCGGCGTCGGCCCCATCGTCGACGCCGACGGTAATCCGATCACCACCGGTCCGACCCTGTTCAACGTGATGCGCCCGATCAACGGCGACTACGCCAAGGTCCGCGGCATCGAGGCCGGGCTGCAGCACTTCTGGGAGAACGGCTTCGGCTTCCGTGCGCAGTACACGCGCAACTGGTCGAAGAGCTTCGTCGGCGACCAGGAGCGTCCGCTGGAAGGCATCGCCCCGTCGGTCTATTCGCTGGGGCTGATGTACGAGAAGGGTCCGTGGTCGCTGGGCGCCACCGCCGACCGCACCGATGGCTTCGTCACCGCCATCAACGTGCTGGGCGAGGGCTACAACGAACAGGCCGATGCGATCACCTGGCTGACCGCGCATGTGTCGTACCGCTTCAACGACCGCTTCAGCCTGTCGCTGGAAGGCCGGAACCTGCTGGACGAAGCACAGACCTACAGCATCAACGGCAATCCGCTGCTGTCGCAGGGCTACTACCGGTATGGTCGCGGCGTGAACCTGGGCCTGAGCTACCGGTTCTGATCCTCATCGAGGCTGCTATCGGAAGGGCCCCGGAAGGGGCCCTTCCTCGTCTGGATCGTCCGCTGTTGCAGGCAAAGGGGTCGAGTGCCACACCCTCTACGTCCGCAGATGGAAGTCGCTCGAGAAGTTTCGCTCGGTGCCGTCGAGGGGGTCGATGAACCTGAGCGTCCTGGCGAGCAGTTGGAGCGGGGCCGAGTAGTCGCCTGCGGCGCGGTGCCGCGCTGCTGGATAGATCGGGTCGTTGGCGATCGGTGCACCCAGCGCGGCCATGTGCACGCGCAGTTGGTGTTTCCGTCCAGTGACCGGCGTGAGCGCGTAGTGCCAGCGTCCCTCTTGGCGCGCGATGACATCGATCCGTGTCTCGCTGTTCGCCGGTCCGGGCATTTCCTGCATCCGGAAAAACGGTTCGCCAGCGACCACGCGGCTGGCATGCGTGTACGGAAACGCAAGGTCCGGCAACGGCGGCGCGATCGCCTCGTACGACTTTTCGATCCTCCGCTCACGGAACAGTGCCTGGTAGCGTGCGCGGCTGTCCGGATTGGTCGAGAACAGTACGAGCCCCGCCGTATCGCGATCGATGCGGTGCAGCGGCGTCAACGCGGGGTTGCCGGTACGACGGATCAGGCGTGCCAGCAGGGTTTCATGGACGTGGGGGCCGGCGGGCGTTACCGGAAGGAAGTGGGGCTTGTCGGCCACCAGCACATGGGCGTCGGCATGCACGACGCCCTCGTCGAACGGGATCGTCGGCTCCTGTGCCACTTCGCGGTAGTAATGGATCTCGACGCCGACGCGGTATCCGGTATCCGGCGCCACCGGTGTGCCGGCGTCGTCCAGCACGCGCCCGCGCGCCATCCGCTCGATCCATTGCGCGCGGGGCACGGCGGGAAACCGCGCGCACAGACAGTCCAGCACCGTCGTCCATGCCCCCGGCGGGAGCTGCAAGGTGCTGGCGGCGAGTCCGTCGATGCTGGGCGGGCGTCTGCTCACGGGCGTCAGTGTCTCATCCGCGCGGCCAAGCCACGGGTGCGCCACGCGCGCGACTCCGCCTCCTGACGGGTGCAGGACCCATCATGAGAGCTCTGCGTTGCGGCGCGAGTGCACGGGCGGGCACCGTCGACGATGGCCGATGCGATGCCCCGATTTTGCTTCGGCGGTGCAACGCCAATATACTGCCCCCCACTATCCTGGTCCCGACGGCATGCCGCACTCTCCTGCCGACAAGAAGAAGGCGCTCACGCGCGTGAAACGCATCCGTGGACAGCTGGATGCGCTGGAGCGCGCGCTGGAGGACGGTGCCGATTGCGCGCCGGTGCTGCAGCAGCTCGCCGCGGTGCGCGGTGCGGTCAACGGACTGATGTCCGAGATCCTGGAAAGCCATCTGCGCGAGGAATTCGCGCATCCGGCTTCGACCCCCGAACAGCGCGAGGCCGGCATCGACGCCGCCGTCGCGCTGGTCCGCTCTTACCTCAAGTAGTCCTATCTCAAGCAAGCAGGAGTTCCCCATGAAATCCCGTGCCGCCGTCGCCTTCGCCGCAGGCGAACCGCTGAAGATCGTCGAGATTGACGTCGCGCCGCCGAAAGCCGGCGAGGTACTGGTGAAGATCACCCACACCGGCGTCTGCCACACCGATGCGTTCACGCTGTCGGGCGACGATCCGGAAGGCCTGTTCCCCGTCGTGCTGGGCCATGAAGGCGCCGGCATCGTGGTCGAGGTCGGCGAGGGCGTGACCAGCGTGAAGCCGGGCGACCACGTGATTCCGTTGTACACCGCCGAGTGCGGCGAGTGCCTGTTCTGCAAGAGCGGCAAGACCAACCTGTGCACGTCGGTGCGCGCCACCCAGGGCAAGGGCGTGATGCCGGACGGCACCTCGCGCTTCTCCTACGAGGGCCAGCCGCTGTACCACTACATGGGCTGCTCGACCTTCAGCGAATACACCGTCGTCGCCGAGGTGTCGCTGGCGAAGATCAATCCCGACGCGAACCCGGAGCATGTCTGCCTGCTCGGCTGCGGCGTCACCACCGGCATCGGTGCCGTGCACAACACCGCCAAGGTGCAGGAGGGCGATTCGGTCGCCGTGTTCGGCCTCGGCGGCATCGGCCTGGCGGTGATCCAGGGCGCGCGCCAGGCCAAGGCCGGCCGCATCATCGCCATCGACACCAATCCGTCCAAGTTCGAGATGGCGCGGCAGTTCGGCGCCACCGACTGCGTCAATCCGAAGGACTTCGACAAGCCGATCCAGCAGGTCGTCGTCGAGATGACGGGATGGGGCGTCGATCATTCGTTCGAATGCATCGGCAACGTCAACGTCATGCGTGCCGCGCTGGAATGCGCGCACCGCGGCTGGGGGCAGAGCGTGATCATCGGCGTGGCCGGTGCGGGCCAGGAGATCAGCACGCGACCGTTCCAGCTGGTGACCGGCCGCAAGTGGATGGGCACCGCGTTCGGCGGCGTGAAGGGCCGCTCGCAGCTGCCGGGCATGGTCGAGGACGCGATGAAGGGCGATATCGAACTCGCCCCGTTCGTGACCCACACCATGCCGCTGGACGGCATCAACGAAGCCTTCGACCTGATGCATGAAGGCAAGTCGATCCGCAGCGTGGTGCATTACTGACGCTCGAGCCCCTCTCCCCCCGGGAGATGGGTTGGGGTGAGGGTGCGGCGACATCCCGATGGTCGGACGCCGCGCTTCCTGCAGCGTTTCGCATCGAGTAGCCCTCCCTATTTCGCCGAACCCTCATCCGGCGCTTCGCGCCACCTTCTCGGCGGGAGAAGGGAACACGGGAATCACCATGACACTACAACGCATCGAACACCGCGCCATGCATGGCGGCTGGCAGGACGTCCACGAACACGCATCCAGCAGCCTCGGCTGCACCATGCGGTTCGCCGTCTATCTGCCGCCGCAAGCTGCAACGCAGAAGCTGCCGGTGCTGTACTGGCTCTCCGGCCTGACCTGCACGGAACAGAACTTCATCACCAAGGCCGGCGCGCAGCGCTACGCCGCCGAGCACGGCGTGATCCTGGTCGCCCCGGATACCAGTCCGCGCGGCGATGATGTCGCCGATGCCGACGGCTACGACCTGGGCAAGGGGGCTGGCTTCTATGTCAACGCCACGCAGGCACCGTGGGCGGCGCACTACCGCATGTACGACTACCTCGTCGACGAACTGCCGGCGCTGATCGAAGCGAATTTCCCCGTGACCGATGCGCGAGGCATCAGCGGACACTCGATGGGCGGGCACGGCGCGCTGACGATCGCGCTGAAGAATCCCGGTCGCTACCGCAGCGTCTCGGCGTTTTCGCCGATCGTGGCGCCATCGCAGGTGCCGTGGGGCGAGAAAGCATTCGGCGCCTATCTCGGCGACGATCGCGAAGCCTGGAAGCAGTACGACGCCGTCGAACTGATCCGTAATGCCTCCGAACGGTTGCCGTTGCTGGTCGACCAGGGCGATGCGGACGAGTTCCTGCAAACGCAGCTGAAGCCGACGCTGTTGCAGGCTGCAGCCGACGCTGCAGGCCATCCGCTGACGCTGCGCCTGCAGCCCGGCTACGACCACAGCTACTACTTCATCGCCAGCTTCATCGGTGAACACATCGCGCACCACGCGAAAGCATTGACCACGTAGGGGGGCAAACCCGCCGTCATGGTCGTCGGTGTATGCGGGATGGCGATGGTGGGCCGAGGCCCACCCTACGGAAGCGGGTGGCGAGGACATCGCGCATCACGCGAAGGCATTCGAGCGCGTAGGGCGGGCTCAAGCCCGCCGTCCTGGTCGTCGGTGTATGCGGGATGGCGATGGTGGGCCAAGGCCCACCCTACGGAAAAGCGGGTGGCGTACATCGCGCATCACGCGAAGGCATTGGAGCGCGTAGGGCAGGCTCAAGCCCGCCGTCCTGGCCGTCGGTGTGTGCGGGATGGCGATGGTGGGCCGAGGCCCACCCTACGAGGCATCCGCAAGCTCGAAGTCGGTGAACGCGAAGCGCCCATCGCGCAGTCCGGTGTCGCCCTGTAGCAGCGCAAGCGGCGCGTCGAACATCGGGCCGGCCGAGACGCAGGTGTGGAACTCGCCGTTCTCGCCGCAGGGATCGACCTCCGCGGGCAGATCGCGCAACAGCGTCTCGTCGAAGGCGCGGCCGCCGAACGCGATGTCGAGTTGCTGCGTATCCACGCAGCACAGCCGGGCACGAAGCCCGCCAGCGATCATCTCCCGCGCCAGTACGCCGGTATCCGCACCGAACAGCGGCGTCATCACGTCCCAGCCGATCTTCGCCAGGTTCCGCACCCGGTAGGCGCGGATGTCGTCCAGGAACAGGTCGCCGAACGCGACCGTGCGCAGCGTCGGCCAGCGGCGGGCGGCGTCCGCCAGCGCGGCCGCCATCGCCCGCTCGTAGTCGTCGTTGATGCAGTTTGCGGGAATCGTCGCCTCGATCAGGGGCAGGCCGGTCGCCTGCGCCTGGGCGTGCAGCACCGTGCGGCGTATTCCCTGCATGGACACGCGATCGTACTCGCGGGTGATCGTGGTCAGCAGGCCGACCACCTGGACGTCATCGCGCCGGCGCAGGGTGTGCAGCGTCCATGCGGCATCCTTGCCGCCGCTCCAGGCGAGCAGGACGGGAAGGCGTTCCGTCATCAGGCCGTCGCGATGCCGTGCCGATGCCGCGGATCACGCGGCCGAGACATCGCGCAGTTCCCATGCACTTCCCGCCAGCAGGCGCAGGCGATGCTTGAGCACGTGGCCCGGTATCGACGAGGTCGCCACCAGCAGGATGCTCAGGTCGTCCTGCTGGCCACGGACCGTGGCGCCTTCGTCCACCACGCCGAGGCCGGGATCGACTTCATCGGGTTCTTCCTGCCGCGCACGCCAGCGGTCGAACAGGTGGCGGGTGCGCAACGCCTGTTGCAACTGGGCGGCGAATTCCTCCGCGCCATGCGCATCGAAACTGAAAGCCGGATCGCCGCCGCGCGCGCGGCCGGGATCCGGCAGGCTGATGTAGTAACGGACGGCCATGGCACCCCCGGTGGAAACGTGGGGCATAGCGTCGTGCAAGACGCGTTAGCCCGCCGTTATGCCACCTTGAAGGGCGCCGGCGGCGCGGCGAAGGCGGCGACCACGGCGCCCTTGCCGACATTGACCATGCCGGTCAGGCTCATCACGCTTTCGAACACCTCGACCTTGTTGTTGTCGCAGATGTCGCGCAGGCGCTGGTAGCCGGGCAGGGCGCGCAGTTCCGACAGTTCGCCGCCGTAGCTCAGGCACAGGGTCGGCGTCATCAGGCCGGCCATCACCCGGTTGCCGGCGAACTTGAACATCTGTTCCACCGCGTTCTCGAAGCCCTTGATCTTGGCGACGGGCTCGGTGTTGCCGGCGTGGCCGTACAGCACCGGCTTGATGTCAAGCGCGCTGCCCAGCGCGGCGCTGAGCAGGCCGACGCTGCGGTCGCCCTTGGTGCGCGCGCGGTTGCGCAGGTAATACAGGTCGCGCGGGATCATGTAGCCGTGCGTGTTGTTGGCCAGTTCCTCCAGGCGCACGCGGATCTGCTGCACGCTGGCGCCGGCGTCGCGCATGCGCACCGCCTCCACCGCGGTGATGCCCTGCGCGGCGAAGAGGTTCTGCGTGTCGATCACGCGCAGCGCGAACGGCGAGTTGTGGCCCGCGGCCTGACGCACCGGCTTGTAATCGTTGAGGATGGCGAAGCTGGCCTGCATCGCGTTCTCGTGGATCGGCGAGCGCGTCTTGGTGATCGTCATGCAGAAGACGTGGTCGTAGTCGATCACCAGGCGGCCCAGGAACAGGTCGCGGATCTGGTTGACGGTGAACGGCGTGGTTTCCGCCTCGTGGCCGCGCTCGGCCACGTGCGCGTGCAGGAAGCTCAGCGTCGCCTGCTCGTCGCGATGGTCCGCGAGCACGGCTTCGCCGATGCGCACCGTGATCGGCAGGATCACGATGTTGTGTTGTTCCAGGTACTCCAGCGGCAGGTCGCACGCCGAATCGACGACTATCCCAATGCGCATCTAGCCCCTCCCGGCATTCGTCGCATTTGTACTTATCTCCGCAAAACTAGCGGACAACAGACGACAAGTCGTCGCGTAAACGCGTGAAGTGTGAGTTGTGTCACTTTTCCGGGCGAGCCGCGTGCGGCCAAAGCGCGGTCTGCGTCCGGTTCCTGGTGGGGTGAGCGTCCAAAATTAGCGTGACATGAGTCACATATATGGCCGTCGATGGCTTGTCCTGCCCCGGGGCCGGCCCGACACTTCACCCCTCAAGCAAGGGGCAACATGACGCAGCGATGGGGGTGGCTCCTGCTGCTGGCCCTGCTGCCGGCGGGGCCTGCGCGGGGGGAGAACATCGCGCGGATCGACCGTCTCCAGCCCTCGGCGCTGGAACAGCAGGCCGGGCAGCGCGCCGGACTTTTCTCGGAACGTCGCTTCGAAGGCGGCGGCGCGTCCGCGCGCGTGATCGGCAACGGGCAGTGGCGGGTGTACCCGCGTGCCGGCATCGCCGACCCGCTGCTCGTGGTCTATCACCCCTACAACGCCCGCGTGACGGTGCGCGCACCCGGCGACGCCATGCCCCGCACGCAGGATCTGTTCCAGCCCACGCTGGACCCCCAGTTCAGCCGGCGCGCGCTGGTATTCCCGCTGTCGCGCGATGGTCCCGTCGAGGTGACGGTGGAAGGCGCCCGCTATCCGATGCAGGTGGCGATCGAGGCCCGCGCCGATTACGCCGCCGCCGACCTCTGGCACGTACGCCTGTTGCTGCCGGCGGTGGGCATGACGCTGGGCGTGGCGCTGGCGGTGCTGCTGTTCTGGCTGGTGCTGCGCGAGCGCGTCTACCTGCTCTATGCCGCCGCCATGTTGCTGCAACTGCTGTACGTGCTGTGCTCCTACGGCGAGGCCTACGCGTGGCCGGGCCTGTCGCTGCTGCGCCACTTCGGCGCCCAGGGCATCTGGGCCATCGGCACCCTCGCCACCGTCCTGCTGGTGTACCTGTGGCAGGACTACGCCAACCTGCGCCGCGCTGCGCCGCGGCTGGCCTGGCTGATGCGGCTGGTCGGGGTGTACGGCTGCCTGCTGACGCTGGTGCTGCTGGTCTCGCCCTGGCCGGCCGACGACAGCTGGTTCCCCAGCGTGGCCAACGGCCTGTTCCTGCTGACCAACGTGGTGACGCTGGCGACGCTGCTGGTGGCGTGGTGGCGCGGCGAACGCCACGCCAGCATCGTGCTGCTGTCGTGGTTGCCGCTGCTCGTCTTCACCATGATCCGCGCGCTGCGCTTCAGCGATGGCGAAAGGGCAGGGCCGTGGCTGGAATACGGCATTCCGTGGTGGCTGGCCTTCACGGCGGTGGCACTGGGCCTGGGCCTGGCGCACCGCATGCTGACCTTCCGCCGCGAGCGCGACAGCGCCAAGGCGCATGCCGAGCGCGACGCGCTGACCGGTGTGCTCAACCGCGGCGCCATCGAGCATCGTCTCGACTGGGCATTGATCGAGCGTCAGCGCGAAGGCATTCCGGTGTCGCTGCTCTTCATCGACCTCGACCACTTCAAGCAGGTCAACGACCGCCATGGGCACGCCACGGGCGATGCCTGCCTGCGTGCGGTGACGCGCGTGATCAGCCAGCAGTTCCAGTACGGCGACCAGCTCGGCCGGCTGGGGGGCGAGGAATTCGTGCTGGTGCTGTCCGGGGTGGAACTGCATGCCGCCATGCGCATCGGCGAGGAAGTCGGCGCGCGCATCCGCCACGATTGCGCGGTGGTCGACGGCGTGGCCGTCGAGGTCACCGCCAGCGTCGGCGCCGCACAGGCGCGCCATGGCGACACCGTGTCCACGCTGATCGCCCGCGCCGACCAGGCCATGTACGTTGCCAAACGGGCCGGTGGCGACCGCATCGTCGCCGAAGACGCGCCCTGCCATGGCGCCGACAGCACGAAGGCGCCCGCAGGCGCCTCCGTGAACTGATGCCGCCAGGCGCCTATTTCGAATACGCGCGCGGCAGCGGACCGGCTGGTTGCAGGTAGCGGTCGCGCAGTTCCGTCTGGCGCGAACGCATCGGCATCGCGCGCCCGCCCAGCCACACCTGCTCCGCGGTGCTCGACACGTCGAGCGGATCGGCGGTCCACAGCACCAGGTCGGCCAGCTTGCCCGGTGCGATGGTGCCCACGCGGTCGCCCACGCCAAATGTCTCCGCCGGCACGCGGGTCAGTCCGGCCAGGCCGTCTTCCCACGGCAGGCCGTTGGCCACCGCATTGCCCGCCAGCTGGCGGATCTTGCGTGCGTTGTGCGAGGCGTCGCCGGCCTGCGAGAAGCTGACGCTCACACCGGCGGCGTCCAGCCGTGCGGCGTTCTCCAGCGTGGCGCCGATCTGGTCGAAGTCCGCCGGCAGGTCCGCCAGCGCATCCACGAACACCGGTACCTTCGCCTGCGCCAGCTGCGGCGCCAGCTTCCAGCCTTCGGCACCGCCGGCGATGGCGATGCGCACGTTCTCGCGCTGGGCCCAGCGCAGCAGCTGGCGGATGTCGGCGGCACGGTTCACCTGAACCACGATGCGGCCGTTGCCGGCGAGATAGCGTGCGAGCGTCGCGCGTCCGGCCGGCGTCAGTAGTGCGTGCGGCGAATCCGCCGGCACGCGGCCACGCGCCTCGGCCACCATCTGGTCCAGCAGCATCCACTGCGCTGCACGCGATTTGCCGGCCAGCTCCGCGCCGCCGCTGCCCAGGCGCACGAACAGCGCACGCGGACCGACCGGATCGGCGCTGCCGTCCAGCCGCATCACGCCGCCCTGGCCAGCGATGAAGGAACCCCCGGTCGAGGCGGCCAGCAGGGTGAAGCCGATGCCTTCCACGCGCGTCACCGGGATCACCACCGAGGCCGGGTTGTAGGCCAGCGTCACGTCGAATTCCGGGCGCATCGGCTGGTCCTGCAGCGTCACCGAGGCGTCGACGGTGGACGACTCGCCCGACACCTCCTCCAGCCCGATCTCGGTGATGCCGCCGAAGAACGCCGGCGTCAGCGGACGGCCGTTGGCCTCCACCACCGTCGCGCCCGGTGCGGCCAGGCCGCTGCCCACCGCCTGCACCACGCCGTTGCGCACCAGCACATCGGCGTTCTTCAGCGTGCCCTGCGCACCGGCGGTATGCACGGTGGCGTTGCGGATCAGGATGTCCTGGGCGAAGGCAACAGACGACGCGGACGCCAGTGCAACGGCCAGCGCCAATGCCTTCACCGTCGTCCCAGCGAACGCTGGGACCCATTTGGCTTTTGCTTCTGTTGCTTCCGACCTTGAAGGCGAAAGCAGGATGGATCCCAGCGTACGCTGGGATGACGGCAGGGACGTATGACGGACGCAGCTCATGGCATCACCTCCTGCCCCAGCATGAAGTCCGACACCGGTTGCCTGCTACGGTCGTTGCGGTCGTAGATGCGGGCGCCGTCGATGTAGACCTGCTCGGCCTTGGCGTACACGCTGAAGGGGTTCTGGTTCCACACCACCACGTCGGCCATCTTGCCGGCCTCCAGCGTGCCGGTGCGCTCGCCGATGCCCAGCGACTTGGCCGCGTTGCTGGTCACCCAGCGGATCGCGCGTTCCGGCGCGATCTCGCCCATGCCGGCGCGACGCGCGTTCGCCATCACCTTGGCGGCTTCCTGGTTGAGGCGCTGGATGCCCTCGTCCGAATCCGAGTGCACGATCGCGCAGCTGTTGGCCGGACGGTCGACCAGCGCGATGTTTTCTTGGATGCCGTCGAAGGCCTCCATCTTGAAGCCCCACCAGTCGGCCCACAGCGCGCCGCACACGCCGTCCTGCGCCAGGCGGTCGGCCAGCTTGTACGCTTCCACGCCGTGGTGGAACGCGGCGATCTTGAAGCCGAACTCCTTCGCCAGGTCGAGCATCGTGGTCATCTCGTCGGCGCGGTAGCAGTGGATGTGCACCAGGATCTCGCCATTGATCGCACCGGCCAGCGTGTCCAGCTTCAGGTCGCGCTTGCCGCCGCTGTCGCCGCCGCTGTCCGCCTTGTCGTCGCCGCCGGCGCGTTCCCACCAGCGCTTCTTCTTCGGCTGCTGCGGCTTGGGCGCGTTCTTCTTCAGGTACTCGCTGGCGTCGATGAAGGCCGCACGGTAGCCGGCCACGTTGCCCATGCGCGTGGCCGGACCGGCCTTGCCGCCGTACACGCGCTTGGGGTTCTCGCCGCAGGCCATCTTCAGGCCCCACGGTGCGCCGGGAAATTTCATGCCCTGGTAGCTGGTGGACGGCACGTTCTTCAACGTCACGCCGCGGCCGCCGACCAGGTTGGCCGAGCCGGGCAGGATCTGCATCGACGTCACGCCGCCGGCCAGCGCGGTGTGGAAGCCCGGGTCCTGCGCCCAGATCGAATGCTCGGCCCAGACGTTCGCCGTCACCGGTGCGGTCGCCTCGTTGCCGTCGCTGTGCGCCTTGACGCCCGGGCTGGGGTAGACGCCCAGGTGCGAGTGCACGTCGATCAGGCCCGGCGTCACCCACTTGCCGGTGGCGTCCACGCGCGTGGCGCCGGCCGGTGCGGAAAGACCGCGCCCCACCGCCACCACCTTGCCGTCGGCCAGCAAGACGTCGGCGCCATCCAGGCGCTCACCGGTACCGGTCAGCACGGTGGCGTTGGCCAGCAGCACGGGGCCGGACGCGAGCGCTTTGTAGGTGCTCGGGTACGGGTCCTGGGTGAAACGGGAAGTGGGCGTGGCGGCCAGCGCGCTGCCGCCCAGCGAGGCCAGGATCAGCCCGGCCAGCAAGGTCGTTCGCATCGTGTATCCCCTGGAAGAGACCCGAAACCTAACCGGCCACGCCGCGCCTTGCCAAGTGCGTGCGTCGCAGTCGTGCCAGAATCGCCGGTACAACAACAAGAAAAAGAGGCTAGGCATGAAGGACAAGAACGAGATCGTCGACAACTGGCTGCCGCGCTACACCGGCGTGCCGCTGGACCAGTTCGGCGAGCATGTGCTGCTGACCAACTTCGGCGGCTACCTCAACGTGTTTTCGCAGCTCACCGGCGCGCCCATCGTCGGCCTGGACCGGCCGATGGCCAGCGCCACCGCCGACGGCATCACCATGATCAACTTCGGCATGGGCAGTCCCAACGCCGCCACGATGATGGACCTGCTGTCGGCGATCATGCCCAAGGCGGTGCTGTTCCTCGGCAAGTGCGGCGGGCTGAAGCGCAAGAACGAGCTGGGCGACCTGGTGCTGCCGATCGCGGCGATCCGCGGCGAGGGCACCAGCAACGACTATCTGTTGCCGGAAGTGCCGGCGCTGCCGGCATTCGCGCTGCAGCGTGCGGTGTCCACGATGATCCGCGACCTCGGCCACGACTACTGGACCGGCACGGTGTACACCACCAACCGCCGCGTGTGGGAGCACGACCTGGCGTTCAAGGAGCGCCTGCGCGCGATGCGTTGCATGGCCATCGACATGGAAACCGCCACCGTCTTTGCCGCCGGCTTCGCCAACCGCATCCCCTGCGGCGCGCTGTTGCTGGTCAGCGACCAGCCGATGATCCCGGAAGGGGTGAAGACCGAAGCCAGCGACGCCAAGGTCAGCTCCTCGTTCGTCGAGAACCACATCACCGTCGGCATCGAAGCGCTGAAGCTGATCCGCCGCAACGGCAAGTCGGTGCGGCATCTGCGGTTTGACGAGTGAGCTACGGCAACTTCTCGAGCAAATCTCTAACCCAGTAGGCTTCAATTATCCCAGCATTAGTTTCATGCTGGGATAATTCTTCCTTGGTTGTTCCGTGTATTGGATGCTCAACAACATAGCCAGAGATCGTTCCTACTATGCGGACATCGCTGGGCTTGTTTGGAGGTGCCCACACAACGGGACCTCCTGAGAATCCCTTGTTGTTGTGGCCATCGAGAAAGAGCGTGTTGAATCCGTGTCGCTCAAAGTCTGTTGCTGACACGAGAGCGGCTTTCACGAAAGGAAGCGGATAGCCACGATTAATGCCGCGATCACTGGTTCGCATTCCGCGCGGGTATCCCAAGAAATACGCCCATGTGCCGATGATTAAGCCGGCAGGGTTGAGTGACATTGGATGCCTTGGCGAAATATCTTCATCAAGTAGGAAAACTATGGTGTCTGCGGACCGGCTATCGGCGTTAAACACTACGGTGACAGGTACGCGAACCCAGTTGTCCCTACGATAGATGAGCAACGAAGTGATATCGGGAGAACCGTCGAAGGTGTGTGAGGCGGAGACCAAATACTGCCGATCTCCCTTTTCTATCGTGTAGGCCGTAGCAAGTTTCTCGTTATGGAAGATCTGAAACACTCGCTGGATAATGCTGGTGGTAACGTACACGGCATACCCTCGCGTTAGTGTGGATGGATTCCTGGTCGCTCGTGATCAGCATAAGATGAAATCACGTTGATTGATCGGGTTATCACTCTGCCGAACGATTCTGGTTAGGGAGGCTGTTGCCACGGCCCATGTTCTCGATGCCATCATCTCGATTGAACATCGGCGCTGACAGCATGAAAGCCCTGACAAGGAGCTGGTCGATGAAGAAGGCGGGAAATCTGGGTGTACGGATGGGTTTTGCGGTCGTCCTGATCGCATCCTTGGGCGCAACTGCCGCCGAAACGTCCACGGAGACCCCTGCCGGGTCCGTTTCTATCGAAGCGAACCACAAACAGCTCAAGGAGATAGAAGAGTCGACACGAGACGACGCACGCGAGCGCGCCCGCCAGATGACGGAGGCGTTTGATCGCGATCTCGCAGAGGCCTATGCGCCGGAGCGCCTGGCGACCGCGTCCGACGAGGAACTGGAGGAACTGTTCCAGGCTGCCAGCCGCGTCGTCTTCTATGCGCATGCACCGGCGCATGCGGTACTGCTGCAGCGGACCGCGCAGTCTCTGGACACGCGGTCGAAACTGACCGACGAGCATCGCCGCGATCTGTACCGCGCCTGGGTGGTGACGCGTCAGTTCGACAATGCCAATGCCCTGGCGCGCACGCATCCCGACTTGCAGCTGCAGGCATTGCCACCGATCCCCACTGCCGATGCGCCCGGGGCGGGCCGCGTCGTGGTGTGGCGGCCGGCGGACGATGCCGAGGGGTTGTCCGCGCAGGTCGTCGAACAGGATGGGCCGACGCGCGTGGTCGTGCTGTCGCACCCGCGTTGTGGCTTCTCGCAGCGCGCCATTGCCGCGATAGAGGCGGACCCTGTGTTGTCCGCACGGCTGGGCCATGCACTGTGGCTGGCACCGCCCAACGGGTCGCTCGACCTGCGCGATGTCCAGGCGTGGAACCGCGCGCACCCCGGTGCACGCCTGAGTTACGCGGTGGCAATGGGCGACTGGCCGCAGTTCGACAGCTGGGCGACGCCGGTGTTCTATTTCATGCGCGAAGGACGCGTCGTGGCGACCGTCACGGGCTGGCCGCGGGAGGGCCGTGCACGCGAGCTTCATGACGCTTTCGCTTTGATGGATGCACGGGAAGACCCCTGAGGAGACAAGGATGCAGGACCACATGATGCGCAAGCGATGGATCGGCATGGCGTTGGCCATGTCGTTCGGAAGCACGGCAGCGGCGGCCGAGACGCCCGTGGAGACCGAAGCCCGCAACGCCGCCGCCGGGTTCGCCATCACCACCAGCCTCACGCTGCTGGAAGCGCTGGGCAAGCAGTGCGGTACCTACGAAGGCGAGGCCGGCAGCCAGGCGCGAGTGGCGCTGCAAAGCTGGCAGCAGCGCAATCACCGCTATCTGGAACCGTCGCTGCAACGCGTGCTGATGCTGACCGATGCCGTCGCCGCGACGGCGGGCGAGGCAGAAGGCAAGGCGTTCGCCAACGCGCGCAAGGCCGAGTTCACCGACGCCGCGCGCGAGGCACTGCTGGTGATGTTTCCCGGCGGTGAGGTGACCAACGAAGCGTGTGCGAGGATCGTGGCGTCCGCCGAAGAGGGAGCATACGACTACCGCCGGCACGCGGAGTTCTTTCCTACACTGCAATCCATGGAGCGGTCCGGCACAGGCAAGTGACCGCCGACAAGCGCGTCATCGAGACGTCATCCCGACGGGAGGGATCGCATGAACCTTGAAACCATCGAGATGAAGGCCTTCGTCCCCGCGCGCGATCTGGCCGAGTCCATCGCGTTCTACGAGGCGCTCGGCTTCGCGGTGACGATGGAGTCGGACGACCTGGCCTATGTCCAGCACGGCAAGACCGCCTTCCTGCTGTCGCAGTTCTACCTGCGCGAGCACGCGGAGAACTTCGTGATGCACCTGCTGGTCGAGAATGCGGACGACTGGCACCGGAACGTCGAAGCATCGGGTGTCGTGGACAGGTTCTCCGTCCGCGTCAGCACGGCGGACGACCGGCCCTGGGGCCTCCGTGACTTCACCCTGATCGACCCGATCGGCGTGCTGTGGCGCATCGGGCATGTCCTTCCGGGCTGAGGCCCGACACTTCATCCGAGTACGAGGCAGCGCATGAACGAATCCAACGACGTCATCACCTTCTGGAAGAACGCGGGCTACGAGAAGTGGTTCGCCAACGACGATGCATTCGATGCCGAGTTCGACCAGCGCTTCCGCGGGCTGCACTTCCGTGCGGCGCGACGCGAACTGGAAGGCTGGATGGGCGATGCCGAGGGTGCGCTGGCGTTGATCCTGTTGCTGGACCAGTTCCCGCGCAACTGCTTCCGCCAGAGCGCGCATTCCTATGCCACCGATGGTTTGGCGCGGCACTACGCCGAGCGCGCCATCGAAGCCGGCTTCGATGCGCAGGTCGATCCTGCGCTGAAGATCTTCTTCTACATGCCGTACGAACACTCGGAAACGCTGGCCGACCAGCAGCGCTCGCTCGACCTGTTCCGCGCCACCGGCAACGACGACTACATCAAGTACGCGCAGCTGCACTACGACCTGATCGCCCGCTTCGGTCGCTTCCCGCATCGCAACGAGGCGGTCGGCCGTACCTCCACGCAGGAAGAGCGCGACTACCTGGCGGGCGGCGGCTTCAAGGGCTGACGTAGGGTGGGCCTTGGCCCACCATCGCCATGCCTCACGACTGCGATGGAGGGCGGAGTCCGATCATGGTCGGCACGGTTTGACACATCGCAATGGCGGGCCAGGGCCCGCCCTACGGAACGCCGGCCTCACTCATCGCGCAAAAAGAAAGCGGGCCGCAGCCCGCTTCCTTTGGATCGCCGGTGACGCCCCGGATGATCAGTACTTGCTGATCGTGCCATCCACATCGTCGGCCCAGGCATTGATGCCGCCGGTGATGTTGTGGACGTTCGAGAAGCCGAGCGCGCGGAATTCTTCCGCCGCCTGCTGGCTGCGACCGCCGCTGCGGCACAGGAAGGCCAGCGCGGTGTCCTTCGGCAGCGCTTCCAGCTCGGCGCGGCCGGCGCCGTCGAAGGTCTTGAAGGGCAGCTTCACCGAGGTGATGGCGCGCTCGTCGCCCGGGCGCACGTCGACGATCAGCACCTCGCCGGCGCGGGCCTTGGCGTCCGCGTCGATCGGCGACAGCGCCTGCACCGGCTTCGGCGCGTTGGGGTTGTCGATGGCCAGGCCCTTGCCGCGGATGTCGTCCACCCAGTCGATGGTGATGCCGTCCGCGCGCCGCGCGCTGGCCAGGTCGAACTGCACGCGCACGCCGTTGGATTCGCTGGCGATGGCGTTGGCGTCGAACTGCGCCAGCTGGAAGTTCGGCTGGAACTGCGCGTTGATCGACAGCGCCAGCGACGCGCCCGGGCCAGCGTCGGCCACGGCATTCTGCAGCATCTCGGCGGCGGCAGAGGTGATGGTGATCGCCGGCGGCGTGCGGTCGGGGGCCTGCAGGCCCAGCACGGTGGCCAGTTCGCCGGAGTTGGTCATCTGCTCGATGATGTCGCTGCCGCCGACCAGCTCGCCGTCGATGTACAGCTGCGGGATGGTCGGCCAGTCGCCGTAGACCTTGATGCCCTCGCGGATCTCCTGGTCGGCCAGCACGTTGACGTGCGCGTAGTCCACGCCCAGCGCCGACAGCGCGCCCACCGCCTTCGCCGAGAAGCCGCACTGCGGCATGGTCGGCTGGCCCTTCATGAAGAGCACCACGCGGTTGGACTGCAGGAGGGATTCGATGCGCGAGCGCAGGGCGGGGTCGAGGGACATGGACGGCTACCGGTAAGCGGGAGGGGAATTTTACGCCCCATGGCATCATGGGGCATGAGCACGACAGGAACACTGCATCGTCCGCCGCGCCGTCCCGGACTGATATTGGGCCTGCTGGCGCTGTCGCAAGTGGGCGTGGCCTGGCTGTGGTGGCGGTATGGCTGGGCCCTGGGCCTGCCGGTGATGGCGGCCACCCACCTGCTGGTGGTCTGGGCCACGCTGTACCCGCGCGCCGCCGTGTTCTGCCCGGCGCTGTCGCGGTTGCCCACCGCTGAACGCGTGGTCTGGCTGACCATCGACGATGGCCCGTCGGCCGACACGCCCGCGATGCTGGACCTGCTGGACCGTCATGGGGCGAAGGCGACGTTCTTCCTCGTGGGCGAGCGCGCGCTGGCGCAGCCGGGGGTCGTGCAGGCCATCCGCGACCGTGGTCACGGCATCGGCAACCACAGTGCCACCCATCCGGACACGCGCTTCTGGCGCCTGGGTCCCGGCGCGCTGGAAGACGAGATCGGCCGCAACCAGTCCATCCTGACCGCCATCACCGGCGACACCCCGCGCTGGTACCGCAGCGTGGTGGGCATGACCAATCCCTTCGTCGGCCTGTCGCTGAAGCGCCACGGACTGACCCGGGTGGCATGGAGCGCGCGTGGCTTTGACGGTGTCGACTGCCAGCCGCACCAGGTGCTGGCGCGCATCACCCGCGACATCGCGCCCGGCGCCATCGTGCTGCTGCATGAAGGCGCGAAGCACGGGCACAACGTGGCGATCCTGGCGCAGCTGCTGGCGTGGCTGGAGGCGCAGGGCTATCGCACCGTGTTGCCGGAACCGGATCCGGTACCCATGACGGACATTGCGGCCGCGTAGCGTGCGCCCTGCGCACGACCCGCGATGACGGGTTCACGCGCGGCGGTCATGGCGCGGTGAAAGTCCATGCGTTAGCGATGGATCCCCGCGCCGTGCGCATGGCGCACGCTACGTGGGCGATCGCGCAGCCCGTGGTCCCTAATCCTTCTCCCTCCGGGAGAAGGTGGCGCGCAGCGCCGGATGAGGGTGCGGCGGCATCGGGTGGCCCACCGCCGATGGTGTCGCCGGACCCTCACCCCAATCTCTCTCTCTCACAGGGACTTCCTACGGTCGCCGGTGGGAGAGGGGCTCAAGCGAGCAAATGATGCGCGACGGGGAACGCCAGCCGCGTCCACTCGGTGTACATCGTGGCGGACGGATGCAGGCCGTCGTCGGCGAGCATCGCGGGTTCCGCACCACGCGCACGGCTGACCGGGGTGATGTCGACGAAGGCGACGCCGCGCTGCGCACAGACTTCGCGCGCGGCGAGGTTGTAGGCATCCAGTTCGCGCGCGATCTGCGCGAGTTCGCGGCCGGACTGGGCGGCGAACGGAGTGACGCTCCAGTCGGGGATCGACAGCACCAGCACGCGGTCGGGACGGTTGCGGGCGAAGCCGATCGCACGCCACAGCAGCGCGGCGAACTGGGTGCGGTACTCCTCCACGTCGCGGCCGCGGTACTGGTTGTTCACCCCGATCAGCAGGGTGACGAAGTCGTGTTCGCCCAGTGGTTCGGCGGCGGTGATCGCGGCATCGAGTTCGTCGGTGGTCCAGCCGGTGGTGGCGATGATGCGTGGATCGCTGAGCAGGATGCCTTCCATGCGCAACAGCCGCGCCAGCTGCATCGGCCAGCGGCCGGCGTCGTCCACCGCTTCGCCGATGGTGTAGGAGTCGCCGAGTGCGAGATAGCGCAGCTCGGTGGTGAGGGCGGTGGTGTGCAGGCGTGTGGTGGTCGTCATGGCGACATGATGCGCCCTTCCCGCCTTCTGTAGGAGCGACGAACCCTGCTCGTGGGAGCGACGTAAGTCGCGATGGGCCGCCCCGATGACACCTGTTCGCGACTTACGTCGCTCCCACGGGATGCAGTGACACCGGCTTGCATGACCGTGGGATGCATCGAGCCGTCAGTGCTCACACCCAATGGGGAGTAGCGTATCCGTGAAGGAAAAGGTCTAGCACGTCTCCCGGGTGATGCGACCTTCGCCGAAGCTGTCGTGCTGGAGCAGCATCCTCCGACCCGAGGGAAGCTGGATGGCCGCCTGCCAGACCACCGAGTCGATGCCTTCCATGCGGAACTGGATAACGAAAGGCCGGCTGTTCCGCACAGCGGCGTCGACGCACGAGCGTGCGGCCTCAAGCTCGCCCGGAGTGCCAGCAATACCGCAATCGGGCAGCGGGACGTCCGATGCTGCGACGATCTCGGAGGTCAGTGGCGACAGCGGTCGGCGCACATCCGCGGATACCGGGGACGTCAACAGGAAGAGCGGCAGTAACCAGGTGAGGCGCAATGATCCGCCCGTCGATGTGCGCCTACGCCGCCGCCGGCCGCGGCTTGCCCTTGATCGGCACCACCTTGGTGGCTGCTTCGGCGCGGCGCGACAGGGCGCGGTCGATGCGGGCGAAGACGTCGCGCATCGTGGCCGCTTCCGGCAGCAGGGTGACACGGAAGTGGTGGCGGTAGGGCACGTTGAAGCTGGAGCCCGGGACGACCAGCACGCCTTCGGTTTCCATCAGTTCCAGCGCGAACGCGTGGTCGTCGAAGTTCTTCGCCGCGTCGCCGACCACCGCCGGGAACGCGTACAGCGCGCCGGCCGGGTTCACCAGCTCCAGGTGCGTGCTCGCTTCGCAGGCCTCGATCACTGCGCGGCGGGTTTCATACAGGCGGCCGCCGGGTGCGCACAGTGCGCTGATGGTGTCGGGGCCGTTGACCGCCGCGTCGATGGCGTACTGGCCCGGCACGTTGGCGCACAGGCGCAGCGCGCTGAGCAGGTCCATCGCATGCAGGAAGTCGCGCACCACGTCGCCGTGGCCGGACACCACGCCCCAGCCCACGCGCCAGCCGCAGGCGCGGTGCACCTTGCTCAGGCCGCTGAAGGTGATGCACGGCACGTCGCCGGCCAGCGGTGCCACCGGCACGAAGGTCGCGCCGTCGTACAGCACTTGGTCGTAGATCTCGTCGACCATCAGCAGCAGGCGGTGCTTCGCCGCGATGGCGACGATGCGCTCCAGCAGCTCGCGCGGATAGGTCGCGCCGGTCGGGTTGTTCGGGTTGATCAGCACGATGGCGCGGGTGCGCGAGCTGATCAGCTGTTCGATCTCGTTCGGATCGGGCAGGAAGTCGTTGTCCGGATCGCAGCGGTAGTACACCGGGCGGCCGTCGTTGAGGATGGTGGCGGCCGACCACAGCGGGTAGTCGGGCGACGGCACCAGCACTTCGTCGCCAGGATTGAGCAGCGCGCGCAGCGACAGGTCGATCAGTTCCGACACGCCGTTGCCGACGAACACGCGGTCCGGATGCGCGTCCGGCGTACCGCGTCTGGCGTACGCCGCGGCGATCGCGTCGCGCGCCGAGGGCAGGCCCTGCTGGTGCGTGTACGGATCGGTGCGGCCCATGTCGTCGGCGATCGCGCGCTGCAGGTGTTCCGGCGCGCGGAAACCGAACGCGCCCGGGTTGCCGATGTTGAGCTTGATCAGCTTCTGCCCCTGCGCCTCCAGCTCCCGGGCTCGCCGTGCCAGTTCGCCCCGGATCTCGTAGCGGACTTCGGACAGGCGTTCGCGCGTGGCGAGCGGTTTGACGGGCGGGGTGGACATGGCGGCGACCGCGGGTAGGCGAAATAAGGGAGGGCGGCCAGCTTAACGGATATTTAGCCTGCCCGGCCCCGCCGGCTTCAGCCCACGTCTAGAATGCGCGCCATGCCCGAAACCCCTGCTCCCCGCGTGTCCGACGTCACCCTTCTGCGCGCCATCGGCTGGCCGTACACGGGCGAGCCGACGGACCCCGTATGGCGCGAGGCGATGGCCGCACACCCGACCGCCACCCCGGCGCGGGTCAGCGAGCAGCACCGCTCCGGCTACGTGGTGGCCGATGCCCCCGGCGACGGGGTGAGGGCCGAATCGCTGCCGGAGTGGCAGCGCCCGCGCTTTCCCGCCCATGAGCGCCCCGCGGTCGGCGACTGGGTGCTGCTGGAAGACGCGACGTCGAAGCGTCCGCGCATCGTCGCGCTGCTGCCGCGCCACACCGGCATCAAGCGCGGCGCCGCCGGCGAGCATTACCACCAGCAGGTGATCGCGGCGAACATCGATACGGTGTTCATCGTCTGCGGCCTGGATGCCGACTTCAATCCGCGCCGCATCGAGCGCTACCTGCTGCTGGTCGGTGGCGGTGGCGCACAGCCGGTGGTGGTGCTGACCAAGGCCGACCGCACCGAGTACGCCGACGACGCGGTCGAGGTGCTGGCCGACCTCACCGCGCAGGGCGTGCCGGTGTTCACCGTCAACGCGAAGGATCCGCAGAGCGTCGCGCAGCTGGCGCCGTGGCTGGAGCTGGGCCATACCGTGGTGCTGGTCGGCTCGTCGGGCGCGGGCAAGTCGACGCTGACCAACACGCTGCTCGGCGACGAGCGCATGAAGACCGGAGAAGTGCGCGAGAGCGATTCGCGCGGCCGCCATACAACGACGTTCCGCGCGCTGATTCCGTTGCCGGCTGGAGCATGCCTGATCGACACGCCCGGCATGCGCGAGCTGAAGCCGACCGGCGAGGAAGACCTGGCCGATGGCGGTTTCGCCGACATCGAAGCGCTGGCCGAGCAGTGCAAGTTCCGCGACTGCTCGCACGATCGCGAGCCCGGCTGCGCGGTGCGCGCGGCGATCGAGCGCGAGGAACTGGACGAAGGCCGCTTCCTCAACTACCTCAAGCTGCGCGACGAGGTCGCCGCCGCCGCCGACAAGCTGGCCTCGCGCCTGGCCGACAAGGCGAATGCCAAGGTGCAGAACAAGGCGCTGAACAAGCGGCTGACGGACAAGTACGGGAAGCGTTGAGGCGCGCCGTCCGGCGCGCCTCGCACGACTTACAGTCCGGCGTCGTCGAACGCCTTTTTCTGTTGCTGCAGGTAATCCTCGAACGCGCGGTCGTAGGCCTGCTTCCAGTTGTCCTCGCGGCCTGTAGGCGCGGTCTTCTTGCCGTAACCCGCCGCGCCGGCGCTTCGCACGCTGCTGCCTTCGAAGGCCATCGTGGTCTTGATCTTCGACTCCATCGAGACGACCCAGAAGCCGGGCGTCAGCCAGGCCCAGAACTCCTGGATGCCGACCTTCACGCGCAACGCGTCCGCAGGCGCGGATTCGCCGGCCGCCAGCACGCGATAGCCGCGCTGGCGCAGGCCGTCGGCCACCAGGTCGCGGACGATGGTGGAGACGCTCTGCGGCGGCGTCAGCTGGATATCGCCGATGGCCTTGCCGTAGCCATTGCGCTTGCGTGCGATGGCCTGCAGACGCCCTTCCGCATCCAGCGCGTAGGACGCGCCTTTCTTCAGCGAGGGAATGCTAGGGTCACGCGGGTTCTCTTCGAACGTGCGCTCATCGACGACGGCATCGATGACGGCGACCTTGCCCTCGGTGGCGACGTGGCTACCGGATGACGGTACTGCGAGCTGCACGTAACTGCGGCTGGTCGCGCAAGCGCCGAGTAACAGAAGCGCCGGCACCAGGAACAGGGCGCGCAGGCGCCCGGATGACATCGACATGGAATCCCCTTCCAGTAGGCCCGCACCCCGCGGGCGAGCCACGATAGCGAGGCGTGTCGACCGCCCGCAAGAGGATTTAGGCCTCAATCCCAGAGATTGATGAACCCGGTGATGATCAGCGCGTTGGTGAAGTCGATGAAGAACGCGCCGACCAGCGGGGCGACGAGGAAGGCGCGCGGCGCCATGCCGTAGCGTTCGACCAGGGTGCGCATCACCGCCATCGCGTTCGCGGTGGTGCCGAGCATGAAGCCGATGAAGCCGCCGCCCATCACCGCGGCGTCGTAGTCGCGGCCCATCACGCGGAACACCACGACGCAGAACAGCGCGACCAGCGCCACCTGCAGGCCCAGGTTGACCAGCAGCGGCGCGGCCAGGCCGGCCAGTTCCCACAGCTTGAGATTCATCAGCGCCACCGCCAGGAACAGCGCCAGGCACACGTTGCCGATCAGGTCCGTCGTCGCCACCGGCAGGCCGATCCAGCCGGTGCGGTCGTCGATGTAGCGGATCAGCGCGCCGACCATCATCGCGCCCACATAGGCCGGCAGCGTGAGCCCCGCAGCGGACAGGCCCGCACTGACGCCGGCACCGGCCCACATCGCCACCAGGATCACCACGATGCTCTTCAGCGCCGCGGATTCGCGCGTGGCGAAATCAGGCGTGTCGCGCGCGCCGGTCGGTTCGGCGGCGGATTCATCGGGCTTTCCCAGGCGCACGCCGCCGTAGAGTTTGTGGCGCCGGATCAGCACCGTGGCCACCGGTCCGCCCAGCAGGCCGCCGCAGACGATCCCCGCCATCGCCGAGGCGACCGCGATCGATTCGGCACCGGTGACGCCGGCCTGCTCGAACAGCGGCGCGAACGCCAGACCCGTTGCAGGACCGCCGGTCAGCGTGGTGGAACCGGCCAGCACGCCGAACAGCGGATGCAGGCCGAAGCCCATCGCCACCGCCATGCCCAGCAGGTTCTGCACGATGGCGAAGCCGCTGGCCAGCAGCAGGAAGATCACCACCTGGCGCCCGCTCAGCTTCAGCAACGCCACGCTGGCGTTGACGCCGATGGTGGTGAAGAAGGCGATCATCAGCGGCGTCTGCAGGCTGGTGTCGAGGGTGAACAGGGTCACTTCGTGCTGGCGCGCGACCAGCACCGCCAGTGCGACCACCAGGCCGCCGATCACCGGCGCCGGCAGGTTGTACTTCGAGAACAGCGGGACCACGCGGCACAGCGCATAGCCGAGGAAGAGCGCCAGGCCGGCGAAGGCCAGGGTCTGCACCGCATCGAGCTCCAGCATGCTGCCCCCGCAACTGTTGAAGAACCCCGAGCATAGTCGAGTAGTGGGCTGCGTGGGCTACAGTGGCGTACGGAGGATCCGCATGCAGCCCGACATCGCCCATCACGCCGCGCTCGACGCGCGCCTGGTCAAGGCCGCGCGCGGCGTCAAGCTGCTGAGCCTGGCCAGCTGGCCGGCCGACGTGCAGGCGCCATTCCTCGACGGCGCGGCGCGCGGGCAGCCGCAGTTGCCGGTGATCGACTATCCACGGCTGGACTTCGGCGAAGCACGTCGCGAGTTCGCCGCCATCGCCGCTGCCGCCGACGAAACGCATCCGCTCGGCCGTTACCTGCGCGAATCGGTGCACAGTTGGGACATCGCCGCGCAACTGCTGGAATCGCTGGGCACGACGGCGGTGACCACGCATTCGATCGCGCTGTTCGGCACGCCGGAAGCGTGCCTGCCGGGCGACGGGCCGACCACGCGCGATGCGGCCGGCCACTTCATCGCCATCGCCAACGAACTGGACCATGAACTGCTGTCGCCCGAGGAGCAGGTACCGGTGTCGGCCACCGCGCTGCAACTGCAGTTGCAGTCGGACCTGGACGACTTCTTCGACGGCCGCGTGATCACGGTGGAACTGGATCCCCTGCTGATCGCCAAGGCGGCGGCGGGTGCCACCCGTATCCGCCTGCGCCAGGGCGCGGCGTTCAGCGACTACGACCGGCGGCAGCTGCTGCAGCATGAGGCGCTGGTGCATTCGCTGACAGCCTTGAACGGCCGTGAGCAGGCGGTGCTGCCGAGCCTGTCGCTGGCGTCGCCGCGCGTCACCGCCACGCAGGAGGGGTTGGCCACGTTCGCGGAGCAGATCACCGGCAGCATCGACATCGAACGGATGAAGCGCATCAGCCTGCGCATCGAAGCCGTCGCGATGGCGCTGGCCGGTGCGGACTTCATCGAGGTGTTCCGCTATTTCACCGACGCGGGCCAGAATCCGGCGGAAAGTTTCTCCTCGGCGCAGCGCGTGTTCCGCGGCGTGCCCACCACGGGCGGCGCGGCGTTCACCAAGGACACGGTGTACCTGCGTGGCCTGATCGGCGTGCACACCTTCTTCCGCCGCTCGCTGCAGCAGGACCGGCTGCGCCTGTGCCGCCGCCTGTTCGCCGGCAAGATGACGCTGGAGGACGTGGTGCTGTTCGAGCCGCTGTTCGACAGCGGCGTGCTGGCGCCGCCGCGCTGGCTGCCGAGCTGGGTCAGCCGTGCCAACGGCCTGGCCGGCATGCTGGCGTTCTCGCTGTTCGCCAACCGGATCCGCTTGGACAAGCTGTCGGCGGACGCCTAGCCACAAAGTGGTACGCGACGCGTGCGCGGGTGGTGGCACACTGGGCGCATGAGTTCGCCTTCCATCCTCGTTGCCGACGACCATCCGCTGTTCCGCAATGCGGTGATCCATGCGCTGCGCGGTGCGCTGCCCGGCGCCACGGTGGCCGAGGCCGCCAGTGCCGCCAGCCTCGGGCAGGCGCTGGATGCACGCCCGGATACCGACCTGGTGCTGCTGGACCTGACCATGCCCGGCGCGCACGGTTTCTCGGCGCTGCTGCATGTGCGTGGCGAGCATCCCGAGGTGCCGGTGGTGGTGATCTCCTCGAACGAGCATCCGCGGGTGATCCGCCGCGCGCAGCAGTTCGGTGCGGCTGGCTTCATTCCCAAGTCGTCGCCGGCCGAGACCATCGGCGAGGCGGTGACGGCGGTGCTGGACGGCGGGGCATGGTTTCCGCCGCTGACCGTCGAACGTTCCGAACAGGATGCCGCGCTCGCCGCACGTCTGGCGCAGCTGACGCCGCAGCAGTTCCGCGTGCTGCTGTGCCTGGCCGACGGCCTGCTCAACAAGCAGATCGCGCACGAACTCGGCCTGGCCGAGAACACGGTGAAGGTGCATGTCACCGCGATCCTGAAGAAGCTGGAATGCCACAGCCGCACGCAGGCGGCGGTGCTGGTGAAATCGCTCGAACCGGAAGGTCCGCCGGTCGAGTGACTCAGCCCAGCCAGGCCGGCAGCTGCATCGCCAGCGGTACCGTCGCCGCGGCGAACAGCGTCTGCCAGGTCACCAGCGACGCCATCAACGGCGCGTCCCCGCCCATCTGCCGCGCCATGATGTAGGCGTTCGATGCGGTCGGCAGTGCGGCGTAGAAGCAGGCCGCCACCGTCACCGGCTTGCTCGCGCCGAGCCAGCGGCAGATGAGCACCGCGAGCAGCGGCAAGGCGAGCAGCTTCAGTGCGGACGTCGCGCCGAGCAGCAGCGGACGGACGTGGTCGCGGCTGAACTGCAGGCCGCCGCCCACGCACAGCAGGCCGAGCGCCAGCGCCGCGTCGGCGAGGATGTCGAGCGTGGCAGCCAGCGGCACCGGCAGCGGCAGCCCGCTCAGGTTGAACAGCAGGCCGGCCAGCGTCGACAGGATGATGGGGTTGCGCGCCAGCGCCAGCGCAATGCCGCGCGCGCTGGCATCGCCGCTGCCCCACACCGCCAGCGCGACGACGGCGATGACGTTCACCGCCGGCAGGCAGATCGCCAGCGCCAGCATCACCATCGCGGTGGTCTCGGGCGGGAACAGCAGCGCCGCCACCGCCAGGCCGAAGTAGCTGCTCGGACGCACCGAGCCCTGCACGACGGAGGAGCGGCTGGGGTCGGGCAGGCGCGATGCGAACCGCAACGCCAGCAGCACGATGCCGGTCAGCAACAGGGTGGGCAGCAGCGCGGCCAGCGACAGGTCGAGGGCATCGGTGGCAGACAGCTTCAACCGTGCCGCGCCGACGAACAGCAGCGCCGGGAACGCCACGTAGAAGGAAAACCACTCCATCGCCGGGAACAGCCCCTCGGGCACGCGCCGCATCCGCCGCAGCGCGGCACCGAGCAGCACGATGGCGAGGACGGGAATGACGTAGGTCAGCATCGGATCGGCATCGGGTCGGTCCTCAGCGCGCGCGGCGTACGTGGAGCTGGGTCATCAGTGCGCGCAGCGCCGCGGGTTTGACCGGCTTGGCCAGGAAGCCCCAGCCGCGTTCCAGCGCCAGCGCCCGAAATGCGTCGTCGCGCTCGGCGGTGACCAGAATCACCGGCGGCGCGCTGCCCCAGCGTTCGCACAGATGGGCGTAGAGCGTCGGTCCGTCGGTGTCGCCCAGGCGGACGTCGAGCAGCAGCAGATCGGGTGGCTGGCCCGGCGCGGCCGCCGCCATCGCCTCGTCCGGTCCGGCCGCCAGCCCGACGTCGCATTCCCAGCGCTGCAACAGCGCGCGCGTGGCCTCGCAGACGCGCGGATCGTCGTCCACGCACCACACGCGACGTCCACGCAGCGGCGAGCCGTCGTCGACGTCGGCCAGCACCGCCGGGCTGTCGGCAACGAGCGCGTCGGCGGCCCCGCGCGGCAGTTCCACCCAGAACACGCTGCCGCGCCCCAGCTGCGAGCGCAGGCCGATGCGGTGGCCGAGCAGGCGGCCGATGCGCTCCACGATGGCCAGGCCGAGCCCGGCACCACGGTCGCTGGCGACGCCGTCGTTGAGGCGGCGGAACTCCTCGAAGATCTCGGTCTGCAGGCTGTCGGGAATACCCGGCCCCTGGTCGTGCACCTCGATGCGCACGCCATCGCCGGTGCGGCGCACGCCGAGCAGCACGCGCCCGCGCGGCGTGTAGCGGATCGCGTTGGACAGGAAGTTCTGCAGGATCCGCCGCAGCAGCGCTTCGTCGCTGCGCACGACGGCGCGCGTGCGCACACTGTCCAGCACCAGCCCGCGTTCCGTTGCGGCCATGCCGAACTCGCGTGCCAGCGCCTCGAGCAGCGGCGCCAGCGCGAAGTCGCGCACGCGCGTGGGCAGTGCGCCGGATTCCAGCCGGGCGATATCGAGCAGGCTGTTGAGGATGGCGTCCTGCGCGGCCAGCGCGTTGTCGACGTGGTCGGCGATGCGGCGCGCCTCGTCCTCGTGCAGGCGCCCGCGCAGCGCGGACACGAACATGCGCGCCGCGTTCAGCGGTTGCAGCAGGTCGTGCACCGCCGAGGCGACGAAGCGGGTCTTGTAGCGGTTGGCGTTCTCCGCCGCCAGGGTGGCATCGGCGAGCGCGCGCGTGCGCTCCTCCACGCGGTGTTCCAGCGCGTCGGCCAGCGAACGCAGGTCGCGGGCGGCGTGCTTGTAGCTGGTGATGTCGGCGTAGCTGGTGACGAAGCCGCCGTCCGGCAGCGGATTGCCGCGGATCTCCAGCACCACGCCGTCGTCCTTCTCGCTCTCGCGCATGTGCGGCTTGCCGCTGCGCAGGTGCTCGAGCCGGCGCTGGATCGCCTCTTCCACCGGGCCGGGACCGAGCAGGCCACGGCGCGCGTTGTGGCGGAACACGTCCTCGATCGGCCGGCCGACGTGGATCAGGTCGGGCGGGAAGCGGAACAGCTCCATGTAGCGCGAATTCCACGCCACCAGCCGCAGATCGGCGTCGATGATGACCACGCCCTGCGGCAGGTGCTCGAGGCTGCGACTCAGGCCGGCGTCGGCCGAGCGCGCCGCCTCGACGATGCCGTCCTGCGCGGTGCGCAGTTCCTGCGCGTGCTGCTGCAGCACGGCTTCCAGTTCCTCGCGGCTGCGCCGTTGCAGCAGCGCGGTGCGTCGGCGCTGCTGCACGAACAGCGCCAGGAACGCCAGCGCCAGCCAGCCGCCGCCGGCGGCGAGCGCGGCGCTGCGGCCGGCGGCGGTGATCGCCGAGGCGTCGTGCAGCAGGTGCAGCTGCCAGTCTTCCTCGGGCAGCGCCATCGACTGCCACAGCAGGGTGCCGGCCAGCGCCGGATCGCGCATCTGCACGCGGTGCGCGCCGTCGCCGGAGGCCGACAGGTCCTCCCATCGCAGCGCGGTCAGCGTCTGCCGCGCGTACTGGCGCGTCGCGGTCAGCTCGCGGCGGTCGGCGGCGGTCAAGGTCCGCAGCGTGCGGTAGCGCCAGGCGTCCTGGCTGGCGAGGAAGACCACGCCGTGCGCATCGCTGACCAGCACGATGTCCGGCGTCTGCAGCCATTCCTGCTCCAGCGCGTCCAGCTCGATCTTGATGACGATCAGCCCGATGACCGTGCCACCGTCGCCGGTGATCGCCTGCGAGAGGAAGTAGCCGGGCTCGCCGGTGGTCAGGCCGATGCCGTAGAACTGTCCCTGGCCGTCGCGCAGCGCCTGCTTCACGTAGGGGCGAAAGCTGTAGTCCTCGCCGACGTTGCTGGTGGGTTCGCGCCAGTTGCTGGCGGCCAGCGCGATGCCGCGGCGGTCGATCAGGGTCAGCGTCGACGAGCGGGTGACGCTGTTGGCGTCTTCCAGACGCTGGTTCAGTGCGTTGCGGCGCGCATCGTCGACCTGGGAGACCAGCGCGGCGCGCAGGTCCGGGTCCTGCGCCAGCACCTGCGGCAGCGTGCGGTAGCGGTCGATGCGCTGCTGCAGCGCCTGCGCGTGCAGGTCCAGCTGGCGGTCCAGCTGCGCGGTTTCCGTGCGTTGCGCCCGCGCACCGGCCCAGTGGTAGGCCAGCGTCATGACCAGCGCCGCGCCGCCGAGGATCGCCAGCACGACGGACAGGATCTGGCGGTGGCGGCGGGCACGCAGCATGGGCTGCAGTCTAAAGGTGCGGCGCAGCATCGGGGCGGGCTAGTACCAATAGGTTATCGGTGCGGCGGCGTTGCGGGGGTACAACATGCCGGCCCCGATCCCGCGGGCGACGCCATCCGTCCCGGAGCCCTGCCATGCAACTGGCCGATACCCCGTTCGTGCCGCCGCCGAAGCAGCCGCTGTACCGACAGCTGTATTTCCAGGTGATCGTGGCCATCGTGCTGGGCGCGCTGCTGGGGCATTTCGAGCCGGCGCTGGCCGAATCGATGAAGCCGCTGGGTGATGCCTTCATCAAGCTGGTGAAGATGATCATCGCGCCGGTGATCTTCCTGACCATCGTCACCGGCATCGCCGGCATGACCCACCTGCGCACGGTGGGCCGCGTGTTCGCCAAGGCGATGGCGTACTTCCTGTTCTTCTCCACGCTGGCGCTCGTCATCGGCATGATCGTCGCGCACGTGGTGCAGCCCGGCGCCGGCATGAACATCAATCCGGCCGACCTGGACCGCTCGGCGGTCGACGACTACGTGCAGAAGTCGCACGAGCTGTCGCTGGTCGGCTTCCTGATGGACATCATCCCGAAGACGCTGGTCAGCCCGCTGGTGGGCGACAACATCCTGCAGGTGCTGTTCGTGGCGGTGCTGTTCGGCCTGTCGCTGGCGATGGTCGGCGAGAAGGGCCGGCCGGTGCTGAACCTGCTGGAGGCGCTGACCGCGCCGGTGTTCCGGCTGGTGCACATCCTGATGCGCGCCGCGCCGATCGGTGCGTTCGGCGCCATCGCCTTCACCATCGGCAAGTACGGCGTCGGCATGCTGGTCAACCTGGCATGGCTGGTCGGTTCGTTCTACATCACGTCGCTGCTGTTCGTGATCGTCGTGCTCGGCCTGGTGTCGTGGTGGTGCGGCTTCTCGATCTTCCGCCTGATCCGCTACCTGAAGGCGGAGCTGCTGCTGGTGCTGGGCACGTCGTCGTCCGAGTCCGCGCTGCCGTCGCTGATGGAGAAGATGGAGCGCGCCGGCGCGTCGAAGTCTGTCGTCGGCCTGGTCGTGCCGACCGGCTACTCGTTCAACCTGGACGGCACCAACATCTACATGACGCTGGCCGCGCTGTTCATCGCGCAGGCCACCAATACCGAACTGAGCCTGGGCCACCAGATCATGCTGCTGCTGGTGGCGATGCTGAGCTCGAAGGGCGCCGCCGGTGTCACCGGCGCCGGCTTCATCACGCTGGCCGCGACGCTGGCGGTGGTGCCGGAAGTGCCGGTCGCCGGCATGGCGCTGATCCTCGGCATCGACCGCTTCATGAGCGAGTGCCGCTCGCTGACCAATTTCACCGGCAACGCCGTCGCCACGCTCGTGGTCGCGCGCTGGGAGAACGCGCTCGACCGCGACGCGCTGGCGCGCGCGCTGGGTGGCCCGTCCGCCCCGATCGCCGCCGCGCCGGATCCGGCCGCAGGCCCCGGCGACCCGACACGACTCACGGCCGACTGACGCCGGCCAACCACGTCTTCAGAGGAGGGACTGAACGATGCATGCCTTGAACCCACGCCGCGCCCCGTTGCGCAGCAGCCTGACGCTGGCCCTGCTGGCGGTGATCCATGCCGCCGCGGCGCAGGACACCACGCCGCCGGGCGAGCCCGTACCGCCTTCGGCCACGACCGAAGAAGCGACCAACCTCGACGCGGTGGTCGTGGTCGGCTCGCACATCCAGGGCGCGTCCACGACCGACGCGCTGCCGGTGATGGTGGTCGGTGCGGAACAGATCGATGCCGCCGGTGCGATCTCGGGCGACGAACTGATGCGCACCATCCCGCAGATGGGCGACGTGCTGTTCGATGCGTCCAACAATCCGCAGACCAGCAACGCCGCGCGCGGCGACGTCAACTCGGTCAACCTGCGCTCGTTGGGTGTCGGCAACACGCTGGTGCTGCTCAACGGGCGCCGGCTGGTGCAGCATCCGACCAGCCAGGGCACGTCCGACACGGGCACGGTGCCGGTGCAGAGCTTCAATTCGAATGCGATCCCGGTGTCGGGCCTGGACCGCATGGAGATCCTGCTCGACGGCGCGGCCGCGATCTACGGTGCCGATGCGGTGGCCGGCGTGGTGAACACCGTGCTGCAGACCGACTTCGACGGCGTCAGCGCCAGCGCGCGCTACGGTGGCGCCGAAGGCACCGGCATGAACGAGTTCGAGTTGAACCTGTTCGCCGGCCGCAACTTCGACCGTGGCAACGTGTCGGCCTTCGTCAACTACGTCGACCGCTCCGAACTGATGGCGGAAGACCAGGACTTCACCGCGACCGACGACCTGCGCGCGCTGTGGGCCGACTATCCGGACTTCGCCGGCCTGGCCGCGCTCGATGGCCGCTCGTCGCACACGCCGTGGGCACGCCTCACCGTCGGTCCGCGTGCGGTGATCCGGTCCAACGGTACCGCCGTGACGAACACCGCGGGTGCCTTCCGCATCCAGCCGTCGAGCTTCGGCTGCGGCGTCAGCCTCGGCAATGATCTCTGCCTGGCCAGCGGCAACCACAACTTCAACACCACCAACCGCGAGATGCGCTACGACACGCGCCACGGCACCAGCGTGCGGCCGTCGGTGGAGCGCATCAACCTGTTCCTGACCGGCCACTACGACGTCAGCGACAACGTCGAGGCGTTCGGCGAGGTCGGCTTCTACCATGCGGTCAGCGAAGCCACGCAGCCGCCGGTGGTGAACCTCAACAGCCTGTGGATTCCCGCGACCAACTACTGGAACCCGTTCGGCGCCGCCACGCTGCCCGACGGCACGCCGAACCCGAACCGCCTGCCTGGCCTGACCGGCGTGCCCGTGGCCGGCCTGCCGGTGCAGATGAGCAACTACCGCTACGTCGACACCGGTTTCCAGCGCGTGCGCGTGGAGAACTACCAGGCGCGCTTCCTCGCCGGCCTGCGTGGCGAGTGGAACGGCTGGAACTGGGAAACCGCGCTGCTGTACTCCGAGGCCGAGGCCGAGGACCGTTCGCCGAACATCAACATGACGAAGCTGCAGCAGCAGCTGGCGCTGGCCACGCCGGACGCCTACAACCCGTTCAGTGGCGGCTGCGTGTCCACGCCGACCTACGGCGACTGCTCGCCGAGTTCGCAGGCGGCCATCGACGGCATCGTGTTCGACCTGGTGCGCGAGTCGCGTACCACGCTGACGATGGCCGATTTCAAGATGAGCCGCGGCGACCTGTTCTCGCTGCCGGCCGGCAATGGCGGCATGGCCTTCGGTGCGGAAGCACGCCGCGAGACGCAGCGCGACGATCGCGATGCGAATCTCGACGGCACCTACACCTTCACCGACATGGTCACCGGCGAGACCAACCTCAGCAACGTCGCGGCGGTCAGCCCGAATCCGGACACCCGCGGCTCGCGCAACGTCGGTTCGGCCTACGTCGAGTTCGCGGTGCCGCTGGTGTCGGAAGACATGGGCATTCCGCTGGTGCATCGCCTCGACATGCAGCTGGCCGGCCGCTACGAGCACTACTCCGACTTCGGCTCGGTCGCCAAGCCCAAGGTGGCGCTGGCGTGGGACCTGGTGGAGGGCGTGCGCCTGCGCGGTTCGTACTCGGAAGGCTTCCGCGCGCCGAACCTGGAGCAGACCAACGCGACGCAGTACGCGCGTCTGGCCAGTGGCGTGGACCACATCCGCTGCGAAGCCGACCTGCGTGCCGGTCGCATCGCTTCGTTCAGCGAATGCGGCCAGAGCACCTCGGGCGCGTCGCTGCTGGTGGCCGGCAATCCGGACCTGGAGCCGGAAGAGAGCACCAACACCTCGTTCGGCGTGGTGTTCCAGCCGACCTTCATTCCGGAGCGCTTTGGCAGCTTCACCTTCACCGTCGACCGCTGGAAGATCAAGCAGGAGCAGATCGTCGGCCTGCTCGGCGCGCAGACCGCGCTGACGGTGGATTACCTGGCGCGCGTGGGTGGCGGCAGCAATCCGCTGGTCGTGCGCGAGGCGCCGACGCAGGAAGACATCGACGCGTTCGCGGGCACCGGGATCGATCCGGTGGGTCGCGTCGTCGCCATCAACGACCGCTTCATCAACCTGCAGCCGCAGACCGCGGGCGGACTGGACTTCGGCGTGGACTGGTCGCTGCGGCGCACGCGCTTCGGTTCGTTCTCGGTCAACCTCAACGCGACCCGCCTGCTGGAATTCACCCGCGATCCGGGCGACATCGTCAATGCGCTGTACGCCGCGCGCGCGGCGGGCACCATCGATCCGCTGACGCCGCTGCCCGACTCCACCCAGTTGATCGGCCAGAACGGGCGCCCGGAATGGCGCGCCAGCGGCTCGCTGACGTGGAACAAGGCGGCGTGGCGCGTGGGGTACTCGGCGCAGTACATGAGCTCGTTCGAACAGCCGCAGCTGCTGGGTATCTCCGGCAACCCGTGGGTGGTCGAGCAGCGCCTGACCCACAACCTGTACGGCCAGTACCGCTTCCCCGATGGCACGGCTGTTCGTCTGGGCGTGCGCGACCTGACCGACGAGGGTCCGTCGCTGGCCGATGGCGGTTACCGCGGTTCGCTGCACAATCCGTGGGGTCGCTACTGGTACGTCAACATCGCCCGCTCGTTCTGAGGAGGACGCAGGCCCGATGCGAAGCATGAGTCGCCGCTGGATCGTTGCCGCACTCGCCGTGCTGGGCACGGCCGCCCTGCCTGCCGGGGCGGCCGAGGCCGACAGCGCCGCGACGTTCGCACCGGTCGCCTGTCCCGCGTCGGTCGGCGCGCAGGTCGACTGCCACGAGGCCCGCGATGCGAACGGCGCCTGGGTGCTGGTCGCGATGCCGAAGACATGGAACCGCCGGCTCATCGTGCACGCGCACGGCGGGCCGCGGCTGGGCGCGCCGGAAGCGGGCGATTCGGCGGAAGACCTGGACCGCTTCGCGGTGATGGTGCGCAGGGGCTATGCGTGGATCGGCAGCACCTACCGCCGCGGTGGCTATGGCGTGCGCATGGCGGCGGCCGACGTGGACGTCAGCCGCCGCGTGTTCTGGTCGCGCTGGGGCAGGCCGGAGCGCACCTTGCTGCATGGCCAGTCCTGGGGCGGCAACGTGGCGGCGAAGGCCGCCGAACTGTACGCGCTCGACATCGACGGACGCCCGAACTACGACGGTGTGCTGACCACCAACGGCCTGCTGACCGGCGGCACGCGCGGCTACGGCTTCCGCGCCGACCTGCGCGCGGTCTACCAGTACTACTGCCGCAACCATCCGGCCGCCGGCGAAACGCAGTACCCGCTGTGGCAAGGGCTGCCGGCCGGCGCCAGGATGACGCGTGACGACCTGCGCGAGCGCGTCGATGCCTGTACCGGTGTCGAGCAACCTGCGGCGAAGCGTACGCCTGCGCAGGCGGCGAACCTGCGCGACATCCTCGCCGTCACCGGCGTGGCCGAGAAGCAGCTGGTCGCGCACCTGGCGTGGGGCACGTTCCATTTCCAGGATCTGGTGCAGAAGCGGCTCGGCGGCCGCAATCCATTCGACAACACGACGACGCACTATCGCGGCTCGCGCGACGATGCGGCGCTCAACGCCGGCGTCGAGCGCTTCACCGCCGATCCCGCCGCCGTCGCCATGCTCGCCTACGACGCCGATCTTTCCGGCCTGATCGTGCTGCCCACCGTCACCGTGCATGCGCGCCACGATCCCACCGTGTCGTACGAGGCGGAAGCGGCCTACAAGGCCACCGTGGACGCCGCCGGCCGCGGCGATCTGCTGCTGCAGGCGCTGACCGACGAGCGCGACCACAGTCGCCTGCAGGACGCGACGTACGCCAGCGCACTGCAGGTGCTCGAACAATGGCTGGACAGCGGCAAACGCCCCGCTACCAGCGCATTCGCGGACACCTGCGGCCGTGTGTCGCAGGCGCGCGATGCCTGCCGTTTCATCGCGCCCTGAGCGCATGCCGCATGACCGTTGCATGACGCAGCGCCGCAACCGGCCGGGTCCGGCCCCGGCGGGGAAGGGGTAGAATCGCCGCTCCCCCGCCTTCATCACAGGCACCGTTTCCGCAATGACGAACGACGATTTCAAGCAGGCCGCGCTGGAATACCACCGCCTGTCTCCGCCGGGCAAGATCAAGGTCGCCCCCACCAAGCCGATGCTGACGCAGCGCGACCTGGCGCTGGCGTATTCGCCGGGCGTGGCCTACGCCTGCGAGGCGATCGTCGAGGATCCGAAAACCGCCAGCGAGCTGACTGCGCGCGGCAACCTGGTGGCCGTGGTCACCAACGGCACCGCCGTGCTGGGCCTGGGCAACATCGGCCCGCTGGCCGGCAAGCCGGTGATGGAAGGCAAGGGCGTGCTGTTCCAGAAGTTCGCCGGCATCGACGTGTTCGACATCGAGATCGACGAGACCGACCCGGACAAGCTGGTCGACATCATCGCCTCGCTGGAGCCGACCTTCGGCGGCATCAACCTGGAAGACATCAAGGCGCCGGAGTGCTTCATCGTCGAGCGCAAGCTGCGCGAGCGGATGAAGATCCCGGTGTTCCACGACGACCAGCACGGCACGGCGATCATCGTCGGTGCGGCGGTGGTCAACGCGCTGGAAGTGATCGGCAAGAAGATCGGCGATGTGAAGCTGGCCACCAGCGGCGCCGGCGCCGCCGGCATCGCCTGCCTGGACATGCTGGTCGCGCTGGGCCTGAAGCCGGAGAACATCCTGGCCTTCGACCGCGACGGCGTGATCTACACCGGTCGTCCGCACCTGGACCCGGACAAGGCGCGGTATGCGCGCGACACCGACAAGCGCTCGCTGGCCGAGATCGTCGCGGGCGCGGACATCTTCCTGGGCCTGTCGGCCGGCGGCATCCTGAAGCCGGAGATGGTCGCGACGATGGCGGACAAGCCCGTCATCCTGGCGCTGGCCAACCCGAATCCCGAGATCTCGCCGGCCGACGCCAAGGCCGTGCGCCCGGACGTCATCATCGGCACCGGTCGCAGCGACTACCCGAACCAGGTCAACAACGCGCTCTGCTTCCCGTACATCTTCCGCGGTGCGCTGGACGTGGGCGCGACGGTGATCAATGAGGCGATGAAGGTCGCCTGCGTGCATGCCATCGCCAAGCTGGCGCGGCGCGAGGCGTCCGACCTGGGCAGCGCCTATGGCGACGACGTGCCCTGCTTCGGTCCCGAATACCTGATCCCGCGCCCGTTCGATCCGCGCCTGCTGGTGGAAGTGGCGGCGGCGGTGGCGCAGGCGGCGATGGACAGTGGTGTCGCGCTGCGCCCGATCGCCGACATGTGGGCCTACCGCGAGAAGCTGGGCCAGTTCGTCTACCGCACCAGCCTGATGATGAAGCCGGTCTACGACCGCGCGCGCGCCGACAAGAAGCGCGTGGTCTACGCGGAGGGCGAGGAAGAGACCGTGCTGCGCGCGGTGCAGACGGTGATCGACGAAGGCCTGGCGTTCCCGATCCTGATCGGTCGTCCGGACGTGATCGAGGCGCGCATCCAGCGCCTGAGCCTGCGCATGCGCGCCGGCGTCGATTTCGAGATCACCAACCAGGACGACGACCCGCGCTTCAACGACTACTGGCAGCACTACCACGCGCTGACCTCGCGCCGTGGCGTGACGCCGTCGGCGGCGAAGAACCTGATGCGCTCGCGGCCCACGCTGATCGCGGCGGTGATGGTGGCGCGCGGCGAAGCCGATGCCATGATCACCGGCATCGTCGGTCGCTTCCACAAGAAGCTGGGCTACGTGCGCAGCATGATCCCGCTCGACCCGGGCGTGCAGTCGACCTCGGCCATGACCGGCGTGATCAACCACCAGGGCGCGTACTTCTTCCTCGACACGCATGTGCAGGACGACCCGACCGCCGAGCAGATCGCCGAGGCCACGCTGCAGGCGGCGTACCGCCTGAAGCTGTTCGGCATCGAGCCGCGCATCGCGCTGCTGTCGCACTCCAACTTCGGCAGCCACGAAACGCCGGGTTCGATCAAGATGCGCAAGGTCCGCGAGCTGTTGCTGAAGCGCAAGCCGGACCTCAACGTCGACGGCGAGATGCAGGGCGACACCGCGTGGGACGAGGTGCTGCGCAACCGCATCATGCCGGGCAGCACGCTGACCGGCCGCGCCAACCTGTTCGTGCTGCCGAATCTGGACGCCGCCAACATCGCCTACAACATGGTGCGCGTGGTGACCGACGGCGTGGCGATCGGTCCGATCCTGATGGGCATCTCCAAGCCGGTGCACATCCTGACCACCAGCGCCACGCCGCGACGTGTCATCAACATGACCGCCATCGCTGCGGTGGACGCGCAGATCCGCCTGCAGCGCGAAGCGGAGCGCAACGGACCGGGTTGACGGCGCACGCGTCCGTCACGGCGTGGCGAACGCATCGGCGGGGGGCGGCGCAGCGGCCTCGAAGCCGGCGGTGGCACGCGCCACCTCGGCGCGGTCGAGCGTCGATACTTTGCAGGACCGCGTGAGGAACAGGTCGGTGACGTGTTCGCGACGGCCATGCAGCTGCGCCTGCTGCGCCATCGTCGCCATGCTTTCCTGCTGCGCCTGCATGGTCCTGTCCATCGCATCGTACATGGCATCGGTGTTCGGCCGGCCGCCCAAGGACGACAGCGCACCAGCGGCCATGCCGGCACCCGGCACCAGGCCCAGCAGGGCGCTGCCGAAACTGCGCGCGCGCTGGCCGCCCATCATCTTCTTCTGCGCCTGGCGCATGTCTTCGGTGGACTGGCGCGCCAGCTCCATGGGATCGGCCGCCTTGGGCAAGGCGGCGATGCGGGCGCCCAGCCATTCGGCTTCGGCAAACAGCTGTTCGCAGGTCGCGTCGGAATCGCTGAGGCGGGACACGTTGGCCGCCTGCGCGAAGATGGACGGATCGGGCATCTGCGCCCGCGCGATGGGGGCCGTCGCCGCCAGCAGGACGCAGGCAGCGACAGCGGTACACGATGGAACGGACATGGCGGAACCGCTTCGGGCAGTGACGGGCCTGCGACTCTAGGCGTGGCCACCGCGACGCGCGCCGGCATGAAGTCCCTCGGACCAGCGTGCGCGGACGGACGTCACCGTGACGTCCGGCAGGGGTCAGGCCACGCGCACGATCAGCTTGCCAAGGTTGTCGCCGCAGGCCAGTTTCTCCAGTGCCAGCGGCGCCTGTTCCAGACCGTCCACGATCTGCTCGTCCCAGCCCAGCTGCCCGCCCCTCAGCAACGCACCCATTTCACTGAGGAACGCGGGATCGACCAGGTACTGCGGATGCAGGCGGATGATGTCGCGATGGGTGAACGAGCGCACCACCAGTCGCCGCATCAGGATGGCGTTGAAGAAGGCCGGCAGACGGTCGGCCGCCATCGGCCACAGCTCGCCTTCCATGATGCCGCACAGCGGCAGCCGCGCGCCGTCGTTGAGCAACGGCATCACCGTGTCGATGCAATGGCCGTGCACGCCTTCGAGGAAGATGTCGATGCCGTCCGGGCAGGCCGCCTGCAACTGGGCGACGAAGTCCGGCGCATGGCGGTCCAGCGCGACCGCGAAACCGTATTTCTCGCGCAGGTGCCGGCACTTCGCTTCGCTGCTCGTCACCGCGACGATGCGTGCCCCCTGCCGCTGCGCCAGCTGGCCGGCAGTGGTGCCGATCGGGCCCGCCGCGGCCGCCAGCACCATCGTGTCGCCAGGACGAGGCGCGCAGACTTCGCGCACGGCCGACCATCCGATGAAGCCATACAGGCCATACACGCCCAGCGCGGTGCCCGCCGGCGCGACCCCGGGATGAAGCTTGCGGCGGATGTCGATACCGTCGACGACCTCGTGGGTCTGCCAGCCGCTGTGCGCCAGCACCTGGTCGCCTTCCTTGAAGCCGACATGGCGCGATGCCAGTACGCGCGACACCGTGCTGCAGGGCATGACCTCGCCGAGCCCCAGCGTGTCGCCGTCCGGGGCGAACGCCTGCATGCGTCCTGCCGCGCAGATGTCGATCGAGATCTGCTCGGTCCTCAGCAACAGCTGGCCGTCGCGCAGCGCGGGCAACGCAGCGTGTTCGAGCCGGAAGCAGTCGGCGATGCCGCGCTCCGACGGCCGGTGCGCCAGCACGAGGCGGGTATTGAAGGGGGCCGCGTCGCGCGCGGGCGCGGGCGCATCAGCGGGAGCGTGCGTGCGCACGCCCGGACATGTCGTCGGCGTCACCGGTTCCTGTTCCAAGCAAAAGCCCCTGCAGGTCAGGGGAACGCGGAACGTGACGCGGGCAGGCCATGCGGGAGCCAGGCGCATCGCGCGGGGCGGCGGCATGCCGCGTGGTCGCGTACTGCACACGGGCGTGCACGGCCCCGACGTAGGAGAAGCAGGGAATGGGCATGGGCCGAAGCAGGGCGGGCACCGCCATCGCGATGCCCGCCCCCGGATCAGAACTCGTAGCTTGCGCTCAGGGTCATCCGACGCGGATCGACGAAGCTGCGCGGGTGCTTGTAGTCGTACGCCTTCGCGCCGCCACCCGCATCCCACACCTCCACCACGCGGTAGTAGTCCTGGCTGTCGAACACGTTCTGCACCATGAGGCCCAGCGTCAGACCTTTCGCCCAGGCCGGCTGGTAGTCGACCCGCAAGTCCATCGTCGTCGCCCACGGCACGCGGCCGGAGGTGCCGCGCGGATGCAGGCTGCCGTCGATGGAGTAGGGCGACTGCACGCCTTCGCCGCAGTAGAACGACGCAGCGCCATACTGCACGGCCTCGCCGTCCGGACCGTCGGCCGGGTAGATGCCGAAGCAGTTCACCGGACGGCCACTCTGCGCGATCAGGTTCGCGCCCACGCGCCACTCGTCGTTGATCTGATAGGCACCGAACACCTTCAGGCTGTGGCGGCGGTCGTTCGGCAGGTCGCCGTAGGCGCCGTCCATCAGGCCCGGGAAGTCGAAATCCTGGGTGATGCCGGCATCCTCCTGCGCGATGTCCGACTTCACGTAGCCCTCGGTGTTGCCGCGGCTCTTGGCCCAGGTGTACGAGGCCTGCAGGAACCAGCGGTCGTCCCAGGCGCGCTCGACCATGAATTCCAGCGCGTGGTACTTGCGCTTGGCGGCCGGAAGCCCGAGCGCGCTTGCCGGGATGTCCACCACCGTCAGCTGGCCGGTGCCGTCCAGATCGACGTTCGCCGACAGGTCCTTGCCCGGATTGGTCAGGAAGCAATGCGAGAGGGCTTCGGCGATGGCATCGGCGTGCGCGGCGGAGTAGCCGTTGGCCAGCGCCCAGTCGTGCGCGCCACTGCCGGCGCACAGGTCGTCCATGCCGGATTTCAATTCGCGGTAGACGCCGCGCATGCCCAGCGTCCAGTTCGGGGCGAACTGCCACTGCCAGCCGGCGATGAACTCGTCCTGGTACATCGGCTCCAGGTTGTTGTCGACCACCGTGCGCGGGTCCTTGATCTGGCCATCGCTCGTGTAGTTGCGCGGGCCTACCTGCGGGCCGAGCACCGGGACGCCGGTGACCGGATCGATGCCGGTGAACGTGTACCACTCGTTGTAGTCGAGTTCGGCGCCCGCCAGGCGGACGTTGGTGTTCGCGTAGACCGGGATGTAGTAGCGGCCGGCGTTGCCGAACACCTTCAGGCTCGAATCGCCGCGCACGTCCCACGAGAAGCCCAGGCGCGGCGACCAGGTGTCCTTGATGTCG
Organism: Pseudoxanthomonas japonensis; assembly: GCF_010093445.1. Classification (GTDB taxonomy): domain Bacteria; phylum Pseudomonadota; class Gammaproteobacteria; order Xanthomonadales; family Xanthomonadaceae; genus Pseudoxanthomonas_A; species Pseudoxanthomonas_A japonensis. Next base: position 30,819 of record NZ_PDWW01000001.1, on the reverse strand, counting down.
ATGAAGGAGCCGCCTTCCGCATTGAGGTTCTCGAAGCCTTCGTTGCGGATGCCCAGGTACGCCATGAGGCGGTCGTTGACCTGCCACGTGTCCTCGACGTACCAGGCCGTGTTCTTGGTGGTGAAGGTACCGCCGTTGTCCAGGATGCGCCGGCGCACCATCTCGGTGACGCCCACCGGCACCACCACGCCCGGCGCGACGGTCGAGCCCGGCGTGGTGTTGTAGTAGCGCCAGTATTCACCGGCCGAATAGGTGCTGCCATCGACGGTGATGAACTCCTCGTTGTCCACGCCGAAGCGCAGTGTGTGGTCGCCCAACGCCCACTCGCCGTCGAAGCGCCAGGCCTTGCGGGTGTCGCCGGCATCCGGCAGGCCGCGCTGGTAGTCGATGTAGCAGCCGGCCACGCCGATCGGCGGCGTGCCGGTGCTGCGGCCGTCGTAGACGTAGGGGCAGTTTTCGGCGTTGGAGTTCTCGCTGCCGCGCGAGTACTTGCCATAGCCGTACAGCGCGGACAGGGTGAGGTTGTCGGTGATGTAGCCGGTCCACTTGGCGATGTAGTTGTCGCCGCCGGTGGTGCGTCGGAAAGTGCCGATCGGATCGCCGCCGCCCACGTACAGGTCGCCTGCGGGACGCTGGTAGGTGATGCCGTCTTCGACGGATTTGTCGCGGAACGCGGTGAGTTCCAGGCGATGGTCGTCGTTGAGGTACCAGTCCAGCTTCACCAGGCCCTGCGGCGAGTCGATGGTGGAGCCCTCGTGGCCGTTCTCGAAGTCCAGCACTTCCTTGTCGCGCTGGCCCTGGAACAGGCCGAAGAAGAACAGCCGGTCCTTCACCAGCGGGCCGCCGCCGTAGAGGTTGTAGACCGTCGAATCGATCTTCGAGCCGCTCTCGACGATGCGGTACTCGCCATCGCGGTCCGGATCGTGCGCAAGGGCTCGGCCACTGGACAGCGAGTCGGGGCTCCAGAAGACATTGGCGCCGCCTTTCCACTCGTTGCTGCCGCGCTTGGTGGTGATGTTGAGCACGCCGCCGAGCGAACGGCCGAATTCCGCGCCGTAGCCGCCGGTCTTGATCTGCTGCTCGGCGATGGCCTCGAACGGTACCTGGTTGAAGGCCAGGCCGGTGACGATGTTGGTGACGTTGAAGCCGTTGACGTAGTAGACGTTCTCCGCCGCGGAACTGCCGCCGAACGAAGCGACGTTGCCGAAGCGCGGGTCGCCCTTGACCGTGCCGGGCGCCAGCAACGCGACGTTGGTGATGTCGCGCGAGACCGGCAGGCGGTCGATCTGCGCTTCGGTGAAGATGGTGACGGACTCCACCGACGATACGTCGATCGGATTGACCGCCGAGGTGCCGCGCACGGTGATGGTGTCCAGTGTGGCCGCATCGCCTGCCGCGAACGAGACGTTGCTGCCCGAGCCAGTGGTGACGACGATCTCGCGCGTGGTGGCCTGGCCGGACGCATCGGTGCGGGTGACGCGGTACTGGCCCGGCGGCAGCGCGCCGATGCGGAAGTCGCCGCCGTTGCCGACGCTGACGGAGCGTTCCAGTCCCGTGCCGACGTGGGTGACGGTGATGCGGTCGCCGTCGGCCGCCTGGCCGAACACGGAGCCGGTGGTGTTGGACTGCGCCTGCACGCCACCGGCGAAACAGGTGGCCAGCGCGAGGCTGAGCGTGGTGATGCGGAGCTGCTTGCGGATGCGACCTCTGTTCATCGTTCCTTTCCAGTGGCAATCGACGGGGCTGGCGCGCAGGGGGCGGCCAGAGGTCGCGACGTTAGGCAGCGCGGCGCAGCCCCGCGAATGCGGGTGGTCAGGATGAAAAGGGGCGGTTGCCGGAGGTCATGGTGACTTCCGGCAGGGGTGTGGCGAGTGGGGCCGCCAGCGATCGGACTGACCGGGCAGCAGGTTGTCGCAACAGAAAACGCCTGCATGGGGCGCTTGCGGGAGGTGATCGATGGTTGTGGGAGCGACGCAAGTCGCGATGGGCTACCGGTAACGCTTCATCGCGACTTGCGTCGCTCCCACATCCTGCATCGCGAAACTCACATCCTTCATCCCTGCGGGTTCTCTTCCTCGCCATCCAGGATCCGCCGCTGCAGCGCATCCAGATAGGCATCCGCATCCGCGCTGGATTCGAAGATCTCGTCCATCGGCACGGCCTGCACGATCTCGATGACCTTGCGGATCTGTTCCTGCGGGTGGACGACGAGCAGGCGGCCTTCGTGCGGGGCCAGTGCCTTGCGCGCCTTCAGGATGCTGCGCACGCCGGCGCTGCTGATGTAGTCCAGGTGCGCGAGGTCCAGCACCAGCGCCTGCGGGCGCGCAGCCAGCATCGGCGCCAGCGCTTCGTCGAGTCGGGCATGGCTCTGCGTATCCAGCCGGCCGGACAGCAACACGTACTGGTTGCCGTTGACGGGCGGGTAGACCTCAATCTCCAGTGTCATCGGGCATCTCGGTGAAGCGGATCTGCCGGGTGGGGGAGCCCGGGGAGGCAGGGAGGCGACGCTGGATCGTAAATCAATTGCGGGGCAGGCGTGCGGACCACGCGCGTCCGTCAATCGTCGTCCTCGGCGGCATCCAGCACCTTGCGCTGCATAAGGTCGAGGTAGGCGTCGGCTTCGGCCGTGGACGAGAAGATCTCGTTCAACGGCACCGCCTTGACCATGTCGAGCACCTTCTGGATCTGCGGTTGCGGATTGACCAGCAGGACCTTGCCGCCATGCGGCGACAACGCCTTGCGCGCCTTGAAGATGGAACGGATGCCGGCGCTGCTGATGTAGTCCAGCCCCGACAGGTCCAGCACCAGCGAGTGCAGCTGCCGGGTCAGCAGCGGTGCCAGCGCCTCGTCCAGATCCTCGTAGGTATGCGTGTCCAGACGGCCACGCACCACCACGCGCTGGCTGCCCCTGCCCGGGGCGTGAAGCTCGATGTCCAGGCTCATGCGGATTCCTCCTCGGTGGGGATGCGCAGCGACAGGCGCAGGATGTTGTAGTTACCCATTCGCTGATACGTGGCCATTTCGGCCACCTGCCGGACGAGGTGCAGGCCCAGGCCGCCGGTCGGCCGGTCCAGGATGTCGGCGTCCAGGTCTGGGGCGGGCTGTTCGAGCGGGTTGAAGGGCGCGCCGCTCTCGCGGAATTCCAGCGTCAGCAGGCGGTCGCGGATGGCGATGTCCACGCACAGCTCGTGCTCCTCGGTGTCCACGCGCGCCGGGTCGCCGTGTTCGATGGCGTTGCTGGCCAGCTCTTCCACAATGAGACGCACGTCACCCTGGATGGCGCGGCTGACGCCGTTGTTGGCCAGCACGGCTTCGAGCGAGGCGTTGAGGTCGTCCACGCGGGCGTGCTCACGCGGGATGAACAGTCGCATCTGCATGTGCGTTCTCCTGGGGTAGCGCAGCTTCGGGGGAAGCGGGGGTGCCGTCCAGCCGGCGGCGGATGGCGAGGGCGGTGATGTCGTCCGACTGCGGGGCCGGTTCGGTAAATGCGTGAACCCGCGCGATCAGGCCGTCGCATTGCTTGCGCGCGGTCGCGCCCGGCTGCAGTGCGTCCGGGATGCGCTCCACGCCGAACGCGAGGTTGCCGGCATCGAAGGCTTCGGTGATGCCGTCGGTCCAAGCCAGCAGCGTGGCGCCGGCCGGCAGCTGTCCCGACCACAGCGGGAAGGCGTCGCCCACCTCGAAGCCCAGCGGCGGGCCGGGTTGCACCGGCAGCATTTCGTGGCGGCCATCGGCGTGCAGCAGCAATGGGGCGTCGTGGCCGGCGCTGGCCAGCACGCAGGCGCCGCTGCGCACGTCCACGCGCCCGCACAGCACGGTGGCGAACATGCAGGCGTCGTTGCCCTGAACCAGCCGGCGCGAGGCTTCGGCCAGCACGCGCTCCGGCGACGGATGGGTGCTGGCCGCGACTTCCAGCACCGTCACGGTGCGTGCCATGAACAGCGCCGCCGGCACGCCCTTGTCCGACACGTCGCCGATGGCGAACCACAGGCCGTCGGGATCGGTCTGGATGAAGCAGTAGAAGTCGCCGCCGACGGCCTTGGCCGGTTCCAGCCGCGCGTACGCTTCCAGGTGCGCGTGCTCGCGGTCGATCACGCGGCCGGGCGGCAGCATCGCCTGCTGGATCTCGCGCGCGATCGACAGCTCGCTCTCAAGCTTCTGCCGCGCTGCCGTCATGTCCTCGATCTCGCGCAGCTGCTGCTGGATGGAGCCGCGCGCGTGTTCCAGCGTGCGGGCCATCTGGCCGACCTCGTCGCGTCGCTGCCCATGCGGCACCGGCGTGCCGTAGTCGCCCTGGGCCAGCCGTGCGGCGGAGGCCGACAGGCTTTCCACCGGCTGGCTGATATGCCGCGCCAGCGTGCCGACCACCAGCATGCAGGTCAGCGCCAGCAAGGCGCCGATCGCCGCCAGCAGCCACAGCGCCTGCGCCAGGCGGTCGGTGACCAGGTCGTACGACTGCGCCACCAGCAGCATCCAGCCGGTGTCGCCGACCGGTTCGACCACGGTGTAGCGGCGTTCGCCGCTGACGGCGTCCACGTGCACGTACTGCAGCGTGTCGCGCACGCGCACCGCCTGCGCCGCCTCACGCAGGTCGCTGCGGCCGGCGCGGGCGATGTACTCGTCCAGCGTTTCCAGCCGCTCCACGCCAACCTCCGGGTTCAGCGCCAGCGTGCCGGCCGGCGCCACCAGCGACACCCGCCAGCCCGGCAGGTGCGCCAGCGGATCCACCGGATCGGTCAGGTTCGCCAGCGGCAGGTCCAGGCTGACCATGCCGCGCGTCCGCGCACCGCGACCGGGTTCGCGCAGGGGCATGTTGTAGGTGACCATCCACACGTCGCCGGCGGTGCGGTTGAGATAGGGCTCGGACCACCAGCCGGCGGGCGAAGCGACGGTCCGCTGGTACCAGCCCTGGTCGCGGAACGCATAGGCGTCGGCGATGAAGTCGCGGTCGCGGCCCGAGCGCGCCACGTAGCGGGCGAACGGCGCGTCGCCGCGCGTGCGCGGCTCCAGGATCAATAGCCCGCCGGCGCAGCCCGGCGTGGCCTTCACCATCGCCCGCAGCGTCGCGGTCAGTTCGTCGGCCGACAACTGCGTGGTGGCCACCAGGTCGGCCATGCCCAGCGTGGTGATGGTGACCACGTGCATGGCATCGTCCAGCCGCTGCGCGGCCTCCTGCGTGGTGGCCTGCGTATCGCGGCGCGCATCGTCCAGGATCATGCGCCGCGCGAACCATGCCGTGGCCATCACCAGCAGCACCAGCAGCACCACGTTCACCAGGCCGGCCCACAGGGCGATGCGCGTGCGCAGGCTGCTGCGCCAGTGCGCGGCACCGGCATCCTTCACTGGCACGACATCGTTGGGCACTGCGTCATGCATGCCGATCCCGATCGCTGCCTTCCCCTGGCCGCCGATCATACGCCCGCGCGGCGTGCTGCATCGCAATAGCGAAAAGGTCTGATTTTGGTGTTGCCACTGTCCCGGGACAGGCACGCAATGTCGCGTCCATACGCCTGCGTAGCCAGGCCCCGCGCGGGGTGCGTGCGTTACACTTCAACGCTCTACAAGAACGGCAACGCCACGCCCCCACGCGCGGCGCAACAGGAGTGGGAATGAACTGGTTGAACGAGATGTTGCAGAGCGATCCGGATCCGCAGGAATCCCGCGAGTGGATCGATTCCATGCAGGCGGTCATCGAGAAGAACGGCGCCCTGCGTGCTCACCAGTTGCTCGAAGGCATGGTCGAAGTCACCCGCCGCGCCGGCGCCTACCTGCCGTTCTCGCCGACCACCGAATACGTCAACACCATCGCGCCGCAGAACGAGGCCAAGAGCCCCGGTGACGCCGCGCTGGAATGGCGCATCCGCTCGATCATCCGCTGGAACGCGATGGCCACCGTCGTGCGCGCCAACCGCAAGCCCGGCGACCTCGGCGGCCACATCGCCAGCTTCGCCTCCGGCGCGACGCTGTACGACGTCGGCTTCAACCACTTCTGGCGCGCGCCGAGCGACAGCCATCCGGGCGACCTGCTGTTCATCCAGGGCCACAGCGCACCGGGCATCTACGCGCGCTCGTTCCTGGAAGGCCGCATCAGCGAGCAGCAGCTCGACAACTTCCGCATGGAAGTCGATGGCCAGGGCATCTCGTCCTACCCGCACCCGTGGCTGATGCCGGACTACTGGCAGACCCCGACCGTGTCGATGGGCCTGGGCCCGCTGGCGGCGATCTACCAGGCGCAGTTCATGAAGTACCTGGAGCACCGCGGCCTGATCGAGAAGTCCGACCGCAAGGTGTGGTGCTTCATCGGCGACGGTGAGAGCGACGAGCCGGAAACCCTCGGCGCCATCGCGCTGGCCGGCCGCGAAGGCCTGGACAACCTGATCTTCGTCGTCAACTGCAACCTGCAGCGCCTGGACGGCCCGGTGCGCGGCAACGGCAAGATCATCCAGGAACTGGAAGGCGTGTTCCGCGGCGGCGGCTGGAACGTCATCAAGCTGCTGTGGGGCAGCTACTGGGATCCGCTCCTCGCGCGCGACACCAGCGGCATGCTGAAGAAGCTGATGATGGAAACCGTCGACGGCGAGTACCAGAACTGCAAGGCGTTCGGCGGCAAGTACACGCGCGACAACTTCTTCGGCAAGTACCCGGAGACGGCGGCCATGGTCGCCAACCTGTCCGACGACGATATCTGGCGCCTCAACCGCGGCGGCCACGATCCGCACAAGGTCTATGCGGCCTACCACGAGGCGGTGAACACCAAGGGCATGCCCACGGTGATCCTGGCCAAGACGGTGAAGGGCTACGGCATGGGCTCGGCGGGCGAATCGCTCAACCCGACCCACCAGACCAAGAAGCTGGACGACGAAGCCATCCGCACGTTCCGCGACCGCTTCAACATCCCGGTCAGCGACAAGCAGCTGGAAGAGTCGGCGCAGGTGCCGTTCTACCACCCGGGCGAGGATTCGCCGGAAATCCAGTACCTGAAGTCGCGCCGCGCCGCGCTCGGCGGCTACCTGCCGCAGCGTCGCCGCAAGGCCAGCGAATCGTTCGAGACGCCGAAGCTGGAAGCCTTCGACCGTCTGCTGAAGAGCACCGGCGAGCGCGAGATCTCCACCACCATGGCGTTCGTGCAGGGCCTGAACATCGCGCTGCGCGACAAGCAGGTCGGTCCGCGCCTGGTGCCGATCGTCGCCGACGAGGCACGCACGTTCGGCATGGAAGGCATGTTCCGCCAGATCGGCATCTACGCGCCGTTCGGCCAGAAGTACAAGCCGGTCGATGCCGACCAGCTGATGTACTACCGCGAAGACCAGTCCGGCCAGGTGCTGCAGCAGGGCATCAGCGAGCCGGGTGCGATGTCGTCGTGGATGGCGGCGGGCACCAGCTATTCGGTCAGCAACGTGCCGATGCTGCCGTTCTACATCTACTACTCGATGTTCGGCTTCCAGCGCATCGGCGACATCGCGTGGCAGGCGGCGGACATGCGCACGCGCGGCTTCCTGCTGGGAGGCACCGCGGGCCGCACGACGCTCAACGGCGAAGGCCTGCAGCACGAGGACGGCTTCAGCCACGTCATCGCCGGCAGCATCCCCAACGTGCGCAGCTACGACCCGACCTTCGGTTTCGAGGTCGCGGTGGTCCTGCAGCACGGCATGCAGAAGATGCTGCAGGAGCAGGTGGACGAGTACTACTACGTCACCCTGATGAACGAGAACTACACCCACCCGGACATGCCGGAAGGCGCGGCCGAGGGCATCATCAAGGGCATGTACCTGCTCACCGATGCCGGCAAGCCGAAGAAGGGCGAGCTGCGCGTGCAGTTGCTGGGCAGTGGCACCATCCTGCGCGAAGCGATCGCGGCGGCCGAGCTGCTGGACAAGGATTTCGGCGTCACCGCCGACATCTGGTCGTGCCCGAGCTTCAACGAGCTGCGTCGCGACGGGTTCGATGCGGAGCGCTGGAACCGCCTGAACCCGGAAGCGAAGACGCCGCGCAAGGCGTACGTGACGGAACTGCTGGAAGGCCGACAGGGTCCGGCCATCGCCGCCACCGACTACGTGCGCGCCTACAGCGACCAGATCCGCGCGTTCGTGCCGATGGCGTACACGGCCTTGGGCACGGACGGTTTCGGCCGCAGCGACACCCGTGCCAACCTGCGTCGCCACTTCGAAGTCGACCGCTACTACATCGCCCACGCCGCCATCGCCGCGCTGGCGAAGGAAGGCAAGATGACCGGCAAGGACGTCGCCCGCGCGATCAAGCAGTACAAGATCGACGTGGACAAGGCGAACCCGGTCACCGTGTGATGCCGCGTATTACCTCTCCCGCACGCGGGAGAGGGGGCAGTGAAATGCGATGCGGGCAAGGACGATGAAATCCCTTCGCAAGGAATGCGAACGTGCCACCGAAAATTCGCGATGTCTTGCAGCAGCTCAAGGACGCAGGCTGGCAACAGGTCGGCCAGACAGGCAGCCATCGACAGTTCAAGCACCCGACGCTTCCCGGCCGGGTGACAGTCGCCGGCAAGCCGGGTGATGATGTAGCGCCCGGCACGCTGGGCAGCATCATGAAACAGGCAGGGATAAAGAGGTGACTTCCATGCGCTACGCCATCGTCATCGAGCAAGTAGGCGGCAACTATTCTGCCTATGTCCCGGACCTGCCCGGCTGTGTGGCCACGGGCTCAACCAAGGCCGAGGTGGAAGCGTTGATGCACGATGCCATCGCCTTGCACCTCGCGGGGATGCGCGAAGACGGGCTGGCGATACCGGTGCCCTCGAGCCAGGTGGAGTACGTCGACGTAGCGGCGTGAGTGCGTGGCGAGGAACGATGCGGTGATGGGCTGCGCCGCATGACACTCACCCTCGACCACCTGCGTCGCTATGCCGTCGCCCGCAGTCTGTTCAAACCGACCACCTTGCCGCGGGCGATCCAGCGGCTGGGCTTCTTGCAGGCGGACCCGATCCGGGCGCCGGCACGCGCGCAGGACCTGACGCTGCGCCACCGCGTCGCCGGCTATCGCGCCGGCGACCTGGAGCGGCGATATCCCCGCCTGCCGCTGGAAGAAGACTTCTTCGTCAACTACGGCTTTCTCCCGCGCGAGCATCATCAGCTGATGCATCCGCGCACGGCCCGCGAGGCGTGGACGCCCGCGCGCTGGAAGCAGGCGCGCGCGGTGCTCGATTTCGTCAGTGAGCGTGGCACGGCGCATCCGCGCGAGGTGGATGCGCATTTCGGGCATGGCAAGACGACCAACTGGTTCGGTGGTTCGTCGAACGCGAGCACGCAGTTGCTGGACGGCATGCACTACCGCGGGCTGTTGCGGGTGGCGCGTCGCGAGGGCGGCACGCGGGTCTATGCGCGACGCATCGGCGAAGCGACGCCGGTCGCGGTGTCCGATGCGGAGGCGCGGCTGGATGCGCTGCTCGACATCATCGTCAACACGTACGCGCCGTTGCCGGCGGCCAGCCTGGGGCAGTTGCTGGGCTATCTGCGCAGCGGTGTGCCGCAGTGGACGGGCCTGCGCGCGGCGGCGCTGAAGCGTGCGCGCCAGCGCTTGGGCACGGCGCGGGTCGACGGGGTGGACTGGTACTGGCCGGCGGACGAGGATCCGCGCTCGCGGCGCTGGAAGCCGGACGACCAGGTGCGTTTGCTGACGCCGTTCGATCCGGTGGTGTGGGACCGGCGCCGGTTCGAGATCTTCTGGGGATGGAAGTACCGCTTCGAGGCGTACACGCCGGCACCGAAGCGGAAGCTGGGCTACTACGCGCTACCGGTGCTGTGGGGTGACCGGGTGATCGGTTGGGCGAATCTCAGTGTGGTCGATGGGGAGTTGCGGTCGACGTTTGGGTATATCGATGGGCGTGCGCCGAGAGATGCGACGTTTCGTGCTGCGCTTGACGCGGAGCTCGAGCGTGTTCGCGTTTTCCTAGAGTTGCAAGGGTGATGCAGGCTAGAGAGGGGTTGGCGTTAGCCGGTAATGCTGAAAGAAGAGGCGGCCCTTCGGTCGCCTCTTTCTTCATAGGCGCATCGAAGTTTGGGTTGGATCGATATCGCTTTGCTTGCGCTTCTTGATGCCGCTCTTTCTATCTCGCTGTGAAATGGGGTTCGCGATACCCCAGTAGGAGGCTGCCTGGCTCATTCCCATTCGAAGAAGCGCGTCGGCTCCCAAATCAACCCTCTGAGTAGGCTTCTTCGGTTTTGCGCCTAGCGCACGCAACACTTCGGATGCGACAGCGCGGGCAAGTGGCGGGGGCACCGAATTGCCGATCTGGCGAGCGCCATGCCACTTGGTTTCATTGAATCTGAACCAATCCGGAAACCCGTGCAGGCGCGCCATTTCGCGCACTGTGACGCAGCGATTCCACTTGTAATGAATTGGTCGCGGACTAGTGAATGCCCCGCGTGCTGCGTCAGTTCCAGCTCGCAACGTGTTGGAAACGCCGTCGGACGGGAGTCGAAAAAACCTGGACACAGGCTCGACTTCACCTGGCTCTGTAGCAGCGAACCGAGCTCGAGAGATATCCGTATGCTCCGAGCGCATGCTCGAAGTCAGCAAGTTGGGATTCCACTTGCGCTGATAGCCGAACGCCCACCCTTCGGATACTTCGCAGCGCATGAGTTTGCCGTAAGCGCTAGTCGTTCCCCATTTCTTCACTTCGACTTCGTCACTGACGTTGAGCCGCTTGAAGCGCTCGGCATCGGGCAAATCCTTCAAGGCGTCCGCGCACGTCGGTGCACTGGGTCGGCCGGCTTCGGTCCGGCCAGGCTTCGACGTAGTAGGCGCAGGGTAGGAGGGCAGCTTGCGCCCCTTCTTTGCACCAAGAAGGAATAGCCGCTGCCTGTCCTGCGGCACGCCGTACTCGCAGGCGTTGAGAACCTTCCAGTCTTCGACAACATCGTAACCAGCAGCGGAGAATTCTTGGATCAGCTCATCGAGGAACTTGCGATGCTTGCCAACCGTCAAGCCCTTCACGTTCTCGAACACGAAATACTCGGACTCTAGTTCGCGAACGATGCGCACGAAATCCTTGACCAGCGAGTTACGCGGGTCATCGATTGCACGATGTCCGATCAACGAGAAACCCTGGCATGGGGCGCCGCCGAACACGACATCCACTTTCTTCTCGCCAATACCGGCCGCCTTTCGGATCATGTTGCCAGTCAGGTCAGTGACAGAGCGAGGGATCACCGCACAGTGGGGGAAGTTGAATTCGTGGACCGCCGCGTGAACGGGATCGATCTCTACTGCTGCAACAACATCGAAGCCAGCTTGTTCGAAGCCAAGGCTGAGTCCGCCAGCGCCGGCAAAAAGGTCTATTCCGATGGGTCTGGTCATGTGCGGAAGTATAGGGCGAGAGCGTCGTGAAGTCGATCGGAAAAGGTCGTCCATTTGGGCCTCCTGCCCCATCCTGGGGCGCCAGGTATCATTGTCGCGACTTCTCTCAAATCTTGCGACTGGGAGGCTGCAGGGGCGTGGATAGACTGAGTCCGGATCGCAGAAGCTGGCTTATGTCCAGAATCAGGGGTACGAACACAAAGCCAGAAGTTGAAGTTAGATCAATGTTGCATGGGATGGGGTACCGGTTCCGGCTGCATCGGAGAGACTTGCCAGGGACGCCTGATATCGTTCTTCCTGGTCGAGGAGCCGTCATTTTTGTGCATGGATGCTTCTGGCATGGTCATGTATGCAAACGAGACAAGATGCCGAAGTCGCGCACCGTGTACTGGGCCGAGAAGATTGAAGCGAACCGCAGGCGCGATGCCCGGAAGCGTAGGGCAATAACGGCTCTCGGCTGGAAGGTTGTGATAGTTTGGGAATGCGAACTAAAACGGCCGGAAAAGTTGGCCGAGAAGCTGCAAGAGGCTTTGGACGATTGGGGTGGATAGTGGTCAAGGCGAAAGAATCGAAAGTTAAGAAGGAGAAAGCGCCGAATCGATACTCCGAGATCATTTCGGAGGTTTTCCGGCGGCACTATAAAAAGGGAAATCAGCGGTTTGGCTTCGAGCGAAAAGAGTTTGCTGAGATCGCGACGGAAAAAGGAATAGAGCTCCCGAAAAATCAGGGCGACACCATCTATTCGTTCAAGTACAGAGCCTCACTCCCGACATCCATTACGGATACTGCGCCGGAAGGCTATGAGTGGATAATTGCGGGTGCAGGAGTCGCGAAGTACGAGTTCAGGCTCGTCAAGCCATTGAACATCTCGCCAAGAGAGCACCAGTTGGTGGTCAAGATTCCGGATGCGACGCCCGAGATCATCGGGGCTCACGCGCTAGGAGACGAGCAGGCGTTGCTGGCGAAAGTTCGCTATAACAGACTCGTCGATATCTTCTTGGGCATTACGGCATCTTCATTGCAGAACCACCTTCGAACTACGGTGCAAGGGATCGGGCAAATTGAGATCGATGAGCTGTACGTCGGGATCGACCGAAGCGGAAGCCAGTATGTCGTCCCCGTACAAGCAAAGGGGGGGAAGGACAAGCACGGAAGGCAGCAGACCGAGCAGGATATCGCCTGCTGCAGACAAAAATTCCCGGCATTGCGCTGCCGCCCGGTCTCGGCCCAGTTCATGACGAACAACAAGATCGCTATGTTCGAGCTGACTGAGCAAGATGGGGATATCAGGGTTGTGTCGGAGGAGCACTACGAGTTGGTGCCCGCGTCCAGTATTTCGGCGGAAGACCTAGCGATCTATTCGGGCAAGAAGAAGGCTTAGTAGCATTATCTGAGTCGAATTCGCGTTGGAGCGGCTTCCAAGACAGCGCTCATTGTTGGCAGTGGCCCGCTAGAATCCCAACGCCAGCGAGCGCCGCAGCCGCCATCGCATCCGGCATCCCTCACTGGAGTTCTGCATGTCCCGCCCCCTCGCGCCCGCCGGGCGCCTGTTCGCTGTCGCCGCTTTCATCGAAGGCTTCACCTGGGCCGGTCTGCTGATCGGCATGTTCCTCAAGTACGGGCCGGTGGCCAACGAGCTGGGCGTCAAGATCTTCGGGCCGCTGCATGGCGGCGCGTTCCTGTTCTACGTCGTCGTCACCGTGCTGGCCGCGCTGCGCCTGCGCTGGCCATGGTGGGCCACGCTACTGGCCGTGATCGCCGCCGTGCCGCCGCTGGTGACCGTGCCGCTGGAGATGTGGTTCCGTCGGATCGGATTGCTCAGCGAGCGCGCGTGAGGCTTCCCGAGGGCTCACCCGCAACAACCGCGTGCAGCGGCATGCGCGGTGTCGCGGGGGTGTCAGGGTTCCGCGTTCCGGCGTAGCAGATTGGAATAGCACTTGTTGACGAGTTCGAGCGAGCGTTCGGCACCTTCCTTCCCGACCAGCAGCTCGCGCGCAGTCGACAGATCATGCAACAGCTCGCGGACCGCGGGATCGCGCACCAGGCTCTGTACCCAGCCCACGATCGCCAGCCGTTCGCCTTCCTCGACCGTCTTGACCCAATGGAGCTGCCCGGTGGGATAGCAGATGGCCGAGCGTGCCGCCGGCTTGAATACTGCCTCGGTGCCGCCAATCTCGAAGGCGAGCTCACCGCCCTTGTACGTGTCCGGCTCATTCAGGAATATCGTGAAGGACACATCGCTACGCACATGGTTCGGCGCACCCATCACCGCGGAGTCGACGTGCGCGCCATACGCCATTCCCGGCTCGTAGCGACTGACCAGCATTGCCGCCAGCCGCCGGGGCTGGGCCACGCTCATGAACGGATCATTGCGGCCCAGCGCTTCCATCACCAGGTTGGTGATGCCTTTCATCACCGGATGGTTCGCGGGGATCTGCAGGTTGTTCTTGGCCTTGTGCAGCAGTTCGCCCGCAGTGGCCTTGCCATCGGAGAACTGCGCCGTTGCGAGCATCTGCTTGATGGTGGCGAGCTCGTCCGGCGTGATCAGATCGGGAAGCGTAAGAATCATGAGCAGTGTCCCCTTGTGCGCGATGACAGCCTTGATACCCCTGGGCCGAGTGTAGGTCAGCACGTTCCCAACCGAAAAGCGGTTCCTCGATCGGGTGCGGTCGGCAGGCGCCGTCCTTCGCATAGACTGCGTCGCCGCCCCCTCGTTCGAACGCCCATGAGCCCGCCGTCCCGCCTGACCGAGTTGCGCCTGCTGCTGGGCATCGAGCGCAACACCACCCGCCACGGCGAGAAGTGGATCTCCGGCATCGGTGCGTTGCTCGGCATCGTGTCGGTGTACTGGCTGACCCGCTGGACGTTCCCCGAACACGCGGCCGGCGCGGTCGGCGGCGCGCTGATGGTCACCTCGATGGGCGCGTCCGCCGTGCTGCTGTTCGCCGTGCCGCAAGGCGCGCTGTCGCAGCCGTGGGCCGTGATCGGCGGTCACCTGCTGTCCGCCTTCATCGGCGTGAGCTGCCAGAAGCTGTTCGCCGACCACGCCTGGACCGCCGCCCTCGCGGTCGGGCTGGCGGTGCTGGGCATGTACTACCTGCGCTGCATCCACCCACCCGGCGGCGCCACCGCGCTGGCGGCGGTGATCGGCGGTTCGCAGGTGCACGAACTCGGCTACGGCTACCTGCTGATGCCGGTACTGATCAACGTCATCGCCATCCTGTCCATGGCCATCGTTTTCAACGCCCTGTTCCCGTGGCGTCGCTACCCCGCGCACCTGCACAAGCGCCGCCAACCCATTCCCGCCACGCGCCCGGCCGCGCGCCAGTTCGAACTGACGCAGGAAGACTTCTCCGCGGCGATGGAGCAGCTCAACTCCTACGTCGACATCACCACCGAGAACCTCACCGAGCTCTTGGAACTCGCCAAGCAGCACGCCGAGAAGAACATCACCCACCCGCAGGACATCATCGCCGGCCGCGCCTACAGCAACGGCAAGCTGGGCAAGCTGTGGAGCGTGCGGCGCGTGCTGACGCAGGAGGAACGTCCGGCGGACGCCGCACCCGACCGCCTGCACTACCACGTGATCGCCGGCGACCAGGCGGCGCAATCCGGTGCCTGCAGCGTGGAGGCGTTCCGTGCGTGGGCCCGCTTCGAAGTCGTGTCGCAGGGCAGCGGGCGCTGGATGAAAGCGGAGTGAGCCGGCGGGCTAAGGCGTCCTGCGCAGCCCGTGTTGCGTGCCTTCGCAGACGACCAGCGCACCGTCGTCGGTGACCGTGCCGGTCGCCTGCACGCGGTCGCCGGCCTTCAGCGATTGCACATCGTCCGGCGGCGGTGCCTTGCACAGGTTCCAGCGGGCGGGCAGGTGCACGTCGACCTGGCCGTTGGCCGCGGCGATCCTGATGATGGCGCTGCCGTCGTAGGTCCACGGCGTGGTGTCGACGCTGACGATGGTGCCGTCGACGGTGGCCTGCTGCCCCGCGGCGAGCGTGGCGCTGGCGGGCGCGGCAGGTGTCGTCGCACAGGCGCCCAGCAGCGTCATCGAGGCCGCGGCCAGGCCGGCGAGCAGGGAAGTGCGGTGGCGCAGGATCATGGGGTCTATTCCGTGTCGGACGTCGGGGCGGTACCGGCGGGCGTGGCGGCGTCGGCGGGGCACCTTGGCACACCGGATCCGACGACGCAGTGAATGCAGCACTCCGCCTTCTCCGGCCCCTCGTTGCCGGGAGCCTCCTGCGCGGGTGGCAGGTAGCCCGGCAGCTTCGCCAGCTGCTCCGGCGACTTCAGTCGCAGGATCGCCGCCCAGTCCTGGCGGTTCATGTTGCAGGCCGCCTCGTTGTCGGGCGCGCACAGCGTGCCGTCGCCGATGCGCAGCGGCAGCCCGCCCCAGAACTCGCCGTTGCGGTTGAGCGGCAGCATCCGCATGGTGACGGCCTGCTGCACGTTGCCGCCGATCGCGTACGCGGTGGCGTCGTTGCCCGGATTGACCGCCACCACGATGTCGCAATGCATGTCGAGCGAGCTGCCACTGCGCAGCAACGGCACCAGCCCCTCGTGACCGAACAGCCGGCCGGACTGGCGCACGTAGCAGATCAGGTCGCCGACCACCGGTTTGGCGTGCGCCACGTCGATGACGTCGAAGGCATTCGTCGACGGGTTCTGGAACGCGGCCTGCACGTAGGTGAAGTGGCGGCTGGAGCCGCGGAAGCCCGGCACGCGCGCTTCGCGCATCACCCACGAGATGAAGGCGGCCGACCACGGCGTGTCCACCACGAAACCGCGACAGGCCTCGGCCTGCGGCCCGGTCGCCGAGGCATACAGGCAGTCGGTCGCGCCGCGACGGTGGCCGATGGCAGCGAGCAGGCCGCTGTCGCGCCAGTAGCGCGCGACGCGCTGCCAGGCGCGGTCGTCGCCGATCGACAGCAGCGACGCCTCGGCTTCCATCACCGGTGCGTTCGCCAGCCGACCGTTCCGGTCGATGAAGGGGCGATACCACATCAGGTGCTCGCGGCAGGCGACCGCAGCGATGCGCGTGGCGACGTCCGTCGGCGTCTGTTGCGACAGCTGCGGACAGGCGTCGGCCGCACGCGCGGCGAAGGAAGACAGCAGCAGGAGGGGCAGCAACAGCCATGCACGCATCAGATGATCCTTGGGGGTCCGTGGTCCTTCTTACGCATCATGCCGTATCGGCAGGACACGGCGTCATCACGCGGAATGAAGGTATCGGAAAGGTCTGGCGCGCCGCAGGCTTGACCTCAATCGCGGTTGAGGGGGCATCGTGGCGGCCTGCCATGCCAGGAGTCGCCATGTCACCCTCCCTGACCGATATCAGCCGATACCTGCAACGACTGGATTACGACCGGCCGCCACCGCCCACGCTGGACGCACTTCGCGAGCTGCAGCGACGGCACACGGCCGCGTTCCCGTTCGAAACCTTGTCGACGCTGATGCGCTTGCCGGTGTCGATGGACCTGCACGACATCGAGCACAAGCTGCTGCACGAGGGACGTGGCGGTTACTGCTACGAGCTCAACCGCGCCTTCCTGGCGCTGCTGCTGGCGCTGGGGTTCGACGCGCGCGGCATCACCGGCCGCGTAGTGATGGGCGAGGCCGAAGGTACCGTCACGGCGCGCACCCACCTGCTGTCGCTGGTGACCCTCGACGGCGTGCGCTACACCGTCGATGTCGGCTTCGGTGGCATGGTCCCGACCGCGCCGTTGCAGCTGGACCGCGAAGACGCACAGACCACCCCGCACGAGCCGTATCGCATCACGCGGCAAGGCGAGCAGTACCTGCTGCAGGCGCAGGTGGCCGGCGACTGGCGCGCGCTGTACGTGTTCGACCTGCAGCAGCAGGCCGAGATCGACCATGTCGTCGGCAACTGGTATGTCAGCACGCATCCGGATTCGCCCTTCCTCGACGAGCTGCGCGTGGCGCGCACCGGTCCCGGCTGGCGCAGGACACTGGGCAACGGCAGCGTCGCCTTGCACCGCACCGGCCACGCCAGCGAGCGGAGGCGACTGGCGGATGTCGATGCGGTGATCACGGAACTGCGGGAGGGCTTCGGCCTGCGCGTGCCCGACCATCCCGCGCTGGCGCCTGCGATCGCACGGTGGCTGCAGGCGCATCACGATGCATGAGCGGTTCCCTGCGGCGGGGTGGTGGCGCGACGGCGGCGACAGGTAAGCTCGCTCCTCCCTCACCCAACCGGATCGCGCATGCGCTTTCTCCTGCGAGTCATCGTGTTGTCGCTGGCTGCCCTGGCGGCGCATGCCGCCGAGCCTGACCGCCGCATCGCCATCACCATCGACGACCTGCCGTGGCAACGGATGGACAGGACGCCACCGGCGGAACTGGCCGCGCGCCATGCACAGCTGATGGCGCAGCTGAAGCAGGTGGGCGTGCCGGTGGTGGGCTTCGTCAACGAGGGCAAGCTGGAGGTCGACGGGCAGGTGCAGCCGGCGCGCGTGGCGATGCTGCGCGACTGGCTCGACGCCGGCTACGAACTGGGCAACCACACCCACGGCCATCTCGACGTGCATGCGGTGGGGCTGCCGGCCTTCCAGCAGGACATCCTCGATGGCGAGCGCGTGTTGCGACCGCTGCTGGCGGAGCGCGGGCAGGCGCCGCGCTGGTTCCGCCATCCCTACCTGCGTGCGGGCCGCACGCCGGAGGACCGCGCCACGCTGTCCGCCTTCCTCGGTGACCACGGCTACCGCATCGCGCCGGTGACCGTCGACAACGGCGAATGGGTATGGGCGTTCGCCTACGCCAACGTGCTCGACGGCCAGCCCGACACGCCCGAACGTGCGGCCACGCTGGAGCGGCTGCGCCGGGGCTACCTCCCTTACATGCTCAACAAGGTCGACTACTACGAACAGCAATCGCAGGCGCTGCTGGGCTATGCGTTGCCGCAGGTGTGGCTGCTGCACGCCAACGAGTTGAACGCCGTGGCCTATGCGGACCTGGTGGCCGGCGTGCAGCGCCGCGGCTACCGCGTGGTGACACTGGACGAGGCGATGCGCGATCCCGCGTACGCGCGTGGCGAGGACGGCTACAACGGCCGCTACGGCCCCAGCTGGTTGCACCGCTGGGCGATGGCCGAGAAGAAGCCGAAGGACTTCTACGCCGGCGAGCCGGTGGTGCCGGGCTGGGTGCTCGCGCTGGCGGGCGTGGAATCGGAATAACGCCCGCGTCAGTCCTCGCGGCGCAGCGTCGCCAGTTTCAGGAACGCTTCGTGCTGGTAGCGGCTCATGCGCAGCTGCTGGCCGGTGTCCATCGTCACCACGTGGTAGCCGTTGAACCACGGGTGGATGTCCTTCACCCGGCGCACGTTGATGATCGCCGAGCGGTGCACGCGGGCGAAGTGGCGCGGGTCCAGTCGCGCCGCCAGTGCCGACATCGTCTCGCGCACTTCATGCACGCGGTCGGCCAGGTGCAGTCGCACCGTGTTGCCGCTGGCCTTGATCCAGACGATGTCGTCCACGTCGACCAGCACCACGCGTTCTTTCTCGCGGACGGGCAGCCGCTCCAGGTAGGCGTCGCGCTGCTGCAGCGACGCCAGCGCCTGCATGATGCGCGCGGTCGTGTCCGCGTCCGCACCGCGTGCACCGAGCAGCCGCTGCTTCGCCCGGCGCAGCGTTTCCGCAAAGCGCTCGCGGCTGAAGGGCTTGACCAGGTAGTCCACCGCGTTCGCCTCGAACGCGCGCACCGCGAACTGCTCGTAGGCGGTGACGAAGATGGTCGCCGGCATGCGCGCCGCGCCGATCGTCGCCACCACGTCCAGGCCGGTGATGGCCGGCATCTGGATGTCGAGGAACACCAGGTCGGGCGACCGGTCGCGGATCGCCGCCACCGCGGACACGCCATCGCCGCATTCGCCGGCCACCTCGATGTCGGGATCCTCGCGCAGCAACCGCACCACCGCATGGCGCGCGATCGGTTCTTCGTCGATCACCAGCGCGGTGAGGCTCATGCGGGCACGTGCTCCGGCAGCGGGTCGTCGTCCAGTTCGCGGAACGGGAGCCGCAGCCGGCAGGCGACGCCGCGCGGGACGATCAGGTCCAGCCGCAGGCTGGCCTCGTCCCCATAGAGTTCGCGCATGCGCATCCGGGTGTTCGACAGGCCGATGCCATGCCCGCCCGCATGGCCGCCCTCGTCCAGCGTGCTGTTGAAGTTGCGTACGTCGATGCACAGCACGCCGCCCTCGCGCCGGCAGTCGATCTCGACGCGGTCGTCGCCGACGTGCTGGCCGATGCCGTAGCGGATGGCGTTCTCCACGATGGGTTGCAGCACCAGGCTGGGGACGGCGGCCTCCAGTACGTCGGGCGCGACGTGGATGCGTGTGGTCAGGCGGTCCTTGAAGCGGTGCCGCTGGATGCCGAGGTAGAGCTCGAGCAGTTCCAGTTCGCGCCGCAGCGGGATTTCCTGGCCGTCGTAGTCCTCCAGGAACGCGCGCAGCAGTTCGCTCAGGCGCAGCAGCATGTCTTCGGCGGAGACCTTGTCCTCGTCCAGCAGGGTGACGATGGCATGCAGCGTGTTGAACAGGAAGTGCGGCTGCAACTGCGTCTTCAGGACCTGCAGGCGCGACTGCGCGAGTTCGGTCGCCAGCTGGCTGGCCTCCAGTTCGCGTCGCGCTTTCTCGGCGTGGAACTGGATGGCCTGCTGGATGGCGAACAGCAGCCAGTAGGTCAGCAGGCCGATGGCGAAGTGCTGCTCCAGGAAGTAGCCGAGCTGTTCGAAGAAGCCGCTGGGCTCGAACAGCGTGGAGACCAGGGCGCCGATCATCATCGCGACGAACGTCGTGCACAGGCTGGCCACCAGTTGCTTGCCCAGTCCGCGCAGGCGCAGCGGGCTGCTCACCGGGTAGCGCTCGGCCAGGCGGAACACGAGGGGAGCCAGCGCTGCCCACGTGTACCACTGGATCAGCGACCAGCGGATCAGATCCCACAGCGGCCAGTTGGGCCGATGCAGGCCATTGTTGAGTTTCGTCTGCAGGGTGAACAACAGCGCGACCGCCGTCCACAAGGCGAGGTAACGGAACAGGCCGATCTCGGTATTGCCCAGACGGATTTTCATGCGGCCCTCCTGATCGGCGTCCGCATCGTAGGGCGGGGCCAGCATCGCGGGAAGGCGCGGAGGTCACGGACTACGATTCGTCCCGGTGGCACGACGATTCGTCACGGATCCGTTGCCGCCCTGTCCGGAGAAGCGCGGGATGCGCCTGCCCCGCACGCAATCCCGCGTCGCCGGTGGCGCCCCCGTCACCGGAGATCACGCCATGCATCGCCTGTCCGTCGTTGCCCTGCTCGTCGCCGCCGCTCCGTTCGCCCCGGTCCAGGCGGGCGAACGCAGCCACTATCTGTACGTCGTGAACCGTGCCCACGATGCGATCGTGTCCCTGTCCGCGGCGCCGGCCGGTGCCGACGACCGTCGCGAGCTCCTGGCCGGCACGCGGCTGGCCGGCGGCGGCGAAGCCGCCACCGTCGAGATCCGGGGCGAGGACTGCGTGCACGACCTCCATGTCGTCTTCGCCAACGGTCGACGCGCACTGTATTCGGCCTTCGACCTGTGCCGTGCACACGGCCTGCGCGTGATGCCGCTTCCCGCCCGCGACGCGCAGGCGCGACTGGCCCGCACGCGAACGGAGGAACGGACCGCCGCCGACTGAGGTCAGACCCGTCCCGCCTCCGCCAATGCCGCGAACTCCTCGTCGGTGAACAGCCGCGAGCGCACCAGGAAGCGCACGCCTTCGCCGTTCTCCAGCGAGAACATGCCGCCGCGCCCGGGCACCACGTCGATGATCAGCTGGGTGTGCTTCCAGTATTCGAACTGCGACGGGCTGATGTAGACACCGGCACCGCCGATCTCGCCCAGCCGCACGTCGCGGTCGCCGACGATGAAGTCGCCCACCGGATAGCACATCGGCGAGGAACCATCGCAGCAGCCGCCCGACTGGTGGAACAGCACCGGGCCATGGCGTGCCTGCAGCCGTGCGAGCAGCGCCAGCGCGGCCGGCGTGGCCGTCACCTGCGGTGGCGGGGAAGCGCGGGGCACGGCATGCATGGGCGCGACGCCGGCCGCGCTCAGGCGGCGAAATCCAGCACGACGCGGCCCTCGATCGCGCCGGCGTGCATGCGGGCGAACACGTCGTTGATGTTCTCCAGCCGGTCGGTCGCCACCGTGGCCGCGACCTTGCCCATCGCGGCGAAGTCGAGCGACTCCTGCAGGTCCAGCCGCGTGCCGACGATGGAGCCGCGCACGGTGATGCCGTTGAGCACCATGCCGAAGATGTCCAGCGGGAACTGGCCCGGCGGCAGGCCGTTGAGCGACACCGTGCCGCCACGGCGCACCATGCCGATGGCCTGTTCGAACGCCTTCGGCGAGACCGCGGTGACGAGCGCGCCGTGCGCGCCGCCGATCTCCTTCTTCAGGTAGGCGACCGGGTCGGTGGTCTTCGCGTTGACGGCGACGGTCGCGCCCAGGCGGCGGGCCAGGTCGAGCTTGGCGTCGTCGACGTCGACGGCCGCCACGTTCAGGCCCATCGCCTTCGCGTACTGCACGGCCATGTGGCCGAGGCCGCCGATGCCCGAGATCACCACCCAGTCGCCGGGCCGGGTGTCGGTGACCTTCAGGCCCTTGTAGACGGTCACGCCGGCGCAGAGGATCGGCGCCACCTCGACGAAGCCGATGTTCTTCGGCAAGTGGCCGACATAGCCGGCATTGGCCAGTGCGTATTCGGCGAAACCGCCGTTGACCGAGTAGCCGGTGTTCTGCTGCGTCTCGCACAGCGTTTCCCAGCCGCCGAGGCAGTGTTCGCAGTAGCCGCAGGCGGAGTACAGCCACGGGATGCCGACGCGGTCGCCCTCCTTCACATGGCTCACGCCCGCGCCCACGGCGACCACGTGGCCGACGCCCTCATGGCCGGGAATGAAGGGAGGATTGGGCTTGACCGGCCAGTCGCCCTCGGCGGCATGCAGGTCGGTGTGGCAGACGCCACAGGCCTCGATCTTCACCAGGATGTCGCCGGCCGCAGGCCGAGGCACGGGGACTTCCTCGATCACCAGCGGCTTGCCGAACGCCCGCACGACGGCGGCTTTCATGGTGCTGTCCATTCACTACTCCTGTCATTGCTGGTGAAGCCCCAACCTACGCCGGCAGCGCGGCAGGCACGTTGATTCCGATCAATCCACGGGAACGGCGCGATGCCGCCGGTCGGACGGCACCGCGCATGCCGTGTCAGAAGAAGCCCAGCGCCTTGGGCGAATAGCTGACCAGCAGGTTCTTGGTCTGCTGGTAGTGGTCGAGCATCATCTTGTGGTTCTCGCGGCCGATGCCCGACTGCTTGTAGCCGCCGAACGCCGCGTGTGCCGGATAGGCGTGGTAGCAGTTGGTCCACACGCGGCCGGCCTGGATCGCGCGGCCCATGCGGTACAGCCGCGAGGCGTCGCGGCTCCACACCCCCGCGCCCAGGCCGTACAGCGTGTCGTTGGCGATGGCCAGCGCCTCGGCTTCGTCCTTGAACGTGGTCACCGACACCACCGGCCCGAAAATCTCCTCCTGGAAGATGCGCATGCGGTTGTGGCCCTTGAAGACGGTGGGCTTCACGTAGAAGCCGCCGGCCAGGTCGCCGTCGAGCATGGCCTGCCCGCCGCCGGCCAGGACCTCGGCGCCTTCCTGCCGGCCGATGTCGATGTAGCTCAGGATCTTCTCGAGCTGTTCGCCGGACGCCTGCGCGCCGACCATCGTGTTCGGGTCCAGCGGGTTGCCCTGCCTGATCGCGGCGACGCGGGCGAGCACCTTGTCCATGAAACGGTCGTAGATCGATTCCTGCACCAGCGCGCGGGACGGACACGTGCAGACCTCGCCCTGGTTGAAGGCGAACAGTACGAAGCCCTCCACCGCCTTGTCGAGGAAGTCGTCGTCCTCGGCCATGACGTCGGCGAAGAAGATGTTCGGCGACTTGCCGCCCAGTTCCAGCGTCACCGGGATCAGGTTCTGGCTGGCGTACTGCATGATCAGCCGGCCGGTGGTGGTCTCGCCGGTGAAGGCGATCTTGGCGATGCGCGGATTGGACGCCAGCGGCTTGCCCGCCTCCAGGCCGAAGCCGTTGACCACGTTCAGCACGCCCGGCGGCAGCAGGTCGCCGATCACCTCCATCAGCACCAGGATGGAGGCCGGCGTCTGTTCGGCCGGCTTCATCACCACGCAATTGCCGGCGGCCAGCGCAGGCGCCAGCTTCCAGCACGCCATCAGCAGCGGGAAATTCCACGGGATGATCTGGCCGACCACGCCCAGCGGCTCGTGGAAGTGGTAGGCGATGGTGTCGCCGTCGATCTCGCCGATGCTGCCTTCCTGCGTGCGGATGGCACTGGCGAAGTAGCGGAAGTGGTCCACGCACAGCGGGATGTCCGCGTTGAGCGTCTCGCGGATCGGCTTGCCGTTGTCCCAGGTCTCGGCGTGGGCCAGCAGCTCCAGGTTCTGCTCGATGCGGTCGGCGATCTTCAGCAGCACGTTGGCGCGGTCGGTGGTGGAGGTCCTGCCCCAGGCGTCCCTGGCGGCGTGGGCGGCATCGAGGGCGAGTTCGATGTCCTCGGCATTGGAGCGCGGCACCTGGGTGAACACCTTGCCCGTGACCGGTGTGGGATTGTCGAAATACTGGCCCGAGCGTGGCTCGACCCACTGCCCGCCGATGAAGTTGCCGTAGCGCGGCTTGAAGAGGGCGGAAGGATCGACGGCCTGGGGGCGGGGCGAGGCGACTGCGTTCATCGTGACTCCAAGGGAAGGTGGACCCGGTGCGGGTGCGTCCCCTAGTCGCAGGCGGCGTGCCAGATCTGCGTGCTGCGGCGCGTCACGTCGCCGGCCGCCGTGGCGACGTGCATTCGTACCTGCGTCTGCGGCAACGCAACATCGAAAGCGATTGCAGGCTGTCGCAGCCTGTGGTGTGTATCGGAACAGCGGGCGGTCGGGCTGTCGCAGAATGCGACACATCGCCGGCGGGACAGGACGATGGCACGTACGCAGGCATCCCCGGGCAACGACACCCTCCTCGAGGCGCGGCGTGCGTTCTTCGAAGCGGGCCGCTCGCCGGTCGGCCAGGTGCCCGGCGGCATCCTGCAGTCGTGGCGCCGCTGCCGTGGCCTCGGCCTGGCCGCGAACGCGCGTCCGGCGATCGAGCCCATCGATGCGCCGAGCCTGCGCGCGATGCGTGAGCAGCACGAGCGCCTGTGGCGGCTGGCGCGGGCCGAAGTGGAAATGCTCGCCGCCGACGCCACCAGCACCGGCAGCATCGCCATCCTCACCGATGCCGATGGCTGGATCCTGGATGCCGAAGGGAGCGATGCCTTCCTCGACAAGGCCGGGCGCGTGGCGCTGATGCCGGGCGCCTGCTGGAGCGAAGCGCGCGTGGGCACCAACGCCATCGGCACGGCGATCGCGGATGGCCATGCGGTGGAAGTGCGCGGTGCCGAGCACTACGCCGCGCCGCACCGCATCCTCAACTGCGCCGCCGCGCCGATCTTCGACCCCTACGGCCGCATGGTCGGCGTACTGGACATCTCCGGCGATGCCGCGGTCGCGCAGGTGCATGCGCTCGGACTCGCGCAACTGGCGGTGGCCCACATCGAGCATCGCTACTTCGACGAAGGCATCGTCGATGCCGACCTGCTGCGCGTGCACAGCAATCGCGCGCTGCTGGGTACCGCCCGCGAGGGCTTGCTCGCCTTCCGCAACGGGCGGCTGGTCGCCGCCAACCGGGTGGGACTGTCGCTGTTCGGGCTGGAGCGCGGCGACCTGGGACGCGCCCCGTACGAGGCGTTGTTCGATGGCGCGGTCTCGCGGCTGCGCGACGACGGCGCGGTGCACGACCGTACCGGTCGCGTGCTGTACGGCCACGTGGACGAACCCACGCGCACCCGCCGCGCACGCGCGGCGTCGCCGATCACGGTCTCGCCGGCGGTCGCGGGCGCGGAGGCCGATGCGCCGCTGTTCGACGACGCCCAGCAGGCCGAGCTGGAGCGGGCGCGCCGTGTGCTGGACGCGGGCATCCCGGTGCTGGTGCTGGGCGAAACGGGCACGGGCAAGGAGGTGTTCTCGCGCGAACTGCACCGGCGTTGCGCGCGTGCCGGGCGGCCGTTCGTGGCGGTCAATTGCGCCGCGTTGCCGGAAGGGCTGATCGAGGCGGAACTGTTCGGCTACGAGAGCGGCGCCTTTACCGGTGCGCGCAAGGACGGCAACGCGGGCCTGTTGCGCCAGGCCGAGGGCGGCGTGCTGTTCCTCGACGAGATCGGCGACATGCCGATGGCGCTGCAACCGCGCCTGCTGCGCGTGCTGCAGGACCGCGAGCTGTCGCCGCTGGGTGGCGGCAAGCCGGTGAAGCTGGATTTCGCCCTGGTCTGCGCGACCCATCGCCACCTGGAAGACGCGGTCGCCGAGGGTCGCTTCCGCGCGGACCTGTACTACCGCATCTCGCACCACACCGTCGCGCTGCCGCCGCTGCGCGACGCCACCGACCGCGAGGCGCGCGTGCAGACGCTGTGGCAGCGCATCGGGCAGGGTCGCCGCCTGACGACGGCAGCGCAGGACACGCTGTCGCGCTACGCGTGGCCGGGCAACCTGCGCCAGCTGGTCGCCAGCCTGCGCACGCTCGCGGCGCTCAGCGAGCCCGGCAGCGAGATCGATGTGGACGCGCTGCCGGCCTACCTGCGCACGTCGCTGCCGCCGACCGCCGCAGCCGCCGCCGCTCCGCCGGCGGATGCCGATCTCGATGCGATCACCCTGTCGAGCATGCGCGCCGCCGTGGACGCCTGCGGCGGCAACATCGCGCATGCGGCCCGCCGCCTGGGCATCAGCCGCAGCACGCTGTACCGCCGGCTGGGTGCAGGCCTGCGTGGCCGCTGAGCAGGACGTCCGGACATGCCGCGTTCGCCGACCGACGATGTCGATGCGTTCCTCGCCGCGCTTCCACCAGCGCAGCAGGCCCGCGTGCGGCGCCTGCGCGCTGTGATCCTGGCGGCCGATCCCCGCATCGGCGAGGCCATCAAGTGGAACGCGCCCAGCTTCCATGTCGAGGGCCGCCACTTCGCGACGATGCAGTTGCGCCGGGCCGACCGCATGCTGCTGGTGCTGCACCTGGGTGCGGGCAAGCGCGCGCTGCCGGATGGCGCCATCGCCGATCCGCAGCGGCAGCTGGCATGGCTGGGCGCGGATCGCGCGACGTGGTCGTTCGTCGACCGCGAGGACGTCGAAGCGCGGGCCGCCGGCCTGCAGGACCTGCTGCGGCAATGGATGGCGCACATCTGAGCGCCGTTCCGCCCACGCCACCCGCACCGACGGCATGACCGGTGCCACACGCGGCGCGACCATCGACACACGCCCGTGACGGTCGTGGCGGCGACACTGGTCCTCCGCCACTGGAGCCGTGCCGATGAAAACCGCCTTCTCCCCGTTGCTGCTGCTCGCGCTGTCGTGCGCGCCGCACCCGGGCCATGCGCAGGACACGTGCCCCGACCGCCGCGCGTACGCGCCGGCGCGCGAGATCGTCGCCGACCTGCAACGCATCACCGCGCCGACGGGCGTACAGGAAGACTATGCCGTCGAGATCGGCGGCATCCGCCAGTGGGTGAACGTCCGCGGGCAGGACCGCGACAACCCGATGGTGCTGTTCGTGCATGGCGGGCCGGCGTCGCCGGTCATCCCCACCTTGTGGCAGTTCCAGCGTCCGCTGGAGGAGTACTTCACCGTCGTGAACTACGACCAGCGCGGTGCAGGGAAGACGCTGCTGCTGAACCCGCGGGATGCCGTCGCCGATACCCTGCACGTGCAGCGCTACGTGGACGACGCGATCGCGCTCGCCGAGCACCTGCGCACCCGCTACCACAAGCGCAAGCTGGTGCTGATGGCGCACAGCTGGGGCACGGTGGTGGCGATGCACGCCGCCCTGCAGCGGCCGGACCTGTTCCACGCCTATGTCGGCATCGGCCAGGTGATCAACGTACGCACCAACGAACAGGTGAGCTTCGACTACGGCCTGCGCACCGCGCGCGGGAAGGGGAATGCCGAGGCGGTGCGCGAGATGGAATCGATCGCGCCGTATCCCGGCGACCAGCCGATCACGCGCGAGCGCATCGTCATCGCACGCAAGTGGCCGCAGTTCTACGGTGGATTGAGTGCCTACAGGTCGGACTCGATGTACTTCTTCCGGGGGCCGCGCTTGTCGCCCGACTACGACGATGCGGCGCGCTGCGCGATCGACGCAGGCAGCGTGTTCACGCTCGGCCGGCTGCTGGACGAATTCCTGCAGGTGGACTTCACCGGCGTGAAGGACTTCCCCATTCCGGTGGTGATGTTCATGGGCCGGCACGACTACACCACGCCGTCCGAACCCACCGCCGCATGGCTGGCGCAGGTGCGCGCCCCGTACAAGCAGGGCGTCTGGTTCGAGCACTCCGCCCACATGATCCCGTGGGAAGAGCCGGGTAAGACGCTGGTCAGCCTGCTGGAGTACGTGCGGCCACGCACGCTCGAGCGGCCGGCGGAGTAATCCGCCTCAGCGCACCACCGCCAGCCGGCGCGGCGGTGGCTCCTCGCGCTGGAACAGCACGCGTTCGGGGCGGTGCAGGGCGTAGCCCTGGCCGTAGTCCACGCCGAGCGAGCGCAGCGCGTCGCAGATCTTCGGGCTGGCGACCCACTCGGCGACGACCTTCAGGCCGCGCTGGTGGCCGATCTGCGCGATGGCGCTGACGATGGTGCGGCTCATCGGGTCGGTTTCGAGGTCGCGGATGAAGCTGCCGTCGATCTTGATCAGGTCCGCCGGCAGGTTCTTCAGGTAGCCGAACGAGGACATGCCGGCGCCGAAGTCGTCCAGCGCGATGCGGCAACCCACCCGGCGCAGGCGTTCGATCACGCTCACCACCTTCAGCAGGTTGCGCACGGCGACCGTCTCGGTAATCTCGAAGCACAGCGCCTGCGGCGGCACCGCGTACTCGGTGATGCGGGCGAGGATGAAATCGGCCAGGCCTTCGTCCTCGATGCTGGCGCCGGACAGGTTGATCGCGCAGGTGCCCAGGCGCATGCCCGAATGGTGCAGCCCGGCGAAATGGGCGAGCGCATTGCGGATCACCCAGCGGTCGATCGCCGGCATCAGGCCGTAGCGTTCGGCGGCCGGCAGGAAGGCGCCCGGCAGCACGATGCCGCCCTCCTCGTCGCGCAGGCGCAGCAGCAGTTCGATGCTGGTGGCGGTGTCGCGGCCGTCGAGCGGCACGATCTCCTGGTAATCCAGCAGCAGGCGGTCCTGCTCCATCGCCCAGCGCAGGCGGTTGGCCCATTCCATCTCGCCGTGCCGGCGCGTGGTCTCGTTGTCCTCGCGGTACATGTGCACGCGGTTGCGGCCGTTTTCCTTGGCCAGGTAGCAGGCGGTATCGGCCCACGCCAGCAGGTCCTTCAGTGTCGGCTCCTGCTGGTCGACCACCACCACGCCGATGCTGGCGCTGACGGTGTAGGTGCGGTCCTGCCAGACGAACATCAGCGCCTCGATGCGCTCGCGCAGCCGTTCGGCCAGCGCGCGTGCGCCGTCGGCGTCCATGTGGAAGGCCATCAGGCCGAACTCGTCGCCGCCCAGCCGTGCGAGCACGTCGCCGCCGCGCAGCTGCTGGCGCATGGCCAGCGCGAGCTGCGCGAGCAACTGGTCGCCGGCCATGTGGCCGGAGACGTCGTTGATCAGCTTGAACTGGTCCAGGTCGATGTAGAGCAGCGCGCATGGATCGCACATCGTGCGGCCCTTGCGTTCGTCGAGCGCCTCTTCCACGCGTCGCTCGAACTCGCGCCGGTTGCACAGTTCGGTCAACGCATCATGGGTGGCCTGGTAACTCAGCCGCTCGGTCAGTTCGCGCTGCTCGGAGATGTCGGTCGCCACCATCAGCAGGTGCGGTGCGCCGTCCATGTCGACCTGCGCGATGGACGCATTCGCCCAGAACGCGCCGCCACCCGGGCTCAGCAGCACTGCCTCCAGGTTGCCCCAGTCGTTGCCGATGGTGGACGCGTCGCGGGCGCGCGCCTGCAGTTGCGGATCGGAAAACAGGGCCGACAGCGGCAGCCCGGTGGTGTCGCCCAGGCGCAGGCGCGCGGCCTGGTTGACGTAGACGATGCGCCCGTCGCGCGCGTCGGCCAGCAGCACCAGCGCAGGCAGCAGTTCGTTCAGCGCACGGAAGCGCAGTTCGCTCTCGCGGTAGCGTTGGCTCATCTGCTGGCCCAGCACCATCGCGCGCCGCCGCGTCGTGGTCAGCGACCATGCCAGCGCCGCCAGCAACAGGCTGATGACGCCACCGCCGGCCACGATGGCCTGCAGGCGCCCGGCGTCCAGCGGCTGCGGACGCGGCTGCATCTCCAGGCGCCATTGGCGACCGCCGAAATCCAGTCGGCGGACCTGCACCGGCTGGTCCGCCGCGGCCGCGGTGGCGGAGTCGTAGAACGGATGCGCGTCGGCGGTGGCGTCGTAGATGCGCACCCGGAAGCCGTCCAGCACCGCGCCCGCCATCGCCGTTTCGACCAGCGGCTGCAGGCGGATGCCGATGGCCAGTGCACCGATCTCGCGCGCGCGGCGCTGGTTCGGCGTGGCCGGCGTCGGGCCGTCGGAATACACCGGCAAGCGAAGCGTCACGCCCAACGGATTCTGGCCGGACGGCGTGGTCTGCCGCAGCGCGAACGGCGAGGAGATCACCACGGTGTCGGTGTCGCGGGCTCGCAGCAGCGCGGCCAGGTTCGCTTTCTGTCCCACCATGTCGAAGCCGATCAACGAGGTGTTGGCCTGGTAGGGGGCGACGAATTCGTAGCGGTACGACACGTGGTCGGCCAGCGGCTGGCCCGCCGGCATGCGGCGCGCGAACGCCACGGAGGTGTAGGCGCCGGGTGCGAGCGGGCTGCGCAGGCTGGCGTGGTACTGGCTGAAACGCGCCTGGTCCATCTGGTCGTTGGCCAGGTACAGGGTCTGCATGGCGCGCAGCATCGACGCTGCCTGTTCCAGCGGCACGCGCAACTGGGAGGTGCCGGCATCGGCCAGTGCGCGATGGGCTTCTTCGGCACGCTCCTGCAGGTCGCGCCATTCGCGCTGGGCCACGACCGCGGTGCATGCCAGGCCCAGCAGCAGGACAGCCGCCGCCCAGGCGCGCGGCGACAGGCCGGCGCGGCGGGGGGGCGGAGCCGGCAATGCCAGGGCATCGCCGGGAAGGGCGGGGGTGGAATCCACCTGGGCCTAGATCCTGCGTGAGGGAAGGGCGAGCCGACGGGCGCCGATCCGGAGGGGAAGCAGGCTTCGTGCCAGACGGGCCGCGCCCCGGGAACCGGATCTGCGGCCTCTCCGCCGGCCCCGAAGCCGGCCCGAAGGACCGTCAGTGTCACTATCGGCCCCTGTGTGACGTTCTTGACGCACCGGGGCGCGCAACGGCGCGCGCCGGAACGCTCAGGCCAGGGGCTGGATGGGGGGCGGTGTCCGGG
>NZ_PDWW01000019.1 GCF_010093445.1 Pseudoxanthomonas japonensis | reverse complement strand
GGGAGGCGGCGGAGGCGGTGCGTCAACGATGACGACCGACGTCCGGCGTTCCTTTTCCTTTTCCGCAGGCGGAGCGACCGCCGGGATCAGCAGCGCAAGCAGCGCTGCCGCGTGCAGCGCGATCACGAAGGCAATACCGATGATACGCGGCCAGTTGAGGCTGTTGTCCTCTTCCTGTTCCCGGTACCTGTTGATGACCAGTTGTTCAGCCATGCGCCAATTAACTCAAGGTTGATACGGGCGCCGGGGCGCCTCGTTGATTCTGGATCCTGCCGATGGTTTTCATCGGCGGAATCCCCAGCTTATACCAATCCGACGCCCCGATGCCATCATCCAAACCGCTTTTTTGGCCTTCGGTGTCAGCGGCTCCCGTTACGGCAGCGCGATGATCTTCTTCGCGTCTTCCGGCTTCTTCAATCCCTTCTCCAGCGCGGCCCGCGCGGCGGTCTTGGCTTCGGGGATACGGCCTTCCTGCCAGAACACGCGTGCTAGGTTGAGGTAGGTCTCGCCATCCTTGGAGAGCGGGGCCGCCTTCTGCCACGCTTCGATCGCCTGCGGAATCTGCTCGGAATAGTAGTACGCCTGTGCCAACGCAAGGTAGGTCTGGTGATCCGGCTTCAGAAGACCTTTCTGCATGCCCTCGTTGACCACCGAGATCACTTCCTTTTCCTTTCCTTCCATGTTGGCGTAGGTGACGTACAACTGGCGATATTCCTTCTCATCGGTCAGTTGACCCTCGGCGCGCAGCTTCTCGAGGATGCTGGCAGCCTTGTCGAACTGGTCCGACTGCTGATACGTGGCCACCAGGTTCATCTGCGACTTCTTGTCGGCAGGATTCTTGGTTGCCTGTTGCTCGGCAAGCTTGACTGCCTCGGCTGTCTGGCCGGCCTCGGTATAGGAAGCGAGCAGGAGTCCGTACCAGTTGTCCTTGGGTTCCGGGCTGGTCTCGATGGCCTGCTTGAGAACCGGAATGGCCTCCGCATACTTTTCCATCATGTAGAGCGCTTGGCCTTTCTGGATCAACTCTTCCGGCTTGGACGACTTGGTTTCTGCGAAGTAGCGATCCAGGGTGGTGATACCTTCCTGGAACTGATCCTGCTGCAGGTGGATCTGCGCCAGCATCAACATGGACTGGTAATGATTGTTGTTGCTTAGCGAATTGAGCGCCAGCAGCTGCTTGAGGTATTCCGTCGCTCCCGCCAGGTCATCCTGGTTGTACGCCGCTTGGGCGGCAAGCTGGGCCGCTACACCCTTGTCATATTCATTGGCGTTGGTGTCTGCCAGGACTTCCTTGGCCAGCGCCAGCACTTCAGCATCGTTGTCTTCTTTTTCATAAGCCTTGTAGAGCTTGCTCAGCTTCCCCTGCATCTTCGAGGAAGACTTGAGTTTCGGCTCCTCTCGCGTGGCGTCGGGAAAACGCACCTCTTCCTTGCCAGACTTCTGCTGGCTGCGACGCGCGTTGCGATCCTCCGGGCGCTCGACAGCCGCGGCATCCGCCACGAGCCCTCCACCGAAGGTGGCAAGCAGCGCGAGACTGAGGAGAGTGGTCTTGGGATTACGAAGCTTCATGTCTAACCTCATGGGGCCTTGCGGGAGATGACACGACATCCCGCCGACGTGTAGGGCCGGCAAAACTAACAGAAAGCCAGTGGCGGCGGATACCGTTTCAGATGTTGCTAAGCAGCAATACCGTGGCGTGTGTCAGCCGCACTTCGGTGCGTTTCCGGCCTTCCTGGCCGCCTCGTAGGTGGGTACGAGGGAAGGGGCGTCGCGCTCCAGTTCGCGGATGCGGTTCGCGGGATCGGGGTGCGTCGAGAGCCATTGCGGTGAGCGCCCGCCGCTGGCGGCCATCATGTTCTGCCAGAGTCCGACGGCCTGGCGGGGATCGAAACCGGCCTGCGCCATCAGCCGCTGGCCGACGACGTCGGCTTCGCTTTCCTGGGTGCGGGAGCCCGGCAGCAGGAAGGCGGCCTGCGCCGTCATACCGCCCAGCTGGTTGACCGTGCTGGCCGCGCCATCGCCATATCGGGCGCCTGCCAACGCGCCCAAGACGCCCAAGCCCGCCTGCGCTCCCATCTGGCGGGTGATGCGCTCCTCATGGTGCCGAGCGATCACGTGACCGATCTCGTGCCCCAATACCGCGGCCAGCTGATCCTGATTCTTGGCGACGGTGAAGATGCCGGTGTTCACGCCTACCTTGCCTCCCGGCAAGGCGAACGCGTTGGGTTCCTTGTCGGTGAAGACGGCGGTCTCCCAGGCGACGCTGCGCTGCTCCGGCGGAAGCTGACGTACCAGCGCATTGACCACGCAGGTGACGTAGGCGTTCTGTTTCGCGTCCCGGTTGAGGGTTTCCTTCGCCTTGGTTTCGGCGAACGCCTGTGCGCCCAACTGGTCCAATTGCGCCTGCGACACGCCGCCCACCATCTGGGTGCGCCCAGTGGGCGAGGTGGTGGTAGCGCAGGCCGTCAGGCCCAGCACCATGGCGGTTCCGAGGATACGGAGTTTCATGCTCGCCCCCTGCGACATTGCGTGACACCCGAGTCTGGGCAAGCGCGTCTTAAACTTTCGTCAATCACATTAGACCGGCGCGCCGCCGTAAACCTGCAGGACAGCCAGCGCTATCGCATTGTTCAGGATATGGGCGGCGATGGGCGCCCACAGGGTGCCGGTCCGGCGGTAAACCCAGGCGAAGATAGCGCCCATGCCGGCGTAGACCAGGATCAGGAACACCGTGCTGCCCAGCGGCTTGCCATTGAGGCCCGGCAGTTCGTGGACCAGCGCGAAGACCAGGCTGCTGAGGACCAGTCCCAGGACCGGCCAGCCAGCCTGCCACAGCCGTCCGAACAGGACCCGGCGGAACAGCAGTTCCTCGTACAACGGCGCCAGCACGACCGCGAACAGCGCCAGGAACACCGGAAACCGGGCGAAACCGTCCCGGATCAGGTCCAGGTTGCTGGGTTCGAGATCCAACCCCAGGGCACGCCCACTGGCGCTCATCACCGTGCTGAAAACGAACGTCGCCAAGCCGGCGCCCAGCGCCCAGCCCCAGGTCCCGGGAAGACGCAGGCGGTCATGGGACTCGCGCCGCTCCACAGGGGTCGCACGGCGGCGCCAGACGTACAGCACCAGGGCCGTACCACCCGTGCTGACCAGTGTGGTGACGATCAGGAAGAGGACGGGCGGTGTACCGAGCTGCGCCTGCAACGCCTGCGCATCCGGCGCTCCTCCTTGCTGCTGCGCGATCCGGATGCCTTGCCACGCCGCCCAGCCGACCAGGCCCAGCATCAGCGTCGAGAACGAGAGCGTGATCGCGAGTACGACATCAAGGGCGAACGCCGGCAGCACGCTGCGCAAGGGCAGGGCGGCCGGCTTCGCTTCGACGGCGTCGGACAGGGGGCGCACCTCGCTCATTCGCGCGGCGTCAGATGTCGAGGTTGGAGACCTTCAGCGCGTTGTCTTCGATGAACTCGCGGCGCGGCTCGACGACATCGCCCATCAGCGTGCTGAAGATCTGGTCGGCGGCGACCGCGTCCTCGATGCGCACCTGCAGCAGGCGACGCGTGTCGGGATTGACCGTAGTGTCCCACAGCTGTTCCGGATTCATTTCGCCCAGGCCCTTGAAGCGCTGGATGCTGCGACCCTTCTTGGCTTCTTCCAGCAACCACGCCTGCGCATCGGCGAATGTGGCGACGGGCTGCGCCTTGTTGCCGCGGACGACCTGTGCGCCTTCACGCACCAGACCATGCAGGAGGGAGGCCGCTTCGCGCAGCGGACGCAGTTCGCCGCTCTCGAAAACCGATAGCGACAACACTTGTACCAGTTCCTCGCCCATGTGCCGGCGCGTGGCCAGCAACGCAGCCGGGCGCTGTTCGGTGGCGGGCTGCAGCGTCAGCGCGTAGCGCGCACTGCCCAGGCTGCCGCGGTTGAGCTTGGCTTCCAGCGCATCGAGTTCGTGGCGCTCGTCGATGTTCTGCTGCAGGTGTTCTGCATCGAGCGGCGTGAAGTCGATCAGCGATTCCAGCAGCACCGGATCGTAGCGGTGCGCATTGCGCGCGATCACGTCGTGGGCGGTGGTGAACACCAGCAGCAGCTTCTCCAGCGCCTCGCCGGAGATCGGCGGTTCGCCATCGGCGGGGATCAGCGACGCACCTTCCACCGCGTTGTTCGCGAGATAGACGTTGAGTGCTGCGTCGTCCTTCAGATACAGCTCCTGCTTGCCCTGCTTGAGCTTGTACAGCGGAGGCAGGCCGATATAGACGTGGCCGCGCTCGATGAGTTCGGGCATCTGCCGGTAGAAGAACGTCAGCAGCAGCGTGCGGATGTGCGAGCCGTCGACGTCGGCGTCGGTCATGATGATGATGCGGTGGTAGCGCAGCTTGTCCGGGTTGTACTCGTCCTTGCCGATGCCGGTGCCGAGCGCAGTGATCAGCGTGCCGACTTCGGCCGAGGCGAGCATGCGGTCGAAGCGCGCGCGCTCCACATTGAGGATCTTGCCGCGCAACGGCAGCACCGCCTGGTTCTTGCGGTTGCGACCCTGCTTGGCGGAACCGCCGGCCGAGTCGCCCTCGACGATGAAGAGTTCGGACAGCGCCGGATCCTTCTCCTGGCAGTCGGCCAGCTTGCCGGGCAGGCCGGCGATATCCAGCGCACCCTTGCGGCGGGTCAGGTCGCGCGCCTTGCGCGCGGCCTCGCGGGCGCGGGCGGCATCGACGATCTTGCCGGCGATCGCACGGGCCTCATGGGGGTGTTCCTGCAGGAACTCCTCCAAACGTGCACCGAACGTGCTCTCAACAACCGGCCTGACGTCGGAACTGACCAGCTTTTCCTTGGTCTGCGACGAGAAGCTCGGGTCCGGCACCTTCACCGACAGCACGGCGATCATGCCTTCACGCATGTCGTCGCCGGACAGATTGACCTTCGCCTGCTTGGCGATGCCGTTCTGTTCGATGTAATTGGTCAGCGTGCGCGTCAGCGCGGCACGGAAGCCGATCAGGTGGGTACCGCCATCCTTCTGCGGAATGTTGTTGGTGAAGCAGAACATCGTTTCCTGATAGGCGTCGGTCCACTGCAGGGCGACTTCCACCGTGATGCCATTCTGCTCTCCACTGACCGCGATCACGTTCGGGTGCAGCGGCGTCTTGAGGTGCGCCAGATGCTCCACGAAGCTGCGGATGCCGCCCTCGTAGTGGAAGTCGTCGTGGCGGCCTTCGCCGCGCTCGTCGACCAGCACGATCTTGACGCCGGAATTGAGGAACGACAGTTCGCGCAGGCGGCGGGCCAGGATGTCGTAGTGGAACTCGACGTTGCCGTGGAAGGCGGTCACCGACGGCCAGAAGCGCAGCGTCGTGCCGCGCTTGGTGGTGCTTTCGACCTGGGTCAACGGACCGAGCGCAGCGCCGTTGCTGTATTCCTGCCGGTAGTGGGAACCGCCCTGGAAGATGTCCAGCTGCAGCTTTTCGGAAAGCGCGTTGACCACGCTGACGCCCACGCCATGCAGGCCGCCGGACACCTTGTAGCTGTTGTCGTCGAACTTGCCGCCCGCATGCAGCACGGTCATGACGACCTCCGCCGCGGAGACTTCACGACCCAGCTTGGCGCTCATCTGCGCATGCTTGCCGACCGGGATGCCGCGACCGTTGTCGGACACCGAGACCGAACCATCCGCGTGGATCGTGACCGCCACGTGGTCGGCATGACCCGCCAGGGCTTCGTCGATCGAGTTGTCGACGACTTCGAACACCATGTGGTGCAGGCCCGTGCCGTCATGCACGTCGCCGATGTACATGCCGGGGCGCTTGCGGACCGCTTCCAGACCTTCCAGGGCGGTGATGCTGTTGGCGTCGTACGTGTTGCCGTTCGGTGCTGAAGAGGTCGTTTCGTCGGTCATTCGCTTCGTGTCGGCTGCAAGGCCGGCGCCGCGCCGCCGGGTCGGCAGGCGCAATGCGCAGGTCAAGGGATCAATGCGGAATTATAGCACTGGTGGGCACTTAGCCCCGGGTTCAGGCACCCGGGACTGGCTGGACCGTCCCCTGTTCCACGTGGAACAGCGCTGGACGGATGCCAGCATCGGCCAGCCCCATCGGGGACTCCGTCCCGGTGATAAAGACCTGCGCGCCGCTGGACAGCAGGCGCTCCAGGATCCGGCGCTGGTGGTGCCGGTCGAGTTCTGACGCGAGATCGTCCAGTGCCATGACCGGCCATTCGCCGCGACGACGGGCGAAGTCCTGCGCCTGCGCCAGCAGGCAGGAGAGGGCAGTCAGCTTGGCCTGGCCGCGTGACAGGGTCTCCCGCTGAGGCAGGGTGGAGTAGTCGATACGCCAGTCCGCCCGGTGTGGCCCGACCGTCGTGTAGCCGGCGGCACGATCCCGGTCGCGGGACAGCAGCAACGCATCCGCCAGTGAAAGCTCATGGCGCCGCCAGCCCGGCTGGAACTGGAGCGTGGCAGCCCCGAGCGACGGGGCAAGTTCACGGACCACATCAGCCAGATCGCCTTGGAGCGCGTCCAGATAGCCTTGGCGGTGGCTGGTCAGGGGCTCACCGGCCTCCGCGAGCTCGTGGTCCCACGCATCCAGCTGCGCACCGGCGATGCCCGCCTTGAGTAGGCTGTTCCGTTGTTTCAACGCGCGCGCGTACCGCCGCCACAAGGGGAGAAAGCCCCCTTCACGACCCTGTTCCACGTGGAACAAGCCCCAATCCATGAATCGGCGGCGCGGTTCGCCCCCGCCAGTCACCAGCGCGTGGCTGCCAGGCTCGAAGCTGACGACGGCCAAGGCGGCACAGAGATCCCCCAGCTGCGCGACATTCTCGCCATCCAGCCTGCCCGTCCATGCCTGGCCACTGTGCCGCAAGCCGGCCCGGCGATGACGGCCCTGGCTGGCTTCGCGCCATTCGACGAAGACCTCGACCGCCTCTGCGCCCGTCCGCACCAGTCCGTCCCGCACGCGTCCCCGGAAGCTCCGGCCATACGCCATCAGGTGCAGGGCTTCCAGCAGGCTGGTCTTGCCGGCCCCGTTGTCACCGGTGATCAGGTTGAGCCCGACTTCCGGTATCAGGGAGACCTGCGGGAAGCGCCGCAGCCCGCTGGCTTCCAGTCGGGTTACCTGCATGGGAGACGCCTCGCGCAGGACAAGGGGCGCGGGCTGTCATGGACCGGGGCGGGAAAAGGGCAGGGAACCAGCAGCGTCATGGATCAAATTCTAGCGCGTGAGGTGGCCCGGGCCATGGCCCGCCTGATTCTCGTGGAGCCCAAACGACATCGCCCGGCCTGAGCCGGGCGATGCATCGTGTTCCACGTGGAACAGACAGGTCAGAGACGCAGCGGCATCACGACGTGCCGGGACTTCTCGCTGCTCGCTTCGCGGACCAGGGCGGAGGAGTTGGCGTCGCGCAGCTGCAGGACGATGTGCTCGTCGCGCAGGGCGGACAGCGCATCCAGCAGGTAGTTCACGTTGAAGCCGATCGCCAGACCGTCGACCTTGGTATCGGCCTCGATCTCTTCCTGCGCCTCTTCCTGCTCGGGATTATGGGCACTGATCTTCAACTGGCCCGGCGAAACTTCCACGCGGACGCCGCGGTACTTCTCGTTCGACAGGATCGCGGCACGCTGGAGCGCCGCCCGCAGTACTTCACGATCCAGCTGCACTTCGCGATCGGCACCGATCGGAATCACCGCCGCGTAATCCGGGAAACGGCCGTCGATCAGTTTGGAGGTGAAAGTGACATCGTCGCGCTTCACCCGGATGTGGCTTCGGCCGACTTCCAGCTCCAACGCGCGGTCGCCGCCTTCCAGCAGGCGCTGCAGCTCGGTCACGCCCTTGCGCGGCACGATGATCTGCCGCTTGCCCACGGGAGCACCTTCCAGCTGCGACTCGCACATCGCCAGACGGTGGCCGTCGGTCGCCACGCAACGCAGGGTGCGCTCACTCAGGT
Source organism: Pseudoxanthomonas japonensis (assembly GCF_010093445.1). Lineage (GTDB taxonomy): Bacteria > Pseudomonadota > Gammaproteobacteria > Xanthomonadales > Xanthomonadaceae > Pseudoxanthomonas_A > Pseudoxanthomonas_A japonensis. The sequence goes on along the minus strand of NZ_PDWW01000019.1, from coordinate 81,337 downwards.
CGAACAGCAGGCCGTTGAGGTAGTAGCGCACGTCCTGCTGGGCCATGGCGAACGAGGTGCGCTCGATCAGTTCCTTCAGCGTCGCTTCCGGCACTTCGATGCGCTCGGTGGCCTCGACCTCGTCCACCGACGGGAAATCGTTGGCAGGCAGCGTGGCCAACGTGAAACGGCTGCGGCCGGCCTGCACGGTGACCTTGTCGCCCGTCTGGCTGACGGTGACTTTGCTGCCATCGGGCAGGGCGCGAATGATGTCGAACAGCTTGCGGGCAGGAATCGTCGTCTCACCGTCCTGCGCGTCGTCGACCGCGATACGCGAAATCATCTCGACTTCCAGGTCCGTGCCCGTCAGCGAGAGCTGTCCGTTCTGCACCTGCACCAGGAAATTCGCCAGGACCGGCAGCGTCTGCCGGCGTTCGACCACGTTGACCACCTGGGCCAAGGGTTTGAGGAAAGCTTCGCGCTGCAGACTGAAACGCATGAGTGTTGGAGCCCCTTCGCTTTGGATTTTTAAGACTAAAAGCTTAAAAGCTGGTGGTGGTGGTAGGCATGAAAAGCCGGGAAAACCTACCTAACCCCATGAATTTGTTTTGTTTTTTCTTCTTCCAACCCGGTGGACAGGGTCGGCTGTAGCTGTGCTGGATCCTGTGGACAACTTTGAGGGCTGAAAACACGCACATCTTATCCACAGATCGTGCGCCCGGTTGCCCACGATGTTATGCGTTGCCCTTCCCCAAACGCTTGCCTACAGTGCGCTCCGGGTTGGGCAGCGCGGTTCTGCTGGCGACATGAGATGGCGCTGCGATCACCTGCGAACCCTACTGGTCCGGTACATGATCACCGCAGGCACGGCGCGATGAGAACTGCGCGCACCGCACCATCACATGCCTTGCCTGGAGAGGTGAAACACCGTCCGGCGACTCGCGGATAGCTCGGCCCGATACGGTCGGTCGGCTTACTCGCTGAGTTTCCGGATCAGCTTGTCCCAGTCCTCACGCAGCTTGCCGTCCGTCTCCATGAGGGTGCGGATCTGTCGGCAGGCGTGCAGCACGGTCGTGTGGTCACGGCCGGCAAACGCGTCGCCGATTTCAGGCAGGCTGTGTTCGGTCAGTTCCTTGGCCAAGGCCATCGCTACCTGTCGCGGGCGCGCAAGTGAACGCGTGCGCCGCTTGGACAGCAGGTCCTTGATTTGCAGACCGTAGTAGTCTGCCACGGTCTTCTGGATATTGGGGATGCTGATGGCCTGCTGCTGCGCGCGCAGCAGGTCGCGCAGGGTCTCCTGCGCGAACTCGGTGGTGATGGCGCGTCCGGTGAAGTTGGCGCGTGCGGCCAGCGTGTTGAGCGCGCCTTCCAGGTCGCGCACGTTGCTGCGCATCTTCTTGGCCAGCAGGAACGCGACATCGTCGGGGATCTGCGCACCTCGCTCGTGCGCCTTGGCCAGCACGATCGCCGCGCGCGTCTCGAAGTCCGGCGGATCGATCGCCACGCTCAGGCCCCAGGCCAGGCGCGACTTCAGCCGCGGCTCCAGGCCTTCCACTTCACGCGGATAGCGGTCGCAGGTCAGGATGATCTGCTGGCGGCCGTCGAACAACGCGTTGAAGGTGTGGAAGAACTCTTCCTGCGTACGGTCCTTGCCGGCGAAGAACTGGATGTCGTCGATCAGCAGCGCGTCGACCTGCTGGAAGCGGCGCTTGAACTGGTCCATCGACTTCTCGATCAGCGCCTTGGTCATGGCGCTGAAGAACTGCTCGCTGCGCAGGTACAGCACGCGGGCGTTCGGATTCTGCCGGCGCATCTCGTTGCCGGCGGCGAACATCAGGTGGGTCTTGCCCAGGCCGGTGCCGCCGTAGAGCAGCAGCGGGTTGTGGGCGCGGTCGCCCGGTTTCTGCGCGGCCTGCCAGGCGGCGGCGCGACCGAGCTGATTGCTGCGGCCTTCGACGAAGTTGTCGAAGGTGTAGTGCAGGTCCATGTTGCCGGCGAACGGCTCGACCGGCGCGGCGGCGCTGGCGGTCGTCGAGGGCGACACGGTTGCTATTGCGTCAACCGGCTTGCTGCGAGAGCCGATTTCCAGCGACACGTCGCCGTGGCCGGCGAAATAGTCCAGCAGTTCGCGGATACGGCTGAGGTAGCGTTCGCGTACCTGTTCCACGATGAACGCGTTGGGCGCGTAGAGCACCATCGCATTGCTGCGTTGTTCGGCCTGCAGCGGCTTCAGCCAGGTGTGTACATCCTCGGCCGGAAATTCGGCTTCAAGGCGTTCGAGGCAACGGGGCCAGGCATCCATCAGGTGGAACAACTCGCGTGTAGGGGCGACAGGTCATCCCGCAGTGCCGGGGGCAGCGCGGGGTGGAATCCATGGGGTCGGCCAGACTACCACCGGTGCCGGGACCCGCCAACGATCCTGTGCATAAGATGTGGATGACAGGACGAACGGCAGCGCGGTCAGGCGGTTGCGGGGAGATCCACATCGAAAGCACGCGGGGAGTTGACCGTAAGCTGGTGGTTCCTATAGAATTTCCGGTTCTTTCCACCCGAACACGCCCGAGGGCCCCATGGCCACCAAGCGCACTTACCAACCCAGCAACCTCAAGCGCAAGCGCGACCATGGTTTCCGTGCCCGTATGGCCACGGCCGACGGTCGCAAGATCCTGGCCCGTCGCCGCGCCAAGGGCCGCAAGCGCCTGACCGCCTGATGGCCTGGCCGCATCGCGGCCATGCTTCCATGCGTTCCCTGCATCAAAAGGAGCCCGCCCGTTCACGAGCGGGCTTCTTGCTGAGATGAGCACGGCATTCCCGCGCAGCGCGCGGGTACGCGCGAGCGCCGACTATGCGCGCGTGTTCGAACAGGCGCGCCGCACCTCCGATCCGTTGATGAGCCTGCACTGGCTGCCGGGCGACGGGCCTGCGCGCCTGGGCCTGGCGGTGTCCCGCAAGGTCGATACGCGGGCGGTCGGCCGCAACCGCATCAAGCGCCAGCTGCGCGAACACTTCCGTCGCCTGCGCACCACGCTGCCCGGTGGCGACTATGTCGTGGTCGCGCGTCCGCCCGCGGCGAAGGCCGATTCCGGGCTGTTGCGCGCAACCTTCGAACGCGTGCTGCTGCGCGCTGGCGCATTGCCCGCACCGGCACCGGGCGGCACAATGCCGCCGGGCTTGAATTCCCCCGCGCCGCCTCCCACTCCTTCTTCTCCGACCAAACCGGTTTCCGACGCCGGTTGAGACTGCCTGCCTGATGAACCAGACCCGTGTATTCCTGATCTTCGCCTGGCTGATGGTGGCGACCCTGTTGTGGCTGGAGTGGAACAAGGACAAGGCGGCGCCCGCCGCGCCTGCCGTTGCCGCGCAGACGGCCACGACGCCCGGCAGCACCGTGCCCGCCGCGGTGGTGCCGGCCTCGCCCTCATCGGGTACTGTCCCCAGCGCGCCGACGGTGGCGCCGATGCCCACTGCGTCCGCGAAGAACGCCGCGACCGCGCGCGTCACCGTGAATACCGACGTGCTGAGCCTGGTGCTGGACGGCGGCAGCGTGCTGCAGGCCGACCTGCTCCACTATCCCCAGAGCAAGACGCCGGGCAGCGGTCCGGTCCGTCTCTTCAGTGAAGAACCGCAGCATTTCTATGCGGCGGAGAGCGGCTGGGTGAGCAGTGGATCGAAGGCGCCGGACCATCATGCGTTCGTGCCCGAGAACGGCGCAGGCGAGGTGGCCCTGGCGCAGGGTGCCGACAGCGTCAGCGTGCCCTTCGTGTGGCAGGGTCCGGATGGCGTCACCATCCGCCGCACCTATACCTTCAAGCGCGCCAGCTACGAGATCGAGGTAAGCGACCAGGTCGTCAACGCTGGCACGGGCACGTGGCAGGGCACGGTCTATCGCCAGCTGCTGCGCACGCCGCCGCAGGTCAAGAGCGGCATGACCAATCCGGAATCCTTCAGCTTCAACGGCGCCACCTGGTGGGACGGCAGCTATCAGCGCCGCAAGTTCAACGAGGACTATCTGGAAGACGGCCGCGTCAACGCGCAGGTGAAGGGTGGCTGGATCGCCATTCCGCAGCACCACTTCTTCAGTGCGTGGATTCCGCAGGCCGACGACACCACCACGATCTCGCTCGATAATCCGGACAACGGCACGCGTGCGCTGATCCGCGAAATGGGTCCGGGCGTCAACGTCGGCCCCGGCCAGCAGGCCACCACCACCGCGCGTCTGTGGGTGGGCCCGAAGCTGGTCGACAAGATCCATGCGATCAAGGCGCCGGGCATCGACCGCGTCGTCGACTACAGCCAGTTCGCCATTCTCGCGCTGCTGGGCCAGGGCCTGTTCTGGGTGCTCAACTTCCTGCACGGCTTCATCGGCAACTGGGGCTGGTCGATCATCGGCCTGGTGATCCTGGTGAAGCTGGCGCTGTATCCGCTGTCGGCGGCGCAGTACAAGAGCTTCGCCAAGATGCGCAAGTTCCAGCCGCGCATCCAGCAACTGAAGGAACGCTACGGCGACGACAAGCAGAAGTTCCAGGTCGCCATGATGGAGCTGTACAAGAAGGAGAAGATCAACCCGATGGGCGGCTGCCTGCCGATCCTCGTGCAGATGCCGGTGTTCCTGGCGCTGTACTGGGTGCTGGTGGAAACCGTCGAGCTGCGCCAGGCGCCGTGGTTCGCGTGGATCCAGGACCTGACCGCGCGCGATCCCTACTTCATCCTGCCGGTGCTCAACATGCTGGTGATGTGGCTGACGCAGAAGCTGACGCCGGCGCCGGGCATGGATCCGATGCAGCAGAAGATGATGCAGTTCATGCCGCTGGTGTTCGGCGTGATGATGGCGTTCTTCCCGTCGGGCCTGGTGCTGTACTGGGTCACCAACGGCGCGCTGGGCCTGCTGCAGCAGTGGTGGATGACCAAGCGCCACGGCGAATCCGCCACGCCGCCGAAGACCGCGGTCGCGAAGTAATCCGCACCCACCGCGACGCCACGAAGCCCGCCCTCCGGCGGGCTTCGTGTTTCCGCTACGCTAAAAGCTCCTGCGAGCACTACCTCATGACGTCAGCCCACGACACCATCGTCGCGATCGCCACCGCACCCGGCGCCGGTGGCGTTGGCATCGTGCGCCTGTCCGGCCCGCGCTCGCAGGCGATGGCGGAGCAGATATGCATGCGTGCGCTGTCGCCGCGCCGCGCGCACCACGTCCATTTCCGCGACGCCGATGGCGACACGCTGGACGACGGCATCGCGCTGTCGTTCCCCGGCCCCGCGAGCTTCACCGGCGAGGACGTCGTCGAACTGCAGGCGCATGGCAGTCCCGTCGTGCTGCAGCAGCTGGTCGCGCGTGCCTGCGCGCTCGGCGCACGGATGGCGCGTCCCGGTGAGTTCTCGGAACGGGCTTTCCTCAACCACAAGTTCGACCTCGCCCAGGCCGAGGCCATCGCCGACCTGATCGCCGCCGCCGATGCCCGCGCGGCACGGGCGGCACGACGCTCGCTCGACGGCGTGTTCTCGGAACGCGTCGACAGCATCGGCCAATCGTTGCTGGGCTTGCGCGTGCACGTCGAAGCCGCGATCGACTTCGCCGACGAATCGATCGACACGCTGGGCGGCGAACAGGTGCGCGCGCGCCTGGCGGACGCGCTGCAACGCCTGGATGCGCTGATCGCCGATGCCGAACGTGGACGCAAGCTGCGCGATGGCGTGCATGCGGTGATCGTCGGTCCGCCGAACGCGGGCAAGAGCTCGCTGCTCAATGCGCTGGCCGGCAGCGACCGCGCCATCGTCACCGACGTCGCGGGCACCACGCGCGACACGCTGCGGGAAACGATCCGCCTCGACGGCCTGGAACTGCACCTGGTGGACACCGCCGGCCTGCGCGACGGCGGCGACGCGATCGAACGCGAGGGCATGCGGCGCGCGCGCGCGGAACTCGCACGCGCCGACGTGGCGCTGGCGGTCGTCGACGCGCGAGATCCGGAAGCAGGGCGTGCGGCGGTCGCCGACGGCATCGAGGGCGTGGGCACCATTCTGTGGATCCACAACAAGACCGACCTGCTGGCCGCCGTGCCGCCGGACGACGACGACCGCGTGTACGTGTCCGCGGCCCAAGGCATCGGCCTCGACCGCCTGCATGTACGGCTGCGAGCGCTCGCGACGGGATCCGCCAGCGATGGCGGCGATGGCGAGTTCTCGGCGCGCGCCCGCCATGTGGAGGCGCTGCGTCGCGCCGCGGCGCATGCCACCACGGCCACCGACCAGTTGCGGTACGAACAGCTGGAACTGGCGGCCGAGGAACTCCGCCTGGCCCACGATGCGCTGGGCGAGATCACCGGTCGCCTGAGCGCGGACGACATGCTGGGCCACATCTTCTCCACGTTCTGCATCGGCAAATGACCGCGTCGCGGCGCAGTCCGCCAAAAGTGTGACAGACATCAAGTGTGGGTCACGATGCGCCGACGTACTCTGGCGACCGGGTAGGGGTACCCGGAAGGCATCGCGCCATTCCAGCCCGGACGGGGCCTGGCAGGTTGCGGGTCCGTACTGATTCGCGACACCCGGCGCCGCGCTCACGCGCGGTCGACGGCGTGCCGACACCATTAGAAACGTACTTGGGGGAGTTGAAACGATGTCCTTGATCCAGACCACCGGGCGCCTGCGCTACGCCGCACCGCTGCTGCTGCTCGTCGCGCTGGCGGCGTGTTCCAAGCAGGACGAAGCCGCTGCGCCTGCCGCCGCCCCCGCGGCCGCGCCTGCCGCACCACCGCCGCCGGCCGTGTCCGCCGAAGTCCAGGCCATGGATGCCGACAGCCTGCGCGACGCCGCCACCAAGGCCCTGCGCGAGAACCGCATCTATGCGCCGGGCGGCGACAACGCCATGGAGTACTACCTGGCCCTGCGCGACAAGCTGCCGAACGACCCGGGCGTCACCAGCGCGCTGACCGACCTGATGCCCTACACGCTGATCGCCGCCGAGCAGAGCATCGCGCGCGAGGAATTCACCGAGGCCCAGCGCCTGTCGGCGATCATCCAGAAGGCCGATCCCAAGGCCCCGGCGTTGCCACGCCTGCAGCAGAGCATAGCCGCCGCGCAGCAGGCCGTCGCGCAGCGTGCCGTCACCGACGAGGCCGCCAAGACCAAGGCCGCCGAAGATGCTCGCCTGAAGGAACAGCAGCGACTGACGCAGGTGGCGGAGCAGCAGCGCGCGACCGAAGCCGCCGCCGCCCAGCAGCTCGCCCAGCAGCAGGAAGCCGCCCGTGCGGAAGCCGCGCGCCAGGAAACCGAACGCCAGGCCGCCGCCCAACGCGAAGCCGCGGAACGCCAGGCCGCGGCGGCGCGCGCCGCCGCTCCCGCCGCGGCGCCGTCGCAGGCCCTGCGCGCGGTGAGTACGCCCGCTCCGCGGTACCCGCCGGAAGCCCTGCGCTCGGGGACCCAGGGCGAGGTGCTCGTCGAGATCACGGTCGGCACGGATGGCTCGGTCACCAACGCCCGCGTGGTGCGCGCGACGCCGGCGCGCGTGTTCGATCGCGAAGCCTTGAATGCCGTGCGCCGCTGGCGCTTCGAACCGGTGGATGCGCCGGTGACCACGCGCCGCACGATCGGCTTCAGCCCCGGCTGATCGCGGTCGCAGGGATGGCATGCGAAACGCCGGCCGCAGCCGGCGTTTCTTTTTTGCGTAAGGGATCTCGCCTAACAATAGAAGGCCAGCGCTGGACCAGAACAAGGACGACGATTACTGTGCCGCCGCCCGCATGACGGGCGAACATCACAACAACACGGAAGGATTCCATGAAGCGATTCACTGTTGCCGGCGCCGTTGCGCTGGCATGCCTCACCCTCTCGTCCACCGCCGCCGCCACCGAAGCGGGCCAGTGGTACGGACGCCTGGAGATCGGCCACAGCGACCTGAAGGTCGAGGTCGACAACCTGAGCGCCGACGACACCGATACCGTCTACGGCCTGCGCATCGGCCACTACTTCACCCCGAACGTGGCCGTCGAAGGGTTCTACTCGATCCTCGGCGACCGCTCCATCCAGGGCATTTCCTACGACATGGATGCGGTGGGCCTGGGCGTGGTGGGCAAGAAGGCGTTCGGCGCCGACAACACCGGCTTCTTCATTGCCGGTCGCGCCGGTGCGCAGAGCGTCAACACCAGGCTGAGCGCCGACGGTGTGTCGCTGCGCGACCGTTCCACCAAGCCGTATGTGGGCGTGGGCGTGGGCTACGACTTCGACCACAACAACGGCCTCAGCCTGAACTACGACTACAACACCGGCGACCTGTTCAACGCCGACGTCACCGCGCAGACGCTGACGCTGGGTTACGAATACCGCTTCTGAGGCGAAAAAAAACGGCCACCGCGAGGTGGCCGTTTCCGTTGCGGCAATCGAGAACGATCAGCCCGCGATGGCCAATTTCTCCTGGTGGTAGCGGCGCACGGCCGCGAACCACAGCAATGCCGCCACGCCGAATGCCGCAGCGATGTAGATGCCCCAGGTCTGCGGACCGATGTACTCGTTGCGGATGACCTTCAGCAGCAGCTGGTTCTGCGCCAGGAACGGCACGGCGAACTGCCAGGGCTGGCTCTTCAGCGGATTGGCCATCAGCGCGAACGTCGGGATCATCGGCAACAGCATCAGCCAGGTCATGTGGCTCTGCGCTTCCTTCATGCTCTTGGCCGAGGCCGCGAGATAGGTCAGCAACGAGGTGCCGATGAACAGCATCGGCAGCAGGATCAGCAGCATCTTGCCCATCGAGAGGAACGACACGTTCAACTGACGGCCCAGCGTGCCCGCGAACTGCGCACTGAACTTGAATGCGAGCAGCGTCAGCAGCAGTGTGGCCAGGCCGATCACGCAGGCGGCGGCGATCTTGCCGCTGACCACGGCGCTGCGTGGCGCCGGCGTGGCCAGCAAGGGCTCCAGCGATTGCCGCTCGCGTTCGCCCGCGGTGGCATCCAGGATCAGGTAGGCGCCGCCGATGAAGGACGTCAGGATCAGCAGGTAGGGCAGCAGTATCGACAACAGCATGCCCTGCTTCGCTTCCGGCGTGGCCAGGTCCTGCATACCCACGTTCACGGGCCGCGCGACCGACGCATCCACACCACGCGCGAGCAGGCGCAGCGCGCCGACCTGCTGGCTGTACGCGGACAACGCGGCGTTGACGCGTTGGGTGGGGATGTCGGCATCGCGGCGCGTGCTGTCGCGCAGGATCTCGACCAGTGCGGGACGGCCGTTGCGCCAGTCCTCGGCGTACGCGGGATCGATACGCAGCGCCACGTCGATCTCCTGCGAGCGGATCGCGGCATCCAGGTTGTCCGGTGCCTTGCCGGCGGTGATGCCGTTGGTGGCGAGGAACTTGACCAGGTTCGGCGCATGTTCGGCGCCCACCATCGGAATCTCCAGCGTCTTGTCGACCTGGGTGCGGATGCGGTTCTCGGTCAGATAGCCCATGCCCAGCATCAGCGCGGGATACAGCAGCGGGCCGAGGAACAGAGCCAGCGCCAGCGTGCGGCGGTCGCGCGACAGGTCGCGCAGTTCCTTGCGCATCACCGTAAAGACGGTACGGAACATGTTCATGCCAGCAGGCCCTCCTCCGACCCGATCACCTTGACGAAGGCATCCTCCAGGTTGTCCTCGCCCGCCTGCGCACGCAGTTCGTCGGCAGTACCTGCGGCGACCACCGTGCCCTTGGCGATGATGACGATGCGGTCACACAGCGCGGCAACCTCCTGCATGATGTGGCTGGAGAAGATCACGCAGCGGCCTTCCTCGCGCAGCTGGCGCAGGAAGCCGCGCATCGCGCGCGTGGTCATCACGTCCAGGCCGTTGGTGGGCTCGTCGAGGATGACGTTGCGCGGGTCGTGCACCAGCGCACGCGCGATCGCGGTCTTGGTGCGCTGGCCCTGGCTGAAGCCTTCGGTCTGGCGGTCGAGGATGTCGCCCATGTCCAGTGCCTCGGACAACGCTTTCGTGCGTTCGGCGATCTGCTTGGACGACAGCCCGTGCAGCTCGCCGAAGTAGGCGATGTTCTCGCGCGCGGTCAGGCGCTTGTAGACACCGCGGGCGTCGGGCAGCACGCCCAGCGCGCGACGCACGGCGACCGGATCGCGGGCGCTATCCAGGCCATCCACGCGCACTTCGCCGCGGTCGGGCGTCATCAGCGTGTAGAGCATGCGCATGGTGGTGGTCTTGCCGGCGCCGTTGGGGCCGAGCAGGCCGGTGATCTGGCCGTCGTGGGCGGTGAAGCTGACGCCGTCCACGGCGGTGACCGTTCCGGTCTTGGTCTTGAAGGACTTGTGCAGGTCGTTGGCGATGATCATTCGGTCATGTCCATTGAAAGTGGCGGGCGCGCGGTGCGCGGCTCACGGCTCCCAGCCGTTGAAGCTGGTGAAGGGCGGTACGTAGTCCAGGCTGTCGAGGCAGGTCGCATCCAGATCCTTGGCGTTCGCGGTCTCCAGGAAGCGGCCCAGCAGCTTGGGCATGCAGCCGACGGCGAACGTGCCGTGGCCCTGGCCCTTCAGCGTCAGGTGGCGGCCGGCGGACAGCGTCTTCAGCACCTGCTCGCCGTAGCGCGGCGGCGTGACCGGGTCCAGCTCGCCCGACGTGATCAGGGTGGGAATGTCCGATGTCCATGCGGTGTGGAAGTCGGCAGGACGCTTGCCGGTGGGCCACGCACCGCATTGCGCCTTCAGGGTGTCTCCCAGCATGCTGCCCAGCACCGTGTCGGTATCACCGGGATCGGCCTTCAGCAGGTCCGCATCCTCGGCGCAGATCACCGACAGCTGCATGCCGTGCATGAACTGGTCGCCGACCTGCGTTTCCAGCATCTTCGACAGCGACATCAGCGAACCGTAGCGGCCCTGCTGCGCTTCGTTGAGGACCAGCGGCAGCAGGGCGGCGCCCTGCGGGTAGTACGAGTACATGCGGGTGATGCCGGCGACCGCACCGGCCGTCGCTTCGCCGCTGACCAGCTCGCCGGTCGACGGATCGCGGTAGTCGGTCTGCACAGGTGCTGCGGCCAGGCGCGTCATCAATGCGCGCAGCTGCCCGCGCAGGTCGTCGCCGAAGCGCGCCTTGCACGTCGGCGTCGCCTGGCAGCGCTGGAACTGCAGTGCCAGCGCAGCGTCCAGGTTGCGCGCATGCTCGCTGCCCAGCACCAGTTCGTTCGGCACCACGCCGTCGATCACCACAGCGCGGGTGCTGTCGGGATGTCGCATGGCGTACTGCTGCGCGACGCGCGTGCCGTACGAGCCGCCGACCAGGTTGATCTTCGCCGCACCCAGCGCCTTGCGCACGCTGTCCAGGTCGCGCACGGCATCGGTGGTGGTGTAGAAGCGCGGATCGGCCTGCAGCGACGCGGCGCAGTCGCGCGCGAACGCGACGGCCGCTTCCTCGCTCAGGTCTTCCGGGTCGCTGTAGGCGTTGCGGCCTTCGTCATCCTTGCAGGCCAGCGGGTTCGACTTGCCGGTGCCGCGCTGGTCGACCAGCACGATGTGCCGCGACTTGCGTACCTCGCGGAACGCCGCGTCGATGACCGGCCAGACCTGTACCGCCGCCTGGCCCGGACCACCGGCCAGGAAGAACACCGGGTCCTCGGTCGCCGCGCCTTCGTTGGTGGCTGGCAGCCACGCGATGTTCAAGGCGACCTTGCGGCCCTCGGGTTTCGCCGGGTCCTCGGCGACGTCGTAGGTCGCGCATTGCGCTTCCACCGTCGTCGTCAGGTAGGGCGCGGTCAGCGTGCAGGGCTTGAAGGCGATGTCGCCGTAATGGCGCACCGCCTGCTGGTCGGGGCCGGTGGCGGTGCCATTGCAGCCTGCCAGCAGCAGCGCGCCGAGCGCGGTTGCGAGTGATCGATGAAGAAGTGCCATGTATCAGTTCCGTTGGAGGCGGGTCCCAGCATGCCATGACGATGCAGCGGGACGGATGTGACCAACGATCTGTACGGAGCACGAAAGCGCCGGCAGGCCCGGCATCGCCAGTCGGGCAGGGCAGCTCGACTTATTTGCTTGAAACGTACTTTTCGCGCCGGATCTGCGGAATCGGAAGCCCATGTCCTTTCAGCGCGTCGAAGCAGGCATCGACCATGTCGGGATTGCCGCACAGGTAGGCGATATCGCGCGCGGCATCGGGTGCGAATTCGGCCAGGTGCTGCTGCACGTAGCCCTGGCGGACGTCGGGATGCGGATCGGCCGGCAGTTCGCGCGACAGGCAGGGCACGTAGCGGAAGCCCGGATGCGCGTCGGCGAAAGCGCGGAAATCGTCGCCGTACAGCAGCTCGGTCGGTGTGCGTGCGCCCTGCAGCAGCACGACCTCGACGCCGCGCTCGGCCATCAGCGCTTCCAGCTGCGGCAGCATCGAGCGGTAGGGCGTCACGCCGGTGCCGGTGGCGATCAGCAGGTAGCGGGCGTTGCGGTCGCCCGGCATCAGGCAGAAGCGGCCGAACGGACCGCTGGCCTCGACATGGCCGCCTTCCGGCAGGCCCTCGAACAGCGCGGTCGCCGCGCCACCGGGCACGTAGCTGACCGCGATCTCGACCGCTTCGCCCGGTCCCATCGCATGGTCGTGGATCGTGGCCAGCGAATAGCTGCGCTTGGTGGCCGTGCCGTCCGCGTAGCTGAAATGCACCTGGATGAACTGGCCGGGGATGAAGTCCAGCGGCTGGCCATCGTCGCGCACGAAGCTGTAGTGGCCCACGCTGGGCGCCAGCATGCGGCGGCCGACGAGCTTCAGGGGAAAGGGAGCGATGGCCAAAGCGGCTGGAACACTGTGTGGCCCGGGGCGGGCCCGGTGGGACGCCTATAATAAGCGCTCGCCCTCCCACCGCGCCCCGCGCGCATCGCAAGGCTCCCATGGCGTCTCCTTCCGCGGCCTCCGCCGCACCCCCCGCGCTGGCCATCACCGACCTGCGCAAGGTCTACGACACCGGCGTGCAGGCCCTCAAGGGCGTGTCGCTGCAGGTCGAACCCGGCGATTTCTTCGCCCTGCTCGGCCCCAACGGCGCCGGCAAGTCCACCCTGATCGGCATCGTCAGCTCGCTGGTCAACAAGAGCAGCGGCCAGGTCGGCGTGTTCGGCGTGGACATCGACCGCGACCGCGACGGCGCGATGCGCCTGCTGGGCCTGGTGCCGCAGGAAATCAACTTCAACATGTTCGAGAAGCCGCTCGACATCTGCGTGAACTACGCGGGGTTCTACGGCATCCCGCGCGCCGAGGCGCTGGTGCGCGCCGAAGAGGAACTCAAGCGCGCGCAGCTGTGGGAGAAGGCCAACGTCATGAGCCGCACGCTGTCCGGTGGCATGAAGCGCCGGCTGATGATCGCCCGCGCCATGATGACCCGGCCCAGGCTGCTGATCCTGGACGAGCCCACCGCCGGCGTCGACATCGAAATCCGCCGCGGCATGTGGAAGACGCTGAAGGACATCAACGCCGCCGGCACCACGATCATCCTCACCACGCATTACCTGGAAGAGGCCGAGAGCCTCTGCCGCAACCTGGCCATCATCGACCGCGGCGTGATCGTCGAGCAGGGCCCGATGCGCGCGCTGCTGGCCAAGCTGGACGTGGAAGGCTTCCTGTTCGACATCGACGGCGACCTGCCGGCGCAGCTGCCGGTGATCGAGGGCACCACCCTCGTCGCCACCGACACGCACACGCTGGACCTGGACATGCCGCGCGCGATGGACCTCAACCGCGTATTCGCCGCGCTCAACGACGCGGGCATCCGCGTGCGCTCGATGCGCACCAAGAGCAACCGGCTGGAGGAACTGTTCGTGCGCATGACCGGCAACGGCGACGGCGCCAAGGAGAAGGCGGCATGAGTCATCCCAACCTGGTCGCGCTGGGCACCATCGTCCGTCGCGAAGTCGCGCGCATCCTGCGCATCTGGGGCCAGACCCTGGTGCCGCCGGCCATCACCATGACGCTGTACTTCCTGATCTTCGGCGGTCTGATCGGCAGCCGGATCGGCGACATGGGCGGCTACAGCTACATGGAGTTCATCGTGCCGGGCCTGGTGATGATGAGCATCATCCAGAACAGCTACGGCAACATCTCGTCCTCGTTCTTCGGCGCCAAGTTCGGCCGCCATGTCGAGGAACTGCTGGTCAGCCCGATGCCGAACTGGGTGATCCTGCTTGGCTATGTGGCCGGTGCCGTGCTGCGTGGCCTGATGGTCGGCGCCATCGTGCTGGTCATCGCGATGTGCTTCACCAAGGTGCGCATACCGCACCCGCTGGTGACCATCACCACCGTGCTGCTCGGCGCGACGATCTTCTCGCTGGCCGGCTTCGTCAACGCCGCCTACGCGAAGAAGTTCGACGACATCGCCATCGTGCCGACCTTCATCCTGACCCCGCTGACCTACCTGGGCGGCGTGTTCTATTCGGTCAAGCTGCTGCCGCCGTGGGCCGAAGCCCTGACCCACGCCAACCCGATCTTCTACATGGTCAACGCCTTCCGCTACGGCCTGCTCGGCACCAGCGACGTCCCGCTGTGGATCGCCTACGCGCTGATGCTGGCGTTCGTATTCGGCCTGGCCGCGCTGGGTCTGTGGCTGTTGAAGAAGGGCGTGGGGCTGCGCAGCTGATGCGGCTGCTCGTGCTCGGCGCCGGCGGAACCGGCGGCTATTTCGGCGGTCGCCTGGCACAGGCCGGCATCGACGTCAGCTTCCTGGTGCGTCCCGCGCGCGCGGCACTGCTGCGTGAGCGTGGATTGCGCCTTCGCAGTCCGCTGGGCGACGCCGACGTAGCGGTGCAGGTGTTGACCGCGGACGACCTGTCGGCCGTCGTGCCGTTCGACCTGGTGCTGCTGAGCTGCAAGGCGTACGACCTGGACAGCGCGATGGATGCCATTGCACCGGCCGTGGCGTCCGGGGCTGCCGTGCTGCCGCTGCTCAATGGCCTGCGCCACTACGAAGCGCTGGATGCACGCTTCGGTTTCGACAAGATCCTGGGCGGCCTGTGCTTCATCAGTGCCACGCTGGGTGCCGATGGCGAGATCCTGCACCTGGGCAAGCCGGCGTCGATGACGTTCGGCGAACGCACCGGCCAGTCGCCGGATACTCGCCTGCAGGCATTGGCCGCCGCCTGCACGCAGGCGGGCGTCGATCACGCGCACACGCCCGACATCGCGCAGGCGCAATGGGTGAAGTACAGCTTCCTCACGGCCCTCGCGGCTGGCACGTGCCTGATGCGCGCGCCGATCGGCGAGATCGTGGCGGGTGAGGATGGCGTCGCGTTCATGGCCGGACTGCACGACGAATGCCTGGCCATCGCCGCGGCCTCGGGCCAGCCGATACCGGCCGCCGCGCAGGCGTCCGCGCGCGACACGCTGACTGCCGCCGGCTCGCCGATGAAGGCCTCGATGCTGCGCGATCTGGAGTCCGGCCAGCGCGTCGAAGCCGCGCACATCGTCGGCGACATGGTGCATCGCGCGCACGCGCACGGCGTCGATGTGCCGCGCCTGCAGGCTGCCTGGGTGCACCTGCAGGCTTACGAAGCGCAGCGCGCCGCGTGATGCCGGCTTTCACGCGGCCCTGACGCCGCGTGCCTCCATCCTGTGCCAGCTTTCCGGTGGCGCAGCCATGAAGCACCTGCACAAGATCTTCCTCGTCGGCCACCTGGCCATCATCGCCCTGTTCTTCGTCGCCGCCGTCGCGCTGATCGTGCTGGCCGCGAGCGAACTCTGGCATGGCGTCGTGATCGCCGGCAGCGACGTCGGCCTGCGCGGCCGCTTCGACAACATCCTCGAGAGCATCGGCATGCTGACCATCGGGCTGGTGGCGCTGGAGCTGGCGCAAACCGTGTTCGAGGAAGAGGTGCAACGCGACGTCAAGGTCAGCGGACCCACCCGCGTGCGCCGTTACCTGTCGCGCTTCCTGGTCGTCATCGTCATCGCGCTGTCGATCGAGACGCTGGTCGCGACGTTCGAACTGATGCACGAGGATCCGCGCCAGCTGCCTTATGTCATCGCGATCGGCGGCTCGGCCGCTCTGCTGCTGGTGGCGTGGGGCGTGTTCGTCCACCTCAACCGCAGTGCGGAAGAGCTCGAACCCGAGGCCATGCAGCAGGCCAAGTCCGAGGACAGCAAGGTCGAGTGAGCGCGCCGGGCCTCAGCCGGCCGCCGGCAGCCGGAAGAACGCACGCGCCGTCGCCGTCGTGGCGGCGGCGGTGACCTCGATGTCTTCGCCGCGGTCGCGCGCCAGCTCGGCGACGATGTGGGCGAGGTACATCGGCTCGTTGCGCCGGTGCGAGGGCTGCGGCTTGACCGTGCGCGGCAGCAGGTAGGGCGCGTCGGTCTCGATCATCAGCCGGTTGGCCGGGATGTTCTTCACCAGTTCGCGCAGGTGCAGGCCGCGGCGTTCGTCGCACAGCCAGCCGGTGATGCCGATATGCCAGTCCTGGTCGAGGCAGTCGAACAGTTCCTTCTTCGTGCCGGTGAAACAGTGCACCACGGCCGGACCCAGCTTGCCGTCGAAGTTCTTCATCATCGCCACGAAGTCGTCGTGTGCGTCGCGCTGGTGCAGGAACAGCGGCTTGCCGGTATCGACCGCGATCTGCAACTGGCGTTCGAACGCCTTGCGCTGCGCGGGACGTGGCGAGAAATCGCGGAAGTAGTCCAGCCCGCATTCGCCCACGGCCACGACTTCCGGGTGCGCATGCAGCGCACGCATTTCGGCATCGCATTCGTCGGTGTATTCGGTGGCGTGGTGGGGGTGCACGCCGGCGGTGGCGAACAGCTCGCCTGCATGCGCCTGCGCCAGCCGCAGCGCGGTCGGCGAGTGATCGCGGCTGGCGCCCGTGACCACCTGCTGCACCACGCCGGCCTCACGCGCGCGCTGCAGCACGGCGTTGCGGTCGTGGTCGAAGCTTTCGTGGGTGAGGTTGGCGCCGATGTCGATGAGATCCATGGCGGTATTTTAAGCCCTGGCGTGTGCTGTTGTAGGAGCGACGTGAGTCGCGACCGCGAAAACGAAAAGCCCGAATCCATCGGAAATCTCCCGGAACTACCGTCACGCAAGCCGTGCGGTCGCGACTCACGTCGCTCCTACAGAGGCACGGCAGGCTTTATCCTTCCCCCGCATGCCGTCGCCCACGTTCCCGATCACCCCGCTGCTGCCGGACATCGTCCGCAGCCTGTCCGAGCACACGCGCCTGGTGCTGGAAGCGCCGCCCGGCGCGGGCAAGACCACGCAGGTACCGCTGGCGCTGCTGGACCAGCCGTGGCTGCAGGACCGCAAGATCGTGATGCTGGAACCGCGCCGCGTGGCCGCGCGCGCGGCCGCCGGATTCATGGCGAAGCAGCGTGGCGAAACCGTGGGCGGCACGGTGGGCTACCGCATCCGCTTCGAGAACAAGGTAGGTCCCGACACGCGAATCGAGGTCGTCACCGAAGGCATCCTGACGCGGATGATCCAGGACGACCCGATGCTCGAGGACGTCGGTGCGATCCTGTTCGACGAATTCCACGAACGCCATCTCGCCGGCGATCTCGGCCTGGCACTGGCATTGGACGTACAGGCGCAGCTGCGCGAGGACCTGCGCCTGGTCGTCATGTCGGCCACGCTCGATGGCGAGAAGCTGGCGCGCTTCCTCGATGCGCCACGGCTGAGCAGCGAGGGCCGCGGCTTTCCGGTGCAGGTGGCGCACTTCCCGGCACGCCGTGCCCTTCGACAGGCTCAGGGCGATCGGGACGAGCCGGTGGAACTGCATGCGAAGCGTGCGATCGAACACGCCCTCGCACAGCATCCCGGCGACGTACTGGTGTTCCTGCCGGGCCAGCGCGAGATTGTGCGCGTGGAGGCGATGCTGAGCCCCTCTCCCGACGGGAGAGGGGTTGGGGTGAGGGGCGACGAAGGTCGCGGTGGGACGGGCAACATGGCTTCGCCCGCCCCTCGTCCGTCCGCTGGGCACCTTCTCCCGGCGGGAGAAAGAAAGGACGACATCGTGGTGCTGGCCCTGCACGGCGACCTGCCCGTGGAGAAACAGTCCGAAGCATTGCAGCCCGATCCGCAGGGCCGGCGCCGCGTGGTGCTGGCGACCAACGTGGCCGAGTCGTCGGTGACCCTGCCTGGCGTACGCGTGGTGGTCGACAGCGGCTTGGCGCGCGAGCCGTCCTACGATCCGAACAGCGGCTTTTCCCGGTTGGAAATCACCACGATTTCGCAGGCCTCTGCCGACCAGCGCGCCGGTCGTGCTGGTCGTGTTGCCGATGGCTGGGCCTATCGCCTGTGGCCGCAGTCGCAGCGGTTGGACCCGCAACGCCGCCCGGAGATCGCGCTGGTCGAACTCGGGGCGCTGGCGCTGGAACTGGCCGCGTGGGGCAGCGACGCATTGCGCTTCGTCGACGCACCGCCGCCGGGTGCCATGAACGCAGCCCGCGACCTGCTGCGCCGTCTTGGCGCGCTGACGACGACGAATGCCATCACGCCGCTGGGCAAGCGCATGCTTGCATTGGGCACGCATCCGCGCCTGGCCGCGATGCTGCTGTCAGCGGGCGAGGGCGAGGACCTTGCGCTCGCCTGCGATCTCGCCGCGCTGGTCGAAGCACGCGATCCGCTGCGGATGGGAGGCGATGCGCTGGCCGTGCGCTGGCGTGCGCTGGCGGCGTTCCGCAATGGCCGCGCACCGCAGGACGCGAACCGTTCGGGCCTGGCCGCGATCGACGCCGCCGCGAAGCAGTGGCGCCGCCGCGTACGTGAGAACGCAGCGCCGCCATCGTCCGTTGAAGCGCATCGCTTGGGCGACGTGCTGATGCACGCCTTCCCGGACCGCATCGGCTTCCAGCATCCGCAGGACGCGCGTCGCTACCTGCTGGCGAACGGGCGCAGTGCGCGGCTGTTCGACGACAGCGCGCTGGTCGGCGAACCGTGGATCGTCGTCAGCGAGCTGCGCCACGAGAACCGCGACGCGCTGGTGCAGCGCGGCGCGCCGGTGGACGAACGACGCCTGCGCCGCGATTTTGCCGACCGCTTCGTCACCGAAGACACCGTGCGCTGGGACGCGGCGCGGCGTGCGCTGTCCGCCCAGCGCGAATCGCGCTTCGACCAGATCGTGTTCGACGCGCGTCCCGCGGGCCGCGTCGATCCCGCGCTCGCTGCCGCGGCGCTGACCGACGCGGTGCGCGACCTCGGACTGGAGGCGCTGTCCTGGCCAGAATCGCTGCAGCAGTGGCGCGAACGCGTGCGCTGCCTGCGCGAGTGGATGCCGGACCTCGGCCTGCCCGACCTGTCGGACGACGCGCTGATGGCCACGCTCGACGACTGGCTGAAGCCCGCATTCGCCGGCAAGACCCGGCTCGACGCGCTGGGCGAGGACGACCTGGCGAACACGCTGAAGTCCGGCATGGAATGGTCGCTGCGCCAACGCATCGACCAGCTGGCGCCGACCCGCATCACCGTGCCGTCCGGCATGGAGCGCCGCATCGACTACGCGCATGGCCAGCCGCCGGTGCTGGCGGTGAAGCTGCAGGAGCTGTTCGGCCTGGCCGACACCCCGCGCGTCGCCGATGGCCGCGTGCCGCTGCTGCTGCATCTGCTGTCGCCCGGCGGCAAGCCGCTGCAGGTGACCTCCGACCTGCGCAACTTTTGGAACTCGACCTATGCCGAGGTTAAGAAGGAAATGAAGGGGCGGTATCCGAAGCATCCGTGGCCCGACGATCCGTGGAGCGCGCAGGCTACGCATCGGGCGAAGCCCCGCGGCACCTGACGTTTCGTTATCGCCTGCCGCGGCGGCGGCGCATGCTTCACGTCGCGGGGAGGTTCCACTCGGCGCGGCCCGACGATCCGTGGAGCGCGCAGGCTACGCATCGGGCGAAGCCCCGCGGCACCTGACGTTTTGTTATCGCCTGCCGCGGCGGCGGCGCATGCTTCACGTCGCGGGGAGGTTCCACTCGGCGCGGCCCGACGATCCGTGGAGCGCCCAGGCTACGCATCGGGCGAAGCCCCGTGGGACCTGACGTTTCGTTTTCGCCTGCCGCGGCGGCGGCGCATGCTTCACGTCGCGGGGAGGTTCCACTCGGCGCGGCCCGACGCTCCATGGAGCGCGCAGGCTACGCATCGGGCGAAGCCCCGAGGCACCTGACGTTTCGTTATCGCCTGCCGCGGCGGCGGCGCATGCTTCACGTCGCGGGGAGGTTCCACTCGGCGCGGTCCGACGATCCATGGACGCGCGGGCTACGCTGCCGTTCAGGTGCGGGGCGCCGAACTAACGCCGCGTAAACACCACCGCCAAGACACTGGCGGCCTACCCACTTCTTCCAGGGAAGACCCATGAGCAAGCTGACCACCATCACCGACCGTGCACTGGAACTGGCGAGCCAGGCCGGCACCAGCCTCAAGCACGCCGTGCCGAGCGCGGACAAGTTGTTGCAGACGGGGGCGGCGCTGGGCGTCGCCAAGACAGGCGGGAAGCTCGCGGTGAACTTCGTGCGGCGCAATCCGGCCGTGGCGGTGGCGACGGGCATCGGCGTGGGCCTGCTTGCGCTGGTGGCCTACCGCAAGCGCAAGCAGGGTCAGGCGACCGGTGCGATCGAAGGCAAGTCGCGCCGCGTGGAAGCCCGCAAGGTCAACGGCAAGGCATCCACCGCGCGCAAGACCGGCACGCCGCGCAAGCCGCGCAGTACGGCCCGTTCCACCGAGAGCTGATCGCCCGCTACCGGCCGGTGCGCCTCGTCAGAGCGCGCGCCAGGCACCGGGCGCGAGGTCGCCCAATCGGGTATCGCCCATGGCGACCCGCACCAGCCGCAGCGTCGGCAGGCCGACGGCTGCGGTCATCCGCCGGACCTGGCGGTTGCGTCCTTCGGTGATCGTCATCGACAACCAGGCGTCGGGCACGGACTTGCGGAAGCGGACCGGCGGATCACGTGGCCACAGGGTCGGTGCGGGCTCCAGCGGCTCCACCCGCGCGGGCCGCGTCGGCCCGTCGTTCAACGCCACGCCACGCCGCAGCCGATCCAGTTGCTCGTCTGTCGGCGTGCCTTCCACCTGCACCCAATAGGTTTTCGGCTGCTTGTGGCGCGGATCGGTCAGCCGGTTCGCCAAAGCGCCGTCGTCCGTCAACAGCAGCAGGCCCTCGCTGTCGTAATCCAGCCGGCCGGCGGCGTACACGCGCGGCGGCAGGCCGAACTCGGCCAGCGTGCGCCGCGGCGGCTCGCTCCGGTCGGTGAACTGGCAAAGCACGTTGAACGGCTTGTTGAACGCGATGAGCATGGGGCGGCGGACTGCAACGCCGCGACCCGGTGAGGATCGCGGCATATCCAGCTGCGCAGGATCAGTGGTGCGGCTTCACGAACCGCAGCGTCATGCGGTCGCTTTCGCCGATGGCCTGATACTTCGCGCGGTCGGCTTCCGGGTGGTTGTTGGACGGCGGCAGCGTCCACACGCCGTTCGGATGATCCTTCGTGTCCTTCGGATTGGCGTTGATCTCGCTCTTCCCGTCCAGCCGGAAACCCGCGGCCTCGGCCATCGCAATCACCTGCGCTTCGCCGACATAGCCGGTCTTGTCGTCGGCCGCGACGTCCTGGTTGGCGCGGTGCTCCACCACACCCAGCACGCCGCCCGGCTTCAGCACCGCGAAGAAGCCCTTGAACATGCCTTCGGCCTGGTTGGCGCTGCGCCAGTTGTGCACGTTGCGGAAGGTCAGCACCACATCGGCCGAGTCGGCCGCGCCGAATACCGGCTTGGCGGGGTCGTACTTCACCATCTTGGCCTTGTCGAACTGCGCCGGACCGTCGGTGAATTTCTTCTGCAGGCCATCCACGCTGCGCTGGTAGTAGCCGCGGCTCTTCTCGGACGCGGACGCCGGGTCGACCACGGCGGCGACGTAGTGGCCGCTCTTCTTCAGGTAAGGGCCCAGCACCTCCGCATACCAGCCGCCACCGGGCGTGATCTCCACCACGGTCTGCGTCGGCTTCACGCCGAAGAAGGCCAGCGTTTCCTTCGGGTGGCGATAGACATCGCGCGCGGTGTTCTCCGCACTGCGCCAGTCGCCTTTCAGGACGGCATCGAGCGCCGCGGCGTCGGCGGCGGGCAGGGTGGGCGATGCCTTGGCCGGCGTCGCCGGTGTTGCGGCCATCGTCGGCTGCGACGCGGCGAGGGCGGCGAGCAGCGCCAGGGAAAGCGGGACCATGCGGATCGTCATCGGAAAGCCCTCCAGAAAGGTGCGCGGAGCCTAGCACGCGTCTTGTTCAGGCGGCATGGCGGTCGCCGCACGCAGGACACGCTTCACCGCATCCTCCCGCATGGTCGCTAGACTCGCCGCATCCACGCACCGGGAACCGCTTCGCCATGAACGACGACCGCAACACCCGTATCGTGCTGGCGGCGCGGCCGCAGGGCGAGCCGACCGCAGAGAATTTCCGCCTGGAGCACGCGCCGCTGCCCGCGCCCGCCGATGGCCAGGTGCTGCTGCGCAACCGCTACCTGTCGCTGGACCCATACATGCGTGGGCGCATGAATGCCGGGCGCTCCTACGCGAAGCCGGTGGAGATCGGTGAGGTGATGGACGGCGGCACGGTGTCGGAGGTGATCGAATCGCGCCATCCCGATCTGCGGGTCGGCGACGTCGTGCTGGCGCATGGCGGCTGGCAGACGCATGCCGTCGCTGACGGGCGGACGTTGAAGCGCAAGCTGGACGCGAACGTCGCGCCACTGACCACCGCACTGGGCGTCTACGGCATGCCCGGGTTCACCGCCTACGTGGGCCTGCATGAGATCGGCCAACCCAAGCCCGGCGAAACCGTCGTGGTCGCCGCCGCCAGCGGGCCGGTCGGCGCGACCGTCGGCCAGATCGCGAAACTGCAGGGCGCGCGCACGGTCGGCATCGCCGGCGGCGAGCAGAAGCGCGCCTACCTGCGGGACGAACTCGGCTTCGACGTCGCGCTGGACCATCGCGCGCCGGACTTCGCCGCGCAGCTGCGTGCGGCCTGTCCGGACGGTATCGATGTCTACTTCGAGAATGTCGGTGGCGCGGTGTTCGATGCGGTGGTGCCGCTGCTCAACGATTTCGCCCGCATTCCGGTCTGCGGGCTGGTCGCGCATTACAACGACAAGGCGTTGCCGGCAGGGCCCGATCGCATGGCCTGGCTGATGAGCCAGATCCTCACCCGCCACCTGACGGTGCGCGGTTTCATCCAGCACGACTTTATCGCGTTGTATCCGCAGTTCCTGCGTGAGATGGGTGGTTGGCTGGCGGACGGGAAGATCCGCTGGCGCGAGGATCTCGTCGATGGCCTGGAGAACGCACCGCGCGCGCTGATCGGCCTGCTGCGCGGGGAGAACTTCGGCAAGGTGGTGGTGAAGCTTTAGCCCGTCATCCCCGCGAAGGCGGGGACCCAGCGACTTGAACGCGCGAAGGCGAAGGCACTGGGTTCCCGCCTGCGCGGGAATGACGGAAAACGCGGTATCCGCAGCTCCTGTATGAGACGGGCGGCTGGTTGGCGGAAGGAAAGATCCGCTGGCGCGAGGATGTGTTCGACGGGCTGGAGAACGCGCCGCGCACACTGATCGGCCTGTTGCGCGGGGAGAACTTCGGCAAGGTGATGGTGAAGCTGTAGACCTTCGTCCCCGCGAAGGCGGGGACCCAGCGACTTGAACGTACGGAAGCGAAGGCACTGGGTTCCCGCCTTCGCGGGAATGACGGGCCAACTATCGCGCGTTGGGAGGCACCGGCAGGCTGACATGCATCAGCGTGGGATCGTCGGGATCCAGCTTGACCCGGAAGCCCAGGCTCTCGCACATGGCCAGCATGGTGCGGTTCTCACGCAGCACCTGACCTTCGATCGTCTTCAGGCCCAGCCGCTGTGCGTACTCGATCATGATCTGCATCAGTTTCCAGCCGATGCCGTGGCCCTTGAGGTCCGAGCGCACCAGGATGCCGTACTCGCCGGTTTCGTAGTTGGCGTCGGCGTGCAGGCGCACTGCGCCGAGCATCTCGTGCGTGCCCGGATGCACCGCCACCAGCGCGATCGAGCGGGCGTAGTCCAGCTGGGTCAGGCGGGCGATGAACTCGTGGCTGAAATGGCGCACCGACTGGAAGAAGCGCAGGCGCAGGTCTTCGTCGGTGATGTGGGTGAAGAACGCGCGGAACATCGCGTCGTCCTCCGGCCGCACCGGGCGCACCAGCGCGGGTTGGCCGTCGCCGAGCAGGATCGTGCGCTCCCACTCGGTCGGATACGGGAAGATCGCGAAGCGGGGATGGCCGCGGCCCTTGTGCAGCGCGCGACCGCGCGCCACCGCGATGCGCGCGTCGACCGCGACCACGCCGTCGCGGTCGGCCAACAGTGGATTGATGTCGAGCTGCTGGATCTCCGGAATGTCGGCGGCCAGCTGCGCCAGCTTCACCAGCACCAGCGCGACCGCGCGCTCGTCGGCCGCCGGCACGTCGCGGTACGCCTTCAGCACGCGCGAGACGCGGGTGCGTGCGATCAGCTCGTGCGCCAGCCGCAGGTCCAATGGCGGGAGGGCGACGGCCTGGTCGTTGATGACCTCGACCGCCGTGCCGCCACGCCCGAACGCGATGACCGGGCCGAATACCGGATCGTCGGCGATACCGGCGATCAGTTCGCGCGCCTTCGGCCGCAGCAGCGTGGGCTGCACCAGCACGCCTTCGATGCGCGCGTCCGGCCGGCGTTCGCGCGCGCGCCGCAGGATGGCCGCCGCCGCCTCGCGGACGGCGTTCGCGTTGGGCAGGTTGAGGCGCACGCCGTCGACGTCGGACTTGTGCGGGATATCGGGCGACAGGATCTTCACCGCCACCGTCGCGCCTTCGGCCAGCAAGGGCGCGGCGATGCGCGCCGCATCGTCGGGATCGACCGCGCGCCATACCGGCGCCATCGGGATGCCGTAGGCGGCGAGCAGCTGCGTGGTGGCGAGGGGATCCAGCCAGGTCTGTCCGGCGTCCAGTGCGGCATCGACCAGCCTGCGTGCGGTGGCGAGGTCCGGACTGAAGTCCTCCGGCAGGCTGGGCGGCGTCTCCATCAGCGCGGCCTGCACCTCGCGATGGCGGACCAGATGCATGAAGCCGGCGACCGCGTCGGATTCGTTCGGATAGCGTGGGATCTGCGCAGCATCGAGTACCGCTTCGGCTTGCGGGTCGTTGCCCAGCCAGACGGTGAAGACCGGCTTGCGCGCGCCGTGCGCGGGCCGCTGCGACAGCACCCGGGTGACCGCATGCGCGGCTTCCGACGAGGACGACAGCACGGTCGGCACGTTGACCGCGAGCAGTGCGTCGTTCTCCGGATCGGCGAGCAGCGCCTCGATCGTGGCGGCATAGCGGTCGGCGTCGATGTCGGTCAGCAGGTCGACCGGATTGGTGCGCGACCAGCCCACGGGCAGGATGCGGTCCAGCGCATCGCGGGTGGTGTCCGACAGCGTCGCCAGCGTGCCGCCCTGTTCGTACAGGTGATCGACCGACAGCGCGCCGACGCCGCCGCCGTTGGTGAGGATCGCCAGGCGACGGCCCTGGAAGGGCCGCACCTGGCCCAGCGTGCGCGCGGCGGCGAACAGTTCGTGCAGCGAACGCACGCGCAGCAGGCCGGCACGGCGGAACGCGGCGCCGTAGACCGTATTCGGACGCGCCAGGTTCTGGGTGTGCGTGCTGCCGGCGGGCGTGACCTGGGCGCGACCGCTGTGCCCTGACTTCACCACGACGACCGGCTTCGTGCGCGCCGCCGCACGCGCGGCCGACATGAACTTGCGGGCGTCGTGGATGGCTTCCACGTACAGCAGGATCGCGCGCGTGCGATGGTCCGTCGCGAAGTAGTCCAGCAGGTCGGCGAAGTCGACATCCAGCGCATCGCCCAGCGACACGACGGCCGAGAAGCCGACCGGCTGGCTCATGCTCCATTCGACCAGGCCGCCGGAGATGGCACCCGACTGCGAGATCAGCGCGAGGTCGCCGGCCTTCGGGAAGCGGCTGGCGAGGCTGGCGTTGAGGCGTGCATGCGGCGCGATCACGCCCAGGCAGTTCGGCCCGAGCACGCGCAGGCCCTTTTCGCGCGTCAGGGTTTCGAGCTGCGCCGCGGGCGAGCCCGGACCGCTGCCCATCGCCGCGGTCAGCACGACCACGGCACCGGCGCCTTTCTCTGCGGCTTCCGCGGCGAGCTGCGGCACGGTCGCCGCGGGCGTAGCGATGACCACCAGGTCCGGTGTCCATGGCAGGTCGCGAAGCTGGCGCACGGTCGTCACGCCGTCCATCGGCGTCGGATGCTTGTTCACCAGTCCGATGTTTCCGTCGAAGCCGGCCGCCAGCAGGTTTTCGATCACCGCACGGCCGACCGAGCGCGGCCGCGACTGGCTGCCCACCACCGCGACGGCGCGAGGCCGGAAGATGGAATCGAGACGGTACGTGCTCATGACGGGACAGCGTCCTCCGGATGCCGGCAAGGGTAGCGCGACGCGCGTTGCGTCCGCATGCGCGCCATCACGCCAGCTTCAACGCATCCGGATACGGGGCAGTATCCGGGTATTCGCCGGCGGCGAGATGCGACTGGAGGTCGCGCCACCACGCCGGCCGGAACAGGTCGCCATGTGCGGCTTTCAACGCTTTCGCCTGCGCATCGGGAAGGCCGAGGAACTGCGGGAAGCGTTCGGGGAAGACGTCGCCGGCATCCACGTGGAACCACGGGCCATCGGCCATCTGCTCCTCGTACGTGGTCGGTTGCGGCCAGTCGCGGAAGCGGCAGTCGGCGACCAGCCGCAGTTCGTCGTAGTCGTAGAACACCACGCGGCCGCGGCGCGACACGCCGAAGTTCTTCAGCAGCATGTCGCCCGGGAAGATGTTGTTGCGCGCCATGTCCTTGATCGCCTGGCCGTAGTCGAGCGCGGCGGTGCGTGCGGCCTCGGCCTTCTGCTCGCGCAGGTACAGGTTCAACGGGCGCAGACGCCGCTGCACGTAGCAGAGGTGGATCACCAGGTCGTCGCCGTCCTCGCTGAGGCTCTGCCCGCAGCTTTCGCGCAGTTCCCACAGCAGCTCGGGCGAGAAGCGCGCGCGCGGGAAGCGCAGGAAGCGGAACGCCTGCGTGTCCAGCAGCCGGCCGACGCGGTCGAGGTGGAACACCAGGTCGTACTTGTCCTCGACATCCTGCCGGCTCATCGCCTTCGGGTAGGCGAAGCGGTCGCGGATCACCTTGAACACCAGCGGATAGCTGGGCAGGGTGAACACCGCCATCACCATGCCGGGCGTGCCCTCGGCATGCACCAGACGCTCGTCCGGCTGCGCACGGAAGTGATGGAAGAAGGTGCGGTAGCGCTCGGTCTTGCCCTGCTTGGCGCGGCCGAGCACGGTGTAGATCTCGTCGATCGGCTTGCCCGGCAGCAGCGAACGCAGGAACACCACCGCATCGCCGACCGTCGACAGGTCGGCGTGGAAGTAGCTGCGCGAGGTACCGAACAGGTGCGCCACGTCGCCGCGATGGGTCAGCACCGCTTCTGCCTTCAGCTGGCCACCGTCGTTGACCAGGGCGATGACGCAGGGCGAGAACCGGTGTTCGCCGAACACACGGCCCACCAGGTAGGCGCGGCGCTCGCGGTAGAACACCGTGTCCAGCAGTTCGATGCCGCGGACGGGATTCGCGCCCCAGTGCGCCAGGTCGTCCTGCAGGCGCACGGCGATGGCCGCGGCGCAGCGGGTGCGGTGGGCATAGGGCACGTCGAACCCGTAATCGCCGAGCACGCGCGCGAACGTATCCGTCGGGCGCTGCTCGGACACGGCATAGCTGTGGCGCGCGACCGGATGGGTGATCGCATCGGTGGGTTCGACGTCCAGCGCCACGAACTCCAGCGCCGGGTCCACGCCGCGGATGCGCAGGAAACGGCGGCAGAGCGTGTTGTAGAACGTCTTGTACAACTCGCGGTCGATCTGCCCCGCGACCAGCGTCTCGAACGCTGCCCGTGCGGTGACCCATAGCGTCCGGTCGTGGGCTTGGCCCAGCAGCGCCGACTGCAGGCGCAGCGCGCATTCGGCGATGCACTGGTCGTACAGCTCGATGCGTTCGACGGCGTCGGCACGCGCGCCGGCCCAGTCCATCGTTTCGAACCGGCCTTTCGCGCGCTGCGTGATCTCCGCGAATCGCGCGTGGTAGTCCGCGAAGGCGTCGTGGATCAGGCGGGCGATGGCATCGTCGTGGACCATGCGACCGATGTTAGCCGGCACGCGCTGGAGTCATCGCTCCACCGCGATGCCGGCCTGTTCCAGCAGCCAGGCGCGCACCTTGCCGAAGCCGGGGTGCGAGAGGCTGCGCTCTGGATAGACGAGGTAGTGCGCGAAGTCGGCCTGCAGCCGCTTCTTCGTCAGCGCCACCAGCCGGCCGGCCTTTACCAGCGGCTCGGCCAGCGTCCAGCGCGCCAGCGCCACACCGACGCCCTGCGCCGCGGCCTGGTGCAGCGTCTCGGTGTCGTCGAACTGGGCGACGTAACGCGCGGGCGGTTGGCCGCCGAAATGCTCGAACCAGTCCTTCCAGCGGTTGGCCGGGTCGCCGAGCAGCGGCAGCTTCGTCATCTGGTCCGGCGCCGGCTTGCCATGCTGCTTCACCAGCGCAGGGCTGGCCACCGGCGTGATCCATTCGTGGAAGAGGAACTCGGCGTGCACGTTCGGCCAGCGGCCGCCACCGAGGCGCAGCGCGAGGTCGACCGGCTCGCGCTCGAAGTCGACGACGTGCGTGCTCGACTGCAGGTTGAGGCCCAGCTCGGGATGCGCCGCGAGGAACGCCGGCAGTCGCGGCACGAGCCAGGCGGTGGCCATCGATGGGATCAGGCTGAGCGTCACGGTGTGGTCGTTGCGCAGCGTGGCGCGCCGCAGTGCGTGCTCGATGGTGTCGAGCGGGCCGGAGATCGCATCGAACAGGCGCTGGCCGTCCGGCGTCAGTTCCACGCCGCGCGGGCCGCGCGCCAGCAGCTTGTGGCCCAGCCGCTGCTCCAGCAGCCGCATGCGATGGCTCAACGCACTGACGGTGAGGTGCATGGCCTCGGCCGCACGCGTCAGGTTGCGCAGGCGGGCGGCGGGGACGAAGGCGTCCACCTGGTCCAGCGGCAGCCGACTCATCTTGAATGCACCTCAAGGCTGGGTTGCGGAGCTTTCGCTTTTTCAGGGCAGATCATGCGCCTACCTTGGGAGTCCTTCAAGCCGGACACCGGCGCAACGGAGCAGTCCCATGCAGACCGAAACCAGGAAGCAGTGGTGGCAGCAGCTGGCTGGCATGAGCCAGGGCATGTTGTTCCTGCAAGGCCATGTCGCGCACTCACTCGACGACGCGGCGCAGGCACAGGGAGAGCGCCGTCACCATGTCCATGACGCGGCGGGCAAGGCCAGGCACCAGCGCGCGGTGCAGCGGCTGGGCGAGCGCCGCCTGCGCGCGATGACGTCGTTGTCGTTGTTCCGCTGAGCGCAGGCCGACGTGGGAGCGACGTCAGTCGCGATCGGCCACCGCGGCGGTTCATCGCGACTGACGTCGCTCCCACAACTTCTGTGGCGAGGGGGTCAGGCCTTCACGTAGACCCAGGCGTCGCGCCCGGATTTCAGGCGTACCTGCACCCGCGTGTAGTCGGCGACTTCGTAGCGGTCCGCCGC
This sequence comes from Pseudoxanthomonas japonensis, assembly GCF_010093445.1. GTDB lineage: Bacteria > Pseudomonadota > Gammaproteobacteria > Xanthomonadales > Xanthomonadaceae > Pseudoxanthomonas_A > Pseudoxanthomonas_A japonensis. The sequence continues at coordinate 51,806 of NZ_PDWW01000019.1, read as the reverse complement.
GGCGAGTTCGTCGGCGGTGATGCGGAACACGGTACCGCCGACTTCATCGGACGGATCACCGCTGGGACTGACGATGGGATGGAAGCGTTCGCCGCTGGCGGCGAGCACGTCGGGATCGGTGATCTCCACCATCGTCCGCGCGTATCCGGTCATCGCATCGGGTTCGCCGTCGAGCCGGCGGCCGAACGAGGAGAGCTGCACGCTTTCCAGCTGCAGGGTGCCGTAGGAGAACAGCAGGATGTCGGTGGCGTCGGTCATGGCGGGAGGCATCGGATAGCGGCGGCACGCACGATGGTCGCCGAAAACACAACGCCCGGCACGAGACCGGGCGTTGGAGTCGGCAGCAAAGCAATCAGCGTCAGGCCGACAGCGTCGCCAATGCGTCGTTGAACGTCTTGCTGGGACGCATCGCGGCGGCGGTCTTCGCCAGATCGGGGTGGTAGTAACCGCCGATGTCGAGCGCCTTGCCCTGTGCGCCGTTCAACTCGCCGAGGATGGTGGCTTCGTTGTCGGCCAGCGCCTTCGCCAGCGGCGCGAACTTCGCCTTCAGTTCCGCGTTCTCGTCCTGCGCGGCGAGCGCCTGCGCCCAGTACAGGGCCAGGTAGAAATGGCTGCCACGGTTGTCGAGTTCGCCGACCTTGCGCGCGGGCGAGCGGTTCTCGTCGAGGATGCGGCCGTTGGCCACGTCCAGCGCGTTGGCCAGCACCTTGGCCGGCGTGTTGAGGTAGCGCTGGCCCAGGTGCTCCAGTGATGCCGCCAACGCGAGGAACTCGCCCAGCGAATCCCAGCGCAGGTAGTCCTCTTCCAGGAACTGCTGCACGTGCTTCGGCGCGGAGCCGCCGGCGCCCGTCTCGAACAGGCCGCCACCGGCCATCAGCGGTACGATCGACAGCATCTTCGCGCTGGTGCCCAGCTCCATGATCGGGAACAGGTCGGTCAGGTAGTCGCGCAGCACGTTGCCGGTCACCGAGATGGTGTCCTCGCCCTTGCGGGTGCGCTCCAGCGACACCTTCATCGCCTCGACCGGCGGCAGGATGCGGATGTCCAGCGCATCGATGGTGTAGTCCTTCAGATACTGCTCGACCTTGGCGATCACCTGCGCATCGTGCGCACGGTCCTTGTCCAGCCAGAAGATCGCCGGCGTTTTGCTCAGGCGCGCGCGGCCGACGGCCAGCTTCACCCAGTCCTGGATCGGCGCGTCCTTGGTCTGGCACATGCGCCAGATGTCGCCGGCCTCGACCTTCTGCTCGAACACGACCTTGCCGGCGTCGTCGGTGACGCGCACGGTGCCGTCGGCCGGGATCTGGAAGGTCTTGTCGTGGCTGCCGTATTCCTCGGCCTTCTGCGCCATCAGGCCGACGTTGGGCACGCTGCCCATGGTGGCCGGGTCGAACGCACCGTTCGCACGGCAGTCGTCGATCACCGCCTGGTAGATGCCGGCGTAGCAGCGGTCCGGGATGACGGCCTTGGTGTCCTGCAGCTTGCCGTCGGCGTTCCACATCTTGCCGGAGTCGCGGATCATCGCCGGCATCGAGGCATCGACGATCACGTCGCTCGGCACGTGCAGGTTGGTGATGCCCTTGTCGGAGTTCACCATCGCCACGGCGGCGCTGTCGGCGTAGACGGCCTGCAGATCGGCCTTGATGGCTTCCTGCTGGTCGGCCGGCAGCGTGCCGAGGCGTGCGTACAGGTCACCGATGCCGTTGTTGGCGTCGAAGCCGATCTGTTCCAGCACGGCCGCATACTTGGCCAGCGCGGCCTTGTAGTACTCGTTGACCACCACACCGAACATGATGGGGTCGGAGACCTTCATCATCGTGGCCTTGAGGTGCAGCGAGAACAGCACGCCCTTGGCCTTGGCATCGGCGATCTCGGCGGCGACGAACGCGGCCAGCGCCTTGCGGCTCATCGAGGCGGCGTCGACGATCTCGCCGGCCTTCACCTTCACCTTGTCCTTCAGCACGGTAACCGTGCCGTCGTTGGCGACGAGTTCGATCTTCAGCGCGCCGTCGTTGGCCAGCGTGGCCGACTGCTCGCTGCCGAAGAAGTCACCGGCGGCCATGTGGGCGACGTGCGACTTCGAGTCGGCGCTCCACGCGCCCATGCGGTGCGGATGCTTGCGGGCATAGTTCTTCACCGACAGCGGCGCGCGGCGATCGGAGTTGCCTTCGCGCAGCACCGGGTTCACCGCGCTGCCCTTGACCTTGTCGTATCGCGCCTTGGCGTCCTTCTCCCTGTCGTCCTTCGGCTCGTCCGGGTAGTCCGGCAATGGATAACCCTGCGCCTGCAGTTCCTTGATGGCGGCCTTCAGCTGCGGCACCGAGGCGCTGATGTTGGGCAGCTTGATGATGTTGGCTTCCGGCTGCGTCGCCAGCTGGCCCAGCTCGGCCAGGTCGTCGCTGATCTTCTGCGCGTCGCTCAGGTATTCCGGGAACTGCGAGAGCAGGCGGCCGGCCAGCGAGATGTCGCGGGTCTCCACGGCGATGCCGGCCGGCGCGGTGAACGCTTCAACGATCGGCAGCAGCGACTGGGTGGCGAGGAACGGGGCTTCATCGGTGAGGGTGTAGATGATGCGGGGCGTATCCGACATGGGGATCAGGACTCTCGACAAGGGGCGATGGGAATTCAGCGCGCCATTGTCGCGCGCCATCGCACGCAGGGCAAAACGAGGGGGTATGGATGGCGGCAGCCTCCGCTGCCTTCCTGTCCCGGGACAGGGTCGCCGTCGCCTTGTGTGCAGAGGGAACGATCCGGCGGCGGATCACGCGCAAAAAAAGCGGGCGTGGATCGCTCCACGCCCGAGCTTGCCCCACACACGTGGGAGAGAGCCTTGGTCTTGCGGGATTACTTGACTTCGATTTCCTGCGTCATGCCAACCGGCTGGCCGTTCAAGGTCACGTCGACCTTGTACTTGCCGGCAGGCCAGTTGGTCGCCTTGGTGAACTCGATGTTGGTGGTGTCGGCACCGCCGGCGACTACATTAGCGGTCTGCTGAGCGGCTACTTGGCCATCCTGGAACGTCAGCTTGGCGTCGATCGCGGCATTGGCCGGCGTCGCCGCATCGGTCTTCACCGACACGATGATCTTGTCCTTCACGCCGAACATGCCCACAGCAGCCACGGACTTGTCGGCGGCGGCCGTATTGCCGACGGTGACGCTGGTAGCGCTGACCGGCATCGGGGCAGGTACGGGTTCAGCCGGTGCGGGTGCCGGCTCAACGGCGGCCGGCGGCGCGACAACGGGTTCTTCCTTCTTCTTGCAGCCGGCGAGCGCGACGGTGCCGACGAGCGCGGCGGCCAGAGCGTATGAAATGCGGTTGTGCTTCATGGGTTCGATCCTTGTGGATGAGGTGAAGAGGCGATCAGGCGTCGGCAGGCTTGGGCGGCAGCTTGATGACCTGCCCCGGGAAAATGCGGTCGGGGTCGTCGATCGTGTCGCGATTGGCTTCGAAGATCTGCTTCCACGCATTGGCGCTGCCGTAGTGCGTCTTAGCGATCTTGGAAAGCGTGTCGCCCTTTTCGATGGTGTAGCTCTGCTCGCCGATGATCTCAGCAGTGCTGTCGACACGTGCAGTGACGTCGGAGAAGTCCGCAGCCTTCTCGGCAGTGGAATCCACCTTGGCTGTAACGTCCGAGAAGTCGGCCTTCTTTTCTGTACTCATTGCATCCACCCTTCCTGGCGGGCTGTGGGATGCGCAAAGCGTTGCACGCGCCCTGTTAAGAATCCATAGCGCGCGCGTGAAACGGATCTATTGTTACCTGAGTAACTTTATTGGCGCAGGTCGCGCTTCATGAGCGGGACATTCATGTCAGCCGTCGCGCGCCACGGATTGATGTCCAAGCCACCGCGACGCGTGTAGCGCGCCTCGACCGACAGTGAGGTCGGGCGGCAGTGCGCCAGCAGATCGTGAAAAATCCGTTCGACGCACTGCTCATGGAACTCGGCGTGGTCGCGGAAGCTGACCAGATAGCGCAGCAATTCCACGCGGTCGATGCGCGGGCCGCGGTAATGGATCATGACGGTCGCCCAGTCCGGCTGGCCGGTGACCGGGCAGTTGGACTTCAGCAGTTCGGACGACAGCACTTCCTCGACGCTCTCTTCCGGATCGGCGGCCAGGAACTCGGCACGCGGCGGACCGTAATGGTCGATTTCCACATCCAGTCCGTCGATCGACTCGCCTTCCGGCGTCTCCGCCATCGGCGGCAGACCGAACACCACCTGCACGTCCGCCCCGGCGCGCGCCGACAGGTCGGTGGCGATGCGTTCCAGCACGGCGGCATCGCTGTTGAAGCGCGTGCTGTTGAGCGAGTTGAGGTAGAGCTTGAGGGACTTCGATTCGATCAGGCAGGGTGACGTGCAGGGCACGGTCAGTGTGGCGGTCGCCACGCGTGGCTTGCCGCGGGCGTCCAGCCAGCTCAGCTCGTAGCCGTGCCAGCGGTCGTGTCCGATGAAGGGCAGGGCATCGGCGGCGATGCCGATCTCGTCGCGCGCGCCCTGGCGCGGGATGGGGAACAGCAGGGTCGGGTCGTAGTGCGCGGGATACGCGACCTCGCGACCCAGCGAGGAATCCTGGGGGGTGTTGTTCATGCCGCCATTTTACGGACGGGCCCTAAAGCCGGGGTGTATAACGGCGGCGTCTCCCGAGAGGACGCGACCATGCGATCACTGCTGCTGCCCGGCCTGTTCGTGCTGCTGTCGGCCTGCGCCAGCGACCCCGCCAGCGGCGGTGGTCCACCGCCGGCGACCTTGCCGGACGATGGCTTGGTCCGGCCCCATGGCGAAGGACCGGTGTCGATGCGCGTGGGTCAGGTGCTGGAGATCGCGCTGATGTCCAACGCCAGCACCGGCTACCAGTGGGAATTCACCTCGGACGGCACGCCCGTGCTGTCGCGGACCACCGGTCCGGCCACGCCGCCGCCGATGGACACGCAACCACCGATGCCCGGCGCATCGTCGATGGCCCGCTGGTGGTTCCGTGCGGACAAGCCGGGCGAGGCGACGGTACGGATGGAGTATCGGCGCTCGTGGGAGACCGTGCCGCCGGTGGAGGTGGTGGAGTACCGCGTCGTCGTTCGCTGATCGGCGTCCCTGACCCGGCTTGGCCAGCGTGCATGGCCGCCCACGCCCCGGCGAACCATTGGCATGCGGCTTGGCTTCACTGTTTTCGCAAGGCAAAGTGGCCGCTCCCCCGAAGGCCAGGGAGGCCGTCATGACCTCGCACGCATCCATTCTCTGGCTGGCGCTGATGGCCGCAGCCCCTGCCGTCGCGCAAACACCATTGGCTGCACCTGCACCTGCACCTGCACCTGCACCTGCACCTGCACCTGCACCTGCACCTGCACCTCCTGCCTCCGCAACACCGGTGCCCGATCCGGTGTTTGCCGCCTGCATGACCAGCCTGCGCGGCGTCGCCGAAAAGCAGGGCATCAAGACCGCCAGCTTCGACACGTACACGAAAGACCTGGCCGCCGACATGAGCGTGCTGGACCTGCTCGACGCGCAACCCGAGTTCACCACGCCACTATGGGATTACCTGGCCGCACTGGTCGACGACCAGCGCGTGGCCGACGGGCAGACCATGCTGACGACGCATGCTGAACTGCTGGGCCGGGTATCGCAGGCCTACGGCGTGGACCCTGCCAGCGTCGTCGCCGTGTGGGGCGTGGAAAGCGACTACGGACGCGTGTTCGGCAAGCGGCCGCTGCTGGTGTCGCTGTCCACGCTGTCGTGCTTCGGCCGGCGGCAGGCGTTCTTCCGCGGGGAGTTCCTGACCACGCTGAAGCTGCTGCAGGCGGGTGATGTGCGCGTGGACGGCTTGAACGGTTCCTGGGCCGGCGCGTTCGGCCATACGCAGTTCATGCCCAGTACCTACCAGCGCATCGCGGTCGACTTCGATGGCGATGGGCGGCGCAACCTGATCGACAGCATTCCCGATGCGCTGGCCTCGACCGCGAACTACCTGGTGAAGTCCGGCTGGCGGACGGGCGAGCCGTGGGGCTACGAGGTGAAGCTGCCGGCCGGATCCGACGTGGTGCAGGCCGGGCGCACCAACCGCAAGCCGCTGACCCAATGGGTGGCGCAGGGCCTCGCGCGCGTCGATGGCCAGCCATTGCCGGCCGACGACCGCAACGCCGCGGTGCTGGTGCCGACCGGCGCCAATGGTCCCGCCTTTGTCGTTTTCAAGAACTACGACGCGATCTATTCCTACAACGCCGCCGAGAGTTACGCGCTGGCCATCGCGCTGCTCGCCGATCGCCTGCGTGGCGGCACGGGGCTGGTCGCCGCCTGGCCGACCGACGATCCCGGGATCGGGCGCCCGCAGCGGCGCGAACTGCAGACCCTTCTGCTCGCCCGCGGCCATGCCATCGGCAGTGCCGACGGCATGATCGGGACGCAGACACGGCGAGCCATCGTCGTTGAGCAGCAGCGTTTGGGGCTGCTTCCGGCGGATGGTCGCGCCGGCACGAAGATCCTTGCGGCGCTGAAGGCGGAAGGGCCGCCGGTCGTGCCACCCGAAGGCCTGAAGCCGTGAACACACTTCCCGACGGCGTAACCAGCGAAACATGGTGCGGCATCGAGGCGCTGCGCGTGGAGACGCCGTTCTCCGTCGCACGCATCAGCCTGCATGGCGGGCAGCTGCTGTCGTTCACCCCCAACGGCTTCGATGACCTGCTATGGGTGTCGCCGACGACATCGCTGCCACCGAAGGCTATCCGCGGCGGCGTGCCCGTCTGCTGGCCATACTTCGGCAAGCAGGGGCAACCGGACGGTGCCGTCCAGCACGGCCATGCACGCATCTCGCGCTGGCCGTTGACCGAGGCGAAGCGCGAAGCCGACGGCACCGCCGTGCTGAAACTCGCGCTGCCGCTGCGCGACGGCGTGCCGCTGGAATTGCAGATGTCGCTGCACATCGGCCGCGAACTGCGGCAGAGCATCGACACCCTGCATCGCGGCGACGCGCCGTACCGGCTGACACAGGCACTGCACACCTACTTCCGCGTTGCCGATGTCACCCAGGCAACGGTCACCGGTCTTGAGGGATTGCGCTACGACGACAAGTACGACGGCGGGACGCATGTGCAGTCCGGCGACTGGTCGCTGCGCGACCCGCGCGATCCCGGCCGCAGCGACCGCATCTATATCGGCACCGGGCATCGCTTCGACCTGCTCGACCCGGCGGGCGGTCGCCGCATCCGGCTGGACACGTTCGGAAGCCGTTCGCTGGTGGTCTGGAATCCGGGTGAGGCCGGTGCCGCCGCCATCGGCGACATGCCCGACGACGGCTGGCGGACCTTCGTCTGCCTGGAAGCCGCGAACGCCAGCGACGATGCGATCGAGCTGGAGCCGGGCCAGAGGCATCGGTTGAGCCAGGTGGTCTCGGTGGCCGCGTTGTAGACCCGCCCTGTGGGAGCGACGTCAGCCGCGATCGCACGCGTGCTGCCATACACGGTGCCAACGGTGCGGAAGTGCTCCAGACATCGATACCGAACATCGAGGACCGCCATGGTCTGCGATCGCGACTGACGTCGCTCCCACAAGAAGCCTCCACCACGGCCGGTGGCATGCCCTACACTTGCGCACCTCTCGCCGGTGCCGCCTGTGAACGCCGAAACTCCCGCATCCGCAGGCCGTCGCGCGGCCCTGGTCTTCATCTTCATCACGGTGCTGATCGACATCCTCTCGTTTGGCGTGATCATTCCGGTGCTGCCGGGGCTGGTGCGCGAGTTCACCGGCGGCGACTTCGTGCAGGCCGCGTGGTGGGTCGGGACGTTCGGCATGCTGTTCGCCGCCATCCAGTTCGTGTGCACGCCGATCCAGGGCGCGCTGTCGGACCGCTTTGGACGACGCCCGGTGATCCTGCTGTCGTGCCTGGGCCTGGGCATCGACTTCGTGTTGATGGCACTGGCGCAATCGCTGCCGTGGTTGCTGGTCGCGCGCATCTTCTCCGGCGTGTTCTCGGCCAGCTTCACCACGGCGAATGCCTACATCGCCGACATCACTGCGCCGGAGAAACGCGCGCAGGCGTTCGGCATGATCGGGGCGGCCTTCGGCGTGGGTTTCATCATCGGTCCGATCATCGGCGGCCAGCTCGGTGCCATCGACCTGCGGCTGCCGTTCTGGTTCGCCGCCGGGCTTGCGCTGCTGAACTTCCTGTACGGCTGGTTCGTGCTGCCGGAATCGCTGCCGAAGGCGCGTCGCACAGCGACGTTCGACTGGTCCCATGCCAATCCCATCGGTTCCATGGCGCTGCTGAAGCGCTATCCGCAGGTCTTTGGGCTGGCCGCGGTCGTGCTGATCGCCAACCTGGCGCACTACGTCTATCCGAGCGTGTTCGTGCTGTTCGCCGAGTACCAGTACCGCTGGAACGAGCAGCAAGTTGCGTGGGTGCTGGCGGCCGTCGGCGTATGCAGCGTGATCGTGCAGGCGGGCCTGGTCGGTCGCGTCGTGCCGCGATTCGGTGAACGCCGCACACTGCTGTTCGGGCTGGCGTGCGGCGTGGTCGGCTTCTGCATCTACGGTACCGCCGATGTCGGCTGGATGTTCCTGATCGGACTGCCGATCAGTGCGTTGTGGGGTCTCGCCGGTCCGGCGACGCAGGCACTGATCACGCAGCAGGTGGGCGCCGACGTGCAGGGCCGCGTGCAGGGCGCATTGATGAGCCTGGTCAGCCTGGCCGGCATCGTCGGCCCGATGATGTTCGCCGGTACGTTCGCACTGTTCATCGGCAAAGCCGCGCCGGCCCATGTGCCCGGCGCGCCGTGGTTGCTGGCGGCGGTGCTGCTGGCCATCGGCTGGCTGGTGGGATGGCGATTCGCACGACCACCGCAGGCATCGACAGCGGGATAGGAGAAGGCCGCCCGAGGGCGGCCTTCTTCATGGCATAGACGTAATGGCGATCAATCGTTCTCGACGTGGATGATCTCGCCGGTGTTGGCGGCCAGGTGGATCTCGACATCGTTACCGTCTGCACGCTCGGCTTCGGCCTTCCACACGCCGTCGTCGAAATCGACGTCATGGATCTTGGAGTAACCGGCGGCGGCCAGCTTCGCCTTGACGTCGTTTTCGCTGAGGTTGGACACCAGCTTCTCGGCCATCACGGCGCCGGTGGCCGGATTGATGCGGACGTCGACGCGGTCGCCGTTGGCACTGGTGGCGTCGGTTTCCCACATGCCGTCTTCGAAATCGAGATCGTCGATGTTGGTGTAACCCTTCTCGGCCAGCAGCGCGCGCACCTGCGGCTCCTTCATCGCGTCCTTGCCGACGGTCGGCGCGGGCGCCTGCGCGAACGCGGCGCCGGACAGGGCGGCCAGCGTGGCCAGGGTCAACAGGCGATGGCGGAGGCGGATGGTCTGCATGGGAATCTCCTGCAAGGATGGAGCGCCGATCCTGCCGACGCCCGCATCACCGGTCGGTGAATCCCGCGCGTTGGAACTGAACGCTCCACACCGTGTTCACCTGCATGAGCAATGCACGAACGCGACTCAGCGGCGACGCAGCACCAGCAGCGTCACCACACCCGCGACCAGCCCCCAGAATGCCGACCCGATGCCGCCCAGCGATAGCCCGGAGGCAGTGACGAGGAAGGTCACCAGCGCCGGCTCGCGATCCGCTTCCTCGCGCAACGCGGCGGCCAGGCTGTTGCCGATGGTGCCGAGCAGGGCGATGCCGGCGATGGCGAGGATCAGTTCCTTCGGGAACGCCGCGAACAACGCGGCCACCGTCGCACCGAACAGGCCGACGATCAGATAGAACACGCCGGCTGCCATCGCCGCGACGTAGCGGCGCGATGCATCCTCGTGCGCCTCGCGGCCCATGCAGATCGCCGCGGTGATCGCGGCCAGGTTCAGCGCGAACGCACCGAACGGCGCCAGCAGCAGGTTGGTCACGCCGGTCCAACCGACAACGGGGGAGATCGGGATCGCGTATCCGGACGCGCGGATCACCGCCACGCCGGGCACGTTCTGCGAGGCCATGGTCACGATGAACAACGGCAGCGCGATGCCGACGATGGCGGCGAACGAGAAAGTCGGCGCGGTGAAGATCGGTTTCGCCAGCTGCAGCGACAGGCCGTCCACATGCAGCAGGCCGAGCGCTGCGGCGAAGACGATGCCTACCAGCAGCGTCAGGATCACCGCGTAGCGCGGCAGCAGCCGGCGGGCGAGCAGGTAGACCGCGAACATCGTCAGCACCATGCCGAGCTGCGTTTTCATCGCCGCGAACGCGTCGATGCCGAAGCGCAGCAGCACGCCGGCCAGCATGCCCGAGGCCAGCGATACCGGGATGCGGCTGATCATCCGCTCGAAGAAACCCGAGAAACCGCACACCGCGATCAGCAACGCCGACAGCAGGAACGCACCGATGGCGTCCGACAGCGGCAATCCGGCCGCGCTGCTGATCAGCATGGCGGCGCCGGGCGTCGACCATGCGGTCACCACCGGCATGCGGTAGCGCAGCGACAGCCCGATGCAGGTCAGGCCCATGCCCAGGCCGAGTGCCCACATCCACGAACTGATCTCCGCCGGCGACGCGCCCAGCGACTGCGCCGCCTGGAATACGATCACCGCCGAACTGGCGAAGCCGACCAGCACGGTGACGAAGCCGGCTGCGATGGCGGAGAGCGAGAGGTCTTTGAGTAGATGGCGGGGTGGGGTGCTCATGCGTTGTTGCCGTTCCTGTAGGAGCGACGTGAGTCGCGACCGCGAGAATGGAACTGCCTGATTGCTGTTTGCCCGATGAAGTTAAAGGGGATTCCGGCGTTCGGTCGCGACTCACGTCGCTCCTACAAGAAGCACACGCTTCGTCACCGCCTCGCACCAGCGGTGCGCGACCGCCAGCGACGTCGTGCACACCGCTTCATCGGTCACCGTCGTCACCGCGCGCTCCAGCAACTGGATGTCGGCTTCGTGCTGGCGCGCGACGTGCGGATCCTCGAAGAAGATCACCCGCTGGCAGCGGTGCTCCAGCACGCGGTCGGCGATCTGCGCGTCGCCGCCGAGCGGACCGCTCTGGAAGCGTTCCACCCAAGGCGTGTCCTGCGGCCAACCGCGGCTCCAGGCCAGCTCGTTGAGGCGCGCGCCGGTGGTGCCAGTGGCCATGCGATGCGCGAAACGCGACAGCACGTCGAAATGGGTATCGGCGAAGTCGAGCATCCGCGGCTTCATCGCATCGTGCGCGATCAGCGCCAGCGTCTGCGACTCCAGCGCATGGAAGCGGTCCGCGCCGCGGTCCGGCAGGAGGCCGGCATGGACGCGTTCCATCTCGACCCAGTCGCGCGCCGAGGCGACCGTCGACAGGAACGGCTTGCCGTGGATCACGCACTGGCGCTTCAAGGCAATCGCTTCGGGAAAGATCGAGGACGGATCGACCGGATCGATGAAGTAGATCGCCCCGTCCAGGCTGCGCTCCGCGCCTTCCAGCCCGACGACTTCCGCCACCAGTTTCATCAGACCGCCATCGCGGCCGTAGGGATAGCGCTTGAGCGGCTCGTAACCGCGCAGCATGCCGGCGGCGGCGATGGCGTCGTGGGTGCGGCCCACCACGTGCAGACCCAGGCCGAGCTCGCGGATGCCGGGTTCGCAGGCGCGCAGCCAACGGAACAGCGCGGCGTCCTCGGTGTGGTGGTGCAGGCGGTTGGCGGCCAGGCCCAGGCGCATGAGGGAAAGGAGGTCGTGGGTGGAACCACAGTCTAAGCGACGGTCGACCCCGGTTGGGACAGAGAAACCCACGTATTGCGGATTGTACGGTCACCGATGGCGTCGAGATCAACGATGCCTACGAGCCCATGCTGAAGGGCGACGTGAAGTACCGCTTCGTCATCGACATGGCGACGCTGTGAGGCCGGGCTGTCCTGGCACCTCCGGGCGTCAGGGCAGTACGTCTACTTCCAGCACGTTCGATTCTATGGTGCCTCCCTCCATGGTCCAGGCAGACGACGGCAAGTTTTGCCGGGTCGTCGCATAGGGAATGCCCAAAAGCTTGAGCTCGTAGTTTCCCGCTGCGCCGGACAAAGACGCGGCCGTGCCTTCCAGACGCAGGGACGTACAGGCGCCTGGTTCGAGCGTGGCGTAATAGTCCGCCCTGTTGGAAACGCCGGGAGGGATCATGCGATGGGGTACCGAGTGCACCGCTTCGTAGTTCGAGGTCGCTGTCCTCCTGAGCAGCAGGATGCCTCGGGATACGCCCCAGTCCGTGTCGCGATACACGAGCACGCTGCGCTTGCTCGTGTTGCACCACGTGGCATTCAGCAGGAGTCGTTCCTGGGAACCGAGGCGAGTGCGGGTGGCCGACAACGCGAGCTTCAGCGGTTGGAACGTCCTTGACGCCCACCCTGCAGGAGGCGGGGCCAACGAAGCGTCCACTTCTTGGTCGGTCGTTTCCCGGCGGGCCGGTGATGCGGCCATCACCGCATTCGCGGTGAGGCAGGCCGCCATTGCGAAAACGCAAGCCGTTCGGTACGTCATGGATGCCTCGGCAGGTGACCCGCGTCGTCCGAATGGATCGACGCGTGATCCATCCTAGCCGAGCAGCAGTGTCGCAATGCTGCCCGCCGCGTCGCGCCCTTCGGCCACCGCAGTGACGACGAGATCAGCGCCGCGCACGGCGTCGCCACCGGCGAACAGTTTCGGATGCGTGGTCTGGAACGGCAGGCGCTCGCCGCCGCCGGCGACGATGCGGCCGTTCGGCGTGCCCTCCACGCCCAGCTCCGCCAACCACGCCGGCACGGTGGGCGAGAAGCCGAACGCGATGATCACCACGTCCGCTTCGAGCACCGACTCGCTGCCTTCGATCGGCACCGCATTCTGGCGGCCACGCTCGTCGGGTTCGCCGAGCTTCGTTTCCACCACCTGCACGCCGGCGACGCGGCCGTCGTCGCCGGCCACGATGGCGAGCGGCTGGCGGTTGAACAGGAAGCGCACGCCTTCCTCGCGCGCGTTGGCGACTTCGCGCGCGGAGCCGGGCATGTTGGCTTCGTCGCGACGGTAGGCGCAGGTGACCTTGGCCGCGCCCAGGCGAATCGCGCTGCGCACGCAGTCCATGCCGGTGTCGCCGCCGCCCAGCACGACCACGCGCTTGCCCTGCAGCTCGGGCAGCTGCAGCTTGTCTTCCCAGCCGGCGATCGCGCGACCCCAGGGATCGCTGCCGCTGACGATCCGGCCGTTCTGCACCAGGAAGGGCAGGGCCGGCAGCACGCCATCGAGATCCTGGCCGGGGAGGCCGCCGTCGGTGTAGCGGTAGGCGCCGGTGCCGAGGAAGACCGCGTCGTACTCCTCCAGCAGCTGCGCCAGCGTCAGGTCTCGGCCGATCTCCACGCCGAGGCGGAACTCCACGCCCATGCCTTCCAGCACCTCGCGGCGCTGCGCGATGACGCTCTTGTCGAGCTTGAAGCTGGGGATGCCGAACTGCAGCAGGCCACCGATCTGTTCGTAGCGGTCGTAGACCACGGCCTGGATGCCGGCGCGTGCCAGCCGATCCGCGCAGCCGAGCCCGGCGGGACCCGCGCCGATCACCGCCACGCGCTTGCCGGTCGGCTGCACGTCGCTGAGGTCGGGCCGCCAGCCGTTCGCCAGCGCGGTGTCGACGATGTACTTCTCCACCGCGCCGATGGTGACCGCGCCGAATTCCTCGAGCGTGCAACTGCCTTCGCACAGGCGGTCCTGCGGACAGACGCGGCCGCAGACTTCCGGCAGCGGGTTGGTGGAGTGGCACAGCGCGGCGGCTTCCTCGATGCGGTTCTCCTGCACCAGCTGCAGCCACTGCGGGATGGCGTTGTGCACCGGGCACTTCCAGCTGCAATAAGGATTTCCGCAGTCTAGACAGCGGCCGGCCTGGTACTGCGCCTCGTCCTTGCCGAACTTGCCGTACAGCTCGCCCCAGTCGCCGCCCGTGCGCAGCTCCAGCGGGATGCGCTGCGGCATCGTCCGCGGCAGGTCGAGGAACTGGAATACCTGCTTCTTGCTCATGGGGACAGTACCTGCTTCCCCTCTCCCTTGATGGGAGAGGGTGGCCGAAGGCCGGGAGAGGGTGAGCCGGAGCCCGCTGCGGCGAAGCGCCACGTCATCGCATCGAGTGCATGGAAGCAACCGCACGCGTCGCTGCGCTCGCGCCCCCTCTCCTGCCCTGCGGGCATCCTCCCCCGCGAGGGGGGAGGAGAAAGGCGAAGCGCACTCATGCCGCGCGCCTCAACGTCTCGTTCAACGAATCGATACTCGCGGCCTTCGGCTTCACCAGCCAGAACTTGCCCACGTAGTCGCGGAACTCGTCGAGGATCTGCTGCGCCCAGATGCTGCCGGTCAGTTCGCGGTGGCGGCTGATCAGTGTATGCAGGTGCTGGCGGTGGCTCTCGAAGCCTTCCGGGCTGATGCGGTGGATGTCGATCAGCTCGTGGTTGTAGCGGTCGACGAAATCGCGGTCCAGGTCGAGCACGTAGGCGAGGCCGCCGGTGAAGCCGGCGCCGAAGTTCAGGCCCACCTTGCCCAGCACCAGCACGATGCCGTCGGTCATGTATTCGCAGCAGTGGTCGCCGGCGCCTTCGATGACGGCCAGCGCGCCGGAATTGCGCACGCCGAAGCGCTCGCCCGCGCGGCCGGCGGCGAACAGCTCACCGCCCGTCGCGCCGTACAGGCAGGTGTTGCCGATGATCGGCGTGTTGCGCGCTTCGAACCGCGCACCGCGCGGCGGGCGCACTACCAGCCGGCCGCCGGCCATGCCCTTGCCGACGTAGTCGTTGGCTTCGCCTTCCAGCTCCATCTGCAGGCCGCCGGCGTTGAACGCGCCGAAGCTCTGGCCGGCGGTCCCGCGGAAGCGCAGGTTCAACGGCGCGTCGGCCATGCCCTGGTTGCCGTGCTGGCGCGCGATGGCGCCGGACAGGCGGGTGCCGATGCTGCGGTCGGTGTTGTGGATCAGGAAGCGGTGGTCGCCGCCGCTCTTCCTGCGGATCGGTTCGGCCAGCAGGCCGTCGAGCTGCGTGGCCAGGCTGTCGGGCGATTCGTAGAGGCGCTGCGCCGCGCAGGCGCTGCTGTCGAACTGGGCGCCCTTCAACAGGCGCGACAGGTCGATGTTGACGCCCTGTCGCGGCGATACGTCGATCTGCTGCAGCAGGTCGGTGCGGCCGACGATCTCGTCCAGCGAGCGTGCGCCCAGATACGACAGCCACTGCCGGACTTCCTCGCTCAGCAGGCGGAAGAAGTTCTCCACGCGTTCCGGCAGGCCGGTGAAGTACTGCGTGCGCAGGCGCTCGTCCTGTGTGGCGACGCCGGTGGCGCAGTTGTTGAGGTGGCAGATGCGCAGGTACTTGCAGCCCAGCACGATCATCGGGCCGGTGCCGAAACCGAAACTGTCGGCGCCGAGCAGCGCCGCCTTCACCACATCGAGGCCGGTCTTCAGGCCGCCGTCGGTCTGCAGCACGGTGCGGTCGCGCAGCTGGTTCACCACCAGCGCGTGGTGCGCTTCGGCCACGCCGAGTTCCCACGGCACGCCGGCATAGCGGATCGAACTGACTGGGCTCGCGCCGGTGCCGCCGTCGTGGCCGGAGATGGTGATCAGGTCGGCGCCCGCCTTCACCACGCCGGCGGCGATGGTGCCGACACCCGCATGGCTGACCAGCTTCACCGAGACCAGCGCCTGCGGATTGACCTGCTTCAGATCGTAGATCAGCTGGGCGAGGTCTTCGATCGAATAGATGTCGTGGTGCGGCGGCGGCGAGATCAGGCCGATGCCGGGCTTGGCGTAGCGAAGCCGCGCGATCAGGTCGTTGACCTTGTGACCGGGCAGCTGGCCGCCTTCGCCGGGCTTGGCGCCCTGCGCGACCTTGATCTGCAGCACTTCCGCATTGACCAGGTACTCGGGCGTCACGCCGAAGCGGCCAGACGCGACCTGCTTGATCTTGCTGCGCTTCTCGGTGCCGTAGCGCGCAGGATCTTCGCCGCCTTCGCCCGAGTTGCTGCGCCCGCCCAGGCGATTCATCGCGATGGCCAGTGCCTCGTGCGCTTCCGGCGACAGCGCGCCCAGCGAAATCGCGGCGCTGTCGAAGCGGCGCAACAGGTCGGACGCATCGGCGACCTGGTCGAGCGGCGTCGGCACGTCGGCCTTCTTCAGCTGCAGCAGATCGCGCAGCGCGGACGGCGGACGCGTGTTCACCGCTTCCGCGTACGCCTGCCAATCGCGGGCGTCGCCGCTGCGCGTCGCGCGCTGCAGCGTCATCACCACGTCCGGGTTGTACATGTGGTACTCGCCGCCGTGCACGTATTTCAGCAGGCCGCCGACGTCCGGCGCCTCGCGGTCGTTCCACGCACGCGCGTCCAGCTGGCGCGCTTCCAGGTCGAGCCGTTCGAAGCCGACGCCGCCGATGCGCGACGGCGTCTCGGCGAAGCACAGGTCGACGACATCGGGGTCGAGGCCGACGATCTCGAACAGCTGCGCGCCGCGGTAGCTGCTGATGGTGCAGATGCCCATCTTCGAGATGATCTTCGACAGGCCCTTGTAGACGCCCTTGCGGTAGCTGCGGCCGATCTGCGCCTGCTCGCCGCCCTTCTTGATCTGCAGGATGCCGCGGCGGCCAAGGTCGAACAGCGTCTGGTAGGCCAGGTACGGATACACCGCCGTCGCGCCGACGCCGATCAGGCAGGCCATGTGGTGCGGGTCGCGCGCGGTGCCGGTCTCGACGATCAAGTTGGCGTCGCAGCGCAGGCCGACCCGGCACAGGTGGTGGTGCACCGCGCCGGTGGCGAGCAGCGCGTGCGCCATCGGCCGGCCCGGCTGCGGGTAGCGGTCCGACAGCAGCAGCATGACGTCGCCATCGCGCGCGGCCTGTTCGGCTTCACGGCAGATCCGCTCCAGGCCGGCCTTGAGGCCTTCCTCGGGCGCGTACGACAGGTCGATCAGGCGGTTCTTCTCGACGTACTGCGGCATCTTCAGCAGCTGCCGCAGCTTGCGCTGGCTCAGCACCGGCGAGTTGAGGATGACGTGGTTCACCGTCTCCGCGCCGGCATGGAAGATGTTGGTCTCGCGGCCCAGCTGGGTGGTCAGCGACATCACGCAGTCTTCGCGCAGCGGATCGATCGGCGGGTTGGTGACCTGCGCGAACGCCTGGCGGAAGTAGTCGTACAGCGGACGCGTCTGCCGGCTCAGCACCGCCATCGGCGTGTCGTCGCCCATCGAGCCGGTGGCTTCCTGCTCGGTTTCCGCGAGCGGGCGCAGCACCTGCTCGACTTCCTCGGTCGTCAGCTGGAACAGCTTGTGGTAGCCGCGCAGCGTTTTTTCGTCGAACGGCTCCTCGACCAGCGACGGGTCGATCAGTTCGGTCTGCAGGTAGGTGACGCCCTGCTGCAACCATTGCTTGTACGGCGCGCGGCCGCGGTTGATGCGGTCCACCGCCTCGCTGTCGAGCAGGTCGCCACGGCGCAGGTCGATCGCCATCATCTCGCCGGGGCCGAGCTTGCCCTTGCGGGTGACGCGCTCGGCCGGCACTTCCCACACGCCGGCTTCGCTGGCGACGATGAAGTGGCGGTCGCTGGTCAGCATCCAGCGCGCGGGGCGCAGGCCGTTGCGGTCCAGCGTGCACGCCGCATAGCGCGCATCCATCGAGACGATGCCGGCCGGGCCGTCCCACGGTTCGGTGTTGAGACCGTAGAACTCGTAGAACGCGGCGAGGTCGGCGTCCTTGAACTCCAGCGACTGCGTGGCCGGTGGTACCAGGATGCGCAACGCCTGGATCAGCTCCATGCCGCCGGCGACCAGCAGTTCCAGCATGTTGTCCAGGCTCTGCGAATCCGAGCCGTGCATCGAGATGACCGGGTCGAACTCGCCGATGTCGAAACGCGGCGTCTTCCACACCTTGCTGCGCGCCTGCGCCCAGCGGCGATTGCCTTCGATGGTGTTGATCTCGCCGTTGTGCGCCAGCAGGCGGAACGGATGCGCCAGCGGCCAGCGCGGCAGCGTATTGGTCGAGAAGCGCTGGTGGAACACCACCGCGCTGCTGGCCAGCTCGGCACGTTGCAGGTCGGCGAAGAACACCGCCAGCTTGTCCGGCAGCACCATGCCCTTGTAGCCGATGGCATGCGGCGACAGCGTGACCACGTAGAAGTCGGGGACCGGCACGCGCAGCTGCTGTTCGCTTCGGCGGCGCGCGAGGAACAGCGCCAGCCCGAAGGCTTCGTCCTTCTGCTCGTCGCCGGCGTCGACGAACACCTGTTCGATGCGCGGCAGCGTGTCCTTCGCCAGCTGGCCGCACACGCTGTCGTTGGTGGGCGGCACGCGCCAGCCCTTCACGGTGACGCCGGTGCGGAACAGTTCGGCTTCCAGCGTGGCGCGGCACTGCGCGGCCTGCGCGTCGTCGTGTGGCAGGAACACCAGGCCGGAGGCGAAGCGTTCGCCCAGCGCGATGTTGGACTCCGCGGCGAGCGCGCGGAGGAAGGCATCGGGTTTGCGGATCAGCAGGCCGCAGCCATCGCCGGTGAGTCCGTCGGCGGCGACGCCACCGCGGTGGGTCATGCGCGAGAGCGCGGCAATGGCGGTATCGACCAGCGCGCGCGAGGGCTGGTCGTCGAGTTGCGCGATCATGCCGAAGCCGCAGGCGTCGCGCTCGTCGTTCGGATCGTACAGACCGTTGTCAAAGCCGCCTTGGCGATTGCGAGGGGCCATGTGTCGCCTCAAACCGGAGTGACGGCGACACCGTGCCCTGCCCACGCAGCGGCACTTCGAAATGTCACCGGAGCCCCGACTAGATCACAGTTGTTGCGATGCCGCAACAACACCTATTGCACGCCAGTGGTTGGTTGCAAAGGCAACTTTTTGCGGGGCGTGCAGTGCGATTCTTCATGCACGAAAAAGCCGCCTGTGCAGGCACAGGCGGCTCGTCGTCGAACCCTGTCGTGTGGCTGTCAGCCGCAGTTGACCGAGGTCGCTGCGCCCTTCTCGTCGAGGATGATGTTCAGGCGGTTCGGATTGAAGTCCATCGTGGCGGCATCGCCCGGCTTCAGTGCGCGCACGGCCTCGGACTTGCTGTCGGTCTTTGCCTGTTCGATCTCCTTCTCGCCGGCCGTCTTGCCGATGATCCACTGCGCCTGGGTATCGTCGCAGGTGCCGGCGAGTTCGGTCGGTGCCGGTTCCGCGGGCGCCGGCTCGGCGGCTTCGGTGGCGGCGGCCTGGGATTGTTCGGCGGCGGCGGTCTGCTCGTCGGCATCGGGCGCGGAACAGGCGGCAAGCGACAGGGTCAGCAACACGGCGGGAATCGCGGCTCGGATCATGCGGCACTCCGGAAGATGGGTCTGAAGCAGAGATTACGTATCAGACATTCGAGAGTCGTTAATCCGGGACCGGAAAGCCGGGCCTGCTCACGCCGCGATGGGACGCCGCCGTTCCAGCCACCACAGCAGACCCGCAGCGAACAGCCAACCGAGGAACCAGGGCCACGCAGGCCCACGGGGGCCTTCCGTTGCCGACGCGGCGGCGGCAGTCCGGGATCGCGATGCCAGCCGCTGGGTCTGTTCGCGCACCGCGGCCGCGTGCAGGTGCGGCGCATCGTCCTTCGCGCGGACGAAGAACGGAGCCGTCGTCCTGTCCGTTGCCAGATGGTGCCATCCCGCCGCGCGCGGCCAGTAGCCGCCGCAGCGGGTCGCGCCGGTGGCGGGATCGCGCTGCACTCGGGTGACGGTGCCATCCGGTGCGGTGACCCGGGCGTCGTCGGCGAGTCCGCATGGCGATACCCGCTGCGAAACACGCGCATCGTCGAGTGCGGCCAAGGTCGCGTCCGGGCTCGAACGTGCGAGCGTGCCCAACGCCTGCGACCACAGGGTGGCGTGCGTGTCGGCGTGGCCGGCCAGCGCCAGCGTGTAGGTATCCGTCGGCGTCCACGCACCGATGCGGCCGCGCCCTTCCGCGCGCCACCACGCGATCGGGGTGCCATCGGCCGTGCGCAGCAGCGGGATCGCGTCCGGCGACGCCGGGCGCAGCGCCTGCCGCGTCAGCGTCGGCAGTCCGGCAGGGACCGCATCCGCATCGACCGGCGCATCCGCCGTGCCGGCGCCGCGGCGCGCGCGCCAGGCATCGTCGTCAGGCGCGGGACGCGGCAGCTGGAATTCCGCTGCACCGTTGCCGGCCAGCGACAGGCCGAGCATCCGCTGCACGCCCGGCGCCAGTGCGCCATCGGTGCGCACCAGCACGCCGAGCCCGTCGCGCATCGCGGCGACGAGCGCCGCACGCTGTCCCTCGCCTAGCGCGGCGGCGCTGCGTGCGTCCAGCAGCACCAGGTCGAAGCGGCGCAGCGTGTCGGCCGTCATCGGCAGTGGCGCGTCGCCCAGCTGCAGGCCGCCGCCCAGGCTGACCTGCAGGTGCAGCGGAATGCCGGCGTCGGTCGCCCAGCGGCGCAGGTACTTCCATTCCGCATTCGGCGCACCGGCCAGCGCCCAGACGCGTGGCGCGGGTGTGGCCTGCGTCCATACCGGCACCGTCGCCGCATCCACCACCTTGCGCGTGGCATCCAGCACCTCGACGCGGAACGACGACGGCCCCGGCAGCCGTGCCAGTCCGTCGAGGCGGAAGCTGCCCTGGCGGTCGACGACGGTCGCGGCGATGCGCTGGCCGGCGGGATCGCGCAACACCACGGTCGCCTGCGGCACGCCATGCACGCGGCCCGTGACGGCGAAGGTGGCGCCCGGCACCACGACATCGACCGGCGCCAGCTGCACGATGCCCGTCGGCATCGGCGCCGCCGAAAAGGCGAGGTCGCGATCACCGACGGCGTCGCGATCGCGCGCTTCCAGCCCGGTGCCGACGACATGCAGCGCATGCGCTTCCGGATGCCGGCGCAGCGCCGTGCCGAGGTCGGGCACGCGCTCGGCATCGAGGCCTGCCGGTGCTTCGGGCAACGCGACGCGCGGCTGGCCTTGCAGCGTCGCCGGCAGGGCGACGCGGTCCGCCTGTGCGGTCATGACCACCAGCGTGCCGGTGGTGGCCGACTGGCGGGGCGGCAGCAGGGTGAAGTAGAGCAGCAGCGCGATCATCGGCTGCAGCAGGCACAGCAGCGCGAACCGCGTCGATGAACTGCGCCGGTCCTGCGGCGCGCTCTGCCGCCACAGCACGAGGCGCAGCCATGCCATCGCCACGGCGAGCGCCAGCAGCACAGCCAACAACAGCGGTAGCGAGGCGGCCACGTTCATCGCGCCGGCTCCTGCCGCAGAGCATCCAGGTACCGGCGACCCGCGTCGTCCACCGCGCCACGCCGCGGTACCTGCGCCGGCGGTTGCGCGGACGCCGACCACAGAAGCGCACGTAGTCGCTGGCGGCAGGGCGCGCACGCCGGATCGCCGCGTACCTCGTCGATGGCGGCGAACAGGTCGAGCACGTCCGGCACGCGCGTCTCGTTGCTGCGCAGCCAGGCCTGCAGCGCATCGAGATCGGCGACGTCGGCCGGCACGCTGTCGTTCGCCAGCGCGGTCCAGGCGCGCGCCGGCGCCGGTGCTTCGTCGTCCTGCGGACGCGCGAGCGGACCGAGCGCGCGCGGCGCGATGCCCTTGCGGTCGCCGCCGAGTCGGCGCGTCTCGTCGATCGGCGGCAGTTCCGGCCCCACCCGCGCCAGGTAGATGCGCGTGGCCTGCTGCACCTGCTTGATGTACTCCAGCGCCTTGTAGGCGAACGGCAGCGCCCGGTCGGGATGGCCCTGGCGCAGGTGCAGTTCCGACTGCCACATCTGGTCCAGCGCCTTCTTCAGTGTCGCGCGCGTTTCCGGATCGAGCAGCGTCGCGGCCTCGGCGTGGTCGTGCGTGTGGCCGTAGGCTTCCAATACGTCGGCTTCGCGGCCGAAGCCAGCGCCGCTGGCCGACGTCGCCTGTCCGTGACCATGCCCGTCGTCGGCCTGCGCCGCTTCACCGGCATGGTCGTGGCCGTCGCCGTCCGCATGCTCGTCGTCCGCATCGTTGGTCGGCGGTGGTTGCGGCTCGCCTTCGGCTTCCTCGCCGAGGAACTGGCCGTAGCGCAGTCGCAGGATGCGCTGGTCCACGCCGATGGCGTCGGAGTGCGTCACGAACGTATCCGCCGGCAGGCTGCGCTTCTGTTTCTGCAACGCCTCGGCGTCGATGATGATCTGGCGCTGGCTGCGGAAGTAGGCCGGCATCACCTTCTTCACCAGCCCTTCCAGCCCGGTGCTTTCCTGGCCGAGGTCCGCCGGCCAGCGCAGGATCAGGCCGGGACTCTGCGCGCGCTGCGGCGACGGTGACCGCGTGTCCTGCACGCTCAGCTGCGCGATCAGGTCGTCGCCCACCGCCATGCCCAGCGTCTTCAGGTCCAACGAGGCGCTGAAGCGGCGCGCCGTCGCCGGACCGCTGCCGCGCAGCGTCATCACCTGTTCCTTGAACGCGATGTTCTCGCCGCTGCCCTGTGCGAGCGTCAGTTTCAGCGCGGCGGTCGGGGCGATGCCGTAGTCATCGCGCGCTTCGAAGGCGAGGGACCACTGCGTCTGTCCGACCGCCACCAGGCTGAGGCCGCGATCCGGTGCCAGCACCTTCACTTCCGGCGCACGGTCGGGGATCGCATCCAGACGGCGCAGCTTCGTCGGTGGCAGGCCTTCCGTGCCGGCCGCGACGACGCGATACAGCGTCGACTTCGCCAGCAGGTGCGCAGCGCTCCAGGTATCTCCGTCGCGCGTCAGCGCGATCCGCTGGCCATCGTGGAAGACCAGCGTCGCCGCCGTCGGTTGCGGATCGAAGCGCAACGTCCAGGTCAGCCGCGAGCCGACCGGCGCCTTGGCATCCAGCGACGCTTCCGCATGGGCGGCGATGCCGGTATAGCCCGGGGGTGCGACATGCAGGCGTTGCGCTACCAGGTGCGGGATGCCGGGCGTCGCCGGCGCCGGTTCGTCCGACGGTGCGAGGGTGCCGGCGTCAAGCGTCGTGGAAGGCCACAGCAGCGTCGCGACGATCACGACTGCGGCGGCCAGCCACACCGCCGCGATGCGCGGCCACGGCCACGGCGTGCGCAGGTCCGGCGCGGGTTGCACGCGCAGCCGTTCGCGCACGCGCGCCTGTTGCAGCTGCTGCAACGGCGTCAGCGAGGCGGGCGGCGCCAGCAGCAAGTCGGCGCTGTCGTCGAGATCCGTGCGGCGGGCATCCAGTTGCCGCACCAGCCATGGCGTGTCGAACGCGCGCGTTCGTTGCCACGCGAGGAGCGCGAGCAGGGCGATGCCGACGAGTGCCACCGCAACTGCGGCGCCAGGCGACGTCATGCGCCACAGGACGGCGCCGACCGCGACCGGGATCGCCGCGCCCAGCAGCAGCTGGCCGAGCAGCGCATGCCGTCGCACCTGCGCCAAGCGATCGATCGCCGACAACGTCATGGCGCCACGCTCCGTGCACGTCGCGTCGCCATCCAGCGCTCGACCAACACCAGCAGTGCGATCAGCAAGGCCAGCCAGGGCTGCAGGTCGCGCGGCGCGACGGGATAGGTCGCGCCACCAGTCACCGGCGCGTAGTCGCTGGCGAGCACGCGCGCGGGAGCTGCGGCTGGCGCATCGAACAGGGCGCGCAGCTGCTGCGGGAAGTCGGCTTCGACCAGCGCCGGCATCGCATCCGGTCGCAACGGTCGGGTGAAGCGCAGCACGCGACCCTTGCCGCGGGTTGCCGATTCCACCATCGCTGCACCGTCGGCATCGCGCCACGGCGTTGCGTCGGCCGCGAAACCGTCGAGCGTGCTGTCGTGCGCCAGCAGTGCCGTGCCGCCGGACTCGATCCACTGCACGACCGGCGCGGGAACCGGCCCGGGCACCAGCCAGACCAGCGGCCGGGTGATCGCCGGCAGCGCTTCATCCTGCGTGCCGACCTGCAACGGCGGTGGGGCATCGGCGTTCGGCTGCCAGGCATGCGCGGCGGCGCGCAGGTAGCGAAGTCCCGTGTCGTTGCCAGTTGCGTGACGTACGACCATCGATGGCGGCGATAGAGTTGATGCCGAGGGTGCGGGCATCGCGCCATCGACCACGGTCCATGTCACCGCGCGCGACAGCGCCGGACGCTCGGCATCCGCGCCTTGAAGTGTCGCCGGCACGACTACGGTCAGCGGCGCACCTGCCGGCAGTTCGGCATCCAGCTGCCGCAGCAGGCTGGCGACGGCGGGTGTGCCTGCGGGTGCGGATTCGTCCAGCGACGGGAAGCCGGCCGCCAGCCAGTGCAGGCGCGCGTCCGCGCTGCCGGCTTGCGCGCGTATCGCGGTCGCATCCACGCCCGGCACGGCGACGATCCACGGGCGCGTGTCGTCCATGCCGGACAGCACCGGCTTCGCCAGCCACAGCGCCAGCAACGCGAGCAGCAGCAGGCGAAGCAGCAGCAGCGGCCACTCGTCGAAGCGGATCCGGTGGCGCGGCTTCGGCTTCTGCCGCAGCCAGCGCAGCGCGGCGAAGTCGGTCGACGTCTGTTCGTGGCGACGCGCCAGGTGCAGCAGCAACGGCAGCAGCAGCGCCGCGAGCGCGGCCAGGCCGGCAGGCAACAGCACGGCCAGGCTCATGCGTACTCCGCCGCGTCGCGCGCACCGAACAGCCGCCGCAGCGGCAGGTCCAGCGGCTGGTCGGTGTAGTAGCGCGCATGGCGGATGCCGCTGGCATCGAGCCGCGCATCCAGCAGGCGCTGTGCCTCGGCGAAGCGGGCCAGATAGTCCGCACGCAGCGCGACGGCATCGCCCAGCAGTTCCTCGCCGGTCTCCGGATCGCGGAAGCGGTGGCCGCCGGTGAACGGGAAGTCGCGCTCCTCCGCCGTCAGCAGCTGGATCGCCAGCACCTCGCGGCGCGCGGCCGCCAGCCGTTCGATCAACGCGACCATCGCCTCGTCGAAGCCGTCGCTCAGCGCCATCACCAGGTCGCCGGCGCCGATGCGCTCCCACACCGGCGCCAGCTTGTCCGTGGCCGGAAACACGCCGCCCGCACTCAGCCCATGCAGCGCCAGCAGCAACTGGTCGCGCTGGCGCGCGCCGTTCCCGGGCGACACCAGGCGCACGCCATCGCCGTGCAGCACCAGCAGGCCGAAACGATCGCCCTGGCGCAGCGCGAGTTCAGCGATGCAGGCGGTGAGCCGGCGCGCGGCATCGAAGCGCGTGCCGCGTTCGCCGTCGCGCTGGTTCATCGAGGCGGTGGCGTCGAGCACGATCCACACCGTCAGTGGACTCTCTCGCTCGGCTTCGCGCACGAAGAACCGGTCCGACCGCGCATACAGCTTCCAGTCGATCTGGCGCAGTTCGTCGCCGGGCTCGTAGGCGCGGTACTGCGCGAACTCCAGGCCGGCGCCGCGGCTGCGGCTGTGGTGCACGCCGATCCCCTGCGCGCCGATGGCACGGCGCGCGGTCAGCCGCAGGTCCTTCAACCGGCTGCGGACGTCGGCGGGGATCAGGTCGTGCGCCACGGGTGGTCGATCAGCCGGCGAGCGGCACACCGCGCAGCAGCGCGGCGATCACATTGTCGGCACTCACCTGTTCGGCCTCCGCCGCGAACGACAGCAGCAGACGATGGCGCATCACCGGCTTGGCCAGCGCGGCGATGTCCTCGCGCGTCGCGGCCAGGCGACCGTGCAGCAGCGCGCGCGCCTTCGCCGCCAGCACCAGCGACTGGCCGGCGCGCGGACCCGCGCCCCAGCGCACGTACTTGCGGATCTCTTCCGGCACGCCGTCGCCGGGACGGCTCGCGCGGACCAGCTTGGTGATCCAGCGCAGCAGGTCGTCGCTGACATGCACGTCGCGCACATGCTGCTGCAGCGCCAGCACCGCCTCGCCTTCCATCACCCGCGGCACCGTGCCGCCGGCACGGCCGGTGGTCTGCGCCAGGATGTCGTGTTCTTCCTGTTCGGTCGGGTAGTCGACGCGGATGTGCAGCAGGAAGCGGTCCAGCTGCGCTTCCGGCAGCGGGTAGGTGCCAGCCTGCTCGAGCGGATTCTGCGTGGCCAGCACGAAGAACGGCGAGGGCAGGGCATGCGTGGTGCCCGCATAGCTGACCGTGCGCTCCTGCATCGCTTCGAGCAGCGCGGCCTGCGTCTTCGGCGGCGTGCGGTTCAGTTCGTCGGCGAGCAGCAGGTTGGTGAAGATGGGGCCGGGCTGGAAGCGGAAATGGCGGTGGCCGGTGCCGTGGTCTTCCTCCAGCAGCTCGGTGCCGAGGATGTCGCTGGGCATCAGGTCGGGGGTGAACTGCACGCGGCGGAACTGCAGGTGCAGCGCCTCGCCCAGCGAGCGCACCAGCAGCGTCTTGCCCAGGCCGGGCACGCCTTCGAGCAGGCAGTGGCCGCCGGCGAGCAGTCCGATCAGCAATTGCTCCACCACGTCCTGCTGGCCGACGATGGCTTGGCCGATGGCGGCGCGGAGTTCGCCCAGCTTGGCGAGCTGCTGCTGGAGGTCGGATTCGGTGATCGTGGTCATGGTGTTTCCTGGCTGACTCCAGTGCAGCGGGTTGCAGTAAGGTTCGCCGTCATCCCAGCGAAAGCTGGGATCCATCGTGATCTTCGCGCTGAATGCGGACGGCCGGTGGAAGATGCAAAGGCAAGATCAAACTGGATCCCAGCTTTCGCTGGGATGACGGCGGAGAGTGTCGGGTGGGCGGATACGGTCATGTCGTCAACGCATAGATCACGAGGTTGACGCCGAATTTCGTGTTGTCTTCGGCCAGGAAGCGCTTGTTGCGCCAGTCGTAGTCCCACTCGCAGCCGTAGTCCTTGTTGCTGTAGAGCACGCCGAGGCGGCCGTTGATCTCGATGCCCTGCAGGTACTCGTGCACCAGGTCGTCACCCCAGCCGTTGAGTTCGAAGCTGGTCGCCGGCGGGCCGTCGAACTTGAAGAACGAGGAATAGATCGCGTGCGTGTTCGGCAGCTTCTTCATCGCCTTCGAGCCGAAGATGGCCGCCATCTGCGCTTCGAACGACTTGGCGAACAGGCCGTCGATGTCGTGGTTGCAGTCGTCGACGAAGACGAAGCCGCCGTTGCGGACGTAGCGCTCGAAGTTGCGCTTCTCCGCCGGATTGAAGTCGACCAGCTTGTGCCCGGCCAGGTAGCAGAACGGCGCGGCCAGCATGCGCGGATCGGACAGTGCCAGCACATGCTCCTTCGGATCCACGCGCAGGCTGGTGTAATCGATCAGCGAGGTGATCAGGTTGGACGGCATGCGCGCGTCCACGTCCCAGTCGCCGGAGTCGTATTTCAGGCGGGTGAAGCGGAAGTCGTAGTTGCCCGATTGGGCGCGCGCCTGCCTGGGCAATGCAGCCGTCACCACGCCGCCGAGTATCAGGTGGAGGAACTGCGCACGCGTTAGCCGGGAGTGGAGCAAAGCCGGGGTCTCTGAAAGCCCCTCTCCCGACGGCGACCGCAGGAAGTCCCTGTGGGAGAGGGGTTGGGGAGAGGGGCGATGGCGTCCCGATGGTTCAAGCATCATGGACTGCGCTCGCCCCTCATCCGCCCTTCGGGCACCTTCTCCCGGGGGGAGAAGGAGAAGCGCTACACCGCATCCGACAACGAGGTGAAGGTGAAGTCGCGCAGCTTCATCGGCGGGATCATCATCACGAAGCTGGACTCGTCCCCGGCCACGCGCACCGGCTTGCCCAGTTCCTCGATGTTGTTGAGCATGATCACCGGCGACTCGTTGAAGCGGAAATTCTTCACCGGGTGCTTGATCTGGCCATTCTCGATGTAGAACGTGCCGTCGCGGGTCAGGCCGGTCAGCAGCACGGTCTGCGGATCGACCATGCGGATGTACCACGTGCGCGTGACCAGGATGCCCTTCTGCGTACCCGCGACCAGCTCGGCGGTGGACTTGGTGCCGCCGGCGAACAGCAGGTTGCCCGGCGAACCGACCGCGCGCTTGCCCTGCTTCTGCGCCCAGAAGCGCGAGTACTCCAGGTTGACCACCTTGCCGTTCTCGACGATCGGCATCTTCTCGCGCGGCAGGCCTTCGTTGTCCCACGGCATCACTTCGGCGCCGGGGTGCCACGGATCGGCGCTGATATTCACGCGCGGGTCGTAGACCTGTTCGCCCAGCTTGTTGCCGCCGCCCTTCTTCGACAGGAAGCTGCGGCCTTCGTCGGCCTGGCGCGCATCGAAGAAGTTCATCATGAAGGAGATCAGGCCGGCGGCCGCGGCGGGCTCCAGGATGACCGTGTACTTGCCCGGTTCCAGCGCCTTGGCCTCAGCCGATTCGCTGGCCTTGCGCATCGCGGTGCGGATATCGCTGTCGGCCTTGAAGGCGTTCGCATCCTTCAGGTTGCGGCCGACCCAGCCGGAACCGCGGCCGTCCTCGGTGCGCACCGTGCAGGTGTAGTTGAACGCGGTGGCCTTCTGGTAGCCGAAGTTGCCCTTGCTGTTGGCGAAGGCGACGAAGCTCTGACCGTCTTCCAGAAAGCCGGCGGCGATCAGCTTCTCCGCCTTGCACGGCCCGATCGAATCGGCGGCGACCTGCGCGCGGAATTCCGGCGTGATGGCGGCGGTGGAATCGCTGAAGGTCGGCGAGGGCTTGTAGGTCTGCTTCTCGACGGCCGGCATGAACTCGGGGTTCTCCGGCGCCAGCCGGGCGAGGTCTTCGGCGCGGCGCACCACGCGCTCCAGCGCGGCGTCGTCGAACTCGTTGATCGTCGCCACGCCGGTGCGCTTGCCGAACGCGACCTGCACGGCCAGGTCGGTATTGCTGACGATGCCGCTGGTGGACACGTTGTTCAGCGCGAACCGGATGTTGCCGTCGATCGAGCCGGTGAGGGAGGCGGTGCACTCGTCGGCGGTGGACAGCGCGAGGACCTTGTCCAGGATGGCCTTGGCCTGCGCTTCGGTGAGGATGCTCATGGAGTTTTTCCTTGTAGAGCGGAGCTCGCTCCGCTGCTCTTCGTTGTTTGGCAGGACCTACGATCCGGTGCAGCCGAGCAAGCTCGGCTCTACAGGTCTCATCCCAGGCTGCGGGCGGTGTTGATGACGTTCATGCCGTTGAAGCGCGCGGTCGAGGAACCGTGCGACACCGCGGACACCTGGCCGGGCTGGCCCTTGCCGTCGAAGAACGAGCCGCCCAGGCGGTAGTCGCTCTCGTCGCAGATCGCGGTGCAGGCGTTCCAGAATTCCGGCGTGCGGATCTGGTAGGCCACGTCCTCGAGCTGCTGGGTGATCTTGCCGTTCTTGATCTCGTAGAACAGCTGGCCGCCGAACTGCGCGTTGTAGCGCTGCTGGTCGATCGAGAACGAACCGTCGCCGATGATGTAGATGCCGTTCTCGACGTCCTTGATCATGTCGGCGACCGACAGCTTGGTCTTGCCAGGCGCCAGCGACACGTTGGCCATGCGCTGGAACTGCACGCTGCTCCACGAGTCGGCGTAGCAGCAGCCGTCGGATTCGTCCTTGCCCAGGATGTGGGCCTGGTCGCGGATGGTCTGGTAGTCGACCAGCTTGCCTTCCTTCACCAGGTCCCAGCGCTTGGTCTTGACGCCTTCGTCGTCGTAGCCGACCGCACCCAGGCTGCCGGTCTGCACCTTGTCGGCGAACAGGTTGACGAGGCCGCTGCCGTACTGGAACGCCTCCTTGCGCTTGTCCAGCGTGGCGAAGCTGGTACCGGCGTAATTGGCCTCGTAGCCGAGCACGCGGTCCAGTTCGAGCGGATGGCCGACGTTCTCGTGGATGGTCAGCCACGTGTGCGAGGGATCGAGCACCAGGTCGTACTTGCCGGGCTTCACCGACGGCGCGGTCAGCTTGGCGCGCGCCTGCTTGGCGGACGCGATGGCGTCCTCCTTCATGTCGTAGGACAGGCCGTAGTTGATGACGCCGTTCGGCGTGGCGTACTTCTGCGTCGCGTCGCCATCCAGGTACTCGTAGCCCATGCCGACCGGCGAGGACAGGCCGTCGCGGGTGCGGAACTTGCCGCTGGCCTTGTCGATGGCGGTGACCGTCATCGGCACCCAGATGCGGTGCACATCCTGGTCGATGTAGGAACCGTCGGTGCTGGCGAAGTACTTCTGCTCGTTGACCACGAACATCATCGAGTTGACGAAGTCGGCGCCGGCGTTGATCGCGGCGGCGTTGACGCCCAGCAGCAGGTCGACCTTCTCCTTGATCGGCACTTCCATGGCGTTCTTCCTGATCGGCGTCTTCCACGACACCTCGCCGAAGCCCGGCGCCTTGGCCAGCTGCACCGGCGCGGTCTGCGTCTTGCTGTTGGCGGTGGCGATCGCGGCGGCCTGGCGCGCGGCGGCCGCCACGCCCTCGGCGGTCAGCGTATTGGTGGCGGCGAAGCCCCACGCACCGTTGGCGATCACGCGGATGCCGGCGCCGGTGGACTCGGTGTTCACCACGTTCTGCACCTTGTCCTCGCGGGTGATCACGAACTGGCGCAGGTACCGGCCGATGCGCACGTCGCAGTAGGTGGCGCCGGCCTGCTTGGCCGCGGCCAGCGCGGCATCGGCCAGGCGCTTCTTGAACGCGATGTCGAGGGTGGACTGGAGCTGCTCGGCGGCGATCGCCTTGCCGAAGTAGGACGGCACCATCAGCCCGCCCACGGTGAGGCCGGTCAGGGCCAGGAAGTCACGACGTTGCAAGGCTGTTCTCCACCGTTGGGCCTGCACGGGGCAGGCGAGGACTGCGACGGACGCGTTGTGCCCGCGCCATGTGCACCGCGCGGGTCGTCCCCGATTCTTGCGCCGGGGTGCAGACAGCGTCAAATGACTTTCGGCATAGAAGGAGAAACGTCGCGCTCATCGCGGCGGGCAGGTTCAGTCCCGTCATCCCAGCGCACGCTGGGATCCATTGGCGCTTCGCTCTGGAGTGGGAATACAAAATCAGGAGCACGATGGGTCCCAGCGTGCGCTGGGACGACGGTCGATGGCCTATCCCAGGCTGCGTGCCGTGTTGATGATGTTGATGCCGTTGAAGCGCGTCGTCGCCGAGCCATGCGAGACCGCCGAGACCTGGCTGGGCTGTCCCTTGCCGTCGAAGAACGAGCCGCCCAGGCGGAAATCGCGGGCATCGCAGATCGCGGTGCAGGCGTTCCAGAACTCCGGCGTGCGGATCTGGTAGGCCGCATCCTCGATCTGGCGGGTGACCTGGCCGTTCCTGATCTCGAAATACAACTGGCCGCCGAACTGCGCGTTGTAGCGCTGCTGGTCGATCGAATACGAGCCGCGGCCGTGGATGTAGATGCCGTACTCGACGTCCTTGACCATCTCCGCCACGGTCAGCGGCGCCTTGCCTGGCGCCAGTGAGACGTTGGCCATGCGCTGGAACTGCACGCTGCTCCACGAGTCGGCGTAGCTGCAGCCGTGCGAAGCGTCTTCGCCGAGGATATGCACCTCATCGCGCGTGGCCTGGTAGTTGACCAGCACGCCGTCCTTCACCAGGTCCCAGCGGCGCGTCTTGACGCCTTCGTCGTCGTAGCCCACCGCGCCCAGGCTGCGTGGCTCGGTCTTGTCGGCGGTGAAGTTGACGATGGGGCTGCCCCACTGGAAGCGCTGCTCGCGCTTGTCCAGCGTGGCGAAGCTGGTACCGGCGTAGTTGGCCTCGTAGCCGAGCACGCGGTCCAGCTCCAGCGGGTGGCCGACGTTCTCGTGGATGGTCAGGAACAGGTTGGACGGGTCCAGCACCAGGTCGTACTTGCCGGGCTTCACCGACGGTGCGGTCAGCTTGGCGCGCGCCTGCTTCGCCGCCGCCACGATGTCCTCGCGCAGGTCGTAGGACGCGCCGTACGCCACCACCCCGCCGGGCAACGCGATCTTGTCGGCCGGGTTGGCGTCCAGGTACTCGTAGCCCATGCCCATCGGCGCGGACAGGCCGTCGCGGGTCTTGAACTTGCCGGTGGCCTGGTCCACCACCGTCACCGTGAAGGGCACCCAGATGCGGTGCACGTCCTGGTCGATGTACGAGCCATCGGTACTGGCGAAATACTTCTGTTCGTTGATGACGAACATGCGCGAGGCCGCGAAGCTGGCGCCGGCCGCCAGCGCGGTGGCGTTGGCGCCGAGCAGCAGATCCACTTTTTCCTTCACCGGTACCGCCATCGCGTTCTTGACGATCGGCGTCTTCCACGCGACCTCGCCCACGCCGGCCAGCGGTGCCAACTGCACCGGCTTGCCCTGGATGCGCGCATTGGCGCGGGCGATGGCAACCGCCTGCCGTGCCGCAGCCGCGACGCCGTCCGGCGTCTGGTCGTTGGTCGCCGCGAACCCCCAGGCACCCTGCGCGATCACGCGCACGCCGATGCCGGACGACTCGGTGTTCACCACGTTCTGCACCTTGTCCTCGCGCGTGATCAGCGACTGCCGCAGGTAGCGGCCGATGCGCACGTCGCAGTAGGTCGCGCCTGCAGCGGTGGCCGCTGCCAACGCCGCGTCGGCCAGACGCTTCTTTTTCGCCACGTCGCCGGGTTCCAGCAGGGCTTCGGCGGCGATGACGCGCGTGCCGGGCAGCGCAAGGCCGGCGAGGGTCAGGCCGCCAAGGGCGAGGAAGTCGCGTCGTTGCATGTCGGGATCCTGGAGCGAAAGCCACCGGACTGTCGTCGGCATGCGGCGCAACGTCAAGTGACGCCGGTCATGCCACGGCGACGTAGTGCACAATGCGCCTCATCGCGCACAGGAGCCTCGCAGATGAAATCCCGTTCGGTCGCCCGGCCCGAGAACGACGACGAGCAGCCACGACTGGCGGTGCTGATCGACGCCGACAACGCGCAACCCGCCGTCATCGAAGGCCTGCTGGCGGAAACCGCCAAGTACGGCGTCGCCAGCGTCAAGCGCATCTACGGCGACTTCACCAGCACCCGCATGACCCAGTGGAAGCAGGCGCTGCTGAAGCACTCGATCAACCCGGTGCAGCAGTTCGCCTATACCAGCGGCAAGAACGCCACCGACAGTTCGCTGATCATCGACGCGATGGACCTGATGTACACGCGCCGGTTCGACGGCGTCTGCCTGGTCTCCAGCGACAGCGACTTCACCCGGCTGGCGCAGCGCCTGCGCGAGGAAGGGTTGACCGTGTACGGCTTCGGCGAGCGCAAGACGCCGGACGCCTTCGTGCAGGCGTGCGACAAGTTCATCTATGTCGAAGTGCTGCGGAGCGAGGCTTCCGCATCCAATATGCCGCCGTCGCCGCCGAAGCCTGCGAAGCCGGCCAGGAAGACCACCAAATCCGCCGCGAAGAAGCCCGCCGGCCAGGCCGAGCCGACGGCAGCGCCGGTGGCGGAGGCCGGCAAGCAGGAATCGCTGCCGCTGCGGCTGATCCGCCAGGCCATCGAGGAAGCCAGCGACGACCAGGGCTGGGCTTTCCTTGGCGCCGTCGGTAGTTACCTCAACAAGGTGCGCCCCGATTTCGACAGCCGCCTGTACGGGCACAAGAAGCTCAGCGACCTGCTGAAGGCGCATCCGCGCCACTTCACCGTCGAGGAGCGGGCAGGGGAAGGCGGCGCGAAGCGCTTCTATGTGCGGGCCGCGTAGCGTGCGCCGTGCGCACGACCTCATGATGCTTCCGTCAACGCCTGGTCGTGCGCATGGCGCACGCTACGCATGACCAGACCGTTCGCGCCATCATGCGACCGCAACCAGGGACCGATCCTTGAGGTCCTGCAGCGCCATCTCGCCGAGGCCCGCCGCGTGCTCGAGATCGGCAGCGGCACCGGCCAGCATGCGGTGCACTTTGCGACGGCGATACCGTGGCTGACCTGGCAGAGCAGTGATCGCGCGGACAACCTCGCGGGCATCGGCGCATGGTTGGACGACGCGGCGTTGCCGAACACGCCGCCCGCCATCGAGCTGGATGTCGAGGGTCCCTGGCCCGACGTGACCTTCGACGCCGTCTTCACCGCCAACAGCCTGCACATCATGGGCTGGCCGCAGGCCGAGGCGTTCTTCGCCGGTGTGGGCGGAATCCTTGAGCAGAAAGGACTGCTGATCGTCTACGGCCCCTTCAACTACGGTGGCGACTTCACCAGCGACAGCAACCGCGCCTTCGAGCAGTGGTTGAAGGAGCGCGATCCCGCCTCCGGCATCCGCGACTTCGAAGCCGTCAATGCGCTGGCGCGCGGCATCGGCCTGGTGCTTGTCGAAGACAACGCGATGCCGGCCAACAACCGCTGCCTGGTCTGGCGACGGATGCCCTGATCCTCTTCCGCATGGACAGTCCAGGCGGCGCGCGCTAGTGTCTGTTCGCCAGCCGTCGGGGGACGGCTGCCGCGTTGCTCCGCCCACGGATGGCCGGTGCCTTGGCCTGGACGTGGGATGTATCCAAACCAAGGGGGAAGTCGATGGAATCTCTGTATCCCGCCGGACCGGCGTCGGTCCCGGCTGGCCTGACGGCACCGACCGGCAACTATCGCCGCAATGCGTGGCTCGCCATGCTGGGCCTGTCGGGTTTCATGCTCGCGTACCTTGGGTTGATGGCGTGGTTCGGTTGGACCGCCTACCGCCTGACCACCAAGTTGCTGGCGGGCTCCGGGGGCGACGGCAGCACCTTGTTCACCGTGCTCGTGGCAGGTTGCGCCGCCTTCCTGGCGGTATTCATGGCCAAGGCGCTGATCTTCCGCAGGAAGACCGAAGCTTCCTCCGCCGATATCGAAATAACGGCGGCGCAGCATCCCGAACTGTTCGCGTTCCTGCACCGGCTGGCCGACGAAGCGCGAGCGCCGCGTCCCTATCGCGTCTTCCTGTCGCCGCGCGTCAACGCCAGCGTGTTCTACGACCTGACGCTGCTGAACCTGCTACTGCCGTCGCGCAAGAATCTGGAGATCGGCCTGGCCCTGGTCAATGTGCTGAGCCTGGGCGAACTGAAGGCGGTGCTCGCACATGAATTCGGTCACTTCGCCCAGCGATCGATGGCGGTCGGCCGGTGGGTCTACGTGGCGCAGCAGATCGCCGCCCACATCGTCGCCAAGCGCGATGCGCTGGATACCGTGCTGGCGACGATCTCGCGGCTGGACCTGCGCATCGCATGGATCGGCTGGTCGCTGTCGCTGGTGGTGTGGTCGATCCGCTCGCTGGTGGAGATCGTGTTCCGCTGGGTGCTGATCGCGCAGCGCGCGCTGTCGCGCGAGATGGAATTCCAGGCGGACCTGGTGGCCGCATCGCTGACCGGCAGTGACGCCCTGGTGCACGCACTGCACAAGCTGGGTGCCGCCGATGAAGCCTGGGAACGCGCCGTGCAGTTCGCTTCGCGCGAAGCCGCGCGCGGGCAGGCGGTCAAGGATGTGTTCGCGATCCAGTCGCGCATCATCGAGCGGCTGCGCGACGTGCTGGACACGCCCGACTACGGCGCCGCGCCGGCGGTTCCGGCGGGCGCCGACGCCAGCGGGCACCGCGTGTTCGCCGCCGAACTGGCGCCGCCGCCGCAGATGTGGTCCACGCATCCGTCCAACAACGCACGCGAGCAGAACGTCAAGAAGATCTACGTGGCGTGCGGGATCGATGCACGTCCCGCGATCGACCTGCTGCGCGACGCCGACGGCCTCAAGGCGACGCTGTCGGCCGGGCTGCTGTCGCAGGCGCCGGAGACCTTCGCGGAGCCGGCGGCGTCGCTGCGCCACCTGGACGAAGAGTACGAAGCCATTGCGATGTCGCGCCGTTACCGTGGCGCCTACCTGGGGCGGTCCTTCGTGCGCCGCTGCCAGAAGGCCCACGAACTGTACGAGGCCGTGCCGGCCGACGCCGATCTGGTGGCGCGGATCGACGCACTGTATTCGCCGCAGGTGGGCAGCGATATCGAACGGCTGCGCGAGCTCGAGCAGCAGCGCGCGATGCTGGACGCGATCCACATCGGCGCGATGGAAACCGAAGGCGGCATGGTGAACTGGCGCGGCGCCCAGGTCCCACGCAAGGACGTGCCGCGCATCCTCGCCGAGCTGGACGCGGAGATCGCGCCGCTGCGCACGGCCGTGGAAGCGCACGACCGCGAGTGCCGCAGCCTGCACCGCGCGGCCGCCGAGCGCCTGGGCGGCCGCTGGGCCGAAGCGCTGCGCGGGCAGCTGGAGGTGCTGCATTACGCCGAGCACGCCAGGGCCGACCTCGAGGATGCCCATGCGGTGTTCGCCAACACATTCCATGTGGTGACCGCGGACAACCGCGTTTCCGAGGCCGAGCTGCGCCGCCTGGTAGCGGCCTGCAACCAGGTGCATTCCGCCCTCGATACGCTCTACGCGAAGGCGCCGCAGGTCGTGCTGGACGACGCCATGGCCACCGGCCTGGGTGTGACCGAATGGACCGCGGCACTGCACCAGCCGTTCGGCCTGCCGAGGACGTCCGAACAGAACATCAACCAGTGGATGCAGGTGGCGCAGGGTTGGGTGGACGGCGCCCGGGGCGCGCTGGGCGGCCTGCGCCACGTCGCGCTCGAAGCGCTGCTGGCGACCGAGGATCGCGTCGCTGAACAGATCCGCACGACGACGGAACTGCCGCCGCCGGTGCTGGTCGCCGCCGCCCCCCGCGAGTACCCGCTGCTGGTGCCTGGCAAGGGCCGCACGCTGCAGCACAAGCTGGGATGGTGGGATCGCTTCCAGACCGCGACGGGCGTCGTTCCCGCGACCACGCGCCTGGCGGTGGCCGGCGGCATCGTGGGCTCGGTCTTCCTGCTCGGCGGTGCCGTCGGTCATTCCACGCTCACCGTGTACAACGGTCTGGCGCGCGACATGCGCGTCGAGGTGGCGGGCCAGACCGTGGAGGTGCCGGCGTTCTCGCACCGGGAAATGACACTGCCGGAGCAGTCGCGCTATACCGTGGAGACGCACACCGGCGACAGTGGCGAACTGGTCGAACGTTTCGATGAGCGGGCGCCGGCTGGTAGCGAGCGGCTGGTGTACAACATTGCAGGTGCCGCTCCGTTGGTGGAGTGGACGGCGAGCTACGGCACGGCCGGCGAGCGTCCCGAACGCCGGCTCGGTGCGATTCGCTGGACGTCGACCCGCGTGGATCATCTCTTCAGCGATCCGCCCGAGCAGATCAGCAGCCGTAGCGGGTCGGGCTGGCGAACTGTGCTGAGCGGCCTGGGCGATGCCCCACCAAGCGACATGCTGGGCCTGCTGCCGGAAGGGTCGGAGCAGGCGAGAGTGGTGGATGCGCACGCGCGCTGGGATCGCGTCGCGTCCCCGCACACCCGCGAGTGGTGGGGGCGAGCAAGCGAGCAGGGCAAGCTTCAGGATCTGATCGGCCTGCGGCTGAAGCACGAGCCGCACGCGGTCAGCCTGCTGCGCATGGAACAGGACCTCGCCGAAGGCGATGCCCACGCGACAGTCTGCGCGCGCCACCGCGCACTGGCGCAGGCGGATGCGGGTCGTTCCTCGCTGCAGTACCTCGTCGCGCGCTGCACCGAGGACGGACAGGCGCGGGACCAGGCATTCCTCGATGGACATGCGCGCTGGCCCAAGGACGCCTGGTTCGCAATGGCGGCGGGTTACGTGCATGCCGAACGCCAACAGTGGCAGCCGGCGATGGCGTTGCTGCAGCAGGGCAGCCGCCTGCCGGAGATCGGCGAATACGTAAGCCTGGACATGGCACGGGTGCAGCGCGTGGCGGGCGACGGCACGCTGCCCGCCTCATCGATGGCGGGCTCGAGTCGCCTTAGGCAGATGATGGCGCTTGAGTCGGGGGAACAGACAGCCGATTCGCCGATGCACGCCTATCATCTGATGGCCTCCGGCAAGCTTGAGCAGGCGCGCGCGCGCGGCGCCGCTGCCGATCCAGTCAACGGTCCTCGTATCCTGCGTCTGGTGGCTGCCTCGGACGGCGCGGATGCCACGGCTGTCCGTGCCGCGCTCTCGCTGTCGGAAGGAAAGGGCATCGATCCCGATACCGTGTGGCCCTCGCTCGCGCTCGCCATGCGCGAACACCAACCCGCAGCGCTTCTGCGCCAGGCCGCTCTGGCATCAGACCCGGAAGATGCACCCGACATCCTGAGGTTCATCGATGCGGTGCAATCGGGCGCGAGCCTCGTGCAGGCGGAGCGCGCACTCGGGGACGTTTCGCCGCGCTCACGCGGTATGGCCTACGGCGCAGCGGTGGTGCTGAAGGGGCGTCAATGTCCTGAAGCGTGGCGGCTGGCGGCCAAACGCCTTCTGTTCGCGCCGGAGCGGCCCTACTTCAGTTGAGCCGATTCGATCTCCGGCCTCCATCTGTGTCGCCGCAGACCGACACAGATGGTCGCGATCATGGAATGGACGTCTGCTCGGGATCGTCGAAGACCTTGAAATCCAATCCGCATGGCCAACGTCACGATGCCGGAATCGCCGAGGCTTGGTGCGTGGCACGCCGCGCGCTGTAAGCGGCACGGCATCGACCGCATCGAGCCGGGCGTATACGTCGACAACGAGGTGCAGGCAGTGCTGTCATCAAATATGGATACGTTCGAGCACGTGGCCGCTTATCGCAGCTTCCGTCTCCACCCGCACCGTGTTGATGGTTGGCCTGGTTCTGCCATCGTCCGCCGCGCGGCGATCGTTGAGGTGCATGAGCGCCGTACGCGTACGCGATCGCGGAGCAGCTCGCCTGGCGTATAGCGCGTACGCGCCGCCCGACCGTAGTGTCCAGCAAGAAGAAACCCCGCCGGAGCGGGGTTTCTTCGTTACGCTGCTTGCACGATGTGCAGCGCCTTCGGGTTGCGCCACAGGCCGAGCAGTTCGGCCTCGCGCGCTTTCGCGGCGTGCAGGTGCTTTTCCTTGACGTGACCGTAGCCGCGGATGTGCTCGGGAATGCTCGCGATCTCCACGGCCAGGCCCAGCTTGCCGGCGTCCAGTGCGGCCAGCAGTTCGCCGGTGGTCTTCTCGTAGTCGGCGATCAGCTGGCGCTCGCCCTTGCGCTCGTCGGTGTAGCCGAACACGTCGAACGTGCCGCCGCGCAGGAAGCGCAGCTTCGCGAGCAGGCCGAACGCCTTGAACACCCACGGGCCGTATTCCTTCTTCATCAGGCGGCCGTGCGCGTCCTTCTTGGCGAACAGTGGCGGCGCGAGGTGGAAGTGCACCTCGTAGTCGCCGTCGAACTGCTGCTGCAGCCGGCGCTGGAACTCGCCGCTCGTATACAGGCGCGCGACTTCGTACTCGTCCTTGTAGGCCATCAGCTTGAAGAAGTAGCGGGCCACCGCTTCGGTCAGCGCGGTCGAGCCGGGCGCCCGGGTGTTCTCGGCGTTGCGCACCTGCGTGACCAGGTCGGTGTAGCGGCGCGCGTAGGCGGCATCCTGGTACTCGGTCAGGAACGCGGTGCGGCGCGCGATCAGTTCGTCCAGCGAGCGCGACAGGCGCAGGTCGTCCAGCGGCAGGAAGGCGACGTCCGCGTCGCCCGCGCCGTCTTCCGGCAGGCCGCGAAGCTCGCTCTCGTTGCCGGGATTGCGCGGTGCCGCGTTGGCGCCCCACTCGCTGCTCTCCCATTCGCCCGGCGGCAGCACCTGGAGGGCGCGCGGCGTGCGCTCGCTCTCGGTCTGCGTGTTGCGGATCAGGCCGGCGGCTTCCTGCACCGCCTGCGGATTCACCACGGCCAGGCGGCCCCAGGCGAAGGCGGTCTTGTTCATCTCGACGGCGGCGCCGTTGAGTTCGACCGCGCGCATGATCGCGTCGAACGAGATCGGCACCAGTCCCTGCTGCCAGGCGTAGCCCAGCATGAAGAGGTTGCTGCCGATGGCGTCGCCGATCAGCGCGGTGGCGATCTGCGTGGCATCGACCAGCATCGGCTCGCGGCCGCCCAGCGCGACCTTCACGCCGGCGATGATGTCGGTGGCCGGGAACTGCATATCCGGATGCGTGGTGAACGTGCCCGGCATCGCCTCGTAGGTGTTCAGCACCACCTGCGAGCGTTCACCGCGCACCTTCGACAGCACCCAGTAGTCGTTGACCACCACCATGTCGCAGCCCAGCACCAGGTCGGCCTCGCCGGCGGCGATGCGCACGGCGTGGATGTCTTCCGGCGTGCGCGCGATGCGGATGTGCGTGGTCACCGCGCCGCCCTTCTGCGCCAGGCCGGTCTGGTCGAGCACGCTGGCGCCCTTGCCTTCCAGGTGGCCGGCCATGCCGAGCAGCGCACCAATGGTCACCACACCCGTGCCGCCGACGCCGGTGATCAGGATGTTCCAGGGCTCGTCGAGGGAGGACTTGAATGCGGGCGCCGGCAGCGCAGCGAGCAGATCCGCGGCGTTCGCCTTCTTGCCCTTGCGCGGCGTGCCGCCGTGCACGGTGACGAAGCTGGGGCAGAAGCCGTCGACGCAGCGGAAGTCCTTGTTGCAGTTCGACTGGTCGATCTCGCGCTTGCGGCCGAACTCGGTCTCCTTCGGCAGCACCGACACGCAGAAGCTCTTCACGCCGCAGTCACCGCAGCCTTCGCAGACCAGCGTGTTGACCATCGTGCGCTTGGCGGGATCCGGCAGCTTGCCGCGCTTACGCCGGCGGCGCTTCTCGGTGGCGCAGACCTGATCGTAGATCAGGATGGAGACGCCCTTCACCTCGCGCAGGCGGCGCTGGACGTCGTCCAGTTCGGCACGGTCGAAGAACTCCACGCCGCTCGGGAACAGCTCGCGCTTGCTCCACTTGCGCACGTCGTCGCTGACCACGACGATCGTGTCCACGCCCTCGGACCGCATCATGTGCGCGATCTGCGGCACGGACAGCGTGCCGTCCACCGGCTGGCCGCCGGTCATCGCCACCGCGTCGTTGTAGAGGATCTTGTAGGTGATGTTCACCCCGGTGGCGACCGACTGGCGCACCGCCAGCGAGCCGGAGTGGAAGAACGTGCCGTCGCCGAGGTTCTGGAACACGTGTTCCGTCTCGGTGAACGGTGCCTGCCCGGACCACGTCACGCCTTCGCCGCCCATGTGGGTGAAGGTGTCGGTGTCGCGGTCCATCCACGTCACCATGTAGTGGCAGCCGATGCCGCCGAGCGCGCGCGAGCCTTCCGGCACCACCGTCGAGGTGTTGTGCGGGCAGCCGCTGCAGTAGTGCGGCACGCGCGGGAAGTTGGCGCGCGGCAGCGCCATCTCGGCTTCCTTCTCCTCCATCCAGCGCAGGCGCTGTTCGATGGATTCGGTCGTGAA
Organism: Pseudoxanthomonas japonensis; assembly: GCF_010093445.1. GTDB lineage: Bacteria > Pseudomonadota > Gammaproteobacteria > Xanthomonadales > Xanthomonadaceae > Pseudoxanthomonas_A > Pseudoxanthomonas_A japonensis. The sequence goes on along the minus strand of NZ_PDWW01000019.1, from coordinate 10,853 downwards.
GAAGCGCTGGATGCGCCGGCCGATCACGCCGGCGATCGTCGCCGGGGTCAACTCGCCGGTGGACGGCAGGATCCACTCGCCGCCCTCGTCGTACTTGCCGACGATGGACGGGCGCGTGCCGGCGCCGGCCGGCCAGTTGTAGAAGTACTCCTTCATCTGCCGCTCGATGAAGGCGCGCTTCTCCTCCACCACGACGATGTCTTCCAGGCCCTTGGCGAACTCGGTGATGCCCACCGGCTCCAGCGGCCAGGTCATGCCGACCTTGTAGACGCGGATGCCGATGTCGGCGCAGGCCTGTTCGTCCAGGCCCAGGTATTCCAGCGCCTGCAGCACGTCCAGGTAGCTCTTGCCGGTGGTGACGATGCCGAGGCGCGCGCGCGGCGAATCCAGCACGATGCGGTCGACCTTGTTCGCGCGCGCGAACGCCTGCGCCGCGGCGACCGCGTACTTGTGCAGGCGCATCTCCTGGTCGAGCGGAGGATTCGGCCAGCGGATGTTGAGGCCGCCGGCCGGCATGGCGAAGTCTTCCGGCAGGATGATCTCGCGCGCGAACGGATCCACCTGCACCGACGCCGACGATTCCACCGTCTCGGCGATCGTCTTGAAGCCGATCCAGCGGCCGGTGTAGCGGCTCATCGCCCAGCCCACCAGGCCCAGGTCGAGGATGTCCTGTACGCCGGCGGGGTTCAGGACCGGCATCATCGCGCTGACGAATTCGTCTTCCGAGCCGTGCGGCAGCGTCGAGCTGCGGCAGTTGTGGTCGTCCGCGGCCAGCGCCAGCACGCCGCCGAACTTCGAGGTGCCGGCGGCGTTGCCGTGCTTGAACACGTCACCGCAGCGGTCCACGCCGGGACCCTTGCCGTACCACATCGAATACACGCCATCGACCTTGGCGCCGGGGAACAGGTTGGTCTGCTGCGTGCCCCACACCATGGTCGCGCCCAGGTCCTCGTTGAGGCCGGGCGTGAACTTCACGCCTGCCGTCTCCAGGTGCTTGCGCGCGCGCCACAGCTCCAGATCGAAGCCGCCCAGCGGCGAGCCGCGGTAGCCGCTGATGAAGCCGGCGGTGTTCAGGCCGGCGGCCTGGTCGCGCAGCCGCTGCATCAGCGGCAGCCGCACCAGCGCCTGCACGCCGCTCAGGTAGATGCGCCCGTCGGTGCGCGTGTACTTGTGCTCCAGCGTGTAGTCGCTGTCGATCACCCCGATCTGCGGCAGGTTGGCGGACGAGGGCGAGGTGAGTTCGGCGGTGCTGGTCATGGCGGGCCCGTGAAAGCGGCTGGCGAGGCCCGAAAACCCCTCGGGCGTGAAGGCGCGCATTGTAACAGCGGCTTTTTCTGTGACGCGCATCACTGGGTTGTTGTGCGTTGCAGCGGTTAGGATGGGTCGGGGCTACATCTGTGTCAGGGGACCGTACGTGAAATCCGGTAAGTGCTTGCTGCTGGCTGCCGCGCTGGCATCCGCAGTGTTGTCCGCGCATGCGCAGAGCGTGCCGAAACCCAAGGAATTCTATTTCGACGAAGACAAGTCGACGGCACGGCCGATCATCGTCGTGGAGGGAGAAGGTGAGCCGCAGGTTCAGGCGCTGGTGCGTGAACGCGAGCGTGGACGGCGGCATGTGGAGGCGACGGCGCAACTGGCGCACATCGCCGCCGCCGAAGGCCGGGCGGAACTGGCCGACCAGTTGTACCTGCAGGCCGTGTCGGCGACCGAGGCCAAGGGCACCGTCGGGCGTGCCATCCGCTGGAACTATGGATGGGATCTGTACCGTGCGGGCCAGTTCGAGCCCGCGCTGATGCAGTGGTCCGAGATCGTCACGGCGTATGGGTCGCCCTCCTGGGCACCCCCGACGCTGGCGCTGGTCCTGTGGCGGCTGGACCGCAAGCAGGAGGCCGTCGCATGGTTCGGCGCCGCCGTGCGCACCGAACCAGGTGCGTGGATGGACGCCAGAAACTTCGCTTCGCGGCTGCCGGATTGGCGGCAGGAAGATCGCGACATGCTGGCCGAAGTACTCGGGGCCTGGCAGGCCAACCCTCCAGTCTGGCCCTGACCGCGTGCGAGAATGAGCCATCGGGCGGCCGCATGATGCAGTCGCCAAGTTCGGCGTGGTCTGCGTTCCGATGATCAACAACGATCTCCGCATCGAGTCTTACCGTGCGCGCCTGGATGCGACAGGCCGTGTGCAGATCCCGGAGTTCCTGCAGGATGCCTCCGCGCAACGGCTGCGTGATTGCCTGCAACACGAAGTTCCTTGGGAGCCTGCGCAACGCTCCGACCGGCCTCCCCTGCTCCCGGCGGAGGCACGGGCGTTGTCGCCCGCCCAGCAGGATCGGGCCCGGTTGATGGAAGCGTTGCGTCGTGCGACCACGGGCTTCGAGTTCCACTTCGACCGTTTCAAGATGATCGAAGCACGTCGCGATGGACTGCACCCGGAATTGCTGCTGCACGTTGTCGTCGATTTCCTGAACTCGCCGGACTTCATCGCCTTCACGCATACCCTGACCGGCGACACCGGCATCCGCATGGTCAGCGCGATGGCCGTGCGCTATCGCCCCGGCCATTTTCTCCGCCTGCACGACGACAAGTCGCATGAGGAAGAGCGCGCGTTTGCCTACGTGATCAACCTGGCCCGCAACTGGGAAGCCGACTGGGGTGGCCTGCTGCAGTTCGTTGACAGTCGACAGAATGTGGTCGAGACGTTCACGCCGCACTGGAACAGCCTGAGCCTGTTCCGTGTTCCCCAGGGGCACCAGGTCAGCCAGGTCGCCCCGTGGGCGGGCGACCATCGCTACAGCATCACGGGTTGGTTCCGTCGCACTTGAGATGTCGCGCGGGTATCGCGGGGCATCGTTCATCCGTCGTGAGGAGTTTCCGATGTCACTGCTGCGTCCGTTGACCTGCTGCTTGCTGCTCGCAGCAACACAGCCTGCTTCCGCTGCCGACCGCATCACCGGTCGCGCCTTCGCCACCCGTTCGGACGTCATCGCGCCGCATGCGATGGCGGCCACGTCGCATCCGCTCGCCACCCAGATCGCGCTGGACGTGATGAAGCAGGGCGGCACCGCGATGGACGCCGCCATCGCCGCCAATGCGGCGCTCGGCCTGATGGAACCCACCGGCAACGGCATCGGCGGCGACCTGTTCGCCATCGTCTGGGATCCGAAGACGAAGAAGCTGCACGGCTACAACGGTTCGGGCCGTTCGCCGAAGTCGCTGACGCTCGATCATTTCAAGCAGCAAGGCATAACCGACATTCCCGCGCACGGCCCGTTGCCGGTCAGCGTGCCGGGCGCGGTCGATGGCTGGTTCGCGCTGCACGGCCGCTTCGGCAAGCTGCCGATGAAGGACCTGCTGGCGCCGACCATCCGCTACGCGCGCGACGGCCATCCGGTGCACCAGACGATCGCCTACTACTGGGAACGCTCGGTGCCGCGGCTGTCGAAGTTCCCCGACTTCACCGAGCAGTTCACCATCGCCGGCCGTGCCCCGCGCACCGGCGAGATGTGGAAGAACCCCTATCTGGCCGACACGCTGCAGAAGATCGCCGATGGTGGTCGCGACGCGTTCTACAAGGGCGACATCGCGCGCACCATCGACACCTACTTCAAGGCCAACGGCGGCTTCCTGTCGTACGAGGACATGGCCGCGCACCACGGCGAGTGGGTCGAGCCGGTCAGCACCAACTACCGCGGCTACGACGTGTGGGAACTGCCGCCGAACAGCCAGGGCATCGCCGCGCTGCAGATGCTCAACGTATTGGAAGGCTACGACTTCTCCAAGATCCCCTACGGCAGCCCCGAGCACGTGCACCTGCTGGTCGAAGCCAAGAAGCTGGCCTTCGCCGACCGCGCGCGCTGGTACGCCGATCCCGCGTTCCAGCCGTTGCCCGTCGCCCGCATGATCTCCAAGCCGTACGCGCGCGAGCGCGCCAAGCTGATCTCGCCGGACAAAGTGCTGCGCGAAGTACAGCCCGGAACGCCGAAGGAACTGGAAGAGGGCGACACCATCTACATGACCGTCGCCGACAAGGACGGGATGATGGTCTCGCTGATCCAGTCCAACTACCGCGGCATGGGCAGCGGCATGACGCCGACCGGCCTGGGCTTCATCCTGCAGGACCGCGGTGAGATGTTCGTGCTGAACGGTTGCGAGGGCGCCGCGCCGCATCCCAACTGCTACGCGCCGGGCAAGCGTCCGTTCCAGACCATCATCCCGGCCTTCATCACCAAGGACGGCAAGCCGTGGGTCAGCTTCGGCGTGATGGGTGGTGCGATGCAGCCGCAGGGCCACGTGCAGATCGTGATGAACCTGGTCGACTTCGGCATGACGCTGCAAGAGGCCGGAGACGCGCCGCGCGTGCAGCACGACGGCTCCACCGAGCCGGTCGGCAGCGCCAAGGTCATGAGCGACGGCGGCGTGGTGCAGCTGGAATCCGGCTTCCCCTACGAGACCGTGCGCGCGCTGATGGACAAGGGCCACCACGTCGAATGGGCACTCGGCCCGTACGGCGGCTACCAGGCGATCAAGCGCGACCCGGACACCGGCGTGTATTACGGCGCCAGCGAGAGCCGCAAGGATGGGCAGGCGGCGGGGTATTGAGGGATTGCGCAAGTGCTTTCATAGGTTGGGGTGAACGGAGTGAACCCCAACATCGTGGCGACGAAACGTCTACCTGTTGGGCTTCGCAAGCTCACCCCAACCTATCGCGGCATCGGTGTTCTCGTGCTGCTGTGGGTCAGCGTGGCCGTGTTCAATCGGCTCAATCCGTAGTGCGTAGGATGGGTGGAGCGAAGCAATACCCATCATCACGATCCGGGCAGTCTATAGGGTGGGCCAAGGCCCACCCTAAGCATTCACGAGACAGCCCTGACCACACTCCCCGCGCTGTAAGTGACAACATTTTTCACGACACAGGGATCAAGCCTGCTCAAGGTCGCCGACATCTACGATTGGATTTCCACATCCGTAGACACACCCTGGTGCGCCAGGACTACCGCCGTAGCCTGGTCCGCCGCCGCCGCCGCCTCCGCTGCCTGAGCCGGGCGTTGCTGGGTTTGTTGAGTTTTGACGTTCCCGCGCGACGTCTTCGGCAGTTTTGTCGCAAGGCTTGTCAATGAAGACCATGCCTGCGCCACCCATTGGTCCTCTGTAGTTCAAGTAACCAACGAAATTGTTTGCTTTCCAAACATCTTTTCCCACTGCAGTGCCTGCATAAGAGTCCATTTTTGTCATCGCTGCTGCATGCAGAGCGCTGGCAGGACTAAATCCATTCATCATTGCCTTGGCCACATCTGTTGCAGAAACCGATATTGGCAATGGTGGTATAGGGAGAGGCAGCATATTGCAAGCGACGGCTAATCCCGAGAAACCGAACAAGGCGGTTACTACTAGGTTCCTTTTCTTCACAAAAAACTCCTTATTTTTCAGGGAAACGGCCGAGGATCAACGAAACTGGTTGTCTTTGTGTTGCTCTTGAGCTGCTTGTGAAGTTGCAGCGTCAGTGCTTCCCCTTTCAATCGCTCTTCAGCGGTCAGAGCGCTTGGGAAGGAAAAATCTCTAGCCAGGGCGGCCCTTGTATCACCCTTCATTTCCATGACTCTGCTGATTGCGTAAGCGAGTTCACGGTTCCCATTAGGAGAGGCAGCCATATACGCCTGTAGCAAAGAGAGCGCAAACATTGAGCCATCTTCGGCCGCATGGAAAAGGCGATCAGAAGCGCCTTTGTCACCCTTGTACAAAGCTCTGCTGTCTAACACCACGCCAGCGAGTTTGTCTCCACTTTCCGCAGCCAACTGAAGCATGGAGTCCGAAGACATCGAGTACGTTTTCCATTGCTCAGCATTCGGATAGCCGTTCCGATCCAGCCATCTCTGTTCCTCTACACTTTCGGCCACGAACGGGTCCGACTCCAGCGGAAGTCCGCTCCTTGTCCTAGGTAGATGAGAGAAGGGGCTAAGAGTAGATTTTTCAGTTGACGCCTGACGTATGTCGTTGTGCGGCTTAGATGAATCCGCCCTCGCTGGTCCGTGGCCGGCTGCTGAGGGTTGGTTTTCCGGGGCAACTATTCCTTCATCAAGAAGGTCTGGAGTACCGCAACTTCGCGATATGGCGAGAGTGGATGCCACCAAAACTATCAATGCCCCGCTAATCCAAATAGGCTTCATTGCCTTTCCTTGTATAGCTCGAATCCAGCTGCTTTCTGCCGTGAAAAATAGATGAGATTCATTGATAAACGCAACTATGCAAGGTGGCGCTATCGGGTCACTGCCCGTGGCTCAGCCAATCCAAGGGCTGTGGCAAGGAAGCACTTAGGGGACCGTGATCTCGTAGGATTAGCCTATGCCCACATCATGTTGAGAGAAGACACCACCATGGCCACACTCCCCACCATCCCCGAACTCACCCCCGGCCTCTACCGCCACTACAAGGGCAACGACTACGAAGTCGTCGCAGTAGCGCGGCACAGCGAGACGCTGGAGCCGCTGGTGGTGTGTCGCGCGCTGTACGGCGAAGGCGGATTGTGGGTGCGGCCGTATGCGATGTTCTGCGAGGAGGTGATCGTGGACGGGCAGCCGGTGCGTCGCTTCGCGCCGATCGGGTCCGCACAGGAGTGAGATGCGCATGGGACGGTGGTCGAAACTCCGGGCCTGGATCAATCGCGACGATGGGCGGTTCTACCGGGTGGGCAATACCTCCCTCGGTCCATTGAGCATCACCGGTAGCCTCGTCATCGTGGCCTCGCTGGTCCTGTCGCAACTCCACCGGCATGCTGATCTGCATGTGGCTTGGCCGATTGCAGTGGGAATCGTCGGCGTCGCGTTGTGGTTTCTTGGCGGCTCCCGCGACGAGCCCCACGATGACATCTGACCGCTTCGGCGTCCTCAAGCATCAATGACGCAAGCTCTGACATGACGACCCACATCGCCCTGCTCCGCGGCATCAACGTCGGCAAGGCCAAGCGCATCGCCATGGCGGACCTGCGCGCGCTGCTGGAGGCGCTCGGCTACACCGACGTCGCTACGTTGCTCAATAGCGGCAACGTCGTCTTCAAGGCCGGCAAGGGAACGTCCGCAACGCTGGCGACCGACATCTCGAAGGCCATCGCCGATCGACTCGGCATCGAGGTGCCTGTCATCGTGAAATCCGCGAAGGATCTCGACGCCATCATGGCCGACAACCCCTTCGCCGACACCGCGACGGATCCGTCACGCCTGCTGGTCGCGTTCACGCCGGACGCCGCCGCGTTGGTCAACCTCGACGCCATCGCGCCGCATGTAGTCGCGCCCGAACAGTTCCTGGTCGGCACGCGCGCCGCTTACCTGCACTGCGCCAGCGGCATTCTGGAGAGCAAGGCCGCGGAAGCGATGCTGGGCAAGGCAGGCAAGGCCGCCACCACGCGCAACTGGGGTACCGTGCAGAAATTGCAGGCGCTGGTGGAGAAGATCGGCGGGTGACGTTTCCCGTCTTGTGGGAGCGACGTCAGTCGCGATGACCTAACGTGGAGGTGTCATCGCGACTGACGTCGCTCCCACAGGAAAAGTGGCGACCTGCCGTCCCGCCTACAGATCGAAGCCCAGCAGCAGCGGGTCGTGGTCGGAACTGCGGAAAGGCACGCTGGCGTCGCCATCAGCGTAGCCTTGCGCGTCCTGTTCGTCGGCATTGATATGCCACTCCGCTGCACCGCGCAGCTGCTTCACCAGCGAGGGGCTGAGCAGGGCGTGGTCGAGGCGGCCGGTCAGGCCGTTGTAGACGTAGGAGTAAGGCTGCTCGACACCCGCCTGCTTGAACGCGTCGATCCAGCCGGCGTCGTCGCGCAGCCAGCGCACCGGGTCTTCCATCGCGTAGGCGTTGAAGTCGCCCAGCATCACCACGCGGTCGCTGCGCGTGCGGGTCGGGTCGGTCTTCAGCCATGCGTCCAGACGCTTCGACGAATCGAGGCGCAATGCATTCCAGCAGCCGGCGCCGTCCTTCTGGTCAGTGTCGGCGCCGGTGGCTTCCGAGCAGCCTTTCGACTTCAGGTGGTTGGCGACCACGACGAAGGGCTTGCCGTTGCCACGCACGAACGCTTGCGCCAGCGGGCTGCGGCTGCGTTCGCCGAACGGACCTTCCTGCAGCGTGGCGGGCTTGCCGCTGGGCTTCACCTTGTCGCTGCGGTAGATGAGGCCGACGCGGATGGTGTCGGGGCCGGGACCCTGCTTCGCGTCGACGAAGCGCCACGTGCCGCCGCCGGCATTCAGCGCGGCGACCAGCTGCGCCAGGCTGGAGTCGGCGCCGTAGCCGTCGTTCTCCAGTTCCATCAGCGCGGCGATGTCGGGGTCGAGCCCGCGGATGGTCGCGACCAGCCTGGCGATCTGCGCCTTCAACTGCTCGGGCGTCTTGGCGCCGCGCTCGGTGGGGAAGCCGCCGCCCTTGCCGTCGCCATTGAACAGGTTTTCCAGGTTGAACGCCGCCACGCGCACGTTGCCAGCGACCTGCGGTGCGGCCGGACGCTGCGGCGCGGCGATGGTCGGTGCGGCGGTGAGTTGCAGGCGCCAGCCACCGGCGCGCTGGTCGACGATGCCTTGCACGCCGGTCAGCACGGTGCCGGTGCGCAGCGGCTGGCCGTCCTTCACGTACCAGACGGTGGCGGGGTCGCGCTTGGCGCTGCCGTCGTCCAGCAGCAGGGTGCGGCGCGCATTGTCGGTGGCGAGGCGCTTGGCCTCCGCGCTGCCGGGCGTGGCGAGTTCGCTGGGTTGCCACAGGCGGCCGGCGAAGCTGGTGATCAGTTCGCCGAAGCGTTCCAGCGTGTGGGTGCCGCTGAGCGTGAGCGGGGCATCGATGCGGACGTGCATGCCTTCCAGTGCTTCCCAGTCGGTGGGCTGCGCGGTCAGCACCGTCGGTGCGACGCTGCCCTTGCCGCGCGGCTGGATCACCGGCGCATGCAGTGCGGTCAACGTGTCATCGTTGCCGGCTTTACGTTCGCCGACGATGCCGCGCACGCGCAGGCGGTCACCGACCTCAATCGTCGGCGGCGGCGCGCCTTCTTCCAGGGCGACGAAGAGGGCGTCGGAGGTCCTGGCGTTGCCGTCGCCACTGTCCTGCACGAAGAAGCCGCCGAGGCCGTCGATGAAGGCGCCGGTGACGACGCCTTCGATGGTGACGGTCTGACCATCGAGCGGACTGCGCGCGCCTTCGCCCTGCACCTGGCCGATGGGAATGACGCGTTCCTTCGGCGTGGCTGCGCAGGCAGGCAGCGAGAGGGAGGCGAGCAGGGCAAGGGTGAGCAGCGAGCGGGACGACGTCATCGTGGGCAACCGGGAAAGCGAGGCGGCAAGGGTAAACGGATTGGGTGACGGAAGGTTTTCCATGCGAGGCGGACTGGCGCGCTTCCCCTCTCCCTGTGACAACGGGGAGAAGGGAGAGGTCGTTTCGGGGTTGAAGCACCGCACAAACAAAAACGCCGCCCGGAGGCGGCGTTCGTGGAAGGCCCGAAGCCTTACTTGCTGTTGGCCAGCATCCAGTCGACGGTGGCGTGGATCTGCTCTTCGGAGATGGCCGGGTTGCCGCCCTTCGGAGGCATGATGCCGCCGTCCGGACCAGTGAAGCCTTCGATGGCGTGCTTGTACAGGGTGTCGACGCCCTTGCTGGCGCGGGCGCCCATGCCGGCGGCGGTCAGCATCGGGGCCTTGCCCACGCCGTTGGTGTGGCAGGCGCCGCACAGGTTCTTGTAGATCTCGCCACCGTCCAGCGTGCCGCCGTAGGCGACCTGGGAAGCGGCGGCCGCCAGCGCGGCCTGGGCGGCGGCGGCCTGGGCGGCAGCACCGGTTTCGCCTGCATAGACAGCGCCGGCCGGGGCGATGCGCGCCTCGGTGATCTGCACGGCCTTCGGGTTCACTTCCGGCGGAATGCTGTCGTGCAGGAAGTACGCGCCGACGATCAGGCCCGCGGTGACCAGCATCAGGAAGCCGATCACCATCGAGAAATGCTTGAGGAATTCGAGGTCGTAGTTACGCACTTTCCACCTTTGGCAGCACGGCCGTGGGCCGCGCATGGCTACGAAAACGGGGGTCGACGGGCACCGGGGTGCCGCGGACAAGACCACATTATAAGCAGGGCGGCCGGTTTTGCCTCAACACCGGCGCCGGGAGGCTCAGGCGGTCAGGTAGACCTGCAGTGGAGCCCGCAGTGCCTGCAGCACGTGGTGCATCGGGAACTGCGCCCCCGGGCCCTGGCCCGAGAGGGCCTGCTGGAGCACCTGCCGCTTTTCGCCGCCTTCGATATGCAGGTAGAGCCGGCCGGCATCGCGCAGGACGGGCAGGGTCAGGGTGATGCGGGGCTCGCCTGCGCCGGGTGCACGCATCGGCAGCACGGTGGTGCCGGTGGCCGTGTCCATCGCCTCGGCCAGGCGGTCGCCGCCCGGGAAGAACGAGGCGGTATGTCCGTCGCCGCCCATGCCCAGCACCACGACATCCAGCGTGGCCGGCAACCCTGCAGCGATGTCCTCCAGCACCTCGTCGGGCGTCGCCGCGGGCCGGTACAGGGGCACGAAGCGGGCGTCGGCGGCCGCGTTCTGCAGCAGGCACTCCTTCACCAGCCGCGCATTGGAGCGCTCATGGTCATCGGGCACCCAGCGCTCGTCCACCAGGGTCACGGTGACGTTCGCCCAGTCCAGTGCCTGCTGCGAGAGCGCCTGCAGGAAGCGGCGCGGGGTGGTGCCACCGGACAACGCCAGGCTGGCCTGGCCACGCTGGACGAGCGCGGCGCGCAGGTCGTCGGCCACGGCCTGCGCCAGGGCGGAGGCGACGGCGTCGCCATCGGGGAACGGGTGCAGCTGGATCTGCAGCGAGAGATCGGTGGGGGGCATGGCGGGTCTCGGG
>NZ_PDWW01000018.1 GCF_010093445.1 Pseudoxanthomonas japonensis | reverse complement strand
ACCCCCGCCTGGCGCCGCAACAGCCGCTGGGGCCAACCGCCCGGCATGCTGCCCCAGGACACCGCCCCCGAGAACATGGGCGCCACCGTCGGCACCGGCCGCAGCCAGGGACGCGGCCAGGACAACAACGCCGGCCCCAGCATGGAAGTGGACGGCCACCAGATCTACTACGACGTGCGCAACGAACGGAAGATCGCCGAATGGCAGCTCCAGGGCATGAAGGAAATCTCCTTCCCCCTGCCCGGCCGCCGCGACCTGATGGTCTGCGCCCTTGAGATCGTCGCCACCCGCGGCTCCGGCGGCTGCCGCCTGGTGCAACCCGGCGACCCCCAACTCGACACCATCGGCGACGCCCGCGACGTGGTGGACGTGATGCGCATCTACCGCCGCGGCGAACTGATCTGGCGCGGGCCGGGGGCGTACAGGTAGGCGGCACCCGCGATGTCGTAGGGCGGGCTCAAGCCCGCCATCGCGCATCTGGACGGCGGGCTTGAGCCCGCCCTACGTGAAGCAACGGATGAGGGCCGGGCGCGGTAACGAACCGGGCGCCGACGTGTTCCCACTCCGTTCGCCCCTCACCCGCCGTTGGCACCCTCTCCCCGCTTTGCAGGGAGAGGGAAACGCCCATGCCTCTTGAATGATTCGTCACCCCCGCGCAGGCGGGGGCCCAGTGACGTTGCTTCGTTGCGTTGAAGGCGCTGGATCCCCGCCTGCGCGGGGATGACGATGGAGGACGCGGCTTGCCGTAGGGCGGGCTCAAGCCCGCCATCGCAGATCAAGACGGCGGGCTTGAGCCCGCCCTACGTGAATGCACTTTCTCCTTCTCCTCGCACTGCAGAAAGAAGGTGTACGGAGAGCCAGCCCCGTACGCGATACGGGCGCGGATGAGGGGCCGGGCGCGGTAACGACCCGGGCGCCGACATCTCCGCCACTCCGTTCGCCCCTCACCCGCCGTTGGCACCCTCTCCCCGCTTCGCAGGGAGAGGGAAACGCCCATGCCTCCTGCATGACTCGTCACCCCCGCGCAGGCGGGGGCCCAGTGACGTTGCTTCGATGCGTTGAAGGCACTGGATCCCCGCCTGCGCGGGGATGACGGTGGAAGGCATCGATTGCCGTAGGGCGGGCTCAAGCCCGCCATCGCAGATCAAGACGGCGGGCTTGAGCCCGCCCTACGCGAATGCGCTGCTCCCTCTCCCTGCGATTGCGGGGAGAGGGAAAGCCACCGCGCCACTCACTCGCCGTCGGCGCGCACGGTGACCCGCATCTCGCGCGCGAAGACGCGCTCGTAGCCGTGGTACGGCAACGGACTGGCCGCCCACACCGCGTCTTCCACCGATCGCCGACCCGCCTCGTCGAAGGCGCAGCCGTGATGCGCCTCCACGTGCAGCACCTCGCCGCCCGGCAACTGGCGCACCAATACCGGGCAGGCGCCGGTGACGCCGGCGTCCGGCGGCGTCCAGTGCGTGCGGATGGCCTGCCGCACCGCCTGCGAATAGGCGCGGTGCAGGTCGGCGTCTTCGGACACGGGCTGGGCGTAGGCCGACGTGGTGAGCAAAACGAGCAGCACCATCACGACATGGCGCACGGCAGTCGCCGGTCCTGCACAGGCGCGTCGTCGGAACAAGGCCGGCAGCGCCACTAAGCTGCGATCCGTTCGATCCGGGCGACTGCATCCCCCAGGACGCGGTGCGCTTCCTCAAGGTCATAGTCCGCCTGCAAACCCAGCCAGAAGCGCTCGCTGGTGCCCAGCGCCGCCGCCAGCCGTACCGCGGTGTCGGCCGTGACGCCGCGCTTGCCCAGCACGATCTCGTTGATGCGACGCGGCGGCACCCCGGCCGCGCGCGCCAACGCGTTCTGGCTGACGCCCAGAGGAAGCAGGAACTCCTCTAGCAGCACTTCGCCGGGATGGATGTTGGGCAGGGTTTTCATGAACGAACGCTTCTCATGGAGTTCAGTGGTAATCAACGATTTCCACGTCATGGGCGTCGCCGTCCTTCCAGCGGAAGCAGACACGCCATTGATCGTTGATCCGGATGCTGTACTGGCCTTTTCGGTCGCCTTTCAGTGCCTCCAGCCGGTTCGCGGGCGGAACACGCAGATCGTCCAGCGTGGCGGCATTGTTGAGCATGCGCAGCTTGCGCCGCGCAACAGCCTGCATGTCGGCCGGCAGACGCCGCGAAGGCGTGCCTTTCCAGACTTTGTCGGCTTCCTTGTCGATGAAGTTCCGGATCACGGGACCACCATAACGCCGACCGACATATGACGCAATCCGTCATAGCTGGCGACCTCCGCGGCGAACAGGCGCGGCGTGGGCGTCGAACGGCAGGCGTGCGATGCCGTGGAGAGGGCTTGAGCCCTCCCTACGCGGCCATCCCGGGCACTAGAGCCCGATGATGGGCCCCGATGACGCCTGCCCTGACCGCCACTGCACCTCGGCGCGAAGAAACAGGCCCGCCCGTTGCCGCATGCCGGCCGCAGTCCAGATCGACGCCGCCTGCTCGAGCGTCAGGTCCAGTACCCGCCAGCGCACCGTCAACGATCCCGAGGCGAGCGAGGCCCATCGCTCGGGCTGCGACAGCCCCTCGCTCATCCTGTCATGCGTGCGGACAGGATGCTCGGCCGCCCATTGCAGCGTCGCGTCCAGCAAGGCCAGTTCCGCCAGCGCCTCATCGCCCAGCCCGGCGATCAGGTAATCCACGTCCAGGTCCAGTGGATGACGAAAGGCCACGTCGTCCACGCGTCGATCCGGCGCGTTGCGCCGGGCGCTCGACAGTGCAATCCGCAGGGGATGCACGAACACGCCCACCGTCACGGGCGCATCCGCAGACGGCGCGCCAAGGACGACGTGTGCGCCCGACGGCAACGCGGACACCAGCTGCCCGCGAAGCGCGTCCGTGACCAGCGCCATGACCTCAGGTGATGCCATTGCGATTCCTCGTCGGGTTGCAGGCCGTCGCCAACGTCATGGACAGTCCGATTACATGTTCCGCCGGTACTCGCCACCCACGTCGTACAGCGCGTGGCTGATCTGCCCCAGGCTGTGCGTCTTCACCGCTTCCACCAGCGCGGCGAACACGTTGCGGCGTTCGCGGGCCGTGCGCTGCAGGTAGGCCAGGCCGTGGCCGTCGTGCACGTCGGGCTCGGCATGTTCTTCCAGCGCGGAGGCGTGGCTGTGGTCGGTCTCGCCTTCCGGTGCCAGCGCGTTGCGGCTGGCCTGCCAGGCGCGGACGTTGGCGATCTGCTGGCCCTTCTCTTCTTCGGTCGAACGGATCAGCTCGATCTCGGTGGCGATCTCGCCGCCGTGCTCGCGCGGCAGGAAGGTGTTCACGCCCACCAGCGGCAGGCTGCCGTCGTGCTTCTTGTGCTCGTAGTACAGCGACTCTTCCTGGATCTTGCCGCGCTGGTACATGGTGTCCATCGCGCCGAGCACGCCGCCGCGCTCGCTGATCGCCTCGAACTCCTTGTAGACCGCCTCTTCCACGATGTCGGTGAGCTGGTCGACCACGAAGCTGCCCTGCCACGGGTTCTCGTTGAAGTTCAGTCCCAGCTCCTTGTTGATGATCATCTGGATGGCGACCGCGCGGCGCACGCTCTCTTCCGTCGGCGTGGTGATCGCCTCGTCGTAGGCATTGGTGTGCAGGCTGTTGCAGTTGTCGAACAGCGCGTACAGCGCCTGCAGCGTGGTGCGGATGTCGTTGAACTGGATCTCCTGCGCGTGCAGCGAGCGGCCCGAGGTCTGGATGTGGTACTTCATCATCTGGCTGCGCTCGTTGGCGCCGTAGCGCTCGCGCATGGCGCGTGCCCAGATGCGGCGGGCGACGCGGCCGATGACGGTGTACTCCGGGTCCATGCCGTTGCTGAAGAAGAACGACAGGTTGGGTGCGAAGTCGTCGATCTTCATGCCGCGGGCCAGGTAGTACTCGACGATGGTGAAGCCGTTGCTCAGCGTGAAAGCGAGCTGGCTGATCGGGTTCGCCCCGGCCTCGGCGATGTGGTAGCCGCTGATGCTCACCGAGTAGAAATTACGCACCGCGTGGTCGACGAAGTACTGCTGGATGTCGCCCATCATGCGCAGGGCGAATTCCGTGCTGAAGATGCAGGTGTTCTGCGCCTGGTCTTCCTTCAGGATGTCGGCCTGCACCGTGCCGCGCACGGTGGCCAGCGTCTCGGCCTTGATGCGCGCGTAGGTCTCCTCGTCGACCAGCTGGTCGCCGGTGATGCCGAGCAGGCCCAGGCCCAGGCCGGTGTTCGTCGGCGGCAGCTCGCCGTGGTACTGCGGGCGCGGGCGGCCTTCGAAGAACGCATCGATCTTCGCGCTCGCCTCGGCCCAGCGCGCGTCGTCGGCCTGCAGGTACTTCTCCACCTGCTGGTCGATGGCGGTGTTCATGAACATCGCCAGGATCATCGGCGCCGGGCCGTTGATGGTCATCGACACCGAGGTGGTGGGCGCGCACAGGTCGAAGCCGGAGTACAGCTTCTTCATGTCGTCCAGCGTGGGGATGTTGACGCCGGAGTTGCCGATCTTGCCGTAGATGTCCGGGCGCGGCGCCGGGTCTTCGCCGTACAGGGTGACGCTGTCGAAGGCGGTGGACAGGCGTGCGGCCGACTGGCCGACGCTGAGGTAATGGAAGCGGCGGTTGGTGCGCTCCGGCGGGCCCTCGCCCGCGAACATGCGGATGGGGTCCTCGCCGGTGCGGCGGTACGGATACACGCCGCCGGTGTACGGATAGCTGCCGGGGAGATTCTCTTTCTGCAGGAACGTCAGCAGCTCGCCCCAGCCCTGGTACGGCGGCGGCGCGATCTTCGGGATCTGCTGGTGGCTGAGCGACTCGCGGTAGTTCTCGATGCGGATGGTCTTGCCGCGCACCTGGTATTCGTTGACAGGGTCGGTCACCGCCTTGTGCCGCGCCGGCCACTCGCGCAGCAGCTTCAGCGCCTCGGAGGACAGCGACTGGAGGGCGTCGTTGTAGCGCTGGCGCAGCGTCAGCAACGAGCGGTCCACCTGCCCTGCCCCTTCCCCCGCCTGCGGGGGAAGGTTGGGATGGGGGCCTGCGTCATCGCGCGCGCCCCCATCCGCCCTTCGGGCACCTTCCCCCGCAAGCAGGGGAAGGAGGCTGTCGGAGGCATACAACTCCAACGCCTTCGGCAGCGCAGGATCCTCAAGATCCTTCAGCGCATTCCAGTAATGCTGCGCTCGGCTGGCGGTCGCGGCTTCCGTCTCGATGCGGCGGTTGATGCCGCGGCCCTGCTCGGCGATCTCGGCCAGGTAGCGCACGCGACTGCCGGGAATCAGCACGGTGGCGCGCGGCTCCTTCAGCTCGGTATCGAGCGCGGGCGTCCACTTCTCCGCCGGCAGCTGCAGCTTCTCGCGCAGCAGGCGGCACAGGTTGGCGAACATCCAGCTGACGCCGGGGTCGTTGAACTGGCTGGCGATGGTGGGATAGACCGGCACCTCGGCGTCCGGCGTCTGGAACGCCACGCGGTTGCGCTTCCACTGCTTGCGCACGTCGCGCAGGGCGTCCTCGGCGCCGCGCTTGTCGTACTTGTTCAGCACGATCAGCTCGGCGAAGTCGATCATGTCGATCTTCTCCAGCTGGCTGGCCGCGCCGTAGTCGCTGGTCATCACGTACATGGGGAAGTCGACCAGGTCGACGATCTCCGAATCGCTCTGGCCGATGCCGGCGGTCTCGACGATCACCAGGTCGAAGCCGAGCGACTTCAGGAACGCGATGCAGTCCTTCAGCACCGCGTTGGTCGCCACGTGCTGGCGGCGCGTGGCCATCGAACGCATGTAGATGCGCTCGCTGCGCAGCGCGTTCATGCGGATGCGGTCGCCGAGCAGCGCGCCACCGGTGCGGCGGCGGGTGGGATCGACCGAGATCACCGCGATGTGCATCTGCGGGAAGCACGACAGGAAGCGGTTCATCAGTTCGTCGGTGACCGACGACTTGCCGGCGCCGCCGGTGCCGGTGATGCCGATGACGGGCGTTCCACCCGCGCGGGAATGGGGAGTGGGGAATGGAGAATCGGAGCCGGCGGCGGCCCATTGCTTGCGCAACCTGGCCAGTTCCTGCTCATTGAAAACGCCATCCTCGATGGCGGACATCATGCGGCCGATGGCGGACTCGTCATGGAGATCGGGCCTGGCGGCATGCGGCGATTCCCCGTTCCCCATTCCCGATTCCCGCGCGTGCTGCGCACGCGCCACCACGTCCTGGATCATTTCCACCAGGCCCATCTTCATGCCGTCGTTGGGGTGGTAGATGCGCTCCACGCCGTAGGCCTGCAGCTCGGCGATCTCTTCCGGGGTGATGGTGCCGCCACCGCCGCCGAACACGCGCACATGGCCGGCGCCGCGCTCCTTCAGCATGTCGACCATGTACTTGAAGTACTCGACGTGGCCGCCCTGGTAGCTGGACAGCGCGATGCCGTCGGCGTCTTCCTGCAACGCGGCGCGGACGACGTCCTCGACGCTGCGGTTGTGGCCCAGGTGGATGACTTCGGCGCCCTCGCTCTGGATCAGGCGGCGCATGATGTTGATGGCCGCGTCGTGCCCATCGAACAGGCTGGCGGCGGTGACGAAGCGCAGCGGCGTGGCGTCGGCCTGTGCGGCGGGAAACTGGCTGGCGGGTGTGCTCACGCGGACTCACTGGCAGTGCGGACAGACGCGGGGTTGTAGCCGCTCGCGTGTCACGACCTCACCAATTGCACACCAGTGGACCACCGCGGACGCTGGATACGGCGCCGTATCCAGCCGGGTCAGACGCCGGCATCGGCCAACGCGGCCTGCAAGGGCTGCAGATGATGCGCGTACCGCCGCCACTGCCCCATGTAACGCGTATGGATGGGTTCGCGGACCTGCGCGGCACTGGCGGTCGCGACCGCGACCGCGGACGCACGCGGCGCGCTGGCGAGCACGTCCGGTGTCCAGGCGAGGCCGCAGAAATCGAGCACGCGATGAGCGGTCTGTTCGGGAGCACGCACCAGGTCTTCGTAGGCGATGTCGAGGATCCGGCCGGGGTGCCGGGCATGCCAGTGCTGCATCAGGCGGCGGTAGCGGATGAAGTGCGCCGCCATCTCCTGCTGATCGTAGGTATGCGGATAGGCGTCGACGAAGAGTTCCTTCAGGTTGGAGAAGCAGACCTCCATCGGGTCGCGCACCATGTGCAGGATGCGCGCCTGCGGCAACGCACGGGCGATGTGGTCCACCAGCAGGAAGTTCGTCGGCATCTTGTCGGTGAAGAACGCGCGCCCCTCCGCGCGCCAAGCGGTTTTCTCCAGGTAGCGCCGGCCCAGCAGCGCCATGTCGGCGACCTCGGCGGCGGCGCACAGCGCCTCATCCAGATGTGGTCCACCGATCCGATCGCAGACCCAGCGCAACTGGCAGAGCAGGTCACGCAGTTCGCCGGCGTCCTGGACCTGCGGATGGCGCGCGAGCACCTGCTCCAGCAGCGTCGTTCCCGAGCGCGGCATGCCGACGATGAAGACCGGCGTGGGCGCGTCGAGGGTGGGCGGCCCACCGGACAACGCCGACGGCGGTGACCGCGCGAGCCGTTCAAACAGGCGGGCTTCGGCATCCATGTCGTGGACCACCTGACGGCGCCGGACCCGCATGCCATGCGACAGCGCCTGCCAGGCGCTTTCAACCTCGCCCAAGTCGTCGAGTTCCTTGAACAGCGCGTAGTGCAGCCAGGCTGCCTCGGGGTGCGTATCGGGCAGGCGTGCGATCGCCGCACGCAGTCGATCGACATGGTTGAGTGCCGGCGTTTGGCGCTTCAATTTCGACAGCAGGCGGTGGACGGCAGGCATGAGCGCGTTGCGCCGCAGGGCCGCCTCCCATGCCAGCTCGGCTGCGGCTTCCTCACCCTTGTAGAACGCAGCCAATCCGGCCAGATAGTCTGCGGGCGCGCCCCCGTCACTGACGCGTTGGGCCCGATCGAGAAATCTCTGGGCCAGCAAAGGGAGCGATTGCGACAACAACATCTGACCCAAGCTGCGCAGCACGTCCGGGTCAGAGGTCGCCTCCAGCGCGTGGGCGCGGAGGCATGCGAGACCCGCCTCGATCTCACCGAGATCGAACAGCTGCCTGGTCAACGCCTCCAGAAGCGCGACATCCTCCTCTCGTTTGGCTGATGCCGCGGCTCGGAGTGCGAACGCGACAGCCTCACGCAAGCGCCCCGACCGCGCGGATAGCGTAGAAAGCCGCAACGCGGCCGGCAACTGCCAGCCGTCGATCTCGACAAGTTCCAGATAGTGCTCACGCGCCCTACCCGGCTGGCCGGACGAAAGCAAGTGTTCGGCGTCCCGCCAGGCCAGCAGTGGATCTATGGACATGGCGACCGGATAAGCGGAGGGGCGTCGAGTCTATCAAGCGTCCATCCACCCTCTGCCCTATGCCAGGCCGAACGGAAGCTCGCGTGTCGAGACGACGCGCTGGCCGACGGCTTCGCCACGCAGGAAGCGCAGCGACGCATCCAGCGTTTCCGGCGCGATGGTCACGCGGTGATGGCCCAGGCCGGTGGTGCTGAGCAGCGTGGCCTGCGGCCAGTAGCGCGCGTAACGCTCGCCTTCGCACCACGGCACATCGGTGTCTTCCAGGTCGTGCACGATCAACCCCGGCCGCGCGATCCGCGGCGCGGTGGCCTGCGCATGCAGGTCGCGGATGTCGTGCGCGGTGAGCTCCTGGTATTCGTCGAACAGGCGCCGACTGAGGAACTGCGCCAGCCCGACCATGCCGCCGAAACGACGCGCGGCGTCGAAGGGATCGGCCGCGGGTGCGAGCAGGATCACGCGCTCGGCCTGCAGGCCGTTCGCCATCGCAATCGCTGCAGCGGCCCCACCCAGCGAGTGGCCGACGATGGCCGCCAACGGACCGAGACTGTCGGCGACGCGGCGGGCGGCCTCGGCGAACATCGGCAGGGTCGCGCGGCGTCCGCTGCTGCGGCCATGCGCGGGCTGGTCGAACGTCGCCACCGCGTAGCCGGCACGACGCAGCGGTTCCACCCATGGCAGGAAGCGCAGGCCGAAGCTCGACCAGCCATGCACCAGCAACACCGTCGGCTGTCGCTGAGGGTCGCCCCAGGTGTAGGTGGCGAGGCGTTCGCGGCCGAAGGCGAGTTCGCCGATCCGGGCACCGCCGGTCTCGGCCTGTCGGGCACGGGTGCGGGCACCCGGCATGGGCGTGCAGAACAGGTGGAAGGCGCTTGCCAGCGTGCTGCGCGGCGCGAGCCAGCTGCCGACGGCGAAGCGGGCGTTGAGCAGCGACAGCATCCATGATTTGCGAACGGTCGTGCTATTCCGGGGCGCAGAGACAGCGGCCATGGGGGAGACCTCGGGGGAATCAGGCGGGGGTGGAAACAGCGGGGGCGCCGTAGGACGCCAACAGGCGGTCCAGCGAACGGCGGGCAAGCAACGGCGCCTGGTCGGCGTCGTAGAGACGGGCGTCGTGCAGGCCCTGGGCGATGGCGAACAATTCGAACGCCAGCAGGACGGGATCGGTCTCGCGCGCCAGTTCGCCGGTCTCCACGCACATGCCGATCGCCTTCATCAGCTGCACGCGCAGTTGGCGCAGCCAGTCGACGATGCGGTCGTGCAGCAGGCCCGGGCGGGCGTCGTATTCGTGGGCGGCGGCGAGGATCAGGCAGCCGTCGGGGTTGTCGCAGACCCAGCGGAACCAGTTCTCCATGATCGCGCGCAGGCGCGGCAGGCCGCGCGGCAGCCCGACCGCCGGCACGATCACCGCACGCGCGTAACGCTCGGCGGTCCACTCCAGCACGGTCAGCTGCAGGTCCTCGCGCGAGCCGAAATGGGCGAACACGCCGCTCTTGGACATGCCGGCCGCGGTGGCCAGCTCGCCGATCGACAGGCCTTCCAGGCCGTGCCTGGCGGCGATGTCGTAGGCCCGCGCGACGATCATCTCGCGGGTGGCGTTGCCTTTGTGGGTGGCGGCTTGCGGGGTCATGGGCCAGAGAAATAGCACGGTCGTTCTATTGCAGCAATAGGCCGCTGGTCATCCGTCGAGGGTACGGGGTGTCATCTCGCCATCCGGCGACTTGGATTAGACTGGCGCCCTGCGACGAGCACGGGCTGATCCGGAAACGTCGCTTTTTTCTTTTCTGACCACCCGTTAGCCCACGAACAGGCAAGCCCGCGCCGGTCCCCACCCGCGCACCGGAGCCCACCCATGATCTTCGAAACCCTCGACACCTCCGGCCACGAACAGGTCGTCTTCTGCCACAACCCGGACGCCGGGCTGAAGGCCATCATCGCCATCCACAGCACCGTGCTGGGCCCCGCGCTGGGCGGCGTGCGCATGCGCCCCTACGCCGACAGCGCGCTGGCGCTGACCGACGCGCTGCGCCTGAGCCGCACGATGACCTACAAGAACGCGCTGGCCGGCCTGAACGTCGGCGGCGGCAAGGCGGTGATCATCGGCGACAGCAGCGCCGACAAGACCGAGGTGCTGTTCCGCAGCTTCGGCCGTTACGTCGACTCGCTGGGCGGCCGCTACATCACCGCCGAGGACGTCGGCACCGACGTCAACGACATGGAAAACGTCTACCGCGAGACCGAATACGTGGTCGGCGTGCACCAGGTGCATGGCGGTTCCGGCGATCCGGCCCCGTTCACCGCCTACGGTGCGCTGCAGGGCCTGATGGCCACGCTGAACCGCAAGTTCGGCAACGAGGAGATCGGCAAGTACAGCATCGCCGTGCAGGGCCTGGGCCACATCGGCATGGAGTACGTGAAGCTGCTGAAGGAACGCGGCGCCAAGCTGTTCGTCACCGACCTCAACCCGGCGCTGGTCGAGCACGCGGTGGAGGAATACGGCGCCGAGGCGGTCAAGCCGGACGAGATCTACGACCTGCCGGTCGACGTGTTCAGCCCGTGTGCGCTGGAGTACGCGATCAACGAACAGACCCTGCCCCGCCTGAAGGCCAAGGTCATCTGCGGCACCGCCAACAACCAGATGTCGCACGTCACCGGCGTGGAAGCGGCCAAGCGCGGCATCCTGTACGCGCCGGACTACGCGGTGAACGCGGGCGGCGTGATGAACGTGTCGCTGGAGATCGACGGCTACAACCGCGAACGCGCCATGCGCATGATGCGGACCATCTACCACACCGTCGGCAAGATCTTCGACCTGGCGGAGAAGGACAACATCGCGCCGCAGTACGCCGCCGACCGCATCGCCGAGGCGCGCATGGCCGCGATCGGCAAGCTGAAGCTGCCGCTGGGCCGCACCGCCCCGCGCTTCATGGGGCACCTGCGCGGCGAACACTGACGCAGGACGTTTCATCAACCTGGAAGTTGGGCCGCGGAGGAGGGAGGACCGAATGCGACCGGATACCGTCAGCGGGTTTCCGCTGGGCGAAGAATTGGATGCGCTGCGCGAGGCCGTGCAGCGGTTCGCGCAGACCGAGATTGCGCCGCGGGCGGCGCAGATCGACCACGACAATGCGTTCCCGCAGGACCTGTGGCCCAAGCTGGGCGAACTGGGCCTGCTCGGCATCACCGTCGACCCCGAGTTCGGCGGCAGCGGCATGGGCTACCTGGCCCACCTGGTCGCGATGGAAGAGATCTCGCGCGCTTCGGGCTCGGTCGGCCTGAGCTACGGCGCGCACTCCAACCTGTGCGTCTCCAACCTCTACCTCAACGGCAACGCCGCGCAGCGCGCGACGTACCTGCCGAAGCTGTGCAGCGGCGAGTGGAAGGGTGCGCTGGCGATGAGCGAACCGGGCGCCGGTTCGGACGTGGTCGGCTCGATGAGCTGCCGCGCCGAGTTGCGCGACGGCGTATGGGTCGCCAACGGCAACAAGATGTGGATCACCAACGGCCCGGAAGCCGACGTGCTGCTGGTCTACATGCGTACCGCCGGCAAGGACGCGGGCAGCAAGTGCATGACCGCCTTCATCGTCGAGCGCGGCATGAAGGGCTTCTCCACCGCGCAGAAGCTGGACAAGCTGGGCATGCGCGGCAGCAACACCTGCGAACTGGTGTTCGAGAACTGCGAGATCCCGCAGGAAAACGTGCTGGGCGACGTGAACCAGGGCGTGCGCGTGCTGATGAGCGGCCTGAACACCGAGCGCCTGGTGCTGAGCGGCGGCCCGATCGGCCTGATGCAGGCGGCGCTCGACATCACCCTCCCCTACGTGCGTGAGCGCAAGCAGTTCGATGCGGCCATCGGCACGTTCGGCCTGATGCAGGGCAAGCTGGCCGACATGTACACCGCGCTGCAGTCCAGCCGCGCCTTCGCCTACCAAGTGGCGCGTGGCTTCGACGAAGGCCAAGGCTCGCGCGCCGCCGCCGCCGGCTGCCTGCTGCATGCGTCGGAAGCCGCGGTGCAGGTCACGCTGGAAGCCATCCAGTCGCTGGGCGGCAACGGCTACATCAACGAGTATCCGGCCGGTCGCTTGCTGCGCGACGCCAAGCTCTACGCCATCGGTGCCGGCACCAACGAGATCCGCCGGATGCTGATCGGCCGGGAACTGTTCGACGGGCGGGGTTGATCCGCGCGGCGTCGGTGGGCCCCGGCCCACCACCTCGTACGTCCATCCATCAGGACGGCGGGCTTGAGCCCGCCCTACGTCAGAACCCTATGCGCAACCGCGACGACCACTGCCTGTCGCTGCGCTCGTCGCTGCCGTTGCGCAGGTCGTAACCGAAGGACAGCATCGCCTTCCGCCAGGGCGACACTTCCAGCGCGACACCCAGGTGCGTGCTGGTGCGTTCCGCCAGCGCCAGCGGCGCCCAGCTGTCGACGCCGACGAAACTGGCGTCCACGTCGAGGCCGCGTCCGTCCAGCGTTCGCTGCCACTCGGCGTACGCCTGCAGCGACACGGCGCCCAGCGCCGAGGTTTCCCAGCCACGGTATGCACGCGCGCCGGCCAGCGCCTGCAGTCGGTCGGTGCGGCTGTCGCGCGTGGTCAGGCCGAAGCCGTCCGCGCCCAGTTCCGTAAAGCCATCGCGCTGCAGGCGGGTGAACTCCATGCCGGCATACGGCGACACCCACGCCTGGGAGCCCCCGATACGGTGACCGGTCTCCACGCTCGCGGTGAAATAGCGACCGGCATAGCCAGTCGCCACGCCCTGCATCTTGCCGCCGACCAGCAGGCCGCGATCGATCTGACGGTCGAACCGTCCCGCACCGAGCAGGCCGATCACATGCGTGCCGTTCCAGTCGGTGCCGGCATAGGCGAGCGCCTGGGTCTGGCGGTCGCGGCCGCGGTCCCGGCCCGTCTGCGCACCACCGCTGGCGCGTGCCTCGCCGAACGCCATGCCGGCAAAGCCCTGCCGACCCAGCTGCCCGTCACTGCCCAGCAGCCAGCCATCGGCCTGGTAACGCGCCACGCCGAGCGCGCCTTGCCCCGGTGCGCCCAGCGACTGGTACCAGTCCAGGCCGGGAACTAGACCCGATGCGCGCGCTTCCGCCCGCGCGCCCAACGCACGGCGACCGGCGCCGATCACGTCGTAGGTCATCGCGTCCGCGACCGCATGCAGGTCGCCGGACAGGCTGCGCAGCGAGGCGTCGGCTTCCGTGACACTCCCTGCGCGCTGGAAATCCCCTGCGCCATCGATAAAGCCCTGCCCGATGCCCGTAACGGCCTGCCCCGCCAACTGCCCGTCGACGGCCGACATGGCCGCCTCCATCCTCACGGCAGCCGCCTGCGCGGACTTGGGCAGCGACATACCCGCGATCGCACGCGACACGTCGATGCGCTTGATGTCCAGATAGACGTTGTTCGTGTCGTAGGCGAGTGCAGCCTCCAGGAACACGCTTGGTGCCGCCTTCAGGCTGCTGAAGCGGCCGATGATCTGCGACGAATTCAGCAGTACCTCACGGGCCGACGTGATGTAGCCGCTTTTCACGCCCAGCACGCTGATCTGGCCATCCAGGCGTGCCTCGATCGAGGCAATGAACGGATTCCCCAGCCACACGCCGAGGTTGCCGGTCGGGCCCTGCGCGAAGCGGTAGGCGCCGACTGTGTTGTTGGCCGCGACCAGATAGGTGCCGTTGTTGTTGACCGACGAGGCATAGCCGCCCGACCAGACCGTGGCGCCCTGGCTGACATGGATATTGGAGAAGCCGTTGCCGTTGACCAGGTACAGGCTGCCTGCTTCCACCCGCGTGTCGCCGGTGTAAAACGCACGGTCGGCCAGGATCAGCGTACCGGCCCCCTGCTTGATCAGCCCGCCGGGACCCGAAATGGCGTTGCGCCAGACGGACGTGCCGGTGAACGACACGGTGACGTCGCCCCACGCGAACTGCGCGGGGCCGTTCGCGGCGCGGCCCACATCCAGCACGCCCCAGCCGAACTCGGCGTCCACGCCGGTCGCGCCGATGTCGCGCGCGGTGCCCAGCAGCGTCTGTCTCACCAGATCGTTGTTGAAGTACGGGAATGCCGACCACACCACGGCCGCCGCGCCCGACACCTGCGGCGCCGCATAGGAAGTACCGCCCCCCAGATAGAGGCTGTAGCTGGTATCGCCCGTGCGTGCGGCGGGATCGATGAAGACGACGTTGCCCGGCGCGGCCAGGCAGTAGTTCATCGCGATGCCGCAGGCCTGCGAGTAGTCGGTCAGGCGGGTGGGATTGTCCGGATCCAGTGCCGCTACCGTCAGCCAACCCCGTTCCAGGTCGGCCGCCGCCGCAGACAGGCTGGGCAGCGCGGCGTTGTCGGACGGGTCGGCGCGCAGCGCGGGGATGTCGCCGGCATTGCCGTTGGCGAACACGATCAGACCGCCGCGGCCGATGACGAAGTCGCGGTAGGCCGATGCCAGCTCGGTCGTCAGCGCCGCGTCGTTCCAGTACAGCCCGCCCCACGAGTTGTTGATGATCCGCGCGCCCGCACCGGCCAACTGACTGTTGATGCTGCGGAAGAAATCGCCGTAACCCTGGCCGGCACGGATCTCGTTGCCCTCTCCGGTGCCGTCGTCGTCGGGGCGGGTGTCATTGATGATGCGCGAGGAGACGATGGTCGCGCCGGGCGCCACACCGCCGCCCCAGTTGCCGATGCCGCGCCCCGCAGCGATCTGCGCGACCACGGTGCCATGGCCCACCACGTCGTCGACGCTGGTGTTGTTGGTCGCGGGATTGACGTTGACGAAGTTGGCGTTGACCCGCCCGCTCAATGCGGGGTGGTTGCGATTCACGCCGGTGTCGACGAAACCGATGGTCACGCCCTGTCCGGTCAACCCTGCCCCCAGCGAACGGGCCGCTCCGATCAGCTGCAGGTGCTGGCTGTACTCGGGCAGGCTGACGGGGGGCGCCTGCGTCGGCACGGAGGGCGGATTCACCTGGGTCAACGACGCATCGATGACCACGTTCGGCGTAAACCCCACGCCCGTCGGTGGCGGCGGATCCGGCCGTACCGCCGAGCCTCCGCCACCGCCCCCGCACGCGGCCAGTACCAGTGCGAGCATCCCCAGGCCTGCCGCGCGTGCGCGGGCGGCCATGCCGTCGTGCGATCCCTTCATCCCCGTTCTCCCTGATGGTGGCGGTGCACCCCTGCACCGCCCGGACCGACTTTACCCCGTGGCCTACTCCATTGCAGCCCAGGCGGACGCGTCCAGCGTCTCCCGGTAGCCGTGCCAGCTGGCGTACGCCAGCCAGGGCATGAGGAGGCCCAGGCCCAGCAGCGCGGTGGCGAATCCGATCGCCGTCAGCGTCACCAGCACCAGGCCCCAGAGGACCATCACGCGCTTGTTGCGCATCACTGCGTGCACGCTCGAGACGGCAGCCGTGACCATGTCCACGTCGCGGTCGGCGATCATCGGCAGCGAGAAGGCGGTGACGGCGAACGTAAGCGCCGCGAACACCGCGCCTACCGCCGAGCCCAGCGCCAGGAACTCCCAGAAGGCCGTCGGGTCGCTGCCGTCGAACGGAAAGAACGCGCTGACCATCATGCCGGCGCGCGACCAGAGCAGGATGATCACGCCCTGCCCCAGTGCATACACCCCCGCCTGGCCCAGCACGCGCTTCGCCAGCACGAACGAGTCCCGCAGCCGCGGCGTGCGCCCGCGTTCCAGCGCCCGGCTGACGCAGTACAGGCCCACGCAGAGCAGCGGCGCCACGAAGACGAACCCCGACAGCAGCGTCGCCAGCAACGCGAACCGCCCCAGCAGGTAGGCCAGCCAGGAGATGCCCAGGCTGACCAGCACGATCACCACGCCGAACAACAGGGTCAGCCCGGGTGCGCGCCGCACATCGCGCCAACCGGCGCGCAACCAGCGCCACGGCGCGCCGGCGTCGAGGTCCGCGCACGGCACGACGAAGGGCCGTGCAGCCGGTTCTGTCGATGGTCCTTCCGTCATGCTCCCTCCCCTGGCGGCCAGCATACGCCCGGTGCAGGAGGACGTCCGGCCCTGTACCAACGGCCGATTTGCCCGTCGTCGGGCCGGAGCGGGATAATCGGGATCTCACTCCACGCGGGAAGCCCCCATGTCCGACATCGTCATCGCCGCCGCCAAGCGCACCGCCATCGGCTCGTTCCTTGGCCAGTTCACCGGCGTCCCCACCCCGACGCTGGGCGCCGCCGCCATCGCCGCTGCGCTGGAGCAGTCCGGCATTCCCGCCGCCGACGTGTCCGAGGTCATCATGGGCTGCGTGCTGCCGGCCAACCTTGGCCAGGCGCCCGCCCGCCAGGCGTCGCGTGCTGCCGGCATCCCGGACGCGGCCGGTGCCACCACGATCAACAAGGTGTGCGGTTCGGGCATGAAGGCGATCATGCTCGGCCACGACCTGATCAAGGCAGGGTCGGCCAGCATCGTCGTCGCGGGCGGCATGGAGTCCATGAGCAACGCCCCGCACATGATTCCCAACTCGCGCACCGGCAACCGCTACGGCAACTTCCAGGCGGTCGACCACATGGCATGGGACGGCCTGACCAGCCCCTACGACGGCCAGCCGATGGGCGTGTTCGCAGAGGCCACCGTGGCCAAGTTCGGCTTCACCCGCGAGGAGCAGGACGCCTACGCGATCGAATCCGTCACCCGTGCGCAGGCCGCGCAGGCCTCGGGCGCGTTCAATGACGAGATCGTTCCGGTGAAGGTCGCCAGCCGCAAGGGTGAGGTCGAGGTCGCCACCGACGAACAGCCCGGCAAGTCCGACATCGCCAAGATCCCGACGTTGAAGCCCGCCTTCAAGAAGGACGGCAGCGTCACCGCTGCCAGTTCGTCCAGCATCTCCGACGGCGCCGCCGCCACGGTGCTGCTGAGCGCCGACGAAGCGGCCAAGCGCGGCCTGCAGCCGCTGGCGAAGATCGTGGGCCACGCCACCTATTCGCAGGCACCGGAATGGTTCACCACCGCGCCGGTCGCCGCCATCGACAAGCTGCTCAAGCAGGTCGGCTGGACGGTGGACCAGGTGGACCTGTTCGAAGTCAACGAGGCGTTCGCGGTCGTGGCGATGGCGCCGATCAAGGAACTCGGCATCCCGCACGCCAAGGTCAACGTCAACGGCGGTGCCTGCGCGCTGGGCCATCCGATCGGTGCGTCCGGCGCACGCCTGGTGGTCACCCTGATCAACGCCTTGCGCGTGCGGGGCGCCAAGCGCGGCGTCGCCACCCTGTGCATCGGTGGCGGCGAAGCCACTGCGATCGCGGTCGAAATCGTCTGACCGGTTCGCGCAGTTCGGGGGCGGCACGGAGAGGGTTTCGCGCCGCCCATAGGAATTAACAACGGATTGACAAAGATAACCGGCCAACCGCTTGACACGGGTAACGGGCTTGTCATCATGTTGCAGGCGCGCAATTGCGCGTTGCCTAACTAACGACGAGGAAATGCAACGATGACCATGAACAAGGCTCTGATCGCGCTGGCTCTGGGTTTCGCCCTGGCTGCGTGCTCGAACCAGGAACAGGCTGCCGACGCCGCTGCTGACGCCGCTGCGACCGCGACCGAAGCCCAGGCTGCCGCCGACGCCGCCGCTGCCGCTGGCGAAGTGACCGCCGACGCCGCCCAGCAGTCGGCCGACGCCGCTGCCACCGCCGCCGACGCCGCCGCCACCGCCGCGACCGACGCTGCTGCCGCCACCACGACGGAAGCCGCCGACGCTGCTGCCGACGCCGCTGCCCAGGCTGCCGACACCGCCGAAGCCGCGACCGACGCTGCCAAGGAAGCCACCAAGCAGTAATCTGCTGGTAGTTGCCTGATTTAGCGTTAGACTGAAAGAGCCGCCAGTTCGCTGGCGGCTTTTTCTGTATCCGGGCATGGCGTCCCGGTTCGCGCCTCGGCTCGAGGACGAACGGACATCGCCGCCCGCTGCCACTTTCTTCCACACACCGATTTGGGGATCCGCATGAAGATCAAGACCACCGTCCTGCTGGCCGCCGCCGTCCTGGCCCTGAGCGCCTGCACGAAGAGCGACAACGCCGACCAGGCCGCTGCCGACGCCGCCGCTGCCGCCGACCAGGCCGCCGCCGCCGCCGGTGACGCCGCGACCGCCGCTGGCGACGCCGTCGAAGCCGCTGCCGACGCCACCGCCGCTGCCGCGTCCGACGCTGCCGCCACCACCGAAGCCGCCGCTACCGACGCTGCCGCTGCTGCTGCCTCGGCCACCGCCGACGCTGCGCAGGCGACCGCCGACAAGGCCGCCGAAGTGGCCGACAAGGCCGAAGCCAAGGCTGAAGAAGCCAAGAAGTAATCGACTCGCCTCATCGCGAATCGGACAAGGCCCGCGCAAGCGGGCCTTGTCGTTTTCGGGACCCACCGATCGCGCGCGATGCAGGCACGCGCTGCCGATGGTTTTTTGCAGTGCGGTTTGGCGCACGGGGCGGCTTCGTGGTCTGATGCCGCCTTTCCCGCTGTTCCGTGCCGCATGCCCGCCATCACCTCGCAACTCGATCCGCGCTCGCCCGACTTCACCGCCAACGCGGCCTACCATCGCGTGCTCGTGCAGGAACTGGACCGCCGGCTCGCGCGCGCGGCCGACGGCGGCGGCGAGAAAGCCCGCAACAAGCACACCGAGCGCGGCAAGCTGCTCGCGCGCGACCGCATCACCGCCCTGCTCGACCCCGGCTCGCCGTTCCTGGAGATCGCACCGCTCGCCGCCGAAGACATGTACGACGGCGCCGCGCCCACGGCCGGCATGGTCTGCGGCATCGGCCGGGTGATGGGCAACGAAGTCGTCATCGTGGCCAACGATGCGACGGTCAAGGGCGGCACCTACTTCCCGATGACGGTGAAGAAGCACCTGCGCGCGCAGGAGATCGCGCGTGAAAACCGCCTGCCCTGCGTCTACCTGGTCGACTCCGGCGGTGCCTTCCTGCCGCTGCAGGACGAGGTGTTTCCGGACAAGGAGCACTTCGGCCGCATCTTCTACAACCAGGCGCGGCTCAGCGCGGAGAACATCCCGCAGATCGCCGTGGTGATGGGCAGCTGCACCGCCGGCGGTGCCTACGTGCCGGCGATGTGCGACGAGAGCGTCATCGTCAAGGAACAGGGCACGATCTTCCTCGGTGGTCCGCCGCTGGTGAAGGCCGCCACGGGTGAAGTGGTGGATGCCGAAGCGCTGGGCGGCGCCGACGTGCACACCAGCGTCTCCGGCGTGGCGGATCATTTCGCTGAGGACGATCGCCACGCGCTGGAGATCGCGCGCGGCATCGTCGGCCACCTCAACCGTCGCAAGACGCTGCCGGTGGCCATGCGCGACACGCGCGAGCCGCTCTATCCCGCGGAGGAGCTCTACGGCATCGTGCCGAAGGACACGCGCCGCCCGTTCGACATCCGCGAGGTCATCGCGCGCATCACCGACGGCAGCGAACTGGACGAGTTCAAGGCGCGCTATGGCAAGACGCTGGTCACCGGCTTCGCACACCTGCACGGGTATCCGGTCGGCATCGTCGCCAACAACGGCATCCTGTTCGGCGAGAGCGCGCTGAAGGGCGCGCACTTCATCGAGCTGTGCAACCAGCGTGGCATCCCGCTGGTGTTCCTGCAGAACATCACCGGCTTCATGGTCGGCCGCAAGTACGAGAACGCCGGCATCGCGAAAGATGGCGCGAAGATGGTCACGGCCGTCGCGTGTTCGTCCGTGCCGAAGTTCACCGTGGTGATCGGCGGCAGTTTCGGGGCCGGCAACTACGCCATGTGCGGTCGCGCGTACGGCGCGCGTTTCCTGTGGATGTGGCCGAACGCGCGCATCAGCGTGATGGGCGGCGAACAGGCCGCCAGCGTGCTGGCGACGGTGAAGCGCGACGGCATCGAGGCCGCCGGCAAGGCGTGGAGCGCGGACGAAGAGGATGCGTTCAAGGCCCCCATCCGCGACCAGTACGAATCGCAGGGCAGCCCGTGGTATGCGACGGCACGCCTGTGGGACGACGGCATCATCGATCCGGCCGACACCCGGCGCGTGCTTGGTCTCGGCCTGTCCGCCTCGCTCAATGCACCGATCGAGCCGGCGAAATTCGGCGTGTTCCGGATGTAGCCGGTGGCGCCGCAGGTCGTCCTCATCACCGGCGGAAGCCGCGGCATCGGTGCGGCGACCGCGCTGCTCGCGGCCGGGCAAGGGTATGCGGTCGGCGTGAACTACCGGCGCGATGAGGCCGCGGCGGCCTCGGTCGTGGCGCAGATCGTGGCGGCTGGCGGCCGTGCCGTCGCGCTGCAGGCGGATGTATCGGACGAAGCGGACGTGGTGGCGATGTTCCAGCGGATGGACGAAGCGCTGGGGCCGGTGACCGCCCTGGTCAACAACGCCGGCATCCTCGAAACGCAGATGCGCGTGGACACGATGGACGCCGCCCGCATCGGCCGCATCCTCGCCACCAACGTCACCGGCACGCTGCTCTGCTGCCGCGAGGCGGTGCGGCGCATGTCCACACGCCATGGCGGTCACGGGGGCGCGATCGTCAACGTGTCGTCGGTCGCGGCAAAGACGGGCTCGCCCGGTGAATATGTCGACTACGCCGCATCCAAGGGGGCGATGGATACGCTGACGGTCGGCCTGGCGCAGGAAGTCGCGCAGGAGGGCATCCGCGTCAACGCCGTCCGGCCCGGCTTCATCTACACCGGCATGCATGCCGACGGCGGCGAACCAGGCCGGGTGGACCGGGTGAAGGCATTCGTGCCGATGCGACGTGGCGGCCAGCCGGACGAGGTGGCTCAGGCCATCCTGTGGCTGCTGTCGCCGCAGGCGTCGTACACCACCGGCACCTTCGTCGATGTCGCCGGCGGCCGCTGAAGCACACCCTCTTCAGGCATGTGAGCGACGCGTCGACAACTCCGGCTGCAAGGTGAACCGGTACAAGACGATGTGTGGCGACGTCCCCGTTTGGCAGGCGTGATCACAGTGTGAGGGGGCGAGGATTGGCGATAGTCGAATGCCCTGCCACGCCGGAGCATCCCCTGCATGTCCATCTGGAAAGACCAAGCGCCCGCGAAGAAGGACGGCGCTCCCCTGCCGCCCGAGCCCACGCCGTCCGCATTGCGTGACGCACCGGCAGCGGCGGATTTCTCGCCCGCCGTCACTGCGCCGCCGGGCACACGTCCGGCGGAACGGTCCGCGCCCCAGGAAGCGTTGAAGGAATCGCTGATCGCCGCCGACCTCACCATCGAGGGCAAGATCGAAGGCACCGGCCATATCCGCATCGCCGGCCGGTTCAAGGGCGATGTCAACGTGCAGGGCGACCTGACCATCGAGACCGGCGCCAAGCTCAACGGCGGCGTGCGCGCGAAGAAGGTGACCATCGCCGGCGAGCTGGAGGGCAACATCGAGTCCGCATCCCGCGTGGAACTGCTGTCGTCCGGCGTGCTGGTCGGCGACGTGAAGGCCGGCGCGCTCACCGTGGCGGCTGGTTCGCGCATGCGCGGCAATGCCGAGTTCGGCTGGGACGACACGCCCGCCAAGGGCGGCAAGTCGAACGGCACGGAGCCCGGCACCACCGCATGAGCCAACCCCGCCCGGGCAGTGCCGGCGCCACCCGCACCTGCCCGCACTGCAAGGCGACCATCCTGGAAAGCGCGGCGGTCTGCCCGGGCTGCCGCCATCACCTGCGCTTCGAACCCGGCGCAGGTGCCAACGCCACGCCGGCCCTCACTCCCCTGCGGATCGAGGGCACGCTGCAACCGCCGGCCGAGGGCGCAGCGTGGGAGTACAGCGTGGTGCTGTCGATCCGCAACGAGCGCGGCGACGAAGTGACCCGCCAGGTCGTCGGCGTTGGCGCCATGCAGCCGCACGAGCAGCGCAGCTTCGTGCTGTCGGTGGAACTCAACCCCGCGACCGGCAAGTCGGCCGGGCGACGCACGCGGCATTGACGCCCTCCCCGCCGGCGGAGCGCCCGGCTACACTCGACGCCGACATGGACGCCAGCGGGGACTGGATGATCGTCGGTATCGACCTGGGAACCACGCACTCGCTCGTGGGTTATTACGGACCGGACGGTCCGGTGCTGATTCCCAATGCACTGGGCGAGTTGCTCACTCCATCGGTCGTCAGCGTGGACGCGGATGAAGCGCTCATCGTCGGCCGGCCCGCCGTCGACCGGCTCATCACCCATCCGCAGCGCAGTGTCGCCAGTTTCAAGCGCTGGATGGGCACCAACCGTGTCACCCGGCTGGGAAAACATGCGCTGCGACCCGAGGAACTGTCGGCGATGGTGCTGCGCTCGCTGCTGGCCGACGCCGCCAGCCACCTGGGCGCACCGGTCACCGAGGCCGTCATCAGCGTGCCGGCGTACTTCGGCGACGCGCAGCGCAAGGCGACGCGGATCGCGGGCGAACTGGCCGGCATCAAGGTCGAACGCCTGATCAACGAACCCACCGCCGCCGCCATGGCGTATGGGCTGCAGCAACGCGACGGTGGCCGCTTCCTGGTGTTCGACCTGGGGGGCGGCACCTTCGACGTTTCCATCCTGGAGATGTTCGACGGGGTGATGGAGGTCCACGCCAGCGCGGGCGACAACTTCCTGGGCGGCGAGGACTTCCTGTCCGTCCTGCGCGAGGCCTGCCTGCGCGACACCGGCTTCGATCCGCGGAAGCTCACCGCAGCCGAGGACGCCCACCTGCGCCGGCGCCTGGAACTGGCCAAGCGCGAGCTCTCCAGTACCGCCGGCCAGGCGCTGACCGTGGACTTCACGCTGGGAGGGGAAGCTCGCCAGTGGCAGATCGACGAGGCCGGCTTCGCGCGCCTGTGCGAGCCGCTGGTGCAGCGCATGCGCGCGCCGCTGGAGCGCGCCATGCGCGACGCACGGCTGGAACCCGGGCAACTGGACGATATCGTGCTGGTCGGCGGCGCCTCGCGCATGCCGCTGACCGCCCGGCTGGTCTCGCGCATGTTCGGCCGGCTGCCGCTGCGCCACATCAACCCCGACGAAGCCATCGCGCTGGGAGCGGCGGTGGCCGCCGGCATGAAGGCGCGCGACGAGAAACTCGAGGAAATCATCCTGACCGATGTCTGCCCCCACTCGCTGGGCGTCGACACCGGTCGCGATGATGGGCACGGCCAGGTCACCACCGGCCTGTTCTCCCCGATCATCCACCGCAACGCGACCGTGCCGGTCAGCCGCGTCGAGCGCTACCAGCCGATGCGCGACCTGCAGACGCAGGTGGAGTTCAACATATACCAGGGCGAAAGCCCGCGCGTGGAGAACAACGTCAAGCTCGGCACCATCGCCGTGAAGGTGCCCGCGCGTGCCGCCCATGACAATCCGGTCGACATCCGCTTCACCTACGACATCAATGGCCTGCTGCAGGTGGAAGCCACGGTGCTGGCGACGGGCGAAACGCACGAGGTGGTGCTGGAACAGAACCCCGGCGTGCTGTCCGCAGGCGAGATCCGGGAGCGCCTGGCCAGGCTGTCGGAACTGAAGGTGCATCCGCGCGACCAGCAGGAGAACCTGGCGCTGATCGCGCGCGCGGAGCGGCTGTACGAGGAACTGCTGTGGGCGCGCCACGACCTGCAGGACGCGCTGGTCCGCTTCCGCACCATCCTGGACGGCCAGGACCCGATACAGATCCGCGAACACCGCGCGGACTTTGCAAGGATGCTGGAGCACATCGAGGCGCAGGCGTGAGTGGATGGCCGTACGACCTGCTCGGGGTCGGCGAGGAAGCGGACGAGCGCACCATCAAGCGTGCGTACGCACGGCTGCTGAAGCTCCACCGGCCCGACGATGATCCCGAAGGCTTCCAGCGGCTCAACGAGGCGTACCAGGCGGCGCTTTCGTACCCGCGCGACACCGCGCTCCCGCACGCTGTTGGGGACGACCTGCCCGGGATGGCGTCGCCGATGCCGATCCTCGAGACACGCCAGGCCGATGCGCCGGCGACGCACGCCATGCGTTCTCCTGGCACCGCAGGAAATTCCGAGCCAGTCGCGCCGCCCGTCGACGAAGACCCCCTGCGTGACGACCTGCTGGCGCGCGCCACGCACGAGTTGCCGAGTCTGCTGCGGCAGCATCTCGCGCAGCATCCGGACCTGTACTCGCTGGAGGTCAAGCGGCGCGTCGGCGCAGAGGTGTTCGAACGGATCGCTTACGAAGATGCACCGGTGTCGCCGGGCAACCTGGCGGTGCTGGGCGAGTTCTTCGGCTTCACACCGCCGGACTGGGTGGAAAGGCGCAGGCAGGTCGTACTGGCGGTGGAAAACGAGGACACGCAGGCCTTCGACGAAGACCGGCCACTGACCATCCGGCAACTGAAGCGCACGTTCCGCTGGCCGCTGGCGCTGCTGCTGGCCTGCATGCCGGGTTTCTCGATCCGCGCCGCGCGCCTGTCCCAACGACTGGTCGCGGACTACGGCGACGATGTGCCGGGACTCGATGCGCGACAACAGGCCTTCTTCAGCCGTCTGGCGGATCCCTTCTACGCGGGTGCCTGGCGGTGGGCGACCGTCCTGCTCTCCGCCGGCGCGGCCACGCTGCTGATCGCCGGCCTGTGCCAGCTGACCAGTGTCGAACCCGACCGCGCGGCCCGCGTGACGGGCATGACCTTCGCCGCGGTCGCCGGCATGCTGTGCATGTGGCACGCGATGCGTGCGCTGTGGGCGCTGCGCGAACGCCCGGCCACGATGCACGCGCCATGGATCGCCCTGATGCCGGTCTGGCTCGCTGCCGCCGGGCTGATGGTGGCGTTCCTGCTGCCGGACATACCGGCACTGGGTTTCGTGCTGGTGCTGCCGGCGGCACTGCTGCACTTCCGGCAGGTCTTCGACGCCCTGCGCTTCGGCATCGGCGTCAGCTGGCTGGTGCGTGCACTACCCGCCGCCGATTGGCTTTCGCCATGGCTCGCAGCGCTGGCAGGCGCGGCCATCGGCGTGAGCGTCTGCGACTGGGCCTACGCGCGGCGCCACCGGATCAGCCTGGCGAGTGCCGCGGGGAACCGCTGGACGACGGTCACGTCCTTCGTCGTCTTCGTGTCGATGGTGGTACTGGGCCTGGTACTGCGGCTCGCCTGAAGCTCGTCAGCCGCAGCCGTCGCACCCGCCGCAGGTCTTGCCGGTCGTGAGGCCCGGCGGCGCGATCCAGCGCCCGAGTCCGCGGATCCACGGCGCGCGGTCCTCGCGCAACATCGGCAACGCCAGCGCCACCCGCGCCTTGCGCAGCGGACCGGGAAACTGCTTCTTTAGCACCACCCACGCGCTGGCCACCACCGCAACCGCGATGATGGCGTACTGCAGGGCGAGCGAAGCGTCCACGATTCAGCCCGCACCCAGCGCCCTGGCGACCTGATAGGTCACCAGCGAGGCGAGATAGGCCAGCGCGAACAGGTAGAACGTCGCGAAGCCCATCTGCTTCCACGAGTTGGTCTCGCGCTTGATGGTGGCCAACGTCGAGATGCACATCGGGGCGTAGATGAACCACACCAGCAGGGACAGCGCGGTGGCCAGCGACCAGCCGTCGCTGATGACCGGCGTCAGCGCCTGGATGGCGGCATCGTCGTCGGCCGCCGACAGCGAGTAGATCGTCGCGAGCGAAGATACGGCGACTTCGCGGGCACCCATGCCCGGGATCAGGGCAATGCAGATCTGCCAGTTGAAACCCAGTGGTGCGAAGAACACCGCCATTGCATGGCCGATACGTCCTGCAAAGCTGTAGTCAATGGCTGGCCCCACGGCATCGGCAGGTGCCGCCGGGAACGTCAGCAATACCCACAGCAGGATGGTCAAGGCGAGGATGATGCCACCCACACGCTTGAGGAAGATCATGGCGCGTTCGTACAGGCCGATCAGCAGGTCGCGCGGATGCGGAATGCGGTACGACGGCAGCTCCAGGAGTAGTGCATGCTCGCTCTTGTCTCTGCGCCACTTCTTCATCACCCACGACACCACCAGGGCACTGAGTATGCCCGCGGCGTACAGCCCGAACATCACGAGACCTTGCTGATTGAAGATTCCCACCTTTTCATCGGGAATGAATGCGGCAATAAGAAGCGTGTAGACCGGCAGTCGCGCCGAGCATGTCATCAGGGGAGCGACCAGGATCGTGGCGATGCGGTCGCGCGGATCCTGGATGCTGCGCGTGGCCATGATGCCGGGCACGGCACAAGCGAAGCTCGACAACAGGGGGATGAAGGAGCGGCCCGACAACCCGGCCCCCCGCATCAAGCGATCCAGCAGGAATGCCGCGCGAGGAAGATAGCCACTCTCTTCGAGCGCCAAGATGAAAGCGAACAGGATCAGGATCTGCGGCAGGAACACGACGACCCCGCCGAGGCCAGCGATGATGCCATCCACCATCAGGCTGTTGAGCGGCCCTTCGGGCAGCGCACCACCCACGACCTCCCCCAGCCACGCGGTGCCTGCTTCGATAGCGTCCGCAAACGGCGTCGCCCAGGCGAAGACGGCCTGGAAGATGAAGAACATCACGACGATGAGGACAGCAAGGCCGAACACCGGATGCAGCAGCCAGCGGTCCAGCGCATCGTCGATCTTCGCCGTGCGCGTGGGCATGGTGACCGCCAGCGACAGCAGGCGACGGGTTTCCGCATGCAGGTCGGCGCCCTCGGACAGATGCACACGGGGTTCGTGCGGCTGCGCGGCGACGGCGTCGATGCGCTCGACCAGCGCGCGCGCGCCGCCATGCTT
This sequence comes from Pseudoxanthomonas japonensis, assembly GCF_010093445.1. Lineage (GTDB taxonomy): Bacteria > Pseudomonadota > Gammaproteobacteria > Xanthomonadales > Xanthomonadaceae > Pseudoxanthomonas_A > Pseudoxanthomonas_A japonensis. Next base: position 64,792 of record NZ_PDWW01000018.1, on the reverse strand, counting down.
CACCGCGATCGTCTCGACCACCGGCACGCCCAGTTCGCGCTCCAGCGCGGCCAGGTCGATGGCGATGCCACGACGCTGCGCGGCGTCCATCATGTTGACCGCCAGGATCATCGGCTTGCCGAGTTCGCGCACCTCCAGCGCGAACCGCAGGTGCAGGCGCAGGTTGGTGGCGTCTACCACGCACACCAGCACGTCCGGTGCGGCTTCGCCGGGATAGAAACCCCGGCAGACGTCGCGGGTGACCGCTTCGTCCAAGCTGGCGGCATGCAGGCTGTAGGCACCCGGCAGATCGAGCACGGCGTAGCTGCGTCCGGAATCCGCGGAGTGGAGCCGACCCTCCTTGCGCTCGACCGTAACACCGGCGTAGTTGGCGACCTTCTGCCGACTGCCGGTCAGCTGGTTGAACAGCGCGGTCTTGCCGCAATTGGGGTTGCCGACCAGTGCCAGCCGCAAGGTGGAGGCGTCTGCCGCGCTCATTCGGCGGCTCCATTGCGCAGGCGGATGCGCGCGGCTTCGGAGCGGCGCAGCGCGAAGCGGGTGAAGCCCACCTGCACGAGCAGCGGTTCGGCGCCCAGCGGACCCTTCGCCACGATCTCGACCTCCTCGCCGTTGACGAAGCCCAGTTCGCGCAGGCGACGGGCGATGCTGTCCTGCGGACCATGGTCATCGACGGATTCGACAATGGCGGGCGTACGCCGGGGAAGGTCGGTCAGGATCACGCGGCAGCCTCAAATGCGAACTGTTCTCATTGTAGCATCGCCGCACTGCACGACGGCCGCAACGGACTGTGCCGCTATCATTCGGCGGACCTTGCAGGAAAAGACCGGAATGGCGGCATCACCGCAGGAACACCCCCTCGTACTGACCCGCACGGGCGCCGTGGCGCGCCTCCGGCTGGATCGCCCCGCCCTCCACAACGCCTTCGATGCCGGCCTGATCGCCGCCCTGACCGCAACGCTGGAACAGGTCGCCGCCGACGACGCCGTCCGTGCCGTGGTCCTGGAAGGCAGCGGCGCGTCGTTTTCGGCGGGCGCCGACCTGAACTGGATGCGCGGGATGGCCTCGGCCAGCGAGGCGGCCAATCGCGAGGACGCCCTCGCCCTCGCCCGCCTGATGCGCACGCTGGACGAACTGCCCAAGCCGACGATCGCGCGCGTGCATGGCGCGGCGTTCGGCGGCGGCGTGGGCCTGGTCGCCTGCTGCGATATCGCCATCGGCGTGCCGGAGGCGAAGTTCGGCCTGACCGAGAGCAAGCTCGGCCTGCTGCCCGCAGTGATCTCGCCGTACGTCATCGCCGCCATCGGGCCACGCGAGGCGAGGCGCTGGTTCGCCACTGCGGAAATCTTCGACGCCGCTACCGCACTGCGGATCGGCCTGCTGCACGAGGTGGTCGCCGCCGAAGCACTGGACGCGGCCGTCGAACGCCAGCTCGCCCTGCTGCTGAAAGCCGGCCCACGGGCTGCCGCGGGCGCGAAACGGCTGGTCGCGCGCGTGGCGCACGGCGCCGACCGCGACCAGTTGGATGCCGACAACGCCGACCTGATCGCCGGACTGCGCGTGTCGCCGGAAGGCCAGGAAGGTCTCTCGGCTTTCCTCGACAAGCGCACGCCCCGCTGGGCCACCAAGGAGTGACGGCATGATCGACCACCTGGGCATCGAAGTCGCCGACTATGCCGCCAGCCGTGCGTTCTACGAACGCGTGCTCGCCACGCTCGGCCATGGCGTCGTCATGGAAGTCACCCGCGACATAACCGGGGCTTATGAAGGCTGTGGCTTCGGGCCGCCCGGCCGCCCGCACTTCTGGGTCGGTCGGGGCAGCGGCACACCCGGCCGCGGATCGCACATCGCCTTCAGTGCGCAGACCCGCGCCCAGGTGGATGCTTTCCATGCAGCCGCCCTTGCCGCCGGCGCGCGCGACAACGGTGCACCGGGCCTGCGTCCGCATTACCACCCGGACTACTACGGCGCCTTCGCCATCGATCCCGACGGCCACAACATCGAAGCCGTCTGCCACCTGCCTGCGGAAGCCCAATCCTGATGTTCTCCAAGATCCTGATCGCCAACCGCGGTGAGATCGCCTGCCGCGTCATCCGCACCTGCCGCCGCCTCGGCATCCGCACCGTCGCCGTGTACTCCGAGGCCGACGCCGACGCCCAGCACGTGCGCCAGGCGGACGAGGCGGTGCTGATCGGCGGCCCGCGGCCGGCCGAGAGCTACCTGCGTGGCGATGCCATCCTCGACGCGGCGAAGAAAACCGGCGCCCAGGCCATCCATCCGGGCTACGGCTTCCTGTCGGAGAACACCGACTTCGCCGATGCCGTCGCAGCGGCCGGCATGGTGTTCATCGGTCCATCCGGCACCTCCATGCGCAAGATGGGCAGCAAGGCCGGCGCCAAGGAACTGATGGCCGCTGCCGGCGTGCCGGTCGTCCCTGGCTATACCGGCGAGGACCAGTCGCCGAACACGCTGTCGCGCGAAGCCGCGCGCATCGGCTTCCCGCTGATGATCAAGGCCGCGCATGGCGGCGGCGGCAAGGGCATGCGCGTGGTGCACCGGCTGGAGGACTTCATCGCCCAGCTGGAAAGCTGCCAGCGCGAGGCCGCCAACGCCTTCGGCCGCGACCGCGTGCTGCTGGAGCGCTACGTACAGTCGCCGCGCCACATCGAGATCCAGGTGTTCGCCGATACGCATGGCCATACCCTGCACCTCAACGAGCGCGAATGCTCCGCCCAGCGCCGCTACCAGAAGGTGCTGGAGGAATCTCCGTCGCCGTTCCTGACCCCCGCCCTGCGCATGGCCATGGGCGATGCCGCGGTGAAGGCCGCGCAGGCGATCGACTACGCCAACGCGGGCACGGTGGAGTTCATCGTCGATCCCGACGGCCAGTTCTATTTCATGGAGATCAACACCCGCCTGCAGGTGGAGCATCCCGTCACCGAGATGGTGACCGGCCTGGATCTGGTGGAGTGGCAGCTGCGCGTCGCCGCGGGCGAACCGCTGCCGCTGGCGCAGGAGGCCATCGTGCAACGTGGCCATGCCATCGAAGTGCGCCTGTACGCGGAAGATCCCGAGGCCGGCTTCCTGCCGGGATCGGGACGGCTGGAGTCGCTGGTACTGCCCGCACCCTCGGCCCGGGTGCGCCTCGATGCCGGCGTCATCGAAGGCGACACGGTCACCATCTTCTACGACCCGATGATCGCCAAGCTGATCGTCTGGGGCGAGGACCGGCCAACCGCGCTGGCGCGCCTGCGCGACGCACTGGCCGACTGCGACATCGTCGGGCCGAAGTCGAACATCGGCTTCCTTGAGCAGCTCGCCCGGCATCCTGCCGTGGTGGAGGGGCGCATCGATACCGGCTACCTGGACCGCCACCTGGACGAGTTCATGCCGGCGCCGACCCTGACGAGCGACCTGCAGGTGGCGGCCGCCGTCGCCGTCCTGCTGGAACAGGAGGTGTCCGCACGCACCGATGCTGCCGTATCGGGCGATCCGGGCTCGCCGTGGGCGATCGCCGACGGCTGGCGCCTGGGTCACGCAGGCCGCCGCCCGCTGGCCTTCCAGCACCGCGAGCAGCGCTGGGAGGTGCTGGCGCACGGCCATGGCGGCCGCTATGCCGTGGAGGTGGACGGCGCGACGCACCCGGTCGCCGGCGCAAGACTGACCGCTGGGCTGCTCGAGTTGCGTATCCATGATCAGGCACGGCGCTTCCGCATCCACCGCCATGGCAACCGTCTCACCCTGCACGACGGGGACCGGCGTGCCACGCTGGAGACGCTGCCGGCGTACCAGCGGACGGCGGGCGGAGACAGCGGCGGGGACGGCCGCATCATCGCGCCGATGCCGGGCCGGGTGGTGGTGGTCAGGGCGCGGATCGGGGACAGCGTGGACGCAGGACAGGAGTTGCTGGTGATGGAAGCGATGAAGATGGAACTGGCCGTCAAGGCACCACGCGCCGGCGTGGTGGCTGAACTGCGCGCGGCGGCGGGCGATTTCGTCGACGCCGACACCGTGCTGGTGGCGTTGGAGTGACGTCCGTCCTGTCTTCCTCATGGCGCATGGCGGTCGCCCTGCTGGCGCCCTGCCTGCTGGGCGGTTGCGTGTTGTTCGAACAACCGCCGGCCCCGCTGGCCTGCGATCCCGCCCTGGTCGGCCGATGGATCCCGTTGCCGAACAGTCCGCAGGACCGCATACCGCTGGGCAAGGACGACCATGCGGACGTGGACAGTGCGTGCCGCGTTCGCCTGTACGATGCCGCGCGCACCGATGCCCCGCAGTTCGACGCGCTCGGATTCGAACTGGACGGCCAGCACTATCTCGCCCTGGGCTTCAAGGAGCTGGAAGGCCTGTTCGGCACCGGCAAGGCGGCCGCACCGCCGATCCCGAAAGGCATGCCGGCGAGCGCGGTCACCCTGCTGAAATACCGTATCCACGACGATACGTTGCAGATCGCCATGCTCGATACGGTGGACATCATGCAACGCGTGCAGCAGGGCTCGCTGAAGGCACGCGAGGCCGACGCCAGCACCTACCTGTTCGAAGGCCGGCCGGAACAGCTCCGCAAGCTGCTGCAGTCCGAGCCGACCCTGTTCGACGCCTTCGACGGCCGTGACAAGACGCTGCGCATGCGTCGCGCCAAGGACGGGAAGCGCCCATGAGTGCCCTGCCCTCCAGCACCGATTTCGTCCGCATCGTCGAGGTCGGCCCGCGCGATGGCCTGCAGAACGAGAAGGCCCTGGTCGCCACCGCCGACAAGGTCGAACTGATCGACCGGTTGTCGCGCACCGGCCTGCTCAGCATCGAAGCCACCAGCTTCGTCAGCCCCAAATGGGTGCCGCAGCTGGCCGATGCCGCCGAGGTGTTCACCGCCATCCAGCGGCGTCCCGGCACGGCGTACCCCGTGCTGGTCCCGAACGAGACCGGTTACGACCGCGCCCGTGCCGTCGGCGTCGAGGAGGTGGCGGTGTTCACCGCGGCGTCCGAGGCGTTCAACCGCAAGAACATCAACGCCTCCATCGACGAGTCGATCAAACGCTTCCGCCCGGTGCTGGAACGCGCCGCCGCCGATGGCGTGAGGGTTCGCGGCTACGTTTCCACGGTGCTCGGCTGTCCCTACCAGGGCGACGTGCCGCTGGCGGATGTGGTCCGCGTGGCGAAGCAACTGCATGCCTTGGGCTGCTACGAGATCTCGCTCGGCGACACCATCGGCGTTGGCACGCCGCGCAAGGCCGCCGACATGCTGAAGGCGGTCGCCGCCGAGGTGCCGATGCCGGCGCTGGCGGTGCACTTCCACGACACCTACGGACAGGCGCTGGCGAACATCCTCGCCTGTCTCGACGTCGGCGTCCGCGTGGTGGACTCGGCCGTCTCGGGCGCGGGCGGCTGCCCCTACGCCAAGGGCGCCAGCGGCAACGTCGCCAGCGAAGACGTGGTCTACCTTATGCACGGCCTGGGCCTGCGCACCGGCGTGGACCTGGACCTGCTGGCGGAGACAGGACGCTGGCTCGCGACCCGGCTGGGTCGCGAGACCGGCAGCCGCGTCGGCAAGGCCCTGGCGGCCGCATGACGCACGGCCCGGCCAGCGACGTCGACGTGATGGCGCTGGCCGCCGCGCTGGAACGCGCGGCCGCCGCAGAGACCCATCCCGCCACTGCCGACCTGCTCCGCGACGCGCGCGAAGCGCTCCTCGCCAAGCAGCACGAAGCGGACACCGAGCGCTCGCGCTATCGCAACCTGTTCGACGCCGTGCCCGACCCGGTCAGCATCCTCGCCGAGGACGGGACCATCCTCGACCTCAACCAGGCGGGCACGCTGGCCTACAAGCGTCCGCGCGACGGGATCGTCGGGCGCAACATCAACGTGCTCAATCCCGACCTGCCGCGCGATCACCTGGTGCCGGTGTGGGAAACGCTCAACCGCGGCGAGACCTACGTCATCGAGGTCACCAACATGCGCGGCGACGGCACGCGCTTCCCGGTCGAAGTGCACTCGGCCAACATCAATTTCGACGGCCGCAAGAGCATCGTCGCCGTCGCCCGCGACATCAGCAGCCGCCGGTTGGCGGAGATGCGCTACCGCGAGCTGATGGAGACGATCGACAAGGGCATCGTGGTGCATAACCGCGACCTCGAGGTGCAGTACTGCAACGGCGCCGCGATGCGCATCTTCGGCATCCGCGAGGACCAGCGCGCCGACCAGGAACTGGCGCTGGGCCGCTGGCACATCGTCGACGAGCATGGCCGCGAGATGGCGCGCCACGAACTGCCCGCGCAACGCGCCCTCGATACCGGCCAGATGATCGAGAGCGTGCTGCTGGGCCTGTACCACCGCGAAAAGAAGCAACTGCTGTGGCTCACCGCCACCTCGGTGCCGCAGTTCGCGCCGGGCGCCAGTACGCCGTCGCAGGTCAGCACATTGTTCAGCGACGTCACCGAACTCAAGCGCGACAGCGCGCTGTTCGACCGCGCCCAGTCGCTGGCCCACATCGGTGGCTGGGAATGGGACCTGGGCCGCGACCGCATGTACCTGACCGACGAAGCCCAGCGCATCCTCGGCGCGGCACGCCCGCTGGTCACGCTGGGCGACATGCTGTCGTGCCTGCGCGAAACCGACCGCCGCCGCCTGCGCGGCGCGCTGGACCTGATCACCGCCGGCGGCCAGGGCTTCGACCTGGAGTTGCAGGGCACCCAGGCCGACGGCCACCCGTTCTGGATCCGCGTGATCGGCGATGCCGAACCGGGCGATCCCGGCGCCTCGCGCATCACCGGCACCATGCAGGACATCTCGCAGGACAAGCAGGCGGAGGAAACGCTTCGCATCCAGGCGCGCACCGATCCGCTGACCGGGCTGATGAACCGCGATGCCGTGCTGACCGAACTCGGCGCGCGACTGGCCGATCCCGAGCGTGCGCGCGTGGCCGTGCTGTACATCGACCTCGACCGGTTCAAGATGGTCAACGACGTGCTGGGCCACAACGCCGGCGACGAACTGCTGGTGCAGGCGTCGGACCGCATCCGTGGCGCGGTCGGCACCGAGGGCATGATCGCGCGCTTCGGTGGCGACGAGTTCCTGGTGATCTGCGACGCCGGGGAAGACCCTCACCAGCCCGAAGCGATGGCGCATGCGGTGCTGGGCGCGTTCGCCGATGCGTTCCGTTTCGGCAAGGACGAATTCGCCATCACCGCCAGCATCGGCCTTGCCGTGGCGCCCGGCGACGGCCTGCGGCCGCAGCAGCTGATCCAGAACGCCGACATCGCGATGTACGACAGCAAGCATCGCGCGCGCAACGGCTGGCAGAGCTTCACCCAGGAGCTTGCCCAGCGGCAGCAGGATCGCCTGCAGATCGAGACGCAGCTGCGCCGCGCGGTGGACAACGAGGAATTCCGCCTCGTCTACCAGCCGCAGGTCGACCTGCGCAACGGCCGCATCATCGCCGGCGAGGCGCTGATCCGCTGGCAGAACCACCAGCTGGGCGAACTGCGCCCGGACGTCTTCATCAGCCACGCCGAAACTACCGGCGACATCGTGCGCATCGGCAGCTGGGTGCTGAGCGAAGCCTGTCGTCAGGTGGCCGCGTGGCGCGACATGGGACTCGGCATCGTGCGGGTGGCGGTCAACGTGTCGTACCGGCAGTTCGCCGGCGACGACCTCGCCGACCGGGTGCGCGCCATCCTGGCCGAGTTCGACCTGCCCGGCAGCGCGCTGGAACTGGAGTTCACCGAGCGCGTGCTGATCGAGGACGCTCCCGCCACGCTCCGCACCTTCGCCGACCTGCGGCAGCTGGGCGTGCTGCTGACCATCGACGATTTCGGCGAGGGCTACAGCGCGCTGAACTACCTGCGCCGCCTGCCCATCCATGGACTGAAGCTGAGCCCGCTGTTCACCGAGGGCGTGCCCAACAACCGCTCCGACGTCGCGGTCTGCCAGGCGGTCTCGGCCATCGCCCGCAGCTTGGGCCTTGGCCTGGTGGCCGAAGGCGTGGAATCGGAAGCCCAGCGCCAGTTTCTGTTGAACCTCGGGGTGCCGGTCGGCCAGGGCTTCCTGTTCGCCCCCGGCCTGTCGCCGGACGAATTCGCGCGCCGGCTCGCCGATGCCCCGCTGGAGCGGGTGCAGCACGCCTGAGCGGCACTCTCCCGCGTCTTGTGGGAGCGACGTGAGTCGCGATGGGGCCTTACCGGGAAGGCATCGCGACTGACGTCGCTCCCACACGGGCTACCCCGGCCATGCCGCCCGCCACCCGCCATCGCGTAAAATGCCGCCTTTTCCGCAGCAGGTCCGCCGCATGCAGCTCTCCGATACCCGCGCCGTCATCACCGGTGGCGTTTCCGGCCTCGGCCTGGCCGTCGCCCGTCACCTCGTCGCCCACGGCGGCAAGGCCGCGCTGTTCGACGTCAACGACGACAAGGGTGCGGCTGCCGTCGCCGAGCTCGGCGAAGCCAATGCCCGTTATTTCCGCACCGACGTGACGGACGAAGCCGGCGTGGCGGCGAACGTGGCGGCGGCGAAGGATTTCCTGGGCGGCCTGAACGCGGCGATCAACTGCGCCGGCATCCTCGGCGCCGGCCGTGTGCTCGGCAAGGAAGCACCGATGCCGCTGTCTACCTTCCAGTCCACGGTGATGGTCAACCTGGTCGGCAGCTTCAACGTGGCCAAGGCGGCGGCGGACGTGATGCAGCACAACACACCGAATGCCGACGGCGAGCGCGGCATCATCGTCAACACCGCCAGCGTGGCGGCGTACGAAGGCCAGATCGGCCAGGCCGCGTATTCGGCCTCGAAGGGCGGCGTGGTCGGCATGACCCTGCCCATGGCGCGCGAACTGTCGCGCTTCGGCATCCGCGTGATGACGGTGGCCCCGGGCATCTTCTGGACGCCGATGGTCGATGGCATGCCGGAGGCCGTGCAGCAGTCGCTCAGCGCCTCGATCCCCTTCCCGTCCCGCCTGGGCAAGCCGGAAGAGTTCGCCGACCTAGTCGCCTACATCCTCGGCAACCCCTACCTCAACGGCGAGACCATCCGCCTGGACGGCGCCGTGCGGCTCGCACCGAAGTAACCCCTGTTCTTACCTTACTCACGGTCATCTCCATGAAAGCTTTCGACATCAAGAAGGGCAACGTCGTCGAACACAACGGCGGCGTGTACCAGATCCGCGACATCGAGCGCAGCTCGCCGCAGGGTCGCGGCGGCAACGTGCGCTTCCGTTTCATCATGTACAGCGTGCCGGGCGGCAACAAGCTGGATGCCAGCTTCGACGCCGACGACAACCTGAGCGAGGTGGAACTGCTGCGCCGCCAGGCGACGTATTCCTACAAGGACGGCGATGCGTTCGTGTTCCTCGACGACGAGGACTACACGCCCTACACGCTGGACGCCAACGTCATCGGCGACGATGCCGGCTACATCACCGATGGCCTGAGCGGCTGCTACGTGCAGGTGATCGACGAACTGCCGGTCGCACTGCAGCTGCCGCAGCACGTGACGCTGGAAGTGGTGGAAACGCCGCCGGAACTGAAGGGCGGCACCGCCACCAAGCGCCCGAAGCCGGCCAGGCTCAGCACCGGCATCGAGATCATGGTGCCGGAGTACATCACCAACGGTGAGCGCATCCTGGTGAACACGACCACGGGCGAGTTCGGCGGCCGCGCCGACTGAGTCCGCGGTTACGACGCGCCTGCCGCATCCAGTGCGCGCAGGCGCGCAACGATCGTCTCCAGGTTCGCCTCGATGCCTTGCAGCACCTCGCGCTGGTCGGCGGGCAGCCAGCGCTCCAGTTCTTCCCGCAGCACCCCGTCCTGCTCGCGCAGGCGGGCCACGCGCACGCGGGCTTCGTCCGCGATGCGTTCACGCTCCTCCGCCTGCGGCAATCCGTAGCCCTCCGGCACAAGTTCCGACGGGCGGCTGACGAAACCCGTATCGCCCAGCCACGTGCGCAAGGCCTGCAGTGCGTGCGCGATGTCGGCCGGCGCATCGCGGCCGAAGTAACGTCGCTTCAGCTCGTCGCGCAGCAGCAATTGCTGGCGACGCTGCGCGGCGGTCTCCAGTACCAGCAGCGCCGCACTGGCGCGCAGATCCGCGTGCGGCAACCACGCGGCCCGTTCGGTCGGCGACAGCGTCAACCAGGCCTGCACATCCTGCTGCGGCAGCGCCAGCGACTCGCGCGCGACGGCGAACAAGGATTCGTAACGTGCGCTCATCGGTTCGAAGTAGTAGCCGAGCCGGCGCGCTTCTTCCGTGTCGTCCAGCACGCCGGTATCCGCGATGCCGCGCCGCGCCAGCTTCTTCAGCAGGCCAGTCGGTGTGATGCTGGCGAACGACTCGCCGGACAACCTCGGTACGCCCTCGTGCAGCAACTTCCAGGTCTCGACCGCGCAGTTGTTGCTGATGAAGTAGTAACGTCCGTCGTAGCTCCAGTGCAACTGGCCGGCCCGCTCCAGCAACGACGCAATGTCCTGCGACTGGAGCCGCAACGGAATCGATTGCAGGCCGCGCAGCTCGACCCGGGTGTACTCCTCGATCACCTGATCCAGTGGCAGCAGGAACAGGCGCGACGGATACGAACCGGTCAGTCCGCGCCAGCCCGAGATCTGCACGTCGCCGACGAAGGCGCGGAACGACAGCACGCGATGGTGGGCCAGGTCGAAGCGGCAATCGGGCCCCGGCGCACGCCCGGGCGCGCAGATCACGAGCCGCAGCATGCTGTGGCCCCAGCGGCTCATCGCCTGGGTGTTGCCCTCGGCCAGCAGGTAGTCGACGGCATAGACGCGCGAGGGATCCAGCGCCAGCAACGAGGCATCGCCCGCTTCGGCATCGACGTCAAGGAACGGCAACCCGGGCGCGCACGCCTCCGCTCCGGCCGACAGGTTGAAGTGAGTCGCGAGATGGCGATGCAGTGCCGGACGCCGGCAGCTATACGTCGGATCGAGCACGAAGTGCTCGAGGTTCACCGCCACGAATTCGGACGGACGCTCGAGTTCATAGGGATCCGGCATCCGCGCGACGAAATCGTTGCGCGAACGACGACCGGCGAGCGGCAACACGCTGCGTTGCCATCCCGCCAGATCGCGCAGGCGCGGATCGCCGGACAGCACGTTGCCCTGGGCGCGGTCGTAGCTGTGCGCCAGTTCGTGCACCAGCGCCGCGCGCACCTCGCGCAACGAAGCATCGTCAGGCGGCACGGCGTCGCGCGCCTCCCATCCCTGCAACAGGCGGCGCGGAAGCAGAATGCGATGGCCGCTGCGTCGCCCCGCGACATGCGGTGGCAGATCGTCGCGCCATTGCAGAACCAGGTTGGACGGCAGGCCATCGCGCCACGCCTCGGGCAGACGTGGCAGTACGTCATCGACGAGCGCCTGCGTCGCGGCAACATCGTCAGGTGCGAGGTTCGTGGCGTCGATGTCGAGCGCGGCCGCCGTGGCGGCCGGGCCGAGCCACGCCCACAGCAGGAGCGCGGCGATGCGCCGGCCCCGGGGCCGACGCGCGTGCATCAGCGGGCCAGGATAGCCTGCGCCAGCTGCATGTCGCTGGCCTTGCGTGCGGCTTCGTCCTTCTCGCGCAGGTGGCGCAATGCGGCTTCCAGCTGCGCACCGCGGATACGGCCGTCGCTGGCGACGAAGCTGGCCGCATCTTCGCGCGCCTGCACGACGATCTTGTCGTCGCCGGACGAACTGTCGGACGAGGCAGAGGAACCGGCCGAAGACGCGCCGGCGGACGAGCCGGCGAAGCTGCCGGCGAACGCCGGCACGGAGAACGCCAGCAACACGCCGGCCAGGATCAATCGGGACATGGACATCCAAACGGGGGAACGCCGTGGCTGGCGCGGTGCGCAAAGACTACCTGCAATCGACGCTCCGAGGCTGAATCCGGCGGTATCGTCAGGTGTCGAACAGCTTGCCCGGATTCATCAGTCCGTTCGGGTCCAGCACCTGCTTGATGCCGCGCATCACCGCGATTTCCCCAGCGCTGCGCGTGCTTTCCAGATAACCCTTCTTGACCAGCCCGATGCCGTGCTCGGCCGAGATGCTGCCGTGGTGGCGCTTCAGCGACGCCGCCAACAGCTTGGTGACCTGCTCGCACTGGGTGACGAAGTCCGCATTCTCCATGCCGTCCGGCTTCAGCACGTTGATGTGCAGGTTGCCGTCGCCAATATGGCCGAACCACACCACCTCGAACTGCGGATAGGCCTCGCCGAGCAGCGCCTGCGTCTCGGCCAGGAACGCCGGCATGGCCGAGATGCGCACCGACACGTCGTTCTTGTACGGCACATAACGCGCCAGCGCCTCGGTGATGCCCTCGCGCAGGCGCCACAGCTGGGCGGCCTGGGCATCGGACTGGCTGATCACGCCGTCGCTGACCCAGCCCTGCTCCATGCAGGCCTCGAAGGCCGCCATTGCCGCGGCTTCCCTGGCCTCATCGCCGATCGCGAACTCGGTGACCACGTAGTACGGGTGCACCTCGTCGAACGGCTTCTGCGCGCCGTGCGCCAGCACGTGCTCGAGCGCGCGGTCGGTGAAGAACTCGAACGCCTCCAGTTGCAGACGTTCGCGGAACGCGGCGAAGACCTGCATCAGTACCTCGAACGACGGTAGCGCCAGCAACATGACGTTGGTCGGCGGCGGCGGATCGGTCAACCGGACGGTGGCCTCCACCACGATGCCGAGCGTGCCTTCGGACCCGATGAACAGATGGCGCAGGTCGTAGCCGCTGGAATTCTTGATCAGCGCCTTGTTGAGCTCCAGCACGTCACCAGCACCGGTGACGACCTTCAATCCGGCAATCCATTCGCGCGTATTGCCGTAGCGGATCACGCGGATGCCGCCGGCATTGGTGGCGATGTTGCCGCCGATCGCGCAGGACCCGCGCGCGGCGAAGTCCACCGGATACACCAGGCCGTGGTCGCGCGCGGCGTTGTGCACGGCCTCCAGCGGCATGCCGGCCTGCACGGTCAGCGTGCGGTCCACCGCATTGAAATCGAGCGCCTGGTTCATGCGCTCCAGGCTCAGCACCAGTTCGCCGTTCGCCGCCACCGCGCCGCCGGACAGGCCGGTGCGTCCGCCCGACGGCACGACCGCCACGCGATGCTCGTTCGCCCAGCGCACGACCGCCTGCACCTCATCGACCGTCGCCGGCAACGCGATGGCGAGCGGCGATGGCGCCCAGCGACGGGTCCAGTCGCGACCGTAGTGTTCCAGATCGGCAGGATCGGTCTTCAGGCGCAGCGCCGGGACGGCGTGCTGCAGGGCTTCCAGGCGTGGATCGCTCATTGCGGGGGCAGGACTTTCGGGGGCGCCCAGCGTGCCAGCGAAGCCCGATGGCGTCCAGCCGAAACGCGCCTTGGTTTCAGGGGCAACCAAGCCGGAAAACAGCAACCGAGCTTTCCATGGCGCGCCGCACCATCGATGTCTCCCATCTGGCATAGTGACGACCCTTTCCCCTCCGCTGCGACCTTTCCGGCAATGTCGATCAAGAAGACCTCGTACCCGAAGCAGGACATCCGCGTGCTGTTGCTGGAGGGGGTCAGTCAGACGGCCGTCGAGACGTTCCGCGCGGCCGGCTATTCGCAGATCGAGTTCCACGAGAAGTCGCTGCCGGAAGACGAGTTGAAGCGCCGCATCGCCGAGGCGCACATCGTCGGCATCCGCTCGCGCACCCACCTGAGCGAGGATGTGCTGGCGCAGGCGCGCCGCCTGATCGCGGTGGGCTGCTTCTGCATCGGCACCAACCAGGTGGACCTGGACGCGGCGGAACTGGCCGGCATCCCGGTCTTCAATGCGCCCTACTCCAACACGCGCAGCGTGGCCGAACTGGTCATCGCGCAAGCCATCCTGCTGATGCGCGGTATTCCGCAGAAGAACGCCGAATGCCACCGCGGCGGCTGGAGCAAGTCGGCCGCGGGCAGCCACGAAGTGCGCGGCAAGACGCTGGGCATCATCGGCTACGGCCACATCGGCACCCAGGTCGGCGTGCTGGCCGAAGCGCTGGGCATGCACGTGCTCTTCCACGACATCGAGACCAAGCTGTCGCTCGGCAATGCGCGTTCGGCCGTGAGCCTGGACGACCTGCTGGCGCAGAGCGACGTGGTGACGCTGCATGTGCCGGAGACGGCGGCCACCAAGGACATGTTCGGCGCGGCACAGATCGCCCGGATGAAGCCCGGCGCGCACCTGATCAACGCGTCGCGTGGCACCGTGGTCGACATCGACGCGCTGGCCGACGCACTGAAGGCCGGCAAGCTCGGCGGCGCGGCGGTGGACGTGTTCCCGCTGGAGCCCAAGGGCAATGCGGAGCTGTTCGAGTCGCCGCTGCGCGGCCTCGACAACGTCATCCTCACCCCGCACGTCGGCGGCAGCACGCTGGAGGCGCAGGACAACATCGGCATCGAAGTGGCGGCCAAGCTGGTGCGCTACAGCGACAACGGCAGCACGCTGTCGTCGGTGAACTTCCCCGAGGTGACCCTGCCCGGCCACGAGGGCAGCCGCCGCATCCTGCACATCCACCGCAACGTGCCGGGCGTGCTGTCGCAGATCAACGACATCTTCCGCGACCGTGGTATCAACATCGACGGCCAGTTCCTGCGCACCGACCCGAAGGTCGGCTACGTGGTCATCGACGTGACCGCGGACGAGGAACAGACCGCCAGCCTGCGCGATGCGATGGCGGCGATCGACGGCACGCTGCGGGTGCGCGTGCTCTATTGATGCGTCCAGGACGGTGGGCCAAGGCCCACCCTACGCGGTACTCCGTGCCAGCCACTTGCGCGCCATGCGGCTGAGGGATTCGTCCGGCTCGTCCGCGATCGGTCCGATCTCGCGCCAGGCCAGGTCCAGCGATTCCTCGCTGACCACATAGTCCTCACTGCCGTTGGCGCGAACCACGTAGCGCACGTCGTAGTGCCAGTGGCCGGGCACGCCTTTGCGCTCGGGTATCCAGTGGCGGTCGAGGTCGAAGATGTCGCCCTCCACGGACAGGTCCGACAGGCCCGACTCCTCTTCCGCTTCCTTCAGCGCGACGCGCGCCATGTCGCTGTCGCCGTCCGCATGGCCGCCCAGTTGCAGCCAGCGCCCCAGTTTTCGGTGGTGGGTCAGCAGGGTACGGCGTCCATCCGCACTCACCAGCCACGCGCCGCCGGTCAGGTGGCCTTCCAGCCGCTCCCGGACGAAGGGATCGGCAGGCTCGTCGAGCAGGGCGAGGAACTGGCCCACCACCCCGGTTTCGGCAGGCCAGCGTCGTCCGTAGGTGGCCAACTGTTCGCGGAGGACGGCATGAGCGACTGACACGGCGTGGTTTTCTCTTCGAAGGCGGGCGATGGGCCGCGATTATCGCCGGTCATGCTGCACCCGCGCTTGTGATCCCCCGCCCGCTTTGGCAAGGTACGGCCTTCCATGGGGGCCGCCTCCATGACCGTTGCCACCGCCCGGCGGAGTTCTTCGTCGGCATCCAGTCTTTCAAGGGGACGCTGCGAATGCTCAAAGCTCTGTTCAGGGTCAAGCCGGTCGCGCCGGCAGGCCACGTCGATGCCGGTGAACCCTTCGAAGGCAGCCTGGACGGCGAAGCCACCCTGAAACGGACGCTGACCGCCAAGCACCTGGTGCTGCTGGGCGTGGGCGCGGTGATCGGCGCGGGCATCTTCGTGCTGACCGGCCAGGCAGCGGCCAACCACGCCGGCCCCGCGATCATGCTGAGCTTCGTCATGGCCGGCTTCGCCTGTGCCCTGGCCGGCCTGTGCTATGCCGAGTTTTCCGCGCTGATGCCGGTCTCCGGCAGTGCCTACTCCTATTCCTACGCCACCCTGGGCGAGTTCGTGGCCTGGTTCATCGGCTGGTGCCTGGTGCTGGAATACCTGTTCGCCTCGGCCACCGTGGCCGTGGGCTGGTCCGGCTATCTGATCAGCTTCCTGACCACCACGCTGCACCTGCCCTTCCCGACCGAACTGGCGCAGGCGCCGATCAACTGGGACGGCCACACTTTCATCGCAACGGGGTCGATCCTCAACCTGCCGGCCATCGCCATCGTCGCCGCCATCAGCGGCCTGTGCTACGTGGGCATCACCCAGTCGGCCTTCGTCAACGCCATCGTGGTGGCGATCAAGGTCACGGTGATCGTGTTGTTCATCGGCATCGGCGCCACGTACATCGACCCGGCCAACTGGACGCCGTTCATCCCGGCCAACGAAGGCCCGGGCAAGTTCGGGTTCGAAGGCGTGACCCGCGCGGCCGCCATCGTGTTCTTCGCCTACATCGGCTTCGACGCGGTCTCCACGGCGGCCGGCGAAGCCAAGAATCCGCAGCGCGACATGCCGGTCGGCATCCTCGGTTCGCTGGCCATCTGCACCGTCATCTACATCATCGTGTGCGCCGTGCTGACCGGCATGACCAACTACACGCTGCTGGGGACCGCAAAGCCGGTCGCCACCGCGCTGGAGCCCTACCCGAACCTGGCCTGGCTGAAGACGGCGGTGGAGATCGGCGCGATCGCCGGCCTCTCCTCGGTCATCCTGGTGATGCTGATGGCCCAGCCACGCATCTTCTACAGCATGGCGAAGGACGGCCTGATGCCGAAGTTCTTCGGCCGGGTGCACCCCAAGTACCGCACGCCCTACGTCGGCACCATCATCGTCGGCGTGCTGGCCGCCGCGCTGGCCGGCCTGATGCCGCTCAACGTGCTGGGCGAACTGGTGTCGATGGGCACCCTGCTCGCGTTCGCCACCGTGTGCGCCGGCGTGCTGATCCTGCGCTACACGCGCCCCGAGATGCCGCGCCCGTTCAAGGTGCCGATGGCCATCGTGATCTGTCCGCTGGGCGTGGTCGCGTGCCTCTACCTGTTCTGGCAGCCCTTCGTCGAGCACTGGAAGATCTTCGTGGGCTGGACGATCCTCGGCCTGGTGGTCTACTTCACCTACGGCTTCTGGAACAGCAAACTCAGGCAGCCGACCTGATCCACCGGAAGGCCGGCGGCCGTACCGCCGGCCTTTTTTGATGGCATACCTCGACACCGCTCCGAGACCACGCACGATGCTCCGACAGCTCCTGTCCACCAAACATCCCCACGCCGCCCATGAAGAGGCCGAAGGGCTCAGCCTGCGCCGCACGCTCGGCCCCTGGGGCCTGACCGCGCTGGGCATCGGCGCCGTGATCGGCGGTGGCATCTTCGTCATTACCGGCCAGGCCGCGGCCAACCATGCCGGCCCGGCGATCATGCTGTCGTTCGTGCTGGCCGCGCTGTGCTGCACCTTCTGCGCGCTGGCCTATGCCGAGTTCGCGGCGATGGTGCCGGTGTCCGGCAGCGCCTACACCTATACCTACGCCACGCTGGGCGAACTGGCCGCCTGGTTCATCGGCTGGATGCTGGTGCTGGAATACGGCGTGTCCGCCTCGGCGGTGGCGGTCAGCTGGACCGGGTATTTCCTGAGCCTGCTAGAACACTTCAACATCTATCTGCCACAGGCGCTGGTCAGCGCGCCGCTGGACGCGCAGCTGCGCCCCACCGGTGCAATCGCCAATCTTCCCGCCGCGGCGATCGTGCTGCTGCTGACCTGGCTGTGCTACGTCGGCATCCGTAAATCCACGGCCATGAACATGGCGATGGTGGTCCTCAAGACGGGCCTGATCGTGCTGGTGATCGTCGCCGGCTGGAAGTATGTCGATCCGGGCAACTGGCAGCCCTTCATTCCCGCGAACGAGGGGCCGGGCAAGTTCGGCTGGGACGGCGTGCTGCGCGGCGCGGCGATGGTGTTCTTCGCCTACATCGGCTTCGAAGCGGTCTCGGTGGCGGCGCAGGAGTCGCATCGTCCCCAGAAGGATTTGCCGATCGGCATGCTGGCTTCGCTGGTGATCTGCACCCTCCTGTACATCGGCATGGCGGCCGTGATGACCGGCCTGGTGCCCTACACCGCGCTGGGCACCGCGGAGCCGGTGGTGACCGCGGTCGCCGCGCATCCCCAGCTCGGCTGGTTGCGCGTGATCGTGGAAATCGGCGCCCTGATCGGTCTGTCGTCGGTGGTGCTGGTGATGATCATCGGCCAGCCGCGCATCTTCATGATCATGGGCCGCGACGGTCTGCTGCCGCCGGTGTTCACCAAGATCCATCCGGAGTACCGCACGCCGCACATCAATACGGTGATCACCGGCATCGGCATCGCCCTGCTGGCGGCGCTGTTCCCGCTCGACGTGCTGGGCGAACTGACCTCGATGGGCACCCTGATCGCCTTCGCCTCGGTGTGCGTCGGCGTGCTGGTCCTGCGCCGCACGCAACCCGACCTGCCGCGGCCGTTCCGCATCCCGATGGCGTGGCTGGTCTGCTCCCTGGGCGTGCTGAGCTGCCTGGCGCTGCTGTCGGCGATGACCGCCCACAACTGGATGCTGATGGCGGTGTGGACCGCGGTCGGCTTCCTGATCTACTTCCTCTACGGCTTCCGCCACAGCCGCCTGCGCGGCAAGCGCTGAACCCGGCTCCGGGGGTGAAAAAAGCGCGGCCAGGCCGCGCTTTTTTTTCACGTCCTGTCAGGGCTTCCTGGCCCAGGCACTGCACCAGCCAGCCGC
The DNA here is from genome assembly GCF_010093445.1 of Pseudoxanthomonas japonensis. Classification (GTDB taxonomy): domain Bacteria; phylum Pseudomonadota; class Gammaproteobacteria; order Xanthomonadales; family Xanthomonadaceae; genus Pseudoxanthomonas_A; species Pseudoxanthomonas_A japonensis. The sequence goes on along the minus strand of NZ_PDWW01000018.1, from coordinate 46,262 downwards.
GGCCACCGAGTTCTTGGGGAACAGTGTGCAGGGGCCGTAGGCCTGGCCCGCGGCGGCCTTGAAGAAATTGCAGTTCGCGCAATGGTCGCCCGCCTTGTGCTTGGGATGCTTGGCGGTCGCCGCATTGTCGGTATAGGCCAGCGCCTTGGCGGTGGGATTGGCGGCATCCAGCTTCGGCAACGCGGCCGGTGCGGCGGCGTCGGCACGCAGGCTGTGCCAGGCCAGCGGCGCTACGGCCGCGGCAGTCAGGGTGGTGGTCAGGAAGCGGCGGCGGGAGGCATCGTGGCTCATCGGCTGGGTACCTGCGGAAGGGAGTAGCCAGTCTCCGCGCGGCGACCGGCGGCCGCATTGCGCTGGATCAATCGACAGGGGCGCCGCGGGCCTTCCGCTAGAATGCGCGGCATGAACACCCTGCCCTACGACGCCGACCAGCTGCGCGACCGCGCGCAGTCCATCATTTCCAACGTGCGCGAACTGGCGCAGCTGGGCTGGACGCCGGCCACCAGCAGCAATTTCTCGCAGCGGCTGGACGAGCGGCATGCCGCGATCACCGTTTCCGGCCGCGACAAGGGGCGTCTGGTTGAGGGGGACATCATGGTGGTGGATTTCGACGGCAAGGCGGTCGGGAGCGACCATCGCCCGTCTGCGGAAACGCTGCTGCACACGCAGCTGTACCGCCGCTACCCCGAGATCGGCTGCGTGCTCCACACCCATTCGCTGGTGCAGACCGTGGCGTCGCGCCTGTTCGCCGGCGCCGGCCACGTCCGCCTGGAAGGCTTCGAGCTGCTGAAGGCCTTCCACGGCAACAGCACGCACGAGATGGCCATTGACGTGCCGGTGTTCGCCAACACCCAGGACATGCCCACGCTGGCCGCGCAGGTCGACGCGCTGCTCGACAGCCAGCCGCTGTGGGGCTACCTGATCGACGGCCACGGCCTGTATGCGTGGGGCCGCACGATGGCCGAAGCACGCCGCCACTTGGAGGCGTTCGAGTTCCTGTTCGCCGCGGAACTGGAGCTGCGCAAGCTCGGCTGCCGGCGCTGATAACCGGCGGTTATCGCGCCGTTCCGATGTTGCAACAGGGCGCAGGGACCGGGTTTGCTACCCTAGCGTCCCCCTCGCCGCCTCACGCCATCGCCATGAGCCGCCTGCGCATCTTCAACGAATCCGACCCGGCCACGCCGGAGTTCGCCAGTTACGACCCCGACTTCATCGCCACCGAACTGAAGAAGCTCGGCGTGACCTTCGAACGCTGGAAAGCCAGCAAGGCGATCGCGCCCGGTGCTTCGCCGGAGGACGTGATCGACGCCTACCGCGCCGACATCGACCGGCTGGTCGCCGAGCGCGGATTCAAGACCGTCGACGTGGTCAGCATCGCGCCGGACAACCCGCAGCGCGAGGCGATGCGCGCCAAGTTCCTCGACGAGCATTACCACAAGGAAGACGAAGTGCGTTTCTTCGTGGCCGGCTCGGGCCTGTTCACCCTGCACCTGGGCGACAAGGTCTACGAGGTCGAGTGCGTGAAGGACGACCTGATCGGCGTGCCCGACAGCACGCTGCACTGGTTCGACATGGGGCCGGAACCGAGCTTCGTCGCCATCCGCTTCTTCACCGAGCCGGACGGCTGGGTGGGCCACTTCACCGGCACCACGCTGGCGCAGCAGTTCCCGCGCTACGAAGGCCTGACCGACGGCCATTGACCGTCCAGAGCCGGGCTTGCCCGGCTGCACAACCGTCCGAACAAGCGCAGCGGAGCGAGCTCCGCTCTACAGGAATCCCATGCCCGTTTCCGCCATCCTCACCGACATCGAAGGCACCACCAGCAGCATCTCGTTCGTGAAGGACGTGCTGTTCCCGTATGCGCGGCGTGCCCTGCCCGGCTTCGTGCGCGAGCACGGGCAGGAACCGGACGTCCGCCGCTGGCTGGACGTGGTGGCCACGGAACACGGCAGCATCTGCAGCGACGACGTCATCGTCGAGACGCTGCAGGGCTGGATCGACCAGGACCGCAAGCACACCGCGCTGAAGGCGCTGCAGGGCCTGATCTGGGAAGCCGGCTACCGCGATGCCGACTTCGCCGCGCACATCTATCCCGACGCCGCGCCGGCGCTGCGCGACTGGCATGCGCAGGGCTATCCGCTCTACGTGTACTCGTCCGGCTCCGTGCCGGCACAGAAGCTGTTCTTCGGCCACAGCGATGCGGGCGACCTGACGCCGCTGTTCTCCGGCTGGTTCGACACCGAGATCGGCGGCAAGCGCGAGGCCGACAGCTACCGCACGATCGCGGACCGCATCGGCATCGCACCTGAGCGCATCCTGTTCCTGTCCGACGTCGTCGAGGAACTGGACGCTGCGCGCGAGGCCGGCCTGCAGACGCAGCTGGTGGACCGGCTCGACGACTACCCGCAGCCGCGGACCGGCGACGCATCGCGCGGGCACGCACGCGTCGTGTCCTTCGCCGACATTCCGCTGCCTACCGCGTGAACGGCGCCGCCGCGCAGCGACAGGCCACGCTGGTCGGGCTGGTCGCGATCCTGCTGTGGGCGTCGTTGGCCCTGCTCACGACGGCGACCGGCAACCTGCCGCCATTCCAGGTACTGGCGATCGGCTTCGGCATTGCCGCCGTCCTGGGGCTGGTCCGCGCCACGCTGCGCGGCACCGCAGGCTGGCGTGAGCTGCGTCAGCCACTGCCTGCGCTCGCGCTGTCGACGTTCGCGCTGTTCGGCTACCACGCGCTGTACTTCATCGCGCTGAAACGCGCGCCGGCGGTGGAAGCCAACCTGCTGAACTACCTGTGGCCGCTGCTGATCGTGGTGTTCGCGGGCCTCATCGGCGGCGTCGCGGTGCGGCCGGGCCAATGGCTGGGCACCGCGCTCGGATTGGTCGCTGCTGTCCTGCTGGTCACCCGCGGCCGTGGTCTGCAGGTCGAACCCGCCCACGTTCCGGGTTATCTCGCGGCACTGGGCGCGGCGCTGATCTGGTCGCTGTATTCGGTGCTCAATCGCCGCTACGCCGACGTGCCCACCGCGGCCATCACCGTGGGCTGTGCGGGGGTCGCCGTGCTGGGCACGGTCGCGCACCTGCTCAGCGAACAGACCGTCGTGCCGACCGCGGGCCAGTGGGTCGTGCTGTTGCTGATGGGCATCGGGCCGGTGGGCGCGGCGTTCTGGCTGTGGGACCACGGCACCAAGCACGGCGACATCGCCCTGCTCGGCAGCCTGTCCTACCTCGCGCCGCTGCTGTCCACCCTGCTGCTGGTGGCATCGGGCCGTGCGGAGGCGCACTGGATACAGGCGGTGGCGGTCGTCCTGCTGCTGGCCGGCGCGTGGCTGAGCGTCCGCGCCAGCCGTGCGTCGCGGTGAGAGCGATTCGCGTTCCTGCACGGCGTTGCGCGATTGCCTAGACTGCGCGCCACGTCGCAAGCCAGCCATCCGCCAGCCAGCCATGTGAACCCAGCCCGCCAGCCTCCGCTCGCCCGCCAGGTCCTCACAGGAAACGCCCCTCGACGAGGGGCGTTCCGCGTTTCAGGGCTTGCGGGGTTTCAGCTGGCCAGCCTCCACATCATCGACAGCAGCGGCAGCGCCCTGGCCTTTGCGCCGTCCACATACCGGTTATGCCCGACAGGCGACGGCGTCACGCCGAAGCGCTGCACGCGCTTGCGGACGCGATGGTTGAACTGCATCGCCCGCGTCCAGCGCAGCGTTTCGTCGGTCTGGAAGAAGAACGACAGCGAGATCGACACATCCTCCGGTCCGTTCTTCACGTAGTGGCCGGAGGTGTAGGGAATATGCAGCGTATCGCCCGGCCGGAAATCGAACTTGATCGCATGCGCGTCCAGGTCCGGGTGCCAGGGTGCCTGCACTTCCTTGCGGTCCATGTAGGCCTCGCAGATGTCCACCGGCACGATGTCGGGCCGGAAGTTCGGGAATACGGCCACTTCCTTGCTGCCGCGGATCTGCATGAGCACGTTCGAATAGCGGTCGAAGTGGAACGGCGTCATTGCATTGGGCGATGCGATGAACAGCCACATGCGCGGTTCGTGGATCGCCTGCGAGTTGCCGCTCTGGCGCTGCAGTTCCGTCATCTCGGCGCGCAGGGACTCGTACAGGTCGCGGAACGCCGGGTGCGCTACCGGGTCGCGCACCGCGATGTACGAGTTGGAGGTGCGTATCGTCTCGATGGTCTCGCGCAGGCTGAGGCCATTGCCGTGCTCGAGATGCGCGCGGTCGAAGTTGATCGACAGGTCGGACAGGCCCTTGGAGTAGGTGATGCACTCCGGGGACAACTGCGGCAGCGACTCGGCCAGTCCCTCCATGGTCAGCGCCGGATGGTCCAGCAGGCGATGCTTGAAGGTGAACGGAACGCGGTCCAGCTTGCCCACGGGCAAACCGGAATCAAAACACTGGAACATCGAAACCCCCTGTCGCCGCCCCCTGACGGCATCATGCTACCCCACGCTGAAACGCACCGGGACCGGCCAGGCCACCGCCTGTCGGCAGCCCCTCACCCGTGGATCTTCTCGCCCCGGGCAAGCATGGCGACCAGCTTCTCCACCCGCGCCTGCTTCGTTTCCGGCTTCACTGCCGTCTGCACGCGCCAGCACACGGCATAGCGGTTGGTCTTGTCCAGCGTGTCGAAGAACGCCTTGGCCTTGCGGTTTCTGGCCAGCGCCTTCGCCAGCTCGGGCGGCACGTCCATCGACCTCGCGCCGTCGTAGGCCGCGTCCCAGCGTCCGTCCGCCTTCGCGGCTTCGACTTCGCGCAGTCCCGCCGGCCGCATGCGGCCCGCCGCGCTCAAGGTGTCGATCTTCGCCACGTTGATCTTCGACCAGGTGCTGCGCGCGCGACGCGGCGTAAAGCGCTGCAGGAAGAACTGCGCGTCGAAGCCCTTCTTCTGCCCGTCGATCCAGCCATGGCACAGCGCGACGTCGAGCGCTTCGGGATACGTCACCGACGGAATGCCGGTGTCCTTCTTGGCGATCTTCAGCCACACGCCTGACGACTGCGGATGACGTTCCAGCCAGCATTCCCACGCGGCCGGATCGGCGAAGTGCTCGATGGGCAGGTCCGGGCTGGCCATGGTCAGGGTGTGGCGGTCTGCAGACGGTAGCTCGTGTGGGCGGTGGTCTCGCCGCGCCAGCGGTCGAAGGCACGGACCTCCACGCGATGCTCGCCCTCGGCAAGATCGGTGGGCAGTGCGCCGCGCCACAGGTGATGCGACGGTTCGGCTTCGGGGGAGCGGTCGTAGCCACGCAGTGCGTCGGCCAGGTCGTCGCGCATGTTCTCCACCAGCAGCGATGGATCGGGCTGCTCGACGCGCTTCATCGCCTTCCACTCGCCGCCGTCGACCCGGTACTCCACCCGCGTGTCCGCCTCGCCCATGTAGACGTTCGCGTAGACGCCCCAGGCCGGGTACGCCCCCTTGCGGAGGACGTTCGGTGCATGCAGGCCAATGCCGCTGTCGTCCTTCGCGCGCGCCGCATGCCACGACAGCGTGTACTCGCCGCCCTTCCGCACGCGCAAGCGCGCATGGCCATTCGGCGTGCCGTCGGCCATGGTGCTGTCCGGAATACCCGCCGCATCCTTGACGCCCGACCAGTACGCACCACAGGCCGCGCCGACGTTGTACTCGTGCAGCGGCTGCGTGCCGTGCCAGCCGGTGGCGGCATCGTGGTACCAGTGACGCTGCGTGTGGGTATGCCCACTGAGCAGCAGCACGTGCGGAAAATCCCTCAGCAGCGCGAACAGCCGCTCGCGATCCGCCGCGCGGAACCCACGCGCGCCCTCCTCGAAGAACGGGATATGCACGCCGATCACCAGCAGGCGATCCCTGCGCACGGTCGGCAGGTACGCCTGCAGGAAGGCGAACTGATCCTCGCGCAGTCCGCCCAGGTAGGACGGCGACTCGCCCGGCCGGTAGATGATGTCGTCCAGCCCGATGAAGGTCACCGCGTCCTCTTCCCATGCAAACGTGTCCGGCCCCAGGTGGTGGCGGAACGTACGCAGCGAATCCGCGTCGCTGGCGGCATCGAAATCGAGGTCATGGTTGCCGGGAATGAACAGCCACGGCACCTGCAGGCTCATCGTCGTGCGCAGCATCTCGGGATACAGCGCCAGGTCGTCGTTGACGATGTCGCCCAGCGTCAGCCCCAGCGACGCGCCGTGCTTGCCCACCAGCGGTTGCACGATGTCGCGCCAGTAGTAGTCCACGTCCTGCACCGAGGCGGTCTGGCTGTCGGCCAGCAAGAGGGCCTCGAATTCACCGGCAGTTGTCGCTTCGCCACGCGGACGCAGGCCGAAATGCCTGCAGCCCGGTTGGCGTTGCGGAGTGCCGCCGTACTTCAGCGCCGGGCCCTTGTGGTACTGCCGGTTGTGCCAGAAATCCGGCATGCCGTCCGGCCGCACCGACACGTCGTAGCCGGCCGGCTTGACGACGAACAGCGTGCGACCGTCCTCGTACGGCACGTCGTACCCGCCGTCCGCGCTGGTGGTGACCAGTTGCACGCCGTCGGAGACCTTGATGCCGGGGATGCCGGGTTCGCCGGCATCGCGCACGCCGTTGCCGTTGCGGTCCTCGAAGACAAAGCCGCTGCTGCAGGGCGGCGGCAGCGCATGGGCGGGGACGGCCAGGCAGGCCAGCAGCAAGACGGTCAGCGAAGCGCGCACGGCGACTCCAGCGGGGGCGACCGGCGGATTATGGCGCAGGGGCGGTTTCCTTGTAGGTGCGACAGGAACCGCGACGGTGATCGCCCGCGATGAGGATGCCAGACGGCCCCACGAAGAAGCTCGCGACTTACGTCGCTCCCACGCCCTCTACCGGGAACGCTTCAGGCTCCGTGTCGCTCGCGCAGCACGTCGACCGCATCGGCCAGCGACAGGCCGCGCGCGCGCAGCAGGACGGTCAGGTGGTACAGCAGGTCGGCGCTCTCGCCGAGCAGGGCGGTTTCGTCCTGCGCGACCGCCGCCAGCGCGGTCTCGACACCCTCTTCGCCCACCTTCTGCGCGATGCGGCGTGTGCCGGATTCGAACAGGCGCGTCGTATAGCTGTCCGCAGGTCGCTCGCGCTCGCGCCGCGCGACCAGCGCGTCCAGGTCCGACAGGAACGCCGAAGGCGCAGACGGGAAGCAACTGGCGCGCTGCAGATGGCAGGTGGGTCCTTGCGGGTGCGCCAGCACCAGCAGCGTGTCGTCGTCGCAGTCGGCATCGACCGACACCAGGTCCAGCACATGGCCCGAGCTTTCGCCCTTGGTCCACAGGCGCTGCTTGCTGCGGCTGAAGAACGTCACGCGCCGGCTGGCGAGCGTGGCTTCCAGCGCTTCACGGTTCATGTAGCCCAGCATCAGCACGCGCAGGTTCGACGCGTCCTGCACCACGACAGGCAGCAGGCCATCGCCCTTGCCCCAGTCAAGCCGGCCCGGATCGAAACCGGACGATCCGTTGTCATTCGCCACGTCGCACCTCGATGCCCTGCTCTGCCAATGCGCGCTTCAGCGCGGGAATCCTGATGTGTCCGCTGTGGAACACGCTGGCCGCGAGCGCGCCGTCCACGTCCGTCTGCGCGAACACGTCCGCGAAATGCTCCACCTCGCCCGCGCCGCCGGACGCGATCAACGGCACCTCGCACACGGCACGAACCGCCTTGAGCTGCGACAGATCGTAGCCGCGGCGCACGCCATCCTGGTCCATGCAATTCAACACGATCTCGCCCGCACCCAGCCGCTGCGCCTGCACCACCCAGTCCAGTGTCCTCAGCCCCGCGCCCTGCATCTTCGACGGGTCGCCGGTGTAGCGGCGTACGCGCCACTCACCGTCCGCCTCGAGGATCGAATCGACGCCGACCACCACGCATTGCACGCCGAAGGCCTCGGCCAGTTCGCCGATCAGCGCGGGGCGTTCCAGCGCCGGCGTATTCACCGACACCTTGTCGGCGCCACTGTAAAGCACGCGCCGCGCCGTCTCGACACTGCGGATGCCGCCGGCGACGCAGAACGGGATGTCGAGCAGGCGCGAAACCCGCTCGATCCAGGCGTAGTCCACCGAACGTCCTTCGGGACTGGCGCTGATGTCGTAGAACACCAGTTCGTCCGCGCCCTCGTCGCGGTACCGCAGCGCCAGGTCGGCGATGTCGCCCATGTCCACGTGGTCGCGGAACTTCACGCCCTTGACCACGCGTCCTTCGCGCACGTCCAGGCACGGGATGATGCGCCGGCTCAGCATGCCAGCGCCTCCGGCAGCGTGAAGCGTCCTTCCAGCAAGGCGCGCCCGAGCACGATGCCGGCGCATCCGGCGTCACGTGCGCCCACCACGTCGGCTACTGCGCTGACGCCCCCCGATGCCTGCACTGCCAGCGACGGCACGGTATCGTGCAGGTAGGCGTAGAGCGCCAGGTTCGAGCCGGTCAGCATGCCGTCGCGTGCAATATCGGTGCACAGCAGGTGGTGCAGGCCGGCGTCGGCGTAGCGCAGCGCGAGTTCGTCCAGCGTTTCCGATGCCGTTTCGGTCCAGCCATGCACGGGCAAGCGCCAGATGCCGTCGCGGTCGCGGCGCGAATCCAGCGCCACGGTGATGCGCTCGCTGCCGAATTCGGCCAGCCAGGCCAGCACGGTCTCCGGCTCGCGGACCGCCAGCGAACCAATCACCACGCGGTCGGCGCCCGCATCGAGGATGCGGGCCACGTCGTCGCGCTGACGGACGCCACCGCCGGTCTGCACCTTCAGCCGCGTGTGCCGCGCGATCTCGCCCAGCAGCGGCGCCAGCGTATAGCCGCCGGCACGGGCGGCGTCCAGATCGACCAGGTGCAGCCAATCCGCGCCCTGTTCGGCATAGCGCGATGCGACCTCGAGCGGCGTGCCTTCGTAGCGCGTCTCGCGCGCATAGTCGCCCTGCGCCAGGCGCACGACGCGGCCGTCGCGCACGTCGATGGCGGGATACACGGTGAAACCGGTCATTGCAGTCCGTACTCGATGAAGTTCTTCAACAATCGCGCGCCCACCGCACCCGAACGTTCCGGGTGGAACTGCGCACCGGCCACGTTGCCACGCTGCACCACCGCGGCGAAGCGCTGGCCGTGGTCGCTGCTGCACAGGCAGTCGTCGTCGACCGGTGCCGCATAGCTGTGGACGAAGTAGGCGTGATCGCCGTCGGCGATGCCGTCCAGCAATGAAGCATCACGGGTGCGCTGCAGCGTGTTCCAGCCCATGTGCGGCACGCGGATGCCGGTGGACACTGCCAGCTTGCGCACCTGTCCCGGCAACAGGCCGAGGCAGGGTGTGTCATCCTCTTCGGAGTGCGCGAACAGCAGTTGCACGCCCACGCAGACACCGAGCAGCGGCGTGTCGAGCGTGCGCAACACGTCGACCAGTCCCAGCTCCTTCAACCGCGCCATGCAGACCGCCGCTGCGCCGACGCCGGGCAGGATCACCCGGTCCGCATCGCGGATCGCCTGTGCATCGCCCGTCAGTTCCGCGTCCACTCCCAGGCGCTGCAGGGCGTAGCGCACCGACCCGATGTTGGAGCCACCGGCGTCGACCAGCACGACCTTCATCAGAGCGCACCTTTGGTCGTCGGAAGTTCGGCGCCTTCGCGCTTCACCGCCTGGCGCAATGCACGCGCCAGTGCCTTGAAGCTGGCCTCGACCTTGTGATGGTCGTTGTCGCCTTCCACCTTCAGGTTGAGATTCAGGCCGGACGCGTCGCAGAGCGAGCGGAAGAAGTGCGGCACCAGTTCGGTCGGCAGGTCGCCGACCCGCTCGCGCTTGAATTCGCCGTTGAAGACGAAGTACGGCCGACCACTGAAGTCGAGCGCAGCGCTGGCCAGCGTCTCGTCCATCGGCAGGGTGAAGCCATAGCGGCCGATGCCGCGCTTGTCGCCCAGCGCCTCTTTCAGCGCCTGCCCCAAGGCGAGGCCGGTGTCCTCGACCGTGTGGTGTTCATCGATATGCAGGTCGCCATCGGCGCGCACGTCCAGCGCGAAGCCGCCGTGCTTGCCGATCTGTTCCAGCATGTGGTCGAAGAATGGCAGGCCGGTCTTCGCGACCGGTTCGGCCACGCGGTCGAGGTCCACCTCGACGCGGATCTTCGTTTCCTTCGTATCGCGCTGGACCACGGCACGGCGCGGCGCATCGGCCAGTTCGTGCGCGATGCCGACCCAGTCCCACTCGCCGCCGAACTGCGCGGTCTTCAGCTGGAAGCCGCGGATCTTCAGGTTGTCGGCGAACTGGATGTCGGTCGGCCGGTCGCCGACCATGCCCGAGCGCGCCCAGTCGATGCTGCGGTCCTGCAGGTACGGCACCATCAGGCCGATGCCGGGCTTGCGCGTGGGCTTGTTCTCGTGCGGCCAGCTTTCGTCGATCAGGACGTCGCGGAAGCGGATGCCCTGGCTTTCGAACACCTGCATCATCAGTGCCTGCGGGCCATCGAAACTGGCGCGCGGGTACTGCTCGCTGCCCAGTCCGTCCTGGTTGCTGACGATGACGAACTGGTAGCCCGCATCGCGCAGCTTCAGCAGCGCCGGGATGACACCGGCGACAAAGCGCACCTTCTCGTAGGCATCGATCTGGAAGTCTTCGGGCTCCTCGATCAGGGTGCCGTCGCGGTCGATGAAAAGGATTGGCGTCATGACATGGTTTCGGTAGGAGGGGCTTCAGCCCCGACGACGACCAAACCGGTCGGGGCTGAAGCCCCTCCTGCAGCGTCCTCGCCCAGGGCGGACAGCACGCGATCGTTCTGGACCGGCGAGCCGACGGTGATGCGCAGTGCGTCTCCGAGCTGGGGGGCGGCACGCTGGTCGCGAACCACGACACCGGCAGCGAGCAGCGTGCGGAAGGCGCGCTCGGCATCGTCGAAGCGCGCCAGCAGGTAGTTGCCCTGCGAAGCGTAGACGCGACGGACACCGGCAGTCCTTTCGAGCGCTGCATGCAGGCGCGCGCGTTCGCTGCGTACCAGCGCGACGCGTTCGCGCGTCTGCGTCAGCGCAGCGTCGGACAGGCCTTCCAGCGCCACGTCGGCGCAGGGCGTCGGCACCGGATACGGTGCCTGGCAGCGTTGCAGCACCGCAATCAGGTCGGCATCGCCGATCACCACGCCGATGCGCGCGGCGGCCAGCGCATGTGCCTTCGACAGCGTCCGCAGCACGGCCACGTTCGCCTGCGTGTCCAGCAGCGTCGTGGCGGACGGGCCATCGGCGAACTCACCATAAGCCTCGTCCACCACCACCAGTGCCTTGCCGTCCAGCGCACGCGCCAACGCCGAGATGCCGTCGTGCGGAATGGCCGAGCCGGCCGGGTTCGAGGGCGAACACAGGAACACGATCTTGGCGCCCTGCCCCAAGACCGCCTCGCGGATGGCGTCGAGATCGGCGATGAAACCGGTTTCGCCGTCGACCAGCGGTACCTCGACAATGCGTGCGCCCTGCAGCCGTGCGCAGACGGCATACATGCCGAACACGGGCGGCGTGATCACGATGGCGTCCTGTCCCGGCACGCACAACGCACGCACCAGCAGGTCGATCGCCTCGTCGCTGCCGCGCCCGACCAGCAGGTGTTCCGACGCAACGCCGTACAGCTGTGCCATCCGCGCGCGCAGCGCCGGGGGCTGCGGATCGGGATAGCGGCGGCTGCGTCCCTCCCCATCGGCCGGATTGGCCCAGGCAGATTCGTTGGCATTCAGCCACACATCGCCACGCAGCGCCTCGCTGCGTGCCGACTTGTAGCCGGCGAAGTCGCGCAGGTCAGGGCGGACGAGGGAGAGCACGGCGCTCACGCTGCCGCCTTGCGCAGGCGCAACGCGACGGCATTGGCATGCGCATCCAGCCCTTCGGCGCGCGCCAGCGTCACTGCGCAGTCACCGATGGCGGCGATGCCGGCACGACTGGCCGACTGCACACTGACGAAATTCTGGAAGCTGGCCACGCTGACACCGCTGTACGCACGCGCCGCGCCGCTGGTGGGCAGCACATGGTTGGTGCCGCTGCAGTAGTCACCCAATGCTTCCGGCGTGTAGTCACCGAGGAAGACGGAACCCGCCGCCTCCACGCGACCCAGCCAGGCGCGCGCATCGCGCAGCGCGAGGATCAGGTGTTCCGGCGCATAGCGGTTGCTGATGGCGAAGGCCTCGTCCAGCGTCGCGACCTTGACCAGGCGCGATGCCGACAGCGCCTGCCGCGCGATATCGGCGCGGTCCAGTTCCGCCAGCTGCGTGGCAAGTTCCGCCTGCACGCGTTCGATCAGACCCTCGTCATCGGACAGCAGCAGCACCTGCGAGTCGGGGCCATGCTCGGCCTGCGACAGCAGGTCGGCCGCGACGAAGGCCGCGTCCGCGCCGGCATCGGCGATCACCAGCACTTCCGACGGCCCTGCGGGCATGTCGATGGCCGCGGCGCCGGACTGCGCGACCTGCTGCTTGGCTTCGGTCACGTAGCTGTTGCCTGGGCCGAACAGCTTGTCGCAGGCCGGCACGCTGTCGGTGCCGAACGCCATCGCGGCGATCGCCTGCGCGCCCCCCAGCTTGAACACGCAACGCACGCCGGTCAGCTGTGCAGCCACCAGCACCGCCGGATCGGCCGTGCCGTCCTTGCGCGGCGGCGTGCACAGCACCACTTCGCGGCACCCGGCCAGGCGCGACGGAATCCCCAGCATCAGCGCCGTCGACGGCAGCGGTGCACTGCCGGCGGGCACGTACAGGCCCACACGCGGGATCGGCAGGATCATCCGCTCGCACACCACGCCCGGCGCGGTTTCCACAGAATAGGGCTGCGCCATGCCGGCGCGATGGAAGGCCTCGATGCGCTCGGCGGCCTCCTGCATCGCCTGGCGCAGGTCGGCAGGCACGGCGGTATGCGCGGCGGCGAACTCTGCCTCGCTGACCTCGAACGTCGCGAGTTCCACGCCATCGAAACGCGCGGTGACCTCACGCAGCGCCGCGTCGCCACGGGCCTGCACATCGGCCAGCAGGCCGGCGACGGCATCGCGAGTGCGTTGCGCGACGGTCTGCACAGGACGCGCGAGCAGTGCCTCGCGCGTGGCGTCGTCCAGCACGGTCCAGTCGTACACGGGTGCGGGCGACGCGGTCATGCCAGCGACCTCTCGACCGACAGCACCATCAGTCCCTGCGCGCCGGCGCGCTGCAGTTCCTCCAGCCGCTGCCAGGTGACCGCGCCGTGGCACATCGCCTGCAGCGACAGCGGACCGTCCTCGCCGCCCGGCAGCGTGACCAGGCCCTCGCTGTCGGTCAGCAGGCGCGACAGCGCCGGCACGGTGTCGCGCTCGGCACGGAACATCAGCAGCTTGCTGTCCTTCAACTTCAACACGCCATCCAGGCGACGCAGCAGCATGTCGGCCAGGCCGGCGCGGGCATCGTCGAACTCGCGCGCCGGACCGGCGAGCACGGCCTCGCTGTCGAGCAGGGTCTCCACCGGCTTCAGCTGGTTCGCCGCCAGCGTGGCGCCACTGGAAACCAGATCGCAGATCAGGTCGGCGGTGCCCAGCTTCGGCGCGATCTCGACGGAGCCGGACAGTTCCACCACCGCCGCGTCGATGCCGCGCGCCTGCAGCCACTGGCGCAAGACGGACGGATAGCTGGTGGCGATGCGCAGGCCCTGCAGCTGTTCGGGGCCGGTCCATTCCCAGCTGTCGGGGATCGCCAGCATCAGCCGGCAGCTGCCGAAACCCAGCGGACGCAGTTCGCGGTAGGCCTGCGGCAACCCATTGAGGGCGCGTTCGCCGGCCTGCTCGTCCAGTTCGTTGCGGCCGACGATGCCGAAATCGCAGACACCGTCGGCGATCAGGCCGGGGATGTCGTCGTCGCGCACCAGCAGCAGGTCCACCGGCAGGGATTCGCCGTAGCAGAACAGCTTGTCGCGGCTTTCGCGCCAGCTCAGGCCGCAGGCGGCGAGCAGCGTGCGCGCCGGCTCGGCCAGCCGCCCGCTCTTCTGGATGGCGATGCGCAGACGCTCGCGCGTCGCGGGGGTCAGGGAGGGACTCATGGGGGGAACTCAGTGGGAAGCGGAGGACGTCGCGGCCTGCTGGCGCTGGACGGCGGCGGCGTAGCCACCGGCCCCCCGCTCCAGCGTGCGGGCGACACGGCCGATGGTGGTCACGCTGACCTGGGTCAGGTCGTGGATCTCGCGGTACGGCACGCCCTTCAGCAACAGCGGCACGACCCGCCAGCGGTCGGACATGGCTTCCAGTTCCGCCGGGGTGCACAGGTCTTCCAGGAAGGCCCGCACTTCCTGCGCCTGCCCCAGCGCGGCAAGCGCCTCGGACAGCGCCTGCAGCGGGCCGGAGGCGGACTGGGGGTCGTCGTGGGGACGGCGCTTCATGTAAACGGGCGATCCAATGTATTAATACGCTAGTACATTAATTGGATTGTTGCGGAGCGTCAACCCGCCGCTTGTCTGGATGCGTGCGTCGATTGCGTTGTCTTGGGCAGGACAGGACGGGGACCCGCGATGGACTGGAGCGGACACGGACGATGAGTACACTGCCAAGGACGCCCGAACGCCGGAGCACCTACCGCGCAGCGGGCAACCCGGGGGGGACGGGCATGCGGTCACCACACACCACGCCACGCGAGCACCGCACACTGGCCGCCGGGCTCTGGCTCCTGCTGCTGGTCTGCTTCCCATTGGTGGCGAACGCCCGCGACTCGCCGGCGCGCATCGCGGCCGACGCCAGCTATCTCCCGCTCGCCCCCCAGACCACGTACCTGCACGACGCCGATGGCACGACGACGGTCGAAGGGGCGAAGCGGCAACTGGACGACGGCCGCTTTGTTCCGCTGCCCAACGGCGATGCCTCCTTCGGCTTCCAGACCGGCGCGTTCTGGTTCCACGTCCGCGTGACCAACCAGAACCCGCGCGAGCAGCGCTGGCTGCTGGTGCAGCAGTACGCCCTCAGCGACCGCATCGACGTGTATGCGCGCTATCCGGACGGCCGCACCGTGCATCACGCGGGTGGCGACAGCTTCCCGTTCGAGCAACGCAGCATCCGCTACCGCCACCCCAACTTCTGGCTCGACCTGCCGACCGGCGAAGAGGTCGACCTGCTGGTGCGCGTGCAGAGCCAGAGTTCAATGCAGGTGCCGCTGTTCCTGTACACGCCCGCCGCCTTCGCCGAACTCTCGCGCGACGGCCAACTCGGCATCGGCATCTACTACGGCATCCTGCTGGCGCTGTTCTTCTACAACCTGGTGCTGTGGCTGGTGCTGCGCGACGGCAGCTACTTCTGGTACCTGTTCCACATCAGCGCATTCGGACTGGTGCTGTTCACCCTCAACGGCCTGGGGTTCGAATACCTGTGGCCGCATTCCACCTGGCTGGCGGACAAGTCGGTGCCGCTCTCGGTCTGCCTGGCGCAGATCGGCATGCAGCAGTTCGCCCGCACGTTCCTCGACCTCAACACGCGATGGCGGCTGGGCGACCGCATCAGCAAGGCCATCATCGCGTTCTTCGTGCTGCTGGGCATCGCGGCCACGCAGCTGCCGTACCACGTGGCCACGCCGATCGCCTCGGCGGCCGTGTTCCCCAGCATCGTGTGGATCGCGGTGATCACGCTGATGGTGGTGCGCACCGGCTACCGGCCCGCGAAGGTGTTCCTGCTGGCCTGGGCGATGTTCCTGCTCGGCACCGGCATCTTCGTAGCGCTGGCGTTCGGCCTGCTGCCGAAGACCTTCATCACCGAGTACGGCGTGCAGATCGGCTCGGCGCTGGAGATGCTGCTGCTGTCGGTGGCGCTGGGCTACCGGTATGCGGCCCTGCGCAACGAGAACGAGCGCATCGTGCGCGACGCGAAGAACTCGCTGGAAGCGCAGGTCGTCGAGCGGACCGGCGAACTGCGCCAGGCGATGTCGGAACTGGAAAGCGCGCACCACCGCCTGCGCGAATCCAGCCGCCTCGACGGCCTGACCGACCTCTACAACCGCACGCATTTCCGCGAGGCGTTCGAACACCTGCTGTCGCAGTCGCGCAATTCGCAGCGGCCGATCTCGCTGCTGATGATCGACCTGGACCACTTCAAGCGCATCAACGACACCTACGGCCACCTGGTCGGCGACGACTGCCTGCGCTGCACGTCGAACACGCTGGCCGAGACGCTGCGGCCGCACGGCGCGCTGCTGGCCCGGTTCGGCGGCGAGGAATTCATCGCCGCCCTGCCCGGCATGGGCCTGGGCGAAGCGAGCGTCGTGGCCGAGGAACTGCGTCAGGCCTTGCGCGCGCAACCCTGCCGGAGCGGCGAGCTGGTCATCGCGGTGTCCGCCAGCATCGGCGTGCACTGCGTCGACCTGGAGGCGCGCGACAGCCTGGAATCGGCGCTGCAGGTTGCGGACCAGGCGCTGTACGCGGCCAAGGCCGAAGGGCGGGACTGCGTGCGGACCCTGTAAAGAATTTCGCTGTTGTGGGAGCGACGTAAGTCGCGAAGGCTCTCTGCAAAAAGCTCGCGACTCACGTCGCTCCCACACCTACTTTTCCTGGACCTCAGCGGCTCCGGACTGCCGCCAGGATCTCCCCCGACTCCACCAGCCGCACCGCAGTGGCGACTTCGCCATCCAGTGCGCGGTCGCGGTCGAGGAACGGGATCTTCGCGCGGATCGCCGCGTGCGCGGCGGCGACGGCGTGGCCGGGGTGGAAGGCCGCGCTGGACGCCAGCGCGGCGCGCAGCGCTTCGACTTCGGCCAGGAACGTATCGCGCCCCTCCGCGCCGGCCTGCGGGCCACCGGCCACCTTCACCGCCAGGCCTTCCGCATCCGTGCGATCCGACAGCGCACGCGCGGCGTTGATCATGTCGCGGCGAAGGTCGAGCGCCTGCGCGGCGGTGTACAGCTCCAGCGCCAGCACCTTGCCCAGGTCCTGCACCATCGCCAGCACATGGCGTGCCTCGTTGGCGCCCATCGATACATGGTCTTCCGCGTTCGCGCTGGTCGGCACCGAGAACACGCTGGCCGGGTGCGCGCGGCTGGCGAGGTCGTTGACGATGGCCGCCGCCGAGTACTGCACGATCATGTGGCCCGACTCGGTGCCGTCCTCGTTGCCGATCAGGAACGCCGGCAGTCCGTCGTTGGTGGCCGGGTCGACCAGCTTGTTGAGGCGGCGCTCGGAAATCGACGCCAGCGTCGGGATGGCCGCCTTCACGTAGCTCATCGCCAGCGCCAGCGGCATGCCGTGGAAGTGGCCGGCGGAGATCACCTGCTCTTCGACGTGCTCGGCCTGCCTGTCGGGGAACACCAGCGGATTGTCGGTTACCGCGTTGAGTTCGATCTCCAGCACGCGCTTGGCCTGCTCGACCGCATCGCGCACGGCGCCGTGCACCTGCGGGATGCAGCGCAACGAATAGCTGTCCTGCGGCTGGTGCTTCTTGCCGCCACGGAACGGCATGAAGCGGTCGTAGAACTTCTCGCGGCCGTGGCGCTGGTCGGTCGGCACCCAGTCCCAGCCGATGTCGAAGCGCAGTGCCTGCGCCTCGGCGGTATCCCAGCTGCGCGGCAGCCAGGGACGGAACTTCGGCACCAGGTGGTACGGAATGTCGGCCAGCGTCGAGCCGTCCAGCAGTTCGCGCAGGCGGGCGGCGACGTGCACCTGGCCCGGATGCGGCCGCAGCGCATGCACCTCCTCGGCGAACGCGCCCAGACGGCCCGCGAAGGCGTCGATGGTCATCGCGGCGGCGAGATCGGCGGTGTCCAGCAACTGGTCCAGCCGGTAAGTCGCCAGCACACCCATCGCCAGCATCTGCGCCGTGCCATTGTTGAGCGCAAGCCCTTCCTTGTACGACAGCGCGACCGGCGACAGGCCGGCGCGCTTCAGCGCCTCGGCACCGGCGATGCGCTCGCCGTTGTAGAACGCTTCGCCACCGCCCAGCAGCACGATGGCCAGGTGCGACAGCGGTGCCAGGTCGCCGGATGCGCCGACCGAACCCAGCGACGGCACCACCGGCACGATGCCGGCATTGAGCATCGCCGTCAGCGCCTGCAGCGTCTCCACGCGGATGCCGGAATGGCCTTTCAGCAGGGTGTTGATGCGGATGCCGAGCATGGCGCGGACGATCTCCGGCGCCATAGGCTCACCGACACACACGGCGTGGGTGACGATCAGGTTGTACTGCAGCTCCTCATGCAGCGAACGCCCGGACTTCACCGCGCCCGGCAGTTCGTCGCGCAGCGGATGCGCGCCGAGCAGCTTGTCGGCATTGCTGCCGAAGCCGGTGGAGACGCCGTAGATCGGCTCTTCGCGGCGGACCTGTTCGGCGAGGAAGTCGGCCGCGCGTGCGACCGCCTTCAGCGCGCCCTTGTCCAGCTCGACGCTGGCGCCGAACGCGATCTCGACCAGCTTGTCGCGGGTAAGCGATGCACCATCCAGCAGGATCGGCTTCATGTCAGCGCCCCGCCAATGCGCGGGCCTGTTCCAGCTCCACTTTCAGGCTGCTGGCCAGTTCCTCGCGCTTCACCTCGAACTGCTGCTCGCGCAGCAGGTCCTTGACCGTCACCACGCCGCGCGCGAGTTCGTCCTCGCCGGCCAGCACCACGAAGCGGATGCCCGCACGCGAGGCGTACTGGAACTGCTTGGCCAGCTTGCGGCCTTCCATCTGCACTTCGGTGTTGATGCCGGCCGCGCGCAGGCGGCGCGCGATGTCCAGCGAACCGGCCAGCTGGCCGTCGTCCATCAGCGCCACCATCGCCTGCACGCTGCTCTCGTCGCTGCCGGCGATCAGACCGGCCTCGCGCAGCTGCCAGAACAGGCGGGTCAGGCCGATCGAGATGCCCACGCCCGGCAGCTTGGACTTGGTGTAGTGGCTGGCCAGGTCTTCGTAGCGGCCGCCCGAGCAGATCGAGCCGATCTGCGGATAGCCGTCCAGCTGCGTCTCGTAGACGGTGCCGGTGTAGTAGTCCAGGCCGCGTGCGATGGAGAAGTTCAGGCAGTAGGCGCTTTCCGGCACGCCCAGCGCCTTGACCAGGTCCAGCACTTCGCGCAGCTCGGCGATGCCCTGGTTGAAGGTGTCGCTGCCCTGCCCCAGCGCGTCGAGCCTGGCCAGCGCATCGGCGTGGCCGGTGCTGCGCACGGCGACGAAATCGAGGATGCGGTCGACACCCTCGGCCGACATGCCGAAGCCTTCGCCGGTCAGCGTCTCGCGCACGTAGTCGGCGCCGCGCTTGTCCAGCTTGTCGACTTCGCGCAGGACCAGCGCCTGCTGTTCGCCGTCGGTGACGCCCTGCGCTTCGAAGAAACCGCGCATCAGCTTGCGGTTGTTCAACTGGATGGTGAAGTCGCCGATGCCAAGCTCACTGAAGACGGCGTGGATCACCGCCAGGATCTCGGCGTCGAAGCGCACGCTCAGCGCGTCCTTGCCGATCACGTCGATGTCGCACTGGTAGAACTCGCGGAAGCGGCCGCGCTGCTGGCGTTCGCCGCGGTAGACGCGCTGGATCTGGTAGCGGCGGAACGGGAAGGTCAGCTCATGTTCGTGCTCGGCCACGTAGCGGGCCAGCGGCACGGTCAGGTCGAAACGCAGGGCCAGTTCGGGCAGCCCCTCGCCTTCCTTGGCCAGAGCGCCGGTGGACTGGACGAAATAGACCTGCCGCTCGGTCTCGCCGCCGGACTTGGTCAGCAGGGTCTCGGACAGTTCGAAGACCGGGGTTTCGACGGGCAGGAAGCCGAAGCGCTCGTAGTTCCGGCGGATGGTGTCCAGCATGCGCTGGAAGGCGATCTGCTCGCGCGGGAGCAGCTCCATGACGCCAGGCGGGGTACGGGGCTTGATCAAGGGACACTCCGGCTTTCGTGAACGGCACATTTTACGTGGCCGCCGCGGGGGCCGCAGCTTTTGTGGGACCCGGCCCGGCCGATGGTCGGATCCGCGCCCCAAGTCTTGCCTCGGCCCGGCGGCTTCATTACAATGCCGCGCTCAGTCGGGGTGTAGCTCAGTCTGGTAGAGCGCTACGTTCGGGACGTAGAGGTCGCAGGTTCGAATCCTGTCTCCCCGACCAATAGATTCAGCGTGTTACGAAGAAACCGCCCTAGTGGCGGTTTTTTCATGCCCGTAAGGTGCTGCCATTCCACGGATCGCCGCGTAGGCGATGGTTGTGCAAGCTACGGTTCGATTCCTATTTCCGGCACCTCGAGCGAATCGCACAGGCGGCTTGAGGTTCGAATCCCTCCCTCTCCGCAACTCGGCGTGTCCCTACCGTCGCTGTGGTAGGCCATAGGTTGGGATGAGCTTGCGAGCCTCAACACCAGGAGATGTCCGTGCATCGATCTTGGGCTTCACTTCGCTCACCCCAACCTATGCACTATCTATAAAGCCTGGTTGTCGATGTGAGGCCACTGGCCAACTTCTTCACCGAAGGCATCCCATTGCTCTTGTAGCCGGGCCCGCTCGCCCTGCCATAGAGGTTGGTCAAGAAATTCAAATTGATCATATTGAGCAGTGGGCAAGATGTCACCTATGCCAGTAAAGCAAAACCACCGGCCGACAAACTCTGCGACCTCAGCAACCTGTTGCAACGACTGCTTCGCTTCGTTGGGGCCCCACTTGTCGATGACGCGCCCTTGCCGGCTTGCCTTGGTTGCCGCGTGGGCGAAGAAGATCGTGGCGTGATCTGCCACTTGATCCAACTGACCAAGCCTTTCTTCCATTCTTGAAAAGACATCCTCGCGGATCAAATCGTCTGGCGAGCGAGCGTCTGCGGCAACGCCGCTTAGCCAGTCAAACTCCTCATGCCGCTGTTCGGATGGCTCATACCGAAGCTCTCTAGGAACATTCACTCCACCCGGAGGCTGGGCATAGACGAACTCCCAGTATTTGTCGCGGATTTCCTCGTAGTCATACGGAAGCCCCGCGATGGTCTCGACATAGACAGTTCGTGTCAGATTGTCGCGGCTAGCCTTGATGTCTTGCAGTAAAGCCCATAAGGAATTGACACCACGCTTCCCCTTAAACGGCCCGCGGTCCACAAGGCGCCGGATGGCCAAGATAGCGTTAGCCCAATAGCCGCCGGCTAGGAGATCTAGCACCATCGAATTCAATTTCATGCGTCCCGCCTCATCTTGCGGAGCGTCGCGCACGATCTGAACGACAGTCATAAATGCAGCATAGTTCCAGGCGAAGTTCACCAGCGTAGGCAAGACTGCCTGCTCATCGCCTTCAAACGCTTGCTTCCAAGCTTCAACTCGTTCCTTCATAGAAGCTCTCCGGTCAGGATTTGAACCGAGCTGTCGCCCCACTGGCAGACCAGCTTTTGAAGAACACGATGGCGGATTCATAGTGCTGTTGAGTGGCCAGTGTGTTAGCGCTCAATGCTTCACCCTCCCAAGATCCATACTCAAACGGGCTCACGTTGTCTTGGAGCACCAGCCTCTCGATAGACTGGCCATCCTTGGCATCCACGGCTGCCAGCAGCTGCTGCACCTTCTGCGCTGCGATCTGCGCGTCGCGCGAAACCATTGGCGCTCTACCCAGCCTCTCAGGGCGAGCATTTAGATCAACACCCATCGCATTGAGAATATAAAGAATGGTGCCGAGCACCATGACCCCAATACCGATATACAAGACGGCAGTGAACGCCCAGTTTCCAAATAGAACGCCGGCAACGCCAGCGCCGATGACGAGCAAGATGAAGTTCCCGAAATCCGATGACTTGCTCACGATTCAGCGCTCATGGAAAAGTGGCTCAGGGCCCAGGTTTGATTAGAGCAGGATGCCGCACTTGCCCTTCCCCACGCACAACGAATCGCTCCACCGTCAGCGCCTCCAGCCCCATCGGGCCATAGGAGTGCAGGCGCGTCGTGGAAATGCCGATCTCCGCACCCAACCCCAGCTCGCCGCCATCCGAGAAGCGCGACGACGCGTTGACCATCACCACCGCTGACCGCAATGCGTTGAGAAATTTCTCCGCATGCGCGGGATCACGGGTGACGATGACCTCGGTGTGGTCGGACGTGTAATGGCGGATATGGGCGATGGCGGCATCAAGATCGTCCACCACGCCGACCGCTATCACCAGATCGAGAAACTCGGCCGCGAAATCCTCGTCCGTCGCAGTGACCCCGCCCGGCATCAGCGCCCGGGCCGCCTCATCCGCCCGGATCTCGACGCCGCGTACACGCAGCGCCTCCGCCGCACGCGGCAGGAACGTCGTCGCGATATCGCGATGGACCAGCAGCGTCTCCAGCGAATTACAGGCCGACGGCCGCGACACTTTGCCATCCAGCAGCAGGGCCAGCGCCAGGTCTTCGTCCGCGCCCGCGTCCACGTACTGGTGACAGACGCCCTTGTAGTGCTTGATCACCGGCACGCGTGCGTGTTCCGCGACGAACCGGATCAGCCCTTCGCCACCGCGTGGAATGACCAGGTCGATCACATCGCTGAGCTGGATCAGCTCCAGGATGGTCTCGCGCCGCAGATCCTCGACCAGCGTCAGCACCGCGTCCCGCAACCCGGCTTCGCTCAATGCGCGCTTCAGCGCCGCCGCGATGGCGGTGTTGGAATGGATCGCTTCCGAGCCGCCGCGCAGGATCACCGCGTTGCCCGCCTTCAGGCACAAGGCCGCCGCGTCCGCGGTGACGTTCGGGCGCGCCTCGTAGATCATCGCGATGACGCCGAGTGGAACGCGCACGCGTTCCACATGGATACCGTTGGGCCGGTCGTAGGCGCGGGTCACCTGCCCGACCGGATCCGGCAACTCCGCCACCTCGCGCACGGCCGCGGCGATGCCCTGCAGGCGGGACGCATCCAGCCGCAAGCGGTCCAGCATGGCGCTGCCGATGCCCTTCGCCGATGCCGCCTCGAGGTCGCGCGCATTGGCGGCGAGAATCGTGGCCTCATCGGCCAGCAGCGCATCGGCCATCGCGCGCAGCAGCGCGTTCTTCGCCTCCGTCGGCAGGCCCGCGATGGCGGTCGCCGCGTCGCGGCATTCCAGCGCCAACGTCTTGATGTCGGTCATGCGACCTCCTTGCTCACGATCGGTCATGGAACCCATGTCCTTGTAGGAGCGCCCTCGGGCGCGATGCTTTTCGATCTGAAATCCCGGGCAGGAGCATCGCGCCCAAGGGCGCTCCTACAAAATGCGAGCGATGCGAGCGATGCGAGCGATGCGAGCGATGCAGGCGATGCAGGCGATGCAGGCGATGCGAATGATGCGTGCGATGTGCGCGATGCGTTCGGTGCGTGCAGACGAACCATCACAGCAGCACCAGATCGTCGCGATGGACGACGTTCTCGCCGTAGGTATAACCGAGGATGGCTTCGATCTCGCGCGAATGGCGGCGCGCGATGCGGCGGATGTCGACCGCCGAATACTGGCTGACGCCGCGGGCGATGCGACGGTCGCCGGCCTCGTCGCGCAGCACCAGCTCGACCATGTCGCCGCGACGGAAATCGCCCTCGGCGGTCGTCACACCGCCCGGCAGCAGCGAGGCGCCCTTCTGCCCCATCGCATTCGCCGCGCCGACATCGACCACGATGGCGCCCGCTTCGACGGGCACGTTGCGCAGCCAGTACTTGCGCGCGGCCAGCCGGTTCTGCGCGGGACGGAACCGCGTGCCCAGCAACGCGCCCCGCGACAGCGCCGACACGGTGGTGGCCTGCGTGCCGTTGAACAGGAAGGTCTCGATGCCGGCCGCCGCCGCCTTGGCCGCCGCTTCCAGCTTGGTATGCATACCGCCGGTGCCCACGCCGCTGCCGGCACCGCCGGCCATGGCGAAGAACTCGGGGGTCAGCGCTTCCACGTCGAGAATCGGCTGCGCATCCGCGTGCGTGCGCGGGTTGGCGGTGTAGAAGCCGTCGATGTCGGTGGCGATGAACAGCGCATCGGCATCGATCAGCGCAGCGACGACCGCGGCCAGGTTGTCGTTGTCGCCGAGCTTCAGCTCGTCGACGGAGACGGTGTCGTTCTCGTTGACCACCGGCAACGCGCCCAGCGCCAGCAGCTCCTGCAGCGTGGCGCGCGCGTTGAGGTAGCGACGGCGGTTGCGCAGGTCGTCGTGGGTCAGCAGCACCTGCGCCACCGGACGGTCGAAGAAGCGCTGCCACAGCGCGATCAGCTGCGCCTGACCCAGCGCCGCCAACGCCTGCCGTTCGGCCATCGCCACGCCGGCCTGCGGCTTGCGATGCAGCAGGCCGCGTCCGGCGGCGACCGCGCCGGACGACACGATCACCACCTCGCGCCCGGCGGCGATGCTGGACGACACGAACTGCGCCAGGTTCAGCGCATGACGCGGGCTCAACCCCTCGCCTTCCGCCGCCAGCAGGCTGCTGCCCACCTTGAGCACGGCGCGACGCCAGGCCGGCAACGGTTGTTCGGAGAACGGCGGCGGCATGGCGAGGGTCATCGGGTCGCCTCAGTGGGTATTCCATTCGTGGACGGTGAGGTCGGAGGCGCCGGTCAGCGCCAGAGGATCGCGCGCGGCGATCGCCTGCGCCTCGTCCAGCGAAGCGACGTTGACCAGCACGTAGGCGCCACCGGTCTTGTCGCTGAAGCCGCCGGTCATTTCAACGTGCCCGGCGGCACGCAGTTCATCGAGGAACGCGAGATGCGGTGCGATCACCGCATCATCGAACGAGGGGCGACGCATCGCCATGACGAGGTAGCGGATCACAGCGCGTCCCAGCGGGCGAGCAGTTCGTCCAGCCGCAGGTCGGCGGCGGCGCCGGGCGACACGCGCGCAGCGAGGCTGCCTTCCGGCGTGCGTCCCTGCCCCGCGCTGTCGGCGGAGGCCGCAGCGGCCTTGTAGGCCTCGCGGAACGGCACGCCGGCAACGGCCGCCTCGACCGCGACATCGGTGGCATACATGCCGGAATCGATGCCGGCACGCAGCTTGTCTTCGCGCCACTCGAGGTTGGCCAGCAGCGCGGGCAGCAGTTCCAGTGCCGGCAGGCCACGGCCGAAGCCATGGAAGATCGCGCCCTTGCTGGCCTGCAGATCGCGGTGGTAGCCGGACGGCAGCGACAGCAACTGTTCGATCTCGCTGCGCGCCGCCGACACGCTGGCGTGGGTGGCACGCATCAGCTCGATGACGTCGGGGTTGCGCTTGTTCGGCATGATCGAACTGCCGGTGGTGTATTGCGCCGGCAGCGCGACGAAACCGAATTCCGCGCTGGTGAACAGCGACAGGTCCCAGGCGATGCGGCGCAGGTCCAGCGTGGCACCGCCGAGCGCTTCCAGCGCGGCCAGTTCGAACTTGCCGCGTGAGAGCTGGGCGTAGATCGGGCTGACCTGCATGCGCGCGAAGCCGAGTGCAGCAGTGGTGTGTTCGCGATCCAGCTTCAGGTTGACGCCGTAGCCGGCCGCGGTGCCGAGCGGATTGGCGTCGACCAGCTTCAGCGTGTCGCGCGCACGCGTGGTGTTGTCGACGAAGGCCTCGGCCCAGCCCGCCCACCACATGCCGGCCGACGAGACGACGGCCCGCTGGATGTGGGTGTAGCCGGGAATCGGCAGGTCGCGCTCGGCCTGCGCGCGGTCCAGCGCGACCTTGGCGATCTCGCGCGACAGCACCGCTACGCGCGCCAGCTTCTCCTTCAGCCACAGACGCGTGGCGACCAGGATCTGGTCGTTGCGGCTGCGGCCGGTATGGATCTTGCGGCCGGCATCGCCCAAGCGCTCGGTCAGGCGCGCCTCGATGGCGGAATGGCCGTCTTCGAAGCGCTCGTCGAGCACGAAGTCACCGCGCCGGAAATCCTCGGCTAGCGTCGCGAG
Organism: Pseudoxanthomonas japonensis; assembly: GCF_010093445.1. Lineage (GTDB taxonomy): Bacteria > Pseudomonadota > Gammaproteobacteria > Xanthomonadales > Xanthomonadaceae > Pseudoxanthomonas_A > Pseudoxanthomonas_A japonensis. The sequence continues at coordinate 20,590 of NZ_PDWW01000018.1, read as the reverse complement.
TTCGCGCTTCAGCCCGGCCAGTTCGTCGCCCGACAGGATGCCGGTGCGCTGCAGGCCTTCGGCATGCGCGGCGCTGGCCTGGATGTCGTGCAGGAAGAATTCGCGGTCGAGCACCACGTCATCGCCGGCGAGGAAACGCTGGATCTCCGCGTCCACCGCCACGCCGGGTTTTTGCCACAACAAATCAGACATCGTGTCTCTCCGCAAGAAATTGCCGATCCCTCGCTCTTTTCCTTCTCCCTCCGGGAGAAGGTGGCCCAAAGGGCCGGATGAGGGTGCGGCGCGCTGGCTGCCTGCAGCTTCGCCGTACCCTCACCCCAACCCCTCTCCCGGAGGGAGAGGGGCTTTCAAACCTGTCCCGGATTCTCCGGGATAGCAGTGAACTCATCGAAGCCGAATGCCAGATTGAGGTTCTGCATCGCCTGCGTCGCCGCGCCCTTGAGCAGGTTGTCCAGCGTGGCGACCACGACCAGCCGCTTGCCGCCGGGCGCCAGGGTGAAACCACCGATCTCCACGCCATGCCGGCCGGCGATGCGACTGACCCAGGGTGCCTCGTCGAGGATGCGGATCAGCGGCTCGGTTGCGTAGCGTTCGCGATACAGCGCGCGGACCTCGTCGATCTTCATCGCCTGCTGCAGCCACAAATTGACCGTCATGGTGATGCCGCGGAAATGCGGCGCCACGTGCGGTATGAACTCGACCGGCACGCGAAGCTGCCGGCTGACCTCGCGCTCGTGCATGTGGTCGGTCAGCGCGTACGGCATCAGGTTGTCGCGCAGCAGCTCGGTGTTGTTCTTGTCGGACGGCGACGTGCCCGCGCCGGAATAGCCAGACACGCCGAAGCACTGCGGCGGTCCGGCCAGGCGACCGAGCAGCGGCGCAATGGCCAGCTGCATGGCGGTGGCGTAGCAGCCGGGGTTGCTGATGCGCTTCTCACCGGCGTACTTCTGCCGGGTCAGTTCGGGCAGGCCGTAGTACCAGTGTTCGTCGAAGCGGTAATCCGCGGACAGGTCGACCACGACGGTATCGGGTGCCTGCGCATCGATGGCGGCGACCAGCTCGACGGCCTTGCCGTTGGGCAGCGCCAGGATCACGGCGTCCGCGCCCTTGCCGCCGACCTGCTCGTGGCTGAGGTTCTCGTAGCACAGGTCACCGACGAACCCGGCGATATGGTCGCTGACCTTCTGGCCGGCGAGTTCGCGCGAGGACACGAAGGCCAGTTCAAGATGCGGATGGCAGGCGATCAGGCGAATCAGTTCCGCGCCGGTGTGGCCACGGGCGCCGACGATGCCGACGGTCTTCTTGTTGCTCATGGGGAATCCTGTTCGTGCTGCGCCAGCCTGGCCTGCAGGTTGCGTTTCACCGCGGGCCATTCGCTGTCGATGATGGAAAAGACGACGGTATCGCGCGGCGACCCGTCGGCGTGGCGCTTGTGGTTGCGCAGCACGCCGTCCTGCTTGGCGCCCAGGCGGGCGATGGCCGCGCGCGAGCGCTGGTTGAACCAGCTGGTCTCGAACACCACGCTGATGCAGCCCAGCGTCTCGAACGCGTGGGTGAGCAGCAGCAGCTTGGTCTCGGTGTTGATCCCCGTGCGTTGCACATCCGGCGCATACCAGGTGTAGCCGATGCTGAGCTTGGGTACATCCGCTTCCAGCCCGTAGTAGCGCGTGCTGCCCACCACGCGGCCATCGGCATCCAGCACCACGAACGGCAGCACGCGGCCCTCGGCCTGCGCCGCCAGCACCGCATCCACGTAGCCCGCCGCCTCGTCAGCCTTCGGCACACTGGTGAACCACAAGGCGGCCAGCGCATCGCCGGCCAATGCCGCGCGCAAGCCAGCGACGTGGTCACGCGACATCGGCTCCAGGCGGGCATGGCGACCCGCAAGAACGGGAACCTGCTGCCAGGCGGCGGGAAGGGACATGTCGGCCACGTCAGTCCTTCAGCGTCGGCAGCCGCGTGCGGCAATGCGCGACGCAGCGCTCGATATCGCCGAAAGCCTCGATGCCATACCAGAAGACCTTCCACTTCTCCTGCTTGTAGCAGCCGTCCGATTCGGCGTAGTAGAAGATGTTGACCGGGTTGTTGTGGCGCGAACGCCAGAACAGCTGCGGATTCTCCTCGCGCATCACGTGCCAGACCGCGCGGCCCAGGCCTTCGCCCTGCGCATCGTCCAACACGGCGAACTTGTCGAGATAGGCGAAGCCCTCTTCCTGCGTCAGGATCAGCGCGGTGCGGTAGTTCTCGCTGATGTAGACGCGGTACGGCGTGGTGCGCTCGAAATAATCAGGCAGCAGCGTCCGGCCGAAACTGGATTCGATCAGCGTCTTCAGGCGCGGCAGGTCCACGCCGTCCCAGCCATCCTGGAAGCGCAGCACGCGCTCGCCGCGGCGCACCAGCGTGCCGGAGCCACGGTGGGTGAACAGTTCCTTGGCCAGTTCGGCGGGCTTGGTGATCGACACCGACGAGGTCAGCGGCAGGCGGTCCAGCAGATCCTTGATCTGCTCGATCTTTACCCGCATGCCACCGTTGATCCACGGCTGCGCCATCAACTCGTCGTACTCGGTGGACAGGTTGATCGAGTCGATGACGCGACCTTCCGCATCCAGCAGGCCGCCGGTGCCGGTCAGGAAGATGATCTTGTACGGCTGCAGCACCTGCACCAGTTCGTTGGCGGCGAAGTCGGCGTTGATGTTGAGGATCTGCCCACCGATGGTTTCGCCCATGCTGGCGATCACCGGGATGGAGCCGGCCTTCAGGCTGGCCTCGATCGGCGACTGGTTGATGCGGGTGACATCGCCGACCAGCCCGTAGGTGGCCTGGTCCTTGTATTCGGCCTCGAACACGCCGGACACGATGGACGTGGCACGCGCGCCGACCTGCTGCAGCGCCTCGACCAGCGCCAGGTTCTGCTGCAGGAACACCTTGCGCACGATGGCGAGCACATCCGGCGTGGTCACGCGCAAGCCGTTGACGGTCTGCTTGGTGATGCCGGCGGCGGTCATCTCCTCGTCCAGCTGAGGGCCGGCGCCGTGCACGACGATGGGCGTCAGGCCCACTTCCTGCAGGAAGGTCAGCGAGGACGTCAGCGCTTCCAGGTCGTCGCGCAGCACCGCGCCGCCGACCTTGACCACGGCGAAGCGCTTGGCGTCCAGCTGCGAGAAGCGCTTGACGTACTGCGAGATCTCCTTCGCACTGGCCATGCTGGACAGCAGCCGGATGATGGTCTGGCGGGTTTGCTTGTTCGATTCCATGTCTTTGCTTGTCGTAGGGTGGGCCTTGGCCCACCGTCGTCATCGGGTTGCGCACGGAGGGCCGAGGCCCGCCCTACGGTGCTACTGGAGAATTCGCGCAACGCTCTCGGCATACCGCTGCAACTGCTCCAGCGACACCCATTCGTCGGCGGTATGCGCCTGGGCGATATCGCCAGGCCCGTAGACGAAGGCCGTCAGGCCGGCGGCCGAGAACAGCGAGGCCTCGGTCCAGAAGTCCACCGCGTTGCCGATCGGCAGGCCGAGTTCGTCGGCGAGGTCGCGTGCGGCCAGACGGCGTTCCTCGGCACGCGCGACGTCGCCGGACGGCAGCGACGGGCCTCGGAAGGTCTCTTCGTACTCGGCCAGCGCCTCGGCATTGGCGAAGCCGCGGAACGTGGCGTGCAGCTGGTCCATGTCCTGCGACGGCAGCGGACGGAAGCCGAAGCGGACCTCCGCACTCGGCGCGATCATGTTGGCCTTGATGCCGCCCTCGACCCGGCCGATGTTGAAGCGCAGTCCGGTCAGCCCGCCGAAACGCAGGTGATGCTGGTCCTGCACGAAGTCCAGCGCCGTCGTGCCCCAGCGCATCGCGTTGTGCAGCGCACTCAGCGACAGCGCGTTCTCGGCCGAGGCGTGGCCTGCCTGCCCTTTGAACGCCATGCGCACCGCGCTGATGCCGCGGTGCGCGAGCACGGCTTCACAGCGGGTCGGCTCGGCGATGATCGCCTCGCCGAAGCCATGGTCGCGCGCCAGGAACGCGGCAATGCAGCGCGCATCGTTCGCTTCCTCATCGGTCGTGAACAGGAACGCGGCATCGCCCTGCGTCACCTGCGTCACCTGCGCCGCCGCGACCAGCGCGGCGGCAGCGCCCTTGATGTCGCAGGCCCCCAGGCCGATGGCCCGGTCGCCTTCGATGCGCAGCACGTGCGGACTGGCGCTCCACGCCGGCGACGACGGCACCGTGTCCAGGTGCACGTTGAACACCCGCTTCGGCTGTCCGCGCACGGCGAAGAACGACACCGCGCCGGCACCGTGGTCGGTCACCTCGATGCGGAAGTCCGGCAGTTGCGCGCGCAGGTAATCGAAGATCCCGTCCGTGCCGATATCGCGTGGCGGATTGCGGGTATCGAACGACACCAGCTTTTCGAGATGTTGGAGAACGGATTGCAGCATGGTGTGTGTCCGTGGACCGTCGTCGTTTCAGTCGTCATCCCGGCGAAAGCCGGGATCCATCTTGCTCTTGCCTCTAACGCATCCGAGGCAGAATCAACGTGGATTCCAGCTTGCGCTGGAATGACGTGGTGAGTTGCAGCGTGTGCTCAGCGATTGATCTCGGCCCACAGGGTCGAGCTCATGCCGAACAGTTTGATGAAGCCTTCCGCCTCCTCCACGCCCCAGTCGGCCGACTGCGCGTAGGTCGCGCCCTTGGCGTTGAGGATGTGCGGCGACGTCACCGCTACCGCATCGACGCGGCCACCGCGGGTTTCCAGCACCACCTCGCCGTTGACGATGGACTGCGAGGACTGCAGGAACGCTTCCAGGTCCTCCTTCAGCGGATCGTGGTAGAAGCCTTCGTACACCAGCTCCACCCACTTGCGCGCGACCTCGGGCTTGAAGCGGTTCTGCTGCTTGGTCAGCACCGTCTCTTCCAGCGCGCGGTGCGCGGCCAGCAGCGACACCAGGCCCGGCGCTTCGAACACGATGCGGCCCTTCAGGCCGATCACGGTGTCGCCGGTATACACGCCACGACCCACGCCATAGGGCGCGAACAATGCGTTCAACTTCGCCAGCAACGCGGCGCCGGCGACCGGCTGGCCGTCCAGGCTGACCGCTTCGCCGTGCTTGAAGCCGATGGTCACCCGCAGCGGCGCCTCGGGCCACTCGGCGCGCGGCGCGCACCAGCCGCGCGCACCTTCGCCGGGCGCTTCCCACTTGTCGATCTCGCCACCGGACATGGTCAGGCCCAGCAGGTTCTCGTTGATCGTGTAGCTCTTCTGCTTGGCGCGCACGCCGAAGCCGCGTTCTTCCAGGTAGGCCTGTTCGTAGGCGCGCGTCTGCGTGTGTTCCTTCTGGATCTCGCGGATCGGCGCCACGATGCGGTAGTCGCCGCTGGCCTTGACCGCCAGGTCGAAGCGCACCTGGTCGTTGCCCATGCCGGTGCAGCCGTGCGCGATGGCGTTCGTGCCCAGTTCGGCAGCGCGCTTCAGCGCGGCGTCGACGATCAGGTAGCGGTCGGACACCAGCAGCGGGTACTGGCCCTGGTAGCCCTCGCCCGCCCACACGAACGGTTTGACGAAGCCGTCCCAGATGGCAGGACCGCCATCGACGGTGACGTGGCTCGCCACGCCCAGCTCGGCGGCACGCTGCTCGATGAAGGCGCGCTCTTCCGCATCCACGCCGCCGGTGTCGGCGAACACGGTATGCACGTTCCAGCCGCGCTCCTTCAGGTAGGGCACGCAGAAGCTGGTGTCGAGGCCGCCGGAAAAGGCGAGGACGATGTCTTTGGATTCGGAAGCAGTCATTTCTGAGGTCTCAAGTGATGTGCCCCCTCCCCCGCTTGCGGGGGAGGGTCGGGGTGGGGGCAATGGGACGAGGCCGAACTTTCCGGAGGCGGTTCGCCCCCATCCCAGCCTTCCCCCGCATGCGGGGGAAGGAGCAGAACCGGGTTACTTCACCAAGGCCGCCATGATCGCCTTCTGCACATGCAGGCGGTTCTCGGCTTCGTCAATGGCGATGCACTGCGGCGAGTCCATCACGCCGTCGGTGGCCTTGACGTTGCGGCGCAGCGGCAGGCAGTGGCTGAAGACGCCGTTGTTGGTCAGCGCCATCTTCCGTTCGTCGACGATGAAGTGCTGGTACTGGTCGCGGATCGGCTTCTCCGGCTCCCAGTTGCCGAAGAACGGCAGCGCGCCCCAGCTCTTGGCATACACCACGTCGGCACCGGCATAGGCGCTGTCGATGTCGTGGCTGACCGTGAGCGATCCGCCGCTCTCGGCGACGTTCTGTTCGGCCCAGCCCATGTAGCGCTCATCCAGCACGTAGTCCGGCGTCGGGCACAGCAGGGTCACGTCCATGCCCATGCGCGTGGCGATGGTCAGCGCCGAGTTGGCGACGGCAGTGTTCAGCGGCTTGGGATGGTAGGTCCAGGTGAGCACGTACTTCTTGCCGCGCAGAGCCTGCCCCGGACTTGATCCGGGGTCCAACTTCATAAAGTGTTCCTGCAGCGCCAGCGCGTGGGCCAGTTCCTGGCAGGGATGGGTGATCGTCTCCATGTTGATCACCGGCACCGGCGAGTACTTGGCGAACGACTTCAGCACGATGTCCTCGCGGTCGTACGCCCAGTCGACGAATTTCGGGAAGGCACGCACGCCGATCAGGTCCACGTAACGGCCCAGCACCTTCGCCACTTCGGCGATGTGCTCCTCGGTGTCGCCGTCCATCACCGTGCCCAGGTTGAACTCGATCGGCCACGCGTCCTTGCCCGGCTGCAGCACCACCGCATGGCCGCCCAGCTGGAACGCGCCCAGCTCGAAGCTGGTGCGGGTGCGCATGGACGGGTTGAAGAACACCAGCGCGATGGACTTGCCTTTCAGCGCGTCGCCCAGCTTGTGCTGCTTGTAGAGGGCGGCCTGCGTCAGCAGCGCATCGAGGTCGCTGCGGCTCCAGTCCTGCGTGTTCAAGAAGTGCTTCATTACGGCATCCTGGTGTCGGGAATGTGGCAAAACGGGCTTCGGAAACGAAAAAACCCAGCCTCTGGCTGGGTTCCGGTGAACAGGCGACGACGTCCGGGGTACCCAGCTAGAGGCAGGATTCCGGTCGACGCGCACGCGAGGTCATGCTCGAGGCCTGCGAGGCCGCGCTGTCAGCATGGGCGTGTGCGTTCATCTTCATGGGCGCGAATGCTCGCATGTGCTGCGGCGCAGCGCAAGGACGGATTCGGTTGCGTGTGCAACCGTGCACGAATCAGGGACCGCTGGCGGTCGGCTGGACCGGCGCCACGTAGGGCACCACGGAGATGCGGATGCGCAGGCGGTTGCCGGGATCTTCGGCCAGCCGCGAGCGGTACTTCACGCCCTTGTAGATATAGTCCACGTCGTAGGCGATGGGGCGCTGGAACTCGCGCTCGATCGGCACGATGCGGCAATTGACCTTGACCGCGGGCAGCGTCACCGGAGGCGTCTGCGCCGGCTCTTCATCGCCACCGAACCAGCCTCGCACCGAGCTGACCATCCGGCTCCAGCGACCCTCTTCCTTGGCTCCCTGCGCAGGCGCTTCGGCCTTGGATGCCGGTACTTCATCGCAACGCTGTTCGGTGCGGGTCGCCCGCAGGGTCTGGTATACCGGCTCCACGCCCAGCACCTGCGCATAATCCAGGCGCACGTTCTCCGTCGGGATCACCCGCTCCTGCGCCACGACCGGGGCGGCGAGCAGGAGGCAGGACAGGAAAAGGGTGGTGCGGAGGCGGGGCATGTGGCCTGCAAGCGGTATCCAGGGGGCCCAGTGTAAGAACCACGCCTTGAGTCACGCTGAACATCGGCCGCCCCCAAGCCCGCGCGGCCCCTGCAAGCGGCGCAGGCGGTAGAATTCCACGGCTCTCCCCTGCCCTGTCCTCATGACCCTGCGCCTGCACAACAACCTCACCCGCCGGGTCGAGGACTTCGCTCCCCTTGGCCCGATCCCCACGATGTACGTCTGCGGGCCCACCGTTTACAACTACGTCCACATCGGCAATGCGCGAGGTCCGGTCGTGTTCGGCGTGCTGGCGGCCCTGCTGCGCCGCCGCTTCGGCCAGCTTCGCTACGCCCGCAACATCACCGACGTGGACGACAAGATCAACGCCGCGGCGAAGGAACTGGGCGTGGCGATCTCCGCCATCACCGACCGCTACGCCGCCGCCTACCGCGAGGACATGGCGGGCCTGGGCGTGACCGGCGAGTTCGCCCCGGACATCGAACCAGCCGCGACCGACCACATCGGCCACATCATCGCGATGATCGAGCAGCTGATCGCCGGCGGTCATGCGTACGCGGCCGAAGGCCATGTGCTGTTCTCGGTCGGCAGCTTCGCGGAGTACGGCAAGCTCTCGCGTCGCGACCCGGAGGAAATGCTGGCCGGCGCCCGCGTGGAAGTCGCCCCCTACAAGCGCGACCCGGGCGATTTCGTGCTGTGGAAGCCCTCCACGCCGGACCTGCCGGGCTGGGACTCGCCCTGGGGCATCGGCCGCCCGGGCTGGCATATCGAATGCTCGGCGATGGCCGCGGCCCACCTGGGCGAAACCATCGACCTCCATGCCGGCGGCGTGGACCTGCAGTTCCCGCACCACGAGAACGAAGTGGCGCAGAGCGAATGCGCGCACAAGCACGCCGACGGGTCGCACAAGACGTTCGCGCGCTTCTGGCTGCACAACGGCATGCTGAACTTCGGCGGCGCCAAGATGAGCAAGTCGCTGGGCAACATCGAGAAAGTCCACGACCTGCTGCAGCAACATCCGCCGGAGGCACTTCGCTACGCCCTGCTGTCGGCGCACTACCGGCAGCCGCTGGACTGGTCCGAGGCGCTGGTGGAGCAGTCGAAGAACACGCTGGACCGACTGTACGGGACGTTGCGTGATTTGGGCGATGTCGATGCTGTTGCGGTGACGCCGCAGGTCATCGAAGACGCGCTGGACGACGATCTCAACACGCCGCAGGCGCTGGCGGAGGTTGCACGCATCGCGGCCGACGCGCGCAAGGCAACCGGTGATGCGGAGAAGCAGCGCCTCAAGAGCGAGTTGCTGGGCGCCGGCCTTGTGCTGGGCCTGTTGCAGCAGGATCCTGCCGAGTGGTTCGGTCGCGGAACTTCGTCGGATGACGATGCGCGCATCCAGGCGCTGATCGACGAGCGCGCGGCGGCGAAGAAAGCACGCGATTTTGCCCGCTCGGATGCCATCCGCGACCAACTGGCGGCGGAAGGTATCCTGCTGGAAGACACGCCGCAGGGCGTGCGCTGGAAGCGGGCGTGAGCCGATCTTTCCTTCTCCCGTCGGGAGAAGGTGGCGCGAAGCGCCGGATGAGGGTGTGGCGGGATCTGGACGCCGGCAACTTCGTTACTTCGCCGTACCCTCTCCCCAACCCCTCTCCCGATGGGAGAGGGGCTTGAACCGCGGACATATCAAGACACGATGACCGACACGATCTTCCCGCTCGAACCCACCGCCGCCGACGCGCAGGCCGCCATCAAGGACGAATTCGCCTTCTTCGGCGACTGGTCCGAGCGCTACCAGTACCTGATCGACCTGGGCCGCAAGCTGCCCGCATTCCCCGAGGAATGGAAGCGCGAGGAGCACCGCCTGCTCGGCTGCCAGTCGATGGTCTGGATCGTGCCCGAAGGCGATGCGGCGAAGCTGGATTTCCACGCGGTCAGTGATTCGGCGATCGTCTCGGGGCTGATCTTCCTGGCGCTGCGCGTGTACTCGGGTCGTTCCGCCGCGGACATCCTGGCCGCCTCGCCCGACTACATCGCCGACATCGGCCTGGCCAAGCACCTCTCGCCCACCCGCAGCAACGGCCTCGCGTCGTTGCTGGCCTTCATCCGCGAGACGGCCGCGAACGCGAAGTGAGCGGAACCGGTACGCCTTCCGCCTTCTCGCTGCTCCGCAACCGCGGCTATGCGGCGGTGCTGGCGTACCGCATCTGCGCGCTGCTGTCGTACCAGATCGTCGCCGTCACCGTCGGCTGGCATATCTACGAACTGACCAAGGATCCGTTCTCGCTGGGGCTCGTGGGCCTGGCGGAAGTACTGCCGTTCTTCTGCGTGGCGCCGTTCGCGGGCTACCTTGTCGATCACCTCCCCCGCCGCCGCGTCGGCATGGTGGCCTGCGCTGCGCTCGCGACCACGGCCGTGATCCTGGTGGCGGTGTCCGCCGGCTGGCTGCCGTTCCACGGGACGTGGCCGATCTACGCCGCCATCGCGCTGACCGGCATGGCGCGTTCCTTCCTCAGCCCGGTCTACAACGCGCTGTTCGCGAAAGTGCTGCCACGCGAGGATTTCGTGCGTGCCGCCGGGCTTGGCAGCGTGATCTTCCAGGCTTCGCTGGTCACCGGGCCGGCACTGGGCGGCCTGCTGGTCGGCTTCGGCGGCAAGACCCTGTCCTATGCGATGGCGGTGGTGTTCGCGCTGCTGGCGGCGACCGTGCTGGCGCGCCTGCGCGTGGAGGAACCCGGACCGCCCGCCGTCAGCCTGCCGGTCTTCGCGAGCATCGCGCAGGGCGCGTGCTTCGTGCTGGGCAACCAGATCATGCTGGGCGCGATGGCGCTGGACATGTTCTCCGTCCTGCTCGGCGGCGTTGTGGCGATGCTGCCCGCCTTCATCCACGACATCCTGCACTACGGTCCCGAAGGGCTCGGCATCCTGCGGGCTGCGCCGGCAGCGGGATCGGTCTGCGTGGGCCTGTGGCTGGCCCGCCACCCGCTCCAGAGGAACGCGGGACGCGTGCTGTTGTTCGCCGTCGCCGGCTTCGGCCTGGCGGTCATCGCCTTCGGCCTGTCGCGCAGCTTCTGGCTGTCGGCGGTCATCCTGCTTTTCTACGGCATGTGCGATGGCGTGTCGGTGGTGGTGCGCTCGACCATCCTGCAGCTGTCCACGCCGGACGAGATGCGCGGGCGTGTGTCGTCGATCAACGGCATCTTCGTCAGTTCGTCGAACGAACTGGGTGCGTTCTACGCCGGCACGATGGCCAGGCTGCTCGGGCTGGTGCCGGCGGTCATCCTGGGCGGCTTCGCCATCCTGTCGGTGGCGGGCGTGACCGCGTGGAAGGCGCCGAGGTTGCGGCGGCTGGACCTGCGCGAGCTGCAGTAGCGCGACCGGCGCCCGGCCATGAAAAACCCCGCCTAGGCGGGGTTTTTCGTCTGCAGGAACCGAGGGCTCAGTCGCCCTGCTGCTTCTGCATGTGTTCCCAGCGCTCCTGCGCATCGATGGTGCGTTCGGCGGTCAGGCGCGCTTCCAGGCGGTCCAGGCCGATCTCTTCGCCGGTATCGACGCAGTAGCCGTAGTCGCCGGCTTCCAGGCGCTTGAGCGTGCTGTCGATCTTGCCGATCAGCTTGCGGTAGCGGTCGCGGGTGCGCAGTTCCAGCGAGTTCTCGGTCTCGCGGGTCGCGCGCTCGGCTTCGTCGCCGATGTCGCGGACTTCGTCCTTGAGGTTCTCGATGGTCTGCTTGGATTCCTCGACCAGGTCGGCGCGCCATTGCAGCAGGCGCTGGCGGAAGTACTCGAGCTGCAGGGTGCTCATGTACTCCTCGTCGGACGAGGGCTTGTAGCCGGCCGGAATGATCGGGCGACCGGTGGCTTCGTCGATCTTGTAGGGCACTTCTTTCACCTTGCCGCGCACGACCGGCGCCGCAGGGCGGGCAGCCACGGCGACCGCGACCTTGCCCACGGGGCGGGCAACGGCTGGACGGGGGCTCACGGGCGCTTCGACGGCGGTGGAGGCTTTGGCGTTCTTGGTAGTCGGTTTCGGGACTGGCACAGGCTTCGGGGGGGACGGAACCTTGGCGGCGGGCGCCGGGGCCTGGGCAGCCGCCTTGGGGGCGGATGCAGGCACGGGAGTCTTGGTCGCAGCCGCGGTGGGGGCGGACTTTGCCGGAGCCGGCTTGGCGGCAGGCTTCGGTGCGGGGGCAGGAGCGGGTTTCGTGGCCTTGGCCGGCGCCTTCACCGGTGCCGCCTTGGCGGCAGGCGCCTTGGTGACCTGCGCGGGCGCAGGCTTCTTGGCGACTGCGGGCTTGGTCGCCTTGGCGACCGCCTTCTTGACCGGTGCCGCCTGCTTCGCGGCGGGCTTTGGCGCCGGCGTCTTCGCCGGGACAGCCGCCTTCTTGGCCGGAGCGGCCTTCTTGGCGGCCGCCTTCTTGGCGACAGGCTTGGGGGCCGCTTTCTTCGCCACCGGCTTGGGGGCCGGCTTCTTGGCGACAGCCTTCTTCGCGACAGGCTTCTTGGCGACGGTCTGAGCGGGTTTCTTGGCGGCCTTGACGGCCTTCTTCGCAGGTTTCTTTGCAGCCACGAACAGCGCTTCCTTGGTTCTTCCCGAGCATCGGGAAAGCGCGCTTTTATAGCCTACCCGGGAGGCAGCGGCAACCCGACGCGGTATCATCGGGCCATGCTCGCCCGCCTGCTCATCCTGCTGCTGAAGGGCTACAAGCGCTTCATCAGTCCCATGCTGGGGCCGCGCTGCCGCTTCGTGCCGTCGTGCTCGGAGTACGCCATGGAGGCGATCGGCCGCTTCGGTCCGATGAAGGGCGGCTGGCTGGCGATCCGCCGGATCGGCCGCTGCCATCCCCTGCATCCCGGCGGATACGACCCCGTTCCCCCGCGGGCCGACCCCTCTTCCCCCCATTCCTGCACAGGACCCCACTGATGCCCGCTACCGTCATCGTCAACGCCCGTCTGGTCAATGAAGGCCGTGTCACCGAGGGCGACCTGCGCATCGAGAACGGGCGCATCGCCCGCATCGCCGCCGAGATCCGCCCGCAGGGCGACGATGCCGTGATCGACGCCGCCGGGCGCTGGCTGCTGCCGGGGATGATCGACGACCAGGTGCACTTCCGCGAACCCGGCATGCCGCACAAGGGCGACATGGCGACCGAGTCGGCCGCGGCCGTCGCCGGTGGCCTGACCACCTTCATGGACATGCCCAACACCAGCCCGCCGACGCTCGACGCCGCCGCACTGGAGGACAAGTACCAGCGCGCCAAGGGCCGGGCCTGGGGCAACTACGGCTTCTACATGGGCGCCAGCAACGACAACCTCGAGGCGATCCGCACGCTGGACCCGAAGACCGCGCCAGGCATCAAGGTGTTCATGGGCGCCTCCACCGGCAACATGCTGGTCGACAACCCGGAGACGCTGGATGCGATCTTCCGCGAGGCGCCCACGCCGATCATCACCCACTGCGAAGACACGCCGATGATCGACGCCAACCTGGCGGCGTTCCAGGCGAAGTACGGCGATGCGCTGAGCGCCGAGCACCATCCGGACATCCGCAGTCGCGAGGCCTGCATCAAGTCCACCCGCCTGGCGATGTCGCTGGCACGCAAGCACGGCACCCGCCTGCACGTGCTGCACATCTCCACGGCCGACGAACTGGCGCTGTTCACGCCGGGTCCGCTGATCGCCGCCGACGGCACGCGCAAGCAGATCACCGCGGAGACCTGCATCCACTTCCTGCGCTTCGACCGTGCCGACTACGCCGCGCTCGGCAACCTGATCAAGTGCAACCCCGCGATCAAGGACGCCAGCGACCGCGAGGCCCTGATCAAGGCGCTGGTGGACGACGTGATCGACGTGCTGGCGACCGACCACGCGCCGCACACGCTGGAAGAGAAGGAAAAGCCCTACGTACAGGCGCCGTCCGGCCTGCCGCTGGTGCAGTACGCACTGGTCGCGGCACTGGAACTGGTGCATGAGCAGCGCATGGACGTGACCCGCGTCGTGCAGAAGTTCGCCCACGCCCCCGCGCAGCTGTTCGACGTGAAGGAGCGCGGCTACCTGCGCGAAGGCTATTTCGCCGACCTCGTGCTGATCGACGACGAGCCCTTCACGGTGAAGCGCGAGGACGTGCTGTCGAAGGTCGGCTGGTCGCCGTTCGAAGGCCGCACGTTCCGCTCGCGCATCGGCGCCACCTGGGTCAACGGCCGCATGGTCTGGAACGGCGAGCACCTGGTCGGCACGCCCAATGGCCGGCGCCTGGAGTTCGCGCGTTGAAGCTGGCGGTGGCGGCACTGTTCGCCGCGGTATGTGTCGGGTGGATTCCGCTGGTCGCCGCTCAGGATGCGGTGCCGGCAACACCGGTGTCCCAGGAAGACCGCATCGTGTTCCCCGCCAGCGTGTCGCAGGGCGCGCTGGTGTTCGGCAAGGTACCGCCGGGCAGTCAGGTCCGTTACCGCGACCGCGCGCTGCGCACCACCGGCTACGGCACGGTCGTGTTCGGCGTGGGCCGCGATGAAGCGGGGCCGCTGAAGGTCGATGTCACCACGCCGTCGGGTCGCACCGAATCTGTCAGCGTCGCGGTGACGCCACGCGACTGGCCGGTCGAACGCGTCAACGGCGTGCCACCGAAGACGGTCAACCCTCCTCCCGCCATCGCCGCGCGCATCGAACGCGAGCAGGCCATGGTCACCGCCGCGCGCGTCCGAGACGATGAACGCACCGACTTCGCGCTGCCGTTCCAGTGGCCCGTGCAAGGCCGCATCAGTGGCCGCTTCGGCAATGCGCGGGTCTATAACGGCCAGCCCGGCGCCGGCCATTCCGGCATGGACATCGCGGCCCCGAACGGCGCGCCGATCAAGGCACCGGCCGGTGGCATCGTGACGTTCGCGTCACCGGATCTCTATCTCACCGGCGGCACCGTGCTGCTCGACCACGGGCACGGCGTCAGCTCCAACTTCCTGCACCTGTCGCGCATCGACGTGAAGGTGGGCGACCGCGTGGAACCGGGCCAGGTGATCGGCGCCGTCGGTGCGACCGGACGTGCGACGGGGCCGCACCTGCATTGGGGGATGAACTGGTTCGATGTCCGAATCGATCCCCTGCTGGTCCTCGAACGCGGGAAGTGAATCGCCTCGCTCTTGTGGGAGCGACGTAAGTCGCGATCGGGCCGAAGAAAAAGCTTCGCGACTTACGTCGCTCCCACATCCTCGATCTTGTACCCCGAGCGTCCGGATCAGACGTTGCTGCCACTCACCCGGGCAACGGCATCGTGCGGATGCAGGCTTTCATAATGCGCCACGGTGGCGTCGTAACGGGCCACGCGCGCGTCGCCGGCGAGCACGGACGCGACGCGGCGGGCGGCGTCCTCGCAGAACATCAGGTTTTCGGCATTGAGGCGTGCGAAGGCCTGCTCGTCGACGCGCTTGACCGCCGTCTGCACCGGCGTGCCGAGGGCGGCTTCGATGGCGTCGACCAAGGGGACCAGCGGCAGTTCGTCGAACTGCGGGCGCAGTTCCACCCGCACGCTGGCACGGCTGCGCTGGGCATGCGGGGTAGCGGCCAGGCCACGCTCGGAGGCCAGCCAGTCGTGCACGGCAGCGACCGACAGCGCGGGCGGGCCATCGAAATCGCTTGCGAAGCGCTCGGCGTTGGCCTGCCGCGACAGCGCCGCGGATGCCGGACAGGTGCTGGAGTATTCGACCGCGAACGACAGCGCCAGGCCGAGATGCCCGTCGACCAGCGTCGCCTCGATTTCCACCGGATAGCGCTTCCAGCCGGCGTAGTCGCTCTCCAGCGCCTTGCGTTGCAGGAGCGCGTCGTAGCGGATCTTCAGCCGTGCGCTGGTGGCAAGCCCGGCCTGCGAGGCCACGCCGTCCTGCAGCAGGTGCCGCAGCCCGGCCGGCGTGATCGCTTCACGCGCCAGTCCGTCCTGCAGTTGCAGGTACAGGCGCGACATGTGGATGCCGCGCGCGTCGGGGTTGGCCAGGTTCACCGACAGGTCGATGCTGGCGGCCACCTGCAGCTGACCACCCTGCCCGTCGGCGATGCGGACCGGCAGCGCGATGTTCTCCATGCCCACCCAGTCCAGGGGGCGCGCCAGCGGCACGCGCTGGTGGGCGACATCGGGGAGATCGGCGCGGGGCGCCACGGGAAGCGAGGGAGCCATCGTCATTGCACGGGGGAGTGGATGCCGCGCATTGTACGCCCTGCCCCTGAATTTCCCGATGAAACAGTCCGTTACGGACCATTCCCTTCGCTATCGCGGCGATATGCGCGGCCTTCAGTCGCCACGCGCCGCACGCCAGCCGGTGAACAGCAGCACGGGGCGCGATGGCAGCGGTGCGGGCGCGCCCTTCCGCGACAGGCGATCCAGCCGGCCGCGTGCGTACGTGGCGAGCACGCGGCGCTCACGGGCTGCCGGTCGCGACGCAGGCCAGCGCTGCAGGACCTCCGTCGCCCAACCCCGCAGGGAAGCCGCATCGTCCGCTTGACGGAAGGCCGTCGGCACGGCGGCGATGCCCATGTCGGCCACTCGCGTGGCAAGCACCTGCGCAACAACGGCATCCGCATCCGGCGCGCGGCCGAGTACGTCGGCTTCCACTGCGGCGACGGCAGCACCGAACGGCGCCAGTGCTGCGAACGCCTCGTCACTGCCACTCGGTGTGTCGCGCGCAGCCACCAGCACGGGCAACGCGTCGGCCAACGATGCCCATGGAGCACGCACCGGTTCCAGCCTGCGGCCGAGCGGATGGCGAGAGCGCTGCGCACTCCAGCCACGCAGTTCTTCGCTCCACCACGCGAGCTTGGCATCCGCCGGCAGCGGATCGCCGCTGATGTTCAGGACATCGTCGAATTCCTGCAGCAAGGCGAACCACGCGACCGCGATGTCCCGGCGCGCGGGCGCAACGAAGATCTCCGCCACCGACCATTCGGGCCAGCGTGCGTGCCATTTTTCAAGGAAGCTGACGAGGGCGGCGGAGTCGGACATGCAAATTACAGAGACGTGGGAGCGACGTCAGTCGCGATGGAGGTTGCAGGAGTACGAATCGACGCTCAAGACATGCGTGACCGCCAAACCGCTCGCGACTTACGTCGCTCCCACTGAGGAACGGATTGCCGGCCATGCGGCCGGCTTGATGAGCTCATCCGCGGTCTCGCACATCACGTCCGCACCCCACTCGGCGGGCACCTCGTGCGCCTGCCGGTAACCCCACAATGCCGCGATCGACGGCATGCCGGCCGCCCGCGAGGCCTGGATATCGCGCTCGTCGTCGCCCACGTAGACGCAGTCGGCGATGCCGATGCCGATGCGTTCGGCGGCGACCTGCAACGGCAGCGGATGCGGCTTCTTCTCTGCCAGCGTGTCGCCGCCGATCAGCACCGCGCAGCGATCGCTCCAGCCCAGTTGCGGCAGGATGTCGCGCGCCAGGTATTCCGGCTTGTTGGTGACGATGCCCCAGGTGCTGCCCGCCGCCTCGAGCGCGTCGAGCATCTCCGCAACGCCATCGAACAGCACGCTGTGGCGACCGAGTTCCTCCTGGTAGATCGTCAGGAACTCCGGCACCAGCGCTTCGCGTGGACCCTGTTCCATGTCGGGGAATGCCGCCGCCAGCATTGCGCGCGCGCCCTTCGACACGTGCGGGCGCAACGCGTCCAGCGTCATCGGATCGACGCCGCGCGACGCACGCATGCGGTTGGCGGTGGCCAGCATGTCCGGCGCACTGTCGAGCAGCGTGCCATCCAGATCGAACAGCGCGGCGCGCGGAAATCCCGTCGCCGTCACGGCTTCACCGCGCTGGCGAGGTAGTTCACGTCGGTGCGCGAGGTCAGGCGTGCGCGCTGGCGCCACGGCTCGTAGGCCAGGCCGGTGACGTCCTGCAACTGGAATCCGGCCTCGCGCAGCCACGCGGCCAGTTCCGAGGGACGGATGAATTCCTTGTAGTGGTGCGTGCCCTTCGGCAGCAGGCGCGCGATGTACTCGGCGCCGACGATGGCCAGCGCAAACGCGGCCGGCGTGCGGTTCAGCGTCGACAGGAACAGCTGCCCGCCCGGCTTCAGCAGCGCGTGGCAGGCGCGGATGATCGAGGCCGGGTCCGGTACGTGTTCCAACATCTCCATGCAGGTGACCACGTCGAAGCCGCCCGGGCGCTCTTCCGCTAGCGACTCGACCGAACGCAGCTGGTAGTCGACCTGCACGCCCGATTCGAGCTTGTGCAGCCGGCCGACCTTGACCAGTTCCGGCGCCAGGTCGATCGCGGTGACCTGGGCCCCCTCGCGTGCCAGCGCTTCGCTCAGCAGGCCACCACCGCAGCCGACATCCAGCGCGATGGCGCCGGTCAACCGCATGCGCTCGCGCACGTACTGCAGGCGGACGGGATTGAGCGCGTGCAGGGCCTTCTGGGGACCGTCCGGATCCCACCAGCGGTTGGCCAGCGCGCCGAACTTGTCGAGCTCGGCCTGGGTGAAGTTGTCGTCGCGGGGCGAAGTCGTGGTCGTCATGGCGTCATTGTAGAGCGCCAGGGCCTGGCGGGGCGTCCGTCGTCCCAGCGAACGCTGGGACCCATGTTGATGTTGCACTCGCCGGTGTCATGCGGAGCAAGCGCAGAATGGGTCCCAGCGTTCGCTGGGACGATGGCAGCTTAGCGGCGCAGGCCAGCAATCCGTTCGCGCCATTGCCTCGCGTTGGCGATGACACCTTCGATGTCCATCTCCACCAGCACGCGCTGCAGCAGCTTCGGGCGACCGGCGATCCACACGTCGCTGACCTGCTGTCGCCCGGTCGCGTAGATCAGCTGCGATACCACGTGGTGCAGCGGCTGGGTTTCCAGTGCGGACAGGTCGACGCAGACCAGGTCGGCCTCCTTGCCCGGTTCGATCGAGCCGATGCGGTCGTCGAAGCCGATCGCCTTCGCACCGCCCAGTGTCGCGGCACGCAAGGCGCTGAACGCATCCAGCGCCGCCGCGTCTTGGGCCACCGCCTTGGCCAGCAGCGCCGCGGTGCGGGTCTCGCTGAACATGTCCAGGTCGTTGTTGCTGGCGCAGCCGTCGGTGCCGACGGCCAGCGTCACGCCCGCGCGCTCCAGCGCGCAGGCCGGGCAGAAGCCGGATGCCAGCTTGAGGTTGGATTCGGGGCAATGCACCACGCTGACGCCGCGCTCGGCGCAGAGGTGGATCTCCGCCTCGGTGAGCTGGGTCATGTGGATGGCGATCAGGCGGTCGTTGACCAGCCCCAGCCGGTCCAGCCGCGCGATCGGGCGCTGGCCGTGCTTCTCCAGCGACTGTTCGACTTCCTGCGCGGTCTCATGCAGATGCAGGTGCACCGGCACGTCCAGCTGATCCGAAAGCATGCGCACGCGTTCGAAGTTGGCGTCGTTCACCGTGTACGGCGCGTGCGGCGCGAACGCGGTGGCGATCAGCGCGTCGTCGCGCCATTGATCGTGCACCTCACCTGCCTTCTCGAAGTATTCGTCATCCGAGGCCGCCCACGCCGTGGGGAAATCGATCACCGGCAGGCCGACGCGTGCACGGAAGCCGTGGCGCTTGTAGGTCGCCGCCTGCACGTCGGGGAAGAAGTAGTTCTCGTTGACGCAGGTGGTGCCCCCGCGGAGCATCTCGGCAATCGCCAGGGTGATGCCGTCGGCGACGAAATCCGGGCCGATCACCGCGCCCTCGATCGGCCAGATGTGCTCCTGCAACCAGACCTTCAGCGGCAGGTCGTCGGCCACGCCGCGCAGCAGCGTCATCGGGTTGTGGGTATGCGCGTTGACCAGGCCGGGGATCAGGGCCGCGTCGGGGCGCGATACCGTCTCGCGCGGCAGGAAGCGCTGGCGCGCCTCGGCCACCGGCAGGATCGCGACGATGCGGCCGCCGGTGACGGCGACCGCATGGTGCTCCAGTACTACCCCGTGCGGGACGACCGGCACCACGAAACCGGCTTCGATCAACAGGTCGCAGGTATCAGGCGCAACGTCGGTCATGCAGGGTCAGATCCCGAAGCCCAGGGTATAGGTGATGCCGAACGCGCCCGCGCCGAACAGCAGCCAGCACAGCAGCATCAGCGCCAGCGCGCGGCCGTAGCCCAGCCTCGGCACGCCAGCGAACAGTTTCGGCAGCGTGGCGTTCCAGCACAGCATGACGCCCAGCCCGGCGATCAGTACGCCGACCGCCCAGACGCCGAGGTAGAGCGCGAGCTGTCCCATCACTTCACGCGGCTGACGTATTCGCCGGTGCGGGTGTCGACCTTGATGACCTCTTCCTGGCCGACGAACAGCGGCACGCGCACGACGGCGCCGGTTTCCAGCGTGGCCGGCTTGCCGCCGGTGCCGGCGGTATCGCCCTTCACGCCCGGGTCGGTCTCGGTGATCTGCAGTTCGACGAAGTTCGGCGGGGTCACCTGGATCGGGTTGCCGTTCCACAGGGTCACCACGCAGTCTTCCTCGCCCTTCAGCCACTTCTCGGCGCCGCCCATGCCGGCCTTGTCGGCCTGCACCTGCTCGAAGGTTTCCTGCTGCATGAAGTGCCAGTACTCGCCGTCGGTGTACAGGTACTGCATGTCGGTATCCACCACGTCCGCCGCCTCGACCGAGTCGGTGCTCTTCATGGTGATTTCCTGCACGCGGCCGCTCTTGATCAGGCGGTACTTCACGCGGGTGAAGGCCTGGCCCTTGCCCGGCTTGACGTACTCGGTGTCGGTGATGATCGCCGGGTCGTTGTTGATCAGGATCTTCATCCCGTTCTTGACGTCGTTCATGCCGTAACTGGCCATGCGTGTGCTCCTGAGGGTAAGGCGGACCCGCCGCGCAGGGCGGCCGGGCGGATAGAATGGGGAACCCGCCGGATCCGGCGGGTGCTTGTTTCCAGACCCGACATGATACCCGCAG
>NZ_PDWW01000017.1 GCF_010093445.1 Pseudoxanthomonas japonensis | reverse complement strand
CCCCCCCCGATGACCGAGGCGCCTGCCGCCACCACGGCTGCGCCGCCGGAACCGGTCGATCCCGACTCTCCTTACCGTGTGCTGATCGTCGAGGACGACCGCGGCCAGGCCCTCTTCGCCCAGAGCGTGCTGCACGGCGCCGGCATGCAGGCCGAAGTGCAGATGCAGTCCGACGGGCTGCTCGACACGATGCGCCGTTTCCGCCCCGACCTGGTGCTGATGGACCTGCACATGCCGGGCAAGGACGGCATGTCGCTGACCATGCTGTTGCGGCAGCAACCCGAGTATCTGCACCTGCCGATCGTGTTCCTGACCGGCGATCCGGACCCGGAACGGCAGTTCGAGGTGCTGGAAAGCGGCGCCGACGACTTTCTCAACAAGCCGATCCGCCCACGCCACCTGATCGCCGCGGTCTCCAACCGTATCCAGCGCGCGCGCCAGCGCAACCAAGCCCTGCAGGCGCCGCGCCCATCGGTCAATACCGATACCGGGCTGCCGACCCGCACCTTCGTGCTCCAGCAACTCGCCGACTCGCTGCAACGCCAGTCGCGCGGCGGGGTGTTCTTCGTCGAGGTCAACAGCGCGCTGAGCCTGCGCGAGCGCTACGGCTACGCCGTTTTCGAGCACCTCATGAGCCAGGCTGGCCGACAGCTGGCGGCGGCCGCGTCGCCGCATCCGGTCGCACGCCTGAACGACAACAGCTTCCTGATGCTGGCCGACAGCGTCGACGAGACCACGCTCGCCGCGCTCGCGCAGCAGTTGCGCGACGGACTGGCCAGCCATGACTTCCAGACCCGCCCCAACGAGGTCCTCAAGCTCCGCGGCTCGGTCGGCTATACCGCCATGTCGCTCGGCTTTGCCGATGCCGGCAGTGCGCTGGAAGCCATCGAACGCGCCGTGCTGCAGGCCCGCCTGAAAGCCGACAGCCTGGCCGAATACGTCCCGGCGGAAGTCGACGACGATGCGCCGCGCATCTCGCTGGAGGATGGCCAGTTCGAGCTGGCCTACCAGCCGATCGTCGCCGTCGCCGGCAGCGACCAGGCGCAGTACCAGGTGCTGTTGCGGATGCGCCAGCCCGATGGCTCGCTGCTGCCGGCCTCGCAGGTCATTCCGGCCGCGGAACTGGCCGGCGGCATCGCGCAGATCGATCACTGGGTGCTGGAACACGCCCTGTACGTGCTCGCCGAACGGCAGGCGGCGGGTCCGTCGCTGCGCCTGTTCGTGTCGCAGTCGCCGCGCTCGCTGGCGCGCGAATCGCACGCGCAGTGGTTGCTGGACGCGCTGCGTGCGCGCGGCATCGAAGGGACCTCGCTGGTCATCGACCTGCGCCTGGCCGATGCGCTGATCCACACGGTCACGCTGCGGCAGTTCTGCCAGCAGCTGATGCCGGCCGGGGTGCAGTTCTGCCTGAGCCAGTTCGAGCCAGGCACGGAGGCCGACGCCCTGCTGACGCAGCTGCCGCTCGGCTTCGTGCGAGTCTCCAGCAAGTACGCCAGCGCACACGCGGATCCCGTTCTGCGCGACCAGCTGCGCGGCATCATCGACAGCGCCCATCGCCAGGGACTGCAGGTGATCGGCCAGCAGATCGAGGATCCGCAGGCGGCGGCCGCCATGTGGATGGGCGGCGTCGACTTCATCCAGGGCAACCTGGTGCAGGCGGTCGGCAGCGAACTCGGCTTCGACTTCCACAACGCGGTGCTGTAAGGATGCCCAGCGCCGGACGGACGCCGGTGATGCCCTGGGTGACGATGGCCTGCGCCACCGCGTCGGTCGTGTCGCTGGGCCTGCATTGGTCGGGCCTGGCCGGACCCTGGTTGCCGGTGGCGACCGCCGCGGGAGGCGCGGCCCTGCTGGCGGCCTTCGTTGCAGCCTGGCACGCACGCGCCGACGCGCACCGCCATGCCGGCATACAGGCACGCGCGGCGATGGCCGAATCCGAACGCGATGGGCTGCAACGCGACCTGCAGCGGCACGATCGCCTGGAACAGGAACTGGTGCGCGCGAAACAGGCCGCCGAATCCGCGGCGATGGCCAAGGGCGAGTTCCTCGCCACGATGAGCCACGAGATCCGCACCCCGCTCAACGGCATCGTGCCGATGCTGGAAATGCTGTCGCGTGCGCCGCTGGCGCCCGACCAGCGCGAGATGCTGACCACGGCGACCGCGTCATCCCACCAGTTGCTGCGGATCGTCGACGACATCCTCGACTACTCCAAGCTCGAGGCCAACAAGCTCGACCTGGAGATCACCGGCTTCAACCTGCGCGAGCTGCTCGACAGCGTGCTGCAGCTGATGTATCGCCCGGCAGAGAACAAGGGCCTGCGCCTGAGCCTGCAGCTCGACCCGGCCGTGCGCCTGCCCGTTCGCGGCGACCCGGTGCGCCTGCGGCAGGTACTCACCAACCTCGTCGGCAACGCGATCAAGTTCACCGAACGCGGCTCGGTCACGTTGGTCGTGCGCAGGCTGGGCGAGACGGCCGCGCAGCACCTGCTGCGGTTCGAAGTGCGCGATACCGGCATCGGCATCGAAGAAGATGCGCGCCACCGCCTGTTCCATTCCTTCAGCCAGGCCGACGCGTCGACCACGCGCCTGTACGGCGGCACCGGACTGGGACTGGCCATCTGCCGGCGCATCGTCGACCTGATGGGCGGGCGCATCGACGTGGTGTCGGAGGTGGGGCGCGGCTCCACGTTCTGGTTCGAAGTGCCACTGATGAAGGTCATCGGCGATCTGCGCCAGCGCGACAACGGCGCGCTCGACCACGGCCGCGTGCTGATCGTCTCGCCCGATGCCCGCCTGCGCCAGCGCCTCACGCTGCTCGCCACCAACTGGGGCATGCATCCGGTCGCCGTCGAAACCACGCAGGAAGCCCTGGACCGCCTGCGCCTGGTGGGCGAGCAGGGGCAGCAGGACTACCTCGCCGTGCTGGCCGACATCGGCGGCATCCGCAGTACGGCGCTGGCGTTGCATCGCGCGATCACGCGACGGCCAACGCCCGACCCGCTGCGCCTGCTGTGGCTGTATGGCGACGACACGGTGCCGGCGGAGCTGCATCCGCGCAGCACGCTGCTGTCGCGGCAATCGCCCGACGCGGACCTGCGCGCCGCCCTGACCGGCGCCACGCCGGAGCAGGACGCGGACGCCGTCGATGCGCTGGACGAGATCTTTCCCGAGTCCGCCGTCGTCCTGCCTCCCGCCGACGACGACGCCATGCCCGCACCGGGCGAGGCGCTCGCCGACGCACCCGTGCCGCCCGTCGCGCAGGCGGAGGACACCGCGACGACAGAGCCGGAGCCCGCGGTGGTCAGCGCAATGCGGACGGAGCCGCGCCTGCTGCTGGTGGAAGACAACCCGGTCAACCTGCTGGTGGCACAGAAGCTGCTGTCCGCGCTCGGCTTCCGCTGCGAGACGGCCGCCAACGGCGACATCGCGCTGAAGCGCATGCAGCTGGAGCATTTCGACCTGATCCTGATGGATTGCCAGATGCCGGTGCTGGACGGCTATGCCGCCACGCGTCGCTGGCGCGAACTGGAAACGCAGCGCGCCGAAGGAGGCCGCCTGCCGATCGTGGCGATGACCGCCAACGCCATGGCAGGAGACCGCCAGCGCTGCCTGGATGCGGGCATGGACGACTACCTGGCCAAGCCGGTGTCGCGCGAACAGTTGGAGAGCTGCCTGCACCGCTGGCTACCCGACCGCATGAACTTCGTGCTGCGCAATGCCGCCCTCGTCACACCGGCGGAACCCGCACCGCCCTCGCCCGCCGTGGCCACGGCGCGTGCGCCCGCGCCCAGCTTTCCGGTGCTGGACCAGACGATGCTGGAGGAATTGCGCGAGATCGCCGGCGACGAGACCTCGCGCATCATCAGCATTTTCCTAGAAGATGCGCCGCGCCTGATCGGCACGCTGGAGAAGGCCGCCGCCGTTCCGGACCTGGACGCGATGCGCGACGCGGCTCACACGCTCAAGTCGTCCAGTGCGAATGTCGGCGCCATGGCGCTGTCGGCCGCCGCCAAGCGCGTGGAACTGGGCGCCCGCGCCCGCAAGCTGGAACGCCCGGCCGTGGCCGTGGCGCTGGTCATCGCGGAGTACGCGCGCGCGCGCATGGCCCTGCAGGGCTACGCCGCACAGCAGTTGGGCCGGCCACTGCTCCCGCCGCAGCAGGCCGCGACGGCTCAGTCCTCGAGCTTGGTCAACAGATAGTTCGGTTCGCCGATCCGGTCGATCACCGACAACTGCGTTTCCAGCCAGTCGATGTGCTCTTCCTCGGAGTCGAGGATGGTGGCGAACAACTGGCGGCTGACGTAATCGGCCACCGATTCGCAGTACGCGATCGCATCTCGAAGCACCGGCAGCGCTTCCTGCTCCAGCACCAGGTCGCACTCGAGGATCTCGCGCGGCGTCTCACCGATGCGCAGCTTGCCCAGCGCCTGGAAGTTCGGCAGGCCATCGAGGAAGAGGATGCGCTCCGACAGCTTGTCGGCGTGCTTCATCTCATCAATGGATTCCTTGTACTCGTGCTCGGCGAGCTCCTTGAAGCCCCAGTTCTTCAGCATCTTGGCGTGCAGGAAATACTGGTTGATGGCGGTCAGTTCGTTGTAGAGCGCCTTGTTGAGGTACTCGATGACCTTGGCGTCGCCTTTCATGGCCATGCTCCGTGGGCGGGGACGGCAGAGGTTAGCCCGGACGCGCGCACGGTGACGGAACGCGAATCGTGATCATTGGGGAAAAGCGTGCGACGCCGTCGTGGACGGACGGCATGCGCGCGTCAGGCAGCGTGCGACAGCGCGATGATCGGAAAGAGCGACTCGCGGGCCGCGGGCTGGGCGGATTGGAGTATGCCCATCGCCATGTCGAGGCAGCTGCCGCAATTGGCACCGGCGCCGGTCCGCATGGTCAGTTCGGCCACGGTGGAACATCCGGCGGCGGCAGCCTCACGGATCTGGTGGTCGGTGATGCCATTGCAGATGCAGACGTACACGGCGGCGGCGGCGCGACGGGCTCGGAACGGCCCACCGCCATTTCACCCGGAATGAGAATGATTGTCAATTCTTGGCAGGTTCGCCCAGGCCGCCCCGTTTACGTCCGGGTCGATCCCGATTGCGACGGCGCGCACCATCAGCGGCCCTGGGATCGGGAAGCTGCGGGGGAACCGCCTGCGGCCCCGCCACGCTGCGGGCGAACGAAGCCAGGTGCCCCAACGCACTGGCATAGACGCGCCGCTTGAAGATCACCACATGCTCGACCGGGTACCAGAAATCCACCCAGCGCCAATGGTCGAACTCCGGGCTCTCGGTCAGGTCGAGCCGCAGGTTTGTCTCGTCGCCCACCAGCCGCAACAGGAACCACACCTGCTTCTGGCCGATGCAGACCTGCCGTTCGGTCCGCCGGATCGCCCGTGGAGGCAGGCGATAGCGCAGCCAGCCGGGCGTAACGCCCAACACCTCGACATGTTCGGGCAACAGGCCGGTTTCTTCGCGCAACTCGCGGTACATGGCCTCGACCGGCGTCTCGTCCGTGTTCATGCCGCCTTGCGGGAACTGCCAGCCATCCCGGCGCACACGTCGCGCCCAGAACACCCGGCCGTCCGGCCGCATCAACACGATGCCGACATTGGGTCGGTAGCCGTCCGGATCGATCACGATGCGGACTCCTGAAATCTACTGCCCCCGACTCTGCCACGCGTCGCCGCGGGCGACAAGCGCGCGCCCCGCGCTTGACAGGCATGGGGTCAAAATGAAGAATACGCGGTTCGCGCGGCTATGTAGCTCAGCCGGTTAGAGCACAGCACTCATAATGCTGGGGTCGGTGGTTCGAGTCCACCCATAGCCACCACGTGATAGTACGAGCAAGTCCAACCAAGGCCGGAAAGCCCCGATATATCAAGGCTTCCGGCCTTTTTTGTGTCCCGAGTAGTCCGAGGACATCCGTTGCAAGCCGGCGGTAAGGGGCGGTAACTTTGGCGGTAGGCGGCATACCGCCAAAACTGTTACCGCCAAGGCCATTACCGCATGCCTCTGACCGATACCGCCATCCGCAAGACGAAACCTGAACAAAAGCCGCTCAAGTTGCGCGACGGCGGCGGTCTTTACCTAATTCTCCGACCAGATGGCGCGCGCTGGTGGCGACTGGATTACCGGCGCCCTGTCTCAGGCAAGCGGAACACCCTTAGCCTTGGCACCTACCCTGACACAGGCCTCGCAGAAGCCCGCGCCGAGCGCGATCGGGCTCGCAAGCAGCTCGCCGCAGGGATCGACCCCGGCGAGCACCGGAAGGCAGAGCAATCTGCCGGCGTCGAGCGGGCCGGCAATAGCTTCGAAGTCATCTCACGTGAATGGCTGGCCGTGAAGGCGCACGGCTGGACCGACAGCCACCATGCCAAGCAAAAAGTGCGTCTTGAAGCTCATGTCTTTCCCTGGATTGGCAAAAAACCGATTGCAGAAGTCGGAGTTTCGGATCTACGCCCCATACTGACTCGTATGGTTGAGCGCAGTCATCATGAACAGGCTCATCGGGTCATGGCAGCGATCAGCAGCGTGTTCAAGTACGCCGTAGCTACGGAGCGAGCCGACCGCAACCCAGCTGCGGACCTGGGTGCGGCCCTGCCATCACGTCGGAAGCGCAGCTTCCCTACGATCACATATCCAAAAGAGATCGGCGGACTTTTGAGGGCGATGGATCGATACCGGGGTGAGCCTGCCACCTCGGCGGCCTTGAAGTTGGCCCCAATGACCTTTGTACGTCCTGGCGAACTCCGAGGCGCCCGCTGGGCTGAGTTCGACCTTGATCATCCTGATGGCGCGCGCTGGGTAATTCCAGCTAACCGAAGGAAGTTGCCAAGGGCCGACAAGGAGGATCCGAACACCGAGCCACACGTTGTGCCGCTCGCAGAGCAAGCGGTAGCCATCCTCCGAGATCTGCAGCCTCTCACCGGACATCGGGAGTACGTCTTCCCCGGAGTGCGCGACCCCAAGCGCTGCATGTCCGAGAACACGGTAAACGCTGCCTTGAGAAACCTTGGCTACGATGGCGACACCATTGTTGGCCATGGGTTTCGCCACATGGCCTCCACTCTGCTCAACGAACTTGGATTCAATCCGGACGCGATCGAGCGTCAGCTCGCCCATAAGGGGCAAGGCGTACGGGCGATCTATAACCTCGCCAAGCATATGCCTGAACGAAAGAAGATGATGCAGGCGTGGGCGGACTATTTGGACGCGTGCAAAGCGATGGGAATAGAAGCGCGGCTCGATTCCAAGGCAGCCTGATTTCATCAGAGGCAAGTCCGCTTCCTTGTATTGCCAGAAGCGGACGTCACGCTGATCAGACAGAGCCTCGCCGGCCTGTCGCTCAAGTCACACGTCTCGCCCTACTGCGTACGCAGCACCACGCACAATCTGCGCCGAGCCTGCGGCGCAAATGCGAAGCGCGAGTGGGCCGTCACCGACTGCCACATGGGCTATTTGCCGTGCGGGTCACCGCATGCAAGGGATGACGCGGGCCGGGCACATCGGACTGACCAAATTGCCACGCGCTGCGGGCATCGGTTTGACGCCCCGCACAAGAGTCTGGCTAACTCGGATTTGCCCCATGATCCGGCGACACAGTTCAAGCCGTTTCATTTTTCCCGCACTCCTTCGTCTACCTGTCTATGGAGCCCGCCCACCACCCCGCCGACGAGGCCGCCGATCACACCGGATCCGCGGCGCCCAACCGCCCTGCGTCGCCGGAGACGCGCGCGAGCCAGGCCGCCGAGCTGGTGCGGAACCTCAACGCGACCCTCATCCGCTCGCTGCAGCTGCGGCTCGGCTCGTACGAAGACGCCCGCGAGGTCGCGCAGGAGGCCTACTCCCGCCTGCTCAACCTGGGCAACGACCAGGTCATCAGCTTCCAGCGCGCGCTGCTGTTCAAGATCGCCCAGAACCTGGCCACCGACCTGCTGCGGCGGCGCGCCTACACCGAACTGCCCGAACCCGACGGCCTCGACCTCTGGCCCGATCCCGGCGCCGATCCGGAGCGGTCGGCCAGGGCACGATGGGTGGTCGAACGGCTGCCTGCGGTGCTGGCCGAACTGCCGCCCAAGTGCGCCGACGCCTTCCGCCTGGTCCGCATGGAGCAACGCAGCTTCAAGGAAGCCGCCGAGCGCCTGGCGCTGACGGACAGGATGGTGCGGATCCATGTCGCACGGGCGCTGGCCTTCTGCCAGATGCGCTTCGATGAACTCACGGACGAACAGGAAGGCGCCGACCATGCGTGACCACCCCCGCACGACCCGGGCGCAGGCGCTCCAGGAAGCCTCGGACTGGTTGATCCGCCTGGGCGACCACGACCTGCAGGACAGCGACATCGACGCGTGGAATGCATGGATGGAAGCCTCGCCGCTGCACGCGCAGGCCTTCGAGGACGTCCACCTGCTCTGGGATGCCGCCGCCGGCGTCGACCCCGGACAGGTCATCGCCGCGCAACAGGCGCGTGCCGCCGACGACGCGGCTACCGATCGCGCAGCGATGTCGCCGCCGGCCATCACCCACGCCTCCTTCCAGCCCCGCTCGACAACGTCGCCCGTACTGCGTACGGCGACGCGCACACGGCCACGTCGCTGGATCGCGCTGGCCGCCAGCGTCGCGATGCTGGCGGTGCTGGTGGGCGCGCTGACGTTCAACCGCCCCACCGCGCCGACCGATCTCCGCTTGGCGGCGGAGATCGGCACGCCCCGCAACGTCGATCTGCCCGACGGTTCGCGCATCGACCTGGATGCCGGCAGCGAAGTGGTCGTGCAGTTCAGCAGCCAGCGCCGCCAGGTGGAACTGGTGCGCGGGCAGGCCTACTTCGCCGTCGCCAGGGATCCCGCCCGGCCGTTCGAGGTCCGCGCGGACGGCGCGCTGGCGCAGGCGCTGGGCACGCACTTCAGTGTCGCCAAGCGCAACGAGGGCATCCGCGTCATCGTGAGCGAAGGGCGCGTGCAGGTCAGCGATCTGCGGGCGCATGGCGATGGCATCGCCAACCACGTCGTGCAGCTCGCCGCCAACCAGAGCGCGACGCTGCGCGAGGGTGGCCCGCTCGACGGCCCCGTCGAGCTCGATGCGGCGTCGACGCTGGCGTGGCTGCAGGGGAAGGTCACGTACCGCAGCGAGACCCTCGGCAACGTCGTGGCCGACCTCAACCGCTATTCGCGGCGGCCGATCATCCTTGAGGACGCGACACTGGCGCAGATGCGGGTGACGGGCCGCTGGAGCACCGGCGACCTGGATGTCTGGCTCGACAGCGTCGCCCAGGCGCTCTCGCTGTCGGTCGTACGGCGCCAGGACGAGATCCTGCTGGTGTCGACCGTGCCCAGCACCCGGTTGCACGACGGCACATCCACCGCACCGCCGGGCGCTTCGCCGGTCCGGAGATAAGGGAGAGCACCGGGAACCTTGAGCGCAGCTGCAGTCCGACCGGGAGCGACGCCTCCCCGCGCTGAGCGCCGGGGACGGGGTTCCTGTTGGCTACGCGTGCCGCTGCTGCTCGGGCTCGCGTGCTGCATCGCGCTGTCGAACGCGCAGGATCGGGCGACGCGCGCGTCCTCGTTCTCCATCGCGCCGCAGTCGCTGGAGGACGCACTCATCGCGTTCTCCGAACAGTCCGGCATCCAGTTCGTCGCGATCGGCGACCTGAAGACCACTGCCCGCACGCCCACCGTGCGAGGCGTGTTGGACAACGAAGAAGCGCTGCGCCGCCTGCTCGCCGGCAGCGGCTTCGGCTACACCTTCCGCGCCAACGGCGTGGTGACGGTGTCGCGCGACCTGCCGATACGACGCGCAACGCCGATCACGCCGACGACGGTGGCGGCGCCGGTACCGACCGACCTGGCAGGCGTGCAGGTGACGGCCCGGCGGCGCACGGAGCGCAGCATCGACGTGCCACTCGCAATCACCGCCCTCGATGGCCAGCAGCTCGATGGCATGGGGATCGCGAACGCCGCGCTCGCGATCGATTCGGTGCCGGGCGCGTCGTCCGTCGACATCGGCGGCGGCTTCACCCAGGTGCAGATCCGCGGCGTGTCCAGTTCGCTCGGCGGCAACGACAACGGCTACTACCTCGACGAGATCCCCTTCACCGGCGTGACGGTGCCCTGGCATCCGGACGCACGCGCGTTCGACCTCGATCGTGTCGAAGTGCTCAGGGGACCGCAGGGCACGCTGTTCGGCGAAGGCTCGATGGGCGGCACCGTGCGGATCCTGACCCGCAAGCCCGAACTCGACCGCTTCGCGCTGCTCGCGCAGGGCGGCTGGTCGACCGCGAGCGGCGGCGGCAGCGGCTGGTCGGCGAAGCTGATGGCCAATCTGCCCGTGCTCGAAGACCGTCTCGCCGTGCGCGTCGTGGCAACGGACGAATTGTTGCCGGGGTGGGTGGACGACGCCACCGACGGCCGCCGCGACATCAACACGCAGCACGTCCGCAGCCGTCGTCTTCGCGCCAGCTTCCTGCCGACGGAACGCTGGCGACTGGACGCCGCGCACTGGTCCTACCACTCCAGCGCGCCGGGTGGCGGCTATGCCGCCGACGACGCCATGCAGGTGACGTACTACTACGGGCGCGATGCGGATTGGACCACATCGAACCTGGTGAGCACCTACGAAGGCGACGCGTCCTCGCTCACCTACACCTATGCCGAAGCCGACCTCGCGCAGCGCCAGCAGGGCGAAATCCTGCCGGACACCGCCTACGACAGCGCGATCGATATCGGCGTGCGCACCCACGAACTACGCTGGAATTCGACCGGCCACCGCACCGTCGCGTGGACCGTCGGCGCCTACCGCCGCCAGGCGCGACGCCTGGATGCCAGCGCCATCGGCGAGGTCGCACCGAGTCGCGCAAGGCAGGAGAACGACGGCGGCGCGCTGTTCGGCGATGTCATCGTGCAGCTGCCGAACTCGGCCTGGAGCGTCAACCTCGGCCTGCGCTATTTCGAGGATCAGGTGCAGGGCGTGTCGCTGACCAGCGATGCACGGACCACGCTCGACGAGCAGTTCCACAGCTGGAATCCGCGCCTTGGACTTTCGTGGACACCGGCCGACGACACCACCGTCTACGCCAGCCTCGCCAAGGGGTTCCGCTCGGGCCAGCTGCAACCGATCACCTCGTTCCTACTCGCGCAGGCCGCCGGCATCGAACTGCCCACCCGCATCACCGCCGACCGCATCGTCACCGCCGAACTCGGCGCGAAGGCGCTGACGCGCGATGGCCGCGTGCTGGTGGAAGCGGCGGTCTTCCAGAGCCGCTGGCGCGACGTGCCGGTGCGCGTGCCGGTGACGGACGTGTTCAACGGCCTGGTCAATTCCGACGGTGCGGAGATCCGCGGCGCGGAGATCGGACTGACCTGGAAGCCGCGCGACGATCTCTCCTTCCAGCTGGAATCGGCGTGGGTCGATGCGGCCTACACCGCCGACGTCGCCGGCACGCCCATCACACGCGGCTCGCCGGTGTACAACACGCCACGCCTCACCTGGGGCGCCGCCGGCGAATACCAGCGCACGATCGCCCTTGGCATGCGGGGCGTCGCGCGTGCCGGCGTGCGTTACCACAGCGCGCGGCAAGCTTCGCTGACGCAGGGATCGCCGGGCGACGACATCCTGTCGGCGCACGTGCGACTCGGCCTCGAGACGTCGGCGGGATGGAGTCTGGCGATTTACGGCGACAACCTGACCAACGAACAGGGCGCGGACGACGCGCGCACCACCCGCGGCATCGCGACGCGACTGCGGCCGCGTACGCTCGGCGTCGAGCTGCAGGTCCGTTACTGACGTAACCAAAAATTCCGTAGCGAAAATTTCATTTTCGATTCACCGGATCGTCACGGCTTTCTGAGAGGGCCGTACGACATCCGTCGCCTGGCCCTCGATCGCGCATCCGCGCCCCCATCGAGCCACCAGGAGAGTCCACGTGAATCGCATCGCCCGTTCTTCGTCCGTTCCCGCCAGAGTGCTTCCTTCCCGCAGGGCGCTGTGCCTGGGTGTCGCCACCGCGTTGCTGTTCGTGGGCAACGTCCAGGCACAGGACAGCGACGCCGGCACGCCGGCCACGACCGAGACGCAGGCGAAGTCGGGCGAGGTGAAGGAACTCGGCTCGGTGACCGTCACCGCGCGCAAGCGCAGCGAACGGCAGATCGACGTGCCGATCGCGATGACGGCGGTGACCGGCGAACAGATCGATGCCTTCGGCATCACCAACGTCGCCGAGATCATCAGCATGACCCCCGGTGCCGGCTCCGTCGACAACGGCGGCGGCTTCACCCAGGTGCAGATCCGCGGCGTATCCAGCTCGCTCGGCGGCAACGACAACGGCTACTACCTCGACGAGATTCCGTTCACCGGCGTCAGCGTGCCGTGGTATCCCGAAGCGCGCTCGTGGGACATCGACCGCGTCGAGATCCTCAAAGGCCCGCAGGGCACGCTGTTCGGCGAAGGCTCGATGGGCGGCACGGTGCGCATCCTGACCCGCAAGCCCGACTTCAACGAATTCGGTGGCGCCATCGAGGCCTCGGCCTCCACCACCCAGGGCGGCAGCGACGGCTGGGGCGGCAAGGCGGTGGTCAACATTCCGCTGATCGACGACCGCCTGGCCGCGCGCGTCGCCGTGACCGACGAAAAGCTGTCGGGCTGGACCGACGACAACAACACCGGCGACAAGGACATCAACGAACAGCGCGTCAAGACCGGACGGGTGAAGGTGCGCTTCGCACCGCTCGACCAGTGGACCATGGATCTCGCCTACTGGACCTACAAGTCGGAGGCGCCCGGCGGCGGCAACGGCGCGCTGGACGACCTGACCACCAACTCGTTCTACAGCAACGATGACGAGTGGCACACCGCGAGCTTCGTCAGCACCTACGACTTCGGCGGCTCGGAGCTGTTCTATTCGTTCGCCGACGCCGAGCTCGACTACGCCAACGACGGCATGCTCAACCCCACCACCACCTACGTCAGCAACATCAACCTGCAGGTCCGCACGCAGGAACTGCGCTGGTCCTCGACCGGCGACCGCAAGGTGGACTGGACGGTGGGCTACTACCTGCGCGAAGCCGAGCGCAACGACGCCTCGCAGGTGGGCACGGCCGCCCCCAGCAGCTCCAGCCAGACCAACGATGCGTACGCCGTGTTCGGCGAAGTCACTGTCAAGCTGCCCGACCCGCGCTGGGCGCTGACCGGTGGCATCCGCTACTTCAGCGATGACGTGGATGCCATCTCCGTGTCGACCACGCGCGTGTCGACGCTCAACGCCACCTTCGACAGCTGGAACCCGCGCGTGTCGCTGTCCTTCAAGCCGGCCAACGACACCACCCTGTACGCCAGCGCCGCGCGCGGCTTCCGCTCCGGTCAGCTGCAGCCGATCTCGTCGATCCTGCTGGCCGAAGCCAACGGCGTCGAACTGCCGTCGACGATCGATCCCGACTCGATCACCACCTACGAACTCGGCGCCAAGTCGCTGTTCCTCGATGGCAGCCTGCTGGTCGAAGGCGCGGTGTTCTACAGCGACTGGGAAGGCGTCGCCGTGCGCGTGCCGATCACCTCGACCATCAACGGCCTGACCAACTCCAAGGGCACCGAGAACAAGGGCGTCGAGGTCAACCTGGTGTACACGCCCAGCGCCTCGCTGATGCTGCAGGTCGGCGGCTCGATCATCGATGCGACCTACGTGGCCGACGTGCCGGGCACGCCGCTCAACAAGGGCACCGACGTCTACAACGTACCGCGCAACAGCTTCACCGCCTCGGCCGCCTACAGCTGGGACATCGCCAGCGACCTGCGCGGCGTGGTGCGCAGCGGCGTGGTGTACGACTCGGCGCGCGAAACCGCGCTCACCGCCGGTTCGCCGGGCGACGAGATCACCATGCTCGATGCGCGCATCGGCGTGGAATCCGACAACGGCTGGTCGGCCTTCCTGTACGGCGACAACCTGACCAACGAAGACGGCGCACTCAACGCGCGCACCACGCTGGGCGTCGCCAACCGCCTGCGCCCGCGCACCTACGGCGTGGTCTTCCGCTACAGCTTCTAATCCACCCCGGCCGGCGTCCGCACCCCGGACGCCGGTCCCAACACGGGAACGATCACATGCATATCGATATCAGGACGCCGCGCCTGCACGCGCTGGCGCTGCTCGCCCTCGCGGTCGCCACGCCAGCGATGGCGCAGACGGCGGACGACCAGTGGCTGGAAGCGCCGCATGGCACGCGGGCGCTGGAATGGGCGCGTGAAAAGACCGCCGCCTCGCAAACGAAGATCCGCGCGATGCCGACATACGCAACGGTCAAGGCCGAACTCGCCTCCGCACTGGCCACCGGCGCGGCCGAGCCAGACATCACGCTGATGGGCCAGCGTGCCGTGCGCTTCCTGCGCGATGCCGAATACCCTTACGGCCTGCTGCAGCTCGCCGCTCGCGACGACGACGGCCTGCCGGGCGCGTGGCGCACCGTGCTGGACGTGGGCCAGCTGCGCAAGACCGAGAACGCACCGCTCGAGCTGCAGGCCTACGACCTGTCCAGCGCCTGCCTGGCGCCGAGCTTCAGCCGCTGCCTGCTGCGCCTGTCGCCGGCCGGTGGCGATGAAGTGGAGATCCGCGAATTCGATCTCGACCAGGCCCGCTTCGTCGACGGCGGTTTCCGCACGCCGAAGGCGCGCGCGTTCGCCGAATGGCTGGGACCGGACCAGATCATGGTCGAACACACCGCCGAGGGCGCGCCGAAGACGATGGCGGGTTGGCCCGCATCGGTGCGCCTGTGGCAGCGCGGACAACCGCTCGCCAGCGCGCGCGAGGTCTACAAGGCGGAACCGTCCGACGCGATCGTGCAGCTGTTCGCGGTCGGCGAAGGCGCGCAGCGTCGCGGCGTCATCGTGCGCGCGATCAACTACTCCACCTTCGACGTGTTCGCGGTGACCCAGGACGGCCGCATCGAACAGGCCGCGCTGCCGCGTTCGCTGAAGCCGATGGCCGTGCAGGCCCTCGTCGGCGACCAGGTGGTGGTGCAGCTCGGCACCGACGAGGTGGTCGAAGGCACGTCGTATCCGGCGGAGACGCTGCTGGCCTGGAACAGCGATCCGTCCGTGCCCGCCGGCAGGAAAGTCACGCGCATCTACACCCCTGCGGACGGCGACTACCTTGGCGGTCGCAGCGACATCGCCAGCGCTCAGGGCAAGCTCGCGTTCGTGGTCAACCGCCGGCTGGTGCCGCGCGTGCTGCTCGCGCGTCCCGGCGCCGATGGCTGGACCGTCGAGGAAGCGCTGGCCGGCCAGCCGGGCGACAATATCTCGGTGCGCGGCGGCGGCAGTTCCGACGACGACCTGATCGTCGCCACCAACGGTTTCGTCGATCCGCGCCGGCAGGAACTGTTCCGTCCCGGCCAGCCGCTGCGCCTGCTGGCGAAGGACCGCGCGCTGTTCGAGGAAGGCCGCTACGTCACCGAGATCCGCACGGCGACCTCGCGCGATGGCACGCCGGTGGACTACTACCTGTTGCATCCGAAGACACCGGCCGCCGGCCCGCAGCCGCTCTTCATGACCGGCTACGGCGCGTTCGGCATTTCCTACCGTCCGGGGTACTTTGACTACACCGTCGGCGGTCCCGCGTTCAAGCTGTGGCTGGACCGTGGCGGCTCGCTGGCGATCCCCGCGATCCGCGGGGGCGGCGAGCGTGGCGAAGCGTGGCACCAGGCGGCCATCCGCAAGGACCGCCAGCGCTCGTACGACGACTTCATCGCCGTCGCCGAGCAACTGGTGTCGACCGGCTACACCACGCCCAAGCAGATCGGTGTGTTCGGCATGTCCAACGGCGGCCTGCTGTCGGCGACGCTGGGCACGCAGCGCCCGGACCTGTTCGGTGCGGTGGTCAGCGACGTACCGCTGACCGACCTGATCCGCATGCGCCACATGGGCATGGGCGCGGCGTGGATCAACGAGTACGGCGATCCCGACAAGCCCGACGAGGCGAAGGCGATGCTGGCGTACTCGCCGATGCAGAACGTGCGCACCGGCACCATGTATCCGCCGTTCCTGGTCACCATTTCGACGGAAGACAACCGCGTCGGTCCCGGTCACGCGCGCAAGCTGGCCTCGCGCCTGTTCGACGCCGGTGCGCCGGTCTACTTCCTCGAGGACGAGGAAGGCGGCCACGGCGTCAGCGATGCGTTCCGCAATCCGGAGCTGATGGCGCTGCGCATGACGTTCCTGATCGATACGCTGATTCCGGCAAGCAAGAGCACGCATTGACTCATACGAGCGCCGCCGGGTAGTAACCGAACCCGGCGGCGAACTACTTCGCCACGAGGTGGAGCTTGCATTGAACGGTCCTACTGTGCGACCCGTCACGGGGTGCTCTGGAGTTACCAGAATTTGGTGGACAAGGTCTAGCATCCATGCGATCAGCAGGAGGAAAGCGCCATGTCCTCGAAGAAGGTTCCGAGCAAGACCAGGCGGGCCTACCGGTTCATTGAATCGCATCGGAATGAATTCAGCATTCAGGTGATGTGTCGATTGCTCGGTGTCGCTCGAGCCGGCTACTACGCCTGGCTCGATCATCCGGTGTCTGATCGTGCCAAAGAGGATGCGCGGCTGCTACGACTCATACGTGCATCTTTCACCGCCAGTCATGGGATTTATGGCGCCCCGAGGGTGCTGCAGGATCTGCGCGAACGCGGTGAGATCTGCAGCAAGCACAGGGTTGCGCGCCTCATGCGTGAAAATGGCCTGCGGGCGCTACACGGCTACCGCACGCGCCATATACAGGTGGCCAAGCCACATGCTCTGATCCCCAACCTACTGCAGCGTCAGTTCACGGTGTCCAAGCCCAACGAGGCGTGGGTGACGGACATCACCTACATCCGTACCTGGCAGGGATGGCTCTATTTGGCCGTCGTCTTGGACCTGTTCTCGCGTAAGGTCGTAGGCTGGGCCGTCAAACCGACGATTCATCGAGAGCTGGTCCTGGAAGCGGTATTGAAGGCCGTTCGTTCTCGCCGACCCCGCAAGACCCTGATTCACTCGGATCAGGGAACGCAGTATGGGAGTGATGCGTGGCGGCGCTTTTGCAAGGTTAACCATCTTGAGCCCAGCATGAGCAGGCGGGCGAACTGCTGGGACAACGCAGTCGCCGAGTCCTTCTTCGGGAGCTTGAAGAAAGAGCGGATCAAGAAGCGCATCTACGTGGACCGCCAAACGGCTGCCTTGGACGTATCCGACTACATCGAAGGCTTCTACAATCCAATTCGTCGACATAGCTACCTTGGCGGCGTTAGCCCGAACGAGTTCGAGGCAACGCATCGCCGTCGTCGATCAGGTGTCCACTGAATCCTGGTAACTCCAGTGGCCCTGCTCCGCAGTAAACACAACGCTTTGAAAGGGGGCTCGACGGTTATCCAGCATCACCCGAGAATGAGGGTGAAACATCATTGGTCCGCTCACCTACCCATACCTGCATGTCCACCGTCTGCAGCCAACCGTAGTTGGTCAGGAACGCCACATCGGCCGCATCGCGACCGTAAGCAACCACGATCCGGCCGCCACGGGGCGCGGCTTGCGTCGGGTCGAACGTGTACCAGCGGCCGTCCAGGTAGGCCTCGAACCAAGCGTGCAGGTCCATGGGTTCCAGCTCGTACAGATAGCCCACCACCATGCGTGCGGGAATGCGCAGGCTCCTGCACAGCATGATCCCGATGTGGGCGTAGTCGCGGCAGACGCCCGCCCCTGCTTCCATGGTTCCAAGCGCGTCCGTGCTGGGGTCGCTCACGCCGTACCGGTACGCGATGTGCGTGCGGATCCATTCCACAATGGCGCCGACCTGGCCGGAACGGGAGCCGGCAGCCTCCACGATGGCCTGCGCCTGCTGGAACGCACGGTCGCTCGGGCAGTAGCGGCTCGGCAACAGGTACTGCAGCGCGTAATCGGGCAAGAACGCGGCCGATGCCGGCGCGACCCACGGCGCGATGGCGATGTCGCGCTCGGTCTCGACCTCGAGCTCGGCGCGGATTTTCATGCGTCCGCGCCGCACAACAAAGCGCTGGCAGAGGTTGCCGAACACGTCGACGAACTCCGTCGGCCGGACGTGCGGCTCGAACGAATAGGCTTCACTGATCAGCCACTGCGCTTCACCGCTGCGCGGGCGCAGCATCGCGACCACCGCGCAGTCCTCGATGGATTCGACAACCAATTCGCATCCCGCTTGCAGGCGCATGTTCGACCAGGTGGGAGAATAAGCTCGTCGGGAGGGCGCCGTCGGTCAAGATCTCGCCCCCGACGTAGCAAGGATCGTCTCATATCCTTGGCAGCTCTGGCGTTACGCACCAAAGCAACGCCCTGGATCTGTCGTGGGCGCCGACCATCAAAGGACAGGAACTTGGCAAGGGCAGCCTACGGGTAAAGGAGTAAGATCAACCAATTCTCAATCGAGATGCGTCAATGGACGGCCGCTTCCCCCGGATTGTCGATATCGACGTGCCGGCCTTGGAGAACAAGGTGAACAGCAAGGTGGATGAGGCAATTGTCATCAGCCTGGATATCGAGCCTTCAGAAAGTTGGATCCGTCTCTTCCGAGAGGAGGTCGAACAACTTCTGGGCCAGATGAACTTGGCTGAAGTGACCATCGTGGGCCAGAAGATTTCATTCTTCGCCTCGACGGATGACTACAGGCGACTGGGCGATGAGATCAAGCGACTAGTTGCGGGAACTTCCTATCGACTTCAGCGGACTCGCAACGCTGCTGCAGGAAGCTGGAAATCGGAGTACTGATTCCTGAGGTCCGCATGCACGCGTGGATACGCGTGCATGCGTCTGGCTTTCGTCCCGATGCCCATGAGCGTCGCAGCAAGTCCAAGCACTCAATGCTTATGATGGCCAAGCATTTCGTCCCGGCGTTGCTCTGCGCGCGAGGCTCCGATAGCCGTTTCGACCTTCCTGACCTCCTCAGGTGGAGGCAGGACAGGGGGCATACCCAAGGACTGGATCCATAGCTCCCGGCACCAGCCCATCGTGTGGTAGAGATGATGATCCTCATCGTTCTCCACCGCCTTATAGGCCGGTCCAAGCACTTTGGCCAGCATTCCTCCTTGCTCGACTACCTTCCCGATCAGCTCCCAGTTCTGGTGATCTTTGGTTTCGGCAAGAACCACGCACTCGGCAGCCACGAGTTGCGCTGCTTCTGGCGTCCCGGTCTTGACTGCCATCTCAATCACCTTGACGAGTGCCGCCCCCACGTGCGCGACCACTTTTCGTCCCGGGGACTGCTGTTCGGTGTCGATCTCCAGCTGCTTGAAAACACGGGTGAGAACTTCTTAATGGGTACGGATCTCGTCCAGATACCCGCTCCATTCCTTCTTGAGATCCTCGTTGATCGCAGCGTTGACGGCAGCGGTGTAGATCAGAATGCCGCCTCGTTCGGTCTCAAGTGCTTGCAACAGAAGTTCGTGAACCTGATCGGATCTGACTTTCGGGGAAGATGCCATGGCTATGTGAATCCTCTGGCTGGGCGGGTCTTCTAGGTACGCCGAACAGTGAGAACTCTGCGTGACGGACGATTTGCGTTCTTCACGAAGAAAATATCTCCGTGGAATCCCATGCGAATCGAGCTTTCGCCAACAGGCCGACCGTGTCGGCCTTGACCCGGCGTGGCGCCAAGCCCAGCTCAATGCGGAGAGTGGGAGACAGCAAGGCTGGCTTGGCAGCGGGCACGGCACTGCGCCGCAACGTCTGCACCGTGCGCTTCCCAACGTTACCGCCGCGTGACGCTATAGGCTCAAGAAAAAACGCGGCTCGCTATCCCGACGTGCTAGCTTGGTGACACGCGGAATTCCGAGACTGGCTAACTTCCGCGCCCGCAGTGTGCCGGCTCGCACAAGATCGAGAGCCGCCATGAGCAACAAACCGCATCGCGTCGTCCTGGGTGTCCACGCCTTCCAGCGCCTCGCCCGACTCTTGAACGATCACGCCGTCGAGTGCGCGGAGAATGAAGGATGGCCGATTCCAGCCGATGCAGAACCGCCGCCGCGCGCGATGTCGTGCCACGGCGTCCTACAGCGTGTAGTGGCTCCGTGCCGCCAGCACGCCAGAAGAGCGTGGCAGTTCTGGGGCAGAAGAAGCGAATCGCAGTGCTACACCAAAGATAATGGTGGCATTCCGCGAGCCGCTGCGGAGGCCGCGTCATGAGCAGCATCTCACTGATCATCTCGTCCCTCGGTGTCGAATTCATCGGCAGACGGCTCGATCCCGAGCGGGATACGCGTGTCAATGCGTATCGTCTTGTCCACGAAGAGCAGGGCTCGGGCAGCAACGTACGCTGGTTTTTCTTCGCCAAGGCCGATCTTTCCAGGCCGGAAGCCATGGCGCGTGCGCAACAGTGGTATGAAACGTCGCGGCATCCCGACTGGCCTGGCTTCAAGTACCCGGCCGGCGCACGCGAATGAATGCCGGCCAGGAAAGCGCATGAGGCGCGAACACACGCAGGTCTTCCTCCTGCAGCTGGGTACCCGTCAGTCCATAGGGCCGGACGATCTGCGCTTGCTCTGGGCGACCGCGTGCGAGTCCATGGATATACACGTGAGCCGCCGCGTGCAGCTGGGCGGAACGGATGGTCGCCGACCATGCTACGGACTATGGGTGCGGCGCACGTTCAACCCGGTTGCCGCCGAGGAGCGCCTGCGCGCGATGCTGGATGCGCGCGGCTACCTGTTCACGCTGACACCGATTCCCGTCTAGACCTTCGTTCCGTGCGCACCGCGGATGCGTGCAGGCTCAACGAACCGTCGTATGCAGCGCTTGCGCCAGCCGCGCTCAGTTGAAGGACTGGCTTGGCCGCGCCCTTCACATCCACCTGCTGATATGCGTGCAAGGATGGGATCCACGTCGGTCAGCCGCCCCACAGGATTTCCGATGCCCCAGGTCTGGAGAGTCTTCAGCCGTTGGTTACGCCTGCGCCGGCGCCTGTGGCGCTGGCGCCGCGCCGCGACCCAGAAGCCGCTGCGCGCGGAATCGCCATTGCGGGCGCAGCTCTTCAACGTCGAGCAGATGGAACTGCATGGCCATGCGCTGGCGCGCGCGCACCGGTTGCGCGCGCATGCAGGGCCGGAGCGCCTGCTGAATAGACTGACCGAGAACGAGGGCCTTCTGGACGATGTCTGCGCGCTGCTGACGCGGATGGTGCAGGACGACATGCGTATCACGCCGGCCGGCGAATGGTTGCTGGACAACTATTATCTGGTGGAAGAACAGATCGTCACTGCGCGGCGGCATCTTCCGACAGGCTACAGCCGGCAACTCCCCTCGCTGAGCCAGGGTCCGTCCAGCGGCCTGCCACGCGTGTACGACCTGTCGCTGGAAGTCATCGCGCACGGCGATGGCCGCATCGACGCGGAAACGCTGCGCCGCTTCTTCGCTTCCTACCAGTCCATCACGCCGCTGAAGCTGGGCGAGCTGTGGGCGATCCCGATCATGCTGCGACTGGCGCTGATCGACAATCTGCGTCGCATGGCCGTGCGCGTAATGCGCGACGGCGACGATCACCGCCTGGCCAGCGAGTGGGCTGCCCGACTCAACCGGACGGCAG
Organism: Pseudoxanthomonas japonensis; assembly: GCF_010093445.1. GTDB lineage: Bacteria > Pseudomonadota > Gammaproteobacteria > Xanthomonadales > Xanthomonadaceae > Pseudoxanthomonas_A > Pseudoxanthomonas_A japonensis. The sequence continues at coordinate 71,363 of NZ_PDWW01000017.1, read as the reverse complement.
CGGAGAATCCCAAGGACGTGGTGCTGGTCGTCGCCGACATGGCGCGTTCGGATCCACCGCTGAGCGGCGCATTCGTTTCCGAGCTGACGCGGGGACTGCAGGGACGCGGCGGCGTGTTCTCCATGCCGATCACCTGGCTGGAGCAATGGGCGGCAGACGGCGGCCTGCGTATCGAGGAACTGGTGCATCTGGAGAGCCAGCAGCAGGCCGCGGACCAGGTATCGATCAGCAACAGCATCGGCAGCCTGCGCTTCCTGGCCAACATGGACTGGCGGGAATTCGTCGAAGACATGAGCGTGGTCGAGCACACGCTCCGGGCGGACCCGGCGCGTACGTACGCGCTGATGGATTTCAGTACCCGCGACAGCTACCGGCACGTGGTGGAAAAGATCGCCCGGCTCGCGAATGTCGGTGAGGACGCGGTGGCGGAGATCGCGCTGCAGTTGGCGCAGGCCGCCGCCACGACAGCGCCGGGCCATCACCGGGCACACGTCGGCTTCTATCTGGTGGACGATGGCGTCAGCCAGACGCAAGCGGCGGTGACGGCCTCATTGCCAGGTGCGCGGCGGGTCCGCTTGCGCCCGCGCCGGATTCCGCTGGCGGTCTATCTGCTCCCGATCGCCACCATCATCGGCCTGTTCACCCACGGCCTGCTGACGGCGGGGTCAGCAGCGCATGCGGTGCCGACGTGGCCGCTGGCAACGCTCGCGCTCCTCGCCTTCAGCGAACTGGGCATAGCGCTCGTGAATTGGATGGCAACCCTGCTGGTGCCGCCCCGCCCCCTGCCCCGGATGGATTTCTCCAAGGGCATCCCGGCCACGGCACGCACGCTGGTGGTAGTCCCCAGCATGCTCGGCAGCGTGGAGGGGGTGGACAGTCTGGTCGAAGCACTGGAAGTACGCTTCCTGGCCAACCGCGACCGCCACCTGCACTTCGCCCTGCTCACCGATTTCCTGGATGCGGACGGCGCATCACTGCCGGGCGATGCCGCGCTGCTGGCCCATGCCGTCCACCGGGTCGAGCAGCTCAATCGCCGTTACGCGCCGGAACGGGCCGACGAAGGCGGCGGCGACCTGTTCTTCCTCTTCCATCGCCCGCGGTTGTGGAATCCGCGCGAACGGCGCTGGATGGGCTACGAACGCAAACGCGGCAAGCTGGCGGCATTGAACCGGCTGCTGCGTGGCGGGCCGGGCGAAGACTTCCTGCAGGTGACCGGCAACATCGGCGTGCTGGCGCAGGTGCGCTACGTGATCACGCTGGACACGGACACCAAATTGCCGCGCGACGCCGCGCGCGAGTTCGCCGGCACGCTGGCGCACCCGCTCAACCAGGCCGTATTCGACCCGCGGCGGCGGCGCGTGGTCCGCGGCTACGGCATCCTCCAGCCCAGCGTAGGCACCAGTCTCAGCGGGCGGCCGAGTTCGCGCTATGCGCGCATGTTCGGCAGCGAGCCTGGCATCGATCCGTACACACGCACGGTGTCGGACGTCTACCAGGACCTGTTCGGCGAAGGATCCTTCGTCGGCAAGGGCATCTACGATGTGGATGCGTTCGAGCATGCGCTCGCCGACCGCTTTCCCGACAACCGTATCCTCAGCCACGACCTGCTGGAGGGGTGCTACACACGTGCCGGCCTGGTCAGCGACGTGCGCCTGTTCGAAGACTATCCGTCGCGCTACGCGGCTGACGTGAAGCGGCGCTACCGGTGGATCCGCGGCGACTGGCAGCTGTTGCCGTGGTTGTTGCCGTGGGTGCCGCGCCGCGGTGGCGGGCTCGAGCGCAATCCATTGTCCTGGCTCTCGCGCGGCAAGCTGCTCGACAACCTGCGTCGCAGCCTGGTGCCGACGGCCACCTTCGCCCTGCTGGTGCTGGGCTGGTTGTTTTCGCCGGAGCCGCTCGCCTGGACCGCGTGGCTGCTGAGCCTGTGGGCCCTGCCCGTGCTGCTTCCGGCGCTGCGGGATGTCGTCGCCCTGCCGGTGGACATGCCGCTGGAAACCCATCTGGTGCAGGTTGGGAAATCCTGTCTGAGGCAATTCTGGCGTGCGGTCGTCACCGTGGCTTGCCTGCCGTACGAGGCTTTTTTCAGCCTGGGCGCGATCGTGCGTACGCTCTGGCGCCTCGTTGTCACACGACGGCACCTGTTGCAGTGGAACCCGTCCAGCGAAGTCGAACGCAGTCTCGGCAGCGGCGTGAGCGCGGAGCTCTACAGCATGGCGCCCGCACCGCTGATCTCGGCCGCCATCGCCGCACTGCTGGTGATGAAGCAGCCGGCCGCACTGTGGGTGGCCACGCCCTTGCTGCTGCTCTGGCTGCTGTCGCCGGTGCTGATGGCGTGGCTTGGCCGCCCCCCGGCCCGACGGACCGACAAGCTGTCCGCGCCGCAGTTGGCGTTCCTGGGCAAGCTCTCGCGCCGGACATGGGCCTTCTTCGAAACGTACGTGCGCGCGGAGGATCACTGGCTGCCGCCCGACAACGTGCAGGAGCATCCGGCGCTGGTGGTGGCGCGACGCACGTCACCGACCAACATCGGGTTGTCGCTCTTGACCAACCTGGCGGCCTACGATTTCGGCTACCTGCAGGCCGGCGGCATGATGGAGCGCACCCGCCTCGCGTTCGACACGCTGGAGATGCTGCCCCGCCATCGTGGGCACTTCTACAACTGGTACGACACCGAGACGTTGCAGCCGCTGCCGCCGGCCTACATTTCCACGGTCGACAGCGGCAACCTCGCCGGACATCTGCTGACCTTGCGACAGGGCCTGCTGGCAATCGCCGATGCACCCATCCTGGCGGCCGCCACGTTCAACGGGCTGGCCGACACCCTGGCCGTGCTGGAAGACGTCATCGAGGACACGCCGTCCGATGACGATGCGTTGTCGTTGGCGGTGATCGAATTCCGCACCGTGCTGACGCAGGCCCAACGGGAGCCGCCATCGACCGCCACCGATGCCGAACGCATGCTGGCGCGCCTGGTGGTGCACGCGGAAGGTATCGTTGCGGCATGGCCGGCTGCCGGTCCCGGCCGGATCCATCCGCATCATTGGCCGACCGCGCTTGTCGAAGGCTGCCGGTCGGCGCATGCGGAGCTGCAGTTCCTGCTGCCCGCTGCCGACGCCTGGGCAGGTGATCACCTGCCCACGTTGCGCGAGCTGCAGGATGGCCCTGCCGGCGCGCTGTCGACCCGGCGCGCGCGGGAACGGATCCACCAACTCGAGCGCCTGGCGCACATCGCCGGTCAGTTCTCGCTGATGGAATACGAGTTCCTCTACGACCGGGCGCGCCACCTGTTGGTGATCGGCTACAACGTGGACGAACACCGCCTGGACAATGGGCTCTACGACCTGCTGGCGTCGGAAGCACGCCTGTGCAGCTTCGTGGCGATCGCGCAGGGACAATTGCCGCAGGAGAGCTGGTTCGCGCTGGGCCGTCTGCTGACCGAGGTCAACGGCGACGCGACATTGCTGTCGTGGAGCGGCTCGATGTTCGAGTACCTGATGCCGCAGCTGGTCATGCCCAGCTACCCGGAGACCCTACTGGACCAGACCTCCCGACATGCGGTGGAAGCCCAGATCCAGCATGGCGAGCGCCATGACGTGCCTTGGGGCATTTCCGAGTCGGGCTACAACACCGTCGACGCGCGCATGAACTACCAGTACCGCGCCTTCGGCGTACCGGGGCTGGGCCTGAAGCGCGGGCTGGGCCAGGACCTGGTCATCGCGCCCTACGCCACGATGATGGCGTTGATGGTGGCGCCGGCAGCGGCCTGCCAGAACCTGCAGCGACTGACCGCCCTCGGCTTCGGCGGGCACTTCGGCCTGTATGAGGCCATCGACTACACACCGGCCCGCGTTCCACCCGGACAGGATTGCGTGGTGGTGCGCTCCTTCATGGCCCATCACCAGGGCATGGGGTTTCTGTCGCTCCTCCATCTGCTGCGACAGCAACCGATGCAGCGGCGCTTCGTGGCCGATGCGGAGTTCCAGGCGACCCTGCTGCTGCTTCAGGAGCGCATTCCGCATACCGGCGTGTTCCATCCGCACGAGGCCGAGACGCTGGGCACGCGCGCCGCGCCTACCGAAGCCGAAACCCAGCTGCGCATCTTCCGCAACCCGAGCATGTCGCGTCCGGCGGTGCAGCTGCTTTCCAACGGGCGCTACCACGGCCTGGTCACCAGCGCCGGCGGCGGTTACAGCCGCCACCGCGACATGGCGGTCACCCGCTGGCGCGAAGACGGCACGCGCGACCACTGGGGCAACTTCTGCTACCTGCGGGATGTGGAGAGCGGTGAGTTCTGGTCCACGTCGCTGCAGCCGGCGTGCGCGCCCGTGGATCAGTACGAGGCGATCTTCTCCGATGCCAAGGTCGAGTTCCGGGGGCGCAAACGCGGCTACGAGAGCCACCTGGAGATCGCGATATCCGCCGAAGACGACATCGAGCTGCGCAGGCTGCGCCTGAGCAACCGGAGCCGGCGGACACGCACCATCGAGATCACCACCTATACCGAGGTGGTGCTGGCGCCGGCCATCGCGGACGAACTGCATCCGGCGTTCAGCAATCTGTTCGTGCAGTCGGAGATCCTGCGCGAGAAACAGGCGCTGTTGTGCACGCGCCGACCGCGCGCGCACGACGAGATACCGCCGTGGATGTTCCACCTGGTGGCGGTGCATGACGCGGATATCGGTGCGATCTCGTACGAAACCGATCGCGCGCGCTTCCTCGGTCGGGGCAACACGCCGCGCACGCCGGCGGCATTGGCGGAGCAGGACGCGCTGTCCGACAGCGAAGGCTCCGTACTGGACCCGATCGCGGCCATCCGTTGCCGTATCGAGCTGGCGCCCGGCCAGACGGCGATGATCGACATGGTCCATGGCGTAGGCGTGGACCGCGAAGCCTGCGCCGGACTGATCGAAAAGTACCGCGATCGCCGCCTCGCCGACCGCGTCTTCGACCTGGCCTGGACGCACAGCCAGGTCGTTCGCCGCCAGATCAATGCATCGCAGGCGGATGCGCAACTTTACGAACGGTTGGCCGGGCTGATCGTCTATGCGCACCCGCTGCTGCGCGCCGACGCCGACATCCTGCTGCAGAACCAGCGTGGCCAGTCCGGGCTCTGGGGTCACGCGATCTCGGGCGACCTGCCCATCGCCCTGCTGCAGATCTCGGATGCCGACAACATCGAGCTGGTGCGGCAGATGGTGCAGGCGCACGCCTACTGGCGCCTCAAAGGACTGCGCGCGGATCTCGTGATCTGGAACGAGAGCCAGGCTGGCTACCGGCAGCAGTTGCAGGACCTGATCCTGGGCATGATCTCGGCCGATCCGGAGGCGAACGTGCTGGATCGCCCGGGCGGCATCTTCGTGCGCCCGGGACAGCAGATGTCGCAGGAAGACCGCATCCTGCTGCAATCCGTAGCGCGGGTCATCATCAGCGATCAGCAAGGCTCGCTGGCTGCACAGATCGGTCGTCGCGAGCCTGCCGAACGGATCATGCCGCCGCTGTTGACGGAGGGTCCCCATGAGGATCGTGTCGAGCTTCCCGCATGGGAGGCATCGACCGGGCTGCCACCGCCGGCGGACGTCGACGAAGAGAACGACCCCTGGCCGTTCGAGGCCGTGGCCAGCACCTTCGTTCACGACAACGGCACCGGCGCATTCGCCGCCGATGGCCGTGAGTACGTGATCATCACCCGGGAAGGAGCGCCGACACCGGCACCGTGGTCCAACGTACTGGCCAACGACCGGCTGGGCACGGTGGTCAGCGAAAGCATGGCGGGATACACGTGGTTCGAGAATGCGCATGAGTTCCGCCTCACGCCCTGGCATAACGACCCGGTTGCCGACAGTGGTGGCGAGGCGTTCTACCTACGCGATGAGGACACGGGTCATGTGTGGTCGCCGCTGCCATTGCCGCGTCGTGGCCGCGGGGCGTACCGGACGCGTCATGGCTTCGGCTATAGCGTGTACGAGCACATCGAGGACGGTATCGCCAGCGAGTTGTGGGTATATGTGGCTGTTGAAGATGCGGTCAAGTACTCGGTACTGAAGCTTCGCAATCTGTCCGGACGCGCACGCCGTCTCTCTGCCACCGGTTACGTCGAGTGGGTGTTGGGTGACCTGCGCGTCAAATCGCAGATGCACATCGTCACCGCGCAGGATTCGGCCAGTGGCGTACTGACGGCACGCAACCCCTACAACACCGAGTTCGGCGGCCGCGTCGCGTTCTTCGATACCGATGCCAGCGGCTGCAGCTTCACCGGCGACCGCACGGAATTCCTGGGCCGCAACGGCAGCATGGCCGATCCCGCGGCGCTCCAGCGCGAGGGATTGTCCGGCCGCCTGGGCGTCGGGCTCGATCCGTGCGCCGCCATCCAGGTGCCGATGTCGCTGCTCGATGGCGAGGCGTCGGAAACGGTCTTCCGGCTCGGCATGGGCAAGGACTACGAGGATGCCCTGTATCGGGCACGTCGCGTGCAGGGCGCGCAGCGGGCGCACGACGCACTGGACGCCGTCCGCATCCACTGGCGTGGACTGCTGACATCCTTGCAGGTCAGTACACCGGAGCCCGCCGTCGATGCGTTGGTCAATGGCTGGCTGATGTACCAGACCCTTGCGTGCCGCTATGTGGCACGCAGCGGCTACTACCAGTCCGGTGGCGCATTCGGCTTCCGTGACCAGTTGCAGGACACCATGGCCACGCTGCACGCCAAGCCGGCGTTGACCCGTGCGCACCTGCTGCTGTGTGCGGCCCATCAGTTCCCGCAAGGCGACGTGCTGCACTGGTGGCATCCGCCACAGGGGCGCGGCGTGCGCACGCGTTGCTCGGACGACTACTTGTGGCTGCCACTGGCCGCCTCCCGCTATCTGCAGGTGACCGGCGATGCCAGCGTGCTGGACGAGCAGGTCGGCTTCGTCGACGGTCGCCCGGTGGGTGCCGACGAAGAGTCCTACTACGACATGCCCGCAACGTCCTATCTGCGGCAATCGTTCTACCAGCATTGCGTGCTGGCATTGCGCCGCGGCTGCAGTCTGCTCGGCGAGCGTGGACTCCCCCTGATCGGCACCGGCGACTGGAACGACGGCATGAACCGCGTGGGCGAGGCCGGCCGGGGCGAAAGCGTGTGGCTCGGCTTCTTCCTCTACGACACGCTGCAGCGCTTCATCGGGGTGGCGCGCATGCGTGGCGACGAGGCATTCGCCGAGGAATGCACAGAGAACGCCGAGCGCTTACGGGGGAATCTGGAAGACCATGCCTGGGATGGCCAATGGTATCGGCGCGCCTGGTTCGATGACGGCACGCCGCTGGGCTCCAGCCAGAGCGATGAATGCCGAATCGACTCCATCTCGCAGAGTTGGTCGGTGTTGTCCGGGGCCGCGGATCCGGTGCGCGCTCGGCAGGCGATGGCGTCACTGGATCGCCATCTCGTGAAGCGGGAGGCGGGGCTGATCCAGTTGCTCGACCCTCCCTTCGACAAGACCCCAAAAGATCCCGGCTACATCCGCGGCTACGTTCCGGGTGTGCGCGAGAACGGAGGCCAGTACACGCATGCCGCGGTATGGGCCGCGATGGCATTCGCGCATCAAGGCGACACGGAACGGGCGTGGGAGCTGGCACGCATGATCAACCCGATCAATCACGCGCAGGATCCGGATGCTACCGCGCTCTACAAGGTGGAGCCGTACGTGCTCGCGGCCGATGTCTATGGCGTGGCACCGCACGTCGGCCGTGGCGGCTGGACCTGGTATACCGGCTCCGCCGGCTGGATGTATCGCCTGCTGACCGAGTCGCTGTTGGGCTTGCAGCGCATCGGGGGCGAGCTGGTACTGCATCCCTGCCTGCCACGCGAATGGACGGAATACGAACTGCGATACCGCTTCGGATCCAGCCTCTACGTCATCTCCGTCACGCAACAGGATGCCGGCGATACCACGCTGCAACTGGATGGCGTGGAACAGGCAGGATTGCGTTTCGCACTGGTGGACGACGGCAACGTGCATCGGGTGGAAGCGAGATGGTCCCGCGCGCCGATATGAAACCTCGTGCGCAGCTCGATGCGGAACTGGATCGACTGGCGGCCATGATGCCGCACTGGCTGCAGCATCTCCGACATGAAGCCCAGTTCTGGCCTCAGTTCAATGCGCTCGCGAAAGAGATTCTCGATCAAGCTGCTGATGAAGATATGCAGTACGTACGGGGACGCCTGGATTTCATGCTCAAGACACATACATGCGGGTTACCAGTAGCCGCCATCAACACTGACGCGGATCCGGCTGGCTGCCAGCCTATGTAGACAGGACTTCCATTTCCGCCTTGGGTTGGAAGCGCAGGGTTCACGAAGACGCGCATGTGGCTTCACCCCGAAGCCATCTGTCCGCGAACGGATGATCGTGCGACATCATGATCAGCTTTACCCAATGACGCTCGTTGCAGAATTTGGCAATGCTGCCTCTCTCTGGTTCAGCATTATTTCCATTGCAGCGAGGCGCGCGCAGATGGCAAGTCGCGCACCTTCGGGCGCTTCAAGCAGCAGTTGGGTACGCAACGTTCGAACGAACCCGCGAGCGTCACACCCCACTTGGCCGTCGCGAAGCCTTGCCATGCTCTCACTTAGAATAGTACTGAGCTCGGAAACTGTTCGCATCGCCATCACCTCCGGTTAGTACGATGACTGTCGCCCACCGGGAGTGCTCCCAAATCGGGAGCAGTACACCGGCGTGATTCTGCATAAAGTTTCATCGGTTAGCGCAGCCTCGTGCTGCCCGGCATTCCGGGGATCAGGAGATGTTCCGATGAGTGGCAGCGACGTCGCAGCAGAGCCCACTGCCCCGTATAACGCAGAAACATTTCCGAATGACTGGAAACCGTACAGGACTCTGCACAAGGACTCGAGGCAATCAGTTCGCTTCTGCGAGTCCCGCATAGCGGAGTACCGTACCTTCGTCCTGGCTTGCTTGTTTGGTCGATTCGAGCCAGCGCGACGCCGCACCAAAGTTGTTGATGAGGGTGCCCAACTCGTCTGTCAGACACTTTGCACAAGGCTGGCCGCCTGGACTTGGCCTGCAGCATCGTGCACAGGGCGCCATGGTCGTCTTGCTTGCGGGTCTCAGCTGATAGGCGATCTTGTTCATTAGGGCAGCAGCGGCCTTGGCTCGGTCCGTGCCGACGCCGATTGAGGCTGATACGTGGGGTTTGATGGGTGGGCCCATAGACAGTTCAGCCTCCGAGGGTAGCGATGCGGCGGGAATTTCTTCCCGCCGCGAGCAGTCCTTTGCATCCGCACCTCAGTTGGGTTTGGATTCCGGAAGGTTGACCTTGTCGATACCGTGGATCACGCCATTCTTGGCAAGGATGTCCGGAAGCGTGACGCGCGCGGAACCGATGCTGAGCTTGCCTTCAGCGACCTTGATCGGTGCAGTCTGGCCGTGCACCGTGCGCGCCGACTTCCATTTCCCGACATCGGTCGTCTTGCGCCCACTGACTAGGTGATAGTTGATCACCGAAGCCAACTCATCCTTGTTGGCAGGCTCGAGCAACCGGTCGAGCGCGCCTGCCGGCAGGCCAGAGAACGCTTCGTCGGTGGGGGCGAAAAGCGTGAACTGCTCATCACCTGCCAGTGAAGCCGTAAGGCCTGCCTTGTCGACGGCATTGATGAAGGTCGAGAAGGATTTGTTGGTCTTCAGCGTGCCCAATAGATTCTGCTGGACGAGGCCTTCTTTCTGTTGCATTTCCATGGGAATTTCCTACGAGGTGGACCCGTATCAGGGTCAAAAGAACGGCCAAAGCCGTGGCCGGGCGAAATGCCAGGCGCGAGCTCAATGCGGAGAGTCAGGAGGGGTGGAGCGCGGCTGAGCAGCCGATACGGTATTGCACCGCAACCTCCGCACCCTGCGCCTTTGGCTGTTAGTCTGGTGTGACGCTGCCAGGAATATAAAGTGCTTCCGTGCCAAGAAACCTGTTAGCGTCATGCGTCGCGGAATTCCGATGCTCGGTTGGCTTTCGCGCCCACGGTCTGCCGGCTCGCAAAACTTGCCGGAGCTGCCATGACGATCAGACGACATCGTGTCGTATCGACCGAATCCCCTTTTCAGAACATCGCTCATGCGCTGAGGGATTGCGCGTTGCAGTGTGCCGAGAATGAGGGATGGCCCGTCCTTGAGGACGCGATCGAACCCTCTTTCGTAGTAGCCCAGTCCAATCTTGCTCAATGCATCGTGGGGCCACGCGATCAGCGTATCGAAGAGGAAGCGTCTTTCTGGCCTGGGAGAACCCCTGCGCCTCGTCGCATAGGACCGAGCACGCGACGGTAGACGCCGTCGGGCAAAGGACCGAAGCCGCGCTTGTAGGGGGCGGTCTTGCCGGGCAGCGACATGGCCATGAAGCTGCGGCCATGGAATCCGCCGGAAAAGGCGATCACGGCGTGGCGCCGCGTGGCCGCATGGGCAATCTTGACCGCATTCTCCACGGCTTCCGCGCCGGTCGAGAACAGGATGGTCTTGGCCGGCCCCTCGATGGGGGCGATGTCGTTCAGGCGCTACGCGAGTGCGACGCAGGCGTCGTAACCTGCCACCTGGAACGCGGCTTGCGTGCACCGCCGCAACTGCTGCTCGGCCGCCGCCATCACGCGAGGATGGCGATGACCCACGTCGAGGACGGAAATCCTGGAAGCGAAGTCGATGAAACGCCTACCCTCCACATCCCACATATCGGCAGTCTCCGCGTGATCGACGAAGATGCCCATGGCCGTGCCCACGCCGAGCGGGATGCTCACCTTTCGCCGCTCTATGAACTCATGGTTGAGCAAGACCTACTCCGTCAGTGCTGTGTTGGACGCTAGGGCGACGGCGATGCATGCGGAGCCGTGTGCAGCCAGTGGGTGCAGTCGGTTGGGGCCAGATGGGCGCGACGCAGGGGTCGTTCGCCGACGCCCGCGCGCTGCCTTCCGGTGGCTGTTGCGATCAGCTGCGCGCGAACGCCAGCAGGTCGGCGTTGAGCTGCTCGCGGCTGGTATCGCCCAGCGAGTGCGAGCCGCCCTTGTATATCTTCAGCTCGGCGCCAGGCACCAGTTCTGCCGACAGCTTCGCGGACGCGTCGATCGGCACGATCTGGTCGTCATCGCCATGGATGATCAGCGTGGGCACGTCGAACTTCTTCAGGTCTTCGGTGAAGTCGGTTTCCGAGAACGCCTTGATGCAGTCGTACGCGTTCTTGAAGCCCGACTGCATGCCCTGCGTCCACCATGCGCGGATGTTGCCTTCCGACACCTTCGCGCCCGGCCGGTTGTAGCCGAAGAACGGGCCGCTGGCGACATCGAGGAAGAACTGCGCGCGGTCCGCGAGATAGGCTTGGCGGAAGCCGTCGAACACCGAGAGCGGCAAGCCGCCCGGATTCGCGTCGGTCTTCAGCATGATCGGTGGCACCGCGCCCATCAGTACGGCCTTCTTCACCCGCTTCGTGCCGTGGCGGCCGATGTAGCGCGCGACTTCGCCACCGCCGGTGGAGTGGCCGATCATCACGACATCCTTGACGCCCAGGTGCTCGAACAGCTGTTCGAGATCGTCGGCATAGGTATCCATCTCGTTGCCGTTCCACGGCTGGCTGGAACGGCCATGGCCGCGCCGGTCGTGGGCGATGCAGCGGAAGCCATTGCTGGCCAGGTGGAAGATCTGCGGATCCCAGGCATCGGCGCTCAGTGGCCAGCCGTGGCTGAAGGAGACCACGGGGCCCTTGCCCCAGTCCTTGTACCAGATGGTCGTGCCGTCTTTGGTGGTGAACGTGGCCATGCGTCGCTCCTCGTGGGGGATGGTGGGAGAAAGGTTGCCCGCGGCCGCGAGCGGCAACGCGGGAAGCGCAGCGAACGCGGTGGCGGCTGCGCCGGCGATGACCACGCGGCGTCGCCGCGGGTCGACAGGTTGGTCGTCGTCTGGTGTGCGCATCGCGATGTTGCGCCTGTGGTCGTGGAGACCATGTCAGCGTGCGCCCGCGCCCATGCGTCTCGATTGCACAATCGTGCGCGACGTGGCGTGACGCTCAGAGCTGGATGATGCCGCGCTTGATCGCGATGGTGACGGCGTGCGTTCGATCGTTGGCGGCGAGCTTGGACAGGATGCTCTTCATGTGCGCCTTGACCGTTTCTTCCGAGATGCCGAGCGTGCGCGCAACGCGCTTGTTCGCGTTGCCCTCGGCAACCTGGCGCAACACGTCGACTTCGCGCGCGCTCAGTCCGTCGTCGCCAAGGTGTGCGGCCAGGCTGTCGGCGATTTCGGGCGGCACGCGGCGCCCGCCTGCGTGCACCACGCGGATCGTGTCCACCAGTTCCCGGCGCAGCATGCTCTTGAGCAGGTAGCCATGGGCACCGGCCCGCAGCGCACGCAGGCACTGCACATCGCCCTGGTAGGTCGTCAGCACGACGATCCGCGCCGCGGGGTCCTGCTCGCGGATGGCGCGGATCGCGCAGATGCCGTCCATGCCCGGCATCTGCAGGTCCATCAGCACCACGTCGGGACGCAGGCTGCCGTAAAGATCGACCGCTTCCCTGCCTTCGGTGGCTTCGGCCTGCACGCGCATGTCCGGCTGCGTGCCGAGCACCGCCGCGATCCCTTCGCGCAGCAAGGGGTGATCGTCCACGACCAGCACGCGGATCATGCCGTCGGAAGGAAGCGGGCTGGCAGGCGTTGGCAGCGACACGGCGCGGGAGGAGGAACGGGGTGCGGGCAAAGATAGCGCGTGCCCTCGGTTGGCGCGAGGCGTTACCGAGCCCGCACCGTCCGTCGGAAGGATGTCGTCGTTTCGTTGGCGGGCGAAGCGGACGGACGGTGCGTCGACCTACCCCGATCGAGTGAGGACACTCCCACCCCGACAGGGGTATCAAGGTGCATCGACACCGAGGCACCTTGAGGCACAGGGGAGCCCCGGCGCACGACCCACGTTGCGCCCCATACCCGACAAGGCACGACCATGCACGCCGGCCACGACACCCACCCTGCCGTCCAACGCAGTGCGCCGGGCCTCAACGAGCGCGCCTTCCTGCGCGCGGACGCCTTCATCCTGCGCAACCTGGGCAGGAACTTCACGCTGGCGGACGTCGCGGCAGCCGCGTGCATCAGCCGCTTCCACTTCGCCCGGCAATTCCGCCAGCGCGTGGGCTGCAGCCCGATGGCCTACGTGATGCGGCTGCGGCTGGAACGCGCCAAGGAAATGCTGGCGCGCGGCGACCAGCGTATCGCCGACACCGCCGCGGCGCTGGGCTTCTACGACCAGAGTCACTTCACCCGCACGTTCCGTCGCGCTACCGGCGTGTCGCCGCGCGCGTTCTCGTACGAGTGCCGTCACGCCGGCACCACGGGTGCGACCCGCATACTCCGCCTGCCCGACACCGCGCAGGCAAACGCGCATCCCTGAGGAGCGACGACGATGGCCAGGATCCTGGTGCTCTACTACTCCGCCTACGGGCATATCGAAACAATGGCGCATGCCATCGCCGAAGGCGCGACCGGTGCGGGCGCGCAGGTCGACATCAAGCGCGTGCCCGAACTGGTGCCGGACGAGGTGGCGCGCGCCTCGCACTACAAGCTCGACCAGCCTGCGCCGGTCGCCACCATCGCGGAACTCGCCGACTACGACGCGATCATCGTCGGCACGGGCACGCGCTTCGGCCGCATGAGTTCGCAGATGGCGAATTTCCTCGACCAGGCCGGCGGCCTGTGGGCGCGCGGCGCCCTGCACGGGAAGGTCGGTGCGGCGTTCACCTCCACCGCCACCCAGCACGGCGGCCAGGAAACCACGCTGTTCTCCATCATCACCAACCTGCTGCATTTCGGCATGGTCATCGTCGGCCTGGACTACGGTCACGCCGGCCAGATGACGCTGGACGAAATCACCGGCGGTTCGCCGTACGGCGCCAGCACCATCGCCGGCGGCGATGGCTCACGGCAGCCGTCGGAGAACGAGTTGAAGGGCGCGCGCTACCAGGGCCGCGTGGTCGCGGAGACCGCGATCAAGCTGCACGGGTGATCCGGGGCGACGCGCTCAGCGCATCGTCCTGAGCGCGCCCCACTCTTCCGGCGTGTTGCCGTTGCGCAGCGCTTCCCGCCACGGCGGCGCGGGCACGTACGTTGCCCGCAACCGATCATGCAATGCACGCAACGAACGCACGCGCCCTTCGCGCGCGCCGATGTCGGCCAGCACCGCGCGCACGCCGGCATCGAGCCGCAGCGCCATCGGCAGCGGATGGTCTTCCACGCATGCGCAGGCGGCGTCGACGGACAACAACGCGTGCACCAGTTCCACCGTCAGCAGCGGCATGTCGACCGGCACCACCAGCCACTGGCCTTCCTGCAGCTGCGGTGCGAGCTGCGCGAGTGCACCCATCGGGCCGGTGCCGGGTTGCGCGTCCGGCACACCGTCGAATTCCGGCCGATGCCCGCTGACGACGACCTGTCGTGCGCCCGCCGTCAACAACAGCGCATGCATGTGCGCGATCAGCGTGCCTGCTCCCCACGGCAGCATCGCCTTGTCGGTGCCCATGCGTGAGGAGCGGCCGCCCGCCAACAGCACCGCACGCCAGTCCCGTGTCATGCCGGCATCCACGACGGTGGCCGCAGGTGGCTGTGGCCATGCACCTGCACGAGCGCTCCTGCCTGGATGCGCGCCGTGTCTTCCGGCAGCGTGATCCACGCCGACGACTGCGAGAACGGCAGCAGGCGGAACGACGCCTGCGCGTCGGCGACACAGGCCTGCAACCGGCCTTCGCTATCGCAGCGCAGCGTGCCGTGGAACGCGGCGTGCAGGCCGGCGCGCGTGTCGCAGGCGGCGGCCAGCGGCAGGCGGCGCACCGGTTCGGGTGCCATGCCGAGCCACGCCCGCAGCAGTGGTTCGACCAGGAAGCGGAACCCCACCGCCGTCGACAGCGGATTGCCCGGCAACCCGACGACCATCGCGCCTTCGCGCAGGCGCGCCGCCAGCACGGGCTTGCCGGGGCGCATCGCCACACCATGGAACAGCCGCTCGGCGCCGCGCGCAGCGAGCGCATCGGGCACGAAGTCGTAGCAGCCTTTCGACACTGCGCCCGTGCTGAGCACCAGGTCGACACCGCGGGACAGCGCCGCGTCGATGGCGGCCTGGAAGTTCGCCACGTCGTCACCGACGTGCGAGACCTGGATCATCTCCGCGCCTGCGGCGGCGACCGACGCCGCGAGGTACGGCGACGTCGCATCGTGGATGCCGCCCGCCGGTAGCGGCTCGCCCGCCGCGACGATTTCACGGCCGGTCGCCAGCAGGGCCACGCGCGGACGCCGCGCCACCTCGACGCGGTCGACGCCGGTGCCCGCCAGCAGCAACAGTTGCGCCGTGTCGATGAATGTCCCGGCGTCCAGCACCCGCTGGCCCGGCAGCACGTCCTCGCCGCGGCGCCGGATGTTCGCGCCCGGCAACGCGTCGGCCAGCAGGCGTACGCGCGGCGCCTGGCCCAGCGTGTGCGACGGCAGCCGGTCGATGCGCTCCACCGGCACGACCGTGTCGGCGCGCGCAGGCAGCGGCGCGCCGGTCATGATGTCCCACGCGGATGCGTCGTCATGTGGCGGCGTGTCGCCGGCGCCGATGCGCGCGACGATCGCCCACTCGCTGCCGGCCCGCGCGGCCCGGTCTGTCGATGCCAATGCCACGCCATCCATCGCCGCGTTGTCGAACGGCGGCAGCGCGAGCGTCGCCACGACATCGCCGGCGAGCACGCGACCGAACGCATCGGCCAGCGCAACCTGCTGCACGGCCAGGCGACGCGCGCCGTCCGTCAGCCTCGCCACTGCTTCGTGGTAACCGATCACTGCGCCTCCCTGTCCACGTACGCCGCGGCGACAGCCAGCCTAGTGTGGGGCCTGTCACTTGCCAATCCCGGACTTCCGCATCGCTTCACGACGCTGAAGCCGGTAGCGACGCCGGCTTCTTCTGCAGCTTTCCCCGGACACTCCACCCCGATGAAGGGAGCGCCGGTCGCCACCACATAAGCAGGACGCAGGTGGCGGCGCCACCCGTTATGGAGTCCGCGATCTCGATCCTGCCGCCATCACCAACGTGGCGCCGACTACCGGCGCCCTGCGGTGCTCGACCTGCGCAACGGCCGCGGAACTGCTGCATGCGTTTGCCGATGCCGGCTACCTCGTGATGCCCCACGCGATCGAACGTGCCGTCGGCGTGTTGCGACGGTTGCAGCGGATGATGGCGCACGTCGTCCATGGCCCTGCGCCGGCGGTGTGCATGCACACGCGGGCAGCGGCGCGACTGCGCCCGCCGCCTTGGCACCGCTCATGCCAGACAGGGCAGCTCCACCTGCACCGACAGGCCACCCCACTGCGGGGACTGCGCCAGCCGGATCGTGCCCATGTGCGCGGCGACCACTTCCCGGACGATCGCCAGGCCCAGCCCGCTGCCCTCGTGGCGGCTGCCCAGCCGCCGGTAGAAGCGATCGAACACGCGCTCACGCTCGTCCTCGGGGATGCCCGGGCCGCTGTCCTCGACCGACAGGCATGCCCGGTCTTCCAACTGCCACGTGCGTACGTCGACGGTGGCGCCGGCCGGGGCATAGCGCGACGCGTTCTCCACCAGGTTGCGCACCAGCAGGCCGAGCGCGAACTCGTCGCCCGATACCTGGACAGGCTGCAGGTCCATGCGCAGGACCTGCTCCTTGGCATCGAGCAACGGACGGGCCGCGTCGATCTCCGTTGCCGCCAGCGCGGCCAGGTCCAGCCGCACCTGCTCTGGCACCCGTCCCGCGCTTTCCGCACGGCTCAGCGACAACAGCTGCGCCACCAGCCGCTCGACGCGCAGCACGCTGGCCGCGAGCATGCGTTGGGATACGTCGCGCTCGGACTCGTCGTGCGCCTGGCGCGCATTGTCGGCGTGGACCTTCAGTGCGCTGATCGGCGTGCGCAGCTCGTGCGCAGCGTCGGCCACGAAGGTGCGTTCGCGCGCCAGCGCGGCATCCAGGCGCTGCAGCAGCCCGTTGATGGCGTCGACCAGGCCGCGCGCCTCCTGCGGCACCTCGGCGGGATCCAGCGGCGCCAGGCGCTCCGGATCGCGCTGCCCGATCTCGTGCGACATCCGGCGCAACGAGCGGGTTGCCAGCGCCACGCTCCACCAGACCACCAGCGCGACCAGCGGGAGCGCGAGCAGCAGCGGCAGCAGCGTACCGCCGGCGATGTCGCCGGCGAGTTCCTCGCGGATGTCGGTGAGCTCGGCGGACTGGAACCAGCGTCCGTTCGGCGAGCGCAGGGTGAACGCACGCCAGTGCGCACCCTCCACCACCACGTCCTCGTAGCCCGCCTGCAAGGTCGCCAGCGGACGCACGGGCGCACTGTCCGACCGCAGCAGCAGGTGACCGTCCGCGTCCCACACCTGGAAGGCGAGCTTGTTCTCGTAGGCGTGGCCATCGTTGAACGCGAGCGCTTCGCCGACGCCGTGCGCTTCCCCGTGCCAGCCGCGCAGCACGATCGGCTCGCCCGGATAGGCGTTGAGTTCGCTGAGTGGTTCGTCGACCAGGCTCACCAGCACGCGGGTGGACTGCACCAGCCGTGCATCGAACATCTCGCCGGCCTCCTGCAGGCCGGCGCGGTAACTGAGCAGGCCGGCCACGGCCATCACCACCGCCAGCGCCCCCAGCAGGAGCCACAGCAAGGTGGCGCGCATCGACCTCATGGCGCGTCTCCGCCGGCATCGCCGAGCGCATAGCCCAGCCCGCGCACGGTGCGGATGATGCCGGGCTCGAGCTTGCGGCGCAGCTGGTGGACATGGACATCGACCGCATTGCTCGCCACGTCGGCATCCCATCCATACAGGTGCTGCTGGATGGCGTCGCGCGTCATCGGGCGTCCGCGTTGTTCCATCAGCACGCGCAGCAACGCGAACTCGCGCCGGGTCAGGTCGAGCGGACGCCCTTTCCAGGTCGCGGCGAGCGTGGCCGGATCGAGCCGCAACGGGCCGGCCTCGAGCGAGGGATTCGCACGGCCGGCGCTGCGGCGGATCAGTGCGCGCACGCGCGCCAGCAGTTCGGCGGTGTCGAACGGCTTGCCCAGGTAGTCGTCGGCGCCGACATCCAGGCCCAAGGTGCGGTCGGCGGGGCGCTCTCGCGCACTCAGCACCAGGACCGGCACGGCATCGCCGGCCGCACGCAGCTGCCGGATCACTTCGATGCCGTCCATCCGCGGCAGCCCCAGGTCCAGCACCATCAGGTCGAATCCGCCATCGCGCACGGCCAGCAGACCGCTCGCACCGTCCTGCACCCAGTCGACGGCGAAGGCACCGCGCCGCAGTGCGGTACGGATGCCTTCGCCCAGCGACAGGTCGTCTTCCACCAGCAGGATGCGCATGCAACCAGTCTGGTGCGCGCTCCGTCAGTGCGCAAGGTGGGCCGTCACGTCCTTGAGCTTGAGTTGCGCCTCCTGCCGGCGGCCCGCATCGGCGACGTCGCGTCCGGGCCGTGCCGGCGCGGAGAGCGCCTTCTGCAGCGCGGCGCGCGCACCCGCCCAATCCTTCTGGTCGCGCAGGAAGTCGCCGTAGAAGTAGTTGGCGTCGATGCCGTCCGGATCGATCGCCAGCCCCTTGCGCAGCATCGCGCGGGCGGTGTCGTCGTCGCCGAAACCCAGCGGCCAGCCGGGCACCTGGTAGTACAGCGCCCCCAGGCTGGTATACGCCGCGCCATCGAGCGCATTCGCATCGAGCTTGATCGCCGCCTCGAAGTCCGCACGCGCCCGCTTCACCAGCCCGAGCGCACCCATGCCGCCCTGCTCCCCTGCGAGGCTGGACAGCACGATGCCCTCCCAGATCAGTGCGGAGGCATCGCGCGGGTTCGCCTGGCGCAACGCCTGCGCCTGCGTCAGCAGGTCCTCGAACGCGGATTCGCGCTGCGCCTTGGGCACCTGGTAGTTGATCTGCGCCCAGCGGTCGCGCACCTGCGCCACCGTGGACGCCGCCGGCTCGCCGGCGATCGCGATGCCGATGAGCAGGACGGTGGACATGAGCATGAGGACAAGCATGGATTTACCGTAACGAGGGGACTTCATGGCGAGCATTCTCCGCAGTGGACGGTCGGGGTCGTCGCGCATGGCGACGGACGATGGGCAGGCTGGCGCGCAGGTTGCGGTCGACGAGGCCGGGCGCCAGCCCGTTGAGGCGGGCGAACAGCTTCTCCGGCCAACCGACCTGCAGCCGCGAGGTTCCCTGCGCGATCGCGGCCACCAGCTGGCGCGCGACCTCGCCGGGCGCGTCGCTGGCCACCTTGAGTTCGGCGTTCAGCGCATCGACGGCCGCCGTGTTGAACGGGGTGCGGGTGGCGCGCGGCGACAGGTACTGGAAACGCAGCGGGGTGTCGGCGTATTCCCGCGCCAGCGCTTCGGTCAGGCCACGCAGGCCGAACTTGCTGGCGCTGTAGGCGGCGAAGCCGGGGAACGCGAGGCTGCCGAAGGTGGACCCGACCACCACCACCGACGCGCTGGCATGCGCCAGCAGGACCGGCAGCATGCCGTGCAGGAGCAGCATCGGCGCGACCAGGTTGGTGTGCATCAGCTGCGCCATTGCGTCCGGCGACTGCTCGTCGAACAGGCCGAACGCGGCCTGCGCATGCGCCAGCACCAGCACCGACGGCGTCGGCTGCGCGGCCCGCGCCGCCTGCAGCAGGCGTTCGCGCCCCGCCGGCGTGGAGACATCCGCGGCGACGCACGTCACGCGGCCGGTCGGCAGCGCCTGCGCGACATGCTGCAGGCGGGCTTCGTCGCGGCCGACCGCCAGCACCTGCGCGCCGGCGGCCACCAGCGCCGCGCACAGCGGCGCGCCGATGCCGCCGCTCGCGCCGGTGACCATCACCGTCCTGCCGGCAAGGTCCATCACGCGGCCTCCGCCAGGCGCACGCCGTCGTCGCGCAGCGTGCGGAAGATGTCGCCGTAGAGCACGTAGAAGCGGCGTGCCGCGTGCACGATGGCGGCCTGGTCGCCGGCATCGTCGATGCGGTCCATCAGCTGCCGGAAGAAGCCGACGTGCTCGACGTCCAGGTCGCCATGCGAGAGCAGGTAGCTGAAGGCGTTGCGCGGCAACTCCAGCGATTGCTGGATCGTGTTGGCCGCGCGCGTGGCCAGCGCCACGCTGGTACCTTCCAGCACCAGCACCATGCCGAAGAAGCCGACCGGATTGCCGCGCTGGATGGTGTCGTAGGCGTAGCTGACCATCAGTTCGGTCGCCAGCGAAGGCGAGGACGCTTCGGCGGCGGCGCGGTCCTCGCCGCAGGCGGCGATGTCGTCCAGCACCCATTCGTGGTGCCCCATCTCCTCTTCGATGTACTCGCCGACCGCGGTGCGCAGCCATTCCAGGCGCGCCGGCAGGCGCGCGCCGCACGCCATAAGCAGCGGCACGGTGTGGCGGACGTGATGGAAGGCCTGGCGCAGGAACGCGACGTAGTCGTCGCGCGCGATGCGGCCCGCCAGCGCGGACTGGATGATCGGAATGGACAGCAATCCATTGCGTTCGTGCGTGGTCTGCGCGACCAGCGCGTCATGGAAACTCATGCGGGGACTCCGGAGGGGGAAAGGTCGGATGGCTGCCGGTAGCAGGCGTCGACTTCGGCCTGGTAGCGGGACAGGATCGCGTCGCGCCGGGGACGGCCGTTGGCCGTCAGCAGGCCGGCGTCGGCGGTGAAGGGGGCGGCGGCACGCACGAAACGCGCAACGCGGGCGTAGTCGGGCAGGCCGGCGTTGACCTCCGCCAGCGCACGGCGCAGGCGCGCGTCGTCCACCTCGGCGCGTCGCGGCACCAGCACCGCGACGTTGTCGGCCTGGCCTTCGCCCCACACCACGGCCTGGCCGATGGCCGGATGCGCCAGCAGCTCGCTTTCGACCCACTCCGGCGACACGTTGCGGCCGAATGCGGTGATGAAGACGTTCTTGCGGCGCCCGGTGATGTGGATGAAGCCGTCCTCGTCCTGGTGGCCCAGGTCGCCGGTGCGCACGGGGCCCGCTGGCAGCGGTTCGCCGCCGAGATAGGCGAGCGCACGCGCGCCCTCGACGAGGATCTCGTCGTCCACGATCGACACGCGTGCGTGCGGCAGCGGCCGACCCACGCTGCCTTCGCGCAGCGCACCGGGACGGTTGAGACAGACCACCGATCCGCATTCGGTCAGGCCGTAGCCCTCGAACACCGGCAGCCCGAGCGCGCGCGCGCGCCGCAGCAGACCGGGGCCGACGCGACCGCCGCCGACGGCGAGGTAGCGCAGCGATGCGGGCAAGGGCGCGCCCTGCTCGGCCGCCATCACCAGCGCCAGCAGCAGCTGCGGCACCAGGATCACGCTTTCCGGCTGATAGCGGTGCAGGCAGCGCAGCAGCGTAGGCACGTCCAGGCCGGTGGCGCCGGTGTAGCCGATCTCCGACAGCGAGGGCAGCGCGATCTCGGCATCCGCCAGCAGGGCCGCATACAGACCGGCCACGTTCTCCAGCAGCGTCGCCAGCGGCATCAGGCACAGGTGGCGGCGTGGCGCGATGGCCGCGGCGGCGTCCACGAGCGAACCCGCCACGGTGAACAGCGTGTCCGCGTCCAGGCACACGCCGCGCGGACGCCCGGTGGTGCCGGAGGTGTAGGTGATGCAGGCGGTACGCGGCGGCAGCGTGGACGCCATCGCATCCCCGCCCTGTACGCGCCAGCACGCCAGGCGATCGCCTTCGACGAAACCGGTCAGCGCCTCCACACCGGGCGGCATGGCGTCCTCACGCGCGGTCAGCACGCATTGCACGCCGCTGTTCGCCAGCGCATGGCGCACCTGCGCTTCGGAAAAGAACATCGGCAGCGGCACGTGCACGCCACCGACCTCGCGCAGGGCCAGGTCCAGCACGAACCAGGACGGACCATTGTCCAGCCGGCTCGCGACACGGCGGATGCCGGTCTTCGCCAGCCATGCGACCACCGCGTCGATCCGCGCCGCCAGCGTGTGGTCGTCCAGCACGCCCTGCGCGGTGACGATGCGCGGCGCGCGGCGGTCGCCGGCGCTGCGCAGCACCACGTCCATCGGCCGGATCATGGCGCACCCGCCAGGCAGAGCGCCGGGGCATCGCAGGCCGGCGGGCGCTGCATGCCACGCAGGTAGGCGACGCCCTCGGCGAGGTTGCCGCAGATCAGGCGCGGCCGCGACGCGTAATAGCGGCCCCAGTCGGCGCCGGCGTCCCCCAGCCGGTCGGCACGCGCCTCGGCCAGGTCCAGCATCGGCAGGTGCAGGCGCTCGAACGCGTTGCGCAGCTGCTGCGTCGCCACCAGCAGCACCCATTCCATGCCGGCGGCCTGCAGGGTCATGGCCAGTTGCAGGATCAGCTCGCGCGCGATGCCCGGCGACGTGGCGGCGAAATTGCCCACCTCCACCACGCGACTCCGGTCGACCGCGACGATCCGCTGTTGCGACATCGCCTGTTCGACGGGTACGTCCAGGTAGTGTTCGACGAACAGCGGCCCCTCACCCCCGGCGCGGATGCCGACGGCGGCGGCGAGCCGGCCTTCGCTGTCGCGATAGGCGAGCAGGCGCGGAAAGAAGCTGCGCAGCACCGCCCCGTGGCGATCGCGATAGACGCGGGCGATGAACGCTTCCACCTCGTCCCGACCGGGGTCGTCCTGGTCGACCAGGTGGACGCTGACGAAGCGGCCGGGGAGGGGTGCAAGCGCGAGGTGGGAGCGGATCCAGTGCATGGGGCGCATGCTGGAAGCGCTGGATTAAGGCCAAATTAGCCGGAAGTTAAGTGCTTATTAGCTTCCCGGCAGGAAATCGTGAGGATGGATCGCTGCGGCTCGCCCAGCTAAATCGCGTCTGAATCCGCTACCAGAACAGCGTGTACAGCGCCGCGAGAATACCCAGCACCGCGACCGCGCCGATGTTGAACGAGGTCCCCGTGCGGTAGTCGACATCGTCCGTGCGGATGACATCCTTCTCCGGCGCATGCGCCGTCGCCAGCGACACCACCACCGCGAGCACCAGCGCCAGCAGGAACACCAGGCCGACGCGGTCGATGAAGGGCAGCGCCGGCCACGCCAGCTTCAACACGATGGACAGCGCGAACGAACCGATCGCCGCCGCCAGCGCGCCGGCCTCGTTGGCGCGCTTCCAGAACAGGCCCAGCATGAAGATCACCACGATGCCCGGGGTGAAGAAGCCGGTGTATTCCTGGATGTACTGGAAGGCCTGGTCGAAGCTGCCGAGCAGCGGCTTCGCGGCGAGGATGCCGAGCAGCACGGTGACGACGGCGGCGATGCGGCCGACGCGCACCAGTCGCGCCTCGTCGTGCTGGCGCTTGCCCTTGGCGTAGAAGTCGAGGGTGAAGATGGTCGCCACCGAATTGATCTTCGACGCCAGCGACGCGACGATCGCCGCCACCAATGCGGCGAACACCAGGCCGAGGATGCCGGTCGGCAGCAGCCGCATCATCGTCGGGTACGCCTGGTCGGGCTTGTCGAGGCCCGGCGCCAGCATCACCGCGGCGATGCCCGGCAGGACCACGATCACCGGCATCAGCAGCTTGAGGAACGCGGCGAACAGCACGCCCTTCTGCGCTTCGCCGATATCCTTCGCGGCGAGTGCGCGCTGGATGATGTACTGGTTGAAGCCCCAGTAGCTGATGTTCATGATCCACATGCCGCCGATCAGCACGCTGAGGCCCGGCAGGTCCTTGTAGAACGGATTGTCCTTGTCGAGGATCATTTCGAAGTGACCCGGCTGCGCGGCCCAGAGCTTGTGGAAGCCGGCGACGACACCGGCGCCCTCGCCCAGTTCGCTGAGCGTCAGGCCCGCCACCAGCAGTCCGCCCAGCACCAGCAGCGAGACCTGCACGATGTCGGTCAGCGCGACCGCCTTCAGCCCGCCGTACAGCTGGTACAGCAGCGCGAACACGCCGATCAGCACCACCGCCAGCATCTGGTCCATGCCGGTGACCTGCGACACCGCGATGGCACCGAGCCACAGGATGGAGGTGACGTTGACGAACACGTACAGCCCCAGCCAGAACACGGCCATCAGCGTGCGGATGCGGGTGCCGTACCGCTGTTCGAGGAACTGCGGCATCGTGTAGATGCCGTTGCGCAGGAACACCGGCAGGAACCACTTGCCGACGATCAGCAGGGTGGCCGCGGCCATCCATTCGTACGAGGCGATGGCCAGGCCGATGGCGTAACCCGAGCCCGACATGCCGATGATCTGTTCGGCGGAAATGTTGGCGGCGATCAGCGAGGCGCCGATGGCCCACCACGGCAGCGACTTGCTGGCGAGGAAATAGTCCTTCGCGTCCTTGGTATGCCCCGCCTTCTCGCGCGACACCCATTGCGCCAGCACGAAGATGGCGGCCAGGTAGGCCACCACGATGCCGATATCCAGTCCCGACAGTGTCATTCCGCTCCCCTTCCCCGTTCGTTCGCCATCGCGGACGACCCGGGCGCCTGCGCGCCCGGATCATCCATCGTGCTCAGCGTGCGCAGTCGACCGTCTGTTCCGCCTGATCCAGCGCACCCAGCGCCACGCGCGACACCGAGACCGTCATCGCGCCCGCCGTACCGATGGACCACGGACGGTCCAGCTTGGCGACATCGGCACCCGCCTTGGCCAGGCACTTCAGCGGCACGCCCACGCGCGTCCACTGGCCGACCGGCAGCTTGGCCAGCGTCGGCGCCAGCGCCACGCGCGCGGTGCAGCCGGTGCCGCAGCCGACCGACAGCCAGGCCTCGCCGGTCGGGGCGACATCGACACGTAGCGTGGTCAGCAGCATCACATCGCCGTTGCTCTCGCGCTGCAGGTCCAGCGCCGTATGCGACTGCAGCGCCGCGACCGCCTCGCCCTTGCCCGACCAGGCCAGGCGCCGACCGTCTTCCTGCGCCTGGTGATCCACGCCGGTGACCTTCAGCAGATCGCCGTCCAGCGCTTCCGGCACCTGGGTGACCGTCACGCCCTGGCCATCGGCGGTCTCCAGCCGCAGCGCCATGCCGGAACCGGCATCGCCGCGTGCGAAGAACACACCCGGCGCACCCTCGTCACCGGTCACGCCAGCGTCTTCCGGCAGCGCCGCCAGGTCGCCCTTGTCGGCATAGGTCAGGCCGAAGCCGAAGGCGAACAGCGGGTCGTAGCCCGCCTGCCCCACGTTGTTGGCGTACTGCACCGCCGTGCGCGGCCAGCTGAAGCTGAGCTTGCCTTTGAAGTCATGCTGCACGCCGCCATCGGCCTTGCGCAGCAGCACGTCGGCGATGCCCGCACCTTCCGAGCCGGGCAGCCAGGCGGCCACGAACGCATCGGACGCATTGATCTCGCGGTTCATCCACAGCGGGCGGCCGCTCAGGAACACGGCGACCACCGGGATGCCCTCGGCCTTCAGGCGCTTGAGCAGCGCCAGGTCGGCCTCGTCGCCCGGCTTGTACGCCAGCGTCTGCAGGTCGCCTTGGAACTCGGCATACGGGTTCTCGCCGAACACCACCACCGCCACGTCCGGCTTCTGCGTGTACGTGCCGTCGACGGACAGGATGGCTTCGCCGCCGGCCGCCCTGGCCTGCTGGGCGATGCCCTCGTAGATCGTGTCGGCGTTGGGGAAGTCCTTGCGCGTGGTGCCGGTGCCCTGCCAGTTCAGCGTCCAGCCGCCGGCCTGCTTGCCGACATCGTCGGCGCCATCACCGGCCACCAGGATGCGCTGCTTGGGCGAGATCGGCAGCACGCCGCCCTGGTTCTTCAGCAGCACCAGCGATTCGCGCACGGCCTGGCGCGCGATGGCGCGATGCTCCGGCACACCGAGCAGGGCGAACTGCCCGCCCACCGCACGCGAGGACGGCTTGCCGGCTTCGAACAGCCCCAGGCGGAGCTTCACCCGCAGGATCCGGCGTACCGCATCGTCCAGCCGTGCCTGGCTGATCGTGCCGGCCTTCACCGCCGCCAGCGTGCTCTCGTAGAAGCCCTTCCAGCTGTCCGAGGCCATCGCCATGTCCAGGCCGGCATTGATCGTCGCCGGGCAGTCGGTGTTGGTGCAGCCCTTGACCTGGCCATGGCCGTTCCAGTCGCCGACCACGAAGCCGCCGAAGGCCATGCGGCCCTTCAGCGCGTCGGTCAGGTACGGCTTGTGGCCGTGCATCTTCTCGCCGTTGACGCTGTTGAACGAGGCCATCGCCGTCTGCGCGCCGGCCGCGATGGCCGGCGGATAGCCGGCGGCGTGGATGCGCACCAGCTCGGCTTCGCTGATCTTCGTGTCGCCCTGGTCCTTGCCGTTCGTGGTGCCGCCATCGCCGAGGAAGTGCTTGACCGAGGCGATCACGTGGCGGCCATCGAGGAAGTCCGGCGAGCCGACCTTGCCCTGCAGGCCTTCGACCATCGCAGCGGAATAGCTCGCGACCACGTCCGGCGACTCGGAGTAACCCTCGTAGGTGCGCCCCCAGCGATCGTCCTGCGGTACCGCCACGGTCGGGGCGAAGGTCCACTCCATGCCGGTGGCGCGCGTCTCCAGCGCGGTGATCTCGCCGATCCGGCGCAGCAGCTCCGGATTGCGCGCCGCGCCCAGGCCGATGTTGTGCGGGAACAGCGTGGCGCCGACGATGTTGCTCTGCCCGTGCACGGCGTCGATGCCGAAGAGGATCGGGATGGCCTTGCCGCCCTGCGAGGTATCCATCGACGCCTCGTAGAAGGCATCGGCCAGTGCCAGCCACTCGGCCGGCGAGGCGTCGTAGCGGCCGCCGGGGTCGGAGTTGCCGCCGGCCAGGATCGAACCGAGCCGGTACTTGCGGATGTCATCCGGCGTGATGCTGGCGATGTCGCCCTGCACCAGCTGGCCGACCTTCTCCTCCACCGTCATCGTGGCCATCAGCTCGGTGATGCGCTGCTCGAGCGCGGCGTCCTCGGCCAGCGGCCAGGCGACCTGCGGCCAGGGGTTGGCATCGGCTGTCGTCGCGGGCGCTGCGGCCTTGTCCTCGCCCTTGCAGGCGCCGAGCGCGATCACCAGCGCTGCGATCAGCACGCCGCTGCGCACGCGCAGGGAACTCCGGTTCGTCATCGTCTTCATCCTTCCATCTGCTCCAGTTCCTTGCCCTTGGTCTCGTGCACGTACTTCATGACGAAGACGACCGAGATGATCGCCGAAACCAGATAGATGCTGTAGGTGGCCGCCAGCCCGATGGCCGCCAGCAGGATCGGGAAGCTCACCGTGATGGCGAAATTGGACGTCCATTGCGCCGCACCGGCCACCGCCAGCGCCGAGCCGCGGATCTGGTTGGGGAACATCTCGCCGAGCATGACCCACATCACCGGCCCCCACGAGATGTTGAAGAACACCACGTAGAGGTTGGCCGCCACCAGCGCCAGCGTCCCCATGCCTTCGGGCAGCTGCAGGTGGCCGTCGACCAGTGACCCGCTGGCGAACGCCACCACCACCAGTGCCAGCGACACCGCCATGCCGGCCGAACCGATCCACAGCAGCGGCTTGCGGCCAATGCGGTCGATCAGCAGCACGGTGACGATGCAGGCGCCGATGCTGAGCGCGCCGGACAGCACGTTGATCGCCAGCGCGTCGTTCTCGGAGAAGCCGACCGCCTGCCACAGCACCGCGCCGTAGTAGAACACCACGTTGATGCCGACCAGCTGCTGGAACGTGGCCAGGCCGATGCCGATCCAGACGATGGGACGGATCTTGCCGGTCACCTTGTTCTTCAGGTCAGACAGTTGCGGGCGGTGGTGATCCTGCGACAGCGACGCGTCGATCTCGGCCAGCTTGTTCTGCGCTTCGGCGCCACCGAACAACCGCGTCAGCACGCGCAGGGCTTCGTCCTTGCGGCGCTTCACCACCAGGTAGCGCGGACTCTCGGGAATGACCAGCAGCAACGCGAGGAAGACCAGCGACGGCACCGCCTGCATCCAGAACATCCAGCGCCATGCCGCATGCCCGCCCCACAGTGCCTCGGTGGACGCGCCGGCCTTGGCGGCCAGCAGGTAGTTGGACAGGAACGCCGCGGTGAGGCCGCTGATGATGGCGATCTGCTGCACCGTGGCCAGGCGGCCGCGGTAGCGGGCCGGCGCGACCTCGGCGATGTAGGCCGGCGAGATCACGCTGGCCGCACCGACGGCGAAACCGCCGATCACGCGCGCAATGACGAATACCACCGACGACGTCGCCGCACCCGCCCCGATCGCGGACAGCAGGAACAGCACCGCCGAGATGATCAGCACGTTGCGGCGACCGAGGCTGTCGGCGAGCCGGCCGGCGCTGAACGCACCCACCGCGCAACCGAGCAGCATCGAGGCGACTTCGAAGCCGAGGCCCGCCTTGGTGGACCCGAACGCCTGCTGCAGGCCGTCGACGGTGCCGTTGATGACGCCGCTGTCGAAGCCGAACAGGAATCCGCCGATTGTCGCCACCACGCTGATCAGCACGATCAGCCGGGTGTTCTCGCCCCCCGTCATTGCCTGGTTCATTGCCGTCCCCTTCCTCGATGCGATGGTGTCGATGCCATGTGACGCGCTCAGCGCAGCAGGTACTGGTTGAGCAGGTTCTCGTAACGCTCCTGCTTGCCGCTGACCTGCCTGGGCTCGCCCAGCTGCGTGGCCAGCGTGGCCAGGCCGGCCAGATCCAGCGCACCGGTCTCGAAGTCCCTGCCCTTGCCGGTATCGAAGCTGGCGTAGCGCTCGGTGCGCCACTGCTCCCACGGCGACTCGGTCAGCAGCGCATGCGCCACTTCCAGCCCGCGCGCGAACGCGTCCATGCCGCCGATGTGGGCAATGAACAGGTCTTCCAGGTCGGTGGACTCGCGGCGCACCTTGGCATCGAAGTTCAGGCCGCCCTCCAGTCCGCCCTGGCGCAGCACGACCAGCATCGCGCCGACGGTGTCGTACAGGTCGGTGGGGAACTGGTCGGTGTCCCAGCCGTTCTGCGCATTGCCGCGGTTGGCATCGATGCTGCCCAGCAGGCCATGGTCGGACGCGACCTGCAGGTCGTGCTCGAACGTGTGCCCGGACAGCGTGGCGTGGTTGGCCTCGATGTTGAGCTTGAAGTCCTGCTCCAGCCCGTGCTCCTTCAGGAAGCCGGCCACGGTGGCGCTGTCGAAGTCGTACTGGTGCTTCATCGGCTCCATCGGCTTGGGCTCGATCAGGAAGTTGCTCTTCAGTCCGATGCTGCGACCGTAGTCGCGCGCCATGGTCAGGAAGCGGGCGAAGTGCGCGACCTCGCGCTTCATGTCGGTGTTGACCAGCGAGGCATAGCCTTCGCGACCGCCCCAGAACACGTAATGCTCGCCACCCAGTTCGACGGTGGCCTCCAGCGCGGCCTTGACCTGCACCGCGGCACGCGCCACGACGGCGAAGTCGGGGTTGGTCGAGGCGCCGTTCATGTAGCGCGGATGCGAGAACAGGTTGGCCGTGCCCCACAGCAGCTTGATGCCGGTGGCGTCCTGGCGCGCCTTGGCAAGACCGACCATGTGCGTGAGGTTCTTCTGGTACTGGCCGATGTCATCCGCATCAGGCGCCAGGTCGATGTCGTGGAAGCACCAGTACGGCACGCCCAGCTTGGTGAAGAACTCGAAGGCCGCATCGACCTTGGCCTCGGCCGTGGCCATCGGGCTGCCGGCCTCCCAGGGGAAGTGGCGCGTGCCCGGACCGAACGGATCGTGGCCGGCGTTGCAGAAGGTGTGCCAGTAGCAGACCGCAAAGCGCAGGTGCTCCTGCATGGTCTTGCCGCCGATGGTCTTGTTGGCGTCGTAGACCTTGAAGGCCAGCGGGTTGTCCGAGCCGCGCCCTTCGAAGGGAATGCGGCCGATGCCGGGGAAGTATTCCTGGGCGCCGATGAAGGGCTGGGTGCTCATGGTGCGGGATCCTGTGGGGGTGCGTGAGGGACGTCAGCCGCGCTGCAGCGGGGTGACGGCATCGAGGTAGCGGAGGAAGCGGGTGTAGGCCGTCGCGTAGGCGCGCGTGCGGTCGGGATCGGGGCGTGCGGACAGGGCCGGATCGACGGCCACGTGCGTGCGGGCGATATCGGCGATGGACGCCGTGTCGCCACCGGCGCGTCCGATGGCCCACAGCGCCTGCAGTGCCGCACCGAACGCCGCGCCTTCCGACTGCACCGGCACATCGACCGGCAGGCCGAACACGTCGGCCACCAGTTGCCGCCACGCCGCACTGTTGCTGCCGCCGCCGGTCAGCACGATGCGATCGAAGGCCATGCCGGCCCGCACGAAGGCATCGAAGCCGTACTTCAGGCTGTAGGTCGCCCCTTCCATCGCCGCGCGATACAGATGCGCCGGCGAGAAGTTCGTCGGATCCAGCCCGGCCAGCACGCCCTTGCCCAGCGGCAGATCGGGCGTGCGCTCGCCGTTGAGGAAGGGCAGCATCGCCAGCCCGTCGGCGCCGGGCGGGGTGGCGTGCAGGTGCGCATCGCCCTCGCGCGTACTGAAGCCGAAGGCCTTGGCCACCTGCTCGGTGGCCACGGTGCAGTTCATCGTGCAGATCAGCGGCAGCCAGCCGCCGGTGGAGGAGCAGAACGCGGCCCAGGCACCGGCCGGATCGACGACGGGCGTGTCGGAGTAGGCGAACAGCGTGCCCGAGGTACCCAGGCTCATCGCCAGCCGGCCTTCTTCCACGCAGCCCGTGCCGATGGCGGCCATCATGTTGTCGCCGCCGCCGACGGCGACCTTTGCCGTGGCCGGCAGTCCGAGTTGCGCCGCCATGGCCGGATCGATATCGAACAGCGCGTCCGGCGCGGCGATCGGCGGCAGGCAGTCGGCCAGGTCGCGGTCCGCATCGGTCGCACGCAACAGGTCCTTCGACCACGTGCGCGTGCGCACGTCGAGCCAGCCGGTGCCGGAGGCATCGCCCCACTCGCAGAAGCGTTGGCCGGTCAGCACGAAGTTCAGGTAATCGTGCGGCAGCAGGATGGTCGCCAGCCGGGCGTAGGCCTCGGGCCGGTGTGTCTTCGTCCACGGCAGCTTGGAGGCGGTGTAACCGGCGAGGATCGGATTGCCGGCGAGTGCGATGGCACCCGTCGCGCCACCGACGGCGTCCATGATCTGCGTGCACTCGGCGGTCGTGCTGGTATCGCACCACAGCTTGGCCGGGGCCAGCACCTGGCCGTCCGCATCCACCGGCACGAAACCGTGCTGCTGGCCGGACACCGCGAGCGCCACGATGCGCGCACGCAACGCAGGATCGATGCGGGAGAAGCACGTCTGCATCGCGGCGACCCAGTCGGCCGGTTGCTGCTCGCGGCGGCCGTCCTCGCCACTGGTCAACTCGAGCGGCATGCTGGCCGTCGCCACGAGCGTGCGCGTGGCCGGGTCGTAGACCACCACCTTCAGGCTCTGCGTGCCTGCGTCGATACCGGCGACCAGGCTCATGCCGTTTCCTTCTTCATGCGTGCACCAGCGCGCCATCGCGCAGTCGTACCGTGGCGGATGCAGCCGCGGCGAGGTCGAGATCGAGCGTGCGGCCCGCATGCACCAGCTGGTAACGACCGCCCTTGTCCGAGTGCAGCGTCGCCCGCGCGAGGCGTCCACCCTTCCACGACAGATCGAGGCGCGCCGCATTGCGCACGCGGATGCCTTCGAGTTCGCCGTCGCGCCACGCGCCGGGCAACGCGGGCAGCAGGAAGATCGACCCACCCCAGCTCTGCACCAGCATCTCGACGATGCCGGCGGCGCCGCCGAAATTGCCGTCGATCTGGAACGGCGGGTGTGCATCGAACAGGTTGGGATAGCTGCGCTGCGGCGACAGCAGCATGCGCAGGATCTTCAGGCTGTGCTCGCCGTCCCACAGGCGCGCCCAGAAGTTCAGCCGCCATGCGATGCCCCAGCCGGTCGCATCGTCGCCGCGGATCTCGAGGGTGCGCTTCGCGGCGCGTGCGAGATCGGGCGTGTCGCGCAGGTTGATCTGCGCACTCGGGTGCAGGCCGTACAGGTGCGAGATGTGGCGGTGGTGGATTTCGGGCGCCTGCATGTCCCAGTCCTGTTGCCATTCCTGCAACTGGCCTGCCTTGCCGATGCGGTTGGGCGGCAGTTGCTCGCGCAGCGCGGCCAGCTCGCTGGCGAATGCGGCATCCACGTCGAGTATTTCCGCCGCTTCGATGCACTGGCCGAACAGGTCGCGCAGGATCTGCGCGTCCATCGTCGGGCCGGCGCAGAGCGTGGCCCCGAAGGGATGCACGTTCTCCGGCGAGATCGACGGCACCGTGACCATCGCGCCGGTCGTGGGATCGCGCTGCAGTGTCGCGGCGAAGAACGCCGCCGCACCGCGCAGCCATGGCCACAGGCGGCGCAGGTCGGCCGGATCGCGGCCGTAGTCCCAGCGGTCCCACAGCTGCTGCAGCAACCAGGCCCCGCCCATCGGCCACAGGCCCCATTGCGCGCCGTCGATCGGACCGGTCTGGCGCCACAGATCGGTGTTGTGGTGCGCCATCCAGCCCGGCGCGCCGTACATCTCGCGCGCCATGCGCGCGCCGGTTTCCGCCAGGTCGCCGATCATGCGTTCGAGCGGCTCGACGCATTCCGCCAGCGCATTGGCCTCGGCCGGCCAGTAGTTCATCTCGGTATTGACGTTGATGGTGTACTTGCTCTCCCACGGCGGGTCCATCAGGTCGTTCCAGATGCCCTGCAGGTTGGCCGGCTGCGTGCCCGGCCGCGAGCTGCAGATCAGCAGATACCGCCCGTAGGCGTGGTACAGCGACACCAGCGCGGGATCGTCGCCATGCGCGAATGCCGCGATGCGTTCGTCGGTCGGCTGGTCGGCGGCCGCCGTGCGACCGAGGTCCAGGCGGACGCGGTGGAACAGGCGGCGGTGTTCGGCGAGATGATCGGCCTGCAGCGCGGCGAACGACTTCGCCTGGGCAAGGGCAAGTTGGCGCGCCGTGATGGCATCGGGATCGCCGCTGACATCGTCGTAGCGCACGTAGCTGGTTGCCGCGACGAGCCGCAGCTCCAGTTCGCGCACGCCATCGAACACGATCTGGTCCTGCTCGACGCGCACCCGGCCGCCCTGGTGGCGGACCTGCACGCGGAACGCGAACCGGAGCCGACCCGCGATGCCGTGCTTGTCGACGTTGCGACCGCTGACCAGCCAGCCGTCGCCATCGACGCGGGTCGTGGTCGCGTGTTCGTTGGCGGTGCGGATGCGGCCGATCAGGGCATCGCCGCCCTCGACCGTGCAGCGCATGACCAGGCACTGGTCGACCGGCGACACGAACACCTCGCGCCGGTGCAGGCCGGCACCGACACGGAACGACGTGCGCGCGACGGCGGCATCGAGATCCAGCTCGCGCATGTAGTCGGACACCCCGTCCAGCCGGTCGAACTGCAGCCACAGGTTGCCCAGCGGCTGGAACGGCATCTGCTTCAGCGGCTCCGCCATCAGCGTGGCATTGGCCAGCGCCTCGGCCTCGGCGTAGCGGCCGGCGAACACCGCCTCGCGCACGCGCGGCAGATTCTCCTTCGCCCGGGGATTGATCGCGAAGTACGGCCCCCCGGCGTACAGCGTGTCCTCGTTGAGCTGCAGGCGCTCCAGTGCGACGCCGCCGAACACCATCGCGCCCAGGCGGCCGTTGCCGACCGGCAGGGCTTCCACCCAGACGCGTGCGGGCTCGCGGTACCACAGCCGCAGGTCGGCGGTGGACGGCGCGCGGCGGCCAGCGTCGGCGGATCGCGCCGCGCGCGTGAGTGGCGCGGCAGCGACGGCCAGGCCGGCCGCCGTCGCCTTCAGCAGTTCGCGTCGCTTCAGCGTCACGGGGCGATCAACGCTTCTTCACCACCAGCGCCTTGCCGTCGTAGCGCACGGTGACGTCGGCGGCCGGCTCCAGCGTGCCGGAATCGGCGCGCGGACCATCGATGAAACGCACCCGCACCTCGCGCGTCGCGACCATGCCGGGATAACGCCCTTCGCGCGCCCCGATGCGCAGCTCGCCCGCCTTCTCGTTCCATGCCAGCGGAATGCGGCTGGACTCGCCACGCTCGTAGCCGTAGCTGCGGCCGTTGTCCTCGTACAGCGAGAACGTGCCGTCGGCGCCGGTGTAGACCTCGATCGTCAGTGGTGCATCCGGCTTTTCGTCCACGTACTGCTGCACCACCGTGCGCGGCACGATGGACCCTGCCCGCACGAACAGCGGCATGCGCTGCAACGGCGCGGCAGCGTCGATGGTCTGGCCGCCGTCATGGCGCGTGCCGGTTTCGAAGTCGATCCAGCTGGTGCCGGCCGGCAGGTAGACCTTGCGCGTGGTCGCCTGGAATGACGTCACCGGCGCCACCAGGAACGCCGGGCCGAACAGGTACTGGTCGGCGATGTCACGCACGTTCGGGTCGGACGGGAAGTCCATCGCCAGCGTCCGCAGGATCGTGCCGTCCTTCTGCCAGGTATCGCCGGCCAGCGTGTAGATGTAGGGCAGCAGCGTGTAGCGCAACTTCAGGTAGTGCACGAAGCTGTCGTAGTGCGGCGTGCCTTCCGGCGCGATCTCCCAGATCTCGCGGTACGGGAACTGGCCGTGCAGGCGGAAGATCGGCACGAACGCGCCATGCTGGAACCAGCGCAGGCTCAGCTCGCGCCATTCGGCCAGGTGCGCCGGGTCCTTGTCTTCGTAGCGCTTCTCCGGCGAGAAGCCGCCGATGTCGAAGCTGACATTGGGTGCGCCTGCCATCGAGGCGTTGACCAGGCCGGAGATCTGCTCGCGCAGGTCGTCCCAGCGCGGCACGATGTCGCCGCTCCAGAACGCCGCGCCGGCACGCTGCTGGCCCGCGAAGAAGGCGCGCGACAGGATGAAGACGCGCTTGTCCGGATCCTGCTCGCGCGAGCCGCGGTAGACGCCTTCCGAATGCACCAGCGGATACGAATTGAAGAATTCCGTCGATGGGCCCAGCGACGTCGGCGTGGTGCGCGCCTTGCGCTCGCCGATGTCGATGTTGCTGTGCAGGTCGGGCTCGCTGGCGTCCAGCCACCACGCATCGAAGCCCTTGCGGTTGAGCTTGCCGTTGACCTGGCGCCAGAAGATGTCCTGCGCCTCCTTCGAATAGGGGTCGTAGAACGAATTCAGGTAACCCTTGCCGATCCAGTCCAGCTCACCGACCTCGACGTTGCGGTGGTACATGTGGCCGGCCGCATCGAGTTCTTTGTAGTTCGCCGTGGTCGGATAGAACTTCGGCCACACCGAGATCATGATCTGCGCATGCTGGTCATGCACGTGCTTGACCATGCCGTCCGGGTCCGGGAAGTTCTTCGCATCGAAATCGTGCGACCCCCAGGCGTCCTCGGGCCAGTACGACCAGTCGAGCACGATCGCATCGATCGGCAGCTTGCGCTTGCGGTACTCGTCCAGCGCGCCGGTCAGTTCGGCCTGCGTCTTGTAGCGCTCGCGGCTCTGCCAGAAGCCGTACGACCACTTCGGCAGCAGCACGGCCTTGCCGGTCAGCGTGCGGTAGCCGGCCAGCACCTGGTCGGCGTCGTCGCCGGCGACCACGTAGTAGTCGATGGCCTGCGCGGCCTCGGACCAGATCGACAGGTCGGTCGCCTCGTCGGCCGGCAGCGGATCGCGGTGCAGCAGCGCGATGTAGGCGGGCTCGATGCGGTCCCACACCAGCTTGACCTTGTGCCGCTGGCCGGCCTTCATCTCCAGCGCGAACTCATGGTGCCAGGGATTCCAGTTCTGGCGCCAACGGTCGATCACCAGCTTGCCGTCGACGTAGAGTTTGGCGTACTCGCTGTTGTAGAGCGAGAACGTATGGCGGCCGTCGCTGCGTGCGGCGACCTCGCCTTCCCAGACCACGTCGCTGCGGCCGCCGGTGGCCAGGTTCTTCCCCTTCTCCGGGAAGTTCGCCAGATCCTTGATGTACTGGTAGTTCACCGCGCTTTCGCGGCGCTCGACCACCTGCTTGCCGTTGACGGTGTAGCGCGCGGTCAGCGCGCCCGGCTTGCCCTGCGCATCGAACAGGTCGAGCGATGCGCCCAGCGGCTGCAGGCCACGCGGATCGCCGTAGCGGGTGATCGCGTTGCTGTCCCACAGGATGCCGTAGTGGCGCGTGGAGACGAGGTAGGGAATCGCCTTGTCGATGTTGTGCTGGAGCAGTTCGACGTCGCGGCCCTTGAGGTTCATCCAGCCCTGCTGGTGCAGGCCGGTGCCGTAGAAGGCCTCGTCGGACGGCGATTCGAAGCGCTGGCGGATGCTGTAGTAGTCCTTGCCCTCGACCTTCGTTGGCGTGAACGTGCGTGCGCGCTCGGCAAGCAGCGGCTTGCCGGCGGCGTCGAAGAAGCTGACCCGCCCGGTGCGGGCATCGACCGTCGCCGAGATGCCTTGCGTGCTGATCGACACCTGCCCGCCGGACTCGCCCACCTTCACCGCCGGCGGCGCGCCGGTCTCCGCGCGCATCAGGCTCGGCGTGCGCGCGAAGTCGCCATCGGGATCGGCCATCACCCGCAGGATGCCTGGTGCGACCGCTTCGACCTTGACGTCGGCGGCGGACGCCTCGGTCGGGCGCACGATCACGCCATACGCGGTCTTCTCGACCGCACCGGTGTCGGCGGCGTTGGCGCCCGCTGCGGCCAGGGCCAGCAGCGGCACCGTCAACGTCTTCAAGTAACCCATCGCATGCTCCTCGTGGGCGCCCGCAGGCGTCCCGGTTCATGGGGCGAAGAAGCCGCCCCGTGGATCGTTCAGTAGGTCGCCAACTTCACCCGCAGCAGCTGCGGGGCGTCGGAGAAGTTGAGGCCGTAGTCGGTCTGGTCGCCGTTCCAGCGGCGGCGGAAGACCCATTTGCCGTCGACGTAGGTGCCTTCGTCGACGTATTCGTAGATCTGACGCGCGGCGACGGCCGGATCCACCGCATCGATGTTGATGCGCGCATGCGCGCCCGCCACCAGGAACTCGTCCGGACCGAGCTGCACCACCAGCGCGCGCCCGATCGGTTCGGGGTTGCCGGGCGCCTCGCCCTGGAACCAGAACTGCGGCACGCCGTAGGTGACCACCATGTTCCAGCGGTCGTCGATCTTCACCGTCTGCACGGGCTGGCCCGGCTGCTCGGCGGTGCCGCGCACCTTGCCCTCGAAGCTGGCCTGGGCGATGACGCCCGCTGCCGGTCGCACGATGGCGTAGTTCAACGCGAACGAGGCCAGCGTCTCCGGGTCCACCTTCTTCGCGCCCAGTGGCCAGTTGGTGTAGTGCGAGAAATCGACGCCGAAAGGCGACCAGCCGATCGCCTGTTCCCCCAGCGCTGAGAAGAAGTAGCGCGCGTACTCGTCGCGGTTGCCGGTCTCGGACACGAACAGTGCGTTGTCGGGCCGCGCATAGCGGTCCAGCACCGTGGTGTAGTGCGTGTACTCCGGCATGTAGATGTCGGGCGTCAGCAGGTCGATGTGCGGCGCCGCGGCCTTGTACACGTCGAGTACGTTGTCGGTGGGACCGCCACTGGCGTACTGGCCCGGCTGGCCCGGGTTGAACGGTCCGCGCAACGCGGCGTTGATGTACATCGGCAGCGGATAGACCGCCTTGCCCGCTTCCGCGACCTGGTCGATGTAATGCGCGATATGCCACGCGTGGAAGAACTCGTCGGCATCGGCGCCGAACACGTCGCGCCACGTGCCGGGCGACTTGCCGAGCTTCTTCAGCAGGGCGTCGGGGACAGGCCCCTCGAACACCTTCTGTGCCAGCGGCGAAAAGTCGCGCACGCTGCCGTAGGTGCCGGGCTCGTTCTGCGGCTGCACCATGATGACGGTGCGCTGCGGGTCGGCGGCCTTCAGGTGCGTCATCAGCGCGACGAAGGCCTTGCGGTCCGCCTCCAGCGTGGCCTGCGCGTGCGGCGACAGCGAATTCAGCGTGCGTCCGTCGGCGGTGACGACGCGCGGGAACCGCACGTTGTCCAGCTTGACCCACGCCGGGGCGTAGTTGGGCCCGTTGTTCTTCCATGTCGCGAACCACAGCAGGATCAGGCGCACCTTCTTCTCGCGAGCCTGCTTGAGCAGCACGTCGACGAAGGAGAAGTCGAACGTTCCCTCCGTCGCCTCCACCTGTTCCCATGCCACCGGCACCATCACCGTGTTCGGCTTCACCACGTCGATGGCGGGCCATACGTCGTCCAGCGCCGGCGGCCAGTTGCTGGAATTGTTGACCTGCGCACCGAGGATCAGGAACGGCGCACCGTCGACCAGCAGCGCGTGGCGGCCCTCCTTGCTGACGATCTCCGGAATCGGTGCCCCGCGGCCGTCGCCTGGATCAGCCGCCGTCGCGTCGGCGCCCGCCTTCGCCGGATCGCTGCCGGGCTGGCAGGCGGCCTGCAACAGGATGGCGGCCAGCAGGCCGGAAGACGCGAGTACACGGAACAGGCGAGGCATCATCAAGAAGACTCCAGGTTCACCAGGTGTCGCTGCGGAACGGCGAGGCCGGCAGGCCGGCGGCGTTCACCAGATCGGCGTCCGGGGCGTCGTCGTGCCACCCATAACGCACGGCGACCGGAGACGGCACCGCCTCGCTGCGCACCACGATGCGGTGCCCTTCGATGGTCGCCGTCGCGGGATGGAACACCCGGTCGGCACCGGCCAGCGCGAAACCATGCACGGCCGTGCCGCCGCCACGCACCGCGAGCGCGCTGCCCTGGTCGCGGAACACCACCTGCGCAGTGCTCCCGGCGAACGTGGTGTCGGCAGGGGACGGGCCTGAGTACACAAGCGACTCGCCGTACGCGACATGCCGTGCCGCCAGCGCAAGGCGCTTGCCGACGTCCTGCTTGTTGGCAGGATGAATGTCGGCGGCGTCGCCGATGTCGATCGCGACTGCCTGCGCAGTCGCCGGCAGCGACAATGTCGCCGTCTGCGACTCGCGCAACACCGACCACGGGCTGATATCGCCCGTGTCGCTGCCGGAACGCCAGCTGGCCAGTTGCACCCAGAGGAACGGCAGCCGAGGTGCGTCCCACTGCCGGCGCCACTGGCCGATCAGCGCCGGGAACTGGGTGCGGTACGCCAGCGACCGCTCGACGCTGCCGGCATTGGATTCGCCCTGGTACCAGATCACGCCCCGCAGCGCGAACGGTTGCAGGGGATGGATCATCGCGTTGTAGAGGAGCGTCGGGCGCTGGTTCTTGTCGCCATCGAGCGCCAGCGAACTGACGAGAGCGGGGCGGAACTTCCACTGGCCGGCCAGCGGACGCGGCGTGCCGCCCGCAGGCTGCACGAACAGTTCGCTCTCAGGACCATGGATTCCGCCACCGCCACCGGTATCGGTCACGCGCACGGCGATGTGGTTCACGCCGGCCCTCAGCGCCGATGCCGGCACGGCGTAGGCGCGCGGCACGTTGTACTGCATGTGGGTACGCCCGACTTCCACGCCATTGACCCACGCGGTATCGCTGTCGTCGATGCGTCCCAGGCCGAGCACGATTCCCTGCGCGGCCTCGGCAGCGCCCAGCGTGAATGTCGTGCGATACCACGCGATGCCGTCCATGCCATTCCAGCCTGCGCTCTCCCACAGGCCAGGCACCTGCAGCGTGTCCCATCGCGCTTCATCGAGTCCGGCGGACTGCCAGTCGCCATCGTCGGCCGGCAGCGTCCATCGCGCGAGCCGCGCCCGCGTGTCCGCCAACGCCTTGTCCTCCTCCTCGCGCAACTGGCGGTCGAGGCCTGCCATGCCCGCAGCGTCGATGCCTTGCGTGGCGGCATCCATCCAGGCCTCGATCGCGCTGCCGCCCCAGGTGCTGTCGATGATGCCGATCGGCACGCCGGTCACCTTGCGCAGCTCGCGCGCGAAGAAGTGGGCCACGGCCGAGAACGAGCCCGCCACCTGGGGCGACGACGCCACCCATTCGCCGCCGGCCAACTGCGCCTGCGGCTCACCCGACCAGGCGCGCGGAACCTTGAAATGGCGGATCTGCGGATCGGTGGCGCGTGCGATCTCGGCATCGGCATCGGCCGACTGCGCCAAGGGCCACTCCATGTTCGACTGCCCGCTGGCAAGCCACACGTCGCCCACCAGCACGTCGTGCAGCACGCGCGGTTGCGTGCCGTCGTCGATGCGCATCACGTGCGGGCCACCGGCCGTCTGCGGCGGCAGCGCCAGCGACCAGCGGCCATCGGGGCCAGCCTGCGTGGCGGCATCGCGGCCGGCGAAAGTCACACGCACGCGCACACCCGGCGCCGCCTGGCCCCACACGCTGATCGGCTGATCGCGTTGCACGACCATGCCATCGGCGAAGAGGCGGGGCAGTTCGACCGCCTGCACGGCGGGGATCGACAGCAGGCCCAGCAACAACACAACGACTCGAATCATTGGGAATCTCCGTACCAGATGCCACGTCCTTCGGTGCCGAAGTAGACGCGACCGTGCAGGCGGGGATCGCCCGTCACATGGCGGATGATGCCGCCAAACCGCAGTGCGTCACTGTCGATCCGCTGCCAGCGCCGTCCGCCGTCGTCGGAGCGGTAAAGGCCACGCTGGCCCCGCACTTCGCCAAACACGAACAGCACCGGCGCATCGCCGTCCTTCGCCGGCTTGCCCAGGCCCACCGACATGACGTTGTCCACGCCGGGTACGCGCTGGAGCTTGCCGGGCGACAGATGCAGCAGCCCGCGCCATGAGGCGGCGATCCAGGCTTCGCCCGACCTGTCCGGATGCGGCCGGATCTCGGCGCGATACCAGTCGCCGATCTCGCCGACGGGCGCGCGCACTTCCTCGAAAGCGACGCCACCGTTGCCGCTGACATAGAGCTTTCCGCTGATCGCATCGAAGCCGTAGTAGATGCCTTCGTCGACGCGGTCGGCTTCCACCACGGCTGTCTTCGGCAGGCCTTTCACCTGCTGCCAGCGTCCGCCCATGTCGGCGGTGATCCAATGGTGCTCGCCGTTGCGCGGACGCCAGATGGCACGCTTGCCGTCGGCCGCCAGCGTGATCTGTCCGGCGCCCTCGCCATCCGGCGGCTCGCTCGCGAACGCCGTCCACGTGCGCCCACCATCGTTCGACCAGGCGCCACGGACTGCGCCCTCCGGCCGGTTGTGGAAATAGCCGGTGCGTACCATCACCTGCGGCGCACGACCGGCGAACGCCAGGCTCTCGGTGTTGGAGAAGCGCACGCCGGCGAAGCGTTGCTGCGAGACGTCCAGTGAGTCGTGCACGAAGCCATCGACATCGCCCAGCCCGCTCACCAGGTGCGCGCCCTGCGGCGGGCTGGCCAGTGCCAGCGGCACGGTCTCCTCGAAGCCGGCCTGTTCGAAGCGCCACTGCAGGTCGGCACCGCCGTCGAACGCACGCGCATTGGTGGACGCCCACACGCCGTAGCCCGTCACGAACAGCAGGCGGTCGGGATCGAACGGATCGATCTCGATGTCGGCCATCCAGTGCGGCTTGGCATCGGAGGTCCACGGTGCTGAGGCATGATCGAACTGCGAGCGCGGGAACAGCGCCGTCCACGAGCGCCCGCCATCGAGGCTGCGGTAGAGGTCGTCGTGCGGCTGGTAGCGGCGGAACGTGCTGGCGATGATGACGTCGGGATTGTCGGCCTGCACGGCGACCGCACCCCAGCCGAAGCCGCCGTCGGTCTTCGCGCGCCGCACCGGCGTGATGTCCTCCCACCGGTCGCCGGCGGGGTCGAAGCGCCATACCGCGCCATCGGCCATGTTGTTCGGACCCGGCTCGTCGCCGTAGCTCAGCAGCCAGCGCCCGCGCGCGTCGCGCACCATGTGGCTGGGCCGCAGGCCGACCGGCTGGCCGGGCACCGCCTCCCAGCTCGCGCCGCCGTCGCGCGAACGGAACAGGCTGGTCTCCTTCGTGGACACGCCGGCATACAGCGTCTTCGATGCGCTGCCGCGCGTGCCGCTGGCGGGATCGAACACCACGAACGCGATGCCGACCGGGCGCAGGTCGCGCCAGCCGGCGGCCCACGCCGAGCGCGATTTCGCCACGGCAGGAAAGCCCTTCACTTCGTGCCATTGCGCGCCGGCGTCGTCGCTGCGCCACAGGCCGTCGGCGCGCGTGCCGAACATCACGACGCGGCCATCGTTCGGATCGACGGCAAGACGCTCGCCGTTGCCGCGCCCCTGCTCGTTGCCGCCGAACTTGAACGGCAGGGTGGTCCGCTGGAACGTCGCGCCGCGGTCGCGCGAGCGCAGGATCGCGCCATCGGCGCCGCGCTCATGCAGATAGGTACCGACGGCCAGGTAGAGGCGGTCCGGATCGGACGGATCCAGCGCCAGGCTTTCCACACCGAAGCGCCCGCTGTCCTCGTAACCCATCCAGTCCATCAGCGGCTGCCAGCGGCGCTCGCCCGGCAGCCAGCGGTAGGCGCCCCCGATGTCGGTGCGCGCGTACAGCAGGTCTTTCTCATGTGGGTGGAACACCAGCCCGCTGACGAAGCCACCACCGCCGATGGCGACATTGCGCCAGCGGTAGCCGGTCACGTCATCCTTCGCCGCCGCGCCGGGCACCAGCAGGAAAACGGAAAGCGCGAGGATCAGGCGAAGCGTGAGCACGGTGTCTCCTGTCGGGGGGAACAGCCGGTGCGCCGGCAGGATGCGCACCCTGCGACGGAACGGCCGGAGTGCCCGGCCGTCCCGCGCGATGCAGCGTCAGAACGTGAAGCGCAGCGTCGCGGCGTACCGCCGATCGTTGACGTACCACGAGGTGATGCGCTTGCCGGCGCCGTTCTGGTCCATCAGCGTGCGCTGCTCGGCGTTGTTGAGGTTGTTCATCTCCAGGCCGAACTGCACGTTGTCGGAGATCTTGTAGAAAATGGATCCGTCCAGCTGGCCGAAGCTGTCGCTGTAGACGGGCAGCTTCCACGGGATGCCGCCATCGCCGCCGTTGTAGCCGTTCGGTCCGATCGACAGCAGGTACTCGCTGCGCCAGTTGTAGGCCAGCCGGATCTGCCACGGCCCCTTCTCGTAGAAGGCAGCGACGTTGTAGGAGTTCTTCGACAGGCCGTCGGCCGGCAGGTCGTCGAACAGCGAACCGTCGGTGTCGACCGGCACCGCATTCGATGCCTCCGGGATCTTCGTGGTGCTGTCGATGTAGGTGTAGTTTGCCGACATGCCGAAACCGTCGAACGGCGCCGGCAGGAAGTCGAAGAACTGGTTCCAGCCGATCTCCGCGCCCTGGATCTTCGCCTTGCCGACGTTGACCAGCTGCGACACGCGGTAGTCGTAGTCGTTGCCATCGATGCCGGGATAGGTCAGGAGCTGGGTCTGCTGGCGGAAATAGTCCTTGATGTCCTTGTAGAAGAAGTTCACCCAGGCCATGCCGCCGCTGTCCGGCGCGAAGTACCACTCCAGCGACAGATCGAACTGGTTGGCCTTCATCGGCGTCAGGTACGGGTTGTCGGTGGAACTGCCGGTGAGCTCCAGATCGCCCGGTTGCAGCAGGTCGCCCGGCTGGGTGACGACACCGTCGCGGACCGCGACACTGAGCACCTGATAGGCCTGCATGTCGCTGAAGGCCGGGCGCGCGATCGCCTTCGACGCAGCGAATCGCACGACCCAGTTCTCCGCCGGCTCCCACTTCACGTTGGCGCTCGGCAACACATCGGTGTAGGAATTCTCAGCAGAGACCGGCTCGGACTGGCCGTTGCCGAGGTAGGGCGCGAATTCGTTGTTCGGGTACACCAGGTAACCGCTCGCGCTGTTCTCGGTGCGCACCACGCGCACGCCGAAATTGCCGTCGATGCGTGCGTCGTCCATCGCGAAGTTGACCATGGCGTAAGCCGCGTAGGTCTTCTCGTTCTGCACGTTGCCCCACTGCGGGTCGGCCAGGTTGCGCGGGGTGATCTGGCCGTAGCAGCAGGTGTAGTAGGGCGCGGCCGCCCCATGGATGTCGAGATAGCTGTTCGGGAAGCCGAGCGCGGTCGCCAGCACCGGCGAGTAGAACGATCCCGGCGTCGCAGCGCCGC
This sequence comes from Pseudoxanthomonas japonensis, assembly GCF_010093445.1. Taxonomy (GTDB): domain Bacteria; phylum Pseudomonadota; class Gammaproteobacteria; order Xanthomonadales; family Xanthomonadaceae; genus Pseudoxanthomonas_A; species Pseudoxanthomonas_A japonensis. The sequence continues at coordinate 27,524 of NZ_PDWW01000017.1, read as the reverse complement.
CCCGGTAGAAATTGTTGAACGTGATCAGGTTGGTCAGGCTGGAATTGACCGTGCCGTTGAGGTCCAGGCCGGGCAGCGGCGGCGGCGGATCGCCCCCCGGCAGCGCCCACCCCTGCATCCACGTCTGGAACACGGGCTGCCAGTCGTAACCGGTGTCGATGCTGTGGGCATCGCGATCGGTGACACGCACGCCGACCTTGAAGGAGTCGAAGAAGGTGCTGTCGAAGCTGTGCTTCAGGTCCGCACGCCACGCCACCTCGTCGGCGGTGTTGTCGTCCTGGTGGTCCATGGTGAACCCCCAGTAATAGTTCGCGGGGTTCGCGGTGAACTGGTTGTCCACGCCGATGCGCGGTACGCCATGACCCAGGTCGATGTCGATGTAGGGCACGTTGAGGCCGAGCGAGACGGTGGAGTCCAGTGCCTCGGTGTTCGCCTTGATGTACTGCAGATCGGTGGAGAACTCGGTGCGGTCGCTGAACAGCCACTTCAGGCCGAACGAGTAGTCGGTGGTGTCGGACTTGCGGTGCGAGGCGCGGATGTCCGTGCCCATGGGGATGTCGCCGTTCGAGCGCAGGCGGCCGGAGACGAAGACGTTGCCGTTCATCTCGTAGGGCTGGCTGGCGTCGACACGCACCTGCAGCGGGTCGTTGGACACGAAGATCGCGTCTTCGTACCAGAGTTCGTCGTAGCGGCTCTGGAACGCCGTGGCGGACAGCTCCAGGCTGTCGCTCGGGCGCCATTGCAGCGCGACGTACGCGCCCTGGCGCTCGCGCTCGTATTCCAGCGTGCGCCAGTCGGCGCCGCGTGGCAGCCACAGGTTCTCGTTGGTGCCGTCGTTGTCGAGGTCGGAGTTGGCGGTGTTGAAGAACGGCCGCACGAACATGCCGTCGGTGCGCGTGGCCAGTTCGGAATGGGCCACGTTGACCAGCACGCCGAACTCGCCCGCATCGGTGTCCCAGCGGTTGCTGAAAAGCACCGAGCCCGCAGGCTTGACCTGCTTGGCGAAGTCACCGCGATTGGCGCTGAACGACATGCCGATGCGACGGCCCTCGATGTCCAGCGGCATGAAGGTGCGCAGGTCGACGCTGCCGCCCAGGCCGCCTTCGATCATGTCGGCCTTCTGGTTCTTGTAGACGTCGACGCCAGCCATCAGCTCGGCGGGTACGTCCTGGAAGCTCAGCGCACGACCGCCCGAAGCGGAGAAGCTGTCGCGTCCGTTGAGTTCCGAACGCACCTGGGTGAGGCCGCGCACCTGCACGCCACCACCCTCGGCGGAGAAGTGCTCGGGATCGCCGACGGTCAGGAAGCGGTCGATGGTCACGCCCGGGATGCGCGACAGCGTCTCGGTGACGCTGCGGTCCGGCAGCGCACCGATGTCCAGCGCGGTGACCGAATCGACGAAGGTGTCGGCATCGCGCTTGATGTCCTGCGCCCTGTACACGGAGCCACGGATGCCGGTGACGACGACGGCATCGAGTTCGGTGGCCTTCTCGGCCTCCTGCGCCGGCGCGGCATCCTGGGCGTAGGCGGGCGCCGCCAGCATCACGGCGATGCCGAGCGCCAGCAGGGTGGGTTGCAGCTTGCGGCCGTCGGAACGGCCGGCACGAACGGCCGCCGCGGGGCGACGCTGGAGCGTTGACATGGATGTTCCCTCCCAGGACACATGACAAGCGATGGAGTTGTGGTCCCGGCCCGCGGATGTCTGCGCATCGCGTGGCCGGATGAAGCGTCCGGCAACCCCGCCCCCTTGGTCGTGGTCGTCGGTGATGCGATCGCCTCCGTGGCGGAAGTCACGCCGGCTCCGGGCGATCAGGCGGTGGCCGTGGGACCACCGTTGTGTGACTGCGGCGGGAGCATAGGCGGCGCTGACATGCCGGACCAATGAAATATTGATCGCCAGCTATATCGAACGCGAATACATGGAGGACATTCAGTCGCCGGCGCCCTCGCCGACCGGCGGTGCGTCGCCCGCACGGGAGGCGTCCGGCTCGGCATACAGGCGGCGGGCGGTGGCCCGGAGCGCCTCCAGCACACGCTCGGCCCCCGGCGACAGCAACTGGTCGCGGCGGCGCACGATGCCGAAAAACTCCATGCGCACGCCCAGTTCGATAGGCAGCACGCACATCTGCCCGGTCTGCAGGTACGGACCGACCGATTCGGCCGGCAGCGCCGTCAGCAGGTCGCTGTGCCGCAGCAGGTGGATGATCACCGGCAGCGAGGCGGTTTCCACGATGTTCTGCGGCGGCGGCTGGCCGTGTTCCAGAAACACCGCGTCCAGCCGCGAGCGCAGCACGCTGGCGGACGGCGGCATGATCCAGCCGTAGTCGGACAGGTCGGCATGGGTGATGCGCTGACGCCGTGTCAGCGGATGGCCGGCGCGCACGATGACCGCATGCGGCTCGTCGGCCAGCGGCTCGAAATCCAGCTCGCCGGCCCCTTCCGGGCCCATGATGCGGCCGACCACGATGTCGAGCTGCCCGTCCAGCAGCTTGGCGACCAGCGGCCGGCTGTAGTCCATCTCCACGCGGATCAGGATGTCGGGAAAGTCGCGCTTCACCGCCGCGATGGCCTGTGGCACCAGCGTCGTCCCCGGATTCACCACCGTGCCGATGGCGGCCTGTCCCATCCGGCCGCTGCGCAGCGCAGCGATCTCGTCATGCGCGCGGCCGATCTCGGACAGCGCCGAGCGCGCCCGCCGGATCAGCACCTGGCCGTACCAGGTGGGCTCCACGCCGCGCGCATGCCGCTCGAACAGCGGCACGCCGAGCAGGCTCTCCATCTCCGCCAGCAGCTTGGACGCGGCGGGCTGGGTCATGTTGGCGGCCTCGGCCGCGCGCAGCACCGAACGCTGTTCGTACAGGTGCAGCAGCAGGGAAAGATGGCGGGTCTTCAGGCGGGTGGCGCCGAACCAGCCGGTGGTGGGATGGACCATGGAAGCCTCCGAGCGGATGACCTATTCGCGTGCGGAATAGCCTATGACAAAAATTTCATTTGTCGTACATAGATGCCCACGCGAGGCTATGCCACGCTTCGAACGCGGCCCGGCGGCCATGCCCGCCCGACTGCGAAGGGGATGCCCGGGGACGGCCGGCACAGGTCCGCCACGGGAGGTCCCGCATCCGATCACCGCCGGGAGGAGGGTCCCATGGCGACACCGCAGTCCGACGGCACCCCGCGTGCCGCCGCCATCGCCGCGTCCACGTCCCACGGACGCCGGCGCGCATGACACGTCGCCTGTCCGGCAAGGTCGCGCTGGTCACCGGTGCCGCCAGCGGCATCGGCGCGGCGACCGCGCGCCTGTTCGCACGCGAGGGCGCCACGGTCATCGGCCTCGACCGCCAGCCCGCACCCGCCGCCGATGACGGCGTGGCCCACCATCTCGCCGACATCACCGACGCCGCCGCCGTCGACGCCGCCGTGCATGCGGCACGCGAACGCCACGGCCGCATCGACGTGCTGGTCAACAATGCCGGTGCCGACGTGTTCTCCGACCCGCTGTCGCTGTCGGACGACGACTGGGAACGCTGCATGGCGCTGAATCTCAAGGGCGCATGGCACCTGTGCCGCGCGGTGCTGCCGGCCATGCTGGCGCAGGGCAGCGGCTCGATCGTCAACATCGCGTCGGTGCACGGTCACAAGATCATCGCCGGCTGCTTCCCGTATCCGGTCGCGAAGCACGGGCTGATCGGGCTGACCCGCTCGCTCGGCATCGAATACGCCGCGCACGGCATCCGGGTGAATTCGATTTCGCCCGGCCTGATCCTGGTGCCGCGCATCGAAGCGTGGTTCGAACGCGAACCCGGGACGCGCGATAAACAAACGGCGCTGCTGCCGCCGCAGCGCATCGGCACGCCGGAGGAAGTCGCCTACACCGCGCTGTTCTTGGCCAGCGACGAAGCGCGCTTCATCAACGCCACCGACATCACCATCGACGGCGGCCGTTCGCAGGTCTACCACGACTGACCGCATGCACGCGCCTACCCTCCCCTTCGCCCTGCCGCTGATTGCGATCCTGCGCGGCATCACGCCCGACGAGGCGCATGCGCACGTCGGCGCGCTGGTGGACGAGGGTTACGACGCCATCGAGATCCCGGCCAATTCGCCGGACTGGGAGCGCAGCGTACGCATCGCGTCGGACGCGTTCGGCGAGCGCGCGCTGATCGGTGCAGGCACCGTGCTGACGACCGGCGACGTCGATGCGCTGGTGGCCGCCGGTGGCCGCCTGATGGTGACGCCGAACACGCGGCCGCCGGTGATCCGGCATGCCGTCGACCGCGGCCTGCACGTCGCCGCCGGCGTCGCCACCGCCAGCGAGGCTTTCGATGCGCTCGAGGCGGGCGCGCAGATGCTCAAGCTGTTCCCCGCTTCCGTCTACGGACCGGCGATGGTGCGCGCCCTGCGCAGCGTGCTGCCGCCGGTTCCCCTATTCGCCGTCGGTGGCGTCACGCCCGACACCCTCTCCGGCTACCTCTCAGCCGGCTGTCAGGGCGCCGGCATCGGCGGCGAACTCTACACGCCCGGCCAGGCGGTCGAACGCACGCGCGAGCACGCGCGACGCTTCCGCCAGGCCTACCTGGACCACGCCGCATGAAGATCGTCCGCCTCACCACGTACCACGCGGCACCGCGCTGGCTGTTCCTCAAGGTGGAGACCGACGAGGGCATCAGCGGCTGGGGCGAGCCGGTCATCGAGGGACGCGCGCACGCGGTGGAAGCCGCCGTGCACGAACTCGGCGACTATCTCGTCGGCCAGGATCCGGCGCGCATCAACGACCTGTGGCAGGTGCTGTACCGCGGCGGCTTCTATCGCGGCGGCGCGATCCTGATGAGCGCCATCGCCGGCATCGACCAGGCGCTGTGGGACATCAAGGGCAAGGCCCTCGGCGTGCCGGTGTACCAGTTGCTCGGCGGGCTCGTCCGCGACCGCATGAAGACCTACCGCTGGGTCGGTGGCGACCGTCCTGCCGACATCGTCGCGCAGATGCAGCGCTACCAGGCGCAGGGGTTCGATACGTTCAAGTTCAACGGCACCGAGGAGCTGAAGCTGATCGACAGCCCGCGCGCGATCGATGCCGCCGTCGCCAAGGTCGCCGCGATCCGCGAGGCGATGGGCGACCGCGTCGATTTCGGCATCGACTTCCACGGCCGCGTCAGCGCGCCGATGGCCCGCGTGCTGCTGCGCGAACTGGCGCCGTTCAAGCCGCTGTTCGTCGAGGAGCCGGTGCTGCCGGAGCAGTGGGAGTACTACCGGCCACTGTCCGATGCGACCTCGATTCCGCTCGCCGCGGGCGAGCGCATGTATTCCCGCGCCGAGTTCAAGCCGGTGCTCGCCGCCGGCGGCCTGGCCATCCTGCAACCCGACCTGTCGCACGCCGGCGGCATCACCGAATGCGTGAAGATCGCGGCGATGGCCGAAGCCCACGACGTTGCGCTGGCACCGCACTGTCCGCTGGGCCCGGTGGCGCTGGCCGCCTGCCTGCAGGTGGACTTCGTTGCCCACAACGCGATGCTGCAGGAACAGAGCATCGGCATCCATTACAACGAGGGCGCCGACCTGCTGGACTACGTCGCCAACAAGGACGATTTCCGCTGCGACGCCACCGGCAGCATCGCCGCGCTGCCGAAACCCGGCCTGGGCGTGGAGATCGACGAGGCGCGTCTGGTCGACGCGAACCGGCAGCCGCCGCGCTGGCGCAACCCGCTGTGGCGGCATGCCGATGGCAGCGTGGCCGAGTGGTGAGCCCGTGACCGCGGCGCTGGCGACCCTGGCCGTCGACAGCCGCTGTGCGCTGGGCGAAGGCATCCTGTGGTGCGAGCGTCGGCGCGTGCTGTACTGGACCGACATCCTGGCCGCGGAACTGTGGCGGCACGATCCCGCGAGCGGCCACACGCATACGTGGTCGTTGCCGGCGCCGCTCGGCTGCTTGGCGCTGGCCGAGGATGGGCGGCTGCTGCTCGGCCTGGCCAAGGCGCTGCACGCGGGCGATGTCGAAGCGCAGCTGGACCGGCGCGACCTGCTGACGACGAAGCTCGCGGATGTCGAGGCGGACGAGCCGTCGACCCGCGTCAACGACGGTCGCGCCGACCGCCATGGCGGCTTCGTCTTCGGCACCAAGAGCGAACATGCGGACCTGCGGCCCATCGGCCGCTTCCACCAGTACACCGCCGCGCACGGGCTGCGCGAACTCGCGCTGCCGCGCGCGGCGATACCGAACTCGATCTGCTTCGACGCCGACGGGACGACGATGTACTTCTGCGACTCGGTGGTGCCGCGCATCCTGCGCTGCCGCTACGACGCGGCGACTGCGACGGTGTCGGACATCGGCGTGTTCGTCGGCCTGGACACGCCGGGCGCGGAGCCCGACGGTTCGATCATCGACCATGAAGGCGCGCTGTGGAACGCGCAATGGGGCGCGGGGCGCGTCGTGCGCTACCTGCCCGACGGCCGGCTGGACCGCATCGTGCGCACGCCGGCATCGCAGCCGTCGTGCTGCGTACTGGCGGGCGACACGCTCTACCTCACCAGCGCGCGCGTCGGTCTGGACGACGCCGCGCTGGCAGAGCAGCCGCTGGCCGGCGGCGTGTTCGCGCATGACGCCGGGCGAGCGCTCACCCGCGCGACGGACCGGGTGCGCCTGCCATGATCGCGGTCGACTGGGGTACCAGCAGCCTGCGCCTGTACCGGCTGGCCGACGACGGCCAGGTCCGCGAGCGCCGCCGCAGCGACCAGGGCGTGCTGGCCTGCGACGGCCGCTTCGGCGACGTGCTCGCACGCGAGATCGCCGGCTGGGACGATGGCGACGTCCTGCTGTGCGGCATGGTGGGCGGGCGCGGCGGTTGGCACGAGATGCCTTACCTGCCCTGCCCCGCCGGCAACCACGCACTCGCGCTCGGGATGCAGCGCTTCCAGCCGCCGGGTTTCGACGGACGCGCGCTCTGGCTTGTGCCGGGCCTGCGCGACAGCGATTCCGACCGCGTGCCCGACGTGATGCGCGGCGAGGAAACGCAACTGGCCGCCCTGCTGGATGTGCTCACCGCCGGCACCCACCTGGTCTGTCTGCCCGGCACCCACAGCAAGTGGGTCACGGTGCGCGACGGCCAGGTGCGGCGCATCGCCACCGCAATGACCGGCGAACTGTATGCGCTGCTGCGCCAGCACAGCATCCTGGGTCGGCTGATGCCGGCCGGCGACGTGCGCTTCGATGGCTATGCGTTCGACGCGGGCCTCAAGCGCAGCGAAGACGCTGGCGGCCTGCTGCACCACCTGTTCGGCGTGCGCACGACCGGCCTGTTCCAGCAGTTCGCCGAGCCCGCGCTGCCGTCGTACCTCTCCGGGCTGCTGATCGGACACGAACTGCGCGCCTCGGGCCTGTTCTCGCACGCACCACGGCCGGCGCAGGTCCACCTGATCGGCAACGACCGCCTGCTGGCGTCGTACGCCCACGCCCTCACCACGCTCGGGGTGGGCGTGCAGCGCCATCCCGAAGACCTGGCCGCACGCGGCCTGCATGCCCTGTGGGCGCGGCGCATGAGCGCCGCCACGACCTGAGGAATACACGATGCTGACGCGGTGCGCGCTGACACTGGTGATGACGCTGTCGATGATGGCTCCAGCCCTGGCCGGCGACGCGGTCTTCCGCGACGTGCGCTACAGCGGCGACGACGGAGGCCCGGCGGTCGATGCCACGCAGTACAGGAATCCGGTGGTCGCCGGCTTCTATCCGGATCCCTCGGCGATCCGCGTCGGCGACGACTTCTACCTGGTCACCTCGACGTTCGGCTACTTCCCGGGCCTGCCGGTCTTCCACAGCACCGACCTGGTGTCGTGGACGCAGGTCGGCAATGCGATCCATCGTCCGGACCAGATCAACTATGGCGAGAAGGAAGAACTGACGCGTGGCCTGTTCGCCGCCACGCTCGCGCACCACGACGGCACGTTCTACATCGCCAATACCTGCTTCTACTGCGACCGCGGCAACTTCGTCGTCACCGCGAAGGACCCGGCCGGACCATGGTCGGATCCAATCTGGCTGGGCGTCAGCGGCATCGATCCCTCGCTGTTCTTCGACGACGACGGCAGCGCGTGGGTGGTCCACAACGACGTGCCCGACGGCAAGCTGCGTTACGACGGCCACCGCGCGATCTGGCTGCAGCGCTTCGATTTCGGCAAGCGCGAACGCGTCGGCGAGCGCCTCCTGCTGGTGGACGGCGGCGCCGATCCGGCGACGAACCCGGAACACATCGAGGGGCCGCACGTCTTCAAGCACGACGGCTGGTATTACCTGACCGCCGCCGAGGGCGGCACGGGCGAGCAGCATGCGCAGATGGTGTGGCGCAGCCGCGCACTCACCGGCCCCTATGTGCCGTCGCCCTCCAACCCGTCGCTGACCCAGCGCGACCTCAACCCGGCACGTCCGGATCCGGTGACCTCCACCGGCCATGCGCAGTTCGTGAAGCTCAAGGATGGCACGTGGTGGGCGGTGTTCCTGGCCACGCGTCCGTACCGCGGCAACCAGTACAACCTGGGGCGTGAGACCTTCCTGCTGCCGGTGACGTGGAAGGACGGTTGGCCGGTGATCCTGCCGCGCGGCGAACGCGTGCCGATGGTCGTGCAGCGGCCCGACCTGCCACGCAATCCGCAGCCCTTGCCGACCAGCGGGCCGATGGCGTGGACCGAACGTTTCGATGCGCCCACGCTTCCGCTGTCGTGGATGACGCTGCATCCGCCGCAGACCCGCTGGTACACCACGGGCAAGGCGGGGCTGACGATCACGCCCGGCACGATGCCGCTGGGCGCGTTCGGCACGGCGCCGGGGCAGCCGTCCTACCTCGCGCATCGCCTGCAGCACCACAAGGCGACGCTGGAAACCACGCTCGCCTCGTTCGCACCGGTCGAGGGTGAACTGGCGGGACTCGCGCTGCTGCAGAACGAGTACGGCCACTACGTGCTCGGCGTCGAACGCGACGCGCAGGGACTGGCCGTGTCGCTGTATCGGCGCAGCAGCCGCGAGGGCGCGAAGACGGGCGACCGGCTGGCGCGGATCCCGCTGGACGGGAAACAGGGGCCCGTGTCGCTGCGTTTCCGCCTCGACGGCCCGCGGCTGGAGGCGGACTACGCGATGGCGTCCGGCGAGTGGAAGCCCGTCGCCACCGGCCTGGACGCCAGCCTGCTGAGCGTGGAGACGGCCGGCGGCTTCATCGGCAACACGTTCGGCCCCTACGCCGTACGTCGCTGACCGCACGATCCAGGAGTCCGCATGCCTGGCACTTCGCGTCGCGCCCTGTTCAAGGCCGGACTCGCCGGCCTGGCCACCTGGCCGCTGTCGTCGCGCGCGATGACGGACACGGCTTGCGTGCCGACGTCGCCAGCGCATGCGACCGGCGTCGAAGGCCAGCGCAAGGCCGAGCTCGGCGACGGCACCTACCTCAACCCCATCGTCGCCGGCGATCGCCCGGATCCGACCATCCTCAAGGACGGCGACAACTACTACCTGACGTTCTCGTCGTTCGACGCCTATCCCGGGCTGGTGATCTGGCATTCGACCGACCTGGTCAACTGGACGCCGCTGGGTCCTGCGCTGCACACGAACGTCGGGACCGTGTGGGCGGTCGACCTGTGCCGGCACGGCGACCGCTACTTCATCTACCTGCCGACGCTGGCACCGGGAGGCGCATGGAAGATCCACGCGATCTGGGCCGACGACATCCGCGGCCCGTGGAGCGCGCCGGTCGATCTGCGCATCGACGGCTGCATCGATCCCGGCCATGCGGTCGGTGAAGACGGCAAGCGCTATCTGTTCGTCAACGGCATCCGCAAGGTGCGCCTGACCGACGACGGCCTGGCGACCGATGGCGCGCTGGAACACGCCTACCGTCCGTGGCGCTATCCGGACGACTGGATCACCGAGAACTTCGCGCCGGAGGGCCCCAAGCTGACGCGGCGTGGCGACTGGTTCTATCTGGTCACCGCGGTCGGCGGCACCGCGGGCCCCGTGACCGGCCACATGGTGATCGCCGCGCGCTCGCGTTCGATCCACGGCCCCTGGGAACACTGTCCGCAAAATCCGCTGGTGCGCACGCTGAGCGAAGCCGAACCCTGGTGGTCGCGTGGCCATGCGACGCTGGTCGAAGGTCCCGCCGGCGACGGGTGGATGGTCTACCACGGCTACGAGAACGGCTATCGCACGCTCGGCCGGCAGACGCTGCTGGAGCCGATCGAATGGACGGAGGATGGCTGGTTCCGCGCGCGCGGCGGCGATCTCTCCAAACCTCTACCGTCACCTCGCGGCGGCGAGCAAAGCCGGGCCGGCATCGCATTGTCGGACGACTTCTCGAACAACCGGCTCGGGACGCAATGGACGTTCCATGCGCCGCGGCCGAACGAGATGCAGCGCGTGCGTTACGGAACGCGATCGATACGCCTGGCCGGTGCCGGCACGTCGCCTGCCGACGGCAGCCCCCTGACCTGCATCGTCGGCGACCGCAGCTATCAGGCCGAAGTCACGCTGACCCTGGTCGACGGCGGAGAAGGCGGCCTGCTGTTGTTCTACAACCCGAAGGCCTTCGTCGGCCTCGGCTGCACCGCGGACGGGCTGCGCGTGTTCCAGTACGCGGAGGAACAGACCTGGGCGCGGCAGGCACTGCCGACGCGACGGGTGCGCCTGCGCCTGACCAACGACCACCACGTCGTGACCTGGCATCACTCGCACGACGACGGCCGCACCTGGACGCGGCTGGATACGCGGATGGAAGTGTCCGGCCTGCACCACAACGTGTTCGGCGGCTTCCTCAGCCTGCGCATCGCGCTGTACAGCGCAGGCGCGGGCGCGGTGGCGTTCAGCGACTTCCGTTATCGCGCACTCGCCTGACGCGTGCCGCTATGCGTCGCGATCCTCGCGGTCGTTGTTCTCGCGGTCGTTCTCGCGCATCTCGTACCACATGCCGTTGAGGATGGCGAAGCTCGCCGCCAGGCCGGCGCCCAGGATCCAGCTGAAGTACCACATGGGGGTGCTCCTCAGTACGCGTTGGGGTTGCGGCCCATGCCGTCCTGGTCGACCTTGCCGCGCAGCACGCGGAAGACCCAGGCGGTGTAGAGCAGGACGATGGGCAGGAAGACCACCGTCGCCAGCAGCATGATGAAGAGCGTCATGTGGCTGGACGATGCGTCCCACAGCGTCAGGCTGGACCCGGGCTGCGTGGACGACGGCAGCAGGAACGGGAACGCCGCCACGCCGAGCGTCAGGATGATGGCCGCGATGCTCGACGACGACGACAGGAAGGCCAGGCCGGCGCGACCGGTGCGCAGCAGCGCCGCACTCGACAGCGCCCCCACCACGCCCAGCACCGGCAGCAGCCACGCCAGCGGCCAGCGCGCGTAGTTCTCCATCCACGCACCGGGTTGCGCCACCACCACCTTGGCCAGGGGATTCGAGGCACCGGCGGGATCCATCGCCACCTGCAGCGCATACCCGTCGATGCGCGCGACCCAGAGACCGCCGATCACGAACAGCACCGCCGTGGCCAGCGCCGCGATGCTGCCGTAGCGCCGGGCGCGCGCGGCAATGTCGCCGGAGGTCTTCATCGCCAGCATGCCGGCGCCGTGCATCACCAGCATCGCCACGCTGACCAGGCCGCACAGCAGCGCGAAGGGCGTCAGCAGGCCGAACAGCCCGCCCTCGTAGAAGATCCGCAGCGTGTCGTCGAAATGGAACGGCACGCCGAGCAGCACGTTGCCCATCGCAACGCCGAACACCAGCGACGGCACCAGCCCGCTGACGAACAGCGACCAGTCCCAGGCCGCACGCCAGCGCGGGTCGGGCACCTTGCTGCGGAACTTGAAGCCGACCGGCCGCAGGATCAGCGCGAACAGGATCAGGAACATCGCGATGTAGAACCCGGAGAAGCTGACCGCGTACAGCGGCGGAAACGCGGCGAAGATCGCGCCGCCGCCGAGGATCAGCCACACCTGGTTGCCTTCCCACACCGGGCCGATGACGTTCAGCACGATGCGGCGCTCCTCGTCGGTGCGCGCCACCGCGGGCAGCAGCGTCGCGATGCCCAGGTCGAAGCCGTCCATCACTGCGAAGCCGATCAGCAGGATGCCCAGCAGCAGCCACCAGACCAGGCGCAGCGTGGCGTAGTCGAGGGGAATGGTGTCCATGCGTCGTCTCCCGTCAGCCCGCAGGGGCCGGTTGCGGCACGCCGTCCGCGTCCGGCGCGGGTTCGGACAGATGCTCGGGGCCCTTGAGGATCAGCTTGCGCATCAGCCAGACCTCGATGATGGCCAGCACCGTGTAGACCAGCACGAAGCCGGTCAGCGTGATCATGATCTGGTGCAGCTTCAGGCCGGAGGCGGCCAGGAACGTCGGCAGCACGCCGTCGATGATCCATGGCTGCCGCCCGTACTCGGCGATCAGCCAGCCCGCCTCGATCGCCACCCACGGCAGCGGCAGGCTCCAGAACGCCAGCTTCAGGAACCAGCGGTAGCGGTCCAGCCGCTGCCGGCTGGCGAGGTAGAACGCGACGGCGAAGAAGGCGATGAAGTAGAAGCCCAGGCCCACCATCAGGCGGAAACTCCAGAACAGCGGCGCCACGTGCGGCACGGTGTCGTGCGCGGCGCGCACGATCTCCTCCTCGGTCGCGTTGCCGATGTCCTCGCGGTAGCGCTTCAGCAGCAGGGCATGGCCGATGTCGCGCCAGTGCGCCTCGAACACGTAGCGCGCGGTGCCGTCGTGCTTGTTGGCACGCAGCTTCTGCAGCGCCTCGTAACCGAGCAGGCCGTTGCGGATGCGACCTTCGGCACGCTCCACCAGGTCCAGGATGCCCGGCATCTCGGTGTTGAACGAGCGCGTGCCGATCAACCCCATCACGTAGGGGATGTGCAGCGCGTAGTGGTTGGTCCGGGTCTTCTGGTCGGGGATGGCGAAGGCGTTGAAGCCGGCCGGTGCGGGCTCGGTCTCCCACATGGCCTCGATCGCCGCCAGCTTCATCTTCTGGTGTTCGCTGGTGGCGTAGCCGCTCTCGTCGCCCAGCACCACCACCGACAGCGCCGCGGCCAGGCCGAAGCTGGCGGCCACCGCCATCGAACGCTTGGCGAAATCCGCGTTGCGCCCACGCAGCAGGTAGAACGCGCTGATCGCCATGACGAACATGGCGCCGGTCACGTAGCCGGCGGAAACCGTGTGCACGAACTTGGCCTGCGCCACCGGGTTGAAGATCACCGCCATGAAGTCGGTGATCTCCATGCGCATGGTCTCGGGATTGAACACCGCCCCGACCGGGTTCTGCATCCAGCCGTTGGCGACCAGGATCCACAGCGCCGAGAAGTTGGAACCCAGCGCCACCAGCCACGTGACCACCAGGTGCTGCACCTTGCTCAGCCTGTCCCAGCCGAAGAAGAACAGGCCGATGAAGGTGGCTTCCAGGAAGAAGGCCATCAGGCCCTCGATGGCCAGCGGCGCACCGAAGATGTCGCCCACGTAGTGGCTGTAGTAGGACCAGTTCATGCCGAACTGGAACTCCATCACGATGCCGGTGGCCACGCCCATGGCGAAGTTGATGCCGAACAGCGTGCCCCAGAACAGGGTCATGCGCCGCCAGATGTCGCGCCCGGTCATGACGTAGACGCTCTCCATGATGGCGATCATGAAGGAGAGCCCCAGCGTCAGCGGCACGAACAGGAAGTGGTACATCGCCGTCAGCGCGAACTGCAGGCGGGAAAGCTCGACGACGGTCATGTCCGGCATGGGGGAGCTCCTGGGGCCTCGGGGGGATTCTAGACCCGTCCGTCGGCGCGGAGGGGGCGACCTTATGTCGCACCCGTCCGGCGGCCGGATACTCCATCATCGCGCCCTCGCCGGGGTCGCCCCGGGGAAGGGCTTGATCAGGATCAATGCGGTCCCTGCACGCGGGGACCGAGAATTCCGCCGTGGATAACAGGAGAGGTCGCATGCAAGGCGTCCAGGGGACTTACAACGACAAGGTAGTGCGCCAGTTCACGGTGATGACCGTGGTCTGGGGCATCGTGGGGATGCTGGTGGGGGTGCTGATCGCCGCCCAGCTGTACTGGCCGGCCCTGAATTTCGATCTGCCGTGGCTGAGCTACGGCCGGCTGCGGCCGCTGCACACCAACGCGGTGATCTTCGCGTTCGGCGGCTGCGCGCTGTTCGCCACCAGCCTGCACGTGGTGCAGCGGACCAGCCATGTGCGGCTGATCTCCGACAAGCTGGCCGCCTTCGTGTTCTGGGGCTGGCAGCTGGTCATCGTGTCCGCCGCCGTCTCGCTGCCGCTGGGCCTGACCCAGGGCAAGGAATACGCCGAGCTGATCTGGCCGATCGACGTGCTGATCGCGGTGGTCTGGGTGTCCTACGCCGTGCTGTTCTTCGGCACCATCGCCAAGCGCGCGGTCAAGCACATCTACGTGGCCAACTGGTTCTTCGGCGCGTACATCATCGCCGTGGCGCTGCTGCACATCGTCAACAGCCTGGCGCTGCCGAGCGGCCTGCTGCACTCCTACCCGGTCTACAGCGGCGCGGTCGACGCCATGGTGCAGTGGTGGTACGGCCACAACGCGGTGGGCTTCTTCCTGACCGCCGGCTTCCTGGGGATGATGTACTACTTCGTGCCGAAGCAGGCGGGCCGTCCGATCTACTCGTACCGCCTGTCGATCGTGCACTTCTGGGCGCTGATCGCCATCTACATGTGGGCCGGCCCGCACCACCTGCACTACACCGCGCTGCCGGACTGGGCGCAGAGCCTGGGCATGGTGTTCTCGCTGATCCTGCTGGCGCCCAGCTGGGGCGGCGCGATCAACGGCGTGATGACCCTGTCGGGCGTGTGGCACAAGCTGCGCACCGACCCCATCCTCAAGTTCCTGATCGTCTCGCTGTCGTTCTACATGATGTCGACCTTCGAAGGTCCCATGATGTCGATCAAGACGGTCAACTCGCTGAGCCATTACACCGACTGGACCATCGGCCACGTGCACGCCGGTGCGCTGGGCTGGGTGGCGATGATCACCATCGGCTCGGTGTACGCGCTGCTGCCCAAGCTGCTGGGCCGCGAGCAGATGTTCTCGGTCAAGGCCATCGACACCCACTTCTGGCTGCACACCCTGGGTGTGGTGTTCTACATCGCCTCGATGTGGATCGCCGGCGTGATGCAGGGCCTGATGTGGCGCGCCACCAATGCCGACGGCACGCTGACCTACAGCTTCGTCGAAGCGCTGAACGCCACCTACCCGTACTACCTGGTCCGCCTGGGCGGCGGCCTGCTGGTATTCGTCGGCATGCTGCTGATGGCCTGGAACACCTGGAAGACCTTCCAGGCGGCCAAGTCCACCGTGCCGCAACCGATCCTGCCGCCCGATGCCAGCCAAGCGCGCGCCTGAGGACCTGACGACATGAGCAACGGAAATTCACACGAGAAAGTCGAGAAGAACGTCGGCCTGATGGCCGTGCTGATCGCGGTGGCGGTGTCGTTCGGCGGCCTGGCCGAGATCGTCCCGCTGATGTTCCAGGCCGAGGCGATCAAGCCGCTGGAGGGCGTCAAGCCCTATCCGGCGCTGCAACTGGCCGGCCGCGACATCTACATCCGCGAGGGCTGCTACAACTGCCACTCGCAGATGGTGCGCACGCTGCGGTTCGAAACCGAACGCTACGGCCACTACTCGCTGGCCGGCGAATCGGTCTACGACCGCCCGTTCCAGTGGGGCAGCAAGCGCACCGGGCCGGACCTGGCCCGCGTGGGCGGGCGCTACTCCGACGACTGGCACCGCGTGCACCTGATCAATCCGCGCGACGTGGTGCCGGAGTCGAACATGCCGTCCTTCCCCTGGCTGGAGAACGCCAAGGTCGACGGCGCCGACATCGCCCAGCGCATGAAGACGCTGCAGCGCATCGGCGACCCGTACACCGACGAAGACATCGACAACGCCGCCACCGACGTGGAAGGCAGGACAGAACTGGACGCCGTGGTCGCCTACCTGCAAGGGCTGGGCAAGGCCGCGCCGAGGGGAGGCTGAGCCATGGTATCGGGGATCGTGACCGGGGCACTGATCGTGCTCTTCATCGCCGGCTGGGTGTGGGCGTGGAGCCCGCGCCGCAAGGCGGATTTCGACAATGCGGCGCGCATGCCGCTGGGTGAGGAAGGGGAGAACAACCCATGAGCGCAGGCTGGATCGGATTCATCGTCGCGCTGGTCGTACTGAACATCCTGGGTTGCGTGTGGCTGCTGTGGTGGACCGGCCGCCGCCGCCCGGGCGACCCGGCACCGGAAGACACCTCGCACGTGTGGGACGGCGACCTCACCGAGTACAACAAGCCGCTGCCGCGCTGGTGGATCAACCTGTTCTACATCACCATCGTCTTCAGCATCGGCTACATCGCGTGGTACGGCGGCCTGGGCGTCATTCCCGGCTATGCCAAGTGGTCCTCCTCGGGCGAACACGACGAAGTGAAGGCGGTGCAGGACAAGAAGCTGGAAGCCACGTTCGCGCCGTTCGCCAACCAGCCGATCGACCAGCTGGCCAAGGATCCGAAGGCGCTGGCACTGGGCCGCTCGATCTTCAACAACACCTGCGCCACCTGCCACGGCTCCACCGGCCAGGGCGCGACCGGCTACCCCAACCTGACCGACGGCATCTGGCACTGGGGCGGCACGCCGGACCTGGTACTGCAGACGGTGCTGGACGGCCGCGAGGGCGTGATGCCGGAATGGGGCACCGCATTGACCAGCATGGGCGGCCCCAACGCCGTCGACTACGTCATCGCCTACGTCAACGTGCTCAACGATCCGCAGGAAGGCATGAGCAACAACTTCATGGCCGCCCAGGGCAAGCCGCTGTACGATGGCCTCTGCGTCGCCTGCCACGGTGTGGACGGCAAGGGCAACCAGGAACTGGGCGCACCCGACCTGACCGACGACTACTGGCTGTACGGCAACAGCAAGGAAAGCATGCGCACGACGATCACCAAGGGCCGTCATGGCGTGATGCCCGCCCACCGCGAACTGCTGGGCGAGACGCGCGCGCGCCTCGTGGCCTCGTACGTCTGGTCGCTGTCGCACAAGGAGGGGCAGGCGTCCGCCGGCGCGCAATGACCGACTTCACCGAGCCCCGCCTCGACCATCCGCCCCGGCCGCTCGCGCAGCGCGTCGGGGCGGTGCTCTGGCCCAGTTTCTTCGCCGCCGGCGTGGCGACGATGGTGTTCTTCGCCTTCGTCGACCCGCTGACGCTGCGCGACATGACGTTCCCCGACCTGGCGATCAGCCGCGAACTCGGCTACACGCTGGGTTTCTTCATGTTCTGGCTGGCGACCGCCGCCAGCAGCCTGTTCACCTGGATCCTGCTGCGCCCGGCCAGCCGCTTCAACCGCGCGTTGCCGCCGGACTGAGCGCGCGTCCGCGCGCCACCACGGCTGCCGCTGCGCGCCGGTGGCGCGACCTGCGACAAACCGTCGCTCCCCGCTGCGCGCCGCCGGCGCGAGCATGACGCCAGCCAAGACAGACACCGCCATGTCCACGCCAGCCCCGCCCTCCCCTGCTCCCGACAGCAAGCGCCGCATTCCGCTGGATGTGGTCGATGCGCAGGGCAATTCGTTCTACGTCAGCGAACGCAAGGTCTACCCCCGCGACGTGGCGGGCACGCTCAACCGCCTGCGCGTGGCCGCGGTGTGGTGGCTGCTGGGCATGTACTACGTGTTCCCGTGGCTGCGCTGGGACGACCGGCAGGCCGTGCTGTTCGACCTGCCGGCGCGCAAGTTCTACGTGTTCGGCCTGGTGTTCTGGCCGCAGGATTTCCTGTTCCTGTCCATGCTGCTGATCATCGCGGCGATGTCGCTGTTCTTCTTCACCGCGCTGGCCGGCCGCCTGTGGTGCGGCTATGCCTGCCCGCAGACGGTGTGGACGGAAGTGTTCCTGTGGATGGAGCGCTGGACCGAAGGCGACCGCAGCGCGCGCATCAAGCTGGATGCTGCGCCGTGGAGCGCCAACAAGCTGCTGCGCAAGGGCGGCAAGCACGTGCTGTGGGCCGTGTTCGCGCTGTGGACCGGCTTTACCTTCGTCGGCTTCTTCACGCCCATCCTCGACCTCGGTGCACGCCTGTGGCCGTTCGCCTGGGGCGGCTGGGAAACCTTCTGGGTGTTCTTCTACGCGCTGGCCACGTGGGGCTTCGCCGGCTTCCTGCGCGAACAGGTGTGCAAGTACATGTGCCCCTACGCGCGCTTCCAGAGCGCGATGTTCGACCGCAACACCCTGATCATCGCCTACGACCCGATGCGCGGCGAGCCGCGCGGTCCGCGCAAGCGCGGTCTGGGCAGCGTGCTGGAGCGCGCCCGCGGGCTGCTGCAGAGCGCCACCGCCTACGACTACGTCATGCGCGCCAATGCGCATCCCAGCGCCGCCGACCAGCGGCTGGGGGCGCACGGCACCATCACGTTCGCCGGGGCCGGCGCGGTGATCGAACCGCTGCCGAAGTTCGCGCCCGAGCAACTGGGCGACTGCATCGACTGCACGATCTGCGTGCAGGTCTGTCCCACCGGCATCGACATCCGCAACGGCCTGCAGTACGAGTGCATCGCCTGCGGTGCGTGCATCGACGCGTGCGACGACGTGATGGACAAGATGGGCTATCCGCATGGCCTGATCCGCTACACCACGCAGAACGCCATCGACGGCAAGCCCTCCAAGGTGCTGCGCCCGCGCATCTTCGTCTATGGCGCCCTGCTGCTGGGCCTGGTGGCGGCGTGGAGCTGGGGCGTGTTCAACCGCGACGTGCTGATCGCGGAAGTCCTGCGCGACCGCAACGCGCTGTACCGCGAGGTGGCGGGTGACATGGTCGAGAACAGCTACACGCTCAAGCTGGTCAACAAGGACCAGCAGCCGCACCGTTATGCGGTGACGCTGGCCTCGGCATCGCCCGGCATCCGCCTGCGCGACGGCGAGCTGACGGCACGCGCCGAACCCGAGGAAGTCCTGTCGCTGGCCGTCACCGCCACCGCTCCCGCCACCCTGCGCGGCCGCCATGCCGTGACGTTCACCGTCCGCGACGTCGACACCGGCACCGAGAAGACCGTGGACAGCAGTTACTTCGGACCCATCCAATGACCATGAAACCCGCTGCTCTCGCCGGCGATGCTCCCGCCGCCAACACCCGCCCGTTCTGGAAGGAGCCGATGGTGTGGCTGGTATGGGGCCTGCCGCTGGCCTCGGTCGTGGCCGGCCTCTGGCTGGTGGTGACCGCCGTCCGTGCCGGCGGTGCCGATCCCGTCATCGACGACGTGCAGCGCGTGTCGCAGATCCAGACCACCGACCTGGGACCGGACGAACGCGCCGCGCAGCGCCAGCTCAGCGCCATCGTGCAGGTCCGTCCCGACCACGTGGAACTGACCGCGGTGACCGGCGAGTTCGATCGCGAGACCGCGCTCGTCCTGGTGCTGACGCACCCCACCGAAGCCGCGCAGGACGTGCGCCTGCCGCTGGCGCGCACGACCACCGGCTGGACCGCGCCCGCCGAGATCGACACGCGCCACGACTGGAACCTGCAGCTGTCGCCCGACAACCACCACTGGCGCATCCGCGGCCGCCTGCAGAAGGACACGCAGGCCTCGCGCCTGGCGCCCTCCCTCGGGGGCGGCTGAGTCCCGCGATGGACGCGCCCGTGGTGCCCTGCCATCACTGCGGCGAACCGGTCGCCAGCGGGCACCCGGTCACGGCGGGCGACCATGTCTTCTGCTGCGAGGGCTGCGCCGCCGCCGCGGCGTGGATCGAGGACGCGGACCTGGGCAGCTACTATCGCCTGCGCAGCGCGAACGCCAATCGCGTGCAGCCCGACCGGCTGGACCTGGACAGCTGGGACCGCAGCGAACTGCTGGACGAGCACAGCCGTGCCGTCGAGGGCGGCCGCGAGATCGTGCTGCTCACCGACGGCATGCGCTGCGCCGCCTGCGCCTGGCTGATCGACCGCGCGCTCGCCCGTGAAGCCGGCGTGCTCGACACCACCGCCAACGCCGTCACCGGCCGCATCCGCATCGCCTGGGATCCGGCGCGCACGAAACTCTCCGCGCTGCTGCAGCGCCTGGCGATGCTCGGCTACCGCCCCTATCTCGCCACCGGCGATGCACGCGAACAGGCACGCCTGTCCGAACGCCGGCGCTGGCTGCTGCGGCTGGGCGTGGCGGGCCTCGGTTCGCTGCAGGCGATGATGCTGGCCGAAGCGCTGTATCTCGACGTCAACGCGACGATGCCGTTGCCGACGCGCGACCTGTTCCGCTGGCTGACCTTCCTGGTCAGCACGCCGGTGGTGTTCTACAGCGGCTGGCCGTTCCTGGCCGGCATGGCGCGCGAACTGCGCGCACGCCACGTGGGCATGGACACGCTGATCGCCAGCTCCACCCTGCTCGCCTACTTCGCCAGCCTGGTCGAGACCATCCGCGGCGGCACGCACGTCTGGTACGACGCGGCGGTGATGTTCGTGTTCCTGCTGCTGGCCGCGCGCATGCTGGAACAGCGCGCGCGCAACGTCGCCACCGCGCAGGTGGACGCGCTGGCGCGGGCGCAGCCGGTGTTCGCGATCCGCGAGCGCGACGACGGCACCCGGGAATCGGTACCGCCGTCCGCGCTGCGGAGGGACGACGTGGTCTGCCTGCCGGCCGGCGAAGGCGTGCCCGCCGACGGCGTACTGCTGGATGGCGCAGCGGATTTCGAGGAAGCGCTGTTGACCGGCGAATCCCGGCCCGTGCGCCGCCACGCGGGCGAGACGGTCTACGCCGGCACCACCTGCCGCGAACGGCCCGCGCGGCTGCGCGTCACCGCCACCGGCACATCGACACGCCTGTCGCAGCTGGCGGAACTGGTGGACCGCGCGCAGGGCCACCGCCCGCCGCTGGCACGCGCCGCCGACCGCATCGGGCGGCATTTCGTACTGACGCTGCTGGTGCTCGCGGTGGCCGTCTACACCGGCTGGCGGTTCTACCAGCCGGAGCGCGCGTTCGAAGTGACGCTGGCCCTGCTGGTGATCAGCTGCCCGTGCGCGCTGTCGCTGTCGGTGCCGGCGGTGCTGGCGGCCGCGCACGGCGCGCTGGCCCGCTGCGGCGTGCTCGCCCCGCGGCCCGAAGCGCTGGATACGCTGGCACGCGCGACCGACGTCGTGTTCGACAAGACCGGCACGCTCAGCGACGGCCGCCCTGCACGCGTCGCCGTGGACGTCTTCGGCGAACTGGGCACGGAGGCGGCCACGCGGGTGGTCGCCGCGCTGGAGCAGGACAGCGGCCATCCGATCGCCACCGCCTTCGCCGATGTCGACGCGCGCGATGCCGCCACGTCCGTCGTCGCCCGCGCAGGCCTGGGCGTGGAAGGCGATGTCGACGGCCGCCACTGGCGCTTCGGCCGCGCCGACTGGGCCGCAGGCCGCGACGACGACGGCGCGCTGTGGCTGGGCGATGGCGAACGCGGCGTGGCCCGCTTCACCCTCGACGAGAAGCCGCGCGACGATGCCGCGGCAGCCCTTGCGGCGCTGCGCGCGCAGGGCATGCGCATCCATCTGGCCAGCGGCGACGGCGATGCGGCGGTGCGGCGGCTGGCGCAGGCGCTCGGCATCGATGCGACGCTCGCCCGCCAATCACCGGAAGACAAGCTGGCGCGCGTGCGGCAACTGCAGTCCGAAGGCCGCATCGTCGCGATGGTCGGCGATGGCCTCAACGACGCGCCGGTGCTGGCCGGTGCCGACGTGTCGGTCGCGATGGGCGAAGGCGCGCCGCTGGCGCAACAGGCCGCGGATCTGGTGGCCACCGGACCTTCCCTGCTGCGCATCGCCGACGCCGTGCGCATCGCGCGCCTGTCGCGCCGGCTGGTGAAGCAGAACCTGGCCTGGTCGGCCGGCTACAACCTGCTCGCCGTGCCGCTGGCGGCCGCCGGCATGGTGACGCCGTGGATCGCGGCGCTGGGGATGGCGGTATCCTCGCTGGTGGTCACCCTCAACGCGCTGCGGCTGGCGCGCACGTCCACGGAGATGGCGGCATGAACATCCTGCTGATGCTGTTGCCGATCAGCCTGGTCCTGCTGGGCCTGGCGATCGCCGCGTTCGCGTGGGCGGTGCGCAAGGGCCAGTTCGACGACCTCGACACGCCCGCGCTGGACATCCTCGACGATGCACCCGCGAAGCCGCGTGCGCCGGCCGCGCCGCCCGTCCGCGAAGGCGACGATGGCGCCTGACGTTCCGGTCCTGCTCGCCGCGCTGCTGGCCGGCCTGGTGGGCAGTACGCATTGCGCGGTGATGTGCGGCGGCATCGCCACCGGTTTTTCCGCCGTGTCTTCGCGCCAGGGCTGGGGCAGCGCGCTGCAGCTCAACCTCGGACGCGTCGCCGGCTACACGCTCGCGGGTGCGCTGGTCGGTGCGTTCGGCGGTGGCCTGCTATCGCTGGCGCGGCACGAGACCGCCGTGCTCGCCATGCGCGTCGGCGTGGGACTGGCGCTGGTGGTGCTGGCGCTGCGCCTGCTCGACCAGCGTGGCCGGCTCGATTTCCTCGCCCGTCCAGGCGCGAAGCTGTGGCAGGCGCTGCGTCCGCTGCATGCGCGCGTGCTGCCGGCCGACACGCTGCCGCGCAGGCTGGCGGCGGGCGCGCTGTGGGGCTGGCTGCCGTGCGGACTGAGCCTCAGCCTGCTGACGGTGGCGTGGCTGCAGGCCAATGCGCGCGATGCCGCGCTGACGATGGCGATGTTCGGCCTGGGCACGCTGCCGATGATGGTGACGCTGACCTGGTCCGGCGCACGCCTCGGCCGCCACTGGCAGCGCACGTCGGTGCGTCGCGCGGCGGCCGGCTTCGTGCTCTTTGCTGGCGTGCTGACGATCGCCTCGCCGTGGCTGATGCGGCATCCCGCGCTGCACGGCGTGCTCGCCGCGCTCGGCTGCCAGCCGCTGGCCACATGAGCCGCGAAGCAACGGCGGCGCCGACGGGCGCCTCGGCGAAAGCACGTCTGCGGGCCATCGGCGATGTCGCGCGCAACCCGCTGCGCGCCGCCGCTGCATCGGGTGTGGCCGGCGGGGTGCTGGTACTGCCGCAGGCCGCGCTGATCGCGGCGTGCCTGCAGCGTGCGCTCGTCGACCATGCGCCGCCCGCCACGCTGCTGCCACTGCTCCTCGCGCTGCTCGCGACGCTGCTGCTCCGGGCCGGATTGGCGTGGGCGGGCCGGCGCCTCGCCGACCGCGCGGTCGAAACCATCCGCATCGACCTGCGCGCGCGCATCGCGCGCGGCCTGGTCGCGCGCGGGCCGGTCTGGGTACGGTCGCAGCAGAGCGGCGCGCTGGCCGAACGGATGGGTGCGCATGTGGATGCGCTGGAAGGGTACTTCGGCGGCTTCGTGCCGTTGCGGGCGGAAGTGGTGGGCGTGCCGCTGGCGATCCTGCTCGCCGCGTTCTTCGTCGACCGTACCGTCGGGCTGGTCCTGCTGCTGACGATGCCGCTGGTGCCCATCTTCATGATGCTGGTCGGCTGGGGCGCGCAGGCAGCCAGCCAACGGCAGTTGCAGGCGCTGACACGGATGGGGGGCCACTTCGCCGATCGCCTGCGTGGCCTCGGGCTGATCCGGCTGTACGGCCGGGGCGACGCCGAACTGCAGGGCATCCGCGCCGCCGCCGAGGAACTGCGCGTGCGCAGCCTGCGCGTGCTCCGCATCGCCTTCCTGTCGTCGGCGGTGCTGGAGTTCTTCGCCTCGCTCAGCGTCGCGATGATCGCGCTGTACCTGGGCCTGAGCTACCTGGGCATGCTGGACCTGCGCGCCACGCCGCTGACGCTCGGCATGGGCGTGTTCTGCCTGTTGCTGGCGCCGGAGTTCTACGCGCCGCTGCGGCGCCTCGCCACGCATTACCACGACCGCGCCGCAGCACTGGCGGCGATGGACGAGATCGCGATGGTGCTGGAAGACGATGTTCCTGTCGTCACGGACGACGGCGTCGGGACGTCGGACGCCTCGGCACCGCTCGTCAGCGCGCGCGGCATCGCGCTGCGCCATCCCGCCGCCACGCACGACGTACTGCGCGACATCACGCTCGACCTTGGACGCGATCAGCACGTCGCACTCACGGGCGCCAGCGGCGATGGCAAGAGCACGCTGCTGGAAGCGCTGGCCGGCTGGCTGCCGGTGCACTCGGGAAGCCTGCAGCGCGCGCCCGGCCTGCGCATCGGCTATGCGCCGCAGCGCCCGTTCCTGTTCGCCGGAACCTTGCGCGACAACCTTCGCATGGCGAAAGCCGATGCTTCCGATGCGGAACTGGAACAGGCTGCCGAGGCGGCGCAGGTGATGCGCTTCGCGGCACGGTTACCGGACGGGCTGGACACGGTGATCGGCGAACGCGGCTTCGGCCTGTCGGGCGGCGAAGCGCGACGCGTGGCGCTGGCGCGCGTGTTCCTGCGCGACCCCGACCTGCTGCTGCTCGACGAGCCCACCGCCTTCCTCGATCCCGACACCGAGGCCGCCGTACTGCTGGCGATCCTCCGGTTCGCGAAGGGCCGCGGCGTACTGATGGCCACCCACAGCGACGCGGCACAGGCGACGATGATGCAGGTCTGGCACGTGCGCGACGGTCGCCTGCACAGGGGAAGACACGCGCCATGAACGCGCACAAGGACGACCGCACGACCACGCTGCGCGACGTACTTGCGCGTCATCGCCTGCGCATCGCCTGGTCGGTCGGCCTGCTGTTGCTGACCCTGCTCGCGGGCACCGCCCTGCTCGGCCTGTCCGGGCACTTCCTCACGGCCGCCGCACTGGCAGGCAGCGCCGCGGTCGGCTTCAACTTCTTCGGGCCATCCGCCGGCATCCGCGCGCTGACCTTCGTGCGCATCCTGTCGCGCTACGGCGAGAAGCTGCTCGGCCACGACGTGACGCTGCGCATCGCGCGCGACCTGCGCACCTGGTTCTTCGCCCGCGCGCTGCCGCTGGCGCCGCTGGGACTCGGCCGTTTCCGCATCGGCGAACTGATGGCGCGGCTGATGGCCGACATCGATGCGGTCGACGGCCTGCTGGTGCGCGCTATCGGCCCCCTGCTCGCGGTACTGGCGCTGTGCCTGCTGGCGACGCTGGTGGCGCTCGCGGTACTGCCGGCGGCCGGCCTTGTGCTGCTGGCGGCGCTGTCGCTCATCGCGGCGCTGGCGCCCTGGCTGGCCGTGCGCAGCGTGGCAGCGCTGGAAGACGAACGCGCGATGGCACGCATGCGCCTGCGTGCCGCCGTGCAGGAAGGCGTCGAGGGCCAGCAGGATCTGGTGGCGATGGACGCCACCGCGGCGTGGCGGGCGGCGCTGGATGAGCGGAGTCGTGAGGTTGCCCGATGGGAAGACCGGCGCAAGCAGCGACTCGCACTGGCCACGCTGGCGCATGCGCTCGTCACCGCGGTCGCCTTGCCGTCGATGCTGTGGGTATTGCTGACGGCCGTGCACGCCGCTCGCATCGGTGCCGCCGCGGCAGGCGGACTGTTCTTCATGACGGTCGCCCTGCTGGAGGCCTGCGCGACGATCGCGCCGGCGTGGCAGGCATGGCGCGCAGCGATGGTTGCCGGACGGCGACTGGAAGCGGCGGTCGATGGGTCGTCCACCGTGGACGCCATGCGCGCCGGCCCGCAAGTACCGGCATCGCAGGGTGCGCTGGCGCTGGAGGATGTCGTATTCGCCTGGCCGGGCACGACGCGGCAAGTGCTGGACGGTGCCAGCCTCCGCATCGCGCCCGGCGAACGCGTGCTGGTCGCGGGCGACAGCGGCGAAGGCAAGTCGTCGCTGCTGGCGCTGGTGCTTGGATTGCAGGCACCCCAGGCAGGAAGGGTCTCGTTCGCTGGCGACGATCTGGCGACCCTGCACCCGGCGGATTGGCATGCGCGCATCGCGTGGTTGCCGCAGGACGCACCGGTGTTCTCAGGCAGCGTGCGCGAGAACCTGCGACTCGGTGATCCCGATGCCGACGACGAACGGTTATGGCGCGCGCTGGCCCAGGTGAAGCTGGACGCCCGCTTTCGCGATGCCGGCCTGGATACCTGGGTGGGCGAGAACGGCGCGACGCTGTCGGCCGGCCAATCACGCCGCCTCGCGCTGGCCCGCGCCCTGCTGCGCGACACGCCGCTGCTGCTGCTCGACGAGCCTACCGAAGGCCTCGACCAGGACACGGCGGATGCGCTGATGCGGGACTTCGCCGAGGTCGCCGGCGGGCGCAGCTTGCTCATCATCAGTCATGGCAGCGTGCCCGTGAGTGTCGTGCACGCGCGCTACCGCTTGCGCGATGGGCGACTGGAACGCTGCCCGTAGACGTTCATGGCAACGGTGTGAGCAGCGCGCGCCGATGAAGGCGCCAGATGCGTTCGCGACAAGAGCACCTCAGCACCCCGGATGATTGCCCCGGTTCAGAAACGAGCCCCTCCGATGCGGCAACGTGAGTTGCGCCGATAGACAAAACGCACTAGCTTCGTTCCGACGCAGCCGATTGGCCGGGTGATGCCCAGCCGGATGCGCTGGCGGACGGGCAGACACCCCGCCACCGATCGGATCGGACATGCGTGATCGCCGTCGTTGCAGGAAGCATCAGGGATCGGGATGGTGGCAGCCAATGCACTGACAAGGAAGCTGGTCCACGCCGTCGCCGGACTCTGCGCGGCACTGCTGCTGACCGCCTGCCTGCAGGCGCCGCCGCCGACCTCGCGGTCGTTCCTGGACCTGGAACAGTCCTTCCCCGGCAATCCCAAGGCGCAGGCGCTGGCGGTGGCCGCCGAGCACGGCGATACCCGCGAAGTCCGCCGGCTGATGAAGGAGGAAGGCGTCGACCCGGACACCGTCTTCAGCCCCGAAGGCCTGCCGCTGCTCGCTTGGCCGATCCTCACCGGCAACCCGGCCGGGCTGAAGGCGATGCTGGAGAATGGCGCCGATCCCAATGCCGCCGAACTTCATCCCCTGCAGCACACGACGCGATTCAAGGGCCGGATACGAAACAACGCCATGGTCTGGGCGGCCAAGGCCGATGATCCGATCTACCTGCGGCTGCTGCTGGATCATGGCGGCGATCCGGATACGCGCAACAGTAATGGCGAAACCCTCCTGCTGCAGGCCCGCCTGATGGGCAACCAGTGGGAGAACGTGAAGCTGCTGGTCGAGCGTGGGGCGGATGTGAATGCCAAGAGTCAGAGCATGGCTTTCGTTGATGAATACGCTGGCCTAGGGGGGTTCATGCACACCCATTGGCTGCTGGAGCACGGAGCCCGTCCGGAGCAGTACACCATCGAATCCATCTTCTGGCACCCGGGCGATTCCAAGAACCCGGAGTGGCAGCGCCGGTGCCAGCAATGGCTGCTCCAGCGCGGCTACCAGCGCCCCCCCATGCCCGACAGCTACCGCCGGATGCGCGAGGCCTTCGGCTTCCCAACCGACGAGAAGGACATCCCGTTGTTATGACAGGCATGGACGACAGGAACTCGAATGTTTGCCGTGATGAGGCCATCGACCGCAGGCATGCGAACCGCGACGACATGGGGCGGAACGCCAACGCAACGATGGTCGC
>NZ_PDWW01000016.1 GCF_010093445.1 Pseudoxanthomonas japonensis | reverse complement strand
AAGGACATCCCGTTGTTATGACAGGCATGGACGACAGGAACTCGAATGTTTGCCGTGATGAGGCCATCGACCGCAGGCATGCGAACCGCGACGACATGGGGCGGAACGCCAACGCAACGATGGTCGCTGGGAAGCCAAGATGCCGAACGGTGATGCGATGAGAACGGATGTCTTCCGACGCGCACTCGGACTCTGCGCGGCCCTGCTGCTGACCGCCTGCCTGCAGACACCGCCGCCGACCTCGCAGTCGTTCCTGGACCTGGAGCAGTCCTTCCCCGGCAATCCCAAGGCCCAAGCCCTGGCGGTGGCGGCCGAGCGCGGCGATACCCGCGAAGTCCGCCGGCTGATGAAGGAGGAAGGCGTCGACCCGGACACGGTCTTCAGCCCCGAAGGCCTGCCGCTGCTGGCCTGGCCGATCCTCACCGGCAACCCGGCCGGACTGAAGGCGATGCTGGAGAACGGCGCCGATCCCAATGCCGCCGAACTTCATCCCCTGCAGCACACGACGCGATTCAAGGGCCGGATACGAAACAACGCCATGGTCTGGGCGGCCAAGGCTGATGACCCGATTTACCTCCAGCTGCTGCTGGATCATGGCGGCGATCCGGATACGCGCAACAGCAATGGCGAAACCCTCCTGCTGCAGGCCCGCCTGATGGGCAACCAGTGGGAGAACGTGAAACTGCTGGTCGAGCGTGGGGCGGATGTGAACGCGCGGAGCCAGCAACGGGCCTTCGTCAATGAGTACGCATCGCTGGGTGGGTTCATGCAGACGCATTGGCTGCTGGAACATGGCGCCACGCCCGACCGCTTCACCGTGGACCATGTGTTCTGGCATCCGGGCGACCCCAATAACCCGGAGTGGCAACGCCGCTGTCAGCAATGGCTGCTGAAGCAGGGCCATCAGCGCCCCGCGATGCCCGAACACTACCGCCGGATGCGCGAGGCCTTCGGCTTCCCGACCGACGAAAAGGACATCCCGTTGTTATGACAGGCATGGACGACAGGAACTCGAATGTTTGCCGTGATGAGGCCATCGACCGCAGGCATGCGAACCGCGACGACATGGGGCGGAACGCCAACGCAACGATGGTCGCTGGGAAGCCAAGATGCCGAACGGTGATGCGATGAGAACGGATGTCTTCCGACGCGCACTCGGACTCTGCGCGGCCCTGCTGCTGACCGCCTGCTTGCAGGCACCGCCGCCGACCTCGCGGTCGTTCCTGGACCTGGAGCAGTCCTTCCCCGGCAATCCCAAGGCCCAGGCCCTGGCGGTGGCGGCCGAGCGCGGCGATACCCGCGAAGTCCGCCGGCTGATGAAGGAGGAAGGCGTCGACCCCGACACGGTCTTCAGCCCCGAAGGCCTGCCGCTGCTGGCCTGGCCGATCCTCACCGGCAACCCGGCCGGGCTGAAGGCGATGCTGGAGAACGGCGCCGACCCCAACGCGCGCTTCCAGACGCCCACGATCGTGCGCTACAAGGATGGGAGCGTCGGCACCTACTACAAGAACAATGCCATGGTCTGGGCGGCCAAGGCCGATGACCCGATCTACCTGCGGCTGCTGCTGGATCATGGCGGCGATCCGGATACGCGCAACAGCAACGACGAGACGCTACTGAAGCAAGCCAGGCTGATGGGCAACCAGTGGGAAAACGTGAAACTGCTGGTCGAGCGTGGCGCGGATGTGAACGCCAAGAGTCAAGGCATGTCACTCGTGGACATGTATGCCGGGCTGGGCGGCTTCATGCAGGCCCATTGGCTGCTGGAGCACGGGGCACGTCCGGAGCAGTACACCATCGAATCCATTTTCTGGCACCCGGGCGATCCCAAGAACCCGGAGTGGCAGCGCCGCTGCCAGCAATGGCTGCTCCAGCGCAGCTACCAGCGCCCCTCCATGCCCGACAGCTACCGCCGGATGCGCGAGGCCTTCGGCTTCCCGACCGACGAGAAGGACATCCCGTTGTTATGACACAGGAGCGGCATCATGCGGACTGAAGCGGAAATCCAGGCCCAGCGGCAGCTGGTCGCCGACCTGCGGACAATTGGCCAGCCGGATGCGCACGCGCAGGCCGACGCATTGCACGCGCGCCACTACGAGGAACAGATGGGCCTGGTGAGCGAGGACGTGTACGAATCCGCACGTGGCGGAGGTGAACCTCCGGTGGGCTGGGTGCGGGGCAGCGAGAACCTCGATCTGTTGCGCCAACACATGCCGGAGCTGGTCGGCATTGACGACAAGACCCTTTTGAACATGCTGAAGCCGAACGATTCCGGCTTCCGAGCAGAGATCTACCTGCCCGACCCTGCGGTCCTAGGCCCCGGTTACAAGCCGACTGTGGTGTTCAAGGGCTCCAACGGCGAAGTACTGCAAGCCGACGGCACGCGCCGCGAGACCGGCGCCGAGGATTTCGGCGCCAACAACTTCCCGCAGGCCATCGGATTGAAGACGGACTACTACGACCGCGCGATGGACTTGGCCAACATGCTCAAGAGGTATGGCGTGTCGGTCGACTACGCCGGCCACTCCCTCGGCGGCGGTCTCGCCTCGGCGGCGGTCGCGGTCAGCGGCGAACGCGGTACCACCTTCAACGCCGCCGGCCTGCATCCGGATACCGCACGCCGCTTCCAGCAGGAGAATCCGGATGTGCGCCTGTACGACCCCCAGGCCCGCATCACCGCATACCAGGTGCGTGGCGAGGTGCTGACCGATGGCCTGCAGAACAACGTCGAACGCATGGACGTGGCGCAGCGGCGCGTGCTGGGCGCAGTGCTGAAGGAGACGGCGGATCTGGTGCAGGACGTGCCGCAGTTGAAGCAGGCGGTGACACGGCAGCTGCAGTCGACCGACATGCCCATGCACGCCCGCGAGTCGGTGGCCCGCTTCGTCGACGCGCTCGCCGACGGCGACGCCGACCGCATGCTGCGCGACCTGCCGCTGTCGGCCGGCCAGGTGCGCACGCTGGACGCACGCGCCTGGCAGGATGGCCGGCTCGTGCAGCGACCGGCGGAAATGCCGCTGGACCAGGTGCTGGCCCTGGCGGGGCCGGCATTGCGTGCGGTCCGCGACGTGCAGGCCGGCGCACACCTGGGCCACGAGGCCGGGGAGATCGTGCAGGGAGCCGGCGGTATCGCGCAGCGCACACTCGACGCCAGCGGCGACGCCGTGCGCGCGGGCGGCGCACATACCGCCCAGGCCGCGTCCACGGTCAGCGAGGGCATCACGTGGGTTTCCTGCACCACCGGCGACGCCCTGTCAGAGGCGTCCGCGAAAGCCCGCCTTGCGGCGGGCGCGGTCGAGGCGCGCGCCGAGGAACTGCAGGCGGACATCACGAGTACCGCCATCGCGGCCCGGCGCGTGTTCTGGCAGGGCGTGGCGAACCTGGCGCCGGACGGCAGCGCGCTGGGGCGCTTCGCCGACGTTCGCGTGGATCAAACCATTGCCGACAATCTGCAGGCCCGGGACGCGGCGGAAGCCGACGCGCGTGCGGCGCGACAGGAGGCGATCCGCGATGCGGCCGCCATCCGCGCGGCGGCGGCGGATGTGTGCCAGGCGATGGAAGCGGTGCATGTCACCGTCGATCGCACCCAGCGGAAACTGATCACGGGCGCCACCGCGCAGGTGGACGACACGCTGGACGAGGCCGGGCGCCAGGTAAAGGCAGTCACGGACCATGCGCCGGCGGCCGGCGCCGTGCTGGGGGGCACGGTGGCGACGCATGCCAGTCTGAATCCGCTCGTGATTCCCGCAGCGGCACCTAATCTCGCCGAGCTGGCCAGGACGCTGCCGCATCTCTCCCGGCACGCGTCCGCCGCAGCGGTCGAGGCCACGGAGCGTCACCTGATGGCCGCCACGGTCCTGCCGAGCCTGAAGGCGGACACCGACGCGATGGAACGTGAATCGCGGCAGTGGCTGGAGGCGGCGAAGGCGCCCCCACAAGGCAATCGGGGTCCGTTCCAGGACCCCCACCTCAACCAGGCCCATGCCGCGCTGATGGCGGGGGACGGGGAACGGCTCGATCGTATCGCGCTCGACTTTGCGAGATCAGAGGTAGGACAACGCCTGTTGCAATGGAGCGATGCGCTGGACAGGCAGACGCCGTCGATCGCCTTGCCCGACATGCACGAGCAGCGCGCCCCCGCGGCGCATGACATGGCCCTCAGCCGATGATGGCGAGCGGCGATACTCCAGGGAGGAATCATGGAACACGGAGAATCGGTATCGGCACGGGCAGCGCTGGAGAATGCCGCCAAGGCCACGTTGGCGCTGTTGTCGGAGCTCTCGCAGCGTGAAGCGCGGCGGGACGCGTCGCTCGACCGGCAGATCGAGTCGTTGAGGCAGGAGGTCGGCCAGTTCCGGCGTGACGTCGCCTCCCTCGTCGAGGGCGCGGGCGCCCGGATCGCCGGCGACGCCCGGGATGCGCTGTCGCCCGCGGTCGTCGAGTACGACCGCGCCGTCGCGTCGACGGCGCAGCGGCTGAAGCAGACCGGCAGCCTGGCATGGATGTGGCTGGGCGGCGCGACGATGCTGCTGGGCTTGGTGTTGGTGGCCGGCTGGGCCGTGCTGGGCCACTACCGGCGTGAATTGGCCGCGGTGCAGGACGAGCTGGAGCGCTACGAGGACGCCGCGCCCGTCGTACGGGCGTTTTATGCCTCCGATGCGGTGGTCTGTGGCGACCGCATCTGCTCGAACGAGGATCCACAGGGACAGCATGCGGGCGAGAAGCGGCAGTATCGCCAAGCCAGGCCGCGCCCCTAGGCCATCGTCGCCCGTCCACGGGACGCAGCATCTTCACCGGACCGCCGCATCGCGCCCCACGGAGTCAAGGCCTCAGGCCCGCGCTTCCGCCAGCGCGTCCAGACGTGTGCGATCGAGCAGCCGCACGTGGTGCGGGTCGTCGGTGGCGATGCTGCCTTCCTGCCGCAGGCGGGTGAAGCTGCGGCTGACGGTTTCCACGGTCAGGCCCAGGTAGTCGGCGATGTCGGTGCGGGTCATTGGCAGGATCACTTCGGTGTCGTCCTGGCCCTGGCGGCGGCGACGCTGCGCCATGTCGACCAGGAAGCCGGCCAGCCGCTCCATCGGATTGAGGCGGGCCAGCGCCATCAGGTTGCCGCGGGTGGCGTCCAGCTCCACGCAGGCGCGCTCGAGCAGTTCGCGTTCCAGCTCCGGATGGTCATGGCACAGGCTGCGCATGTCGGCCATCGAGAACTCGCACAGCGTGCTGTCGGTGATGGCCTCGATGGTGTGCTTGTAGTGCGAGGTGCCGGAGAAACCGATGAAGTCGCCCGGCATCAGGAAGCCGGCCACCAGCCGGCGACCGTCCGGCAGCAGCCGGATCCGGCGCAGGGCGCCCTTGGTCACGGTGAACACGCCCCGTCGCGCCTCGCCCTCGCGGACCAGCGCTTCGCCCGCCTTCAGCCGCGTGTCGTCGGCCAGCGCTTCCATGGCGTGGGCCTTGGAGACCGGCAGGGCGGCGCAGACCGCCAGATGGCGCACCAGGCAACCGCTGCAACCCCGCGCGGCCTGGCACACCACACCGTCGGCGGGCGCGCTGGCCACCGGGGTGTCGTTCTGGCGAAGGATGCGAAGGCTGCTCATGGCGGCGGCGGCGAGGGGCTTCAGGACCCATCATACGCCCGCAAGTCACTGATTTCCGTGGTGCGACAATCGGTCGCAGATGCCGGCTTCAGCGGCCGGTCCCCCTTTCCTCCGCCAATTCAGGTACAGTGCGCGCCGCTTGCCTGCGGCCGTTCGTTTCCCCGATGGTCCGCCGGCGCAGGGAATTCCATGCGAACTCCCGCGCCCGCCCCGCTCCGACTTCTTTCGTTGCGCAAGCTCGGTAGCGCCGTTTTGGCGCCTCCGCACCCCTTCTCGCAGCGCGGTTTCAGGGAACGCTTCGAGTCACGGTCCTGCCGCATTCCGCGCGTCCCACGTTGCCGCACATCCGCTGTGCCGGCGTGGCGTGCGTGTTCCGGCCGACCGGCTTTGGAGCTTTCATCATGACGTTTGAAACCTTGGGCCTGGCGCCCGCCCTGCTGCGCGCACTCGACGAACAGGGCTACACCCAGCCCACCCCCATCCAGGAACAGGCCATCCCGCTGGCCCTGGCCGGCCACGACCTGCTGGCGGGCGCGCAGACCGGTACCGGCAAGACGGCCGCGTTCGGCCTGCCGCTGATCCAGTACCTGGCCACCACCCCGCAGGAAGTGCAGCGCGGCGGCCCGCGCAAGCCGCGCGCACTGGTGCTGACCCCCACCCGCGAACTGGCCGTGCAGGTCCATGACAGCCTGCGTGGCTACGGCAAGTACCTGCGCATCCCCAGCACCACCATCTATGGCGGCGTCGGCATGGGCAACCAGCTGGACGCGCTGCGCCGTGGCGTGGATCTGGTCATCGCCTGCCCGGGTCGCCTGATCGACCACCTCGAGCGCCGCAGCGTGGACCTGTCGGGCATCGAGATCCTGGTGCTGGACGAAGCCGACCGCATGCTCGACATGGGCTTCCTGCCGTCGATCAAGCGCATCCTGGCCAAGCTGCCGCGGCAGAACCGCCAGACCATGCTGTTCTCCGCCACCTTCGCCGACCCGATCCGCGAGCTGGCGCTGGAGTTCATGCACGATCCGAAGCAGATCCAGGTGACCCCGCGCAACACGGTCGCCGAGACCATCACGCACCGCGTGCACCCGGTCGACGGCAGCCGCAAGCGCGACCTGCTGCTGCACCTGCTGGCGCAGGACAGCCGCCTGCAGACGCTGGTGTTCGCCCGTACCAAGCACGGCAGCGACAAGCTGGCGACGTTCCTGGAGAAGAGCGGCATCAAGACCGCGGCGATCCACGGCAACAAGTCGCAGGGTGCGCGCCAGCGCGCGCTGAGCGACTTCAAGGCAGGCCGCATCAACGTGCTGGTGGCCACCGACATCGCCGCGCGCGGCATCGACATCGACCAGCTGCCGCAGGTGATCAATTTCGACCTGCCGATGGTGGCCGAGGACTACGTGCACCGCATCGGCCGCACCGGCCGCAACGGCTCGACCGGCCAGGCGATCTCGCTGGTGGCGCAGGACGAAGCCAAGTACCTGCGCGCCATCGTGCGCCTGCTCAATCGCGACATGGACCTCCGCGACGTGCCCGGCTTCGAGCCGCAGACGCCGATCCGGTGGGGCAACAGCGCACCGGGCAAGGCCGAGCAGCCCGCCGGCGAACGCACCCCGCGTCGCAACGGCCCGCAGAAGCATGCGCGCCGTCCGCACGGCGATGCGCCGCGCCACGCGCATGCCGGTCCGAAGAAGCATGGCGGCCAGCGTCGTGACGGCGGTCGTCCGGGCGGCGCCCGCCAGGGCCAGGGCCAGTCGCGCCCGGCCCGCTAAGCTGGACCCTCCGCGCGGCTCCCGCCGGGAGTCGCGCGTTCCACCGATCCGGACAACGACGCATGGACATCTTCAAGGTCTTCACCGTGGAAGCGGCGCACCGCCTGCCGCACGTGCCGGAAGGCCACAAGTGCGCGCGCCTGCACGGCCATTCGTTCCGCATCGAACTGCACCTGTCCGGCCCGGTCGACCCGCAGGCGGGCTGGGTCATGGACTTCGCCGACGTCAAGGCGGCCTTCAAGCCGATCTACGACCGGCTCGACCATCACTATCTCAACGAGATACCCGGCCTGGAGAACCCGACCAGCGAGCAACTCGCGACATGGATCTGGGACCAGACCAAACCCCTTCTCCCGCTGCTGAGCGCCATCGTGGTGCATGAAACCTGCACCTCCGGATGCCGTTACACCGGCCAGTGAGGCGTGGAACCGGTTTCATACCAGTTCCTACAAGCGTTTGATTTTTAACGGCTCCTGACCGTTCGTCGGATTTCCATACGCCGGTTATTGCACTGCAACATGAACGGGTCTATGCTGCGTCGCAACAGATGGAAATCCCCTTTCAGGAGCACGCCATGACCACGCAGTTCAACGAAAGCTTCAGCCAGTTCACCCACCAGTTCGCCGCGGCCGCCTCGCGCGCCAACCGCCTGGCCCTGGAAAGCGCCGAGACCGTGTTCGGCGTGCAGCTCAAGACCTTCGAGAAGAATGTCGACGCCACCACCGCCTTCTTCGGCGAACTGGCCGAGACGCGCGACCTCGACGGTTACAAGACTCTGTGGCCGAAGGGCCTGCAGGTTGCCAAGGACAACGCCGAGCGCGTCGTCGCCGCCAGCCAGGAAGTGTTCGGCCTGAGCCTGAAGACCGGTGAGGCCTTCGGCCAGCTGGTGAAGACCCAGTTCGAAACCGCGACCGACAACGTCCAGGCCTCCGTGGCCAAGGCGACCAAGGCCGCCAAGGGCAAGTAAGACCCGCCCGTTCCACTGCTTATTGCGCGGCTCCCCCTCCCTCCGCGCAGCCGACCCGGCAGCCCCCACGCTGCCGGGTTTTTTATTGCCCGCGGCGCGCCATGCCTCCGGGCGCCATCGCGTAGCGTGCGCCATGCGCACGTCTCGAGGTGCGGACAGAGTGCAGCAGGTTCTGCGGTCGTGCGCGTGGCGCGCGCTACGGATTGACCTGGAGATGACGGGCCATTGTGCTCGCGCTGGCACCGGGCGCATACGGCAAGCGCCCCCAGCACGGCACCGGCATGCGCGCGGACAACAGCGCGAAGTTCTCGTCCCTGCGCTCCATCTCCGGATCGACTTCGTTCGCGATCCAGCCGACCAGCCGCGCTCCGTCATCCTGGATCGCCCGCGCGCTCAAGCGCGCGTGGTTGATGCAGCCCAGTCGCATGCCCACAACGAGCACCACGGGAAGACGCAACTCCTGCACCAGGTGGCGCTGGTCCAGCGTCGCCGTCAGCGGCGCGGCCCAGCCCCCGACGCCTTCCACCAGCACCAGGTCGGCCAGCGGACGCAGGCGCTCGAACGCTGACACCAGCACCCCGAGTTGCACATCGACGCCCGCATCGCGCGCGGCGATCTCCGGCGCCAACGGCGCGGGCAGCGCGTACGGATTGAGGTCGTCGTAGGGCGGCACCGGGTCGCTGGCCGCCCGCAGCGCGAGCGCGTCGTCGTTGCGCCAGCCCTCGGCGGTCGCCACGCAACCGCTGGCGACCGGCTTCATGCCGACCGCGTGCAACCCGCGTGCACGGAACGCATGCAGAAGCGCGGCGCTGGCGACCGTCTTGCCGGCGCCGGTGTCGGTGCCCGTGACGAAGAGCCTGTCCATTGCGTGCTCCGTCACGTTCCGGGGATTAGCGTGGCGCGGCCGTGTCCTGCAGGCGGCGCTTTCGGGTAATGCAACTTCATACCGGGATCATATCCGGCCCTTCCCGGACCCGCGGAGTAGAATCGACCGCATGTCATTCACTTCCCAGACGCTCACCGGCAGCAAGCCGGAACAGTACGCGCAGTTGGCCGAACAGGCGCGCGCCCTGCTGGCCGGCGAGCCGGACCGGATCGCCAACGCCGCCAACCTTGCGGCGCTGCTCTACCACGCCTTGCCGGACTTCAACTGGGCGGGCTTCTACTTCTTCGATGGCCGGGAATTGGTGGTCGGTCCGTTTCAGGGACTACCAGCCTGCGTGCGGATCCCGTTGGACAAGGGGGTCTGCGGAGCCGCCGCACGCACCCGCCAGACCCAGCGCGTGGACGATGTCGAGGCCTTCCCGGGCCACATCGCCTGTGATTCGGCTTCGCGCTCGGAACTGGTGGTACCGCTGGTGAAAGGGGATGAACTGGTCGGTGTGCTCGACTTGGACAGCCCACGCCTGGCGCGCTTCGATGCCGACGACCAGGCGGGCATGGAACGCATCGCCGCCATCTTCGTGGATTCGCTGACATGACAGGCACCAAGCTGCGCAACATCGGCCCCAAGTCCGCCGCCTGGCTGCGCCAGGTCGGCCTGCGCACGCAGGAGGACCTGGAGGGCGTGGGTGCAGTGGAAGCCTTCATCCGGGTCAAGCGCGCGGGCTTCCGGCCCAGCCTCAACCTGCTGTACGCGCTGGAAGGCGCCTTGCTGGACTGCCACTGGCAGCAACTGCCCGAAGACCGCCGCGCGGAACTGCTGGTGGCCTACGATGCCGCCGCCGCCCTGCTGCCGCCGCCGCGCGGCCGCCCCGCCGCCGGCCCGGTGACCACCACGCACACCGAGCGCGAGGAAGACACGGGCCCGTCGCTCAATCTGTTCGACTCGCCCGGTGGCGAGGACTGACAGCACGGTAGCGTCGAGCTTGCTCGACGCCGTGCACCGTCCGTTGCAGAAGAGCAGCGGAGCAAGCTCCGCTCTACGTGGCCGTCGGGTGCTTCCCGTATACTGCGCGCGCTTTCAGGTGACCCTGGCATTCCTGCCGTGGGTTGAAACGGGAAGCCGGTGACCCGCACAGGCGGCATTCCGGCGCTGCCCCCGCAACGGTAGGCGAAGACAACCGCGGCATCGGCCACTGTGCGACCACGCATGGGAAGGCGCCCCGGCAGCGTGCACGGCACGCCTTCGCAAGCCCGGAGACCGGCCTGGGAGTCCACTGGTTGCGATGCGGAGGGCGTCGCGGCGTGCCGCGCCGCCGTTCGCCTGCTGCGCTGTCCGCAACGTTCCTCTCCGTCGTCGCAACTCCACGCCGAACAATGCGCGCGGGGCGCGCCATGGAGTTGAGTCCGATGTACATCCGTCATTCCCTTTCCCTTCTGACCACCGCGGTCGCCCTGGCGCTGCCGTTCGCCGCGCACGCGCAGAACGCCACCGACCTGGACGAAGTGGTCGTCACCGGCACGCGCACCGACGTCGCGTTGCAGGACAGCCTGGCGCCGACCCAGCTCATCACGCGCGAGGAGATCGAGCGCA
Organism: Pseudoxanthomonas japonensis; assembly: GCF_010093445.1. Taxonomy (GTDB): domain Bacteria; phylum Pseudomonadota; class Gammaproteobacteria; order Xanthomonadales; family Xanthomonadaceae; genus Pseudoxanthomonas_A; species Pseudoxanthomonas_A japonensis. The sequence continues at coordinate 84,613 of NZ_PDWW01000016.1, read as the reverse complement.
GCCAGTCGCGCTCGCTGGTCGACCTGCTGAAGGGTCGCGCCGGTATCGGCTTCACCAACCAGGGCGGGCAGGGCAAGCTGAGCAGCCTCAACATCCGCGGTACCGAATCCGACCACGTGCTCGTGCTGGTCGACGGCATCCGCATCGGTTCGGCGACCGCCGGCCTGGCCTCGTTCCAGGACCTGCCGGTCGACCAGATCGAGCGTATCGAGATCGTGCGCGGTCCGCGCTCCAGCCTGTACGGCTCGGAAGCGATCGGCGCCGTCATCCAGATCTTCACCCGCCGCGGCAGCCAGGGCCTGTCGCGCGAACTGCGCATCGGTGGCGGCAGCCACAACCTGCGCGAAGCCAGCGGCGGCTTCGCCTACGGCGGCGAACGCGGCTGGATCGGCGCGAATGCGGCGTACCAGGAAACCGACGGCATCAACGCCTGCCGCGGGTCGGGCACGCTGTTCCAGGGCTGCTTCACCGACGAGCCCGATGACGACGGCTACCGCAATGTCTCCCTGAATGTCCGCGCCGGCTACAGGCTGACCGATGCGTTGACGCTGGAAGGCCACGCACTGAATGCCGACGCCTTCAATGAGTTCGACGGCAGCATCTACGGCGGCAACGAAGCCGACAACGTGCAGCAGGTGCTGGGCAGCAAGCTGACCTGGAAGCCGTCAGCCGCCACCACGCTGACCGCTCAGGTCGGTCGCGCGTCGGACAAGTCGCACAACTACTACAACGACGCATCCAGCAGCCCCAGCGCCGACATCAGCACGTTCGACACGCGTCGCGACACGGCCTCGCTGCAGGGCGACTTCGCGTTCGGCGAACAGCACCTGCTGAGCGCCGGTGCCGACTGGCAGCGCGACGAAGTCACCAGCAGCGTCGACTTCATCAACGACACCGTCGGCGTGCCCGTGGACAGCCGCGACAACACCGGCGTTTTCATCGAGTACCAAGGCCGCTTCGGCGCGCAGCAGGTGCAGGCCAGCGTGCGCAACGACGACAACGACCAGTTCGGCAACCACGTCACCGGCAACCTGGGCTGGGGCCTCGGCTTCGGCGGCGGCTTCAAGCTGACCGTCAACGCCGGTACCGGCTTCAAAGCGCCGACCTTCAACGACCTGTACTACCCGTTCTCCGGCAATGCGCTGCTGGAACCCGAGCGCTCCAAGACGCTCGACATCGGCCTGTCGCAGTATGGCGATGCATGGAACTGGGGCGTCAACGTCTACGAGACGCGCATCGAAGACCTGATCGCGCTGGACAGCAACTGGTTGCCGGCGAACACCGACGAAGCGCGCATCCGCGGCCTCGAACTGACCGGCGCGGTGACGCTGGCCGGCTTCGACATCGCCGCGCAGGTCAGCCACACCGATCCGCGCAACCACACCGCCGGCGCGAACTACGACAACCTGCTGGCACGCCGCGCACGCAACACCGCGCGCCTCGACGTGGACCGCGCGTTCGGCGACTTCCGCATCGGCGTGACCGGCTACGGCGCCAGCCACCGCTACGACAACGCCGCCAACAGCGTCCGCCTGGCCGGTTACGGCACGCTGGACCTGCGCCTGGAATACGCGATCACCGACGAATGGTCGCTGCAGGCGCGCGCCAGCAACGTGTTCGACCGCGAATACGAAACGATCGCCTGGTACAACCAGCCCGGTCGCGAGTACGGCCTGAGCCTGCGTTACAGCGCGCGCGACTGAGTCGCACGTCGAATCCGGGGCCGGCAATGGACTGTTCCGTTGCCGGCCTTGTCGAAGGAGGGACCCGGACGTAAACAGGAAACTCCCCTGATGCGATCCCGTCGATGAACGCCACGTCCTCAGTCACCGTACGCCCGAACGACCCCGCCAAGCTGCTGCGCACCCTGTGCAACCACTGGCGGCACAAGTTCGAGATCGAACGCCCCGACGACGACCACGCCCGCATTCCGTTCAGCGAAGTCGGCCCGGCCGACTTCGCCGTGGACGGCGATGCGCTCGTCATCACGCTGTACCAGCCGGAAGCAGAGCCGCGCGAGCGCCTGCAAGGCGTGATCGCCTCGCACCTGCGCCGCTTCGAGCGCAACGAAGACCTCGCCTTCGAGTGGCGTACAGCCTGATCGGCGCCTAGGCTTCCTGCGGGTCGAACAATCCCGCCTGCACAACCGCCTCGTCGCGATCGCGGAACCCTGAAAGCCCCACACCGACCAGACGGTACAGCGTCGCCGCCGGCATATTCACGCGCTCGCGCAGGGCCAGGGCGATGTCGATGAACGCCTGCGCCGAGGCCGGCGGCGACTCTGGCGTGAAGCTGCGCGTCAGGATGCGGAACTGCGAGGTCTTCAGCTTCAGCACCACCGTGCGCCCGACGCGCTCGGTCTTGCGGCTGGCGGCCCACGCCTTCTCCGCGATGCGCACGATGTGCGGCTCCAGTTCTGACAACGGCAGATCGGTGGCGAAGGTGTCTTCGGACGAGATCGACTGCACCGGCTGATCCGGCTCGACCGGCCGCTCGTCGATGCCGCGCGCGCGCCGGTACAGGCCTCCGCCGAAGCTGCCGTAGCGCGCTTCCAGCTCATGCTGCAAATACGCACGCAGATCGCCGACGGTGCGGATGCCGTCGGCGTTGAGCCTGCCCTGCATCACCTTGCCGACGCCGGGAATGCGCTCGACCGGCAGCGGCGTCAGGAACGCGTCGACCTGGTGCGGCCGCAGCACGAACTGTCCGTCCGGCTTGCGCCAGTCGGAGGCGATCTTGGCGAGGAACTTGTTCGGCGCCACACCGGCGGATGCCGTGAGCTGCGTTTCCTCGCGGATCTGCGCGCGGATGGTCTCGGCCACGGCGGTCGCGGTCGGCAGGTCGGACTTCGGCGCGGTGACGTCGAGATAGGCTTCGTCCAGCGACAGCGGCTCGACCAGATCGGTGTGACGCAGGAAGATCTCGCGCACCTGCCGCGACACTGTCTTGTAGCGGATGAAATCCGGCGGCACGAACACCGCCTGCGGACACAGCCGCTCCGCGCGCACCGCCGGCATCGCCGAGCGCACGCCGAACACGCGCGCTTCGTACGACGCCGCGCACACCACCGAACGCTCGCCACGCCACGCGACCACCACCGGCCGTCCACGCAGCGACGGATCGTCGCGCTGCTCCACCGACGCGTAGAACGCGTCCATGTCGATGTGGATGATCTTGCGCATCACGCGATGATATCGGCCGCCGTACGCAATCGCATGGATGCGGATGGAAACAATACGGCTGCGTGTGGAGTCGCGGACAGAATGCGCGAAACCCTTGCCGCAATTGCGTTGGCCGGATGGTACGCCGGCGTATGGAAAAAACACCGTTGATCTGCATCAAGACAAGCGTATGCACATGTGTGCATTATTTGCGCCTTCGCAGAACGGACCACGCAATGAACGCCCCCGCTTCCTTCTCGCGCGAACAGCTGCTGGCCAGCGCGCGCGGTGAACTGTTCGGCCCCGACAGCGGCCGCCTGCCCAACGACCCGATGCTGATGTTCGACCGCATCACCGAGATCCGCCAGGGCGGCGGAACGCATGGCAAGGGCATGGTGCGCGCGGAACTCGATATCCATCCGGACCTGTGGTTCTTCCAGTGCCACTTCCTCGGCGATCCGGTGATGCCGGGCTGCCTGGGCCTGGATGCGATGTGGCAGCTGACCGGTTTCTTCCTGACCTGGATCGGCGCGCCCGGCCGCGGCCGCGCGCTCGGATCGGGCGAGGTGAAGTTCACCGGTCAGGTGCTGCCGACGGCGAAGCGCGTCAGCTACGAGATCGACATCAGCCGCGTGGTCAACCGCAAGCTGGTGCTGGCGGTGGCCGACGGCCGCATGCTGGTCGACGGCCGCGAGATCTACACCGCGCGCGACCTGCGCGTGGGCCTGTTCACCTCGACGGAGAGCTTCTGACCATGCGTCGTGTCGTCATCACCGGCCTCGGCATCACGTCCTGCCTGGGCAACGACGCGGACACCGTGTCGGCCGCGCTGCGCGAAGGCCGCTCGGGCATCCGCCACATCCCGCAGTACGCCGAACTCGGCTTCCGCAGCCACGTGGGCGGTGCGCCGGAGATCGATCTCGACGCGCAGATCGACCGCAAGCAGAAGCGTTTCATGGGCGACGCGGCCGCGTTCGCGCACATCGCGCTGCGCGACGCCATCGCCGATGCCGGCCTAGACGAGGCCCTGGTCAGCCAGCCGCGCACCGGCCTGATCGCCGGCTCTGGCGGCGGCTCGGCCGAATGGCAGATCGAAGCCGCCGACCTGCTGCGCGCGCGCGGCATCCGCAAGGTCGGCCCCTACATGGTGCCGCGCACGATGTGCTCCACCGTGTCGGCGACGCTGGCCACCGCGTTCAAGATCAAGGGCGTCAGCTATTCGATCTCTGCAGCGTGCGCGACCTCCGCGCACTGCATCGGCGCCGCGGCGGACCTGATCCGTGCCGGCCGCCAGGACATCGTCTTCGCCGGTGGCGGTGAGGAACTGCACTGGGCGCTGACCATGATGTTCGATGCCATGGGCGCGCTGTCCAGCAAGCGCAACGACGACCCGACGCATGCCTCGCGTCCTTACGATGCCGACCGCGATGGCTTCGTCATCGCCGGCGGTGGCGGCATGCTGGTGCTGGAGGACTACGACCACGCAGTGAAGCGCGGCGCACGCATCCATGCCGAACTGCTGGGCTACGGCGTGACCTCCGACGGCGCCGACATGGTCGCGCCGTCCGGCGAAGGCGCCGTGCGCTGCATGCAGATGGCACTGGAAGGCGTCACCGCACCGCTGGCCTACCTCAACACGCACGGCACCTCGACGCCGCTGGGCGACGTGATCGAGCTCGAAGCGATCCGCAATGCGCTCGGCGACAACCTGCCGCCGATCTCGTCCACCAAGGCGCTGTCGGGCCATTCGCTGGGCGCTGCCAGCGTGCACGAGGCTATCTATTGCCTGCTGATGATGCGCGATGGCTTCATTGCCGGCTCCGCCAACATCGAGACACTCGATGAAGGCGCCGCCGCGTTCCCCATCGTGCGGGCGAGCCGCGATGCCACGCTCGATACGGTGATGTCGAACAGCTTCGGTTTCGGCGGCACCAACGCCAGCCTGGTGTTCGGCCGGGTGTAAGCGACTCAGCGGGCGTCGACCGCGCGACGCCCCAGCGCCGGATCGTCGGTGAAGAAGCCGCCGATCCCCAGCGCGAGATAGGCGCGTATCTCCTCGACGGATCCCGCGTCGCTACGCGTGCCCGGATCGTCGCCTTCGCGCAGCGCCGGCGGGAGGAAATGGTTCTCCGGACGAAACGTGTAGGGCCATATTTCCAGACCCGCCGCGCGCGCGTCCGCCGCCAGCGGGGTTGGCGTTCCGAGCGTGCCGTCATCGGTGACCGGCATCAGCAGTCGCGTCCATGGCCCGATGATCTCCGCGTACCCGGCGATGTCCCGCAGCCCTGCCGGCGTCATCAGGTCGGCATAGCGTGTGGGATCGCCAGCAGCCAGCGCATCGCCCGGCTGCCTGCCGGGTACCTCGAGCAGTTGCAGCAGCCGGATGTTGGGATGCGAAGGCCCCAGGCGTCCACGCAGCGCACGCAGGTTGGCCTGCTCGAACGACTGGATCACCACCGGTGCTTCGCGCGTGTAGGCATGGGCGGCGAGTACCTCCAGCAGGCGATGCTCCATCGGCAGCCCGATCTGCTGGAAGTGGCTGGGATGCTTGATCTCCGGAATCAGGCCGACGGTGCGGCCGGTGCATGCGGCCTGTTCCGACGCCAGCGCGATGATTTCGTCCAGCGTCGCGATTTCATGCCGGCCGTCGTGTGCGGTGCCTCGGAGTCCGGGCACGCGCTCGCGTACCCGTAGCGTCTTCAGCTCGGCCAGGGTGAAATCCTCGGTGAACCAGCCCTCGACCGTCTCCCCATCGATCACCTGCGTGCGCTGGCGCTCGGCGAACTCGGGCCGCTGGGCGACATCGGTGGTACCGCCGATCTCGTTCTCGTGGCGCGCCACCAGCACGCCGTCGCGCGTGGCGACCAGGTCCGGCTCGATGTAGTCCGCACCGTCGGCGATCGCGCGCCGGTACGCGGCCAGCGTGTGCTCAGGCAAGTGCGCGCTGGCGCCGCGATGGGCGATGACGAGCGGCTCTGCCCGTCCCTCGGCGGACAGGGCGGCGGACAGGGCGGCGGTCATGGCGAGCAGGAACAGGAACAGGCGGTGGAGCGGCATCGGCGAATCATCATCGTCTCGACCATACCACGCGCGGCGCGCGGCCCGGAAAGCACGAAGCCCGGCGGCGACCGGGCTTCGCTGCAACGCGGGAGGAGAGAGGGACCTCGTTGCCGGCGCCATTGTCGATGCCGCCTGTTACACGCGCGCGACAGCCGTCACCCGCCCCGGCGGTGCCGCACCGCCGCTTGACAAAATTACATGTAATAACTACGTTCGCTTTCATGACAGCTCCACGTCCCGCGCTCAAGGCTTCCACGCTGCACGTTCGCAATTACCGCGAGCGCATGCGCGAGCAGGGGCTGGTCAAGAAGGACGTCTGGATCCGGCCGGAGTACGCGGAGGAACTGGCCGCCATCGAGAAGTCGATGCGGGAATCCGAGCGCGAGGCCGGCATCCCCTACCTGCCGACACAGCCCATCGAGGCGGGATGGACGGTGCCGGCGATACGCCATGCCATCGGCCAGACGAGCGCGGTCCGTGACGGCCTGCTCAGCGTGGAGACCATCGAGGGCGCCGAGCCCAGCCTGCACCTGGTGATGCACGAGTACGGCGATCTTTCCGTGTTCCTGGCCGTGGGCGGCGAGCAGATCCTGGTCGAGGCCTATCTATGGCCGGTGGACGACGTGATGGACCCCGCCGCGTTCAACGCGCACGTGCTCAGCACGCATGTCCTGCTGCCGCTCTCCACGATCGGCATGCAGCGGATCGGCGGCGTCGCGGGGTATTCCATGTTCGGCGCGCTCGACAGCCACTCCAGCCTGGCCAACGTCATGTTCGAGATCGAGACGCTGGCCGAGAACGTCATCCACGCCACCGACGCCTACCGCCCCTACCTGCGTGTCGCGCAGAAGGCGAGGGCCTGATGCCCGACGCACTGAGAAGCCTGTTCAAGCGCATCCAGGACGGCATGGAGGGCGTCGCCGACGCCGTGCTCGGCGAACGCGCCGAACGCCTGCTGGACAGCGAGATCCGGACGGTCGACGACGGTTTGCACGCAGCCCGTGGCGATCACGCGGCCGCGAAGGCGCGGCGCATCGCCAACGAGCGACGCCAGGCGGAACTGGCGACCGATATCGCCACCGCCGAAGCGAAAGTGGAGAGCGCGCTGCGCCAGCGTCGCGCCACGCAGGCGCACGCGGCGGCCACCGACGTGGTGCGCCTGCAGGCTCGGCGCGATGAACTGGTCACTCAAGGTCGTGATCTTGCCGCGCAGGAGCACCACTTCGCACATGCCAGCGAACAGCTGGAAGGCCGGCTGCGGCGCCTGAAGCACCAGCTCGACATCCTGCGTACCAGCAACAGCCTGCAGCGCGCACAGGCCACCGTGGCGCGCAGGCAGCCCGGCGAGGCAACGTATCCGGAGCCGGCCTTCGCTTCGGCACAACGGATGAAGCGTCGCACCGGCGGCCCATCCGTTGCCGGCACGATAAAGGGTGAAACAAGCGCGGCGGCAACGAGCGACCCCGCGCAGGCCGTGCTGGCACGGGCCCAGAAACGCATCACGTCGTCCGCGCGCAAGCGCTGAACAGGGGGAGCCACGATGAACGAGTTCCTGAATACCGCCCTGACCTTTCCCACACTGGTGTACAGCGTGCTGCTCGCGTTCTGCACCGTGTACTGGCTGATGGCGTCCACCGGCATCGTCGATATCGATGCCGTCGACGGCTGGCTGGCCACCGACGGCGACACAGCAGAACCCAATGTGGTCGCCGGCATGGTGGCTAGGCTCGGCCTGTCCGGCGTGCCGATGATGCTGGTGCTCACCGTGCTGTCCTTCTTCGGCTGGCTGATCACCTACTTCGTGCACCTGCTCCTGCTCCAGCACCTGCCAGACAGCGTGCGCTGGATCGCCGGTGCCGGCACGCTGGTCGCGGCCCTGCTGCCCGGCGCACTGGTGACCTCGCTGCTGCTGCGCCCGGTCGCGGCGGTGATCGCTCGCCTGCGCCCGCCCGTGCCGCCCTCCGTCCTGGGGCGCGCCGGCGCGGTCATCTCGCCGTACGCGGACGCCGACGGCGGACGCGCGCACTTCGACGACGGCGGTGCCGGCCTGATCCTGCAGGTCCGCACGCTGCCGGGCGAACGCTTCTCGCGCGGCGATCGCGTCGTGCTGATCGAGCACGTCGAAGCCGACAACACCTACCGCGTCATGTCCGAAACCGCCTTCCACCAGCAGTAAGTACCCGCGCCGTCTACAAGGAGTTCTGCAATGACTACCGCCACGATCCTCCCCTTCGTCATCGGACTCGCCGTCCTGCTGGTGCTGGGATTCGGCCTGATCGGCATTTTCAAGGCCTTCTACAAGAAGGTCGAACAGGGCACGGCCCTCATCGTCAACGACATGAGTTCCAGCCCCAAGGTGCATTTCACCGGCGCCCTGATCATCCCGGTGCTGTACAAGGCCGAGCTGATGAAGATCAGCCTGATCACCCTGCAGGTGGACCGCCGCGGCAAGGAAGGCCTGGTCTGCAAGGACAACATGCGCGCCGACATCGCGGTGGCGTTCTACCTGCGCGTGAACGAGACGCCCGCCGACGTGCTGCGTGTGGCCAAGGCGATCGGCGCCGACCGCGCATCCGACAAGCACGCCGTGGACGAGCTGTTCAACGCCAAGTTCTCCGAGGCGCTGAAGACGGTCGGCAAGAAGTTCGACTTCACCGAGCTGTTCGACAAGCGCCAGGAGTTCCGCGACGAGATCGTCGCCGTCATCGGCCAGGACCTCAACGGCTACGTGCTGGAGGACGTCGCCATCGACTACCTGGAGCAGACGCCGAAGCACCTGCTCGACCCCAGCAACATCCTGGACGCCGAAGGCATCCGCAAGATCACCGAGCTGACCGCGCGCCAGAACGTGCAGACCAACGAACTGGAGCAGAACGAGAAGCTGGCGATCACCAAGAAGAACACCGAGGCCCGCGAAGCCATGCTCGCGCTGGAGCGCCAGCAGGCCGAAGCCGAAGCGCGCCAGCAGCGCGAGGTCGAGACCGTGCGCGCCCGCGAAGCCGCCGAGACCGCCAAGGTGATCGAGGAACAGCGCCAGGTCTCCGAGCGCGCGCGGCTTGAGACCGAGGAGCAGATCAAGATCCGCGAGCAGGAACAGCTGCGCCAGGTCGAGGTCGCCGAGCAGAACCGTCGCCGCGCCGTCGCCATCGAACTCGAGCGCGTCGCGCGTGCCGAACAGCTGGAGCGCGTGAATACCAACAAGGAAGTGCAGATGCAGGAAGTCGACCGCGACAAGGTGGTCGAGCAGGGACGCATGGAAGTCGCCAACGTCATCCGCGAGCGCACCCAGATCGAGCAGACGGTCGCCGTGGCCGAAGAGAAGATCAAGGAGACCCGCGAAGTCGCCGAGGCCGACCGGGCCAAGCAGGTGACCGTGCTGGCCGCCGAGGCCGCGGCCCAGGAGACGCTGGTCAAGGACGTCAAGGCGGCCGAAGCAGCGGAACAGGCGGCGCGCCATCGCGCGGTCGAGATGACGGTACTGGCCGAGGCGGAACTGCAGGCGGCCGGCAAGCAGGCCGAAGCCAAGCGCGTGCTGGCCGACGGCGTGCGCGCCGAAAGCGCCGCGCCCGGCCTGGCAGAAGCACAGGTGCAGGAAGCCAATGCCGTGGCAATGGAAAAAACCGGGCTGGCCGAAGCGCGCGTGCTGGAAGCCAAGGCCGATGCGACCTACAAGCAGGGCAACGCCGACGCCCGCGTGCTGACCGAGCGCCTGAGCGCCGAGGCCGACGGTGCGCAGAAGCTGGGCCATGCCAACGCCAGCGCCACCCAGGCGATGGGCGATGCCGAGGCCAGCAACATCGCCAAGAAGATGTCCGCCGAGGCGGAGGGCCTGACCTCGAAGTTCGACGCCATGGGCAAGATGAGCCCGGACGCGCGCAGCCACGAGGAGTTCCGCATGCTGCTGGAAACCCAGCTGCGCCAGCTGCTGGCCTCGATCGACGCGGGCAAGGCGATCTCGCGCGAGAACGCCGAGATCCTGGGCAGCGCGCTGAAGAGCGCCAACATCGAGCTGATCGGCGGCGACGGCGGCGTGTTCAATGCGCTGACCAAGGGCGTGTCGCTGGGCAAGGCGCTGGAAGGCATCGTCGGCGAAAGCCCGATCGCGGCGCAGCTGCTGGGCCGCCTGGCGGGCTCCGGCCTGCCGGTGGCCGGCCGGCAGGGCGAAGCGACCGACGCCTGATCCAGCGCGCCTGAGCCGGGCCGGCGGCGCGTGCCGCCGGCCCCGATTTCCGCATCGACCGCCCAGGACGGGCGAGGATGAGGTCCGATGTCCGATACACCGAACACCGAAGTCCCCTCCACCGACGCGCAGGTCGACCAGGCCGTCGCCCAGGGCGGCGCCTACGACGTGCTGCGCCGCCGCCTCGACGAGCAGGGCGCCCGGCTGCGCACCGTCGTGGAAGCGCTCAACGCGCGCCGCCTGCAGGAATTCGGCGACAGCCGGATGGAAGCCATCGGCCGCCTGCGCATCCGCACCGAGCACAACTCGGTCGGACGCGACATCGTGCAGGTCGGCGACCTGCTGCTTTTCGGCTTCAACGTCTACATGGGCCTGAAGACGACCACCTCGGTCGCCGACGTGTTCGGCATCTACCGCCTGGTGGAGGCCGGCGAAGGCTACGACGTGGCGCCGGTCGACATCGCCGCGAGCTTCCTCGCGGACGGCGCGTTCCAGCGCGACTTCAGCGAGCTGTACAGCTACTACAAGGACGCGCGGCTGCTGCAGCTGATCGTCCGCGACGGCCGCCTGCTGATGGCATTCCAGATCGGCCTGAAGAACACCGACGTGCGCGTGTTCCGCTGGACGCTCACCTCCGAGGGCGAGGTGAACTACCTCGACGCCCGTGGCGAGCGCGACATCGTGCTGCCGCCGCCGTTCGACTTCGAATGGACGCGCGCGACCAAGGACATGGAGGTCAGCGGCCGCCATCCGCACCTGAACATCCTCGACACCCTGTTCGTCGAGACCATCGGCGGCGACCTGACGCTGAAGGTGGAGAACAACACCGAGACCGGCGCCGGCGTCTACAGCGAGCCGGTCGAGGACCGCACGCAGTCGCTGGACGACGCGCAGATCGAGTTCGCGCGCGTCGGCTCGCTGATCCTGCTGAAGGTGCTGCCGTACCGCGAGAGCGTGTGGCGCGGTCTGGTCTACAACACCCAGACCGGCAAGGTGACGCGCCTCGACGCCATCGTGCAGGCCTGCATCCAGCTGCCCGAAGACCACGGCATCATCTTCCCCGGCGGCTACTACCTCCAGAACGGCGAACACAAGGCCTTCGATGCCGCCGTGCAGGACATGCAGTACAAGCGCACGATCCGCTCGCCGAACGGCGAAGACGTGATGTACGTGTTCTACGAGCGCGAAACTGGCCAGGCCGCGCTGCTGGTCTACAACCTGGTGCAGCGCCGCCTGCAGCCGCCCGTGCTCGCACACGGTTATGCGCGCCTGCACGATGGCCGCATGGTGCTGTTCCGCGCCGAGAACGACGACCCCACCCGCGTGCACCCGATGCAGGTGTGGCAGACGCCCTTCAGTTCCGACGAGTTCGCCGCAACACGACCCGCCGGCACCTCGTTCATGGCCAAGCTCGGCAATGCCGAGCTGGTGCGTGCGGTGTCGAACCTGTTCGACCTGGCCCGCGAGATCGAGCGCGACGACGTCTCGGCGCAGCGCTACCAGTTGCTGACGCACGGCACGCGCCGGCTGTTCGACCTGCACCACTGGATCGACGACGCGCAGTGCGAGGGCCTGGCCACGCTGCTGCACGAGATCGCCGGTACCGGCGAGTCGGTGCTGGACGAGTACGAGAAGGTGCAGGAGATCCGGCGCCAGTCCGAGACCTCGATGGCGCAGGCACAGCGCGACCATCGCGCGCTGCTCGGCCGCCTGCAGCCGGAGGGATGGAACGGCATCGGCGAGTTCGTCGAGGCGCTGGGCGCGGTCTCGCGCCTGCGCGGCCACCTGCTGACCATCCGCGACTACCGCTACATCGACACCGCCGCCATCGACGCGATGACGGTCGCGCTGCAGGACGCGCATGAGCGCGTCGGCACCGCGACCGGGCAGTTCCTGGCCGGCGAGAAGGCACTGGCGCCGTTCCAGCAGCGTCTGATCGAACTGGATGCGCGCGCCCAGAAGGCGGCCAGCGCGCGTGAACTGGCCGAGGCCATCGACGCGATGCAGGGCATGGCCGGCGAGCTCGACATGCTGTCCGAGCTGATGGCGACGCTGAAGGTCGACGACGCCACCCAGCGCACCCACGTGGTCGATGCCCTGTCGGCGATCTATTCGAAGCTCAACCAGACCCGCGCGCGCGCCACCCAGCGCCGCCGCGAGCTGGGCTCGGCCGAAGCGGTGGCGCAGTTCGGTGCGCAATTCACCCTGTTCGGCCAGGCCGTCAGCAACGCGCTGGCGATGGCGACCACGCCGGAGCGCGCCGACGAGCAGCTGTCGCGCTTGATGGTGCAGTTGGAGGAACTGGAGAGCCAGTTCGGCGAGCACGAGCAGTTCCTCGGCGACATCCTGTCCAAGCGCGAAGAGATGCTGGAGGCGTTCGAGGCGCACAAGCAGGCGCTGCTGGACGACCGCCAGCGCAAGGCGCAGTCGGTGCAGGAAGCCGCCAACCGGATCCTGGAAGGCCTGGCCCGGCGCACGGAACGCTTCACCACGCCGGACGAACTCAACGCGTTCTTTGCCGGCGATGCATTGATCCTCAAGCTGCGCGAACTGGCCGGCCGCCTGCGCGAGCTGAAGGACTCGGTGAAGGCCGACGATATCGAGGCACGCATCAAGGGCGCCCGCGACCAGGCCGTGCGCGGACTGCGCGACCGCAGCGACCTGTTCGAAGACGCGGGCAACGTCATCCGCCTCGGCCCGCGCCACCGTTTCAGCGTCAACACGCAGCCGCTGGACCTGACGCTGATCCCGCGCGGCGACACGCTGGCCGTGCACCTGACCGGCACCGATTATCTGGAGCCCCTGCAGGAACCGGCGCTGGACGCGCTGCGCGCCTACTGGGACGTCACCCTCGAGTCCGAATCGCCCACGCTGTACCGCGGCGAGTACCTTGCCTGCCGGCTGCTGCAGGATGCGCTGGCGGGCGAAGGCGGCCTGGGCGCGGGTCAACTCCACCACGCGCTCGCCGATCCGGAAGCCCTGGACCGCATCGTGCGCGACTACGCCGCGCCGCGTTATCGCGAGGGATACGAGAAGGGCATCCACGACCACGACGCCGCCGCGATCCTGCGCGCCTACCTGCCGCTACGCCTAGCTGCGGGCACGCTGCAGTACGCCCCCGCGGCGCGCGCGCTGGCGGTCGCCTGGTGGTGCCGCAGCGATGCGACGCCGCAGGACACGACCGACCGCATCCGGGCGGCACGCGCGATCGATGCGATGTCGCCGGCGGGCCGCGCCGTGCCGACGCTGCGCGACGAGCTGGCGACCGCCATGGTCGAATGGGTGCAGCGCGATGCACTGCCTTTCCCCGCCACGGACGCATCGGCCGCGGCCGCCTTCCTGACGGATACCGTCACCGCGGCGACGCCCACGTTCCGTTTCACCCATTACGCCGAATCGCTGGTGGTTGCGTTCCGCGCACGCCTGGCCGACGAGGCCGGTGGCAGTGTGCTGGCCAGCGCATTGCAGCGCTTGGACGCACGTCCGGCCGCGGCATGGTCGTTGCTGCGGCAGGCGCTGGACGCGCTGACCGCACTGCCCGACCAGGCCCATCTGGCCGCGTACGTGCCGGAAGCGATCGCGCTGTTCCGCCACGGTGCGCAGCTGACGCACGTGGTCGAACACGTGACCCTGATGACGACGGTCGAAGGACTGCTCGGCGAACACGCACGCATCCGCGAGGGAAGGCTCCCGTTGGCCGTCGACGATCTGCCGGCGCGCTTCGTCGCGCATCGCGAGCACTTCGTGCCGGCCTGGCAGCGTTACCAGACGCTGCGCGGCGAGGTCGCGCAGCGGGAGCGCGCGGCGATGCGCCTGTCGGAGTTCAAGGCGCGCCCGCTGAGCTCGTTCGTGCGCAACAAGCTCATCAACGACGTCTACCTGCCCGTCATCGGCGACAACCTCGCCAAGCAGATGGGCACCGTCGGCGAGAACAAGCGCAGCGACCTGATGGGTCTGCTGATGATGATTTCGCCGCCGGGCTACGGCAAAACCACGCTGATGGAATACGTGGGGCATCGGCTCGGCCTGGTCTTCATGAAGATCAACGGCCCCGCGCTCGGCCATGAGGTGCGCTCGCTGGATCCCGCACAGGCGCCGGACGCGACCTCGCGGCAGGAGCTGGAGAAGCTCAACCTGGCGCTGGAGATGGGCAACAACGTGATGCTGTACCTGGACGACATCCAGCACACGCATCCCGAATTCCTGCAGAAGTTCATCTCGCTGTGCGACGGCACGCGCCGCATCGAAGGCGTCTGGCGCGGCAAGACCAAGACCTACGACATGCGCGGGCGCAAGTTCGCGGTGGTGATGGCGGGCAACCCGTACACGGAGTCCGGCGAGATCTTCAAGATCCCGGACATGCTGGCCAACCGCGCCGACATCTACAACCTGGGCGACGTGCTCGGCGGCATGGAGGACGCGTTCCTGCTGAGCTACGTGGAGAACTGCCTGACGTCCAACCCGGTACTGGCGCCGCTCGCGACCCGCGACATGGCCGACCTGTACCTGCTGGTCGACAAGGCCCGCGGCAAGGACGTCAGCACCAACCAGCTGTCGCATGCCTACAGCGGCGCGGAGATCGGCGAGATCGTCGCCGTGCTGCAGCGCCTGCTGACCGTGCGCGACGTGGTCTATCGCGTCAACCAGCAGTACATCGCCAGCGCCGCGCAGGCCGACAAGTACCGGGTGGAGCCGCCGTTCCGCCTGCAGGGCAGCTACCGCAACATGAACAAGCTGGCGGAGAAGATCTCGCCGGTGATGAACGCCGCCGAGCTGCAGCAGCTGATCTCCGACCACTACCTGGGCGAGGCGCAGCTGTTGACCACCGGTGCGGAAGAGAACCTGCTGAAACTCGGCGAACTGCGCGGCACGCTGACAGGCGACGAACAGGCGCGCTGGCAGCAGATCAAGGCCGACTTCCTGCGCAACAAGGCGATGGGTGCGGAGGACGCCGATGTCGGCGGCCGCGTCGTCGCGCAGCTGGCCGACATCGCCGTCGGCCTGCAGCGCCTGGGCGAACCAGCGCCGGTCGAAGCAGCGCCGCCCGCACCGTGGGAAGCACTGCTGTCCGCACTGCAGTCGCTGCGCACGCCGGAACCGGTCGCCGCACCTGCGCCTGCACCGGCGATCGATACCGCGCCGGTGCTGGATGCCCTGCAGCAGACGATGGCACGCCAGGACCAGCTCAACGCGGCGCTCGTCGCGCTGGCGCAGGCGATGCGCAGCACCGCGACGGCGCCTGCGCCTGCGGGCACGCGCAAGGCCAAGCCGCGTTCGCCGCGCGAAGCCGAGTTCGACCAGGTGATCGCAAGCCTCGCGTTCAAGGAAGAGCGCCCGACGCCGACGCTGGACGTGTCGCCCGCGGTGCCGGACGACGGCACGGAAGACCACCCGCGGTGAAACGGTCTGTCGCCGCCGACGCCGACGCGCCCGGCCTGTCCGACCACGCCGCGGCCATCCGTGCATTGGCGCAGGCCAGTGCGGGCGACTTGCAGACGACGCTGCGCGACCTGCGCACCGTGCTGCTCTCGGCAGACCCACGCGCACTGCGTCGCAGCGTCGGCTTCTGGGGTCGCCTGATCGGCCGCGACATCCGCCTCGCCGCGGAAGCGCGCTCGCTACGCGAACGCAGCGGCATTCTGTTGCGACAGGCCGGCTTCGAGGCAGAGCGACTGCATCGGCAGCATGCGACACTCTCCGGGCATGCGCAGCGGCTACGCGACGCCTGTGTGCAGCTACAGCAGGAGATCGATAGCCTCGCGCGCCGACAGGCTGCCGCAGAAGGCGGCACGCCTGCCGGCACCTCGCGGCTCGCGCATCTCGTCACGCTGCGCAGCGCCTACGAGATCACCGCCAGCCAGCTTGATCTCGTCGCGGCCAACGCGCTCGCCATCGCTGAACGCCACGCGCAGCAGCTGCCACGCCTTTGCGTGCTGCTGGACCAGCAGCAGGGCGTCGCCGCCGGTGCAGGTCATGGAATGCAGCTATCCTCCGCCATGCGGACGATAGATGAGCTGGAAGCCCACATCGAACACCTGCCCGTACCGTCCGCCGCACAGGCAACGGCCGCGCAGCGAACCCAACCCCAGGAGGCCCCATGACGACGACGAATCCCGAACAGACACTGGTCCCCGCGGTGCTGTCGCCACAGTTGCTGACCGACCTGGGCCTGGAAAGCGCCGACATCCCGCGCATCCAGGAAGCGGCGAAGGCGCTGCAGGACATCGCACCCGGCAATCTGCACACCTACGGCCGCGAAGCCACGACGAAGACCAGCGCCTTCAGCACGCAGCTGCTGGACAAGGTCCGCAACGCCGACCTCGACAGCAGCGGCGACAAGCTGGGCGACGTCGTGCGCATCGCGCGCTCGCTGAACCTGGACTCCTTCCACGGCCGCTCCAAGCTGCCCATCCTCGGCCCGCTGATCGACAAGATGCGCGCCACCAAGGACGACCTGGTCCAGCGCTACAGCTCGACCAACCGGCAGATCGACCAGCTGATGGGCGATGTCGGCAAGACCCAGCAGATCCAGCAGCAGCGCGTGCGCGAGTACGACCAGATGCACGACATCGTGCTGGACGAGCGCCGGGAGCTGGGCGTGCACGTGGCCGCCGGCCGCGTCCGCATCGCCGAGCTGGAAGCGGAACTGGCCTCGCTGTCCGGCCAGGAGGATCCCGAATCACGCACGCGCCGCGCCGCGCTCGACACCGCGCTGCGCCTGATCGACAAGCGCGTGTCCGACCTGCAGGTGCTGCAGCACGCGGCCGACCAGACGCTGCCGATGATCCGCCTGATCCAGGCCAACGCGATCCAGCTGATCGAGAAGTTCAGCGCGGTGCGCGACGTCACCATCCCGATGTGGCGCAACCAGTTCGCCATCCAGCTGTCGCTGGCCGACCAGCGCAATGCGGTCGAACTGGCCAATGCGATCGACGATGCCAGCAACGAGCTGATGCGCAAGAATGCCGAGCTGGTCCATTCCACCGCCGTCAGCACCGCGCGCGCCAACCAGCGCTCGGTGATCGACGTCGAGACGCTGCGTACGGTCAACGAGACGCTGATCCGCACCGTCGAGGAAGTCCGCGAGATCCACCGCGAAGGCATGGCCAGGCGCAAGCAGCTGTCCACCGAGCTGGTGGACATGCGCGAAGACCTGGAGAAGCGGCTGGCACTGCCGACGGCAGGCAACGCCACGCCGTAATGCGATGGGGACGCGCGGCAGGCGAAGATCGACCCGCGCGTCTTCCCGTGGCCGATGCCGGCATCGAGGGATTGCGACATCCAGCGCCGGTCGACGCGACTGCACTGCGCCACGCCAGCCCAGCTCAGCTCACATAACACCGCCGCCAATCCCGTCGACCCGGACGCCGTGCGGCGATCCGTTCCGCGCCGCCAACGTGCCCACGCCCGGTTAGACTGGTCCGCCGCGCGGATGACCGCGTCGGGATAGCCGCGGATCGAGTGAAGATGAGCGATAACGTCAACGGAATGGTCGACAGCTGATGACGACCACCCTGATCCGCAACGCGGATGTGTACGCGCCCGAACCGCTGGGTCGCCACGACCTGCTGCTCGGCGGCGGCAAGGTGCTGTGGATCGGCACCGATGCGCCCGATCTTCCGGCCGCCTTCGGCGCGCAGGTGATGGACCTGGCTGGCCGCCGGCTGGTGCCTGGCCTGATCGATGGCCACGTGCACGTCACCGGCGGCGGTGGCGAGGCCGGCTTCGCCAGTCGCGTGCCGGCGCCGACGCTGTCGCGCTATACCCGCAGCGGCGTGACCACGGTGGTCGGCCTGCTGGGCACCGACGATGTCGCCCGCAGCACGCGCGAACTGGTGGCCCACGTCAACGCGTTGCGCGAGGAGGGCCTGTCGGCGTGGGGATATGCCGGCGGCTACCACCTGCCGCCAGCCACCGTGACCGGCAGCGTGCGCGCGGACCTGGCCTTCATCGACTGCCTGATCGGCGTGGGCGAGCTGGCGATCAGCGACCACCGTTCCAGCCAGCCGACCCTGGACGAGTTGCTGCGGATCGCGTCCGACGCGCACGTGGCCGGACTGATGACCGGCAAGGCCGGCCTCCTCCATCTGCACCTGGGCGACGGCCCGCGCGGCTTGGACCTGGTACGGCGCGCGCTCGATCAAAGCGAGCTGCCGCCGCGGGTGTTCAATCCGACCCACGTCAACCGGCGCAAGGCGCTCTTCGACGAAGCCATCGAACTGGCGCGGCGCGGCTGCAGCATCGACATCACCGCCTTCCCGGTGGACGAGGGCGAGGACGCGTGGAGCGCGGCCGATGCGCTCGTCCGCTACCTCGACAGCGGTGCCCCGCGCGACCGCGTCACCATCAGCTCCGACGCCGGTGGTTGCCTGCCCTGCTTCGATGCGCAGGGCCGCGTGTGCAGCATGGACGTCGGCCACTCCGGCGCGCTGGTCGACACGCTGCGCGAGCTGCTGGCCCGCGGCATCGCCCTGCAGGACGCGCTGCCGGCCTTCACCTCCAACGTCGCCGGACTGCTGCGCCTGCCGGGCAAGGGCAGCATCGCGGTGGGCGCCGACGCCGACCTGGTGGCGCTGGACGCCACCGGCGCGGTGACCGACGTGTTCGCCGGCGGCCAGTTGCACCTGCGCGATGGCGCGGTGCTGCGGCGTGGTACGTTCGAATCGCAAGACACCTGAAACACCGGAGCACTCGATGCCAAGCAAGCCCGTCAACGGGGAACACCGCGGCTGGATCATCCCGATCGGCGGCGCAGAAGAGAAGGAAACCAACCCGCGCATCCTGGCGCGGTTCGTCGAACTCAGTGGCGGCGCCGATGCCGACATCGTCGTCATCCCGACCGCGAGCCGGTTGAAGGAATCCGGCACCCGCTACGAAGACCTGTTCCGTGGCATGGGGGCGACTCGGGTCGACGTGCTGGACTTCGACACCCGCCGCGATTGCCAGGAGGAAGGCCGGCTGGCGCGGCTGGCGGAAGCCAGCGGCATCTTCTTCACCGGCGGCAACCAGTTGCGCCTGTCCACCATCCTCGGCGGCACCCAGGTGGCGCGCTGCATCCGCCTGCGCAATGCCCAGGGGGTGACGGTGGCCGGTACCAGCGCCGGTGCCGGATTCCTGAGCGAGCACATGATCGCCTTCGGTGCCGAGGGCTCGTCGCCGCGCGCCAGCAGCGTGCGCCTGGCGCCCGGGCTGGGCCTGACCAACCGCTTCGTGATCGACCAGCATTTCCGCCAGCGCGACCGCCTCGGCCGCCTGACCGCGGCGCTGGGCTACAACCCGTTCGCGATCGGCATCGGCCTGGACGAGGACACCGCCGCCTTCATCTCGCCCGACGATACGCTCGAGGTCGAAGGCAGCGGCGCGGTCACCGTGGTCGATGCCCACGACCTGCAGTTCTCCTCGATGGCCCAGGCCGGCGAGGACGACCCCGTCTGCCTGCTGGGGCTGGGCGTCCATATCCTGATCGCCGGCGCCACCTTCAACCTGCATACGCGTCGGGCCTCGGCCGGCCGACTGGCGACCCGCAAGACCTGATACGACAAGGGAACCTCCTGCATGCGCATCCTCGAACGCTCCGTCTACGTTGGCCCCTCGCAGCATGCGCACTTCCCGGTGATCCGGCTGCTGCTGGACCTGGGCGAACTGGAACAGTGGCCCACCGCGCGCCTGGGCCCCGGCTTCATCGACGGCCTGGTGGCCGCGGTGCCGAGCCTGGCCGAGCACGGCTGCTCTTACCGCGAGCCCGGCGGCTTCCTGCGCCGCATGCGCGAGGGCGAAGGCACCTGGCTGGGCCACGTGCTCGAACACGTGGCGATCGAACTGCAGAACATCGCCGGCGAGGACGTCACCTTCGGCAAGACCCGCAGCGTCGACGGCCGCCCGGGCGTCTACACCGTGGTGTACGAATACGCCCAGCGCGAGGAAGGCATCGCCGCGGGCGAGCTGGCGCTGAAGCTGCTGTGTTCGTTGATGCCCGAAGAGACCCGCCCTTCGGGCAGCGTGCCGGCGGACTGGCACTGGGAAGAAGCGCGCGACGACTTCATCCGCTATGCGCAGAAGCGCGCGCTCGGCCCGTCGACCGCGTCGCTGGTGCGCGCCGGCGTGGAGCGGGGCATTCCGTGGCTGCGGCTCAACAACCAGTCGCTGATCCAGTTCGGCCACGGCAAGTACCAGCAGCGCATCCAGGCCACGATCACCGGCAAGACGCCGTACATCTCGGTGGAACTGGCCAGCGACAAGGAGGAGACCAACAAGATCCTCGGCTCGCTCGGCCTGCCGGTGCCGCGCCAGCACCTGGTCACCAGCCAGTCCGAAGCGGTCAAGGCCGCGCAGCGGCTCGGCGGCCCGGTGGTGCTCAAGCCGTACAACGGCAACCACGGCCGCGGCATCACCATCAACATCAGCGGCGATGACGAGATCCGCGCCGCGTTCGATGCCGCGCGCGAGCATTCGCGCTCGGTGATCGTGGAGACCTTCCAGGAAGGCGCCGACCACCGCCTGCTGGTGGTCAATGGCGAACTGATCGCGGCGACGCGACGCACGCCCGGCCACGTGGTCGGCGACGGCCGCAGGACCATCACCGACCTCGTCGAGATCGTGAACCAGGACCCGCGCCGCGGCGTCGGTCACGAGAAGGTGCTGACGCGGCTCGAACTCGACCGCGAGGCGAACCTGATGATGGAGCGCGTCGGCTACACCGCCGACTCGGTACCGGAGGAGGGCGAAGTGGTGTTCCTGCGTTCCACCGCCAACCTCTCCACCGGCGGCACCGCGACCGATGTCACCGACATCATCCATCCCGACAACCGCGACATGGCGGTGCGCGCGGTGCGGGCGATCGGCCTCGATGTCGGCGGCGTGGACTTCATCAGCCCCAACATCGCCGAGAGCTACAAGAACATCGGCGGCGCGATCTGCGAAGTGAATGCCGCACCCGGCTTCCGCATGCACGTCGCGCCGAGCGAAGGCACGCCGCGCGACGCCGCCGGCCCGGTGATCGACATGCTGTTCCCGCCGGGTACGCCGTCGCGGGTACCGATCGCGGCCGTCACCGGCACCAACGGCAAGACCACCACCGCGCGCATGCTCGCGCACATCACCAAGATGGCCGGCTACACGCCGGGCCTGACCACCACCGACGGCGTATACATCGACGGCCAGCGCACGGTGGAAGGCGACATGACCGGCCCGGTGTCGGCACGGATGGTGCTGTCCGATCCGCACATCGACCTGGCGGTGCTGGAGACCGCACGCGGTGGCCTGCTGCGCGCCGGCATGGGCGTGCCGGAGGTGGACGTGGGCGCGGTGCTCAACATCGCCGCCGACCACCTGGGTCTCAAGGGCATCGACACGCTGGAACAGCTGGCGGAGATCAAGCGCATCGTGGTGGAAGTGGCGAAGGACTGCGCGGTGCTCAACGCCGACGACGTCAACGTGCTGAAGATGTCGGGCTACACCGACGCCAAGACGATCTGCTACGTCACCATGAACCCCTCGCACGCGCTGGTGCGCGAGCACATCCGCGCGGGCGGCCGTGCCTGCGCGCTGGAGGCCGGCGTCAACGGCCACATGGTCACGCTGTACGACAAGGGCAGCCACATCCCGCTGATGTGGACGCACCTGATTCCCGCCACGCTGGAAGGCCGCGCGCTGCACAACGTGCAGAACGCGATGTTCGCCGCGGCGATGGCGTTCTCGCTGGGCATCAAGCTCGACGCGATCCGCCAGGGCCTGCGCACCTTCGACACCACGTTCTTCCAGGCCCCGGGCCGGATGAACGTGTACGACGAACATCCGTTCAAGGTCGTCATGGACTACGCGCACAACGCACACGCAGTGGGGATGATGGCCGACCTGGCCCAGCGCCTGGACGTCGCCGGGCGCCGGATCGTGGTGGTGGCCGCCCCCGGCGACCGCCGCGACGAGGATATCCAGGACATCGCCCGCGCGGTGGCCGGCCGCTTCGACCATTACGTGGTCAAGCGCGACGACAGCCTGCGTGGCCGCGACGGCGACGAAGTACCGCGGATCATCGCGCGCGCACTGCAGGCGGCGGGCGTGGCCGACACGGCGATCGAACAGATCCCCGACGAGCAGCAGGCCATCGACGCCGCGCTGCGCATGGGCAAACCCGGCGATCTGGTGCTGGTGTTCGCCGATGCGCTGGCCCGCTCGTGGAAGCAGATCACCAAGTTCACGCCCGAAGGCGCCGAGCCACGCAGCGCCCGCGTGGTCGAACTGCCATCGCTGGCGCCGGCGCCCAGCGCCGACGAGGCGGCCGTGGCGGCGATGGAGGGCGTGATCCGCGAAGAACGCGGCCTGGTGTTCGCACGCCATGACGAGGACAGCGATTGAGCGATGGCGATCCGCAACCGCCCGATCACGCTCTCCACCCACGACCTGCCGCATGAGTGAATCCGCACCCTTGCCGTTCGACGACCTGCGTCGCCTGACCGGGCCCAACCTGTACTTCGCCGGACCGGGCGCGGTGCTGGAAACGATGATCGGTGCGCCGGTGCCCGCGGCGTTGATCGAAGACTGGAAGCGACGCATCGCCCGCGCACGCGCTGCCCTGGGCTGGCCCGATGGCCCGGTGACGGTACGCGAGCACGCCAGCGGCGCCAGCCTCGCCTTCGCCGCACCCGGCGACATGCTGTACGCCGCCGCCGACGTGGACGAATGGGCGTGGCTGTCCGCCCTGGCCGCGGCCGGGAGGGACATCGGCGAACCCGCGCTGCAGCCGGGCCATCCCTTGTTCGTCGATGAAGACGCGGACCTGCGCCTGCTGCGCGCCGTCGCTGCCGCCGAAGGCCTGCCGCGACTGCCCGCCCTGCAAGAAGCCGCACGTGCGCACGGTGTGCCGCTGCTGCTCGACGACGAGCGACTGTCCATCGGCATGGGCAGCGGCAGCCGCACCTGGGACAACGCCGCCCTGCCGACGCCCGATGACGTGCCGTGGCAGGAGCTGCATGCGATCCCGGTAGCCCTGGTCACCGGCTCCAACGGCAAGACCACCACCGTGCGCCTGCTCACCGCGATCGCCATCGCGCACGGCTGGCACACGGCCAACAGCTGCACCGACGGCATCTACCTCGACGGCGCGCTGATCGAAGGCGGCGACTACTCCGGCCCCGGCGGCGCACGCAGCCTGCTGCGCGACCGCCGGACCCAGGCCGCGATCCTGGAGACCGCACGTGGCGGCCTGCTGCGGCGCGGCCTGGCGGTCGAACGGGCCGACGTGGCCGTGGTCACCAACGTCAGCCCCGACCACTTCGGCGAATACGGCATCCACGACCTCGACGGCCTGGCCGACGTGAAGCTGACCGTGGCTCGCGCCATCGACGCCAGCGGCATGCTCGTGCTCAACGCCGACAATGAACTGTTGCGACGCCATGCAGGCGGCCTCGGCGTGCCGCTGGCCTGGTTTTCCACCGACGACGATCATCCGCTGCTGCGGCAGGCGCGTGCCGAAGGTCGTCGCAGCTGTGGCGTGCGTGACGGCCACCTGTGGCTGTTCGACGGCACGCATGCCCACGATCTGGGCGCGGTCGCGGGGATGCCGCTGACGCTTGGCGGCCTGGCTGCGCACAACGTGCAGAACTGCGCCGCCGCCGCCCTCGCCGCCCTCGGACTGGGGATCGCCCCGGCGACGATCGCGGCCGTGCTCGCCCGCTTCGGCCGCGACAACCGCGACAACCCCGGCCGCCTGCAGCGCTGGGTGCTCGGCGGCGGCGTGCAGGTCTACGTGGACTACGCGCACAACCCCGATGGGCTGGCGCAGTTTCTCGATCTGGTCCGTCAGGCGCACCGCGACGGCGGCCGTTTGCATCTGCTGCTCGGCCAGGCCGGCGACCGCAGCGACGACGCCATCGCCGACCTTGCCGCCACCGCCGCGTCGTTCCATCCCCACCATGTGGTGCTGAAGGACATGGAAGGCTATATGCGCGGACGCGAAAGCGGCGAGGTGGGCCGGGTACTGCGCGCCGCGCTGGTGCGCCACGGCGTGGCGGACGCCGCCATCGACGAATGCCGTGACGAAACCGAGGCCGTGCGCGCCATCCTGACCGCGGCCCGCCCCGGCGACAGCCTCGCGCTGCCGGTGCACGGCGTCGCCGCGCGCGAACGCGTCAACACCCTGCTCGACCGGCTGCAGGCGCAGCAATGGTCGGCCGGCGATCCCGTCGCCGGCGACTGATTACTCCACCGTCACCGACTTCGCCAGGTTGCGCGGCTTGTCCACGTCGGTGCCGCGCGCGAGCGCGGTGTGGTACGCCAGCAGCTGCACAGGAATGGTGTGCACGATGGGGCTGAGCACGCCGACGTGGCGCGGGGTGCGGATGACGTGCACGCCTTCGGATTCGCTGAAGTGGCTGTCCTGGTCGGTGAACACGAACAGCTCGCCGCCGCGCGCGCGCACCTCCTGCATGTTGGACTTCACCTTCTCCAGCAGCACGTCGTTGGGTGCGATCACCACCACCGGCATGTCGGCATCGACCAGCGCCAGCGGGCCGTGCTTCAGCTCACCGGCCGGATACGCCTCGGCGTGGATGTAGGAGATTTCCTTCAGCTTGAGCGCGCCTTCCAGCGCGATCGGATAGTGCAGGCCGCGGCCGAGGAACAGCGCATCCGACTTCGGCGCGAAACGCTCCGCCCACGCCGCGATCTGCGGCTCCAGGTTCAGTGCATGCTGCACGCTGCCGGGCAGGTGGCGCAGCTGTTCCAGGTAATCGGCTTCCTGCTCCGGCGTGACCTTGCCGCGCAGCTTGCCGAGCACGACGGTCAGCTGGAACAGCGCCGCCAGCTGGGTGGTGAAGGCCTTGGTCGATGCCACGCCGATCTCGGCGCCGGCACGCGTGTAGCAGACCAGCTCGCTGGCGCGCGGGATCGCGCTTTCCGGCACATTGCAGATCGACAGCGTGTGCCGGTGGCCCAGCGACTTGGCGTACTTCAGCGCCTCCATCGTGTCCAGCGTTTCGCCGGACTGCGAAATGGTGACGATCAGGTGCTTGGGATTGGCGTACGCGTCGCGGTAGCGGTACTCGCTGGCGATCTCGACGCTGCACGGCAGGCCGGAGATCGCCTCCATCCAGTAGCGCGCCGTCATGCCGGCGTAGTAGCTGGTGCCGCAGGCGAGGATCTGCACGCCTTCGATGTCTTTCAGCGCGGCTTCCGCATTGGCGCCGAACAGCGTCGGCGAGAAGCCGCCTTCGACCACCGCCTCGATGGTGTCGGCGATCGCGCGCGGCTGCTCGTGGATTTCCTTCTGCATGAAGTGGCGGTACGGACCGAGTTCCAGCGACGCCAGCGACACGTCGGAGACGTGCACCTCGCGCTGGATCGGCTGGTCCTTTCCGTCGAACACCTTGACGCCTTCGCGCGTCACTTCCGCGGTGTCGCCTTCCTCCAGGAAGATCACACGCCGCGTGGCCTGCAGGATCGCCGAGACGTCGGAGGCGATGAAGTTCTCGCCCTCGCCGACGCCGATCAGCAGCGGGCAGCCCATGCGGGCGCAGACCATGCGGTCAGGCTCCTTGCGGCTGACCACGGCCAGCGCGTAGGCGCCGGTCAGTTCCTTCACCGTGCGCTGCAGGGCGGCCAGCAGATCGTCGCCGCCCTTCAGGTGGTGGTGCATCAGGTGGGCGATGACTTCCGTGTCGGTCTGCGACTCGAACACGTAACCGAGCGCGCGCAGTTTCTCGCGCTGCTCCTCGTGGTTCTCGATGATGCCGTTGTGCACCAGCGCCACGCCGTGGCTGATGTGCGGATGGGCGTTGGCTTCGGTGACGCCGCCGTGGGTGGCCCAGCGCGTATGGCCGATGCCGAGGCTCGCGTTGAAACCTTCGGCGGCGGCGGCGCCTTCCATTTCGGCGACGCGGCCGGTGCGGCGCACGCGGCGCACGTCCTGCTGGTCGACTACCGCGATGCCCGCGGAATCGTAGCCCCGGTATTCCAGCCGCTTCAGTCCCTCGATCAGTACCGGCACCACGTCGCGATCGGCGATCGCGCCCACAATTCCGCACATAAGCCTGTGTCTTCCATCTGAGTGAAACGAGTGGACATTCTACGTGTCCCGCACTGGACAGGCCCTGTCCGCTGGGTGTCCGCGGACACCCGGACAGTCGCCCGGCGCGGACAACCCCCTTTCAAATCAATCGCTTGCGTTTGGCACGCATCCTGCTGAGACATGCAGGTCATTCCAAAGAACGCATGCCGCCGATGATTCGGGACACCTCCGCCCAAGACCGTGTGCTCAGTGCCTCGCAGACCCGTCCGGCCTGGCGCCGCTGGGTGTGGCCCGCCGCAGGCGGTGCGCTGCTGCTGGCCGGCATCGTGTTCGCCGCCCGCGGTTGGCTGTCGGGCACGGCCTCCGTGGACGGCGCCCGCCTGCGCATCGCCGAAGTGACCCGCGGCGACCTGGTCCGCGACATCGCCGCGGACGGCCGCGTCATCGCCGCCAACAGCCCCACCCTGTATGCCGTCGCCGGCGGCGTGGTCACGCTGAAGGTCGTCGCGGGCGACAAGGTCACCCAGGGCCAGCCACTGGCCGAAATCGACAGCCCCGAGCTGCGCAGCAAGCTGGCGCAGGAACAGACCACGCTCGCCGGCCTGGAGGCCGAGGCGAGCCGCGCGGTGCTGGATGCCAGCGTCACCCGCGCCAACGCGCAGAAGGCCCTGGACCAGGCCGGCATCGAACGCCAGGCCGCCGAACGCACCCTGCAGCGCTACCAGCGCGGCTACGACGGCGGCGCCGTACCGCAGGTCGACGTACTGGAGGCGCAGGACAACCTGCGCAAGAGCGAGATCGCGCTGTCCCATGCGCAGAAGGACGCCGGCCTGCAGGGCCAGGGCGCCGGGCTCGACGCACGCAACAAGCAGCTGCTCGCCGAACGCCAGCGCGCCGTGGTCGCCGAAGTGCAGCGCCAGGTCGATGCGCTGACGCTGCGCGCGCCGTTCGACGGCCAGGTCGGCCAGGTGCAGGCGGTGCAGCGCTCGAACGTGGCGATCAATGCGCCGGTGCTGAGCGTCGTCGACCTGTCCGTGTTCGAAGTCGAGATCAAGGTGCCGGAGAGCTTCGCGCGCGACCTCGCCATCGGCATGCCGGCCACGCTGACCAGTGCCGGCCAGCCGTATCCCGGCGAGATCTCCGCGGTGTCGCCGGAAGTGGTGGGCGGCGAAGTCGTCACCCGCCTGCGCTTCTCCGACAAGCAGCCGCCCGGCCTGCGCCAGAACCAGCGCCTGTCCGCACGCATCCTGATGGACACGCGCCGCAACGTGCTGATGGTCGAGCGCGGCCCGTTCCTCGAACAGGGCGGCGGTCGTTATGCCTACGTCATGGACGGCAGCTCCGCCGTGCGCCGGCCGGTGCAGCTGGGTGTCAGCAGCCTGAGCAACATCGAAGTGCTCAGCGGCCTGCAGCCCGGCGACAAGGTCGTCGTCTCCGGCAGCGACCTGTTCGGCGATGCCGAGCGGGTGTCGGTCAATTGAACGCCGTGATGGGTGATTCGTGAGACGTGATTCGTAAACGCACGCTTCGCCCCATCACTACCGCCTTCGCTTCCCTCGAATCACCAATCACCAACTACCAATCACTGCCAGGAGCCCGCCATGCTAGAGATGCGCCAAGTCGCCAAGGTCTACCGCACCGAACAGGTGGAAACGCATGCGCTGCGTTCGCTCGACCTGCATGTCCGCGAGGGCGAGTTCGTCGCGGTCACTGGGCCGTCGGGTTCCGGCAAGACCACCTTCCTCAACATCGCCGGCCTGCTGGAGACGTTCACCGGCGGCCAGTTCCTGCTCGACGGCCAGGACGTCAGCCATCTCGGCGACGATGCGCGTTCGCGCCTGCGCAACCAGAAGATCGGCTTCATCTTCCAGGGCTTCAACCTGATCCCCGACCTCAACCTGTTCGACAACGTCGACGTCCCGCTGCGCTATCGCGGCATGCCGGCCGCGGAGCGCAAGCAGCGCATCGAGGACGCACTGGCCCGTGTGGGCCTGGGCTCGCGCATGAAGCACTTCCCGGCCGAACTGTCGGGCGGCCAGCAGCAGCGCACCGCGATCGCGCGCGCACTGGCCGGCAGTCCGCGCCTGCTGCTGGCGGACGAACCGACTGGCAACCTGGACTCGCAGATGGCGCGTGGCGTGATGGAACTGCTGGAAGAGATCAACCGCCAGGGCACGACCATCATCATGGTCACGCACGACCCCGAACTGGCCGCACGCGCGCAGCGCAACGTGCACATCGTGGACGGCATGGCCACCGACCTGTCGGTGGAGCCTGCGCTGATCCGCGCGGCGCATGCCGCCGATGCCAACGCCTCCGCGTAAGGAGCACGCCATGTTCGGCTACTACTTCTCCCTCGCGCTGCGCAGCTTCAAGCGCAACAAGGCGCTGACCTTCCTGATGGTGCTGGCCATCGCACTCGGCATCGGCGCCAGCATGACCACGCTGACCGTGTTCTACGTGCTGTCCGGCGACCCGATCCCGCAGAAGAGCGACAAGCTGTTCTACCCGCGCGTGGATCCCCGTTCGATGAACGGATTCACGCCCGGCGAAGAGCCGGAAGACCAGTTCACCCGCTACGACGCCGAGCGCCTGCTGAAAGACAAGAAGGGCGACCGCCAGGCGCTGATGACCGGCGGCTCGACGTCGGTGGAGTCGAAAGACGGCAAGATCGAGCCGTTCCGCGTCGATGCGCGCTACACCACGGCGGACTTCTTCCCGATGTTCGACGTGCCGTTCCGTTACGGCAACGGCTGGTCGGCGGTGGACGACGAGTCGCGTGCGCGCGTCGCCGTCATCTCCAAGGCGCTGAACGACAAACTGTTCGGCGGCGCCAACAGCGTGGGCCGCGACCTGACAGCCTCCGGCGCGACCTTCCGCATCATCGGCGTGCTGGAGGAATGGCGCCCTGCACCGAAGTTCTACGACATGACGCAGGACCGCTTCACAGAAGTGGAGCAGCTGTTCGTGCCGTTCTGGACGTCGCGTACGCTGAACATGAGCACGCAGGGCAACATGAACTGCTGGGGCGACTCCAGTGGGGAAGAAGAAGGCTCGCGCGGACCGAACGCCCCGTGCTCGTGGCTGCAGTACTGGGTGGAACTGGGCACGCCGGCCAAGGTCGACGCCTACAAGCAGTACCTGGCGAACTACTCCGACCAGCAGCGCGCGGCGGGCCGCTTCGAGCGCCCCACCAACGTCGACCTGCACAGCGTGATGCAGTGGCTCGACAAGCAGGGCGCGGTGCCCGGCGACGTGCGCCTGCAGGTGTGGCTGGCGTTCGGCTTCCTGGCCGTCTGCCTGCTCAACACGGTCGGCCTGCTGTTGGCGAAGTTCCTCGGCCGCGCCTCGCAGATCGGCGTGCGTCGTGCCCTCGGCGCGACACGCAAGGCCATCTTCGCGCAGTGCCTGGTGGAAGCCGGCACCGTCGGGCTGGTCGGTGGCGTCCTCGGCCTGATCCTGGCCTGGCTCGGCCTGCTGGCGGTCCGCCAGCAGCCGGCGGGCTACGCCGACCTGGCCCACATGGACCTGAAGATGCTGCTGGCCACCTTCGCGCTGGCGATCGTCGCCAGCCTGCTCGCCGGGATGCTGCCCGCCTGGCGGGCGATGCAGGTGACGCCCGCGATCCAGCTGAAGTCGCAGTGACGTGCTCCCTCCCCCGCCTGCGGGGGAGGTTTGGGGTGGGGGCCGCTTCAGAACGACGGCACCGCCACTCCGCACAACCCCCATCCCGACCTTCCCCCGCGCGCGGGGGAAGGGGCTGAAACCCCAGAGGCCCACCATGGACATCCGCCCCATCCTTTCCACCTTGGCCCGCCACAAGACGGCGGCCGCGCTGATCGTGCTGGAAGTGGCGCTCTCGTGCGCCATCATCTGCAACGCGGTCTTCCTGATCACCCAGCGGCTGGAGCGCATCGATCGCCCCACCGGCCTGGCCAACGAGGAGATCGTGCGCATCAGCATGGGCGACCTCGGCGAGAACCCCGACGCGGACGCATTGGTGAAGCAGGACGTCGCCAGCCTGCGCGCACTGCCCGGCGTCAAGGCCGCCAGCAGCATCAACCACGTGCCGTTCGACAACTCCTCCTGGAACAGCTCCATCCAGCTCGCACCGCAACAGGAACGTCCCAGTGCGCTGGCGAACGTCTACCTCGGCGAATCCGTCATCGACACCCTGGGCCTGAGATTGGCCGAGGGCCGCGATTTCACCGCGGACGAGTATTCCAACTGGACGGAGATGAACAAGCAGAACGCCAAGGTCGTCATGCCGGCGGTGATCCTGAGTCGCGAACTGGCGAACAAGCTGTTCCCCGGTGAAAGCGCGATCGGCAAGAACATCTACGCCTGGAACGCCGACAACGTGCCGCACCGCGTGGTCGGCGTGGTTGATCGGCTGATCCGCACCAACGACAACGGCGGCCCGGCGGAAACGGGCTACACGATGATCTTTCCGGTGAAGGACGTGACGCTGGGCACGTTCGTGCTGCGCACGGATGCCGCGCGCCGCGCGGAAGTGCAGAAGGCCGCGGTCGCTACGCTGGAGAAGAACAGTGCGCGCCGCCTGGTGCTGCGCGAGGGCACCTTCACCGAGATCATGAGCAACTACTACCGCGGCGACCGTGCGATGGCCTGGCTGCTGCTGACCGTGATCGTCTCGCTGCTCGTCGTCACCGCGCTGGGCATCGTCGGCCTGGCCAGCTTCTGGGTGCAACAGCGCACCAAGCAGATCGGCATCCGCCGGGCGCTGGGCGCGACCAAGGGCCAGATCCTGCGCTACTTCCAGACCGAGAACTTCCTGCTGGCCACCATCGGCATCGTCATCGGCATGATCCTGGCCTACGGCATCAACCAGCTGTTGATGGGCAAGTACGAACTGCCGCGCCTGCCGCTGCTTTACCTGCCGGTCGGCGCCGTGTTGCTGTGGCTGCTGGGCCAGGTCGCCGTGTACGGACCGGCACGCCGGGCCGCGTCGGTACCGCCGGCGGTGGCGACGCGTACGGCCTGATCCCGCGGCCCCCACACCGTGCACGCCGACCGGCGTGCACGGCTGATCGGAAACCCCGATGCCATCCTCCTCCTTCTTGCTGTTGGGTCGCTCCCACGCAGGCGCGTGGTGGCTCGTGCTGCAGATCGCCATCGGCGTGATGCTGTGCCTGTATGCGGGACAGGCGATGCTGCGCATGTACGAGCAAGCGACGGCAGCGGACGGCATCGACGCGGCCGACGTGCTGGTCATCCCCTGGATGCAACCGGCCCAGGGGCAGGATCCCGGCACCAGGGCGGTGTTGCGGACACTGCGTGGCGTGGCCGGCGTGCGGGCCGCCGCTGCGGGCAACCAGTCTCCCTATGGCACCAGCGCCTGGAGCGTGCATGCGTGGAAGTCCGGTGACCGCGGGCACCGCCATCTCGTCTCCCTCTACCTGGCGGACGAGGACTTCATGGCCACGCTCGGTATGGATGAGCCGCATGGCCGGCGCTTCGCCCACGCGGAGTACCAGGACTACACGGGCGACCAGCATCGCCTGCACGCCGATCCCGCCCCGGCCATCATCTCCGCCGCCTTCGCCGAAACGCTCTTCGCCCATGCCGAACCGCTGGGACGCTCGCTGCAGCTGTTGCCGGGCAAGCGACTGCATGTCGTCGGCGTGCTGCCTCGGATTCCGTTGCCCGCTACCGCGCATCGCCGTGATGGCACGGCCGTAATCCTGCCGGTGCGCATGACCCGGGCCAGCGAAGCGCACTTCCTCATCCGTCATACGGGCGATGCAAATGCAGTGTCGGCGCGCATCCGTGCCGCTCTCGCAGCAGCCTACCCCGACGTCGTGATCGCTGCCCCCGCCAGCCTGGCGGCACTGCGTGCGCAGGCCTTATCGGGCCCCACGCGGCATGCGTGGACATCGCTCGCCGTCTGCGTGGCCTGGTGGCTGTCGACGCTGGCCATGCTGGGGCTCGGTGGCCATCGCTGGATGCTGGATCACCAGCAGGAAATCAGCCTGCGCCGTGCATTCGGCGCCACCGACACGCAGCTGGCGCATCGCCTGCGTAGGGAGTACCTGATGCTCGCCGTGATCGCCTGCGCGATCGGCATGGCGGTCGCGGCACTGCTTGCTCGTCTTATGCCCGCATGGACGCTCCCGCTGCCGTCCTTCGGGACATGCGCGGCCGTTGTGGTCGGGACGGTCCTCGTCGTGCAACTTGCTGCCACCTGTCCCGTCCGGCTGACGCGGCGCATCCCGCCGCACCTCGTCAGCCGCAGTCCTTCGGTTAGGCTATAGCGCATGCCTACCATCCTCGTCATCGACGACAACCGCGCCGTCAGTACCGCGCTGGAAGTCCTGTTCTCGCTGCACGACATCGACACGCTGCATGCGGAGTCGCCCGACGCCGGCCTCGCCCTGTTGCGTGAGCAGCACGTCGACCTGGTGATCCAGGACATGAACTTCACCCAGGACACCACGTCGGGCGCGGAAGGCGAGCAGCTGTTCGCCGACATCCGTGCGCAGTGGCCGGACATGCCGGTGATCCTGCTGACTGCGTGGACGCATCTCGAGGTCGCGGTGAACCTGGTCAAGGCCGGAGCCGCCGATTACGTCGCCAAACCGTGGGACGACCGCAAGCTGCTCGCCACGGTCAACACGCTGCTGGAACTGGCCGAGGCCCGAAGCGAACTCGAGCGCCGCCGCAGCCGCGAGCGTCGTGGTCGCGACCAGCTCTCCAGCAAGTACGACCTGCGCAACCTGGTGTTCGAGGATCCGGCCAGCGAGCGCGTGGTCGCGCTCGCCTGCCAGGTCGCGCGCTCCGACCTGCCGGTGCTGATCACCGGCCC
The DNA here is from genome assembly GCF_010093445.1 of Pseudoxanthomonas japonensis. Taxonomy (GTDB): domain Bacteria; phylum Pseudomonadota; class Gammaproteobacteria; order Xanthomonadales; family Xanthomonadaceae; genus Pseudoxanthomonas_A; species Pseudoxanthomonas_A japonensis. Next base: position 51,383 of record NZ_PDWW01000016.1, on the reverse strand, counting down.
GAACGGTGCGGGCAAGGAAAAGATCGCCGAGATCATCCAGGCCAATTCCAGCGTGAAGTCCGGCGCCTTCGTCACGCTCAACTGCGGCGCATTGCCGTCGGAACTGATCGAAGCGGAACTGTTCGGCGCGGACGCCGGTGCGTATACCGGCGCCAACAAGGCGCGCGAGGGCAAGTTCGAGGCGGCCGATGGCGGAACGCTGTTCCTCGACGAGATCGGCAACCTGCCGCTGACCGGGCAGATGAAGCTGCTGCGCGTACTGGAAACCGGCCGCTTCGAGCGCCTCGGCTCCAACCGCGAACGCCACGTGACCGTGCGCGTGATCAGCGCGACCAACGCCGACCTGCCCGCGATGATCCGCGACGGCAGCTTCCGCGAAGACCTCTATTACCGCCTCAACGCGATCGAACTCGCGTTGCCGCCATTGGCGGAGCGTCCCGGCGACATCCTGCCGCTGGCCGAGCGCTTCCGTCCCCCCGAAAAGCCGCTGAGCGAAAGTGCGCGTGCCGCGTTGCTGCGACACGCCTGGCCGGGCAACGTGCGCGAGCTGCGCAACGTCATCCAGCGTGCCGGCCTGCTGGCGATGGGCGATCGCATCGAAGCCGCCGACCTCAACCTGCCGCGTCCCGCCCCGGTGCGCACCGTGATCGCGGCGGAACCGGAGCGTGCCGACATCGAAGCCGCCATCGCGCGGGCGGGTGGCGTCATCGCGCAGGCCGCCGCCGATCTCGGCATGAGCCGGCAGGCGCTGTACCGGCGCATGGAACGCTTCGGCATCAAGGCCCCATGATCCGCCGCTCGCTCGCCGGCCGCGTGCTGTCCTGGCTGCTGCCGCTGCTGGTGCTGGCGCTGGTGTTGCCGCTCGTGCTGTCGCGCTGGCTGGGCGACGCGGGTGAAGCGGTGATCGTGTCGGCCATCGTGGTGTTGCCGCTGGCGATGTGGGCGATCCGCCGGGGGCTGCGCAGCACCTACTCGCTGTTCCGCGCCCTGGCCGGCAGCGTCAACAGTTACCGCGACGGCGAATACAACTTCGGCATCCACTGGCAAGGCAACGACGACCTCGCGGAACTGGTGAAGTCGCACGCCGCGCTCGGCGAGGTGCTGCGCGAACAGCGCCTGAGCCTGGTGCAGCGCGAATTGCTGCTCGACACCATGGTCCAGAACACCCCGGTCGCCATGCTGTTGATCGCCCCCGGCGGCGACGGCGTACGCCGCGTCATCTTCGCCAACGTGGCGGCGCGCAAGCTGCTGCACAGCGGCTGGAAGCTGGAAGGCCAGGACTACGATGGGTTGATCGGTTCCGCACCGGTCGAGATGCGCGAAGCGCTTGCGCGCGGGGGCGACAGTCTGTTTGCCATCGGCAACGAGGAAGAAGACGGCGAGGAGCAGGTCTACCACCTCGCCCGGCGCAATTTCCGTCTCAACGGACGCCCGCACGAGCTGCTGCTGCTGCGCCTGCTGACCAGCGAGCTGCGGCGGCAGGAAGTGATGACGTGGAAGAAGGTCATCCGCGTCATCAGCCACGAACTCAACAACTCGCTGGCGCCGGTGGCCTCGCTCGCGCATTCGGGCGCGGAACTCGTGCGTCGCGGACGCCACGACCGGCTGGAAGAGGTCTTCGGCACCATCGAAGACCGCGCGCGCCACCTGGAAGGCTTCATCCGCGGCTACGCGCGCTTCGCCAAGCTGCCGTCGCCACAACTGCAGACGGTGCACTGGCGTGCCTTCTTCGAGGGGCTGCAGCGACAGATCGCGTTCGACCTGGTGATGACGGAGACGGAGATCGACGGCCGTATCGACATCGCCCAGCTGGAGCAGGCCGTGCTCAACCTGCTCAAGAACGCGCACGAGGCCGGCGGCACGGCCGAGGGTGTCTCGGTGCGGCTGACCCGTCTGCCGGACTGGCTGCGCATCGAAGTGATGGACCGCGGCACCGGCATGAACGATGCGGTGCTGCAGAACGCGCTGGTGCCGTTCTATTCCACCAAGCGCAACGGCACCGGACTGGGCCTGGCACTGACCCGCGAGATCATCGAGGCCCATGGCGGCCGGCTGTCGCTGCACAACCGCGAAGGTGGCGGGCTGTGCGTGTCGATCCAGCTGCCCGAAAACTGACCTCTCCCGAAGTCGGGGCCTCGCCGACACGCCTCCGCACCCGAAGCCGGACCCGCATGGCACCTACTCCCCCTCTCCCTCCGGGAGAGGGCAAGGGGTGAGGGCTGGCCGCCGCGATGCCGCTTTCTTCGATGGGCTTCGCAGATGGCGGGCTTGAGCCCGCCCTACGTCATTTCGGCTTCTTTACCGGTCGCTGCCAGCCTTCGATGCTGACCTGGCGCGCGCGCGCGACGGTGAGCTGATCGGCGGGCGCGTTCTTCGAGATCACCGAACCCGCACCGATGGTCGCGCCATCGGCCAGCGTCACCGGTGCGACCAGCGAGGAGTTGGAGCCGACGAACACGCGGTCGCCGATCGTCGTGACGAACTTGTTCACGCCGTCGTAGTTGCAGGTGATGGTGCCGGCACCGATGTTGGTGCCGCTGCCGATCACGGTATCGCCGAGATAGGTCAGGTGGTTGGCCTTGCTGCCGACACCGATACGCGCATTCTTGGTCTCGACGAAGTTGCCGACGTGCACGCCGTCGGCGAGCTGCGTGCCGGGACGCAGGCGCGCATACGGACCGATCAGGGCGGCGCCTTCGCTGACGACACCTTCGAGATCGCAGTGCGCACGCACCTGCGTGCCGGCACCGAGCTTCACATCCTTGAGGCGGCAGAACGGACCGACGACGACGCCATCGCCCAGTTCCACCTCGCCTTCCAGTACCACGTCCACGTCGATCTGTACGTCGCGGCCGACCTTCACCGTGCCGCGCTGGTCGAACCGCGCGGGATCGATCAGGCGAGCGCCCTGCGTGCACAGCGCGCGCGCGGCGCGCAGTTGGTAGGCGCGCTCGAGCTGCGACAGCTGCCAGGGATCGTTGGCGCCTTCGGCTTCGATGGGCTCGCCCACCAGTACCATTTCCGCAGGATTGAATTCCTCCGCTGCCATCGCGAACACGTCGGTCAGGTAGTACTCGCCCTGCGCGTTGTCGTTGGACAGCCGCGCCAGCCAGCCCTTCAGCGCGCTGCTGTCGGCGGCGATGATGCCGGTGTTGATGGTGCGGATGCGGCGCTGCTCCTCGTCGGCGTCCTTGTGTTCGACGATGGCGGCCACGCGGCCTGCCTCGTCTCGCACGATCCGGCCGTAGCCGGCGGGATCGACCGGTTCGGCGACCAGCACGGCCAGGCGACCCGGCGCGTCCAGCAGCCGCTGCAGCGTCTCGCTGCGGGTGAGCGGCACATCGCCGTAAAGGACCAGCACGCGTGCACCGTCGGGAATCTCCGGCATCGCCTGTGCCACCGCATGGCCGGTACCGAGCTGCTGCGCCTGGTGTGCCCAGTGCAGATCGCCCTGGTCGGCGAACGCCGCCTGCACCTGATCGCCACCGTGGCCGTAGACCACGTGCACGCCGGCCGGCGACAGCGCACGCGCCGCATTGATCACGTGCCCCAGCATCGGCCGCCCGGCGATGGGCTGCAGCACCTTGGGCAGCGCGGACTTCATGCGCTTGCCTTCACCGGCGGCGAGGATGACGACGTGGAGTGGCTTCATGCGTGGGTTCCTGGATGGTGTCGCCTGAGAGGATGCGCGACATGGTAACAATTACCCCATCAACGCAATCCGCGCGCCGTACCTGCCATTCCCCACGTCGCTGGCGGGTACCATGGCGCCATGCTGCGCTCGCTCTCCCGCCATCCACTGTTCCGCCAGGGCGGCAGTTTCCTCGTCGTCGGTGCGGTGCAGTTGCTGGTCGACTGGGCGCTGTTCGTCGCACTGACCGCACTCGGGATGCCGACGGCACCTGCCAACCTCGCTGGCCGCGTCGGCGGTGCGTTGCTGGGTTTCTGGTTGAACGGGCGGGTGACATTCGCGCAGGCCGGGAGCGCGCGACTCGGCTGGCGCCGCTTCGCGAGGTTCCTGCTGGTCTGGATTCCGCTGACCGTGATCAGCACGCTCGCGGTCGCCTGGGTCGCCGGGACACTGGGACTGGCGCATGCCTGGCTGGCCAAGCCACTGGTGGAAGGCGCGCTCGCGGTGGTGGCGTTTTTCCTGTGGCGGCACGTGGTCTACCGCTGAGGGGTACGCACGACCTCACGATGCGGGCATCGCGTGATGCGGACAACGTCGCGTGATCCGTGCCGTGCGTCGTGCGCGCGGCGCACGCTGCAAACGGAAACGCCGGCACAAGGCCGGCGTTCCGATGAAGCGAGGGCGATGAAACTCAGTGCTTGAGGTTCTTGCGCAGGCGCTCGAGCGCGCTCAGCTGGGCGATGCTCATGGCCAGCTGGGCCTGGGCTTCCTCGATGCTCATCTTCGGATCCTGCTTGGACAGGATGCGCTCGGCTTCTTCCTTGGCCTTGCGGACCGAGGCTTCGTCGATGTCCTGCGCGCGGATCGCGGTGTCGGCCAGCACGGTGACGACCTGCGGCTGCACTTCCAGGATGCCGCCGGAGATGGCGAAGTCCAGCTGCTCGCCATTGGCCAGCGTCACCACCACCTTGCCCGGCTTCAGGCGGGTGATCAGCGGCGCGTGCTTCGGCGCGATGCCGAGCTCGCCCAGCTCGCCGGTGGCGACGACCAGGGTGGCTTCACCGTGGAAGATCTCCTGCTCGGCGCTGACGATGTCGCAACGGATGGTGCTCATGTATTCCTCACTGCGTTCGGAAGGTGATTCGTGATGGGTGATTCGTGAGTGGCAAGAGCATCAAGCCCTGCCAACCCTCTATCGCCGCCCCTACGAATCACGAATCACTAATCCCTGCGCTTACGCCTTCTCGGCGAGCTTCTTGGCCTTCTCGACCGCTTCTTCGATGCCGCCGACCATGTAGAACGCCTGTTCCGGCAGGTGGTCGTACTCGCCGTCGACGATCGCCTTGAAGCCGCGGATCGTGTCCTTCAGCGAGACGTACTTGCCCGGCGAGCCGGTGAACACTTCCGCCACGTGGAACGGCTGGCTGAAGAAGCGCTCGATCTTGCGGGCGCGCGACACGGCCTGCTTGTCTTCTTCGGACAGCTCGTCCATGCCGAGGATGGCGATGATGTCCTTCAGTTCCTTGTACTTCTGCAGCGTCGACTGCACGCGGCGCGCGGTGTCGTAGTGCTCGTGGCCGATGACGTTCGGATCCAGCTGGCGGCTGGTCGAGTCGAGCGGATCCACGGCCGGGTAGATACCCAGCGAGGCGATGTTACGGCTCAGCACGACGGTGGCGTCCAGGTGGGCGAACGTGGTGGCCGGCGACGGGTCGGTCAGGTCGTCCGCGGGGACGTAGACGGCCTGGATCGAGGTGATCGAACCGGTCTTGGTCGAGGTGATGCGCTCCTGCAGGACGCCCATTTCCTCGGCCAGCGTCGGCTGATAGCCCACGGCCGACGGCATGCGGCCCAGCAGCGCCGACACTTCGGTACCGGCCAGCGTGTAGCGGTAGATGTTGTCGACGAACAGCAGCACGTCCTTGCCCTTGCCCGACGCGTCCTTCTCGTCGCGGAAGTACTCGGCCATGGTCAGGCCGGTCAGCGCGACGCGCAGGCGGTTGCCCGGCGGCTCGTTCATCTGGCCGTACACCATCGCGACCTTGTCGAGGACGTTGGAGTCCTTCATCTCGTGGTAGAAGTCGTTGCCCTCGCGGGTACGCTCGCCCACGCCGGCGAACACGGACAGACCCGAGTGCGCCTTGGCGATGTTGTTGATCAGTTCCATCATGTTGACGGTCTTGCCGACGCCGGCGCCGCCGAACAGGCCGACCTTGCCGCCCTTGGCGAACGGGCACATCAGGTCGATGACCTTGATGCCGGTTTCCAGCAGGTCGTTGGCCGAGGACTGGTCCTCGTACGACGGGGCCGAGCGGTGGATTTCCCAATGGTCGGACGCCTGCACCGGGCCGGCTTCGTCGATCGGGTTGCCCAGCACGTCCATGATGCGGCCCAGCGTGCCCGCGCCGACCGGCACCGAGATGGCCTTGTCGGTGTTCACGGCGATCAGGTTGCGCTTCAGGCCGTCGGTGGAACCGAGGGCGATGGTGCGCACGACGCCGTCGCCAAGCTGCTGCTGCACTTCGAGCGTGATGGCGGTGTTCTCCACCTTCAGCGCGTCGTACACCTTCGGCACTTCGTTGCGCGCGAATTCGACGTCAACCACCGCGCCGATGATCTGAACGATCTTGCCCTGACTCATTTGGGTAACTCCACTAATGTCTGTTCGATTCTTTTGTCGGGAATGGGGAATCGAGAATCGGGAATGGGAAGATCAGGAGCCGCTGGCTTTGACTATTCCCTATTTCCGATTCTCCATTCCCGGCTACACAGCGGCCGCGCCGCCGACGATTTCGGAGATTTCCTGGGTGATCGCCGCCTGGCGGGCCTTGTTGTAGACCAGCTGCAGGGTACCGATGAGCTTGTTGGCGTTGTCGCTGGCGGCCTTCATGGCCACCATGCGCGCCGCATGTTCGGACGCGATGTTCTCCAGCACGGCCTGGTACACCAGCGACTCGATGTAGCGCGTGATCACGTGGTCGAGCACGGTCTCGGCATCGGGTTCGTAGATGTAGTCCCAGTCGTGGTGCGCGACCTGCGTCTCCGACGCGGGCAGCGGCAGCAGCTGGTCGAACGCGGCGCGCTGGGTCATCGTGTTGACGAAGTCGTTGTAGACGACGAACACGCGGTCCAGCTTGCCTTCGGTGTAGGCGTCCAGCATCACCTTGATCACGCCGATCAGCTGGTCGAGCTTGGGCGCGTCGCCCAGGTGCGAGACGCTGGCCAGCATGTTGACCTTGACCCGGCGGAAGTACACCGAGGCCTTCTGGCCGATGGTGACCACGTCGACCTCGACGCCCTTCTCGTTCCACTGGCGGATCTCGCCGAGCATCTTGCGGAACAGGTTGTTGTTAAGGCCGCCGGCCAGGCCGCGGTCGGACGACACGATGATGAAGCCGACGCGCTTGACGTCCTGGCGCTCCACCATGAAGGGATGCTGGTAGTCGGTGTTGGCCTGGGCCAGGTGGCCGATCACCTGCTTCATCGCGCGCGCGTACGGGCGCGAGGTCTTCATGCGGTCCTGGGCCTTGCGGATCTTGGAGGCCGAGACCATCTCGAGCGCGCGCGTCACCTTGCGGGTGTTCTGCACGCTCTTGATCTTGGTTTTGATTTCGCGTCCGCCTGCCATGTCTACTCGCTCGCTGTGCTCGCTGGGGGAATCGGGAGGAGAGAATCGGGAATCGACAGAGCCGACCCGTTTTCGCTTCTACGATTCCCTATTCCCTATTCCCGAATCCCGGCTCTTACCAAGTACCGGTCTGCTTGAACTCGGCGATGCCCTTCTTGAAGGCGCCTTCGATCTCGTCGTTCCAGTTGCCCGTGCTGTTGATCGTGTCGACCAGCGCGCCCTGGGTGTTGGTGAAGTGCGCGTGCAGCGCGTCTTCGAACGCCAGGATCTTGCCGACCGGCACGTCATCCAGGTAACCCTCGTTGACGGCGTAGATGGACAGCGCCTGCAGGGCGATGGACATCGGCGCGTACTGCTTCTGCTTCATCAGCTCGGTGACGCGCTGGCCGCGCTCCAGCTGCTTGCGGGTGGCTTCGTCCAGGTCCGAGGCGAACTGCGCGAACGCGGCAAGCTCACGGTACTGGGCGAGCGAGATGCGGATGCCGCCCGACAGCTTCTTGATGATCTTGGTCTGGGCGGCGCCACCGACGCGCGACACCGAGATACCGGCGTTCACGGCCGGGCGGATGCCTGCGTTGAACAGGTCGGTTTCCAGGAAGATCTGGCCGTCGGTGATCGAGATCACGTTGGTCGGCACGAACGCGGACACGTCGCCGGCCTGCGTTTCGATGATCGGCAGCGCGGTCAGCGAACCGGTCTTGCCGGTGACCTTGCCTTCGGTGAACTTCTCGACGTACTCCTCGGACACGCGCGCGGCGCGCTCGAGCAGGCGGGAGTGCAGGTAGAACACGTCACCCGGGTAGGCTTCGCGGCCCGGCGGACGCTTCAGCAGCAGCGAGATCTGGCGGTAGGCCACGGCCTGCTTGGACAGGTCGTCATACACGATCAGGGCGTCCTGGCCGCGGTCCATGAAGTACTCGCCCATGGTGCAGCCGGAGTAGGCGCTGATGTACTGCATCGCGGCCGATTCGGAAGCGGTGGCGGCGACGACCACGGTGTGGGCCAGCGCGCCGTTCTCTTCCAGCTTGCGCACGATGTTGGCCACGGTCGAGGCCTTCTGGCCGATCGCGACGTAGACGCACTTGATGCCGGTGCCCTTCTGGTTGATCACGGCGTCGATCGCCATCGCGGTCTTGCCGGTCTGGCGGTCGCCGATGATCAGCTCGCGCTGGCCGCGGCCGATCGGGATCATGGCGTCGACCGACTTGTAACCGGTCTGCACCGGCTGGTCGACCGACTTGCGCCAGATGACGCCCGGGGCCACGCGCTCCACCGGCGCGGTCAGCGAGGTGCCCAGCGGGCCCTTGCCGTCGATCGGCTCGCCCAGCGCGTTCACGACGCGGCCGAGCATTTCCGGACCGACCGGCACTTCCAGGATGCGGCCGGTGGTCTTGGCCACGTCGCCTTCGCGCAGGTGCTCGTAATCGCCCAGGACCACGGCGCCCACCGAGTCGCGCTCCAGATTCAGCGCCAGTGCGTAGGTGCTGTTGGGCAGCTCGATCATTTCGCCCTGCATGACGTCGGCCAGGCCGAAGATGCGCACGATGCCGTCGGACACCGAGGTGACCGTGCCTTCGTTGCGCGACTCCGCGGCCAGCTTGACCTTCTCGATACGGGTCTTGATCAGGTCGCTGATTTCAGAGGGGTTGAGCGTGGTAGCCATGGGTAAGTCCTGTGTGCCGGCTTGCGCGCGGCGGTTCAATGGGAATTCAGTGCGTCAGCGCGGACTGCAGGCGCGCCAGCTTGCCTTTCAGCGAGCCGTCGATCACCACGCTGCCCGCATCGATCACGGCGCCGCCGATCAGCGATGCGTCGACCGAGGTCTCGACCTCGACCTCGCGGCCGAAGCGCTTCTTCAGCGCGGCCTTGATCACGTCAAGCTCGCCGGCGGGCAAGTCCGCGGCGGACGTGACCTTCGCTTTCACGACATGCTCGGCGTCGGCGCGCAGCTCTTCGAACAGCCCGGCGATTTCCGGCAACTGCGGCAGGCGGCGTGCATCGGCCAGGACGCCCAGGAAGCGGGTGAACGCCTCACTGGCGCCGTCGGGCGACAGCAGCGACACGGCGTCGGCGGGCAGCAGCTGCGGGTTCGGCAGCAGCGCGGCCACGCGCGGGTCCGCCGCGGCATGCGCGGCGAAACCCAGCGCCTGCGACCAGGCGGCGAAGTTGCCTTCGTCGCGCGCCGTCGCAAAGGCGGCGCGGGCGTAGGGGCGGGCGACAGTCAGGGCCTGGCTCATCGATCGGATCGTCCGGATCAGATTTCGGCGGCGAGTTCGTCGAGCAGCGCCTTGTGGGCGTTGGCGTCGATCTCGCGCTTCAACAGCTTCTCGGCACCGCTGACGGCCAGCGCGGACACCTGCTTGCGCAGGTCCTCGCGGGCACGCGTGGCGGCGGCGTCGATCTCGGCCTGCGCCAGTTCTTTCTGGCGGTTGGCTTCGGTGATCGCTTCGTTCTTGGCCGCATCGACGATCTGGTTGGCGCGCGCGTGGGCCTGGTCGATGATCTCGTTGGCCTTGACGCGGGCTTCCTTCAACGCCTCGTTGACCTTTTCCTGGGCCTGCGCCAGATCCTTCTGGCTGCGGTCGGCCGCGGCCAGACCTTCAGCGATCTTCTGCTGGCGTTCTTCGATGGCAGCCAGCAGCGGCGGCCAGATCTTTGTCGCAATGATCCAGATCAGGCCAGCGAAGGCCAGCGCCTGGGCGAACAGAGTGAGATTGATATTCATCGTAAACCTGCCGGTGATGAAGGGCCCGCGCACGATGCGCCGGCCCAGCTACGCCTGGTGACTGACCGCGGGCCGAGGCCCGGGGTCAGGCGTGCACGCGACGGATCAGCCCGCCAGCTTGGCCAGCTGTTCGGTGAAGATCGTGATGAACGGGCTGGCGAAGGCGAACAGCAGGCCGACGGCGACCGAGATGATGAACGCGGCGTCGATCAGGCCGGCGGTGATGAACATACGCACCTGCAGGACCGGGATCAGTTCCGGCTGGCGGGCAGCCGATTCCAGGAACTTGCCGGCCATGATGGCCAGACCCAGACCCGCGCCCAGCGCGGCCAGGCCGATCATGATGCCGATGGCGAGGGCGGTCGAAGCCTGGACCTGGGCGAGGTTGGTGAGGATGCTTTCCATGGTGATCTCCGGAACTTAAGTGCTTGAAAGGTGGATGGTACGAAGCGAAACGGTGAAGCGGAAACGTTAGTGGCTGTCTTCCGACAAACTGAGGTAGACGATCGACAGCATCATGAAGATGAAGGCCTGCAGCGGGATGACCAGCAGGTGGAACAGCATCCAGCCGAGGCCGAACGCGGCGCCGCCGAGCATGCCCACGATGCCCGCGCCGCCCAGCACCCAGATCAGCAGGAAGACGATCTCGCCGCCGAACATGTTGCCGAACAGTCGCATCGCCAGCGAAATGGGCTTGCTGACCCATTCGACGATGTTGAGGATCAGGTTGAACGGCATCATCCACTTGCCGAACGGCGCCGTCAGGAATTCCTTGGCGAAACCGCCCAGGCCCTTGGAACGGAACGCGAACACCAGCATCAGGAAGAACACGCTGATCGACATGCCAAGCGTCGCGTTGACGTCGGCGGTGGGGACCGGCTTCCAGTAGTGCACGCCCATCAGTTCGAGCGGCTTGGCGATGAAGTCTGCCGGGATCATCTTCAGCAGGTTCATCATCAGGATCCAGAAGAAGATGGTGATCGCGATGGGCGTCACCAGCTTGCTGGTCCCGTGGTAGGTGTCGCGGGCCTGCTTGTCGACGAACTCGAGCATGATCTCGACGAAGGCCTGCCACTTGCCCGGCACGCCGGCGGTCGCCTTGCGCGTGGCCATCCAGAAGGCGAACACGATGACCAGGCCCATCAGCACGGCGGTCACGAAGGTATCGACGTTGATCGTCCAGAACGGACCGTCACCGCCCACCTGGGCCGTGAGGTTCTTCAGGTGGTGCTGGATGTAGCTGGTGGGAGTAAGAGCCTCGCCCGCCATGAGTCGGAAACCTTTCTAGTTGGGTTATCGCTGCTTGCCGGTCGCGACCAGCACCTGTGCCACCAGTCCGGTGATCACGCCCGCCAGGAGAGGCAGCGGAGGCAGCTTGTACAGCCCCGCGCCAACGACCAGCACACCGATCACCACGACCCACTTCACCACCATGCCCGCGACCAGCCTCAGCACCGCCGAGACGGCCCCGAGCACACCACCGCCGAAGGCCATCCAGGCCGCCAGCAGCGCGCCGACCACGATCGCCAACCCTCCGACGACCGCCGCAACCGCCCGGGGCAGGCCCCAGGGCAGGAACAGCAGCGCGACCAGCAGTACCGCCCCCGTCTGCCAGACAGCGGCGCGCAACACCAGCCGCCGACCCGCAGCGACGGAATTCAGCACACGAAAGCCCTACGGAATTGGCGGGTAAGAGGCAGTGATGCGCCTCGCCGAGCCGCAAAATTATAGCAGCGGGACAATTTCCGGGACAACCGCCAAAGGTCGAAAGCCGGTCCGCGGGCACGATCAGGCCGGAGCCCTTGCGGCGCCTGCGTGTAACCGTTTCCCCTGTTCAGAATTTTCCCGGACGTTTTCCGGAACTTTGCCGGAAACTCCCTGTCAGTCCTTGCAAGGCCTGCTGCTCAACTTCCTCGTCCGATGCTCCGCCACAGGCCTTCCACGAAGCCCCGGCTGCCCCCGGGGCTTCACTTTTTTGCAGGGTTCGAAGACGACGATTCGCCGGGTCGTTCATCCCATTCACCTGACGACGACCGGTCCGCGATGAAGGTAGTGCTCCCCCTCGACGCATGGAGCGCCCATGAACCGGCCCTGCCCCCGCCACATCCCCACCCTCGCATCCCTGCTTGCCTGCCTGCCGTTGGCACTGCTCGCCACCGGCGCTGCCGCGCAGGATTTCAGCGACGACGCCCGCTTCGAAATCCGCCTGTCGGCCTTCAATCCGGAAGCCAACATCCGGCTCGCCGGTACCGGCGTAGCCACCGATGGTGAGCAGACGGAAGACCTGGCCGCGTCCGGCGGCATCGACTCGGACGGCCGCTGGCGGCCACGCGGCGAGTTCGCCTTCAACATGACCCCGCGCCAGTCGCTGCGCCTGAACTACTACGACTACCGGCGCAACCAGTCGTGGAACTTCGACGGCGACTGGATCGATCCGGGCAACGTCTTCGACGAGGTCGAGATCCCCGGCGAGCCGGTGGAAATCCCGGCCGTGGACATCGACGGGCGCCTCAGCTTCGAACTGGCCAGCCTCAACTACGAATTCGCGGTCGTCGACACGCCGCGGTTCCAGTGGGGCCTGGGCGCCGGCGTCACGCACGCCGTACTGGAAGCCCGTGGCACGGGCACCAGCACCGGTACCGGCGAGATCGATCCGCAGTGGGAGTCGTTCCGCTGGAAGAAGGACGGCACGTCACCCAACCTGCACACGCGGGTCAGCTGGGCGCCGACCGAGCGCCTGCGCGTGGAGGCGCAGGCCCAGTATCTGGATACCCGTTGGGGCGACTTCGTCGACGAGCGCGGCCATTTCGAGCGCGGCGGCCTGATCGTCGAGTATCTGGTCACCGAACGCCTGGGCATTCACGTGGGCTATGACTGGTTCCGCCTGAAGCTCAGCGACGACTACCGGGGTTCGTTCGAGGCGCCCGCCGAGTCCGGCGTTGGCAACGTTGACGTGACGGGCAAGCTGACGGGCCAGTTCAAGGTCCATGGCCCGATGGCGGGCGTGACGTTCCGGTTCTGATGCAGTTGATCGATAGGTTTTGATTATCGATACAAGCGGAACGTTTCATTGGACGGCACGGACGGGGCGCCCATACTTGAGACCTGTTCTCATCTGGAGCCCCGCCGTGAACAAGACCCTCAGCTTCGCCATCCTTCACTTCGCGGTGGCCTTCACCCTGGGCTACCTGTTCACCGGCAGCCTGCTGGTGGGCGGCGCGCTCGCGCTGATCGAACCGGCCAGCAACACGGTGGTCTTCCACTTCCATGAGAAGGTGTGGAAGCAGATCGAGGCGCGCAGGGCCGCGAAGGCGACACCGCTGCCTGCCTGAGGCATCGCCCGATCCAAAGAAAAGGCCGCGCTCACGCGCGGCCTTTCCGTCTCCACCGTCCCGCCGGCGCTTACTTCTTTTTCGGGATGTACAGGTCGGTGATGGTGCCTTCGTAGACCTCGGCCGCCATCGCCACCGACTCGCTGAGCGTCGGGTGCGGATGGATGGTCGCCCCGATGTCGGCCGCTTCCGCGCCCATCTCGATCGCCAGCGCCAGCTCGCTGATCAGGTCGCCGGCGTGCACGCCGACGATGCCGGCACCGATGATGCGATGGGTGTGTTCGTCGAAGATCAGCTTGGTCGAGCCCTCGCCACGGCCGATGCCGACCGCGCGTGCGGAGGCGACCCACGGGAACTTGCCCACGCCGATCTTCAGGCCCTTGGCCTTGGCTTCGGTTTCGGTCACGCCGACCCAGGCGATCTCGGGATCGGTGTAGGCCACCGACGGAATCACCCGCGCCACCCACTCCTTCTTCTCGCCGGCCGCCACTTCGGCGGCCAGCTTGCCTTCGTGCGTCGCCTTGTGCGCCAGCATCGGCTGGCCGACCAGGTCGCCGATGGCGAAGATGTGCGGCACGTTGGTGCGCATCTGCGCATCGACCGGGATGAAGCCGCGGTCGGTGACGTTGACGCCGGCCTTGCCGGCATCCAGCTTGCCGCCGTTGGGGGAACGACCCACGGCCACCAGCACGCGATCGAACGTGCCGGATTCGAGTTCCGGCGTCTGCCCTTCGGTCGCGCTCTCGAAGCCGACGGTGATGCCCTTCTTCGACGCCTCGACCTTGGCGGCCTTGGTCTTCAGGTGCACGGCCACGCCCTGCTTCTTCAGGCGGTCGGCGAGCGGCTTCACCAGGTCCTTGTCGGCGCCCGGCATCAGCTGGTCCATGAACTCGACCACCGTGACCTCCGCGCCCAGCGCGCGGTACACGGTCGCCATTTCCAGGCCGATGATGCCGCCGCCGACGACGAGCAGCTTCTTCGGCACCTCGGCCAGCTGCAGCGCGTCGGTGGAATCCATCACGCGCGGGTCGTCCCACGGGAAGTTCGGCAGCTTCACCGCTTGCGAACCGGCGGCGATGATGCACTGCTCGAAGCGCAGCAGCTGCGTCTTGCCGTCGCTGCCGGCGATCTCCAGCTCATTCGGCGAAACGAACTTCGCGACGCCGGTCACCGTGCGCACCTTGCGCTGCTTGGCCATGCCGGCCAGGCCCTTGGTGAACTGGCCGACCACCTTGTCCTGCTTGAAGCCGCGCAGCTTGTCGAGGTCGATCTTCGGCTTGCCGAAGCTGATGCCGATGTCGTCGGAGTGCGAGGCTTCCTCGATCAGCGCAGCCGCATGCAGCAGCGCCTTCGACGGGATGCAGCCCACGTTGAGGCAGACGCCGCCCAGGGTTTCGTAGCGCTCGATCAGCACCGTGTCGAGGCCGAGGTCGGCGGCGCGGAACGCGGCCGTGTAACCACCCGGACCGGAACCGATCACGGCGATGCGGCATTCGATGTCGGCGGCCTTGCCGGTGCCCAGCGCCGGCTTCGGCGCGGAGGTCGCCGGTGCGGCGGGCGCGGCCGGGGACGGCGCCACCGGGGCGGCCTTGGCGGGCGCCGCAGCGGCACCCTCGCCTTCCAGGATCGCGACCAGGCTGCCTTCGGCGAGCGAGTCGCCGAGCTTGACCTTGATCTCCTTCACCACGCCGGCGGCGGGCGACGGCACTTCCATCGTCGCCTTGTCCGATTCCAGCGTGACCAGGCCCTGGTCCTTCTTCACCGTGTCGCCGACGGCGACCAGGATCTCGATGACCGGCACGCCGTCGTAATCGCCGATATCGGGCACCTTGGCCTCGATCAGGCCACCGCCGGAGGCCGCGGGTGCTGCGGCCGGCGCAGCGGCCACGGGTGCAGGCGCGGCGGTCGGTGCCGGCGGTGGTGCGGCGGGTGCCGCAGGCGCCGCCGGTGCGGGGGCGGACGCCGCAGCGCCCTCCACTTCCAGCACAGCGACCACGCTGCCTTCCGACAGCGCATCACCCAGCTTGACCTTGAGTTCCTTCACCACGCCGGCGGCCGACGAGGGCACTTCCAGCGTGGCCTTGTCCGATTCCAGCGTGACCAGGCCCTGGTCCTTCTTCACCGTGTCGCCGACGGCGACGAGGATCTCGATGACCGGCACATCGCTGTAATCGCCGATGTCGGGGACTTTGACTTCAATCGTGTTCGCCATGGTCTCGGTCTCCTTACAGCAGCACGCGGCGCATGTCGCCGAGCAGCTGGGCGAGATAGGCGGTGAAGCGCGCGGCGGCGGCGCCGTCGATCACGCGGTGGTCGTAGCTCAGCGACAGCGGCAGCATCAGGCGCGGCTGGAACTGCTTGCCGTCCCACACCGGCTGGATCGACGACTTGGACACGCCGAGGATGGCGACTTCCGGCGCATTGACGATGGGCGTGAACGCCACGCCGCCGATGCCGCCCAGCGAGGAGATCGAGAAGCAACCGCCCGACATCTCGGCCGGGCCGAGCTTGCCTTCGCGCGCCTTCTTGGCCAGCTCGCCGCTTTCCTGCGCGATCTCGTTGACGCCCTTCTTGTCGACGTCGCGGATCACCGGCACGACCAGGCCATTCGGCGTGTCCGCGGCGAAGCCGACGTGGAAATACTTCTTCAGCGTGAGGTTCTCGCCGCTGGCGTCGAGCGAGGCATTGAAGTCGGGGAACTTCTTCAGCGCCGAGACGCTGGCCTTCATCAGGAAGGCGAGCATGGTCAGCTTGATGCCGGCCTTCTCGTTCTCCTTGTTCAGCGCCACGCGCAGCGCTTCCAGGTCGGTGATGTCGGCGTGGTCGTGCTGGGTGACGTGCGGGATCATCGCCCAGTTGCGCGCTAGGTTGGCGCCGGAAATCTTCTTGATGCGCGACAGCTGGACGACTTCGGTCTCGCCGAACTTGCTGAAGTCCACCTTCGGCCACGGCAGCAGGTTGAGGCCGCCACCGGCCGCGGCCGGCGCACCTGCGGCGGCAGGCGCGGCCACGCCACCGGCGAGCACGCCCTTGACGTACTTCTGCACGTCCTCCTTGCTGATGCGGCCGCCACGCTCGCTGCCGGTGACTTGGTTCAGGTCGACGCCCAGCTCGCGGGCGAACAGGCGCACGGCGGGACTGGCGTAGGCGACCTTCTCGGGCAGCACGCGATCGGCGTTGAATTCCACCGGCGGGGTGCGCGGCGGCGAGGCTTCCGGATCGATGCCAGGCTTGTCGTCCAGCACGCGCGAGGCGGCGGGCGCCACGGCCGGTGCGGCGCGCTCCTGCGCGATCTCGCGTTGCGCCAGCTTGTCCGGCGTAGGCGCCACGGCGACCGGCTCGACCTTGGCGCCGGTCTCGGCGGCGGCGGTCGGCGCGGGTGCGGCGGCGGGCTTCGCCTCGGCGGCACCTTCGCTGCTCTCGATCAGCGCGACGACAGCGCCTTCAGCGATCTCGTCGCCCAGCTTGACCTTGATCTCCTTCACCACGCCGGCGAACGGCGACGGCACTTCCATCGTCGCCTTGTCGGACTCCAGCGTGACCAGGCCCTGGTCCTTCTTCACCGTGTCGCCGACCGCGACGAGGATCTCGATCACCGGTACGCCGTCGTAGTCACCGATATCGGGGACTTTGGCTTCCTTGATGTCGGACATGGCGTTACTCCGGTGCGGGCGTGAAGAGGGGAACCCCTATTGTGTCCGCAGTGGCGCGATGCGCCAACCGTTCATTGGTGTTAATTGCTGTCCTCTCCGGGACATTGCACCCTGCATGGCATGCAGTGGTATCGCTTTGGTCGGACGGCCGCGCAATGTGCCTTCTGGCAATACGCACCCGCATTGTTCATCCGGCGAACGCATCCGCACGTATCTGGATCCGGTGTTCACGGGCCCGCACCTAGCATCGCGGCCCATTCCTCCACGGAGATTCCCATGCGCTGGCTCGTCCTGTTGTTGTCGCTCGCCATGCCTGCCGTGTCCTGGCTGTCCCAACAGGGCGTGTTCGGGCCCACCAATGGCGCCCTGTCGGATCGCTATCCCACGCTGATCGTCGCCGCCGGATACGCATTCGCCATCTGGGGACTGATCTTCCTGTGGGACGTCGCGTTCGGTATCTGGCAGGCGTTCGCGAAGAACGTCCGGGCCGCTTCGCTCGATCGCATCCGTCCCCTGGCCGCAGCTGGCTTCGCCCTGACGGCGGTGTGGATGCCGGTGTTCTCGATGGAACTGTTCTTGCTGGCCCTGCTGATCATCTGGGCGGCGCTGGCCTGCCTGCTCGCGTGCGCGATCATCCTGTCGGCAGCACGCGCCGACACGCCGGGCCTCACCGTTTGGGCTTGGGCGCCGTTGTCGCTGCACGCCGGCTGGCTCTCGCTCGCGGCCTTCCTCAATACCGCGCAGGTCATCGTGGCTTACCGGCTGTTGTCGACGGAAACGATGTTGCGGTGGACGCTGGCCCTGTTCGCTGGTGCGGCCGTCCTGCTGTTGCTCGCCAACCAGCGGATGCGCGGCAACCTGCCGTTCGCGGCGGCGGCGCTGTGGGCGCTGGCCGCGGTCTACGTGAAGCAGGCGAACTGGACGGTCGCTGGCAGCGGAACTGCGGCGGTGGTCGCTGCGGGCTTGGCGATCGTGCTGGCGGCGCAGACCCTCTGGCTACGTCTGCGCCCTGCGGCGCGACCCGTTCACGGCTGAGGCGGGCAACAGCGGCCGTAGCACCGCCCAGGCGTCGCGCAGCCGCGCCAGGTCCATCGCGGCATGGGCCGGGCTGGTCGAGGGCAGCGCGACGATCCGCACGCGCTCCCGCAATGTGTCGTCCAGCTGAGGCTGGACGTGCCGCCGGAACAGCGACGCCGCCGTGCCGCCATTGAGGGCGATGCCGCGCAGGCCGTCGAGTCCGCGGACGAGCGCCGCCACCGGATTGGGCCGCTCGCTGCCGCGCACGATCGCGCTGTCCAGGCTTCCCGCGCGCCGGCATTCGCCGATGACGTCCCACAGTCCGATGCCGGCACGCTGCAGCGCGGCCAGCCGCGCCTCGTAAGGCGCATGGGCCGGCACATCGGCCAGTGCGACCATCACCGGCCAGAAGCGGTTGCGCGGATGGGCGTAGTAGCGCGCTGCCTGCAGCGACGCCGCACCCGGCATCGACCCCAGCACCAGCACGCGACAATCGGGCGCGACCACCGGCGGCAGCCCGGTCAGCAGATCGTCCACGCTCAGCCGCCCGCAGGCTGCCAAGGCTTCACCACCAGCAGTGCGCCCGCCACGACCATCAGCAGGCCGACCACGCGCAGTGCATCTACCGGCTGTCGCGCATGCAACACGCCGAAATGGTCCAGCACGACCGAACCGACCAGCTGTCCTGCCACCACCAGGCAGATCAGCGACGCGGCGCCCAACCGCGGCACCAGTAGGGTCGCCGACGCGACGAACACCGCACCGATCACACCGCCGGCCCATGCCCACCACGGCACTTTCGCGAGCGCCGCGGGCACGAACACCGGTCGCGTCAGCAGCCACCAGGCCAGCAGCACCAGCGTGCCGACCATGAACGATGCCAGCGAGGCGAACACCGGACCGAAGGTCTGCTTGCCCAGCGACGCATTGATCAACGCCTGCAACGGCAACAGCATGCCGATGAAGAGGGCCAGGGCCACGCCGGTCGCGTTCATGCGTTCTCTCGTCCAGATCGGGAGGTCGCACGATACGCCAGACCGCCCTCCCCGCGACGTCAACGCGGCGGCGTCACGCAGGGTGTGGGAGAGCCTGCCGTCTGGATACCGCGCGGTGCAGCAGCGCCATGGACACCAGCAGCATCGCCATCGGCGCCAGCAGCAGGTAGAACGCGCGCGCGCCGTCGAAGTGCGCGAACAGCTGCCCCGTCACGTACGAACCCGTGGTGCCACCCAGCGCGGAGAACACCACGATCAGCCCGGTCATCGCCGCATGCCGCGCCTTCGGCAGCGCGCTGAGCACCACCGAGTTGATCGCCGGATAGATCGGCGCCATCAGCAGGCCGATCATCGGGAACACGTACGCCGCCGCCGGCGCGTTCCACCAGGTCATGCCGTCGCGCGCCTGCACGTTGGCCGCCAGCGGCAGCGCCAGCAGCACCAGCACCGCCATCGCCACCACGCACGCCGACAACAGCCAGAACCACGGAATGCGCCGCAGCAGCACGCCCCCGCCCAGCCTGCCCAGCGCCAGCGAGCCGGCGAAGATGCTGGCCGCCTGCACGCTGAGCGTGGTGGGCAGGTGCAGGATCTCGCGGTTGAACGTCGGCAGCCAGGTATTGATGGCCTGTTCCATCAGCACGTAGAGGAACGCCGACACCAGGAACACCACCACCAGCGGCAGCGCCAGCAGGCGGAACATGTCGATGAAGGACTCACCCGCGGCATGGCCGTCCTGCGCCGCGCGCTCGTCCAGCGTGCAGGTCGCCAGCAGCACTACCACGGCGATGCACATCGCGGCCAGCACCCAGTAGACATCCAGCCACACCGGATCGCCCGGCGCCTCGGCATTGATGAAGGCCGCGAACAGCCAGGCGCTGCCGAGGATGCCGACCATGAACCAGCCTTCCACCGTACTGGTCAGCGCGGCATGCGCCTTCGCGTCCTCGGTCAGCAGGCCGATGCTGGAGTAGACCGACACCTTCACCAGCGCGAACGCCACGCCGACCGTGGCGAACAGCAGCTTGGTCGCCCAGAACGCCTGCAGCAACGGCATCGCCGCGCAGGCGGCGGCGACCAGCAGCAGGCCGAGCATCATCGCGCGCCGGTAGCCGAGCCGCGGCAGGAACGAGGCGATCAGGAACGAGGTGATCGCGATCGGCAGGTCCTTGAACGCCTCCAGCAGGCTGGCGTCGGTCTTGCCGATGCCGAAGCCCTGGATGGACTGCAGGATCACCGTGCCCACGGAATTCAACAGCATGGCGAAGATCATGTAGGTCAGGATCATCGCCAGGATCATGCGGGTGCGCGTCATGGACGGTTCCGGTCGGATCGCGGGAGAGGGCGGCACCGTCCTGCGGTGCCTCCCTCCTTATCGAAAGAGTATCCGCCACCGCGCCGGGAGAGACGGCGCGACGGCGGACGACGGCCCACGCAGGCGTGGGCCGCAGTGCCTTACCAGCGGTAGGCGACGGAGGCCTGGTACGACGTGCCTTCCAGCGGGCGCCCCATGAACACGCCCCCACTAGTCGCATTGCCCAGCACGCGCGCGTTGCCCTCGGTCAGCGCGATCTCGTCGGTGACGTTGCGCCCGGAGAAAGTGAACTCCCAGTGATCGCCCACATGCGCGCTGGCACCGATGTCCCAGGTGTCGTACTTCGGCAGCACCTGGCCGTTGGCGGGATCGGAGTAACGGTCGCCCACGTGCGTGTAGGTGGCGAACGCCTTCAGGTCGCCCCACGGCATCGACCAGTAGTAGCTGGGCGTCAGCCGTGCGCGGAACTTCGGCTGCCGTACCACCTGGTTGCCGTCGTAGTCGGCGAAGTCGCCGTACTTCGCCCGCAGCCAGGTCGCGTTCCACGCCAGCTCGAACCCGCCCGCCGGACGCCACGCGCCTTCGAACTCCAGGCCGCGCGCCTTCGAGTCACCGATGATCACGACGTTGTTGCCGTTGTTGTCGAAGGCCTGGTAACGCAGGCCGGTGAAATCGTTGAAGAACGCGGTCAGGTACATCTCGTACGTCGCGCCGCCCGCCTTCAGGCCCAGCTCGTACTGGTCGATCTCGGTCTTGTTGTTGGCGCCATCGCGCAGGTTGTCGAACTGCGGGAAGGTGAAGCCCGAGTTGACCCGGCCGAACAGGCTGACGCTGTCGTTGAGCGTGTAGTTCAGGCCCGCCGTCCACGACACGTCGCTGTCGTTCTGGTCGATGCTGCGCGGCGTGGTGGAAACCGAAGTGGTGTTGTCGTACAGGGTGTTCTGATCGCCGTCCAGATCGACCGTGACCGGATCCCAGACGGTGCCGTTCACTTCCTGTCGCTCGTAGCGCACGCCGGCATCCAGGCGGATGCGGTCGTTGACGGTCCACTCGTCGGCGATGAAGAAGGCGGTGTTCTGCCCGTCGTAGTCGCCGCGGATGTTGTAGAACGCGGTGCCGACGAAACCGTCGCGCGTGGCGACCTGGCCGTTGGACAGCGCCAGGTTCACCCGGCGTGCGTTGTCCTGCGCCGTCAGCAGCATGTTGTTGCCCAGCCACCAGCGGTCCTTGGAGGAGTAGTCCGCGTAGTACACGCCGAAGGTCAGCGAATTGCGGTCGGTCAGGTCGACGCTGAAGCGCAGGTCGTTGGTGAACGAGCTGATCTCCTTCTCCACCACCCAGAGGCCCGCGGTCAGCACCTGCTGGTTCGGGTCGACCACGCCGCCGCCATTGACGAACGTGCCGGTGCCGGTCACGCCTGCGCCGTAGGTGTCGGTGATGTACGACGACAGCGTCTGCGGGTTGGCGCCGGTGAACAGCGCGGTGGTCGGCGCGTCGCCCTTGAGGTAGTTGAACTTGTCGCTGATCGTCCAGTTGCCGACGTACCAGTCCAGCGACCCGCCGAACACGTCGATGTCCACGCCACGGCCGTCGGCCAGGTCGCGCGTCATCGTCTGGTTGCCCACGCCGGTGGGCAGCGTCACCCGGCGGAAGTCGTCGCCGACCAGCGTGCCGGTGGTGGCGTCCAGGCCGGGGAAGCTGGAAATGTCCTTGCCGTCGTTGCGCGAGACCAGCGGCACCGCGGTGTAGAAGGTGTTCTGGTCGTCGGTGTGGCGCGCATAGAGGTTGAACTCGCCTTCGGCCCAGCGTTTGGTCAGTGTCGCACTCAGCTGGCCGCCCTTCTCCACCGGGAACCCGGTCTGGCGCACGCCATCGGTCTCGCGGTAGAAGCCGCCCACGCTGTAGTACCAGCCGCTGTCGGCGCTGAGCGGACCACCGCTGTAGAAATCGACCCGCCGCAGGCTGTCGGTGCCCAGCGTCATGCGCACCAGGCCTTCCGGCGTGTCTTCGCCCTTCTTCTGGATGAAGTTGACGGTGACGCCCGGCTGGCCGTTCGAGTAGATCGGGCTGGGACCGCCACGCAGGCCTTCGACGCGGGCGATGGTGTCGTCGATGCGGAACAGCGTGGTGTTCTCGAGGAACGACAGCGTCGGCGGCGGGAAGATCGGCGAGCCATCGAGCTGCAGCGTGAAGAACGGCGCATCGCCTTCGGAGGGCATGCCGCGCACGAAGACGTTGGCGCCGGTACCGCCGCCGCTGGCCTCCGCCCACACGCCCGGCACGATCTTCAGCAGGTCGGCGGTGCTGGTGGGCGCGGTTTCCTGGATCTGCTCGGGCGTGGCCGTGCTGATCGAGAAGCTGGCGTCGCGCTTGCGCAGGCCCTTGAATTTGGCGGTACCGCTGACGACGACGGCGTCCAGCGTGGTCGCGTCGTCCTTTGCGGCCGCGGGAGCGGCGTCCTGGGCGGCGGCCAGCGTCGGCGCGAGCGCCAGCGCGATGGCGGCCGACAGGGCGTAGCGCATCGGATGCTTGGTGTGTTTCATGGTCTCTCCCTCCACGTAGTGCGTTTGTTGTTGTAGTGACAGGCTGCCGCCGCGGCTTCTGTGGCCACGTACGGTCAAGGCGAAACGAACGTCCTCAGATCGAAGTCGGCGATGCGGGGTATCACGGCATCGGCATGGCGCAACGCGCGCGCATCGCCGATGCCTACCGCCGCCATGCCGGCGGCGTGGATGGCCTCGATGCCGGCGGCGGCGTCTTCCACGCCGATGCAGCGGTGCGCGGGTACACCGAGCGCGGCCGCGACATCCAGGAAGATGGCCGGATCGGGTTTCGCACGCACGATGCGGCCCGCGTCGGCGATGTAATCGAACCGGTCGGCGATGCCCAGCTTGTCCAGCAGCGCTGGTGCATTGCGGCTGGCCGAGGCCAGACCGAGCTTCAGTCCGGCCGCGCGTGCGGCGTCCAGCACCTCGCGCACGCCATCGAACAGGTCCTGCGGCCCGACGTTGGCGATCTCCTGCACGTAGTAACCGTTCTTGGTGTCGGCCAGCGCACGCTTCTCCTCGGAGGAATACGCGCGCGACGCGCGCTCGAGGATGATCTCCAGCGACGCCATCCGGTCCACGCCTTTCAGCCGTTCGTTGACCTGCAGGTCGAACGGCACGCCGATCCCGTCGGCGAGCCGCTTCCACGCACGGTAATGCGTGTGCGCGGTGTCGGTCAGCACGCCATCCAGGTCGAAGACCAGCGCATCGCAGGGGCGCGGGAACACGGCCTTCGGCGGCGCCGGCACGGCCAGCGGCAACAGGGCTTCGCGCCCCCGCGCCAGCACCACCTCGCTGCCGGCATGGCGGAACGCGAGCGCGTCGCCCTCGTCCAGCCGGTAGCGCACGCCGCGCGCGTCCACGTCCACCCGCAGCGCACAGCCGCGCCAGCGCAGGTTGAAGCTGTATCCCTTCCACGCCGCCGGCAGCGTGGGCGCGAACTGCAGCCGGCCCGCCGCCACGCGCAGGCCGCCGAAGCCCTGCACCAGGCCAAGCCAGCTGCCGGCCATCGCGGCCATGTGCACGCCGTGGTCGGTATTGCCGTGCAGGTCGTCCAGGTCCACGCGCAGGCTGGCGTCGAAATAGCGCCACGCCTTCTCGTCCTGCCCGACCTCACTGGCGAGGATGCCGAACACCGGCGCCGACAGCGTGGAATCGTGGGTGGTGACCGCCTCGTAATAGTCGAAGTCGCGGCGCTTGCTGCCGGCGTCGATGCCGTCGCCCGCCAGCACCAGCGCCATCACCACGTCGGCCTGCTTGCAGACCTGGTGGCGGTACAGCGTGAGCGGGTGGTAGTCGAGCAGCAGCGGACGGTGCGCGCCTTCGCGCTTCGGAAACGGCCAGCGCGGCTTGCCCAGGAAGTCATCGTCCTGCGGATGGATGCCCAGCGCGTCGTCAACGGGCAGGTACATGGCGTCGGCCGCGCGCTGCCACAGGGCCACTTCGTCGGCGTCCAGGCCGATGCGCGACGCGAGCGCGTCCAGCGCCTGCGGCCGTTCGGCGGACAACCGCGACCAGGCTTCCACGGCACGCTGCAGGTGCCGCTGCGCCATGCGGTTGGTGTACCAGTTGTTGTTGACCAGCGTGGTGTACTCGTCCGGTCCGGTCACTTCATGGATGCAGAACGCACCGCCCCGCCGCGGATTGAAGTGCCCGGCCTGCGGCCAGATGCGCGCGGTCTCGAAAAGAATCTCGGCGCCAGCCTCGCTGAGGAAGTCGAGATCATCGCTGGCGTCGAGATAAAGCCCGATCCCGTACGCGATGGCGGCGTTGATGTGGTACGCCGCCGAACCGCTGGGGTAGTGCGCGGAACATTCGCGGCCGGCGATGGTGCGCCATGGATACAGCGCGCCACGCGGATGGTTCATCGCACGCGCGGTGTCGCGTGCGCCGTTCAGCGTGCGGTAGCGGTACATCAGCATCGCGCGCGCCACGTCCGGCGCAGTGAACGCCATCACCGGCAGCACGAAGGCTTCGGTATCCCAGAAGCAATGGCCCTCGTAGCCCTCACCGGTGATGCCTTTGGCCGCCGTGCCGGTGATGCCGTCGCGACCGGCCGACTGCAGCAGATGGAACAGGTTGAAGCGCAGCGCGAGCTCGGCGGCGGGATCGCCGTCCACCGACAAACCGGCGTGCTGCCAGAAGGCCTGCATCGCGCCGGCCTGTGCCACGGCGACGGCATCGAAACCCGCCGCAAGCGCGCGCACCAGCACGGCATCGACGCCGTCGGCCGCGGTGCCATTGCCATCGTCGTAAGCGACGAACTTCTCGATCACCACCGACGCGCCCGGCGTCAGCGTGGCGACGAAACGCTGCTCGACGCGGCCGGTTCCGGTCCCCGCGCCTTCGAAGATGAGACCGGGCGAGAGGCGATGCCGCTGCGCGCAGACCAGTGCCACGCCGCTGTGGTGCGTGCGCTGGGTGAGCTGGGCCCCGTCGGCATCGGCGTGTTCGTCCGACACCAGCAGGTCCTTGCCGCCGTGCACGCCGATGCGGGGGTCGTCGCCCTGCTCGATCGCCTGGCGTCCCGTCTCGATGGACGAGACCAGCGTCAGCGGGCCCTCGTAGTCGATGGAGGCCACTTCGAAGCGGATCGCCAGCAGCGCGCGCTCGGCGAGCGGCACCACGCGGCGCGCGGTGATCTCGAGCGTATGCCCCTCCGCTGTCTTCAGGCGCAGGCGACGGTCCAGCGCGCCGGCCGCGAGGTCCAGGGTGCGTTCGAAATCGAGCCAGTCGGCCTCCGCCAGCCGCAGCGGCTGGTCGCCCAGGCGCAGGCGGATGTGCTTGCCCTCGGCCACCGGCACGCGCGTATCGGTGCTGCGGGTGAAGCCGGGGAACCGCTCGTGGTAATGGATCGGGTTCTGTTCGAACACGCTCGACAGGAAGGTACCGTCGCTGGTGCTGTCGCCTTCTTCCAGTGCCCCACGGACGCCCAGGGTTCCGTTGGCCAGCGCGAACAGGGTTTCGTCGCGGGCGGCGCGGGTGGCGTCGAAGCCGTGCTGGGTGAGTCGCCACGGATCGGTGCGGCCTCCGTTGGCCTCGCCCGTCCGCATCACCGCCGCCCGTTGCTGTTCCACCGACATCCCGACTCCCGTTGCACTGGTCACCACGGCAGGCGCCATGGCGGGGCGACGCTAGGAGTCATTGTTATCGATGTCAAGTTATCGATATCAGGCAACCGCTACAGTGAGTCGAGCAGCCTCTGCGTGCGCGTGCCATGCGCCGATATCATTTTCGGAATCAAATGGTTACGTGGAATCGCGGCACGCGTTGCCGGTGCGGATGTCCACCGGATGGACGCTGCAATGCAGCAGCGTCCTGCGCTCAGGTGGCGCGGACCACCAGGTGGGTCGGCAGGGTCTCGGAGGTGGCCGCTTCGCCCTCGATCAGGGCGCGGACCTTGCGCGCCAGCAGCACGCCGGCATCGATGAAGTTCTGGTGCACCGACGTGAGCGGCGGCACATAGGTGGCCCCCAGCGGGGTGTCGTCGTAGCCGATCACCGAGACGTCCTCCGGCACGCGGCGGCCGCGCTCTATCAGCGCGCGGATCGCGCCGATGGCCAGCAGGTCGCTGGCGGCGAACAGGGCGTCGACCTGCGGATTCGCGTCCAGCAGCGCATGCACGGCTTCCGCGCCGGCACCGACGGTGAAACTGCCGACGGTCGGCGTCAGCGGCATGATGTCGTGCCGCGCCAGCGCACCCGCGAAACCTTCCAGCCGTTCCGCGAACTCACCGTGCGCCGGATCGCCGAGGAAGGCGGGGCGCCGCCGGCCGAGCGCGATGAAACGCTCCGCGGCGAGCGCGCCGCCGCGCCGGTTGTCGCTGCCCACCACGATCTGCGATTCGTGCCGGCTCACCGCGCCCCAGACGACCATCGGCCGCCCCCAGCGCTGCACTTCATGCATGGCGTCCTCGTGCGCGCCCTGGCCAAGCAGGATCACGCCGTCCGCCGCCTGCACGTTCGGCAATGCACCGCCCTGCAGCGACGTCAGCAGCACGCTGTAGCCGGTCGACGTGAGCTCCTGGGTGATGCCGCCCAGCAGGTCGAGCGGATACGGCCCGGACATCTGCCGTTCGACGGTCGGCTTCATTTCCACCACCACCGCCACCGTCATGCTGCGCCGGAGCTTGAGGTTGCGGGCACTGACGTTGAACGCGTAGCCGTACTGCTGCGCGACCTGGCGCACACGTTCGCGCGTTTCCGCATTGACCAGCGGACTGTCGCGCAGCGCGCGCGAGACGGTGATCGCGGAGACGCCGGCCACTTTCGCCAGGTCCGCCATCGTCAGGTGGCCACCGGGCGATGGCAGTTCCGTCACGGCGCGCCTGCTGCGCAGCTTGCGTTTGGCGGGAGGCATGCGGGTCACTTCCGTGCGCGGCTGGCTTCGTAGTGTGCGATGTACGCGTCCACCGGCGTGGAAGCGATCACCGCACCGATCACGTCGGGCAGCAGGTCCTCCAGCGCCTTGAAGCGCAGGCAGCTCTTGCCCATGTCCAGCCGCTTGCCGGCATCGGCATAGGCATTGCGCAGCACGACGTCCTGCGCGGAGTTGTCATGGCACGTGGTCAGGTAGAGCGCGTAGTACTGCTTCTGCGCGGCCAGCGCGACGTACGACAGCGGCTGCTTGTTGTAGGTGGTCGGATAGCGCGACAGCGGGATCTCCCAGCAGATCATCCCCCAGCTCATCGTTTCGACATAGCCGCCGGGCAGGTGCCGGTTGACCAGTTCGCGTACTGCCGACACCACGGCGCGGCGCGCGTCTGGCAGCGATTGCAGGTACTCGTCGACCGTCTTGGCGGTACTGGTGGCCATGGCGCCCTCCCCTCGGGCCGCCACAGTAGCGCAACACGGCGGGCAACGTCATGGCGGCACCCGCCCGTCGACAGGCGCGCGCTGTCCTGCGAGTCGCGGGCCGAACGAAACGTGCGCGGCGAAGGATGAAGAGCGATGCGGTCAGCAACATGCAAGCACAGTGAAATACGGACGGATCAGGCGCGAAGGTGACGCGGATTCCCTTTTCGTTCACGTCGCGACGTGGGAGGCGTTCATGCGTGGGTGGTTACGGTGCGCTCGCCCTGACGGCGATGTCGCATCACAACGCATCACGGGACGGGACCATAAGAAAACAACACAGGAGATTCCTGCATGAAATCCATTCGAACCCTCACGATTGCCCTTGCCGCGCTTGCCGCCGCCCCCGCGGCCTTCGCACAGGATGCGTCCAGCGACGCCGGCTCTTCCGCGTACGACAAGCGCTTTGCCGTGGTCGGCGGCGCCGCCATCCTCAAGCCGGATCGCGATCCGGCACCCGGCCTGAAGATCGACGGGGATGTGGCGCCGGTCATCAGCGCCAGCTGGTATGCCACGCCCAACATCGCCGTGGAGCTGTGGGGTGCGGCCGACAAGTTCAACCATCGCGTGAAGGCCGACGGCCCGGGCAAGATCGGCACGGTCGACCAGCAACCGATCGCGCTGAGCGGGCAGTACCACTTCGGCGCGCCCGACAAGGTGATGCGTCCGTTCGTGGGCCTGGGCTACTACGAGTCCAACTTCAGCAACGAGAGCATCGGCGGTGACGGTGCGCACGTGGGCCTGGAGACCGCCAAGGGCGCCATGGCCACCGCCGGCATGGACTTCAACATCAACCAGACCTGGTTCGCCCGCGCCGATGCGCGCTACATGAAGGGCGACGCCGGTGTGCGCGTCGGCGGCCAGGGCACCGGTGAAGAACTGACGATCGACCCGTGGGTCGTGGGTGTGGGTATCGGCGCGCGCTTCTGATCCATCGCTCCAACGCGTCGATACGGCGGCGGGCCTCCTGGCCCGCCGCCTCTTTGTAGAGCGGAGCTCGCTCCGCTGCGCAGGAATGCGCCGGACGCGACACCGACCATGCGACGAGCTAGTGCCCGCGCAACCGCTCCAGGCGGGCGACGCGCCACTTCACGCACCACGCATAGACCAGGTAGTAGCCCAGCAACAGACCCGCCACCGCCAGCAGGCTGCCGTGCCCGCTCAGCAACGCGTGCGTCGCCGGTGCGGCATCCGAGCGCCAGTACTGCACCATCTGCACCATGCCCAGCACGATGCGGCCGGCGACAATGGCGACCAGCAGCAGCGCCAGCCAGGCGTTGGGCTGGTAGAAAACGCCCTGCGGCGCCACCTCCCAGCGCGTCAGCCAGACGCCGAGCAGACCGAGCACGCTGCCCGCCAGCAACCCGACGCCCGCGCCGACCAGGCTGTCCGGCCACCAGAACAGGCCGAAGGCGCTGACCGCGACGAAGATGGCGACCGACACCAGCAGGCTCCAGGCATTGAGCGTCAGCAGCCAGCGTCGCGCCATGCGGCGTGCGCGGCCGTAGCGGTAGCGCTGCCAAAGCGAGAGCGGCAGCAGCACCACCCACAGGGCGAGCAACAGGAAGACGAACAGCAGGACGAGGACGATCGGCATGCCCGCATCATGCCGCAATGCGCGTCAAGGATGCTCGGCTTCCACGTGGACCTTTTCGCGCCTCAACAGGTAGAGCCCGCTCGCCACGATGATGCCCGCTCCGATCCAGGTGACGCCGTCCGGCAGTACCGACCACAACGCCACGTCCAGCAGCACGCCCCACAGCAGCGCGGTGTACTCCAGCGGCGCGATCAGCGACGCCTCGCCACGGCGGAAGGCTTCGGTCAGCGCCACCTGCGCCAGCGAACCGGACACGCCGACGCCGGCGATGATCCACAGATGCTGCGACTGCAGCGGCTTCCACGCCGGCAGTGCCAGCAACCACGCGCCCAGCGACAGCAGCACGACGAACCAGAACACCATCGCCTGCGTGCTGTCGCGCTGCGCCAGCATGCGTACGGTAATCGCGCCCAACGCATAGCAGATCGCCGCGACCAGGATCGCCAGACCGCCACCGGTCAGCATGCCCTCACCAGTCGGCCGCAGGATCACCAGCACGCCGACCAGTCCGATACCGATCGCGGTCCACCGCGCGGCGCCGACCTTCTCCTTCAGCAAGGGTCCCGCCATCGCGGTGACCAGCAGCGGCGCGACGAACGTGATCGCATACGCGGTGGAGAGCGGCATCGTGCGCAGCCCGTAGACGAAGCCGGCCATCATCGCCACGCCCAGCGCGCCACGCAGCAGGTGCAGCGGCCAATGCACGCGCAACAGCGAACGCGCGGGCACCGTTGCCAGCACCCACACCGTCACCAGCGGCAGCGACGACAGGCCGCGCAGGGCCGCCACCTGCAGCGGCGGGTAGTGCGCCGACAGCAGCTTCAGGCCGGCATCCATCAGGGCGAACATCAGTACGGCCGCCAGCATCAGCAGGACGGCGGAAGCGA
The DNA here is from genome assembly GCF_010093445.1 of Pseudoxanthomonas japonensis. GTDB lineage: Bacteria > Pseudomonadota > Gammaproteobacteria > Xanthomonadales > Xanthomonadaceae > Pseudoxanthomonas_A > Pseudoxanthomonas_A japonensis. The sequence goes on along the minus strand of NZ_PDWW01000016.1, from coordinate 21,204 downwards.
GCGAGGGACGGGCGACGGACATGGGCCATTATCGCCCTGGAAGACCGCGTGGCACCGGCGTGCGCTACCCTGCGCGCACCCACCCGCGCAGGCAGGCCGATGACAGGGATCGCTCCGCGTACCGACGCCTCACCACCTTCCCGTCTTGCCCTGCGCCTGGCCTGGGCCGGCCTGTGGCTGCTGCTCGCGATCGCCAGTGTCGAGTTCCTGCTTGCCGCCTACGGCAAGTACCGGCATCTCGATTCGGCCGCGTACGGCATGTTCATGACGCGACGGGGCTGGCTGTGGCTGCATCTTGCCGGCGGCCTCACCACCGTCCTGCTCGGACCGGTGCAGTTCCTGACCCAGTGGCGCCTGCGCCAGCCACGCCTGCATCGCCTGACCGGCCGCATCTATCTGGTGGGCATGCTGGTCGCCGCGACGGGCGCCATCGGACTGATCGCCACCTCGCCCGCCCCGTTCGCCATCCGCGCCGCGTTCGCTGCCACCGCGCTGGCCTGGCTCACCACGGCGCTCACCGGACTGGCCGCCATCCTGCGCGGCGCGGTGGAGCGGCACCGTCGCTGGATGGTCCGCAACTACGCGGTGACGCTGGCACCGATCATCTTCCGCCTGTCGCTGCCCCTTGCCATCGCCGGCGGACTCGCGCCATCGCCGGCCCTGATCGCGACGCTGCTCTGGTGCAGCTGGATCGTCCCCCTGCTGGTGTGCGAAGCCGTCCGCCGCCTTGCGGGTCTGCGGCGATCCGCACGCGCTCGCGCTTCGGCCGGTGCGGTGCCGCTTCCCGACGCGCGGTAGAATTCCGCGGCCCCGCTACAGGATTTTCTCCATGCCCTCCTTCGACGTCGTCTCCGAAGTCAACGTGCACGAGCTGACCAATGCCGTGGACCAGGCCAACCGCGAACTGTCCACCCGCTTCGACTTCAAGGGCGTGGACGCCAAGTTCGTGCTGGAAGAGAAGCTGATCACCCAGTCCGCGCCCAGCGATTTCCAGCTCAAGCAGATGACCGACATCCTGCGCGCGCGCCTGATCGCACGGCAGATCGATGCCCGCTGCCTGGACTTCGGCGACGTGGAAACCAACCTGGCCGGCGCGCGCCAGAAGATCACCGTCCAGCAGGGCATCGAGCAGAAGCTGGCCAAGAAGATCGTCTCCACCATCAAGGACGCCAAGCTGAAGGTCGAGGCGCAGATCAATGGCGACAAGCTGCGCGTCACCGGCAAGAAGCGCGACGACCTGCAGGACGTCATCGCCCTGCTGAAGAAGACCGAGTTCGAGCTGCCGCTGCAGTTCGACAACTTCCGTGACTGACGCACCGACCACGCCCGGCGACACGCCCGATCCGCTCGATGCCACCCGCCGCTGGGTGGAACGCGCGGTGATCGGCCTGAACCTGTGTCCGTTCGCCAAGGCGGTGTACGTGAAGCAGCAGGTCCGCTTCGTGCTGAGCGACGCCAGCACGCCGGAAGCGCTGCTGGAGGAACTGGCGGAAGAACTGGTGCTGCTACGCGACACCGATCCGGAGCAGGTCGACACCACGCTGATCGTGCATCCGGACGTGCTGACCGATTTCCTGGACTACAACGACTTCCTCGACAACGCCGATGCGGCGGTCGAGGCGCTCGACCTGCAGGGCGAGATCCAGGTCGCCAGCTTCCATCCCGACTACCAGTTCGCCGGTACCATGCCGGACGACATCAGCAACTACACCAACCGTTCGCCCTACCCCACCCTGCACCTGCTGCGCGAAGCCAGCATCGACCGCGCGGTGGACGCGTTCCCGGACCCCGAGGTGATCGTCGAGCGCAACGTGAAGACGCTGGATGCACTGGGGCATGCGGGCTGGGCGAAGCTGTTCGTGGAGTAGCAGAGCGACGCGCCCTTCTGTAGGAGCGACGTAAGTCGCGACCGCACGCCTTCCGCGCTCGGGAGCCTTACCCAAGGCACGCATCGCCCAACCACACCGCATCCCAGTAAGGGTACTTCCCGATCGCGTCGACCAATCCTGCGCGTAACGGATTCGCGACCACATAGCGCGCCGCCATCTTGAGATCGTCGCAAGACCGCATCGCACGGTCATGGAAACCGGGTGCCCATACACCGCCATGCCCCCGCTCCGCTCGGAAAGCACGGGACGTATTGGCCTTCAACCTTTGCACGCAGACGGAAAGGGTTTCCAGAGCCCCCAGTTCAATCAGGCCATGCCAATGGTCCGGCATCAGCACCCAGGCCAGCAGCCGTGATCGATACCAGAGGCGCCTGTCCGCGATCGCTCGCGCGGTCTCGTGAGCGATAGCCGGATCAAGGAACAGCGGCCTGCGATCGCGCACGACGAAAGTAACCAGGTATACCTGCCCTTCGACCGAGGTACGCCCGCGCCGGAGCGCTGCGTGTCCTGAAATCCTTTTGCTTGACAAGTCTTCCATGACGCACAGCTTGTGAAGTCATTGGACTTGGGGGCATCAGGACATGGCGCGCGAGCGCGTGAGGTTTTGCCGTGCGGTCGCGACTTACGTCGCTCCTACAAAAGGCTGTCGGCGGCCAACTGCTGCTCCAGCAGCTGCCTTGCATCATCCAGCGACGGCAGGATGACGTGACCCAGCGCTCGCGCCGCATCATCGGGCTCGAGCAGATCCGGAATCTGGACCGGATACATGCCGGCCGCCAGTGCAGCGCGCACGCCGGTCGGGGAGTCCTCCAGCACCAGGCACTGCGCCGGTTCGACGCCCAGCGAATGCGCAGCCAGCAGGTAGACGTCGGGAGCGGGCTTGGGGTGTTCGACATCGCTGCTGGTGCATACCGCATCGAAATGCGGCAGCAGGCCAGAGGCCGCGAGCTTCTTCAGTGCCAGCGGACGCCGGGTGGACGTGGCGACGGCACGGGGAATGCCGCGCGTCTGCAGGAAATCCAGCATCGCGATGATGCCGGGGCGGTGCGGCACGCCTGCCGCGACGACGGCGTCGTACAGCACATGCGAGCGCTGCAGGATGAGCTCGCGTTGCGCCTCGCCGACCGCTTCGTCCAGCAGATGCCGGCACACGGCTTCGCTATGACCCACCATCGACAGCCACAGCACCTCGGGCAGGTCGTGGCCGGCTTCGCGCGCCGCTTCGGCCAGACAGCCGATGATGGCGCGCTCGCTGTCCAGCATCAGCCCATCCATGTCGAAGATCACCGCCGCGGGCGTGAACGGCAGTCCCCGTGCTGTCATTCGCCTGCTCCAAACAACCGGCGCAGATCGCCTTCATCGAGGATCCGCCACTGCCCCTCCGGCAGTCCGTCCAGGGTCAGGCCACCCACGCGACTGCGATGCAGCGCCTGCACATGGTTGCCGACCGCGGCGAACATGCGGCGCACCTGGTGGTAACGGCCTTCGGTGAGCGTCAGCTGCGCATGGCGCGGATCGATCACATGCAGCTGCGCCGGTGCGAGCGCCGTCTGCTCCGACTCCAGCATCATCGTCCCGCTGGCGAAGAGCGCAGCCTCGTCTCCGCGCAGGTCTTCCGCAAAGGTCGCGTCGTATACCTTGGGCAGATTGGCTTTCGGCGAGATGATCCGGTGCAGCAGCCCGCCGTCGTCGGTGAGCAGCAGCAACCCACTCGTCTCGCGATCCAGTCGGCCGACCGTGGACAGCACCGGCGAGCGCTCGCGGAAGCGTTGCGGGAACAGGTCGTAGACGATGCGTCCCGTGTCCTTGGTCGAACAGGTGTAGCCGACCGGCTTGTGCAGCAGGATCGCCAGGCCGGGCGCCGGATCCAGCGGTTCGCCATCCACCCGGATGTTGTCGTGGTCGACCGGATCGTCGGCATACAGTACCTCGCCGTCCGCATCGGTGATGCGCCCTTCGCGGAACATCCACTGCACCTGCTTGCGGCTGCCGTAGCCGAGGTTGGCGATGTGCTTGACGATCTTCATGCGCTCACCGCCTTGCCTTCGTTGCAGCGATCACCTTGAAGCCGTCGCGTTCACCGGCCACGCGTATCTCGCCGAAGCTGTCGTTCAAGGTCTGCTCGTACGGCAGATGACGGTTGGCCACCAGCCACAGGCGCCCCCCCGGCTTCAGTGCAGCGGCCGCAGCGGTGATGAAGCGCTGGCCGATATCCGGACGATCCGCGCGACTCTGCGTATGGAACGGCGGATTGCTGACGATGAAGTCGTAGCGTTCCGGCAGGCCGGCCGTGACGTCGTGCCAGCGGAAATCGAGGCGCGCAGACGATGTGACGCTGCCCAGATTGCCCTTCGCCAGCGTAAGCGCGCGTGCCTCGGCCTCGTAGAGATCCAGCGCGGTGATGCCCGGGCAACGCTCGAGCAGCGACAGCGACAGGAAGCCCCACCCGGCACCGAGGTCCGCGCCATGACCGGCGATATCGGTCGGCAGGCATTCGACCAGCAAGGCGGACGCCGGATCGATGCGATTCCAGGCAAACACGCCGGGACGGCTGAGGAAGCGTCCGCCCTCGATCCGGCGCGGCGCGTCCAGCGACGACCACTGCGCCAGCAAGGCGCTGTCGACGGTCTCGCCGAGCGGCCGCGTCCAGAACGTGCGGCAATGGAACTTGGTCAAGCTGCCCGCGATACCCGTGAGCTGCTTCAGATCCGCCTCGCCCGATTTCGCGCCTTCGTTGTTGGTCATCGCCGCGACGACGATGCCGCCGGGCGCGACGAGTTGCACCGCGCGTGCCAGCAACGCGCGCGCTTCCTCGCGCTGACGCGGCGGTAGCACCAGCACCAGCGGATAGCGCGCGCCATCGTTGGCGGCATCGGCCACCACGCGCAGCCCCGCGCGCTCCAGCAGTTCAGCATCGGGGCGGAAGCTCTGTTCGCACACCAGCTGCGCCAGCGGGAACTGACGCAACGCGGCGCCGTCGCGTGCGCGCAGGAACAGCGCCGGTCCGTCAGGCCAGGCGAGTTGGCCCTGCGCAAAGGGCAGCATCAGCGCGTCGAGCGCGGGGTCGGAAAATTTTGAGGCCACGGTGCGAGGCGCGAGGGGATGAGGTGCGTCATTCTAGCGGCAGCCACTGGTGCTTCCTTCCGGTGCCGCCGGTCGGCCATCGAAAATAAAATTAAAAAAGTGTTGCGCTTCGCAAACAAGCGGCGTATTGTCCGCGCCCGTCGGCCCCGTGGCCGTTTTTTCACCAAGCGAATTTTCTCATGAAGCCCGCCCATTCCTTCGACAGCAAGCCCGCCCTGCAGCCATCGCGCTGCGGCATGGTGCTGCACGCGAACGGCGGCTATCTGCGCGATAGCGAACGCGCGCGGTGCCTGCGCTTCTGACATCCGACTGACTCCCTGGGAGATCGGTCACCCCGATCTCCCGAGGAACGCGAACGCCCTCGGGTCGCACGTCCCGGGGGCGTTTTGTTTCCAGCGTTCGCGGAGGATGCGCATGCATCGACCAGGTTCTTTCCATTCCACCACGGAAGTTTCTTTCCGCCCTGGAGCATCCGGGTAGCGCACGCGTGCGCCCCGAGGCAGGGGCGCGGCTGCGACCGGCGCATGTGCGCTGCGTTGTGATGCTTCGACGCGAGCGGCGCGGGGAATGGACACCACAAGGGTGCACTGCGCCCGAACGGATTGCCGGTTGGCGACAGCCGGCAATGCGGAGCATCGATCGAACACGCTACAGCGGTACGGGCTCGTGTCCCGTCCGGTGCGCGCGGCGCTGCCGTGGCGTATGCCGAAGCGTGGGAGACGGTGTTCCTCGAAGGCGTTAGCTCGAGTTGGATAGAGCAGCGGGCGCTGCCCGAAGTCGCCGGTTCGATTCCGGCACGCCACCACTGGATAGCTCAGATGGGAAGAGCATCGGACGTTAACTCCGACGGTCGCGGGTTCGATTCCCGCTCCAACGCCCGCAAGGGCACATGACCTTTCACGTCATGACACCGGGACGAAAGTCCCTCCCAGGAAACACCCCGTGCGGTGCGTCGTCTTTCCGCGATGGAATGCAGGAAGGCAGCGCACTGCAGCGGGGACGGTGCCGGCACCGCGCCCTCGACGCGGAGGCACGCCACGGTCGCTGCGATCTCCGGATCGCTGCAACGTGGCGACGCCTCCGCCGACAGCGCCGGCTGTCCGCACCGCCTCCGTCCAGGGGCGTTTCCACCTTCTTCCGTCGACGGCACGTGCCGTTGACACCCCACCGCTGCGGCATTCGATCCTCCGCGACGGTGTTCCACAACAGGATCGAACCACCAGAGCCAACAAGGAGAACAACGCCATGTTCTGGACCAAGAGGGTCGTGATCGGTGACGGCGAGCGCGGCCTGGTGTATCGCAACCGTCGGTTCGAGCGCGTGCTCGCACCCGGCGTGTACCGCTGGTTCGACCCGATGGGTCGGACCGAGGTGCGCACCTTCAACATCGCCGTGCCGGAATACGCCGGCCACGACGTCGACGCACTGATCGTCGGCCTGGGCAACCGCCTGGGCGAGACCTTCGTGCACGCCGATATCGGGGTGGACCAGGTAGGCCTGGTGCTGAAGAACGGCAAGCTGGAAGACGTGCTGCCGCCCGGCTCGCGGCGCCTGTACTGGATCGGCCTGGTGAAGGTCGAGGTGCAGGCGGTGACGCTGGCGTCGCTGGAGGTGGACGCTGCCGTCGCGCGGCGCCTGCGCCAGCTGGGCACGCTGTCGAAGCTGGCGGTGGTGGCCGACGTACCGGCGGAGTCCGCCGGCCTGGTGTTCGTCGACGGCAAGCTCGAGCGCACGCTCGCGCCCGGCGCCTACGCCTTCTGGAATTTCCAGAAGAACGTGGCGGTGGATGTGGTCGACCTGCGCGTGCAGACGATCGAAGTATCGGGTCAGGAGCTGTTGACCCGCGACAAGGTCAGCCTGCGCGTGAACCTGGCCGCCAGCACCCGCGTCACCGACGTGGTGGCGGCGCGCACCAAGGTGGCCAAGGTCGGCGACGTCGTCTACCGCGAACTGCAGTACGGCCTGCGCAAGGCGGTTTCCGCCAAGACGCTGGACGAGCTGCTGGGCGACAAGGCCTCGCTGGACGCCGACATCTTCGCGCACGTGCGTGGCCAGTTGACCGGCCTCGGCGTGGAGGTGCTGGGCGTGGGCGTGAAGGACGTGATCCTGCCGGGCGAGATGAAGGAGATCCTCAACGCGGTGGTGCAGGCGGAGAAGCAGGCGCAAGCCAACGTGATCCGCCGTCGCGAGGAGGCGAACGCCACGCGTTCCCTGCTGAACACCGCGAAGCTGATCGACGAGTCCCCGGTGCTGATGCGCCTGAAGGAATTGGAGGCCTTGGAAAAAGTCACCGAGAAGATCGACAAGCTCACCGTGTTCGGCGGTCTGGATGGCGTGCTGAAGCAATTGGTGACATTGAAGTAGCAAGGCCCTGTGCGGTGGACGGATCCGCCGCGACAGGCTTTCTGTAGGAGCGCCCCAGGGGCGCGATGCTTTTCAGGGAAGAAGCGAAAGCAGGAGCATCGCGCCCATGGGGCGCTCCTACAAAGATTAAGGACTAGGACATCACATGAACATGCAAACCCAATTCGAACTGCTGCACGCAGAAGGCAGCACCACGCCGATCAAGGGCTGGGTGCGCGGCGTGCCGCTGGAGCAGCAGGCCCACGAGCAATTGCAGCACATCGCCTCCATCCCGTTCGTCGGGCCGTGGGTCGCGGTGATGCCCGACGTGCACCTGGGCAAGGGTGCGACGGTGGGTTCGGTCATCCCGACCCGCGGCGCGATCATCCCGGCGGCGGTCGGCGTGGACATCGGCTGCGGCATGGCCGCGGTGCGGACCACGCTGCGCGCGAAGGACCTGCCCGACAGCCTGGCGCAACTGCGTTCCGGCATCGAGCGCAGCGTCCCGGTCGGCAACGGCCGGGGCGGCGAGCACTGGAAGCTGCCCGACAGCATCGGCACGCGCATCGCGCAGTCCGGACTGGTCGAGCGCCTCGAAGTGATCAAGCAGAAGCACCGCAAGGTGCGCACCGACAAGCTTGGCTGCCAGATCGGCACGCTGGGCGGCGGCAACCACTTCATCGAGCTCTGCCTCGACGAAAGCGATGCCGTCTGGGTGATGCTGCACAGCGGCTCGCGCGGCACCGGCAACCTGATCGGCACCTACTTCATCGAGCGGGCGCGCGAGCAGCTGGCGCACCGTGTGCTGGGCTTCCACTTGCCGGACAAGGACCTGGCTTTCTTCATGGAAGGCGAGCCGTTGTTCGACGACTACGTGGAAGCGGTGTCGTGGGCGCAGGACTATGCCCGCGAGAACCGCGAGGCGATGATGTCGCGCGTGCTGGCCGAGATGCGCCATCGTCTGCCGAAGTTCCAGTTGGAGAAGATGGCGGTCAACTGCCACCACAACTACGTGCAGAAGGAGACGCACGGTGGCGTGGACCTGCTGGTGACCCGCAAGGGTGCGGTGAGCGCGCGTGCCGGCGAGCTGGGGATCATTCCCGGCAGCATGGGCGCGAAGAGCTTCATCGTGCGCGGCAGGGGCAATGCGGACAGCTTCCACAGCTGCAGCCACGGCGCCGGCCGCGTGATGAGCCGTACCGCCGCGCGCCAGCAGATCACGCTGTCGCAGCATCGCGAGGCGACGGCGCATGTCGAATGCCGCAAGGATGCGGGAGTGATCGACGAATCGCCAGCGGCCTACAAGGACATCGACGCGGTGATGGCCGCGCAGTCCGACCTGGTGGAAGTCGTCCACACGCTGCGTCAGGTGGTGTGCATCAAGGGGTGAAGCGCCACCCCGGCCAGGCGGGCCATCCGGATGGATGGCCCGCTTTTTTTCAGCGCACCGTATCGAGGAACTGCAGGTGACGGTGGTACTGGTCCAGGACGTCGTGGATGATGTCCTGCTTGCGCCACCCCATCACGTCGTAATCCTGCCCGCCTTCGCGCAGGTGGACTTCGGCCCTGTAGTACATGGATGCGTCATCGCGATGGCGACGCGGATCGTCCAGCACGAACGCGGGCGGCTGGTAAGGCTGTGGCCGCACCGAATAGAAGAAATCCATTTCCTCGCCGTGGCCGACCTCCAACCAGACGCGGCCGTCCTCGCCACCGCCGACACCAGCGGTCAGTCCCTGCGCCTGCAGTTCGGCGGCAACCTCGGCCAGCGCCGGGCGCACGCTCTCCAACAGGAACGCCTTCACTTCCGCCTGCCGCGGCTGATGCACCAGCGTACGCAGGCGCCCCTTCCAATCCGCGCCGGCCAGCGCCAACGGCGCCGCGCGCGCGCTCCGCAGCACCTGCCGCCTGGTCACGTCCAGACGCATCGCGCGCACCATGCCCCAGCACATCAGGATCATGACCACGGTGAACGGCAGCGCGGCCGCGATCGTGCCGGCCTGCAGCGAGGTCAGGCCACCGGCCGCCAGCAGCGCAATGGCGATCACCCCCACCAGCAGCGCCCAGAAGATGCGCTGCCAGACCGGCGACTCTTCTTCGCCCTTCGACGACAGCATGTCGATCACCAGCGCACCCGAATCGGCCGACGTCACGAAGAAGATGACGACCAGCAGCGTCGCTACCGCGGAGGTGACGCCGGCCAGCGGCAGGCCCTCCAGGAACTGGTAGATGGCGACGGAGCTGTCGTTGGCCACTGCCTGTACCAGCGTTTCCTTGCCTTCGGTCATGACCATGTGCAGCGCGCTGTTGCCGTAGATGGTCATCCACAGGAAGGTGAAGCCCAGCGGCACCAGCAGCACGCCGACGACGAACTCGCGGATCGTGCGCCCACGCGAGATGCGCGCGATGAACATGCCCACGAACGGCGACCACGCGATCCACCAGCCCCAGTAGAACAGCGTCCAGCCGCCGATCCAGCCCGACGGCTCGTAGGCATACAGGTTGAACGTCATGCCGAACACGCTGGAGATGTACATGCCCGTGTTCTGCACGAACGCCTGCAGCAGGTGCACGGTGGGTCCCATCAGCAGGATGAACGCCAGCAGCAGCACGGCCAGCAGCATGTTCACCTCGGACAGACGGCGGACGCCGCGATCCAGTCCGGTGAACGCCGACACCGTGGCCACCAGGGTAATGACCGCGATCAGCGCGATCTGCACCCCGGTCCCCACGGGCGCATCGAACAGATAGTGCAGGCCGGAGTTGATCTGGATGACGCCCAGGCCGAGCGACGTGGCCAGGCCGAAGATCGTGCCCAGCACTGCGAAGGTATCGACCGCATGGCCGATGGGGCCATGGATGCGTTCGCCGATCAGCGGATACAGCGAGGACCGGATACGCAGCGGCAGACCGTGGCGGTAGGCGAAGTAGGCCAGCGACAACGCGACCACCGCGTAGATGGCCCACGCGTGGATGCCCCAATGGAAGAAGGTGATGCGCATGGCCTGGCGCGCGGCCGCGACCGTCTGCGCGTCGCCCACCGGCGGATCGGCGAAATGCATGATCGGCTCGGCCACGCCGAAGTACATCAGGCCGATGCCCATGCCGGCGGCGAACAGCATGGCGAACCAGGTGGCGTAGTTGTAGTCCGGCTGGCTGTGGTCGGGGCCCAGCTTGAGCCGGCCGAAACCGCTCACCGCCACGCCGACGATGAAGACCAGGAATCCGGCCACCGCCAGCACGGTGAACCAGCCTGCATCCTGGGCGACCCACGTCTTGGCGACGCCGAAATAGCGTTCGGCGGTCTCGGGCGCGAGCAGCGAGAACGCCACCAGCGCCAGCACGAGGGCCGCCGAGGGGTAGAAGACCTGGGGGAGGATGCGCGCACGCGGTGCGCGGGGTGGCATGACTTCATCCGTCATGATGATGCTCCTTCTCGAGAGCCCGACCGCAGCATACCGCGGGCAGGCAGGGATACGTCGTCGAATGCGCCTGCACGGCGCCTGCGCTAGAAATAGAAGCCGACATTGATGTTGAGGCGCGAGCGCCAGCGCTCCGAACCGGGTGCTTCGATGCCCACGCCGGGCCCACCGACGAACCACATGTTGCGGCCGGCGATCCAGTCCACGTAGGTGAACATCCTGTCCTTGGCGAAGCTGCAGCCGGTGACGTTCTGCCACGAGGGCTTCAGACCTGCCCCTCCAGTGGGCTGAGTGGTACTGAGGTTGTTGTAGCAGGTGATGCCATCGAACCAGCCGCTGCGTGGCACGGCATAGGCCACGTTGAGGCTCGGCACATCGGCCTCAGCTGCAATGTCGAACGGGAACAGGAACGCCGACAGCGACACGCGGTCACCCGGCACGTCGTACCGGTAGCGCGCCCATTGCGCCTGCACGGTCCACGCATCGTGACGCCATTGTCCGTGCAGTGCCGCACCCTGGTGGCCATGATGCCCGCCGCTGCCGCGATCCTCGATGCGTCCGGAGAACAGCGAAGCACCCAGCGCCATCTCGCCGCCGGCGACGTCGCGGACATGCTGGTAACGCAGGTTGATCCGCTCGCGCTCGCGGTACGGATGCGCAGCGGTGGTCGCGACATCGAACGAATAGCGGCCCGGACGACCGCCCGTTCCGTACTCGTCCCCGGCGAACACGCCGGCGTGCCACTGGTGCCGCGCATCGCCGCGCTGCCACACCAGGCCCAGGTCGTAGTCGTCCTCGATGCCGAGGTAATAACCCGAACCGAACCAGAAACTCTGCGAGGCGTAGGGCAACAGCCCGAACGGCACCTGCTGCACGCCGACACGGATGTCGGAATCGTCGTCTAGCGACCACCCGGCATACGCATGGTGGACGGCGTCGAAGCCGTCGTACCAGCGATACTGCAGGGAAAAGAAGGCGTCGCCGTCGCGGCCTTTCGCATCGATCCGCACGAGTTCGGGATCGAATCCACTCGATGGTCCGTAATCGAGCCAGCCGTAGTTGAACCTGACCGCGCCACCCAGATCGATACCGTCGCCCGCTTCCTCCGCCTGTGCGGTGGCCATCGCGAACGCGGCTGCGCCGGTGATGCACGTCATCAAAACACTACGCAAGAACACGCGGCCCCACCCCCTTCGAAATTCATCCATTCGATTCAGGGTAAAGACAATGATGCGTCGCGGCAAATCACAAAAGCGCTGAAAACAAGCCTTTTTTGAGCGATAGCCACCCGTGGCAGGGGTTTCGCAAGTTCATGGACGATTCAAAAGCGCGACATGCGCGCGTCCATCACTGCCCGCGCTTGCGCTGAAAACCGATCAGGATTGCAACTCGCGCAGCGTCACCGACGGCGGCGCATCCAGCACTTTTCTCGTCGCGAACAGACCCGCAGCCAGCGCGGCCAGCATGCCGAGGCCACCGCCGATGGCAGCCAGCTGCCAGTTAGCCTTCCACGGCAACTCGAACACCTGGGTGGCCACCACGCCCGACAGCACGGACGCGGCGATCGCCGCGACCAAGCCAGCCAGCAAGCCGATCGCCGCGAACTCCGATGCCTGCGCCAGGCGCAACTGGCGGCGGCTGCCGCCGAGTACGCGCATCACGCCACCTTCCAGCAGGCGTTCGTCCTGGCTGGCGCTCACCGCCGCCATCAGCACCAGCAGGCCAGCCGCGAGCGAGAACCAGAACACCACCTGCACCACCTGTGAGACCTGCTCGGCCGTGCTGCGCACCTGCTTCAGCACGGCCTCGACGTCGATCACCGACAGATTGGGGAACTGGTTGACCAGTTCGCGGGTGAAGGCGGTATCGCCCGTCGGCACGCTGACCGCGGTGATGTAGCTGGCCGAGTAGCCATCGAGTGCGCCCGGCGACGCGACGACGAAGAAGTTCGGCCGAAAGCTTTCCCAGTCGACGCTGCGCAGGCTGGTGATGCGACCCTCGAAACGCTGCCCGGCGATGTCGAAGGCCACCTGGTCGCCAAGTTTCCATCCCAACCCGTCAGCGAAACCTTCCTCCACCGACAGCTCCGGCGACGCTGGCGTGCGACCTGTCCAGAATTCGCCGGCGGTCACCTTGTTGTCGTCGCGCAGCGTCGCCGCCATCGACAGGTTGAACTCGCGGTCGGCCCGGCGCTGGGTGCGCTCGTCGGCGTCCTCGTAGTCGGCGCCACTGGTGGGCTTGCCGTTGAGCTCGACCAGGCGGCCACGGATCATCGGGTAGAGATCGACCGCCGACAGGCCACGGCCCTGCATGAAGCTCTTTACCGGATCCACCTGGTCCGGCTGCACGTTGATGATGAAACGGTTCGGCGCATTCGCCGACAGCGCGAGCTGCCAGCGGTCGAGCAGGTCGGTGCGCACGAAGGTCAGCAGCAGCAGCGCCATCAGGCCCAGGCCCAGCGCCGACACCTGCGCGATCGACGTGCCCGCGCGACGACTGACGTTCGCCAGGCCGTAGCGCAGGCTGCCGCGCAGGCGCGAGCGCACGCGCCGCACCAGCAGGATCAGCATCCACGCCAGCAGTGCGAGCACCGCGAGCGTGCCGGCGATGCCGACCAGCATCGCCGTGCCCAGCGTCGGCGAGCCCGCCTTCCACCACAGCAGCGCGCCGAGGCCGATGAAACCGGTCAATGCCACCAGCCACGCACTCGGCTCGGTACGGTCGAGGTCGCGGCGCAGCACGCGCAACGCCGGTACGCGACGCAGCGCCAGCACCGGCGGCGCGCCGAAGGCGAGCAGCACGATCATGCCCACGCCATAGCCCTGCAGCGCGGGCATCAGCCCCGCCGGCGGAATATCGATCTCCAGCGATCGCTGCAGCCAACTGCCGATGCCCCATTGCAGGCCGAACGCGATCAGCACGCCGACCGTACAGGCAGCGAGCCCGAGCAGCACCAGCTCACCGACATGGATGCCGACCAGCGTGCGCTGCTGCGCGCCCAGGCAGCGCATCACCGCGGTGCCGGACAGATGCCGCTCGCTGTGCCGGCGCGCGGCCATCGCCACCGCGACGGCCGCCAGCACGACCGACACCAGCGCGGCGAGGCCGAGGAAGCGGCTGGCGCGATCCAGCGCCGAGCGGACTTCCGGCCGCGCATCCTGGATGGTCTCCATGCGCTGGCCGCGCGCCAGCTGTGGCTTGACCCCCGCTGTGAAGGTCTCGACGGCCGCGGCATCGCCGGCGACGACCAGGCGGTAGCGCAGGCGGCTGCCTTCCTGCACCAGGCCGGTGGACGGCAGATCGGCGAGATTGAGGAACACCTTCGGCGCGACGTTGAAGTAGTCGAGCGCCGCATCCGGCTCCTGCGTCACCAGCGCCGCCAGTTTCAGCGTGCGCGTACCGATGCCGATCTCGTCGCCCGGCCTGGCGCCCAACGTCTCCGCGCCCGCCTGGCTGATCCACAGCGTGCCCGGCGCGGGAATGCCACCGGCATCGCGTTCGACGCCGCCGGTGCGGTCGACCACGCGGAAGCTGCCGCGCAGCGGGAAGCCGTCGCCCAGTGCACGCAAGTCGCCCAGCGAGAGCGATTCGCCTGCGCGGATCATGCTCTGCAACTCCTGCGTCTCGGTCGCGCGCAGGCCCGGCGCCGCGGCCAGCGTGCGCAAGGCATCGGTCGGCGGCGCATCGCCGCGCACGACCACGTCGCCGCCGAGCAGGCGGTTCGCCTCGATCGCCAGCGCACGTTCCGCGCGATCGGGGACGAAGCCGACCGAAGTCACCGCGACGACGGCCAGCACCAGCGCCGCGAACAGGATGCGCACATCCCCCGCGGCGAGGTCGCGCCGCAACTGGCGCCATGCCAGCGCCAGCGTCATCATGCGGCGGCGCCTTGCAGGCGACCGGCATCCAGCCGGATGAGGCGCCGGCATCTTGCCGCGAGGTGGTCGTCATGCGTGACCAGCACCAGCGTGGTACCGGCATCGGCGTTCAGCGCGAACAGCAGTTCGATGATCGCCTGCCCGGTATGCGTGTCGAGATTGCCTGTCGGCTCGTCCGCGAACAGCAGCGACGGCCGCGTGACGAACGCGCGCGCCAGCGCGACGCGCTGCTGTTCGCCACCGGACAGCTGGCGCGGGTAATGACCGAGGCGCTGGCCGAGACCAACCTTCTCCAGGATCTGCCGCGCCGGCCCTTCGACATCGGTATCGCCACGCAACTCCAGTGGCAGCATGACGTTCTCCAGCGCGGTCAGCGACGGCAGCAACTGGAAGCTCTGGAACACGAATCCGACCTTGTCGCCACGCACGCGCGCCCGGCCGTCTTCATCCAGGTCGGACAGGCGCTCCCCGTCCAGCGTCACTGCGCCCGTGCTGGGCACGTCGAGGCCGGCCAGCAGCGACAGCAGCGTGCTCTTGCCCGAGCCCGAGGCGCCGACGATGGCGACGGTGTCGCCGTGTTCGATGCGGAAGCCGATGTCCTCGAGTATCGTCAGGTCGCCATCGGGCAGTGGAACATGCTTGCCGAGCCCCTCCACGTCCAGGACGGCGTGGCGGGTGGCGGCTTCAGTGGGGAGTCTGCTGGCGTCGGCCATGATCGTCTCGTCGGTCATTTTGTGGATCATCGGGAGCACGGATTAAATGTTTCTTAATTTGAACAGGTATGGGGCCCGTCGCGCATGCATGCAATGGCTGGCGAGCCTGTCGCTGCTGCTGCTCGTCGCGTTGTTCGCACGGCCCGTCGCAGCGCAGACGGCATCGGCCGCGCCGGCGAAGGGGGCGCGCACCATCCTGGTGATGGGCGATTCGCTGTCCGCCGCCTATGGTCTCGCGCCGGCACAGGGCTGGGTATCGCTGACCGGGGACCGCATCGGCAAGACGAAGCCGGGCTGGCGCGTCGTCAACGCGAGCATCAGCGGCGAGACCACCGCCGGCGGTGCGGCACGCATCGCGGCGGAACTGCAGCGGCACACGCCTGCGGTGGTCGTCATCGCGCTCGGCGCCAACGATGGTCTGCGGGGGCTGCCGCTGGCGCAGACGCGCGCCAACCTCGAGAAGATGGTCAAGGCCGCGCAGGCCGGCAAGGCGAAGGTGCTGCTGATCGGCATGCGCATGCCGCCGAACTACGGACCCGACTACACGCGCGGGTTCGAGCAGAACTTCAGCGCACTCGCCAAGCAGTACGACATCGCCCTGCTCCCGTTCCTGCTGGAACCCATCGCGCTCGACCGCAGTGCCTACCAGGCCGACAACCTGCACCCGGTCGCCAGTGCGCAACCCAAACTGCGCGACCACGTGTGGAAGGCCCTCGAGCCCCTCCTGCGCTGACGCCACGGACCAGTCCTACAGCCGCGTAGGATTTTTCCTACGCACATCCGGGGCGTCCGCCGAATGTGATAGGTGACACATTCGCGCACAGTTCCCACGCCGGTTCCCTGCCCGGCGTGTTGACTGGAGTCCGTCATGCCCCGCCTGCTGTTCACCATCGCCGCCAACGACAAAGGCTGGCAACTCTACGAAGGCCAGTACGGTCGCGACTGGTTCGACAACCTCGGCGATGCGCGCGAAAGCGCCAAGCTGCTGGCCGCCACCCTGCACCAGCACCATGGCATACAGACCGCTGTGGTCGTCGAGATGCCGAGCAACGAGGCCATCCTGCTGGCGCGCCACGGCTGAGCCGCCGGGCTCTCCGACACGGAAACCCCTCCACGCGCGTGTCCTTGGGTGGATGTCATGATGCCCACCCACTACCGGGAGACCGACGCCATGGGCAAACAGGCATTCGAAGCATCGCTGGCGACCGGCCGGCACCGGCAACTCGCGCAGATGGTTGGCGACTGGGAAGGCCGCTTCCGCTTGTGGTTCTCGCCTGACGCACTGGCCTGCGAAGCGCCGCAGCGCGGGCGCATCCGCAGCGTGCTGGGCGGACGCTTCCTGATCCACGAATACGAAACCCGCTACAACGACGAACCTGTCGAGGGCGTCGTGATTTACGGCTACCACCTGGACGAAGGGAACTGGGAATCCGCCTGGGTGGAAAGCTTCGGCACCGGCACCAGCATCATGTTCTCGACCGGCAGCGGCCGTGCCCCTTGCGCCGATGTACTCGGCAGTTATGGCGACGGTCAGGGCGGCCCGCGCTGGGGCTGGCGCACAACGCTGGATCAGCGCGACCCGGACACGCTGGTCATCACCATGTTCAACATCACCCCGCAGGGCGAGGAGATGCGGGCGGTGGAGACGCGCTACACCCGGGTCAGCCGCTGATCCCGGCCAGCTGCCGAAGCGCCTGTTCGAACACCTCGGGTGGCTGGCCGCCCTGCACCAGGTGGCGATCGTTGAAGATCACCGACGGCACCGCGCGGATGCCGTGCTGCTGGTAGAAGTGCTCGCGTTCGCGAACCTGGGCGGCATAGGTGTCCGTCTCCAGGATGCGCCGCGCTTCGCCGGCATCCAGGCCGACCGCCGCGGCGATCTCCACCAGCGTGTCGCGGTCGGACACGTTGCGCCCGTCGCCATGGTAGGCCTGCAGCAGCGCGCGCTTGAGCGCCTGCTGCTGCGCCGCGCCGAGCTCGCCCGCCCAGTGCAGCAGGCGGTGCGCATCGAAGGTGTTGTAGATGCGGTCGCGCTTCTGCAGATCGATGCGCACCCCGAGCGCTTCGCCGCGCTGTCGCAGCGCTTCGCCGTTCTGCGCCAGCTGCTCCGCGCTTAGCCCGTACTTGCGACCGAGGTGGTCCGCGATGGACTCGCCCTGGGCGACCATGTCGGGGTTCAGTTCGAACGGCTGGAAGTGCAGCTCCACCTGCAGGTCGCCACCCACGCTGGCGATGGCGCGCTCCAGCGCCGCCAAGCCGATCGCGCACCAGGGACAGGCGACGTCGGAGACGAAATCGATCTTCACAGGCTTGGACATGCGCTGCGCCTCATTCCTTCGCGGTGTTCTTGTAGACGCGGCCCTGCTTCATCACGAAGCCGACGTTCTCCAGCACGGCGACATCCTGCAGCGGGTCGCCGTCGACGGCGATCAGGTCGGCCGAGTAGCCCGGTTTCAGCACGCCCACGTCCTTGTCGATGCCGAACAGGCGCGCGTTGACGACGGTGGCTGAGCGGATCGCCTGCAGCGGGGTCATGCCGAACTGCACCATGCGCGAGAACTGGCGCGCATTGAGGCCATGCGGATAGACGCCGCCATCGGTGCCGAAGCCCATGATGGCGCCGGCCTGGTGGGCCTTGCGGAAGTTCTCGCGCTGGGTGGCGCCGACGCGGCGCTCCTTCTCCAGCGATTCGGGCAGGAAGCCGGCTTTCTCGCCTTCGCCCAGGATGTATTCGGTGTTGTAGATGTCCATCACCAGCACGGCGCCGTGCTTCTTCGCCAGCGCGATGCCGTCGTCGTCGATGAAGCTGGCGTGCTCGATGGAGTCCACGCCGGCCAGCAGCGCATTGCGGATGCCGGTGGCGCCGTGCGCGTGCGAGGCGACCTTGCGGCCAAGCGCATGCGCTTCGTCGACGAGGGCCTTCAGTTCTTCCAGCGAATACTGGGGCGCGCCGACTTCGGTGCCCTTGGACAGCACGCCGCCGGTCGAGCACGTCTTGATGAAGTCGGCGCCGAACTTCACGTCCTGCCGCACCTTCTGGCGCACGGCCCACGGGCCGTCGGCCACGCCCTCGCCCACCGCCTTGTATTCGGCCGGCAGCAGGTTGTTGTCGCTGCAGTGGCCGCCGGTGATGCCGATGGCGATGCCTCCCGCCAGGATGCGCGGCCCTTCCACTTCACCGTTCGCGATCGCATCGCGCAACGCCACGTCCGCGTAGCCCGGCGATCCCGGCACGCGCACGGTGGTGAAGCCGGCGAGCAGCGTGGTGCGTGCGTTCTTCGCACCCTTGATGGCGGCGGCCGGCAGCGAGATCGCCAAGCGACGATAGCCCTGCAGGTCGGCATCGCCATGCAGGTGCACGTGCGCATCCATCAACCCGGGCAGCACGGTCTTCGTCGACAGGTCGTGCACCGTCGCGCCGGCCGGTACGGGCGTGCTCGCGGCCGGGCCGATGGCGGTGATGCGCGTGTCCTCGATGACGATGGCCTGATCGGTCAGCACGCGACCCGATTCCACATCCAGCAGGCGGCCCGCCTTGACGTAGGTCGTCGCCGCGAACGCGGGCGCGCAGGCGACGGACAGGACGGCGGCGAGGACATTCACCACACGGGCGTGCAGGCGCATCGGAACTCCGGGACTAACAAGGAGACGTGACTCTAGCAATTCCTCCCGCTTGGGAGGGTCGGCCTCGACAGCTGATTTTGTAGGAGCGCCCCTTGGGCGCGATGCCGTTCTCGCGATTTCACCCAGCGCATCGCGCCCATGGGGCGCTCCTACAGGATCACGAGGCCGACGGATCGTGCGACGCGACCGTCAGACCGGGGCGGGATTGCGGTAGGCGAAGCCGGCCTGGTGCCAGTACGGATACGGTTTCGGACGCTGGCTGGCAGCATCCAGCTTCGCCACCTGCTCCGCGGTCAGGTTCCAGCCGACCGCGCCCAGGTTCTGCTTCAGCTGTTCCTCGTTGCGCGCACCGATCACCACGGTGCTGACGGTCGGCCGCTGCAGCAGCCAGTTCAGCGCGACCTGCGGGATCGACTTGCCGGTTTCCTGCGCGATCTCGTCCAGTGCATCGACCACGTCGTACAGGTAGTCGATATCGACCTGCGGGCCGGCGTCCTGCGCGGTCTGCGACTGCAGGCGGCTGTTCTCGGGCAGCGGCTGGCCGCGACGGATCTTGCCGGTCAGGCGGCCCCAGCCCAGCGGGCTCCACACCACGGCGCCGACGCCCTGGTCGGCGGCGAGCGGCATCAGTTCGTGCTCATAGTCGCGGCCGACCAGCGAGTAGTACGCCTGGTGCGCGACGTAGCGCGTCCAGCCATGGCGGTCGGCGGCGGCGAGCGACTTCATCAGGTGCCAGCCGGAGAAGTTGGAGACGCCGAGGTAGCGGATCTTGCCGGCCTTCACCAGCGTATCCAGCGTGGACAGTACTTCCTCCACCGGCGGGCGCGCGTCGAAGCCATGCAGCTGGAACAGGTCGATGTAGTCGGTACCGAGCCGCTTCAGCGCGGCATCGACGGCATTGATCAGGTGATGGCGCGAGGAACCGACCTGGTTTTCGCCGTCGCCGAAGCGGAAGGTCGCCTTGGTGGAAATGATCAGCGCATCGCGTGGCTTGCCCTTGATGGCTTCGCCGAGGATCTCCTCGGCCGCGCCCTTCGAATAGACGTCGGCGCTGTCGAACATGTTGAGGCCGGCATCGAGGCAGACGTCGACCAGGCGGCGTGCCTCGGCGACGTCGGTGCTCCCCCATGCGCTGAACAACGCACCCTGTCCTCCGAAGGTGCCGGTGCCGAAGGAGAGGACGGGCACGCGGAAGCCGGATGCGCCGAGATAGCGGTATTCCATGGGAGGGATCCTGAAACGGGGGAGTGCACCATTGCACTCCCCCGTCGTCGCGACGGCAACCCCTCGCGATGGAACGCTTAGTTCGCGCTCGCCGCCGGTCGTACGATGACTTCGCTCACATCCACGTCGTCGGGTTGCTCCACCGCGTAGGCGATGGCGCGCGCGATCGCCTCGGCGGGAATCGCGACCTGGCGGAAGTCCTCGAGCCATGCCTTGATGCCGGTATCGCTGGTGGTCTCCGCCAGTTCGCTGGTGGTCACGCCCGGCGACACCACGGTGACACGCAGGTTGTCGTGCTCCTGCCGCAGGCCTTCTGACAGCGCGATCACGGCATGCTTGGTGGCGCAGTACACCGCAGCGCTGGGCCACACGCGATGGCCGGCGGTGGAGGCGACGTTGATGATCTGGCCGCCGCCCTGGGCCTGCATCACCGGCAGCGCGGCGGCGATGCCGTGCAGCACGCCGCGGAGGTTGACGTCGATCATCTGGTTCCATTCGTCGATCTTCAGTGCAGCCAGCGGCGACAGCGGCATCACGCCTGCATTGTTGACGATCACGTCGAGCCGGCCGAACTCGTTGCGGGCGAAGTCGACGAAGGCCTGCACGTCGTCGAGACGGGTGACGTCGAGCGCACGCTGGCGGGCGGTACCGCCGGCGGCTTCGATCCCGGCGACCAGCTGCTCGAGCCGGTCGGTGCGGCGTGCGCCGAGCAAGACCTTCGCGCCGCGGCGGGCGAGTTCGCGGGCGGCGGCTTCGCCGATGCCGCTGCTGGCACCGGTGATGGCGATGACTTTTCCTTCGATTCCGGACATGGGACACCTCGTTGGGGGAAGCACGGCGCGGGGTGCGCCGGGACGGAGCGCAGTCTGGGCGCCGGGCCCGCGGCCTCGATATCCGGTTCCTCGTCGATCCTTGCCCGATCCTGCCAAGGCCAGCCGCAAGCCGTTCCATCCGCGCGCCCGCTGCGTAGACTCGTTTCCATCCTCTTCGCCCGTTCCACAGGCAGGCCCCATGCCCCACACTCCCC
>NZ_PDWW01000015.1 GCF_010093445.1 Pseudoxanthomonas japonensis | reverse complement strand
ATGGCAAAGGGTAAGTTCGAACGCACCAAGCCCCACGTGAACGTGGGCACGATTGGTCACGTTGACCACGGCAAGACGACGCTGACGGCGGCGCTGACGAAGATCGGCGCGGAGCGTTTCGGTGGCGAGTTCAAGGCCTATGACGCGATCGACGCGGCGCCGGAAGAGAAGGCGCGCGGCATCACGATCTCCACGGCCCACGTGGAATACGAATCGGCCTCGCGCCACTACGCGCACGTGGATTGCCCCGGCCACGCCGACTACGTGAAGAACATGATCACCGGTGCGGCCCAGATGGACGGCGCGATCTTGGTGTGCTCGGCCGCCGACGGCCCGATGCCGCAGACCCGCGAGCACATCCTGCTCTCGCGCCAGGTCGGTGTGCCGTACATCGTCGTGTTCCTGAACAAGGCCGACATGGTCGACGACGCCGAGCTGCTCGAGCTGGTCGAAATGGAAGTCCGTGAGCTGCTGAGCAAGTACGAGTTCCCGGGCGACGACACCCCGATCATCTCGGGCTCGGCCCGTCTGGCGCTGGAAGGCGACCAGAGCGAGATCGGCGTGCCGGCGATCCTGAAGCTGGTCGATGCGCTGGACAGCTGGATCCCGACCCCGGAGCGCGACGTCGACAAGCCGTTCCTGATGCCGGTGGAAGACGTGTTCTCGATCTCGGGCCGCGGCACCGTGGTGACCGGCCGTATCGAGCGCGGCGTGATCAAGGTGGGCGAGG
Organism: Pseudoxanthomonas japonensis; assembly: GCF_010093445.1. Taxonomy (GTDB): domain Bacteria; phylum Pseudomonadota; class Gammaproteobacteria; order Xanthomonadales; family Xanthomonadaceae; genus Pseudoxanthomonas_A; species Pseudoxanthomonas_A japonensis. Next base: position 97,856 of record NZ_PDWW01000015.1, on the reverse strand, counting down.
AAATCGAGATCGTCGGTATCCGTCCGACCCAGAAGACCACGGTCACGGGCGTGGAAATGTTCCGCAAGCTGCTGGACCAGGGCCAGGCGGGCGACAACGCCGGTCTGCTGCTGCGCGGCACCAAGCGTGACGACGTGGAGCGTGGCCAGGTGCTGGCCAAGCCGGGTTCGATCACCCCGCACACCGAGTTCGAAGCCGAAGTCTACGTGCTGAGCAAGGACGAAGGCGGCCGTCACACGCCGTTCTTCAAGGGCTACCGTCCGCAGTTCTACTTCCGCACGACCGACATCACGGGTGCCGTGACCCTGCCGGAAGGCGTGGAAATGGTCATGCCGGGCGACAACATCAAGATGGTGGTCACCCTGATCAACCCGGTGGCGATGGACGAAGGCCTGCGTTTCGCGATCCGCGAAGGCGGCCGTACCGTCGGCGCCGGCGTGGTGGCCAAGATCATCAAGTGACGTCCTGACCCGGACGGGCCAGCCCGTCCGGCTTCGTCAGGCCGTCATCCCCGCGAATGCGGGGATCCAGTGCCTGGCGAAGCGACAAGGGCGGACCGGAACCTCGGTCCGCCTTCGCCGTCTAAGGGAAGGTTGTAGCAAATCGATACGCCAGTAGCTCAATTGGCAGAGCAGCGGTCTCCAAAACCGCAGGTTGGGGGTTCGAGTCCCTCCTGGCGTGCCACTTCCTTCCCCGCGGAGTCCGGATCCCCGGCACTCCCCAAAGCAAAGAGCGACAACTGACTTGAACAGCAAGGTCGAACAATCCAAAGCCGGTACGCCCGCAGCGGACATCGCCAAGTACGCGCTGGCGCTGGCGCTGGTCGTCGGCGGCCTGGTCGCATGGTGGTGGTTCAATGGCCAGTGGGCCACGCCGGTGCGCGCACTGGCTGTCGTCGCGGGACTGGTGCTGGGTGCGCTGGTGTTCCTGCAGACCGGCAAGGGTCGCGACACGCGCGAGTTCCTGTCCGAATCGCGTTTCGAACTGCGCAAGGTCGTATGGCCGACCCGCGAGGAAGCGACCCGCACGACCTGGGTGGTCGTCATCGTGGTCATCATCCTGAGCCTGATCCTGGCCGCCTTCGATTTCGGCATCCAGAAAGCGATCGAGCTGTTCCTGAATTTTGGTCGTTGAGGAGAGTGCCGCAGTGAAGCGTTGGTATGTCGTCCATGCCTACTCGGGCTTCGAGAAGTCGGTGGCCCAGGCCCTTCGCGACCGCATCGTCCGCGACGAGATGCAGGAAAAGTTCGGCGACGTCCTGGTCCCGACCGAGGAAGTTGTGGAGATGCGCTCCGGCCAGAAGCGCCGTTCCGAGCGCAAGTTCTTCCCGGGCTACGTGCTGGTCCAGATCGAGACCCATGACGAGGGCGGCATCCCGCGGATGGACAGCGAGAGCTGGCATCTGGTGAAGGACACCTCGAAGGTCCTCGGCTTCATCGGCGGTACCGCCGACCGTCCGCTGCCGATCCGCGACGAAGAGGCGGCTGCCATCCTCGACCGCGTCCAGGAAGGCGTCGAGAAGCCCAAGCCCAAGGTCCTGTTCGAGCCGGGCGAGATGGTCCGCGTCACCGACGGTCCGTTCAACGACTTCAACGGCGTGGTCGAGGAAGTCAATTACGAGAAGAGCCGCCTGCGTGTCGCGGTGCTGATCTTCGGTCGTTCCACCCCGGTGGAGCTGGAATTCGGGCAGGTCGAAAAGGCCTGATCCGGCGGCCCGGCGTATTCAGTCGGGACCGTAAAACCCTGATATACTGCGCGGCTCCCTGACGGCGATGCCGGGCAGGAGCCATGGCCGCCCTCGGGTGGCCATTGGCGCGTTCAAGAAAACGCGATGCCGGGACGCGTGATTTTCCCGGTCCGATGGGGAGCCTGAAACCCAGGCGCTAGCACCCGGAGAGCACTCACATGGCAAAGAAAGTTGTCGGTTACATCAAGCTGCAGGTGAAGGCCGGTCAGGCCAACCCCTCGCCGCCGGTCGGTCCTGCGCTGGGTCAGCGCGGCCTGAACATCATGGAATTCTGCAAGGCGTTCAACGCCGCCACGCAGAAGCTGGAGCCGGGCCTGCCGATTCCGGTGGTCATCACGGCCTATTCCGACCGTACCTTCACCTTCATCACGAAGACGCCGCCGGCGTCGATCCTGCTGAAGAAGGCCGTCGGCATCACGTCCGGCTCCAAGCGCCCGAACACCGAGAAGGTGGGCAAGGTCACCCGCAAGCAGCTCGAGGACATCGCCAAGGCGAAGGAACCCGACCTGACCGCGGCCGACCTGGACGCAGCGGTGCGCACGATCGCGGGTTCCGCCCGCTCCATGGGCCTGACGGTAGAGGGTTAAGAGATGGCACAGAACAAGCGACAGAAGGCCATCCTGGCCGCCGTGACCCCCGGCAAGGCGTACGCCATTGACGAGGCCCTGAAGATCATCAAGACCGCGGTCAAGTCCAAGTTCGTCGAGTCCGTCGACGTGGCCGTGCGCCTGGGCGTGGACGCCAAGAAGTCCGACCAGCAGGTGCGCGGTTCGACCGTGCTGCCCGCCGGTACCGGCAAGTCGGTCCGCGTGGCGGTGTTCGCCCCGGCCGGCGCCAAGGCCGACGAAGCCGCCGCCGCTGGCGCCGAAGCCGTCGGCATGGACGACCTGGCCGAGAAGATGCTGGCCGGCGACATCAACTACGACGTGGTCATCGCCACGCCGGACGCGATGCGCGTGGTCGGCAAGCTGGGTACGGTGCTGGGCCCGCGTGGCCTGATGCCGAACCCGAAGGTCGGCACCGTGTCGCCGAACCCGGCCGAGGCGGTCAAGAACGCCAAGTCGGGCCAGGTGCGCTACCGCACCGACAAGGCCGGCATCATCCATTGCACGATCGGCAAGGCCAGCTTCGAAGACGAAGCGCTGAAGTCGAACCTGCAGGCGCTGCTGATCGACCTGGTGAAGGCCAAGCCGGCCACCTCCAAGGGCCAGTACCTGCAGAAGATCTCGGTCAGCTCGACCATGGGCCCCGGCGTCACCGTCGACCAGTCCTCGCTGTCCCTGAAGTGACGAACTGACCCGCGCGCAAAGCGCGCGGCTTTGTCAGTTCGTCATCCCCGCGGCTTTTAGCCGCCGAATGGCTGCTCAAGCGGGGATCCAGCGACTTGAAGTCTGAGTCGCCGGAGAAACAAGAAAGTCGCCGGGTTCCCGCCTTCGCGGGAACGACGGCAAAAATTTTGAGGGCAGTCGCCCAAACCGGGGTTCCGGTGCAAGCGACAGCCGTCAAAGACCGCAGGTGCGGTCAGCGCGCAACGACGACGGGCACGGAGGCTCGTGTTGGCAGGGAATCGCCGTCGTGGCTAGCGGGATCGCTTAATCCACCCCCGAAAGGGAGTGCGCCTGCGCAGATGGTGCCGCCTTCTGGAAGTTTTCTGGTGCTGGCCGCAAGGCCGGCCAGTCAGACAGGCCACCGACGGGACCGCAAGTCCCCGGCATCCAGGATGGACGCCGTCCAGGACCGCGAACGGCAGGAGCCGCGAGCGGAGTCAATAAGTGAGGAGTGTATGGCTCTCAATCTGTCCCAGAAGCAAGAAGTAGTCGCCGAACTGGCAGACGTCGCCGCCAAGGCGCACTCCCTGGTCGCTGCCGAATACGCAGGCACCACGGTCAGCCAAATGACCGCGATGCGCAAGAAGGCCCGCGAGACCGGTGTGTTCTTGAAGGTTGTCAAGAACACGCTGGCCGTGCGTGCCATCGCCGGTACCGAGTTCGAGGTTGTCCAGGACAAGCTCGTCGGTCCGCTGCTGTATGCGTTTTCGACCGAGGAGCCCGGCGCTGCCGGTCGCCTGATCAAGGAATTCGCCAAGGGTAACGACAAGCTGCAGCCGAAGGTCGTTTCCGTGGGTGGCCAGCTGTATCCGGCCAGCCATGTGGACGTCCTGGCGTCGCTGCCGACCCGTGATCAGGCGCTGGCCATGCTGGCCCGCGTGCTGGCCGAACCCGCCTCGATGTTCGCCCGCGCCGTCAAGGCCGTGGCCGACCAGCAGGGTGGTGGCGAAGCGCCGGCGGAAGCCGCTGCCGAAGCCCCGGCCGAAGCCTGAGTTCGACGTCTTTACGGTTCTACGAACCCTAATCCCAGATAATTTCCAAAGGTAAACACAATGTCCCTTTCCAACGAACAGATCGTCGACGCCATTGCCGGCAAGACCCTGATGGAAGTGATGGAGCTGGTCAAGGCCATCGAAGAGAAGTTCGGCGTCTCCGCCGCCGCCCCGGTCGCCGCTGCTGCCGGCCCGGCCGCCGCTGCCGCCCCGGTCGAAGAGCAGACCGAGTTCACCATCGTCCTGAAGGACGCCGGTGCCAAGAAGGTCGACGTCATCAAGGCGGTTCGCGCCATCACCGGCCTGGGCCTGAAGGAAGCCAAGGACCTCACCGAGGCCGGCGGCGTGCTGAAGGAAGGCGTGTCGAAGGAAGACGCCGACAAGTTCAAGAAGGAACTCGAAGCCGCTGGTGCGAGCGTCGAAGTCAAGTAAGTCGTATCCGTCGCCGGTTCACTCAGGCGACAACCCGAGGCCGGGGGCGAAAGCCCCTGGCCTTCGGTCGTTTCAACGGGAGGAGGGAATAGGGAATAGGGAATCGCAAGAGCGCGGCGCCGTCCTGCGCTCGCCATCGATTCTCCATTCCCTATTCCCGATTCCCGCCCAAGCGAGTTTGTAGTTGGAAGTAGCGGCAGAAGGCGTGCTGGTGCCGGCAATACCAGCGACTTCCAACTGGAAATTCCCCCGTTCGAAAGAATGTCCCCCGTGTGGTCGCGGACGCGCGCCCCACGCTGCCAGAGGCACAGTCACATGACGACATATTCGTTCACCGAAAAGAAGCGCATCCGCAAGGATTTCGGCAAGCAGCGGTCGATCCTCGAGGTCCCGTTCCTGTTGGCCATCCAGGTCGACTCCTACCGTGAGTTCCTGCAGGAGCACACCGATCCCGCCAGGCGCGAGGACCGTGGCCTGCACGCTGCGCTGAAGTCGGTCTTCCCGATCGCCAGCTACAGCGGCAACGCCGCGCTGGAGTACGTCGGCTACAAGCTGGGCGAGCCCGTGTTCGATGAGCGCGAGTGCCGCAACCGTGGCCTGAGCTACGGCGCCCCGCTGCGCGTGACCGTGCGCCTGGTGATCTACGACCGCGAGTCGTCGACCAAGGCCATCAAGTACGTGAAGGAGCAGGAGGTCTACTTGGGCGAGATTCCGCTCATGACCGACAACGGCACCTTCATCGTCAACGGCACCGAGCGCGTCATCGTTTCGCAGCTGCACCGTTCGCCGGGCGTGTTCTTCGACCACGACCGCGGCAAGACGCACAGCTCGGGCAAGCTGCTGTACAGCGCCCGCATCATTCCTTACCGCGGCTCCTGGCTGGACTTCGAGTTCGACCCGAAGGACGCGCTGTTCACGCGTATCGACCGCCGCCGCAAGCTGCCGGTCTCGATCCTGCTGCGTGCGCTGGGCTACTCCAACGAGGAGATGCTCAACGAGTTCTTCGACGTCAACACCTTCCACATCCTGCCGGAAGGCGTGCAGCTGGAGCTGGTCGCCGAGCGCCTGCGCGGCGAGACGCTGAACTTCGACCTGGCCGATGGCGACAAGGTCATCGTGGAAGCCGGCAAGCGCATCACCGCGCGCCACGTGAAGCAGCTGGAGCAGTCCGGCATCGCCGCGCTGGCCGTGCCCGATGAGTACCTGGTCGGCCGCATCCTGTCGCACGACGTGATCGACGCCAACACGGGTGAACTGCTGGCCGCCGCCAACGACGAGATCACCGACGACCAGCTGGCCAAGTTCCGCAAGGCCGGCGTGGACGCCGTGGGCACGCTGTGGGTCAACGACCTGGACCGTGGCCCGTACCTGTCCAACACCCTGCGCATCGACCCGACCAAGACCCAGCTGGAAGCGCTGGTCGAGATCTACCGCATGATGCGTCCCGGCGAGCCGCCGACCAAGGATGCCGCGCAGAACCTGTTCCACAACCTGTTCTTCACCTTCGAGCGCTACGACCTGTCGAACGTCGGCCGCATGAAGTTCAACCGTCGCGTGGGCCGCAAGGAAACCACCGGCGAAGCCGTGCTGTACGACAAGAAGTACTTCGGTGCGCGCAATGACGAAGAGGCCAAGCGTCTCGTCGCCACGCTGGGCGAGACCTCGGACATCCTGGACGTCATCAAGGTCCTGACCGAGATCCGCAACGGCCGCGGCACCGTGGACGACATCGACCACCTGGGCAACCGTCGCGTGCGTTCGGTCGGCGAAATGGCCGAGAACGTCTTCCGCGTGGGCCTGGTCCGCGTCGAGCGCGCCGTCAAGGAGCGCCTGTCGATGGCCGAGTCCGAAGGCCTGACGCCGCAGGAACTGATCAATGCCAAGCCGGTGGCCGCCGCGATCAAGGAGTTCTTCGGCTCCTCGCAGCTGTCGCAGTTCATGGACCAGAACAACCCGCTGTCGGAAGTCACGCACAAGCGTCGCGTCTCGGCCCTGGGCCCGGGCGGCCTGACCCGCGAGCGCGCCGGCTTCGAAGTCCGCGACGTGCACCCGACCCATTACGGCCGCGTCTGCACCATCGAGACGCCGGAAGGCCCGAACATCGGCCTGATCAACTCGCTGGCCGTGTACGCGCGCACCAACAGCTACGGCTTCCTCGAGACGCCGTACCGCAAGGTCGTGGACGGCACCATCACCGACGAGATCGAATACCTGTCGGCGATCGAAGAGAACGAGTACGTCATCGCGCAGGCCAACGCGCTGCATGACGCCAAGAGCCGCCTGACCGAGCAGTTCGTGCCGTGCCGCTACCAGGGCGAATCGCTGCTGAAGCCGCCGAGCGAAGTGGACTACATGGACGTCTCGCCCATGCAGACCGTGTCGGTCGCTGCGGCGCTGGTGCCGTTCCTGGAGCACGATGACGCGAACCGCGCACTGATGGGCGCCAACATGCAGCGCCAGGCCGTGCCGACGCTGCGTGCGCAGAAGCCGCTGGTCGGTACCGGCATCGAGCGCGCCGTGGCGCGCGACTCGGGCGTGACCGTGAACGCGCGTCGTGGCGGCGTGGTCGAGCAGATCGACGCCGGCCGCATCGTGGTGAAGGTCAACGAGGTCGAGATCTCCGGCGAAACCGATGCCGGCGTCGACATCTATTCGCTGATCAAGTACACGCGCTCCAACCAGAACACCTGCATCAACCAGCGTCCGCTGGTGAACGTGGGCGACGTGGTCGCGCGCGGCGACGTGCTGGCCGACGGTCCCTCGACCGACATCGGCGAGCTGGCGCTGGGCCAGAACATGCTGATCGCGTTCATGCCGTGGAACGGCTACAACTTCGAAGACTCCATCCTGCTCTCCGAGCGCGTGGTGGAAGAGGATCGCTACACCACGATCCACATCGAAGAGCTGACCTGCGTCGCGCGCGACACCAAGCTGGGACCGGAGGAAATCTCCGCCGACATCCCGAACGTCTCCGAGCAGGCGCTGAACCGCCTCGACGAGAGCGGCGTGGTGTACATCGGCGCGGAAGTGCGCGCCGGCGACATCATGGTCGGCAAGGTCACGCCGAAGGGCGAGAGCCAGCTGACCCCGGAAGAGAAGCTGCTGCGTGCGATCTTCGGCGAGAAGGCTTCGGACGTGAAGGACAGTTCGCTGCGCGTGCCGCCGGGCATGGACGGCACCGTCATCGACGTGCAGGTCTTCACCCGCGACGGCATCGAGAAGGACAAGCGCGCGCGCCAGATCGAGGAAAACGAGATCAAGCGCGTCAAGAAGGACTTCGACGACCAGTTCCGCATCCTCGAAGGCGCCATCTACGCCCGCCTGCGCTCGCAGCTGGTCGGCAAGGTCGCCAACGGTGGTCCGGGTACGCTGAAGAAGGGCGACGCGATTTCCGACGCCTACCTCGACGGCCTGAAGAAGTCCGAGTGGTTCACCCTGCGCATGAAGGACGATGACGCGTCCGACGCCATCGAGCGCGCCCAGATGCAGATCCAGGCGCACGAGAAGGAGTTCGAGCGTCGCTTCGCCGACAAGCGCGGCAAGATCACCGCCGGCGACGACCTCGCCCCGGGCGTGCTGAAGATGGTCAAGGTCTACCTGGCCGTGAAGCGCCGCATCCAGCCGGGCGACAAGATGGCCGGCCGCCACGGCAACAAGGGTGTCGTGTCGACCATCGTGCCCGTCGAGGACATGCCGTACATGGCCACCGGCGAGACCGTGGACATCGTGCTGAACCCGCTGGGCGTGCCGTCGCGCATGAACATCGGCCAGGTGCTGGAAGTGCATCTCGGCTGGGCCGCGAAGGGACTGGGCAAGAAGATCCAGGACATGCTGGACGCCCAGGCCAAGGTCGCCGACCTGCGCAAGTTCCTGACCCAGATCTACAACCACGACCAGAAGCTGGGCGAGGACCGCGTGGACCTGGACCAGTTCAGCGATGCCGAACTGATCGCACTGGCCAGGAACCTGACCGACGGCGTGCCGATGGCCACCCCGGTGTTCGACGGCGCGGCGGAAACCGAGATCAAGCACATGCTCGAACTCGCTGACCTGCCGATCAGCGGGCAGACCCAGCTGTTCGACGGCCGCACCGGCGAGGCGTTCGATCGCCACACCACGGTCGGCTACATGCACATGCTGAAGCTGAACCACCTGGTCGACGACAAGATGCACGCGCGTTCGACCGGTCCGTACTCGCTCGTCACCCAGCAGCCGCTGGGCGGCAAGGCGCAGTTCGGCGGCCAGCGCTTCGGTGAAATGGAAGTCTGGGCGCTGGAAGCCTACGGCGCGGCGCACACCCTGCAGGAAATGCTGACGGTCAAGTCGGACGACGTGCAGGGCCGCAACCAGATGTACAAGAACATCGTCGATGGTGCCCACGAGATGGTCGCGGGCATGCCGGAATCCTTCAACGTGCTGGTGAAGGAAATCCGCTCGCTCGCCATCAACATGGAACTGGAAGACTGACCGACATGGCGCGGCGGCACTGACCTGCCGCTGCGCCGATCGCCCCCGGTCAACCCGCCATCGACAAAGATTCCTCCTGACGGAGAAACACCATGAAAGACCTGCTCAACCTCTTCAACCAGCAGCGCCAGACGCTGGACTTCGACGCGATCAAGATCGCGCTGGCCTCGCCGGACCTGATCCGCTCGTGGTCCTTCGGCGAAGTGAAGAAGCCGGAAACCATCAACTACCGCACCTTCAAGCCGGAACGCGACGGCCTGTTCTGCTCGGCCATCTTCGGCCCGATCAAGGACTACGAGTGCCTGTGCGGCAAGTACAAGCGCATGAAGCACCGCGGCGTGGTCTGCGAGAAGTGCGGCACGGAAGTGACGCTGGCCAAAGTGCGCCGCGAGCGCATGGGCCACATCGACCTGGCCAGCCCGGTCGCGCACATCTGGTTCCTCAAGTCGCTGCCGTCGCGCATCGGCCTGATGCTGGACATGACCCTGCGCGACATCGAGCGCGTGCTGTACTTCGAAGCGTATGTCGTCACCGAGCCGGGCCTGACCTCGCTCGAGCGTCGCCAGCTGCTGACCGAAGAGCAGTTCATGCAGGCGCGCCAGGAACACGGCGACGACTTCGACGCCGCCATGGGCGCCGAGGCCGTCTACGACCTGCTGCGCACGATCGACCTGCAGGCCGAGATGGTCAACCTGCGCGAAGACATCGCCAGCACCGGTTCCGAGACCAAGCTGAAGCGCCTCACCAAGCGCATCAAGCTGATGGAAGCGTTCCTGGAGTCGGGCAACCGTCCGGAGTGGATGGTCATGACCGTCCTGCCGGTGCTGCCGCCGGACCTGCGTCCGCTGGTCCCGCTGGACGGCGGCCGCTTCGCGACCTCCGACCTCAACGACCTGTACCGTCGCGTCATCAACCGCAACAACCGCCTGCGCCGCCTGCTGGAGCTCAATGCGCCGGACATCATCGTGCGCAATGAAAAGCGCATGCTGCAGGAGTCGGTTGACGCCCTGATGGACAACGGCCGTCGCGGCCGCGCCATCACCGGCACCAACAAGCGCCCGCTGAAGTCGCTGGCCGACATGATCAAGGGCAAGCAGGGCCGCTTCCGCCAGAACCTGCTGGGCAAGCGCGTCGACTACTCGGGCCGTTCGGTCATCGTGGTCGGCCCGACCCTGCGCCTGCACGAGTGCGGCCTGCCGAAGAAGATGGCGCTGGAGCTGTTCAAGCCGTTCGTGTTCGCCAAGCTGCAGCGTCGCGGCCTGGCCACCACCATCAAGGCCGCCAAGAAGCTGGTCGAGCGCGAAGAAGCCGACGTCTGGGACATCCTGGAAGAGGTCATCCGCGAGCACCCGGTGCTGCTGAACCGCGCACCGACGCTGCACCGCCTCGGCATCCAGGCGTTCGAGCCGGTGCTGATCGAAGGCAAGGCCATCCAGCTGCACCCGCTGGTCTGTACCGCCTTCAACGCCGACTTCGACGGTGACCAGATGGCCGTGCACGTGCCGCTCTCGCTGGAAGCCCAGCTGGAAGCGCGCGCGCTGATGATGTCGTCCAACAACATCCTGTCGCCGGCCAACGGTGAGCCGATCATCGTGCCGTCGCAGGACGTCGTGCTGGGCCTGTACTACATGACCCGCGCGCTGGAGAACAAGAAGGGCGAGGGCATGGCGTTCGCCAACATCGCCGAGGTCAAGCGCGCCTACGACAACCGCGCCGTCGAGCTGCACGCGAAGGTCAAGGTCCGCATCAGCGGCACCGTGATCGACGAGGAAGGCGGCCGCAGCCAGCAGACCAGCATCGTGGACACCACGATCGGTCGCGCGCTGCTCGCCGAGATCCTGCCGGAAGGCCTGCCGTTCGCGCTGGTCAACACCGAGTTGAACAAGAAGGCCATCAGCCGCCTGATCAACTCCAGCTACCGCATGCTGGGCCTGAAGGACACGGTCGTGTTCGCCGACAAGCTGATGTACACCGGTTTCGCGTACGCCACGCGCGCCGGCGTCTCCATCGGCATCGACGACATGCTGATCCCGGCCGAGAAGAAGGGCATCCTGGGCGAAGCCGAACAGGAAGTGCTGGAGATCCAGGAGCAGTACCAGAGCGGTCTGGTCACCGCCGGCGAGCGCTACAACAAGGTGGTCGACATCTGGTCGCGCACCAACGAGCGCATCGCCAAGGCGATGATGGACACCATCGGTACCGACAAGGTGCAGAACGCCAAGGGCGAGACCATCAACGAGAAGTCGATGAACTCGCTGTACATCATGGCCGACTCCGGCGCCCGTGGTAGCCAGGCGCAGATCCGCCAGCTGGCCGGCATGCGCGGCCTGATGGCCCGTCCCGACGGTTCGATCATCGAGACGCCCATCAAGGCGAACTTCCGCGAAGGTCTGAACGTGCAGGAGTACTTCAACTCCACCCACGGTGCCCGTAAGGGTCTGGCCGATACCGCGCTGAAGACGGCGAACTCCGGTTACCTGACCCGTCGCCTGGTCGACGTGGCGCAGGACGTGGTGATCACCGAGGTCGACTGCGGCACGCAGGAAGGCCTGACCATGACTCCGATCGTGGAAGGCGGCGACGTGGTCGAGCCGCTGCGCGACCGCGTGCTGGGCCGCATCGTGGCCGAGGACGTGTTCCTGCCGGGCAACGACGAGGATCCCATCGTCACCCGCAACACGCTGCTCGACGAGGCGTGGGTGCAGAAGCTGGAAGATGCTGGCGTGCAGGCGTTGAAGGTGCGTTCCACCATCACCTGCGAATCCGACTTCGGTGTCTGCGCGCACTGCTACGGCCGCGACCTGGCCCGTGGCCACATCGTCAACATCGGCGAAGCGGTCGGCGTCATCGCCGCGCAGTCGATCGGCGAGCCCGGCACCCAGCTGACCATGCGTACGTTCCACATCGGTGGTGCGGCATCGCGTGCGGCGGCCGTGGACAACATCACGGTCAAGACGACCGGCTCGATCAAGTTCAACAACCTGAAGTTCGTCGAACACGCGAACGGTAGCCTGGTCGCGGTGTCGCGCTCCGGCGAACTGTCGGTGCTCGATGGCCATGGTCGCGAGCGCGAGCGTTACAAGCTGCCCTACGGCGCCACCATCAACGTCAAGGACGGCGCGCAGATAAACGCTGGTCAGGCCGTGGCGAACTGGGACCCGCACAACCACCCGATCGTGTCGGAAGTGGCCGGCTTCGTGCGCTTCGTGGACTTCGTCGATGGCGTCACCGTCATCGAGAAGACCGACGACCTGACCGGTCTGGCGTCGCGCGAGATCACCGATCCGAAACGCCGCGGCTCGCAGGGCAAGGACCTGCGTCCGATCGTCCGCATCGTGGACAAGGACGGCAAGGACCTGAGCATCCCGGGTACCGACCTGCCGGCGCAGTACCTGCTGCCGCCGCGCTCGATCGTCAACCTGCAGGACGGCGCGCCCGTCGGCGTGGGTGACGTGGTCACCAAGGTGCCGCAGGAAGCGTCGAAGACCCGCGACATCACCGGTGGTCTGCCGCGCGTGGCCGACCTGTTCGAAGCCCGCAAGCCGAAGGACCCGGCCATCCTGGCCGAGCGCTCCGGTGTCATCAGCTTCGGCAAGGACACCAAGGGCAAGCAGCGCCTGATCATCAAGGACACCGATGGTTCGGAACACGAAGAGCTGATCCCGAAGTTCCGCCAGATCATCGTGTTCGAAGGCGAGCACGTGGCCAAGGGCGAAACCATCGTGGACGGCGAGCCGAGCCCGCAGGACATCCTGCGCCTGCTGGGTGTCGAGCCGCTGGCGGCCTACCTGGTCAAGGAAATCCAGGACGTCTATCGCCTGCAGGGCGTGAAGATCAACGACAAGCACATCGAGGTCATCACCCGCCAGATGCTGCGCAAGGTGGAAATCACCGACGCCGGCAACAGCAAGTTCCTGGCCGGCGAGCAGGTCGAGAAGCAGCGCTTCATCGAGGAGAACGCGAAGCTGCTGGCCCGCAACGAGCTGCCCGCGAAGTACGATCCGGTCCTGCTGGGCATCACCAAGGCCTCGCTGGCGACCGAGTCGTTCATCTCTGCAGCCTCGTTCCAGGAGACCACCCGCGTGCTGACCGAGGCGGCCGTCCGCGGCACCCGTGACACGCTGCGCGGCCTGAAGGAAAACGTCATCGTGGGTCGCCTGATCCCGGCCGGTACCGGCCTGGCGTACCACAACCAGCGCCGCCGCAACGCCTCCGGTCTGACCGAGGCCGAGGTGAACGCCCTGTCCGGCGGCACGGCCGAGACCGCTCCGGCGGCCGCGGTCGCCGCCACCGACGACGCCGGCGAGGAGTCCAGCGCCAGCTAAACCGTACGACCTGACGGCCTCCGGGCCGTCCCAGACCACGAAAAGAGGCGCAGGATGCGCCTCGTTTTCGGCCCAGGAAGGGCGGGATCGCAGTCAGTTGGCAGGCACCCACCTCCGTCGCGTTGACGGTCGGGCGGGTTGCCGGCTATACTTTTCCGTCTAGGTGGGCCGTCTTGCGGCCTGCCTTCGTTTTCATGTCAAACAAGGCTCCGGCCTTCACACGAAGAATCCACTATGGCAACCGTCAATCAGCTGGTCCGCAAGCCGCGGCAGGCCCCCACGTACAAGAGCCAGTCGCCCGCGCTGGACAACTGCCCGCAGCGTCGCGGCGTGTGCACCCGCGTCTACACGACGACCCCGAAGAAGCCGAACTCGGCGCTTCGCAAGGTCGCCAAGGTGCGCCTGACCAACCAGGAAGAAATCATCAGCTACATCGGCGGTGAAGGCCACAACCTGCAGGAGCACTCCGTGGTGCTCGTGCGTGGCGGCCGTGTGAAGGACCTGCCGGGCGTGCGCTACCACACCGTGCGCGGCTCGCTCGATGCCTCGGGCGTCGCCAAGCGTCGCCAGGGCCGTTCCAAGTACGGCGCCAAGCGTCCCAAGGCTTAAGGAAAAAGAATCATGTCGCGCAAAGGCTCTGCCCCCCAACGTGAAATCCTGCCGGACCCCAAGCACGGCAGCCAGACGATTGCCCGCTTCATCAACATGGTGATGCTGAGCGGCAAGAAGTCGGTCGCCGAGAAGATCGTCTACGGCGCCATGGACGTCATCGGCGAGAAGAACCCCAACGCCCTCGAGCTGGTCGAGAAGGCGCTGGACAACGTGTCCCCGGCCGTCGAAGTGAAGTCGCGCCGCGTCGGCGGTGCCACCTACCAGGTGCCGGTCGAAGTGCGTTCGTCGCGCCGCATGGCGCTGGCGATGCGCTGGCTGATCGAGTCCGCGCGCAAGCGTGGCGAGAACACCATGCCGCGCAAGCTGGCCGCCGAACTGCTGGATGCCTCCGAGAACCGCGGCGGCGCCATCAAGAAGCGTGAAGAGACCCACCGCATGGCGGAAGCGAACAAGGCGTTCGCGCACTACCGCTGGTAACGGCCTCCGGGCCCTTGCAAGCAAGGGCCTTCGGCACCATCTAAGGTGCCCTTGGGACGCTTCCCGCGTCCCGCCCCGAAGGCCGCCGAAAGGCGGCATTCGGCCATCTGAAGATCCGCCCTCCCGGAAGGCCCCTGCATCCCGCTGGCCCTCCATCAGAAAAGAGAGACTGTCGTGGCTCGCACCACTCCCATCGAGCGTTACCGCAATTTCGGCATCATGGCGCACATCGACGCCGGCAAGACCACCACGTCCGAGCGCATCCTGTTCTACACCGGCGTCAGCCACAAGATCGGTGAAGTGCACGACGGTGCCGCGACCATGGACTGGATGGAGCAGGAGCAGGAGCGCGGCATCACCATCACGTCCGCCGCCACCACGGCGTTCTGGACGGGCATGGACAAGTCCCTGCCGCAGCACCGCTTCAACATCATCGACACCCCCGGCCACGTCGACTTCACCATCGAAGTCGAGCGTTCGCTGCGCGTGCTCGACGGCGCGGTGTTCGTGCTGTGCGCCGTCGGTGGCGTGCAGCCGCAGTCCGAGACCGTGTGGCGCCAGGCCAACAAGTACGCCGTGCCGCGCCTCGCGTTCGTTAACAAGATGGACCGTACCGGTGCCGACTTCTTCAAGGTCGTCGACCAGCTGAAGAACCGCCTGGGTGCGTACCCGGTGCCGATGCAGGTGCCGGTCGGCGCCGAAGACGGCTTCGAGGGCGTCATCGACCTGCTGAAGATGAAGTACATCCACTGGGATGTCGCGTCGCAGGGCACCAAGTTCGAGTACCGCGACATTCCCGCCGAGCTGGCCGACAAGGCCGCGACAGACCGTGCCTTCATGGTCGAAGCGGCTGCGGAAGCCAGCGAAGAGCTGATGGACAAGTACCTCAACGAAGGCGACCTGTCCGAGGCCGAGATCATCGCCGGCCTGCGCGAGCGCACGCTGAAGGTGGAAGTGATTCCGGTCTACTGCGGCTCCGCGTTCAAGAACAAGGGCGTGCAGGCCATGCTCGACGGCGTGATCCAGTTGCTGCCGTCGCCGACCGACCGTCCGCCGGTGCAGGGCATCGACGAGAACGAGAAGGAAGACAGCCGCAAGGCGGGTGACAACGAGCCGTTCTCGGCGCTGGCGTTCAAGATCATGACGGATCCGTTCGTGGGTTCGCTGACGTTCTTCCGCGTCTACTCGGGCGTGCTGAACTCCGGCGACGCCGTGTACAACCCGGTCAAGTCGAAGAAGGAGCGCGTGGGCCGCATCCTGCAGATGCACTCCAACCAGCGCGACGAGATCAAGGAAGTACGCGCCGGCGACATCGCGGCGGCCGTGGGCCTGAAGGACGTCACCACGGGTGACACGCTGTGCTCGCTGGACCACATCATCACCCTGGAGCGCATGGTGTTCCCGGAACCCGTCATCTCGATGGCGGTGGAGCCGAAGACCAAGTCCGACCAGGAAAAGATGGGTCTGGCCCTGGGCCGCCTGGCGCAGGAAGATCCCTCGTTCCGCGTCAAGACGGACGAGGAATCCGGCCAGACGATCATCTCGGGCATGGGCGAGCTGCACCTGGAAATCCTGGTGGACCGCATGAAGCGCGAGTTCAACGTGGAAGCCAACGTCGGCAAGCCGCAGGTGGCCTATCGCGAGACGATCCGCAAGTCGGTCAAGCAGGACGGCAAGTTCGTGCGCCAGTCGGGCGGTCGCGGCCAGTACGGCCACATCGTCATCGAAATGTCGCCGGTCGAGCGTGGCGTGGGCTTCTCGTACGAGAGCGCCATCGTCGGCGGCGTCGTGCCGAAGGAATACGTGGCTGCCGCGGGCAAGGGCATCGAAGACGCCATGAAGAGCGGCCCGCTGGCCGGCTTCCCGGTGGTCGACATCGCCATCAAGGCCGTCGACGGTTCGTTCCATGACGTCGACTCCAACGAAATGGCGTTCAAGGTCGCCGGCTCGATGGCCTTCAAGGAAGCTTTCAGCAAGGCCCAGCCGGTCCTGCTGGAGCCGATGATGAAGGTCGAGATCGTCACCCCGGAAGACTATCTGGGCGACGTGATGGGCGACGTGAGCCGTCGTCGCGGCATCCTGCAGGGTCAGGACGACAGTCCGTCCGGCAAGGTGATCGCCGCGATGGTGCCGCTGGGCGAAATGTTCGGCTACGCCACCACGCTGCGTTCGATGTCGCAGGGTCGTGCCACGTTCTCGATGGAGTTCGACCACTACGCGGAAGCGCCGGCCAACATCGCCGACGCGGTCGTCAAGAAGAACTGAGCAATGGGGCAGGGTATCGCGGTCGCGATGCCCTGCATTCCCGTCACGAATCACGCATAACAAGGTAGAAGACAATGGCAAAGGGTAAGTTCGAACGCACCAAGCCCCACGTGAACGTGGGCACGATTGGTCACGTTGACCACGGCAAGACGACGCTGACGGCGGCGCTGACGAAGATCGGCGCGGAGCGTTTCGGTGGCGAGTTCAAGGCCTATGACGCGATCGACGCGGCGCCGGAAGAGAAGGCGCGCGGCATCACGATCTCCACGGCCCACGTGGAATACGAATCGGCCTCGCGCCACTACGCGCACGTGGATTGCCCCGGCCACGCCGACTACGTGAAGAACATGATCACCGGTGCGGCCCAGATGGACGGCGCGATCTTGGTGTGCTCGGCCGCCGACGGCCCGATGCCGCAGACCCGCGAGCACATCCTGCTCTCGCGCCAGGTCGGTGTGCCGTACATCGTCGTGTTCCTGAACAAGGCCGACATGGTCGACGACGCCGAGCTGCTCGAGCTGGTCGAAATGGAAGTCCGTGAGCTGCTGAGCAAGTACGAGTTCCCGGGCGACGACACCCCGATCATCTCGGGCTCGGCCCGTCTGGCGCTGGAAGGCGACCAGAGCGAAATCGGCGTGCCGGCGATCCTGAAGCTGGTCGATGCGCTGGACAGCTGGATCCCGACCCCGGAGCGCGACGTCGACAAGCCGTTCCTGATGCCGGTGGAAGACGTGTTCTCGATCTCGGGCCGCGGCACCGTGGTGACCGGCCGTATCGAGCGCGGCGTGATCAAGGTGGGCGAGGAAATCGAGATCGTCGGTATCCGTCCGACCCAGAAGACCACGGTCACGGGCGTGGAAATGTTCCGCAAGCTGCTGGACCAGGGCCAGGCGGGCGACAACGCCGGTCTGCTGCTGCGCGGCACCAAGCGTGACGACGTGGAGCGTGGCCAGGTGCTGGCCAAGCCGGGTTCGATCACCCCGCACACCGAGTTCGAAGCCGAAGTCTACGTGCTGAGCAAGGACGAAGGCGGCCGTCACACGCCGTTCTTCAAGGGCTACCGTCCGCAGTTCTACTTCCGCACGACCGACATCACGGGTGCCGTGACCCTGCCGGAAGGCGTGGAAATGGTCATGCCGGGCGACAACATCAAGATGGTGGTCACCCTGATCAACCCGGTGGCGATGGACG
Source organism: Pseudoxanthomonas japonensis (assembly GCF_010093445.1). Classification (GTDB taxonomy): domain Bacteria; phylum Pseudomonadota; class Gammaproteobacteria; order Xanthomonadales; family Xanthomonadaceae; genus Pseudoxanthomonas_A; species Pseudoxanthomonas_A japonensis. Next base: position 80,020 of record NZ_PDWW01000015.1, on the reverse strand, counting down.
AAGGCCTGCGTTTCGCGATCCGCGAAGGCGGCCGTACCGTCGGCGCCGGCGTGGTGGCCAAGATCATCAAGTGACGTCCTGACCCGGACGGGCCAGCCCGTCCGGCTTCGTCAGGCCGTCATCCCCGCGAATGCGGGGATCCAGTGCCTGGCGAAGCGACAAGGGCGGACCGGAACCCCGGTCCGCCACTTTTTTGCAATAAACCCGCGCTTTTCGTCGCGAGATGCTGCAAAACAGCAAAACCTGCGCTATCATGCGCGCCCCTTGACGGCCGCCCGGCCCGAAAGGAATCGCATCCGCCAGCGCCCCCTGGGAGGCCGCTGGTTCCTACCGCGAAAAGAGGTGCAGGAAGCGCCTCGTGTTCGCCAGACACGGAGTGTCGCGTGCCTTCCTGCAAGCCTTCGGGCCGGGCAGGGCATCCCGGTGGTTGACGGGATATGTCACGCGTCCTATACTTTCATGTCTGGGCGGGCCGGTTTACCGGCTCGCCTAGTTTTTCAGGAAGATTCCCCAGCCTATCCGGCGCTTTCCGTCCGTGGAGTCAACGCGGCCGGTGGGGAGCTGGAACAGCTTGGACTAACCGGGGCAAGGCATCCCAGAGGCCGCGCCCGTCGCTCTTTAACGAAGGAACTACCGCAATGGCGGACCAAAAGATCCGAATCCGGCTCAAGGCGTACGATCATCGTCTGATCGATCGCTCGGCCAGCGAGATCGTCGAGACAGCCAAGCGGACCGGCGCGCAAGTGCGCGGCCCGATCCCGCTGCCGACCAAGATCGAGCGCTACACCATCCTGGTTTCCCCGCACGTCGACAAGGACGCGCGTGACCAGTACGAGACCCGCACGCACAAGCGCGTGCTCGACATCGTCGACCCCAACGACAAGACCGTGGACGCGCTGATGAAGCTCGAGCTCGCGGCTGGCGTCGACGTGCAGATCAAGTTGACCTGAGGCCCACGACCATGACCGCGAAGAAATATTCGTTGGGTCTCGTCGGCCGCAAGGCTGGCATGACCCGCGTGTTCACCGAAGACGGCAAGTCCATCCCGGTGACACTGATCGAAGCTACCCCGAACCGCATCACCCAGATCAAGACTCCGGAAACCGACGGCTACAGCGCCGTGCAGGTCGCCGTGGGCGCCCGTCGCGCCTCGCTGATCACCAAGCCGGTCGCCGGTCACTTGGCCAAGGCCAAGGTCGAAGCCGGTCGTGGCCTGTGGGAGCTGCGCGTGGAAGCCGACAAGCTTGGCGACTTCACCGTCGGCGGCGAGATCAAGGCCGACATCTTCGAAGTCGGCCAGATCGTCGACGTCCAGGGCGTCACCAAGGGCAAGGGCTTCCAGGGCACCATCAAGCGCTGGAATTTCCGCATGGGCGACGCCACCCACGGTAACTCGCTGTCGCATCGCGCGCCGGGTTCGCTGGGTCAGCGCCAGACGCCGGGCCGCGTGTTCCCGGGCAAGGAGATGTCCGGCCACATGGGTGCCGTGCAGCAGAGCACGCAGAACCTGGAAGTCGTCCGCGTGGATGCCGAGCGCGGCCTGATCGCCGTTCGCGGCGCCGTGCCGGGCGCCCCGGGTGGCGACGTGATCGTGCGTCCGGCGAGCAAGGGTTGAGGAGAACGACCATGGAACTAGCCATTACAGGTAGCGCCAACAAGCTGTCGGTCTCCGACGACGTGTTCGGCCGCGAATTCAGCGAAGATCTGGTCCACCAGGTCGTCGTTGCCTACCGCAACGCCGGTCGTGCCGGCACCAAGGCGCAGAAGACCCGCGCCGAAGTGAACGGCACCACCAAGAAGTCCAAGAAGCAGAAGGGTGGCGGTGCCCGTCACGGTGCCCTGACCGCGCCGATCTTCGTCGGCGGCGGCGTGACCTTCGCGGCCAAGCCGCGCAGCTTCGCGCAGAAGGTCAACCGCAAGATGTACCGTGCGGCCATCAGCTCCATCCTGTCCGAGCTGAACCGCCAGAACCGCCTGAAGGTCGTGGAAACGTTCGACGTTGACGCCACCAAGACCAGCGCCCTGATCGAGAAGCTGAAGGGCTTCGACCTGGGCAAGCGCCCGCTGATCGTCACCGAGGATGCTTCCGAGCACCTCTACCTGTCCGCCCGCAACCTTCCCTACGTGGAAGTGCGCGACGTGCAGGGGCTGGATCCGGCCGCGCTGGTCGGTGCCGACTCGGTGCTGATCACGGCCGACGCCGTCAAGAAGATCGAGGAGTGGCTGGCATGATCAGCAACGAAAAGATTTTTGCCGTGCTGCGTGCTCCGCGCGTCTCCGAGAAGACCGTGCGCCTGCAGGAACTCTCCAACCAATACGTCTTCGAAGTCTCGAACGATGCCACCAAGGCCGATGTGAAGGCCGCGGTCGAGCAGCTGTTCGACGTCAAGGTCGAGACGGTCAACGTGGTCAACGTCAAGGGCAAGAACAAGTCCTTCCGTAACCGCGCCGGCCGCCGCGGCGACTGGCGCAAGGCGTACGTGCGTCTGGCCGATGGTCAGGCCATCGACGTGTCGGCCAAGGCCTGAGGTAGACCCACATGCCATTGATGAAATTCAAGCCCACCTCCCCCGGTCGCCGTTCGGCGGTCCGCGTGGTGACGCCCGACCTGCACAAGGGTGCTCCGCATGCTGCGCTGCTCGAGAAGCAGAGCAAGTCCGGCGGTCGCAACCACCACGGTCGCATCACCACCCGTCATATCGGCGGTGGCCACAAGCAGCATTACCGCATCATCGACTTCAAGCGCGACAAGGAAGGCATCCCGGCGCGCGTGGAGCGGATCGAATACGATCCCAACCGCACCGCGCACATTGCGCTGCTGTGCTACGTCGATGGCGAGCGTCGCTACATCATCGCCCCGAAGGGCCTGAAGGCCGGTGACCAGGTCATCGCCGGTAGCGATGCGCCGATCAAGGCCGGCAACACGCTGCCGCTGCGCAACATCCCGGTCGGTACGACGATCCACGGCATCGAGCTGAAGCCGGGCAAGGGCGCGCAGATCGCCCGCGCTGCCGGCGCCGCCGTGCAGCTGGTCGCTCGCGAGCAGGGCTTCGCCACGCTGCGTCTTCGCTCCGGCGAAATGCGCAAGGTGCAGGTCGAGTGCCGCGCCACGGTGGGCGAAGTCGGCAACGACGAGCACAGCCTGGAGAAGCTCGGCAAGGCCGGTGCGAAGCGCTGGCGCGGTATCAAGCCGACCGTCCGCGGTGCGGCCATGAACCCGGTCGACCACCCGCACGGTGGTGGTGAAGCCAAGGCCGGCCAGGGTAATCCGCACCCGGTCACCCCGTGGGGTGTGCCGACCAAGGGTTACAAGACGCGCAAGAACAAGCGCACGCAGCAATTCATCGTCCGCGATCGTAGGGGCTAATCGACCATGGCACGTTCACTCAAGAAGGGCCCGTTCGTCGATCACCACCTCGTCAAGAAGGTGGAGGCCGCGGGCGGCAGCAAGAAGCCGATCAAGACCTGGTCGCGCCGTTCGATGATCCTGCCGGAAATGGTGGGTTTCACGATCGCCATCCACAATGGCAAGAACCACGTTCCGGTGCTGGTCAACGAGAACATGGTCGGCCACAAGCTCGGCGAGTTTGCCGTCACCCGTACCTTCAAGGGTCACGGTGGCGACAAGAAAGCCGGCGGCAAGAAGTAAGGAGAGATGACCATGGAAGCGAAAGCCATCCTGCGCACCGCGCGCATCTCCCCCCAGAAGGCCCGCCTGGTCGCTGACCAGGTGCGTGGCCTGCCCGCCGAGCGCGCCGTCAACCTGCTGAAGTTCTCGGACAAGAAGGCTGCCCACCTGATCAAGAAGGTCGTGGAGTCCGCCATCGCCAACGCCGAGAACAACCAGGGCGCCGACGTCGACGAGCTGAAGGTCAAGACCATCATGGTCGACGAAGGTCCGATGCTGAAGCGTTTCATGGCCCGCGCCAAGGGCCGTGGCACCCGCATTCTGAAGCGCACCAGCCACATCACCGTGGTCGTGGGCGAGGGCAAATAAGTATGGGTCACAAAGTTCATCCGACCGGTATCCGCCTGGGCATCGCCAAGGACTGGAATTCCAAGTGGTTCGCCAACAAGCGCGACTACGCCGACTACCTCGCCGCGGACCTCAAGGTGCGCGAGATGCTTCGCAAGAAGCTGGCGCAGGCAGGCATTTCCAAGATCCTGATCGAGCGTCCGGCCAAGACCGCCCGCGTGACCATCCACACCGCCCGTCCGGGCGTGGTGATCGGCAAGCGCGGTGAGGACATCGAGAAGCTGCGCAAGGAAGTGAGCGACCTGATGGGCGTCCCGGCGCACATCAACGTCACCGAAGTGCGCAAGCCCGAGCTGGACGCCCAGCTGGTGGCCGAATCGATCGCGCAGCAGCTCGAACGCCGCATCATGTTCCGCCGCGCCATGAAGCGCGCCGTCGGCAACGCGATGCGCCTGGGTGCCCTGGGCATCAAGGTCAACGTCGCAGGCCGCTTGAACGGTGCGGAAATCGCCCGTTCGGAGTGGTACCGCGAAGGCCGTGTGCCGCTGCACACGCTGCGTGCCGACATCGATTACGGTTTTGCCGAGGCGAAGACCACCTACGGCATCATCGGCATCAAGGTGTGGGTCTACAAGGGCGAGATCTTCGATTTCAGCCAGGTGGGTCAGGAGAAGCAGGACGACGCGCGCCCCGAGCGCAGCGAACGTCCGTCGCGCCCGGCTCGTGACCGCGACGCGAGGTAATCAGTCATGTTGCAACCCAAGCGAACCAAATACCGCAAGATGCACAAGGGCCGTAACGAAGGCCTGAGCTGGAGCGGCAACCTCGTTAGTTTCGGCGAGTACGGCCTGAAGGCCACGGCGCACGGTCAGCTGACCGCGCGCCAGATCGAAGCGGCCCGCCGCTCGATCAGTCGCTACGTCAAGCGCGGCGGCAAGATGTGGATCCGTGTGTTCCCCGACAAGCCGATCACCAAGAAGCCCATCGAAGTCCGCATGGGTTCGGGTAAGGGCAACGTCGAATACTGGGTCGCCCAGATCCAGCCGGGCCGCATGATCTATGAAATCGAAGGCGTCAGCGAGGACATCGCGCGTGAGGCGTTCCGCCTGGCCGCGGCCAAGCTGTCGGTCACCACCACTTTCGTGACCCGGACGGTGCGCTAATGGAACTCAAGCAACTCCGCGAGAAATCGGCTGACGAGCTGAAGGCCCACCTGACCGAGCTGCGCAAGGAGCAATTCTCCCTGCGCATGCAGAAGGTGACCGGCCAGCTGCCGAAGACGCATGAAACCCGCCGGGTCCGCCGCGAGATCGCTCGCGTGAAGACCCTGCTGGGCAGCCAGAAGTAAGGAGCGACCAAGATGAGCGATAACAAAGACAAAGCGCAACGCACCATCGAAGGCCGCGTCGTCAGCAACAAGATGGACAAGACGGTTACCATCCTGGTGGAGCGTCAGGTCAAGCACGCCCTGTACGGCAAGTACATCAAGCGTTCCACCAAGCTGCACGCGCACGACGCGGACAACAGCTGCAAGGAAGGCGACGTGGTGCGCGTGACCGAGATCGCCCCGATGTCCAAGACCAAGAACTGGCGCGTGGTGGAAATCATCACCCGCGCGGCCGAATAAAGGAGATCTGACTCATGATCCAGATGCAGAGCTACCTTGACGCGGCCGACAACTCCGGTGCCAAAGAACTGATGTGCATCAAGGTGCTGGGCGGCTCGAAGCGCCGCTATGCCGGCATCGGCGACATCATCAAGGTGACCGTCAAGGACGCCATCCCGCGTGGCAAGGTCAAGAAGGGCGAAGTCTACGACGCCGTGGTCGTGCGTACCCGCAAGGGCGTCCGTCGTCCCGACGGTTCGCTGATCCGCTTCGATGGCAACGCCGCCGTCCTGCTGAACAACAAGCAGGAGCCGATCGGCACCCGCATCTTCGGGCCCGTGACCCGCGAGCTGCGTTCCGAGAAGTTCATGAAGATCGTTTCGCTCGCGCCTGAAGTGCTCTGAGCGGAGGACATAGAAATGGCTAACCGTATCAAGAAGGGCGACCAGGTCGTCGTCACCGCCGGCAAGGACAAGGGCAAGAAGGGCGACGTGGTGCGCGTGGATGGCGACCGCGTGGTCGTCTCCAACGTCAATGTCGTCAAGCGCCACACCAAGCCGAACCCGCAGGCAGGTATCGCGGGTGGCGTGGTGGAGAGCGAGCGCTCGATCCACATCTCCAATGTCGCGCTGTTCAACCCGGCAACGGGCAAGGGCGAGCGTATCGGTTTCAAGGTGCTGGAGGATGGACGCAAACTGCGTGTGTTCCGCTCCAGCGGTGAGGCGCTCGACGCCTGAGGAATGACATGACCACTCGTCTCGAAAAAATCTACAAGGAAGAAGTGGCGCCGGCTCTGATGAAGAAGTTCGGCTACACCAATCCGATGGAAGTGCCGAAGATCACCAAGATCACCATCAACATGGGTGTGGGTGAAGCGGCGACCAACAAGAAGATCCTGGAGAACGCCGTGGCCGACCTGGCCAAGATCACCGGCCAGAAGCCGATCACGACCAAGTCCCGCGTGTCGGTGGCTTCGTTCAAGATCCGCGACGGCTGGCCGATCGGCTGCAAGGTCACCCTGCGTCGCGCCAAGATGTACGAATTCCTGGATCGCCTGATCAGCATTTCGCTGCCGCGCGTCCGCGACTTCCGTGGCGTGTCCGGCCGTTCGTTCGACGGCCGCGGCAACTACAACATGGGCGTGAAGGAACAGATCATCTTCCCGGAAATCGACTTCGACGCCGTCGATGCGATCCGCGGTATGGATATCGCCATCACGACGACCGCCAAGAACGACGCCGAAGCCAAGGCGCTGCTCGAAGCGTTCAAGTTCCCGTTCCGCAACTGATTCGCTAGGAAAACGACATCATGGCAAAGACCTCGATGGTCAACCGCGACATCAAGCGGGAAAAGCTGGCCAAGCAGTACGCCGCCAAGCGCGACGCGCTGAAGAAGATCATCTCCAGCCAGAACGCTTCGTACGAAGAGAAGGCCGACGCGGTCGTCAAGCTGCAGAAGCTGCCGCGCGACTCCTCGCCGAGCCGCCAGCGCAACCGCTGCGAGCTGTCCGGTCGTTCGCGTGGCGTGTACCGCAAGTTCGGCCTGGGCCGCAACATGCTGCGCAAGGCCACCATGAACGGCGACGTCCCCGGCCTGCGCAAGGCCAGCTGGTAAGGACGCCGGGGGCGCCCGTCCAGGGTTCCCCTCAGGTTTCAAGGACAAGTCCGGCACGCGCCGGACTTGTTGTTGTACAATGTTCGGCTCCCGCGGCTTGGCCGGGGGAGGGCTGGTGAACCGGCCGCCCGCCTGGGGGTTTCCAGGGACAACACAAGATTTTCGCGAAAGCGGATATCGGTGCTACTCATAAGGCAGACTCTCATGAGCATGACTGATCCCATCGCCGACATGCTGGTGCGCATTCGCAATGCCGCCGCTGTTGGCAAGCCGACGGTGAAGATGCCGTCCTCCAAGATCAAGACCTCGATCGCCAACGTCCTCAAGGCGGAAGGCTATGTCGGCGACGTCCGCGTGACGAAGACCGAGAACAACAAGGCCGAGCTCGAGATCGTCCTGAAGTACTTCGAAGGCAAGCCCGTCATCGAGAAGCTGAGCCGCGTGTCCCGTTCGGGCCTGCGCCAGTACCGTGGCAAGGCCGAACTGCCCAAGGTCCTCGGTGGCCTCGGCGTCGCCATCATTTCCACTTCCAAGGGCATCATGACCGATGCGCAGGCCCGTGCGGCCGGCGTTGGTGGTGAAGTCCTGTGCTTCGTGGCCTAAGCGAAGGAGCCCAGACATGTCCCGCGTAGCCAAGAAGCCGATCAGTCTCCCGAAGGGCGTCGAACTGAATGCCCAGGGTGAAACCCTCAACGTCAAGGGCCCGAAGGGCACCCTGTCCATCGCCAAGCCGGCAGGCGTCGAACTCAACGTCGACAACGGCACGGTGAACCTGTCGCCGGTCACCCCGGCCGACGACGCCATCACCGGCACCATCCGCGCGATCCTGGCCAACATGGTCAAGGGCGTGTCGGAAGGCTTCGAGCGCAAGCTCGAGCTGGTCGGCGTGGGTTACCGCGCCGCGATGCAGGGCAAGGACCTGAACCTGTCGCTGGGTTTCTCCCACCCGATCCTGTTCAAGACGCCGGAAGGCATCACCATTGCCACCCCGACCCAGACCGAAATCCTGGTGCAGGGTGCCGACAAGCAGCGCGTTGGTGAAGTCGCCGCCAAGATCCGCGGTTTCCGTCCGCCGGAACCCTACAAGGGCAAGGGCGTGAAGTACTCCGACGAAACCATCATCCGCAAGGAAGCGAAGAAGGCCTAACCGGGCTTTCGGCTTCGAGGAACCAGATCATGAGCATCAAGAACACCGCCCGCCTGCGCCGCGCCAAGTCGACCCGTGCGCACATCCGCGAACTCGGCGTGCCGCGCCTGTCGGTGCTGCGTACCGGCCAGCACATCTACGCCCAGCTGTTCACCGCCGATGGCTCCAAGGTCATCGCGTCGGCCAACACGCTGCAGGCCGATGTGAAGGATGGCCTGAAGAACGGCAAGAACAGCGATGCTGCTGCCCGCGTGGGCAAGGTCATCGCCGAGCGCGCCAAGGCCGAAGGCATCGAGAAGATCGCGTTCGACCGTTCGGGCTACCGTTACCACGGCCGCATCAAGGCCCTGGCTGACGCCGCCCGCGAAGGCGGCCTGCAGTTCTGATATTGAAAGGCATGGGGGCGACCCCATGCCTTGTCCTGCCGGCGCGGGCTGCGCCGGGCGCGATCCTTCTTCTGCATCGATCGTTGCATCACTGCTCCACACCACAACCATAAGCGGCCACGCCGTACATACCTCAATAACCAAGGAATTCAAGCAATGGCAGAAGAGCGTCAGCCGCGGGGTCGCGATCGCGACCGTAATCGCGAAGAGAAAGTCGACGACGGCATGATCGAGAAGCTGGTCGCGGTCAACCGCGTCAGCAAGACCGTCAAGGGCGGTCGCCAGTTCACCTTCACCGCACTGACGGTGGTGGGTGACGGCAACGGCAAGATCGGTTTCGGCTACGGCAAGGCGCGCGAAGTGCCGGTCGCCATCCAGAAGTCGATGGAATATGCCCGCAAGGGCATGTTGAATGTCGATCTGAACAACGGCACGTTGTGGCACCCGGTGAAGGCCGGCCACGGTGCGGCCCGCGTGTTCATGCAGCCGGCTTCGGAAGGTACGGGTGTCATCGCCGGCGGTGCCATGCGCGCCGTGCTGGAAGCGGTGGGCGTGAAGAACGTGCTGGCCAAGGCCGTCGGTTCGCGCAACCCGATCAACCTGGTCCGCGCCACGCTGAAGGGCCTGAGCGACATGCAGTCGCCCACCCGCATCGCGGCCAAGCGCGGCAAGAAGGTGGAGGAACTCCTCAATGGCTAATGAGTCCAACAAGACCGTCAAGGTGCGCCTGGTGCGCGGCCTGCGTGGTTCCCAGTCGCGCCACCGCCTGTCGGTGAAGGCGCTGGGCCTGAACAAGCTCAACGATGTGCGTGAACTGAAGGACAGCCCGCAGGTGCGCGGCCTGATCGCCAAGGTTCACTACCTCGTCAAGGTCGAGGAGTAATCAACATGCGTCTCAACACACTGAAGCCCGCCGACGGCGCACGCACCGAACGCACCCGCGTCGGTCGCGGTATCGGTTCCGGCCTGGGCAAGACCGCCGGTCGCGGCCACAAGGGTTCGTTCGCGCGCGCCGGCAAGGGCAAGATCAAGGCGAAGTTCGAAGGCGGCCAGATGCCGCTGATCAAGCGTCTGCCGAAGGTCGGCTTCCGCTCCAAGCTGAAGCTGGATTGCGCCGAAGTGCTGTCGTACCAGTTGGAGAAGCTGGAAGCCGGCGAGATCGATTTCGCCGCGCTGCGTGCCGCCAAGCTGGTGCCCAGCACCGCCAAGCGCGCCAAGATCGTCAAGAAGGGCGAACTGACCAAGAAGTTCGTGCTGAAGGGCGTGGCCGCCACGGCCGGCGCCAAGGCCGCCATCGAGGCTGCCGGCGGCAGCGTGCAGGAGTAACGGACGCATGGCGCAGGGTAATGCCGCCGGTGCGCTGGCAGGCGCAGGCAAGTTCACCGAACTCCGCCAGCGCCTGCTGTTCGTGCTGGGTGCGCTGATCGTCTACCGGATCGGCTGTTTCATTCCGGTCCCGGGCGTCAATCCCGATGCCATGCTTGCGATGATGCAGGCGCAGGGCGGCGGCATCGTGGACATGTTCAACATGTTCTCGGGCGGCGCCCTGCACCGTTTCAGCATCTTCGCGCTGAACGTCATGCCCTACATCTCGGCGTCGATCGTGATGCAGCTGGGCGTGCACATCTTCCCCAGCCTGAAGGCGCTGCAGAAGGAAGGCGAGTCCGGTCGCCGCAAGATCACCCAGTACTCGCGCATCGGCGCCGTGCTGCTGGCGATCGTGCAAGGCGGCAGCATCGCCACCGCGCTGCAGAACCAGGTCGCGCCGGGCGGCATGCCGGTGGTGTATGCGCCGGGCATGGGCTTCGTGCTGACCGCGGTGGTCGCGCTGACCGCCGGCACCATCTTCCTGATGTGGCTGGGCGAGCAGGTGACCGAGCGCGGCATCGGCAACGGCGTCTCGCTGATCATCTTCGCGGGCATCGTCGCCGGCTTGCCTGGCGCGGTCATCCAGACCGTCGGCGCCTTCCGCGACGGCACGCTGAGCTTCATCTCGCTGCTGATCATCGCGGTGGTGGTGTTGGGCTTCACGTTCCTGGTGGTGTTCGTCGAGCGCGGCCAGCGACGCATCACGGTGAATTACGCGCGCCGCCAGGGCGGCCGTAACGCGTACATGAACCAGACGTCGTTCCTGCCGCTGAAGCTCAACATGGCCGGCGTGATCCCGCCGATCTTCGCCTCCAGCATCCTGGCCTTCCCGGCCACGCTGGCGATGTGGTCCGGTCAGAACAGTGGCGCGACCACGTGGCTGCAGCGCATTTCGAATGCGCTCGCCCCGGGTGAGCCGCTGCACATGATCGTGTTCGCTGCGATGATCATCGGTTTCGCGTTCTTCTACACGGCGCTGGTGTTCAACTCGCAGGAAACCGCCGAGAACCTGAAGAAGTCGGGCGCGCTGATTCCGGGTATCCGTCCGGGCAAAGCCACGGCGGACTACGTCGATGGCGTGCTGACGCGCCTGACGGCGATCGGTTCGATGTACCTGGTGGCGGTCTGCCTGTTGCCGGAAGTGATGCGCACGCAGCTGGGCACCTCGTTCTACTTCGGTGGCACGTCGCTGCTGATCGTGGTGGTGGTGGTGATGGACTTCATCGCGCAGATCCAGGCGCACCTGATGTCCCACCAGTACGAGAGCCTGTTGAAGAAGGCCAATCTGAAGGGTGGTTCGCGGGGCGGTCTTGCCCCCCGCGGCTGAGGTATAATCGCGGGCTTCCCGCACCAGTCCGGCCGTCAGGGCCGGCTGACTTAGATGGGCGGCCCCCGCAGCGATCCGGTGCGGGGGTGAGAACCAGCCAGTCCCTGCGCCAGAGTAGCGCGGGCGGGGCAGGGCAGGGGGAAACCCCGGTCCTGCGCCAGGCAGGTTCCGGCGCCGGAGCATGGGCACACTCCCCATGCCGGTCCGAAGTCGGCACTGCCGGCACGGGCTTCCCGTAAACACCGGATCTTGTTAGAATTTCCAGTTCACTCTGCCTGTCTGCGCGAATCCCGCCCGGGACGACCGTACACGGGCCAATACTCACAGTTGGAGAGCCGCGTCATGGCGCGTATTGCAGGTGTCAACCTGCCTGCCCAGAAGCATGTCTGGGTCGGTTTGCAAAGCATTTTCGGCATTGGCCGTACCCGTTCCAAGAAGGTCTGCGAAGCCGCCGGCGTCGCCTCGACCACCAAGATCCGCGACCTGTCCGAGCCGGAGGTCGAGCGCCTGCGCGCCGAAGTCGGCAAGTACGTGGTCGAGGGCGACCTGCGCCGTGAAGTCGGCATCGCGATCAAGCGCCTGATGGACCTGGGTTGCTATCGCGGTCTGCGCCACCGTCGCGGCCTGCCGCTGCGTGGCCAGCGCACCCGCACCAATGCCCGCACCCGCAAGGGTCCGCGCAAAGCCATCAAGAAGTAAGGGGCGACCATCATGGCCAAGCCAGCTGCTGCCAAAGTCAAGAAGAAGATCAAGCGCGTCATCACCGACGGCGTCGCCCACGTCCACGCTTCTTTCAACAACACCATCGTCACCATCACCGACCGCCAGGGCAACGCGCTCTCGTGGGCGACCTCGGGTGGTGCCGGTTTCCGCGGTTCCCGCAAGTCCACGCCGTTCGCGGCGCAGGTCGCTGCCGAAAAGGCCGGCCGTGCAGCCCTGGACTACGGCGTGAAGTCGCTGGAAGTCCGCATCAAGGGCCCGGGTCCGGGTCGTGAGTCGGCCGTGCGTTCGTTGAACAACGTGGGCTACAAGATCACCAACATCATCGACGTGACGCCGATCCCGCACAACGGGTGCCGTCCGCCGAAAAAGCGTCGCGTCTAAGGGGGCGATAAGAAATGGCTCGTTATATCGGTCCTACCTGTAAGCTCGCGCGCCGCGAAGGCGCCGACCTGTCGCTCAAGAGCCCGGCCCGTGCGCTGGACTCGAAGTGCAAGCTGGAGCAGAAGCCCGGCCAGCACGGCGCCACCGCCCGCAAGGGCAAGCTGTCCGACTACGCTACCCAGCTGCGCGAGAAGCAGAAGGTCAAGCGTATCTACGGCCTGCTGGAGCGCCAGTTCCGCAACTACTACAAGAAGGCCTCGACCAAGAAGGGCAACACCGGCGAGAACCTGCTGCAGCTGCTGGAAACCCGCCTCGACAACGTCATCTACCGCATGGGCTTTGCCGTGACCCGTCCGGCCGCCCGCCAGCTGGTCTCGCACCGTGGCGTGCTGGTCAACGGCAAGCCGGTGAACCTGCCTTCGTACCAGATCAAGGCCGGTGACGCGATCGCGCTGTCGGAGAAGGCGCAGAAGCAGCTCCGCGTGCAGGAGTCGCTGACGGTCGCCGAGCAGCTCGACCTGAACCCGTCGTGGGTCGAAGTCGATGCGAAGAAGTTCAGCGGCGTGTTCAAGGCGGTTCCGGCGCGTTCGGACCTGCCCGCCGACATCAACGAAGCGCTGATCGTCGAGTTGTACTCGAAGTAATTCATTCACGCACCCCCGGGCGACCGGGGGACCGCAGGAGACAAAGCAACATGACGGGTATTACTCAGCAAGTGCTGCGCCCCCGCGGCCCGCAGATCGAGCGCCTGACCGGCAATCGCGCGAAAGTGGTCATCGAACCGCTGGAGCGTGGTTACGGCCATACGCTCGGCAACGCGTTGCGCCGCGTGCTGCTGTCGTCGATCCCCGGCTTCGCGATCACCGAAGTCGAGATCGATGGCGTGCTGCACGAATACAGCACCATCGAAGGCATGCAGGAAGACGTGCTGGAAGTGCTGTTGAACCTGAAGGATGTGGCCATCCGCATCCACAGCGGCGACTCCTCCACGCTGAGCCTGGCCAAGCAGGGCCCGGGCGTGGTCACCGCCGGCGACATCAAGACCGACCACAACGTCGAAATCCTGAATCCGGAACTGGTCATCTGCAACCTGACCAAGGACACGGCGCTGAACATGCGCCTGAAGATCGAGCGTGGGTTCGGCTACCAGCCGGCCGCCGCCCGTCGTCGTCCGGACGAAGAGACCCGTGCGATCGGTCGCCTGGTGCTGGACGCCTCGTTCTCGCCGGTCCGTCGCGTCGCGTACGCGGTGGAAGCCGCGCGCGTCGAGCAGCGCACCGACCTGGACAAGCTGGTCCTGGACATCGAAACCAACGGCACGATCGATGCCGAGGAAGCCGTGCGCACCGCCGCCGACATCCTCAGCGACCAGCTGTCGGTGTTCGGTGACTTCACGCACCGCGACCGCGGCGCGCCGAAGCAGGCCGCCAGCGGCGTGGATCCGGTGCTGCTGCGCCCGATCGACGACCTGGAGCTGACCGTGCGTTCGGCCAACTGCCTGAAGGCCGAGAGCATTTACTACATCGGCGACCTGATCCAGAAGACGGAAGTCGAACTGCTCAAGACCCCGAACCTCGGCAAGAAGTCGCTGACCGAGATCAAGGAAGTCCTGGCGCAGCGCGGCCTGTCCCTGGGCATGAAGCTGGAGAACTGGCCGCCGGCCGGCGTCGCCCAGCACGGCATGCTCGGCTGATGATGTAGCAAGGAACTCCCGCGTTCGCGCGGGAGTTCTGCCGTTCCAAACGCAACACCTCGTCGACAGGCCACAAGGCCCGCGACGCTCCGGTCAGGGATGGCCGGTCCGGACCACCCGCAGTCCCCTGTTCCACCGCCTGGATGGCGACAGCGAAATCCAACGACCCACCATTCATCAGGAATCCAACCCATGCGCCACCAGAAAGCCGGTCGCAAGTTCAACCGCACCAGCGCCCATCGCGAAGCGATGTTCCGCAACATGGCCGCCTCGCTCATCAAGCACGGCCTGATCAAGACCACCCTGCCGAAGGCCAAGGAACTGCGCCGCGTTGCCGAGCCGCTGATCACCCTCGGCAAGATCGATGGCGTGGCCAACCGCCGCCTGGCGTTCTCGCGCCTGCGCGACAAGGAAGCCGTCGGCACGCTGTTCACCACCCTCGGCCCGCGCTACCAGTCGCGCCCGGGTGGTTACCTGCGCATCCTGAAGTGCGGCTTCCGTGCCGGCGACAACGCCCCGATGGCGTACGTCGAGCTGGTCGACCGTCCGGAAGCAGCGGCCGAGTAAGCCTCGCCTCCCGCAGACACCAAGAGCCCCGGCCAACGCCGGGGTTTTTGTTTTCCGGCGGCACGATGGAGAGGGAGCCGGATGCGGCAAACCGCCACGGGGTGACGTATGGGCCGTGACGCATGGATAATGCGGGCACGACCTCACGCTACCGGTGCCGATGAATCCTCTTCGCTGGAGTTTCCGCGCACAGTGCTTCCTGGGTTTCGCGATCTGCGCGGGCCTGCTGGGTTATGCGCTCTACGTGCAGTTCGTGCACCAGCTTGAGCCGTGCCCGTTCTGCATCTTCCAGCGCCTGGCCTTCGCGGCGACCGGCGTGCTGTTCCTGCTCGGCGCCCTGCATGGCCCACGACGTCCAGGCGGGCGCAGGATGTACGGCGTGCTCGCCTTCCTCGGCGCGGCGACCGGTATCGGCATCGCCGGCAAGCACGTGTGGGTCCAGTTGTATCCGCCATTGATGCCGAGCTGCGGTCCGGGCTGGGACTACATGATCGAGAACAACACCTGGCTCGGCGTCGTGCAGAAGGTGCTGGCGGCCAAGGGCGACTGCAGCACGGTCGACTGGAGTTTCCTCGGCCTGACCATGCCCATGTGGAGCCTGGTGTGGTTCATGCTGCTGGCAGTCTGGGCGCTCTGGATCGGCTTTCGCGCGCGCAGGACCTCGACCTTCCGCTGATTTGACGCGGCGCACCAATCTGGCACGATGGTGGGCCCAAAGGAGTCCACCATGAATCCGTCCGACCGCAACCTGCGCGCTGTCTCCCTGCCGCCCCAATGGGCGCCGGACAGCTGGCGCGCGCGGCCGGCGATGCAGATGCCCACCTATCCGGACGCCGAGGCGCTGGAGTCCGCGCTGGGCGAGTTGCGACAGCTGCCGCCGCTGGTGACCTCGTGGGAGATCTTCTCGCTGAAGAAGCAACTGGCCGAGGCACAGGAAGGCAAGCGCTTCCTGCTGCAGGGCGGCGACTGTGCGGAGAACTTCAGCGATTGCGAGTCCGGGCTGATCTCCAACCGGCTGAAGGTTCTGCTGCAGATGAGCCTGGTGCTCGTGCACGGCCTGCGCCTGCCGGTCGTCCGTGTGGGCCGTTTCGCCGGGCAGTACGCCAAGCCGCGTTCGGCGGATACCGAGACCCGCGATGGCGTGTCGCTGCCCAGCTACCGCGGCGACGTGGTCAATGCGCCGGCGTTCACCGCCGAGGCGCGTGTGCCCGACCCGCGCCGCATGATCAAGGCGCATGCACGCTCGGCCATGACGATGAACTTCGTACGTGCGCTGATCGATGGCGGGTTCGCCGACCTGCACCATCCCGAATACTGGAACCTCAACTGGGTCGGCTATTCGCCGCTGGCGAACGAGTACCAGCAGATGGTCGCGTCCATCGGCGATGCGGTGAGGTTCATGGAGACCCTGTCGGGCTCCGAAGTGCACAACCTCAACCGGATCGACTTCTACACCTCGCATGAAGCGCTGCTGCTGCCATACGAAGAGGCGCTGACCCGCGAAGTGCCGCGCCAGTGGGGCTGGTTCAACCTCAGCACGCACTATCCGTGGATCGGCATGCGCACCGCCGCCGTCGACGGCGCGCACGTGGAGTACCTGCGCGGCGTGCGCAATCCCATCGCGATCAAGGTCGGTCCGTCGGTCACGCCGGACCAGCTGCTGCGCCTGATCGACGTGCTGAATCCGGAGGACGAAGGTGGGCGCCTGACCTTCATCCACCGCATGGGCGCGGCACAGATCGCCGACAAGCTGCCGCCGCTGCTCGACGCGGTGCGCCGCGACGGCCGGCGCGTGCTGTGGGTCTGCGACCCGATGCACGGCAACACCGAGAGCACCAGCAACGGGTTCAAGACGCGCCGCTTCGACAACGTGCGCAGCGAGGTCGAGCAGTCGTTCGACCTGCATGCCGCCGCCGGAACGCGCCTGGGTGGCGTGCACCTGGAACTGACCGGTGAGGACGTCACCGAATGCACCGGTGGCGCGCGCGAGTTGACCGATGCGGATCTGGAGCGGGCCTACCGCTCGACCGTCGATCCACGGCTGAACTACGAGCAGTCGCTGGAGATCGCGATGAGCATCGTGCACAAGCAGAACCAGCTGGCCGCGCCCGCCGCGCGCTGACCGGTCGGCGCGGCGCGGTTACCGCGCCGTGTCCTCGGTGACGTTCTGCGGGATGTTCCAGGTCGTGCCGCGGGCATAGAGTTTCGCGAATTCGGTCGCCGGCAGGGGTTTGCTGAAGTAGTTGCCCTGCAGTTCGTCGCAGCCGTTGGTCGCAAGCCAGGCCGCCTGTTCCAGCGTTTCCACGCCTTCGGCGATCGTGCGGCATTGCAGCTGTGCGGCGAGACTGATGATCGCGCGCGTGATCGCGGCCTGGTTGGGTTCGGACACGTCGCGGACGAACGACTGGTCGATCTTCAGCACGTTGAAGCCGTAGTTGCCCAGGTAGCTGAGGCTGGAAAAGCCGGTGCCGAAATCGTCGATGGCGATGCGCACGCCCAGGGCCTTCAGCGCACGCAGTGTGCGGTCGGTGCGCTGCACGTCGCGCATCAGCGTGGTCTCGGTGACCTCAAGCTCGAGGAATTCGGCCGGAAGCCCGCTGTCCTGCAGCGCTTCCACCACGGTGTCGACGAGGTCGTCCGTATCGAAGTTCGCGGCGGCGATGTTGACGGAGACGCGGATCGGCGGCAGGCCGGACTGCTGCCAGATCCGGTTCTGCCGGCAGGCGGCGCGGATCGCCCACTGGTCGATGTCGACGATGAGGTTGGTCTCCTCGGCGATCGGCAGGAATTCGCCCGGCAGCATCAGGCGGTCGCCGCGCTGCCAGCGGGCCAGGCCTTCGACGCCGACGATGCGGCCGCTGACCCGGTCGACCTGCGGCTGGTAGTGCAGCGAGAGATCGCCGTTGCGCAGGCTGCGGCGCAGGCTGTTCTCCAGTTCGATGCGCGCGTCCACGCTGGAGGCCAGTTCGCGCGTGTAGAAGCGCGTGGCGTTGCGGCCGTTGCGCTTGGCCAGGTACATGGCGGCGTCGGCGCGCATCATCAGTGTGGCGGCATCGTAGCCGTCCTCGGGGAACAGGCTGATGCCGATGCTGAAGGCCTGGTGCAGTTCGTGCGAGGCGACCGTGTACGGCGTGCCGCCGAGGGCGAGCAGCCGGTCGGCGATCTGCAGCACGCCGTCGCGCGTCAGGATGTCGGGCAGCAGCACCACGAACTCGTCGCCGCCGGTGCGGTACACGCTGCCGAGGTTGCCGATGTTGCGCTGGATCCGGCGCGCCACCTGCTGCAGCAGCTCGTCGCCGGTGTGGTGGCCGAGCGCGTCGTTGACGTGCTTGAAGAGGTCCAGGTCGAGGAACAGCACCGCGATGCCGTTGCCGTGGTTGGTCGCATGGGTGATGGCCTGGCCCAGTCGCTCGTTGAGTTGCAGGCGGTTCGGCAGGCCGGTCAGCGCGTCGTGGTGGGCAAGGTACGTCATGCGCGAGCTGAGGGCGCGCGATTCGGTGATGTCGCGCAGGACCATCACCGTGCCGACCATGCGTTCGTCCCGGTCGTGGATGGCGGACAGCGAACGTTCCACCAGCATGCGGCTGCCGTCGCGGCGCACCAGTTGCAGGTCGCCCGGCAGGCCGGTCGGATGCAGGTCTTCGTCGTCCCCCTCCGGCAACGCGATGCGGGCCAGCGGCGCCACCTGGTCCAGCGGTTCGCCCAGCGCCTGTTCCAGGCTCCAGCCGCACAGCGCTTCCGCGGTCGGGTTCATGTACGTCACGCGGCTCGCCACGTCCACGGTGATGACGGCCTCGCTGATGGA
This sequence comes from Pseudoxanthomonas japonensis, assembly GCF_010093445.1. Taxonomy (GTDB): domain Bacteria; phylum Pseudomonadota; class Gammaproteobacteria; order Xanthomonadales; family Xanthomonadaceae; genus Pseudoxanthomonas_A; species Pseudoxanthomonas_A japonensis. Next base: position 61,427 of record NZ_PDWW01000015.1, on the reverse strand, counting down.
GGTCAGCGTGACTTCGGCCAGTTCGTTGGCGTCGTGCAGTGCATGCTCGAGGCGGGCTTTCTCGGTGACGTCGACCGACATCACGAAGAAGCCGGAGACGTTGCCCGTGTCGTCGATGTCGGGCGTATAGAAACTGTGCATCCGCCGCATGCCGTCGGCGGTGGAGAAGCTGCTCTCGAACTCGCCCTCGCGCCCGGCGAGCGCCGCCTCGACATGCGGCGTGCGCCGCTGGTGGGCCTCTTCGCCGAACAGTTCGCGCATGGTCACGCCCGGGCGTGGCGGCGTCCGCCACCGGACCTGTTCGGCGAAGGCGCGGTTGTGGAAGACCAGGCGCTGCCGCGTATCGAACTGCGCGATCAGCGCAGGCAAGCGGTCGGTGACGCGTTTCAGGTGGTCGCGGGCCATCGCCAGTTCGCGACGCGCGCTGACCTGTTCGCTGACATCGTTTCCCATCAGGTACCAGCCGGCGATTTTCCGGCCGGACGCGACATCGGGCACCAGGTACAGGTGGACCGCGCGCGCGGGCTGGCCCAGGTCGGTTTCCCAGGCGATCCAGTGATCCGGGGTGCAGTCGTGCATCGCACGCTTGAGGGAGGCGAGGAAGCCGGGGGCATCGGCATGCACGTCGTCCACGTGGCGATCGTTCCAGCCTTCGGACGACCCCGACCACGCGCGGCAGGCGCGATTGGCGAAGCCGTAGCGGCCGTTGCCGTCGATGTAGGCGATCAGGGCAGGCAGGTGGTCGGCCACAGCGTCCAGCAGCGCGCGGCTGCGGCGCTCCGTGCGCGCGAGGTTGCGCAACAGCAGGAACAGCAAGACGCCAAGACCGATACCGCCCGCCGTCAGCAGGACGATGGATGTCAATCCCGGCATCGCGTCGCGCAGCGGAGGCGACCGCAGGACCAGGCGCCATTCGCTTCCCAGCAGCCGCAGGTCGCGCTGCGCAGTGAACGCGGGCTGCCACCCGCCGCCATGGCGGGCCTTAAGCGTCCCGGTCTCGAAGATCGGAGCGTCGCCACGGTCGTGGGCGAGCAACTGCAGGTCGAACTCTCCGCCACCCGGCCCGACCGCGTCCTCCATCACGCGCTGCCAGCCGAAGCCCGCGGTGGCGAAGCCGCGCAGCAGGCGTCGCCGTGCCTCCACGCCATCGCGCGCGCCGACCGGATCGGCATAGACCGGCGCATACAGCAGGAACCCCGCAAGCCCCGTGCTGCCCCTGGTCGCATCGCCGAGCGCCACCAGCGGTGCGGAGGCCAGTTCGCCGCTGTCGCGCGCCGACTCGATGGCGCTGCGCCGCGCAGCTTCCGCCATCACGTCCTTGCCCAGCAGTGGACGCATGCCCGGGGCGGCCGGATAGAGCAGGTCGATCACGACGTATTCGGCCCGATCGCCAGCGGGGTGGATGGCGAACGCATCGCCGTAGCGGGCGCGCTGCGCGGTGACGTACGCATCGCGCTCTTCCAGCCGTACGCGGCGCGCGAAGCCTAACCCATGCACGCCGGCATGGCGGGTGGGTACCTTCAGTTTCTCGACGAAGGCCAGGAAGTCGTCCTGCCCGATGTCCTCGCGTCCCTCAAGCACCGCGGCGGCGGCACGCACGGTGTCTTCGTACGCGTTCATGTGCGTGGCGACCGCCGTGGCCACCGCGTCCGCTCGGGCGTCGAACTGCGCACGGGCGTGTTCCCGTGCCTGCTGCCAGGCCGTGGCACCGGCCCACAGGGAAAGCAGGCTGGCGATGACCAGGACGCCCCATGCCAGCGAATTCAGGTTGCGCTGCCGCAGGCGGGCGGTGGACTCCAATCCACTGAACGCCCGCAGTTCCGATGCCCGGTCCGCGCCTGACTCCACGCGTGCGATCCCCGCCTGCTGGTTGGCTGCTATGACGCCACGAACGGGAAGCGCCTGCAAGCGCTTCCTCGCGCAAAATGACTCACATTTTCCGGCTGGACATCAGCGCCGGGGCGTGCGCGGCGGCAGCGTGGGCCAGTACTCCGGTGGCTTGCGCGCGCGGGTGCGTTGTTCGTAGTCGTACCCCAGCGCGATCAGCTGCGCCTCGCTCCACGCCGGTCCGATGAACACGACGCCGAGCGGCAGGCCATCGCTGTGGCCCATCGGGATAGTGAGGCTGGGATAGCCGGCCACTGCCGCGGCACCGTAGCCCGCACCGGGGAAGTGGTCCCCCGCCTTGTGGTCGGTCAGCCAGGCCGGACCGGTGGTCGGCGCGATCAGTGCGACCAGTTGCTGCGCCTTGAGCGCGGCATCGATGCCTTCCGGGCCGGCAAGCCGGCGCGCGCGGCTGCGGGCGGCGATGTACTCCGCTTCGCCCAGCCCGCCCTTGGCGTTGGCCTGTTCGAACAGCTCCTGGCCGAAGAACGGCATCTCGGAGACGCGGTACTGCTCGTTGTAGCCGATCAGCTGCGACAGCGTCGTGAGCGGGGCCTTGCGCTCCGTCAGGTACCGCTCCACGCCGTGCTTGAACTCGTACAGCATCAGCTGCAGTTCGTCCGCATTCCATTGGCCGTCGGTGGGAATCTCCGCATCCACGACGACCGCGCCGGCTTCGCGCATCACCTGGATCGCGCCTTCCAGTGCGGCAGCGGCGTCGGGGTGGATCGCCGCCTTGCTGCGCAGCACGCCGATGCGGGCGCCTTTCAGCGCGCCTGGCTTCAGGCGTGCGCTGTAGTCGAGCGCGGTATTCCAGCTCGCCTGGGTGGTGGCGGCGTCGGCGGCATCGCGTCCGGCCAGCGCGGCCAGCAGCAGGGCCGCGTCCGATACGCTGCGGGCGATGGGGCCTGCCGTGTCCTGGCTGTGCGAGATCGGCAGGATGCCTTGCCGGCTGATCAGGCCCACCGTCGGCTTCAGTCCCACCACGCCGTTGATGGCGGCCGGGCAGACGATGCTGCCGTCGGTTTCGGTGCCCACGCTGATCGTGACGAGGTTGGCCGATACCGCGACCGCGCTGCCCGAGCTGGAACCGCAGGGATTGCGGTCCAGGGCGTAGGGGTTGCGGGTCTGGCCGCCGCGCCCGCTCCAGCCCGAGGTGGAATGCGTGGAACGGAAGTTGGCCCACTCGCTCAGGTTGGTCTTGCCGAGGATGACCGCGCCGGCCTCGCGCAGCCGGCGGACCAGGAAGGCGTCCTGGCCCGGACGGAAATCCTTCAGCGCCAGCGAGCCGGCGGAAGTGGCCATCGGCACCGCGTCGATGTTGTCCTTCAGCAGCACCGGGATGCCATGCAGCGGTCCGCGCACGGTATTGGCGCGCCGCTCGACGTCGCGCAGCGCGGCCTCCTTCAGGGCATCGGGATTGAGTTCGATGACGGCGTTGAGCTGCGGCCCCGCCTTGTCGACCGCGGCGATGCGGTCCAGGTAGGCCTGCGTGAGCTTGCGGCTGTCCAGTTCGCCCGACTGCATGCGCGACTGCAGGTCGGCGATGTCGAGCTCGGCGTAGATGAAGTCGGTCGGCGCGGGTGCCGTCGCGGCCGGTGGCGTCGCCGGCTGGCAGGCGACCAGGGCGAGCGTCAGGCAGAACGGCAGCAGGAGTCGACGCATGCAGTCACCTTCGCGGGGTTGCCGCAGGCTACGCAGCGGCCGGGCCGTGCGTCAAATGGTCTTGCGGCGGCGGATGTCGCGCCACAGGACCCAGACGATCACCAGGTTGACGACGAGCAGCGCCGCGGTGGGCCAGCCGGGATGGCGGTACAGCGCATCGACCTCCAGCGGCAGGTAGGCCGCCGAGCCGATGCAGCCCAGCCACGACGCCCAGGCGCGGGCGCGCCACAGGCCCCAGGCTTCCAGCAGGCGCATGCCGGCGTAGACCACGATGATCAGCACCGCGACGTGGACGGACTCGGGATTGATCTTGTCCAGCCATTGGCCCATCACGCCGGGGCCGGCGCTGGGAACGAAGCGGCTGACGATCGCCTGCACGCTCTCGCGCAGGCGATCCGGGCCCAGCGCCAGCAGTCCGCCGGCGAGGGCCAGGGCCAGCACGCCCTTGGCGCCCTCGAACAGGGCGATGGCGTGCAGGCCGGGATGCGCCCTGGGATCCGGGTTGTACGCGGACGTCTCCAAGGCGCGGTGCTGCGGTCAGGCGGCGCGCGAGGCGCGCTTGCGATCGCTTTCGGTCAGGAACTTCTTGCGCAGGCGGATTTCCTTCGGCGTGATCTCGACCAGTTCGTCGTCGTCGATGAAGTCCAGCGCCTGTTCCAGCGAGAACTTGATCGCCGGCGTCAGCTGGATGGCATCGTCCTTGCCCGAGGCGCGCATGTTGGTCAGCGGCTTGGTCTTGATCGCGTTGACGGTCAGGTCGTTGTCCTTGGAGTGGATGCCGATCAGCTGGCCTTCGTAGACGTTGTCGCCTTCGGCGGCGAACAGCTTGCCGCGCTCCTGCAGCGGGCCCAGCGAATAGGCCGGCGTGGCGCCCGGCGCATTGGCGATCATCACGCCGTTCAGGCGCTTGGCGATGGCGCCCTGTTCCTTCGGACCGTAGTGGTCGAACACGTGGAACAGCAGGCCCGAGCCCTGCGTCAGCGTCTTGAACTCGTTCTGGAAGCCGATCAGGCCACGCGCCGGGATCTGGTAGTCCAGGCGCACGCGGCCCTTGCCGTCCGGCTCCATGTTCTTCAGCTGGCCCTTGCGGGTGCCCAGCTTCTCCATCACGCCGCCCTGGTGGACTTCTTCCACGTCGACGACGAGTTGTTCGATCGGCTCCATCATCTGGCCGTCGATTTCCTTGATGATCACTTCCGGACGCGAAACGGCCAGTTCGTAGCCTTCGCGGCGCATGTTCTCGATCAGCACCGACAGGTGCAGCTCGCCGCGGCCGGAGACCAGGAACTTGTCGGCGTCTTCCAGCTGTTCGACCTTCAGCGCGACGTTGTGCACGGTCTCGCGCTCCAGGCGCTCCTTCAGCTGGCGGCTGGTCAGGAACTTGCCGCCCGACAGGTCCTTGTGGCCGGCGAACGGCGAGTTGTTCACCTGGAAGGTCATCGAGATGGTCGGCTCATCGACGGTCAGCGCCGGCAGTGCTTCCGGGGTGTCCAGCGCGCAGACGGTGTCGGAGATGGTGAGGTCCTGGATGCCGGAGATGGCGACGATGTCACCGGCCTCGGCGCTGTCCTGCTCGATGCGCTCCAGGCCCAGGAAGCCCAGCACCTGCAGCACCTTGCCCTGGCGCTTCTTGCCTTCGCGGTCGATGACGGCGACCGGCATGTTCTTCTTCAGCGTGCCGCGCTGGATGCGGCCGATGCCGATGACGCCGACGAAGTTGTTGTAGTCCAGCTGGCTGATGCGCATCTGGAAGGCGCCTTCCGGGTCCACTTCCGGCTTCGGCGCGTGCTGCATGATCGCTTCGTACAGCGGGGTCATGTCGCCGCCGCGCACCGTGTCCTCCAGACCGGCATAGCCGTTCAGCGCCGACGCGTAGACGATCGGGAAATCCATCTGCTCGGGCGTGGCGCCCAGGCGGTCGAACAGGTCCCACACCTGCTCCACGACCCACTCCGGACGCGAGCCGGGGCGGTCGACCTTGTTGATCACCACGATCGGCTTGAAGCCCATCGCGAACGCCTTCTGGGTGACGAAGCGCGTCTGCGGCATCGGGCCGTCCATCGCGTCGACCAGGATCAGCACGGTGTCGACCATCGACAGCACGCGCTCGACCTCGCCACCGAAGTCGGCGTGGCCCGGGGTGTCGACGATGTTGATGCGGTTGCCCTGCCAGGTGATGGCGGTGTTCTTGGCCAGGATCGTGATGCCACGTTCCTTTTCCTGGTCGTTGCTGTCCATCACGCGCTCGGCCAGCACGGTGCGCTCGGAGAGGGTGCCGGACTGCTTCAGCAGCTGGTCGACGAGGGTGGTCTTGCCGTGGTCGACGTGCGCGACGATCGCGATATTGCGGAGGTTTTCGATGGACATGGATTCTGGGATCGGAAAAACGCACCCGGATACCCCCTTCGAAGGGGCAGGGCGCGAGGACGGGGAGGAAAGAAGGCGGCGTATTATAGCGGGCTATGGCGCGCTAAGCACCTGATTTTCCGAATAACGCCAGAACGGACGCCGGCCGCCGAAGGGGCCGCCCTTGAAATCGCGCCGGATCGTCGTGATCTGGGAAGCGGAGGGCGCCTGAACGGGCGCCCGTCGTTCCTCTGGCGACGCCCGCGGCCTGCACGACCGCCGGGGGCAGCTCAGGCACCACCGTTGACGCCCCTGGCCCGTGCCAGAGCGCGCAGCAGTGGCGCAGAGCCGACCGCCACCTTATTTCACCCCTGGAGAACCGTTCCATGAGTCAGCTGACTGCCACCATCGACACCTCGCGCGGCCCGATCACGATCGAGCTGTACCCCGACAAGGCCCCGCTGACGGTGGCCAACTTCGTCAACCTGGCCAAGCGCGGCTTCTACGACGGCCTGAACTTCCACCGCGTGATCCCCGATTTCATGATCCAGGGCGGTTGCCCCGAGGGATCCGGCCGTGGCGGCCCCGGCTACCGGTTCGAGGACGAGACCACCAACGGCGTGCGCCATGAGCGCGGCGTGCTGTCCATGGCCAATGCCGGCCCGAACACCAACGGCAGCCAGTTCTTCATCACCCACGTGCCCACCCCGTGGCTGGACGGCAAGCACACCGTGTTCGGCAAGGTCACCGAGGGCCTGGACGTGGTGGATGCGGTGAAGCAGGGCGACCTGATCACCAAGGTCACCATCGCCGGCGACACCGATGCGGCGCTGGCCGCCAAGGCCGAGCGCGTGGCGGAGTGGAACCGCTTCCTGTCCGCGTGATGGAATGAAAGGGCCGGTCGTTGACCGGCCCTTTTTTGTTTGGGAGCACCACCATGAAGGATCGCCGTGCGCGCCTGATGGGCGCGATGCTGCTGTTGGCCGCGCTGCTGCTGGCGTCCTGCCGGCAGGACGCCGACACCGACCCCGTCGCTGCCGCGCCGGAAGTCGAACAGCCGTCCGCCGAACGTTTCCAGCAGAGCCTCGAGGGTCTCTGGAGCACCGAGGAGAACGAGGGCGACGACGCGGAAACGCTGTACGTTTTCGAGTGGCAGGCGGCTGGCCTGCGCGTGGTGCGCGATGGTGCCCTGCTGGACGGCAAGGTCGAGGATGTCGACCTGGACAACGGCACGCTGGCCCTGCACGTGACGTCGGATACCGGCCCCAGCGAAACCGTCACCGTGCGCAAGGTGCCCGATCCTCAAACACCGGATGCCTTCAGCCTGCGCATCACCTGGGGAGGCGGGCAGACGGAGGCGCTGGGCTTCGTGCGCCGACTGACGGCACGGGATCGCGAGGGCGTCGCGGAGGCGGTCCGCATGGCCAGCCGCCCGGACGATGCCGCCTGCGACACCGATGCGCCCGCCGGCAGCGTGCGCGCGGCGCTGGTCTGCGGGCACGAGGAGTTCGGCGCGCTGGACGCCGGCATGCGCGCGCAGTTCAAGGAACTGGCCGACCGCTACCCCGATGGCGACCGCACGGTGGCCGCGGCGACCCGGCAACTGGATGCCTGCGACACCCCCGCCTGCCTGCGCGCGGCTTATGCCCAGTGGCAGGCCTATTTCGACGAGAACTACGACCTGGGCGACGTCGTGGACTACCAGTGACCGCATGCGCGTGACGCTGCCGGCCTAGACCATGGGCTAGTCGGTCGCGGTGGGGTGCCGTGATACCATTTTGCGCCGCAAAAAAGACGGCGGCGACGCTCCATCACCGTTTCCACGCGAGGTTGTGCAATGCCCCTGCTTGCCCGGCGCATCGGTCGCGCCAAGCCCAGTGCGATCATGGCGGTTGCCGAGAAGGCCAAGAAGCTGAAGGCCGACGGCCGCGACATCATCAGTTTCTCGATCGGCGTTCCGAATTTCCTGCCCGGCGACCACGTCTACCAGGCCGCCCGCGACGCGCTGGCGAAGGATTCCGGCCAGTACGGCAGCAACCGCGGCACCGACGCGCTGCTGGATGCCTTCCTGCAGCACATCGAAGCGCTGGGCCTGACCGGCTACACGCGTGCCAACCTGTCCACCGGCATCGGCGCCAAGCACATCCTGTACAACCTGGCCGAGTCGCTGCTCGACGAGGGCGACACCATCGTCTACCCGTCGCCGTACTGGACCACCTACGCCGACATCGCCGACATCGTCAACGCGAAGGCCGTGCCGCTGCCGTGCCCGGCCGGCCAGGATTACAAGCTGACGCCCGCGCAATTGGATGAGGCGCTGGCGACGTACAAGCCGAAAGTCTTCCTGTTCAACAATCCGTCGAACCCGACGGGCATGGTCTACACGCGCGATGAAGTCGCCGCGCTGGCCGACGTGCTGGTGAAGTATCCGGACACCTGGATCATCACCGACGACATCTACAACCGCATGCTGTTCGACGGACTGGCGTACACCAACTTCGTGCAGGCGCGGCCGGAACTGCGCGACCGCACGGTGTTCGTCGACTCGCTGTCGAAGACCTACGGCATGCCGGGCTGGCGTGTCGGCTTCATGGCCGGTCCCGAAGTCGTCGCGAAAGCGCTGACCACGATGAACTCCAACCACATCACCAACGTGCCGGAAGTGGTCACCGCCGCGGCCATCGCCGCGCTGACCGGTCCGCAGGACGTGCCGCTGGCGAAGAACGCCGAATTCCAGGCCAAGCGCGACCAGGTGCTGGCGGCGATGGAAGCCATTCCCGGCGTGGTTTGCCCGCGTCCGCAGGGCGCGTTCTATGTGTTCCCCGACATCAGCTGCGCGTTCGGCAAGTCGCACAACGGCGTGAAGATCGAAAACGACGTCGATTTCTGCAACGTGCTGCTCGACGCGAAAGGCGTCGCCTGCGTGCCCGGCTCCGCGTTCGGCGAGCCGCGCGCGCTGCGCATCAGCTACACCTGCCCGACGCCGCAGCTGGCGCCGGGGCTGCAACGTTTCCAGGAATTCTTTGCCGAGTTGAAGTAACCGTCGCGTGGGCCTTGGCCCACCTTTCCCCACGCGGCGGGCCTGGGCCCGCCCTACGTAACCCCGAGGATCCGCACCATGAAAACCCCCGTCCGTGTTGCCGTTACCGGCGCTGCTGGCCAGATCGGCTACGCGCTGCTGTTCCGCATCGCTTCCGGCGAAATGCTGGGCAAGGACCAGCCGGTCATCCTGCAGCTGCTCGAGCTGCCGCTGGAGAAGGCCCAGGCCGCGCTGAAAGGCGTGATCATGGAACTGGAAGACTGCGCGTTCCCGCTGCTGGCCGGCATCGTCGGTACCGACGATCCGGAAGTCGCGTTCAAGGACGCCGACGTGGCCCTGCTGGTCGGCGCGCGTCCGCGCGGCCCGGGCATGGAGCGCAAGGACCTGCTGCTCGAGAACGCCAAGATCTTCACCGCCCAGGGCGCGGCGCTGAACAAGGTCGCCAGCCGCAACGTCAAGGTGCTGGTGGTCGGCAACCCGGCCAACACCAACGCCTACATCGCCATGAAGTCCGCGCCGGGCCTGCCGTCGAAGAACTTCACCGCCATGCTGCGCCTGGACCACAACCGCGCGCTGTCGCAGCTGGCCAACAAGGCCGGCGTGGCCGTGGGCGACATCGAGAAGCTGGTCGTGTGGGGCAACCACAGCCCGACGATGTACCCGGACTACCGCTTCGCCACCGTCAACGGCACGTCGCTGAAAGACACCATCAACGACGCCGACTGGAACGCCAACACGTTCATCCCGCAGGTCGGCAAGCGCGGCGCCGCGATCATCGAAGCGCGCGGCCTGTCGTCGGCCGCCTCGGCCGCCAACGCCGCCATCGACCACGTGCGCGACTGGGTGCTGGGCAGCAACGGCAAGTGGGTGACGATGGGCATTCCGTCCGACGGCAGCTACGGCATTCCGGAAGGCGTGATGTTCGGCTTCGCCGTCACCACCGAGAACGGCGAGTACACGATGGTGAAGGACCTGCCGGTCGACGCCTTCAGCCAGGCTGCGATCGACAAGACGCTGGGTGAGCTGGAAGAAGAGCGCAGCGGCGTGGCGCATCTGCTGGGCTGATCGCGCCCGCATGGTGTACAAGAAGCGCCGGGGATTCCCGGCGCTTTTTTTGTCCCGTGTGGGGCGGCGTCCGGGGCAGGGGAAGCGCATGATCGTTCCGCAGTTCTGGGCCGAAGGTCGGCTGCAGCATCGTTCGAAGGGCAGGCAGGTCACCGTGCGTCGCTTCGGCTGGTCCGACGTCAGCCAGCAGCAGGCGCAAGCGCACGCCGACGCGCGCACGCGCGAAGCCTTCGAACGGGTTGTCGCGGGCGAGCCGCTGCAGCGACGGGAAGACAAGCGTCCCTACAACGGCGCGGTCGGCGTACCGATCCGCGAGGAGATCATCGCGCGCGACGGCGACAGCGTGATCACCCGCAATTCCTATGGCGCGCTCTGTCTCAACACGCCGCATGCATTGTTCGTGGACATCGATCTACACGATCCGGCGCCTGAGCCCGCACTCAGGCGCAAGGTCCGGTGGCCGTTGCTCGGCATTGCGCTGGTGGCCGGCCTGGCGACATCCTCCTGGATCGTCGGCCTCGTATCCGCCTTGGCCGCGCTGTGGCTCTCGACATGGATCAGCAGTCGCATCCACGCCTCCCGGATGCGCAAGGACGGCGGCCCGGAAGCCCGGGCGGAGCGCCGCATCGAAACCTTCATGGCGGCGCATCCGGACTGGCAGCTGCGCCAGTACCGGACGCCCGCGGGCTTCCGCCTGCTGGCCATGCATCGCACCTTCGATCCGGGCGAGCCGGACGTCGAGGCCTGTTTCACCGCATTGCAGTCCGATCCGCTGTACGCCCTGATGTGCGTGCGACAGCACTGCTTCCGTGCGCGTGTCAGTCCGAAACCGTGGCGCATCGGGATCGGACGGCATCTGCGGCCGCGTCCCGGCACATGGCCGATCAAGCCCGAGCGCATGGAGGAACGCCGGCAGTGGGTCGCCGACTACGAGCGACGGTCCGAGGGCTTCGCTGCGTGCCGCTACGTTCGCACGCTGGGCGAAGGACGCGCGGATCCCCGCGTGGAAGCGGTGCGCACGTTGCATGATCGCCTGTGCCGCGCGGATGGCATGTTGCCACTGGCCTGATCCTGTACGGCAGTTTCCGCGCCAACCTGCGATAGGATCGCTGCCGGTTGCAGGGCAATGATCAGGATGTGATGGAGATGATGGATCCACGCGCGCCACGTTACCGCTGGGCTTGGCTGACTTTGGCGGGCATGCAGGCGTTGCTGCTGGCCGGCGTCGGTGTCGCGCTGGCAGCATGGTGGTGGCCCGAGCCTCACAGTGATTGGGCGTATTACTGGCAGGCAGCGGGACGACCGGAGGTCTATGAGCGTGGCGGACTGGGCCTGTGGCTGCTTGCGCTGCCCAAGGCGCTCGGTCTGTCGCCGGTGGCGTCGTCGTTGTCGATCAATATCCCGTCGGCCCTGTGGCTGTTGTTCCTCGCGTATCGGCTGGATGGCGGGCGCTGGAAGATCCTTGCTCAACTGGTGGCGCTATACCTGCTGCTGATCACGCCGTTCGCGGGCATCGTGCAACTCGACCTGGTAGCCGCTGCTGCGCTCGGCACCGCGTTCTGGCTGCTGGCGGATGCCGGACTCAAGCTGTCCTCTGGCTGGCGTATCGGTCTGGCGGTGGCCTGCATCGTGTTCGCGGTGTCGACCAAACCGCAGTACGCGCTGGTGATGTGGGCGTTGTTGGTGTTGTCGGTCCCGTTCGCATGGTGGCTGCGACGCTCCCTGTCGCCCGGCTACCAGCGTGTGCTGTTGGCGCTCCTGGTGGGGTCCGTGCTCGGTTTCGCAGTGGACATGGGAATGCGCGTATCCAGTGGCAGGACCGAACAGATCCGTACCAGTTCTGCGGTCACGCTCTATGGTGGCCTTCTGGTGTCCAGTGATCAGCGTTCCCAGGGATGCGGCTACTGGTCCGTGGAAGCGGCGCAGGCGGCAAAGGACGATCTGCACAAGCCGTTGTCGGAAGCGGTGATCGATCGGCTGCAGGCCCGGCCGGTCGAACACTGGGTGTCGGTGGTGCGCTGCAAGGCGCCGGAGATCCTGAGTCCGCCGCCCTATGCGCTTTACTGGCTGATCGAATCGCCCAATGTCCGGACGGCCATCGATGCGCGTCCTGACCACGAGCAGATCAACGCCACCTACCACCAGGCGCTCCGCGTGGAGCGCAAGGTATACGGCTGGGCACGCGCGCTGATCATCATCGCGAGCATCTGGACGGCCTTTGTGCTGTTGAGGAAACGAAATCCGCTGGGTGCGTTGCCGTTGCTGTGGCTCGTCGGCTTCTGGAGCGTGCACGTGGTGTTCGAGGTCCAGGGCCGATATTTCCTGGGCCTGTTCGTACTGGCTCCGGTGTTGTGTGCTGCCGTAAGCAGACTCGCCGCCCTTCCTGCCGCGGCGGGCGCTCGCGCGGAATCCACTTTATGAGCTGCGTCGTGCGACCAAGGTAGGGAGGCCACTGCGGATACGGAGGTCTATGCTGGTCCCAGCGCCGCACCCGGGAGGATCGCATGGCCTACGAAGACGTCTACCGTCGCTCGATCGAGCAGCCCGAGGCCTTCTGGGGCGAGGAGGCGAAGGCGATCCACTGGCACGTGCCGCCGCAGCAGGTGCTGGACTATTCGACGCCGCCGTTCCGCCGTTGGTTCGTCGGCGGCCAGACCAACCTCTGCTACAACGCGGTGGACCGCCATCTCGACGAGCGCGGCGACCAGTTGGCGCTGGTGGCGGTGTCCACCGAAACCGACGTCACCCGCGAACTGACCTATCGCGAGCTGTATCGCGAGGTGAACGCGTTCGCTGCCGTGCTGATGAAACTCGATGTCGGTCGCGGCGACCGCGTCGTCATCTACATGCCGAATATGGCCGAAGCGGTGTTCGCCATGCTGGCGTGCGCGCGCATCGGTGCGGTGCACTCGGTGGTGTTCGGCGGCTTCGCCGCGCACAACCTGGCGTTGCGCATCGACGACGCGCAACCGAAGCTGCTGATCGCCGCCGATGCCGGCAGCCGTGGCGGCAAGGTCATTCCGTACAAGCCGCTGGTCGACGAGGCCTGCGCGAAGGCGACCACACCGCCGCCGAAGGTCCTGATCGTGTCGCGCGGACTCGATCCTGCCGAGCCGAGGGTCGCCACCCGCGACGAGGACTACGCCACGTTGCGTGCCGAGGTCGGCGATGCCGACGTGCCGATCGAATGGCTGGAGTCGAACGAGCCCAGCTACCTGCTCTACACCTCCGGCACCACCGGCAAGCCGAAAGGCGTGCAGCGCGATGTCGGCGGCTACGCGGTGGCGATGGCGCTGTCGATGCGGACCGTGTTCGACGTCGGGCCGGGGCAGGTGATGTTCTCCACCTCCGACGTCGGCTGGGCGGTCGGCCACTCGTACAACGTCTACGGCCCGCTGATCGTCGGGGCGACGTCGGTGCTGTACGAAGGCCTGCCGATCACTCCGGATGCCGGCATCTGGTGGGCCCTGTGCGAGCAGTACGGCGTGCGCACGATGTTCTCCTCGCCGACCGCGGTGCGCGTGCTGAAGAAGCACGACATCGACTTCATCAAGCGGCACGACCTGTCGGAACTGAAATACCTGTTCCTTGCCGGCGAACCGCTGGACGAGCCGACGGCGCACTGGATCACCGATGCGATCGGCAAGCCGGTGATCGACAATTACTGGCAGACCGAAACCGGCTGGCCGGCGCTGACGCTGCTGCCCGGACTGGACATGAAGCCGGTGCGCTTCGGTTCGCCCGGCTTCCCGAACCTCGGCTACAGGATGAAGGTGATCGACGAGAACACCGGCGAGGAGGTCGGGCCGGGGCAGAAAGGCGTGCTGGTGATGCAGCCGCCGCTGCCGCCCGGCTGCATGACGACCATCTGGAACGACGATGCGCGTTTCCTGTCCAGCTACTTCAGCCACTTCAAGGAGCTGCTGTACAGCTCGCTGGACTGGGCGATCCGCGACGAGGACGGCTACACCTTCATCCTCGGGCGCACCGACGACGTCATCAACGTCGCCGGCCATCGCCTGGGCACGCGCGAGATCGAGGAGTCGGTGTCGGGTTTCGCCGCCGTCGCGGAAGCGGCCGTGATCGGCGTCGCCGATGAACTGAAGGGGCAGGTGCCGGTGGTGTTCGCCACGTTGCGCCAGGCGACGGAGGAGCCGCACGAGCGTGTGCAGGCGGCGGATGGCATGCGTCGCACGGTGGAGCAGAGCCTGGGTGCGGTCGCGCGTCCCGCGCGCGTCTATATCGTCAATGCGCTGCCGAAGACACGCTCGGGCAAGCTGCTGCGACGTTCGCTGCAGGCGCTGGCGCAGGGCGCGGATCCCGGCGACCTTTCCACGCTGGACGACCCGAACGCGCTGGAAGAAGTGAAGCGCGCGCTGCAGCGCGGTCCCGACGTCGGCAGCTGAACCTCAGCGTTTCGTCGGCGAACGGGCCGCCGGATCCACGCTGCCGTCCAGCGTCCACACCACGTCGCGACCCTGCGGGTCACGACTCAGCACGAAGTGTGCGCTCGCGCCTGGCGTGAGCGGCGATGGCGCCCGTGCGTCTTCATCGGTGTCGTCATTGGCTTCGATAATCGTGCGTTCGCCTGCATGCCCCGCGATCGGCACGATGAACAGCCCCCGTGCGTCGATGCTGCGCCGCGCCTTCTTCGTGCCGAGGTCGCCGACGTCGGCGATGGCGCCATCGGTCTCCGTCAACGGATTGCGGAAGTTGACCAGCAGGTCGGCGCGCAGTGGCGGATGCCCGGGGGCCGACAGCGTGGCGCCACGCACCAGCAGGTCCGGCCACACGTCGCCGTTCTCAGGCAGGTCGCGGTACAGGGCGGGCGACACGCCGGCATGACTGCCGGTGGCGATGCTGTCCAGTGCTGCTACCAGGCCGAGGAAATAGAGTTTGCGCAGGCGCTGCTTCTGCACGTCGCCCTCGATGCCGCCGGCCTCGATCAGTACCGTGCTGGCGCCCCACTGCGTGGTCAGGTCGCCGAACGCGCGCGGATCGAACTCCTCGTCCCAGCGCGCGATATGGCCGGCGAGATACGGCTCCAGTGCGGTGCGGATCACGCCGGCCACTTCGATGGCACGCGTGCGCACGTCGTTGACGTCGGCAGCATGGTTGTACGGCGGCGACAGCAGGGCGATGGCGGTGCCGCGGTCGGAATCGCCGGCGCGGTAGCCCACGCGCTGGTCGTGCAGGTTGAAGCCGTACTTTGGCTTCACTTGGTCGAACAGCGCTTTCAGCGTGCGCGCTTCCGGCGTGGCCAGCATGCGCGCATCGCGATTGAGGTCGATGCCCTGCGCGTTGCGGCGCTGGAAGCGCGCAGCACCGTCGGGATTGACGATGGGGAAGACGTGCAGCGTGGTATTCGCCCGCAGCTGCTTCACCAGGGGGTGGTCAGCGTGCTCGCCCAGGAAGCGGAACAGGTCGGCCAGCGCCATCGACGCCGTGCTCTCGTCGCCATGCATCTGCGACCACAGCAGCACGGGCGTCTTGCCGGTTCCCCAGCGCACGTGGCGCAGCGGACGGTCCTCCACGCTG
Organism: Pseudoxanthomonas japonensis; assembly: GCF_010093445.1. GTDB lineage: Bacteria > Pseudomonadota > Gammaproteobacteria > Xanthomonadales > Xanthomonadaceae > Pseudoxanthomonas_A > Pseudoxanthomonas_A japonensis. Next base: position 45,889 of record NZ_PDWW01000015.1, on the reverse strand, counting down.
CGGCCTATTTCATCGACGCGGAATCCGTGGCGCGTCTCCAGCAGCGGCGTTGCAATCGACCACCAATGCTCGGCGTTGAAGCTGCGGTCTTCCAGGCCCTCCACGCGCAACCGAGCGTCGTACAGCGCATCGAGGTCCGGCAACCACGCTGGGGGCGAAGGCATGGGCGTGGTGGCGCGTTCCGCGGTCGCCGGCGGATGCGGGTTGTCGGCGTTATGGGCGACGGTGGTGGGGGTCATCATCGTCAGCAGCAGGCACAGAGTCAGGGAAGGGCGCATTGCAGCAGCGGCAGGAAGCGGGCCATGGCAGGGTCACCGCATGCGCCAGTGATGTCAAACGCACGTCGGCGCGTGCGGCCAGTGCATCACGGCGATGTGGCGGGCGGAGTGACGCCGGTATAGCTCGCGCGCGGTCGGATCAAACGGCCCTGTGCCTGCTGTTCCAGCGCATGCGCCAGCCAGCCGGCGAGGCGGCCGGCCGCGAACATCACCAGCGCCGGTGTCGCCGGCAGACGGTTGAGATGGCAGATCGCGGCGAGCATGAAATCGATGTTCGGACGCAGGCCGCTGATCTCCTCGGTGGCGGCGATCAATGTTTCGAGCGCAGCCATCTCGCGGGTGCCGGCATGGCGCAGGCGGGCGCGTGCCAGCAGTTCCGCGCCGCGCGGATCGCCGTTCGGATACAGCGCATGGCCGAAGCCGGGCAGGTCGTCGCCGCGCTGCCAGCGCTGCGCGATGAAGGCACGCGGCGAGCGTGCTTCGCTGGCATCGCCGATCAACGCGTAGGCGCGCGCGGTGGCGCCGCCGTGGCGTGGCCCCGACAGTGCTGCCAGCCCACTGCACACGGTCGCATGCAGGTGCGCGCCGGTGGAGGCGACCACGCGCGCGGCGAATGCGGACACGTTGAGCTCATGGTCGGCGCAGACCACCAGCGCGGCGCGGACCAGTTCGGCAAAGCCGTCGTCGCCGGGATGCCAGGCCTGCGCGAGCACGCGATGCACGGGTGCATCGGAAGGCGGTCGCGCCACCAGCAGCGCCGCGTTGTGGCGCAGCAGGCCGGCGGCGATCTCATGACGCACACGCGGCGCGGAACTGAAGGAGTGGCGTACGTCCAGCGCCAGCAGCGGGATCGCCGCCATCGCGCGTTCCAGCGGCGGCAGCGAAGCGTCGGAGGCGAGCGGCGCGACGACCGCGGGCCATTGCACCAGTGAAGGAACGGCGAACGGATCGTCCGCGCCGCCATCCCACAGCTGCCGGGCCACGTCTTCCAGCGTGGCACCTTCGTGGACCATCGCGATCGCGGATCGGCCACGGTAGTAGGGGCCATCGGGACGGATCAGCGAGATCCGTGTTTCCAGTACCGGCAGGCCGCGGTCCAGGCTCTGCGCGGCGCCACGAGCAGCGCCGCGACCCACCTGCTTGCGCTGCGCCAGCCGTTCCACGTCCTGCAGCAGATACAGGCGGCTGCGGTGGTCCTTGCCGGGGCGCGACTCCAGCAGTCCGCGGCTGACATAGGCGTACAGCGTGGCCTGGCTGATGCCGAGCAGGCGGCAGGTCTCGCGGGCGGTCAGCAGGTCGGTGGCGGAGGCCATGCGGAAATATTGATTGATTCGATCAAGATTGATCAACCCTGAAGATGGTGCCAGATTTGCGACCCGAAGAGGGGCGTACCCTTCACGCACCTCCGGCGGCCGGCACGTCCGGGCGCCAGATCGACAGGAGTTCCCATGAGTTCCGTTTCCGCAGGCGCGACATTCCGCGCCGCTCTCGCCGCCGAATCGCCGTTGCAGGTGATCGGTGCCATCAATGCCAACCATGCCCTGCTCGCCAAACGCGCCGGCTACCGTGCGATCTACCTGTCCGGTGGCGGTGTCGCCGCAGGTTCCCTGGGCCTGCCCGATCTGGGCATCAACACGCTGGAAGACGTGCTGATCGACGTGCGCCGCATCACCGACGTCTGCGACCTGCCGCTGTTGGTCGACATCGACACCGGCTTCGGTCCCAGCGCGTTCAACATCGAGCGCACGGTGAAGTCGCTGATCAAGGCCGGCGCCGCCGCCTGCCACATCGAGGACCAGGTGGGCGCCAAGCGCTGCGGCCATCGTCCGGGCAAGGAAATCGTGTCGGCCGGCGAGATGGTCGACCGCGTCAAGGCCGCCGCCGATGCCAAGACCGATCCGGACTTCTTCCTGATCGCGCGCACCGACGCCATCCAGGTCGAAGGCGTCGATGCCGCCATCGAGCGCGCCATCGCCTGCGTCGAGGCCGGCGCCGACGGCATCTTCGCCGAGGCCGCCTACGACCTGCCCACCTACCGGCGTTTCGTCGACGCGGTGAAGGTGCCGGTGCTGGCCAACATCACCGAGTTCGGCAAGACGCCGCTGTTCACCCGCGACGAACTGGCCTCGGTCGGCGTGGCGATCCAGCTGTATCCGCTGTCGGCGTTCCGCGCCATGAACAAGGCGGCGGAGAACGTCTATGAAGCCATCCGCCGCGACGGCCACCAGCAGAACGTGGTCGACACCATGCAGACGCGCGAAGAGCTGTACGACCGCATCGGTTACCACGCCTTCGAGCAGAAGCTCGATACCCTGTTTTCCGCAAAGAAATAGCTAATACCTCTTCTCCCTCCAGGAGAAGAGCCTGCCCCGTACTCGATACGGGGTGCCCGAAGGGCGGATGAGGGTACGGCGAAGCCAGCGATGTTCGAGCTGCACGGATTTCGCCGAACCCTCACCCCAACCCCTCTCCCGGTGGGAGAGGGGCTCCAAGTCACGATGAGGAGTTGAACATGTCAGAGAGCGTCCCCTTCAAGCCGAAGAAATCCGTCGCCCTGTCGGGCACCGCCGCCGGCAACACCGCGCTGTGCACCGTCGGCCGCACCGGCAACGACCTGCACTACCGCGGCTACGACATCCTCGACCTGGCCACGACCAGCGAATTCGAGGAAGTCGCCTACCTGCTGGTGCACGGCAAGCTGCCCAACCGTGCCGAGCTGGCCGGCTACAAGGCCAAGCTGAAGTCGCTGCGCGGCATCCCGGCCGCGGTGAAGGCCGCGCTGGAGGAATTGCCGCCGTCGGCGCACCCGATGGACGTGATGCGCACCGGCGTGTCGATCCTGGGCTGCGTGTCGCCGGAGAAGGACGACCACAACCACCCCGGCGCGCGCGACATCGCCGACAAGCTGATGGCCTCGCTCGGTTCGATGCTGCTGTACTGGTACCACTGGAGCCACAACGGTCGCGCCATCGACGTGGAGACCGACGACGACTCCATCGGCGGCCATTTCCTGCACCTGCTGCATGGCGAGCCGCCGAAGGAGAGCTGGGTGCGCGCGATGCATACCTCGCTGATCCTGTACGCCGAGCACGAGTTCAACGCGTCCACCTTCACCTGCCGTGTCATCGCCGGCACCGGCAGCGACATGCATTCGGCCATCGCCGGCGGCATCGGCGCGCTGCGCGGCCCGAAGCATGGCGGTGCGAACGAAGTCGCGTTCGAAGTGCAGAAGCGCTACGAAACGCCGGACGAGGCGGAAGCCGACATCAAGGCGCGCGTCGAGCGCAAGGAAGTGGTGATCGGCTTCGGCCATCCGGTCTATACCACCGGCGATCCGCGCAACGATGTCATCAAGAATGTGGCGAAGGCGCTCTCCGCCGAGCAGTCGAGCATGAAGATGTACGACATCGCCGAGCGCCTGGAGTCGGTGATGTGGGACATCAAGAAGATGTTCCCGAACCTCGACTGGTTCAGTGCGGTCAGCTACCACATGATGGGCGTGCCGACGGCGATGTTCACACCGCTGTTCGTGATCGCCCGCACCAGCGGCTGGAGCGCGCACGTCATCGAGCAGCGCATCGACGGCAAGATCATCCGTCCCAGCGCCAACTACACGGGGCCTGAGGATCTGGAATTCGTTCCGCTGGACCAGCGCTGACCCGCGCCGACAGGTGTCCACGGGGCCGTTTCGACCAAGGTCGGGCGGCCCCGTGTCGTTTGTGTGACCCGCGTGGCAGCCCGCAACGGGTCTGTCGCGGTACTACTGACGGCCGCTAGCGGTGCGTCGCAGCCGTCGGGAGGGGCCCGTCGCGCGGCGCCGGGGGACGCCATGCAGACCATGTGGTGCAAGACCGAGGCCGGACGCAACGAGATCCAGCAGCGCACGCGCAAGTTGCCGGCTGCGCTGCGTTCGATCCTGTTGCTGGTGGATGGCCAGCGCAACGATGACGAACTGCGCACGATGATGAGCGGGCTGCACGCGCCCGACGATGCCCTGCAGCAGCTTGAAGCCGAAGGCCTGATCGAGCGGCGCTCGGGCGCGGCCTGGGTGCTCGCCGCCGTCTCCGCCCCGAAAGCGGGCGAGGCGCTGCAGGCGTCCACCAAGACCCCTGCCGACCGCTACAACCTGCTGTATGCGCGCATCACCGACGACATCCGCTCGCACATCGGCCTGAAGGGCTACTTCCTGCAGCTCAAGGTCGAGCGTTGCGCCGACGCAGACGAACTGGTGGCGCTACTGCCCGACGTGGCGACCGCGTTGACGAAGGCGCGCGACCACACCTTCGCCACGCGCTGGCTGGAGGACGTGCGCGCGTCGGTGGTCTGACGCGCGCCGTCGCGACGGTCAGGACAGGCCTTCGGCCTTCAGTGCCGCTTGCACGCCGCTATCCGCTTCCATGCGCTGCTTGAAGGCGGCGATGTTCGGCAGGCCCGACAGGTCGACACCCATGCGGTCGGCCCAGCGCAGCGTGATGTAGAAATAGGGATCGGCATAGCTGCGGAAGCCTGCCAGCCAGTCGCGGCCTTCCAGCTGCTTCTCCGCACTTTCGAACAGCCCGCGCAGGCGCTTGCGCGCGGCGTCCTTGATGGCGTCTGCCTTGGTTTCGTCGGCAAGGAAACGCGAAGGTCCGAACAACGGGTGGAAGGCGGGATGCACGTCGGAATTGACGAAGGCCAGCCACTTCGCCGCCTGCGCGCGCTGCTGCGGCGAACCGTCGCCGGCCAGATGCGCCTGCGGATAGGTGTCGGCGATGTAGCCCATGATCGCGGCGTTCTGCGTCAGTACGAAATCGCCATCGACGATCGCCGGCACGGCGCCGGTGGGATTGATCGCCAGATAGGCGGGCTCCTTCATTTCCGCTGCCGTCATCACCTGCACGTCGAACGGTTGGCCGGTCCACTGCAGCGCGATGTGGTCGGCGGTCGAGCAGGCGCCGGGCTTGGTGTAGAGCTTCATGCGGTGTCCCCGAGAAATGGAAAAGGCCCGCGATTATCGCGGGCCTTGACTGCTTTCTGCGTGATGCGTGGCGCAACGGATCGTGCTGTGCGCGAAGAGCGGGCATCGCGGCGGTCCGCCCTCACCCCTTGCCCTCTCCCAGCGGGAGAGGGGGAGTAGGTGCCATGCGGGTTCGGCGTCGGTGGGAGGAGCGCCGCGTGCGGCGTCATGCTTTCGGAAGCTTCTGTTTTCAGGAGCGGGGCTTGAGTTTCTGCACGCGCAGGAACGTGTGATCGCCGATCGTCGCCACGTGGTACGCGTTGCGCCAACTCGGGCTGGCGATCTGGTGCGCCATGAAGTGGCTGGCGCCCGGCACGATCTCCTTGCGCTGGCCGGGCGGCAGGGCCCAGTTGCGCTCGGCGTTCAGGGCGACGGTGACCGACTTGGCCCAGGCGTCCGGGTTCTTCAGGCGGGTGTTCGGCCCGACGATGGTCGGGGCGAACTGCTTGCGGGCGGTCACCACGGAGCAGACGGAGTCGCCCCACAGGCCGCTGTCACGACGACGCAGGGCGACTTCGGCGACGGCCTGCTGGCCGCGGAGGGTCTGGTCGCGGGCTTCCAGGTACACGGTGGTGCTGAGGCAAAGCGAATCGGCGGCCGGCTGCGGCAACATCTGCGACAGCCATAGGATCCAGGCCAGTTTCATGGGAACTCCTTGCTCCGTCTTTCCCGCACCCCTGCCTCCCCCGTCACGATGGGAGCGGCAAACCTGGGACATGCGGCAGGGCGTCATGGGGAGGCAGCCTTCACACGGGCTGCCCGGGGACCGGCAAGGCCGGATCAGAGGGATCCGGGCACCGGGCTCAGCCCGCCTGAACTGGGCGGCGGGCCGGAAAGTCGGCGCAAGGTAGGGGGGGCAGTCCCAACTCGGCCTGAACGGGCCGGCTTGACGCCGGGGGTGCCGGTCTGGCTGGAAACTGTGAGCAATGTCGCACCGGCGAGGCCTGCAAGAGGTGCGACAAGCGCGAAAAAAGACGCCCGACGATCACGGTCACCCCCTGTAGGAGCGCCCCATGGGCGCGATGCTCTTGCGCGGGATGCGTGAAAAGCATCGCGCCCATGGGGCGCTCCTACAGAGCGGGTTGCGCGGGTGTACGGGCTGCGCGGGAGGCCGAGGGCCTACAGGCCGGCTGCCAACCGGCTTCCCTGGTCGATCGCGCGCTTGGCGTCCAGCTCCGCGGCCACGTCGGCGCCGCCGATGAGGTGCGGCGTCTTGCCGGCGGCGACCAGGTCGGCCTGCAGGTCGCGACGCGGTTCCTGGCCGGCGCAGACCACCACATGATCGACCGGCAGCAGCTGTTCCGTGCCGTCCACCTTGATGCGCAGGCCGGCGTCGTCCACGCCCAGGTACTCCACGCCGCCCAGCATCGTCACCTGCTTGGCCTTCAGCGTGGCCCGGTGCACCCAGCCGCTGGTCTTGCCCAGGCGGGCGCCAGGCTTGCCGGGGCTGCGCTGCAGCAGCCAGACCTCGCGCGCCGGTGGTTCCGGCTGCGGCTTCACCAGGCTGCCGCGCGCCTCGAAGGTCGGGTCCACGCCCCATTCGGCCATCCAGCGGCCCGGGTCCAGCGAGGGCGAGTGGCCTTCGTGGGTCAGGTATTCGGCCACGTCGAAGCCGATGCCGCCCGCGCCGATCAGTGCCGCGCGGGCGCCGACGGTGACGCGACCGGACAGCACGTCCACGTAGCTGACCACCTTGGCGTGGTCGGCGCCGGGAAAGGCGACCTTGCGCGGGCTGATGCCGGTCGCCAGCACGACCTCGTCGAAGCCGGCCAGGTCGGCGGCGGTCACCGGCGAGGACAGCTTCACGTCGACCCGCGTCTCCTCCAGCCGGTGGCGGAAGTAGCGCAGCGTCTCGTGGAACTCTTCCTTGCCCGGGATCCGCTTGGCGTAGTTGAACTGGCCGCCGATCTCGTCGGCCGCATCGAACAGCGTCACCCGGTGGCCGCGCTCGGCGGCGACGGTCGCGCAGGCCAGCCCGGCCGGACCGGCGCCGACCACGGCGATGGTCTTCGGCGTGAACGTCTTCTTATAGAACAGGTCGGTCTCGTGGCAGGCGCGCGGATTGACCAGGCAGCTGGCGAGCTTGTTCTCGAACACATGGTCCAGGCAGGCCTGGTTGCAGGCGATGCAGGTGTTGATCGCCTGCGGCGTGCCGGCGCGCGCCTTGGCCGTCCATTGCGGGTCGGCCAGCAGCGGGCGGGCCAGCGACACCATGTCGGCCTTGCCGGCGGCGAGGATGCCTTCGGCCACGTCCGGCATGTTGATGCGGTTGGTCGCCACCAGCGGCACGCGCACGTGTGGCTTGAGCTTGGCGGTGACGTCGACGAAGGCCGCCCGCGGCACCGAGGTGACGATGGTCGGCACGCGCGCCTCGTGCCAGCCGATGCCGGAATTGATGATCGTGGCGCCGGCGGCTTCCACGGCCTTGGCCTGCGCGACGATCTCCTCCCACTGGTTGCCGTCGTCGACCAGGTCGATCAGCGACAGCCGGTAGATGAGGATGAAATCCGGACCGACCGCCTCGCGCACGCGGCGGACGATCTCCACCGCGAAGCGCATGCGCTTCTCCGGCGTGCCGCCCCAGGCGTCATTGCGCTTGTTGGTGCGCGGGGCGGTGAATTCGTTGATGAAATAGCCTTCCGAACCCATGATCTCGACGCCGTCGTAACCGGCGTCGCGCGCCAGCCTCGCCGCGTTGGCGTAGGCGTTGATCTGGCGTTCGATGCCACGGGCCGACAGCGCGTGCGGGGTGAAGGGGTTGATCGGCGCCTTGATCTTCGACGGCGCCACCGTCAGCGGGTGGTAGCCGTAGCGGCCGGCATGCAGCAGCTGCGCGCAGATCTTCGCACCGTGCTCGTGCACTGCCTGGGTCACGAACTTGTGCGGGCGCGCTTCCCACGGCCACGACAGCTTGCCGCCGAAGGGCTTCAGCCACCCCACCAGATTCGGCGAGAAGCCGCCGGTGACGATCAGGCCGACGCCACCCGCCGCGCGCTCGGCGAAGTACGCCGCCAGTCGCGGGAAATCCCTGGCCCGGTCTTCCAGACCCGTATGCATCGAACCCATCAGCACGCGGTTGCGCAGCGTGGTGAAGCCCAGGTCCAGCGGTGCGAACAGGTGCGGGTAGGGCGAGGGGGCAGTGGCAGCGGCGGTCGACGTCATGCGGGCAGTGGATACGCGTGCGTATGGGTGGGCGCACGATGCCGCGAATCCCGGGGGCACGCAAGCGTTGGGATGCGCGCACGGCAGGTCATGGCGAGGCCTCGTTGGCGTGCGGCAGTTCGGCGGGCAGGGCTTCCTGTTCCAGCGACAGCGGACGGGCGCGGAGGTCGTCGGCAACGTCGTGCCAGCCGGCGCGCTCGGCCCAGCGGCACATGGCTGTTAGGACGGTGGCAGGCGGTACGTGCTCCTCGCTACCGTTCCTCTGCACGGTGGCCGGCGACATGCGCCAGGGCTGCAGCCGGCGTCCGCGCGCCGACGCGGTTTCCGCGAGCACCGCGGCGATGCGGAAACCGCCCTCGTCGATGTCGCCCCAATGCCACACCGGCAACCCGGCGGGCAGTGCGTCCAGCACGCGGGCGTAGGCGCGCCGCCAGGCCGGCGAGGGCATGCCGCCGGTGTAGAGCAGCAGCGCGCGGTCGGCGCCCGGCGCGCGTGCCGCATCGTGGAAGCTGGCCAGGTTTTCCACGCTGAGCAGGCAGGCGGCGGTCGTGCGGACACCTTGCAGGGCATCGAGGGGCACGCCGAGGAAGGCCGTGGCGAGGGGCAGCTCGACTCCTTCATCCAACAGCAGCGTGCCGCTGCCGGCGATCAGCAGCGGTTGCGGTTCGCGGCGCAGGCCCAGCGACGCCCACACATGTTCCTTTTCGATCATGCCGTCCGTCGCCAACGAGCCACGGGTCAGCAGGTCCAGCCAGGGGGTGAGCTGCTCCAGCCGCTTGCTGGCCTGCACGCGACCGGCGAACAGCCTCGCGCTCTCGCGACGCAGGATGCGTTCGTGGGCGGCGTCGGCCAGGCGGGCCTGTACCGCGTGTGCGGCGTCGGCCAGGTCGGGTGCCGTTTCCGGGCCGTGGCCGCGCACCTTGCGGTCGTTCCGCCAGGCGTCCAGCACCTCGCCGAGCACGGGGAACTGTGGCAGCCACCGCGCCAGCAGGTCGGCGGCTTCGCCGACACGGGCATCGAGCAGCGCGATGCCCAGGTGGTCCGCGAGGGCGTCCAGGTCGATCACCGTCAAGCGCAGCAGGCGTTCGCCGTCGCCGCGGTGCGAGTCGCGCTGCACAGCAATCGCGCCGGCCCGTTCGGCCAGGGCCACCTGCGCATGGAAGGTGTCGCGTTCGGCCAGCGTGCGCAGCGCCAGATACTCGCGCGCGCTGGCTTCGGTCATCGGCAGCGAGGCGGGCGGGGTGTCGCCGCGCAGCCGGGCGCGCTCACCCTTGCGCAGCAGCCGCTCCAGCACGCGCCGCGCATCGCTCACCCCGGCGCCTGCTGCCGTTCGATGCGTGCGGTTTCCTCGGCCAGCAACTCGGGGTGCAGGTCGAACTGGTCCGAGAGCAGCAGGGCGCGTGCGGCCGCCTGCACTTCGATCCGCTCGGCCTGCAGCAGGTCGCCGTCGCGGAACAGTTCGATGTAGCTGTCGAGCACGCCGCTGAGCGTGCCCTGCGCGGTGTCGGGCGCGGCCAGTACCAGTTGCAGGCCGAGCGAGCGCAGGTAGTTGGTGGTGGCGCGCGCGTTCTGCGCGTCGATCTTGTCGCCGAACTCGTCCAGCAGGATCAGCCCCATGCCGCCGGGTTGCGCCTCGCTCTTGCCGTAGGCCGCCGCCAGCGCCGCACCGGCGATCACGTACAGCGGCGCGCGGTGTTCGCCACCGGAACCGGACCGCATGCGTTCGCTGAGCGTGCCGATCACGGTGTCGTCCTGCCGGATCTGCACTTCGAAGCGGAAGAAGCGGCGGTAGTCGTCCAGCGGCGATGTCGCGGTGCGCGCGGCCGCGCCGTCTTCGATCAGTTCGCGGAAGGCCGCCGGGACCTCGCCGGCACTGCCGAACAGCGTGTCCTCGCCGCCGACATCCACCGCGCGCCGGATGAAGCGCTCCAGGTCGCGGAACTCCGGCACCACGTCGTAATGGAACTGGTAGCGCTCGTTGTTGGAGAACGGCGGGCTGCTGCGCAGGGTGCGGTTGAGCGTGGCGATCTGCTGGCGCAAGCGGATGAAGTTGTCGTTGAGCGCGGCGGCCACGCTGGCGCGGAAGGTCTCCACGGCGGTGTCGTACGCCTGGCGGGCTTCGCCCTCGTAACGCACCAGGTCGGTATCGCGCAGCTGGGTCAGTTCACGGCGCAGCAGCGCCAGCGCCGGCCGCCAGGCGCTGGCGTCGAAGTCCACGCCCAGTCCATGGTCGCGTGCGTACTGGGCCAGTGCGCTCCACGCCTCGGGCAGCAACTTGGCGAGCTGCCGGTCGCTCTCGTCGGCACGACGCTCGCAGGTCCTGCCGCGTTCTTCCAGCGATTCGACCTTCCCGTCGAGTTCGTCGCGATGCCGTTCGATCAGGTTGGGATCGACGTCGGGATCCTTGAAGGCTTCCACCGCGCGGCGGGCGACCAACTCCTCCTGCTGGCGCAGGCCTTCGAGCAGGCGGCGGCTGCGCTCCAGGTCGGTGACCGCGACGGCTTCCTGCCCGACCAGCGCATCGGTGCGCGTCTCGCACTCGCCGAGGTGTGCGCCCAGTTCGCGCAGTGCCTCCGACAAACGGAGCAGGTCCGGGTCCAGCGCGGCAAGGCGGCTTTCCTGCGCGGTGCGGTAGCGCCCGGCCAGTTGGCGGTGCTCGAGCGCGCGTTCGTGCAGCGCCTGCGCCACTGCATCGGCGTCGGCCAGCCGCGCGAGTCCGCGCTGGCTGTCGTCGGCGCGGCGCAGGTGCGGCTCGATCTCGCGCACGTCGCGCTCGGCTTTTTCGATTTCCTCGTGCAGCACGCGCAGGCGGGCGCGGTTGTCCGATGCACCGATGCGCAGATCGCCGGCGGCAGGCAGGCGAAGGCGCTCGATGCTGCCGCCGCGTGCGAGCAGGCCGTCGCGCGTCAGGCCCTGACGGCTGCGCACCAGGTCGGCTTCGGTCTCCACGCAGCGCAGGTCGCCGAGTTGCCGGCGCAGGAACGCCAGGGCATCGGCGTTCACGCCGTCCAGCAGCGCGGCGACGCTGCCGGCCGCCGCGTCCTTGCCGCGCGCATCCCGCGCCTGGCTGGACAGCGCCAGTTTCACGCCGTAGACCGAGCGCCCGCCCGACAGGCTGCGGTACAGCTTGACCGCGCGCTCCTCGTCGTCGGCAGGGATCAACAGCGCTTCGACGTTGCTGCGCAGGTAGGCTTCGATGGCCGGCTGCCACGCGACATCGGTCACGCGCACCAGGTCGCAGACCGGGCGCGCATCGATGCCGGCCTCGCGCAGGTAGCTCATCAGCCGCACGGTATCGGCGTGCAGTTCCGCCTGGCCGGCGGCCAGGCGTTTCTGGTTCTGGCGCGCGGTGGCCAGCGCGTCGCGGGCCTTGTCGTGCGCGGCGTGCACCTGCCGTGCGTGCTGGTCGACCTGCTCGCGCAACGGCGCGGCTGCGCGAAGGGCCTGGCGGGCGCGCGCGAACAGGTCCTCCGGCGTCCACGGCAGGGCGTCCCCGTCCTCCAGCGCCGACAACGCCGCATGCCACTCATCCCAGTCGGCACGCGCGGACTGCACGGCGCCGGCATCGACACCGGCCAGCACGAGCGCCTCGAGCTGGTGGAACTGGTCGCGCACGAAGCCGATCTCGCGCAGCAGTTCCCTGTTCAACTGGCCCAGGCGTGCGCGGTCGCGGCTGGCCAGTTCGTCCAGTTGCGCCTGCTCGCCGTAGCCGGCGCTGCCTTGCAGGCGGGCCTGGGCGCGAGCCTGCTCGTCGCGCAGGGTGTCGCGCTCGGCGCGCGCATCGACGAGACGGCGGCGCGTGTCGGCCAGGGCATCCTCCGCCGTGGTCACCGCGCCTTCGGCCTGTTCCAACTGCTCGCCGTACAGGTCGCGCGCATACTCCGCCGCCAGGGCGCGGTAGGACGCCGCGCGCACCGCCTGCGCCGCGATGCGGTCGTACTGGCGTTCGACGCCTTCGGCGGCGTCGATGCGCTGGCGCACCTGTTCGATGCGGTCGCGGATCTGGCGGAAGCTTTCCAGCAGGGCACGGAAGCGGGCGATGTCGGTGGGCCGGTCTTCGGCCACCAGCGTGCGCACGAACAGGTCCACGTCTTCCACGCGCTGCAGGTTGAGCGCGTTGAGGAAGGCCTTGCGATACGCGTTGATATCGGGATTGGCGCTCGGCGAGGCGCGCAGCCGCAGCAGCAGGTCCTTGACGAAGCGTTCGGCCACCGTGTGCAGCTCGGGTGCGCCACCGGCCGCCTTGCAGCGGCGCAAGGCCATCTCGCGGAACGTCGTCCAGGCCAGCGGCAGTTCCTTGCCCTTGAGCTGCTCCACGTGGTCGGCCAGTTCCAGCGCCACGCCCGGTAGCAGGTACAGCCCGTGCAGGCGGTGGTCGGGTTCGTCCACCGAAGCGCCCAGCGCGATGCCGGCCGTCAGCGCTTCGCCGGTGTCGGTGTCGCGGAACACCAGCGAGATGTAGGTGGTCGCGGTGCGCCGCTTGCGCCCGTCGTCGCCGCTGCGGAACACGCCCAGGCAGTAGTCGCGGATGGTGCGCGCGCGATGGCTGCCGCCGGCCTGCGCATTGAAGCGGATGCGGCTGCGGTCGCCGCCCAGCAGCACGATCTGCAGCGCATCCAGCAGCGCGCTCTTGCCCGCGCCGTTGGGCGCGATGATGGCGGTGGTGGCATCCAGTTCCAGCGTCTGCGCCTCGAACAGGAAGAACTGCACCAGGTGTACGCGCTCAAGCTGCTGCATCGCCGTCCTCCATGACGTCATCGCCGTCCGCGGCCTCGCCTTCGTCGTCGCGGTTGTGCTGGTCCAGCCGTTGCAGCCACTGCTCGCCGACGATGTCGACGATGGCCGGCCGCACCTGCAGGTGGAACGGTTGTGCGTCGTCCGGCTCGGATTCCACCAGCCGGCACGTGCCCCAGCGCTTCAGCGTGCGGGCCAGGTCGCGCAGCGTGCCGACGTCCGGCATGGGCCGCCCGGCGAGCGCCTGGTACGCCTCCTGCAGGTCCGGCAGCTCGACGGTGACGACGCCTTCGTCTTCCACCAGGCCCTGCCGCATCGCCTCGTCGTAGCGCTGCCGCAGCACGAGCAGCAACAGGGTTTCGGCCAGCGTCACCGGCACGCCCTCGGCATGGGCGGGCAGCGCCACCACGTAACGGTAGTGCGCGTTGCGCTCCAGGCGGATGCCCAGCGGCGCCAGCGCGGCGACGAAGTCGTCGTAGTGGTCCTCCACCAGGTGGTAGGCCAGCCGCGTGCTGCGGTCGCTGGCGTACAGCACCTGTTCCACCACCAGGCGATAGGCGGTGCGTTCGAAATCCTGTACGGCGTAGACGCCGTTGGAGAGTTGGCTGAGCGTGGTCCAGCTGCGTTTCATGCGGTTTTCCGTGAGGGCGGGCCGACGCGGCGCACGACGAAGCGTGGCGCGCGCAGGTAGCCGTTGTCGTCGCGTCCGCCCGCGTCCAGCAACTCGACGCGGTAGCCGCGCAGCAGCCGGCCCAGCGGATCTTCGCGCCGCAGGCCGCCGATGCGGTGGCTGCGCAGGGCGAGCGTGAGCAGGGTCTGGTAGGCGCGCAGGTCTTCGATGCTGGCGATGGAGAACGCTTCGGAAGCGACCTGGTCGTGGGTGTCCAGGTGCGTGCCGACGTAGCGCGCCATGTCGTCGGCGTTGACCAGCCGGGCGCGCTTCATCCGCCGCAGCAGGCTGAGCCGCGCCAGTTGCTCGGGCGTCGGCGGCTGGGTGGCGTTGGCGCTGCGCGGAATCGGTTGCGGTTTCTGCCGCGGCGCACGCAGGCGGCTCGCTTCCATCAGCATGCCGGGCGCCACCGGCAGCCGCAGCGCGTCTTCCGGCGCGTGCTGGACGCCCCGGCAGGCGCGGCGCAACAGGATGTCCAGTTTGTCGGGCGCGCGCAGGCGGTAGTCGAGGAAGGCCAGCGCACGCCGGTTGGCCTGGCGGATGTCGTCGTCCAGCCGGCCCAGGTACTCGTCGATGCGCTCCAGTTCGCGCAGCCGGCGCAGGCTGCGTGCGAACCGCTGGTCGCCGCGCGTTTCATCGCCACCGCCGACATGTTCGCGATACCACGCCCGCAGCGCGCTGCGCCGCTCGCCGCTCTCGATCTGCTGCGCCACCGACAGGATGGCGCTGCGTCTTGCCAACGGGTGGTCGCCCGTGTGCAGCTCGGCGTAGTCGCCGATGAAGAACTCGCTGACGTAGCGTTCGAACCACTGCCGCGCGAACTGCGCGGTGGACTCGGCCTTGCTCAGTTCCGGCATCAGGTCGCGGACCTGCAGGCTCATCGACGACAGCGACACCAGCAGCCGCCGTGCCTGGTCGGCGGCCTCGTCCAGCGCATCGCCGGAGGCCTTGCCGTCGGCCACCTGCTGCAACTGGTGTTCGATCGACCGCATCTTCGCCGACACGAAGGTCGGGCCATGCTCGGCGAACTCCACCAGCAGCGACAGGAACTGGTGCACGACCGGCGGCATGGTGACCATCTCGCGCGCGCCGATGCGCTCCTGCCGCAGCCAGCCGGTGCTGCGGAAGCGCTCGTAGAGCGTGTTCACCCGCACGGGCAGCGGCGTGTCCGGCGTCTCGCCGTCCTCGTCTTCCCACGGGTCATCGGCCAGCAGGTAGCGCTCCAGTGCCGCGGTGATCTCGCGGCGCTGGAAGCCCATGCTCGGCGGCACCGGCGCGTCGGGCCCGAAGAACTCGTCGAACAGCCGGCACAGCAGCAGCCAGTAGTGTTCGCGGTTGGGCGACGCCAGCGGACCGAACAGGCCGCTGGGCAGCAACGGGAACAGGGCCGGTACCTGCGTCATGGCCGCAAGGACCGCGGCGGTCGGCCGGCATTGTGATGTGGCGGGCGCGGCAGCGCCGGGAAAAAGGGCATGGCGTGATCGGACGGACGGGCGGATCGCGCCGGAGCGCGCTGCGGCCAGCCACGATATCGCAAGTCGCGCGGGCGCCGGTAGCTGTTCCCGCAAGCCAGCCGGCGCCCTGATCCGTCAGGCGTGGACGGGTCCTACCAGCCGGCGAGCACCAGTTTGCCGATGGTGGTCCCGGATTCCAGCCGGCGGTGCGCTTCGCGCAGGTTGGCCGCATTGATCGGAGACAGCGTGCCGGTCAGCGTGCCGCGCAGCTGGCCGGCGTCGATCAGGTCGGCGACGCGATCCAGCAGTGCGCCCTGTTCGCCCATGTCGGCGGTGCGGAAGCGCGGACGGGCGAACATCATTTCCCAGTGGATGCCGATGCTCTTGGCCTTGTAGGGATCGCCGATGCGCAGCTCGCCGCGCGGCTCGACGATCAGGCCGACGTGGCCGAGCGGCGCCAGCAGTTCGCCCAGGTCGGTCCAGTAGCGGTCCGTGTCGGCCAGGTTGAGCGCCGCGTCGACGGTGTCGAAGCCAAGCGCCTTCAGTTGCGGACCGAGCGGCTCGCGATGGTTGACCACATGGTCGGCGCCCATCGCCTTGCACCAGTCGATGGTGTCCTGCCGCGATGCGGTGGCGATGACGGTGAAGCCGGCGCGCTTGGCCAGCTGGATCGCGATGGAACCCACGCCGCCGGCACCGGCGATCACCAGCAGCGACTTGCCTTCACCACCGTTGTCGATGGCGTACGGCATGCGGTCGAACAGCAGTTCCCACGCGGTGATCGTGGTCAGCGGCAACGCGGCCGCCTGCGCGAAATCCAGCGACGCGGGCTTGCGGCCGACGATGCGTTCGTCGACCAGCTGGAACTGCGCGTTGCTGCCGGAACGGGTGATGTCGCCTGCGTAGTAGACGGCATCCCCGGGCTTGAAGCGGGTCACCGCTTCGCCGACGGTTTCGACCACGCCGGCGGCGTCGTAGCCCAGCACCTTCGGCTGTGCCTCGACCTGCGGCTTCGGCGAACGCACCTTGGTGTCGACGGGATTCACCGACACGGCTTCCACGCGCACCAGGATGTCGTGGCCGGTGGCGGTGGGTTTCTCGAGTTCGACATCGACCAGCGAGTGCGGATCGTCGATGGGGAGATAACGGGTGAGGGCGACGGCTTTCATGGTGGTTCCTCGTGGGGATCGGAAGGCATGTCGCGATGATGCGGCGTGCGAATGGAACAGGCGATGCGACGAACGGCGGATCAGGCGCAGTCCGCTTCCGCGACCAGTGGGAAACGCTGGCGGCGCTCCAGCGCCAGTGCCCACAGCGCGACGGCGAAGGCGGACGCAGGCACCAGCGCGGCGACCCAGGGCAGGGCGGACAGCCCCAGTCCCTGCGAGATCACCACGCCGCCCAGCCACGCGCCCAGCGCGTTGCCGAGGTTGAAGGCGCCGATGTTCAGGCTGGAGGCCAGGCTCTGCGCGCCGCTGGCCTTCTGCAGCACCCACAGCTGCAGCGGCGACACGGTGGCGAACGCCGCGGCACCGAGCAGGCCGGTGAACGCGATCATCGCCCACGGGCTTTCCAGCACGAAGGTCATCGCGCCCATCACCAGCGCCAGCAAGGTGAGCGTGCCAAGCAGCGCGGGCGCCAGGCGGCGGTCGGCGAAACGGCCGCCAAGCAGGTTGCCGACGATCATGCCGACGCCGAACACCAGCAGGATCGGCGAGACCGCGGCATCGGCGAAGCCGGTGACTTGGGTCAGCAGCGGCTGGATATAGGTGTACACGGTGAACATGCCGCCGAAGCCGAGCACGGTCATAAGCAGGCCGAGCAGCACCTGCGGACGCGCGACCACGCGCAGTTCGTCGCGGAACGGCAGTGGCGACGGCGCACTGCGGTCGGCCGGCACGAGCGTCGCGATGATGAGCGTCGCCAGCACGCCGATCGCGGTCACCGCCCAGAACGTGGCGCGCCAGCCGAACTGCAGGCCCAGCCACGCGCCCGCCGGCACGCCGAGCAGCGTGGCCACGGTCAGGCCGGTGAACATGATGGAGATGGCGGAGGCCTTGCGGTCTTCGCTGACCATGCCGGTCGCTACCACGGCGCCGACGCCGAAGAAGGTGCCGTGCGCGAGCGAGGTGATCACGCGCGCGGCCATCAGCAGTTCGTAGTTCGGCGCCAACGCACAGGCCAGGTTGCCCAGCGTGAACACGATCATCAGCGCCACCAGTACCGCCTTGCGCGGCATGCGGCTGGTGGCGGCGGTCAGCAGCGGGGCGCCGACAAAGACGCCCAGCGCGTAGCCGGAGATCAGCAGACCCGCGGCGGCGATCGAAACCTGCAGGTCGGTGGCGACCTGCATCAGCAGGCCCATGATGACGAACTCGGTGGTGCCGATGCCGAAGGCGCCGGCGGTCAGGGCGTAGAGACCCAGCGGCATGCGTGACGCAGAGGGTGTGGTGGGAGACATGGGGTAGAGGGGGTCAGGGGAGGCGTGCAGCGTGCCGCTTCCTTCGCTGGCGAAAAACGGAGAAAATGGCGAATCACTTTCAATGGAAAATTGAAAATGGACCGCATCGGCGACCTCACCCTGTTCATGCGCGTGCTCGACCTGGGATCGATCACCGCCGCCGCCCACAGCCTGGACCTGTCGGTGGCCGTGGCCAGCCAGCGCCTGAAGCGGCTGGAAAAGGAGCTGGGCGTGCGCCTGCTGCACCGGACCACCCGCCGCCTGCACCCCACGCCGGAGGGTCTGGCCCTGGCGCAGCAGGGACGGGTGCTGGTCGAGGAACTGGAATCGCTGGGCAGTGGCCTGCGCGAGGCCGCCAGCGAGGTCGCCGGTACGCTGCGGGTGACGATGTCGGCCTCGTTCGGGCGCCAGTACGTCTCGCCGCTGCTGCCTGCCTTCCTCGCGCGCCATCCCAAGGTCCGACTGAGCGTCCATCTCAGCGACAACGTGGTGGATCTGGTCAGCGAGGGCTTCGACCTCGCCATCCGCATCGGGGCGCTGGACGATTCACGCCTGGTGGCCCGGCGCATCGCCCCTAACCGTCGCGTGCTGTGCGCGTCGCCGGACTACCTGCGCCGGCGCGGCGTCCCGCAGACGCCCGCACAGCTTGCCGACCACGATTGCCTGCTGCTGTTCGGCAGCGGCGGTCGCCAGGACGTCTGGCGGCTGGGAACGCCGGAGGGCGGCGAGGTCGCGTTACGCGTGCGCGGTCGCTTCGAGAGCAACTTCGGCGAAGTGCTGCGCGATGCGTCGCTCGCGGGCGAGGGCATCGTCGTGCATTCGTTGTGGCACGTCGCCGACGATCTGCGGGCGGGACGTCTGGCCGTGGTGCTGCCCGACTTCCCGTTGGCCACGACCGCGATCAGCGCGGTCATGCCGCAGCGACGGCTGGTGCCGCCGCGGGTGCGCGCGTTCGTGGATTTCCTTGCCGGCCAGTTCGGCGACGATCCGCCGTGGGAGCGCGGATTGGCGGTGTAGTCAGGCCGTGTCGAACGCGAAGGCGTCCAGCGCCAGCCCACCCATTTCCACGTCGCGATGGAGCAGGCGTCCCCTGGCGCCTTCGCCGCCGGCGCCGAGCGCCACGTAGAGCGGATAGAGGTGCTCGGTGGTGGGATGGTTCTGCGCCGCATGCGGCAGCGAGGTCCAGTCGAGCGCGGTGGCCACGTCGCCTTCCAGCAGCGCAGCACGCAACGGATCGGTGAACGCGGTGACCCACGGGTACGCCGCTGCCTGCGCATGCTGCCAGTGCAGTGCGCGCAGGTTGTGCGAGAAGCCACCGGAACCGACCACCAGCACGCCTTCGTCCCGCAGCGGCGCCAGCGCCCGGCCCAGCCGGTAGTGCCACTCGGCGCTTTGGGAGGGGTTTACCGACAGCGCCACCACCGGGATGTCCGATGCCGGATACATCCGCCTCAACGGTACCCAGACGCCGTGATCCAGCCCATGGTGGCCGTCTTCGTGCGCGTCGAACCCGGCGGTCGTCAGGCGCTCCGCGATATCGTGCGCGAGTGCGGGTGCACCGGCCGTCGGATACCGGATCCGGTAAAGCGGTTCCGGGAACCCGCCGAAGTCGTGGATCGTCTCCGGCATGGGCGTGGCAGTGAGCGTCGGGCGCGCATGGACGAAATGCGCGGAGGCCACCAGGATGGCGCGGGGCCGGTGCAGAAGGCCGCCCAACCGGTCGAGGAAGCGGCCGGTGGGCGAGTCCTCGATCGCCAGCATGGGAGAGCCATGCGACAGGAAAAGACTGGGAAGACGATGTACGGCAGGCGCGGACAGGTTCATGATGCGAGCATCGGCTCCCGCGGAAGACTTACCAAGGGCCGTACGTGGACCGGTGTGTTGCCGGGGCCGAACTTGCCGCGCCGCGCCGGATTCCCCGGCGGCATGGCGCTCGGTGCAGGGTGGATCTGCGCGAGTTCTCTTACAGAGTGTTAACCTTGGCCAACTTGTTATGGTACCGTTAACACAGTCTTCACATACCCCCGCATAATCTGTTCAGCAAGGCGACGGCAGCCTGTCGCCTCGAATAACAACTAGAAGCGCCGCAAGCAAAGCCCTTCGGTTTCTCTACTACTGAACTTTTACAAGGAAAGGAGCTGCAAATGAACAAGAAGATTCTCTGCGCCGCGCTGCTGGGCGGCCTGAGCCTCGCCAACCATGCGACGGCCCAGGAGTTTGATGACCGTTGGTACCTGACCGGTTCCGCGGGTTGGAACTTGCAGGACACCGACCGTCGTACCGAAGATACCCAGTTCCTGACCTTGGGCCTGGGCAAGTTCATCAGCCCGAGCTGGTCGCTCGACGGTGAACTCAACTACCAGAACCCGAATTTCGACTTCAACAAGGATCTGAACTGGAGCCAGTACGGCATTTCGCTCGATCTGCGTCGTCATTTCATCCAGGAAGGCCGTGGCTGGAATCCGTACGTTGTTGCCGGTCTGGGCCTGCAGCGTTCTGAAGAAGAGTATGTGATCAACAGCCCGAACTCGCCGGCACAGCGCCGCGATAACAACCTTGCGGCCAAGCTGGGCGTCGGCCTGCAGACCACGTTCGACAAGCGCGTGGCCGTGCGTGCTGAAGTTGCGTACCGCGCTGATTTCGACGATCAGAGCTACACCGCCGAGGGTGGCATTCACCAGCAGGAAGAAAGCTACTTCGGCGACGTCCTCGCGTCGATTGGCGTCGTGATCCCGCTGGGCCCGAAGGCCGAAGCCGCTGCTCCGCCGGCCCCCCCGGCTGCGCCGAGCTGCGCGGACCTGGATGACGACGGCGACGGCGTCAACAACTGCGACGACAAGTGCCCCGGTTCGCAGGCTGGCCAGACCATCGGTCCGGACGGCTGCCCGGTGCAGGTCTCGATCGACCTGAAGGGCGTGAACTTCGACTTCGACAAGTCGACCCTGCGTCCCGACGCGATCGCGATCCTAGGCGAAGCCGCCGAGATCCTGAAGCGCTACCCCGACCTGCGCGTCGAAGTGGCCGGTCACACCGACCTGTGCGGTGCGGACGCCTACAACCAGTCGCTGTCGCAGCGTCGTGCGCAGACCGTGTACGACTACCTGACCAACAACGGCGTCAGCGCCTCGCGTCTGGTGGGCCCGATCGGTTACGGCGAGAGCCGTCCGCTGGAGCCGACCGCGCAGACCCTGCCGGGCTGCAAGAGCGAGCGCAACCGTCGTACGGAACTGAACGTCCAGAACTGACCGGACGCTCTTCCTGCAACACCCGAAGCCCGGCCTCGCGCCGGGCTTCGTTTTTTCCGGCCGTCGCACGCCGGATTTGCGTGACGGCGCTTCCGTCTTCGTGCATCGATGCAGCGCAGGGCGGTCGATTTCTTGCCATGCCTTGAGACGCTGCCTACACTCCCGGCACGTCCAGAAAGAACCCTCCAGGAGTTGTGTCGATGCGCCGTCATGTTCTTGCCAGCCTGCTGGGCATCGTTGCGATTCCCGCCGCCCATGCCGCGCCGGACTGCAGCGGCAGCCTGGTGCCACCGCCGCTGAAGACGCCCGCCACGGTGATCGCGCCGGTCGCACCCGAGTTCACTGCTGCCGCCACGCAGCTGGGTGCGCCATCCGGCGTGCTGGCGTCGCATGCCTTCGACGAGTCGCAATCGGTGGAGCGCGTGCTGATGCGCCTGCGCATCGAAGGCTGCCGCAATGTCGCCAAGGCGTTGCCCACCGCGCCGGCCGCTGCGACAGCCTCCGCCAGTCCGGCGGCCTATCAGCCGAAGACCGCGCACGACAATACGCCGTGGCGGTTCGACATGAGCCAGAACGGCAAGCGCATGACCGCGGACGAATTCGATGCGTGGATGAAATCCCGTGGCGTGCGGGTGGTGAAGGCTCCTGGTGCGCCGGCAGCGGCGCCAGCGCCGGAACCCGCCGAGCCCGCGAAGAAGAACTGATCCGCGAACGGCCGGTTTTCCGGCCGTTTTCCTTTCCGCTCTCCATGAAGACGCGCAAACCGACTGCCCGCGATGCCGCGCGACCGCGTGCGCCTGTCGCGCAGGGAATCCGTCACGGGCTTGCGCGCGTCCTCTCCAAGCAGGGTACGTGTTCGCGCAGCGAGGCCGCGCGCTGGATCGTCGAAGGCCGGGTGTCCGTCGATGGCCGCATCGTGCGCGATCCCGAGTTTCCGGTGGTTGCCGGCCGTGCCGTGATCAAGGTGGATGGTCTGGCGAGTGCCGCGCCTGAGCGCACCTACCTCATGCTCAACAAGCCGCGTGGCCTGGTGACCACGGCACGCGACGAACAGGGACGCGATACGGTCTACCGCTGCCTGGACGGCGCGGGCCTGCCGTGGGTTGCGCCGGTCGGCAGGCTCGACAAGGCCAGCGAGGGCCTGTTGCTCTTCACCAACGATCCGGAATGGGCGGCCCGCATCACCGATCCCGCGCAAGGTCCGGACAAGACCTATCACGTGCAGATCGACGCGCTCCCGGATAACGCCCTGCTACAGGGATTGACGGCCGGTGCTGGCGTCGACGGCGAGCACCTGTCCGCCCGCTCCGTGCAGGTGCTCAGGCGCGGCGAGCGCCACGCGTGGCTGGAAATCGTGCTGGAAGAGGGACGCAACCGGCAGATCCGCCGCCTGCTGGCGGCGTTCGATGTCGGCGTTCTGCGGCTCGTGCGCGTCGCCGTAGGCCCGCTTGCGCTGGGAGACTTGGGCAAGCGCGCATGGCGGATGCTCGAACCGCACGAGCGCGAGGCGCTCGCGCCGACGACCGGCCGCTGATTGCGCGACGGCGGTCCGGGTTCGCTGCGGAACAGCTGCCTACACTCGTCCGCGCTGACCTTGGGGAAATCACATGTACCGTTCGATCCCGCGCCTGCCGCTGTGCTGCGCCGTACTGCTCGTCTTCGGCCTGTCGACAGGCTGTGCTTCGACATCGCCATCGGCTACAACGAAGAAGACCGCTCCCGAAGAGATCGTTACCGTGAAAGTCGGGCCGCACGGACACCGTTTCGACATGCAGCAGAACGGCCGCAGCATGACGGCCGAGGAATTCGATGCCTGGATGAAGGCTCGCGGTATCCGCGTGGCCAAGGGCGCGCCGGTCGCGCCCAAGACGGCGAGTACTGCCAAGCGCGCCCGCTGACGGGCGCGCCCGCCACGGCCTCGCTCAGGCCTTCAGCACGCCCAGTTCGCGACCGATGCGGATGAAGGCGTCGATGGCGCGGTCCAGGTGCTCGCGCGTATGCGCCGCGCTGATCTGCGTGCGGATGCGCGCCTGCCCCTTGGGCACCACCGGAAAGAAGAAGCCGATCGCGTAGATGCCTTCCTCGAGCAGGCGCTCGGCGAAGCGCTGCGCCAGCGGCGCGTCGTACAGCATCACCGGGCTGATGGGGTGCACGCCCGGCTTGATGTCGAAACCGGCGGCGGTCATCTTCTCGCGGAAGTAGCGGGTGTTTCCCTGCAGCTGCTCGCGCAGGTCGCCGGCCGCGTCGAGCATCTCGAACGCCTTGATGCCGGCGGCCACCACGTGCGGCGGCAGCGAGTTGGAGAACAGGTACGGACGCGAACGCTGGCGCAGCAGTTCGATCACTTCCCTGCGTGCGGTGGTGAAGCCGCCCAGCGCACCGCCCATCGCCTTGCCGAGCGTGCCGGTGATGATGTCGATCCGGTCCAGCACGCCCTTCACTTCGGCCGAGCCGCGGCCGGTGGCGCCGAGGAAGCCGGTGGCGTGGCATTCGTCGATGTGCACCAGCGCGTTGTACTTTTTCGCGAGCGCGGTGATTTCGTCCAGTGGCGCGATGAAGCCGTCCATCGAGAACACGCCGTCGGTGGTGATCAGCTTGGTCTTGCAGCCGGCGGCATCCGCGGCCTGCAACTGCTTTTCCAGGTCGGCCATGTCGCAGTTGGCGTAGCGGAAGCGCTTGGCCTTGCACAGGCGCACGCCGTCGATGATCGAGGCGTGGTTCAGTGCGTCGGAGATGATGGCGTCGTCCTCGCCCAGCAGCGGCTCGAACAGGCCGCCGTTGGCGTCGAAGCAGGCGGCGTAGAGGATGGTGTCCTCGGTGCCGAAGAAGTCGGCAATCGTCTGTTCCAGCTGCTTGTGCAGGTCCTGGGTGCCGCAGATGAAGCGCACCGAGGCCATGCCGAAGCCGTGGGTATCCAGCGCGTCCTTCGCCGCCTGGATGACGTCCGGATGGTCCGCCAGGCCCAGGTAGTTGTTGGCGCAGAAGTTCAGCACGGTGCGGCCGTCGGCCAGGGTGATTTCCGCCGACTGCGGGCTGGTGATGATCCGTTCGGACTTGAACAGGCCCTGGGCACGAATCTCGTCGAGGGTGGCGGCGTAGTGGGCAGTCAGCGGGTTGGCCATGGCAGGGGCATAAGCGGGAAAGACGCCATTCTACCCGCCGGCCGTGCGGCGCCTCCGCGTCATGCGCGTACGGCATAAGCGCCCCCCGTTTCGTCATTTCCCTGCCCGCATGTGCGCCCGCAGCATCGCGTCTCCGGCCCATCACGGGTCTTCACATGGGGAAAAGCGGCCATGCGGACACACTCGGGACCACGCAAGCGCAAGGGCAGTGGTGTCGCCATCCTCGGCGCGCTGGCCTGTTCGCTCGCCCTCCCCGTGTCCGCACAGCGCCAACCAACCGCGCAGGAGCTGCTGCAGCGGCTGGAAGCCCTGGAGCGCCGCGTCGGCGAGGCGCCGGCGACGGTGGCGGTCGAAGGCGACTCCGCGCCGGCGACGCTGGGCGACCTGGACCAGCGCCTGCGCATCCTGGAGCGTCGTCTCGAACTGCAGCAGGAAGAAGCCGCGACCAGGGCAAAGGAAGCGCCGGTCATCGCGGCGAACGACAAGGGCGCATCGCTGAAGTCGGCGAACGGCGACTACGAGATCAGGATCCGTGGCCTGATCCAGGGCGACGGACGCTTCTTCAACAGCGGCGTGCCGTCGGGCACCTACGACACCTTCCTGCTGCGCACGGCGCGCCCGACCATCGAGGGCACGCTGGGCAAGTGGATCGGCTTCCGCTTCACGCCGGAGTTCGCCGGCGACAGCGCCAGCATCGTCGATGCCTATGCCGACCTGAAGTTCTCGCCCGCGGCCACGGTGCGACTGGGCAAGTTCACTTCGCCGGTCGGCCTGGAGCGCCTGCAGTCGTCGTCCGCGTTGTCCGACATCGAGCGCGCGTTGCCCAGCGAACTTGCGCCCAACCGCGACATCGGCGTGCAGTTGCAGGGTGAGTTGGCCGGCAGCAAGGTCAGCTACGCGATCGGCGTGTTCAACGGCACGGTCGACGGCCGCGATGCGGTGACGACGAATCCGGACGACGAGTTCGAAGTCGCCGGCCGCCTGTTCGTCGAACCTTTCAAGGACGATGCGGGTTTCTGGTCCGGTCTCGGCTTTGGTATCGGCGGCAGCGTCGGCGACACCGCCGGTACGGGCAACAATATCCTGCCGCGCTACCGCACGCCGGGCCAGGTGCAGTTCTTCAACTACCGCAGCGCGGTGGCCGCCGACGGCAAGCGCACGCGCTGGTCGCCGCAGGGCTACTTCTATCGCAACCAGTTCGGCCTGCTCGCGGAGTACATCGCATCGAAGCAGGAACTGCAGGTCGGCGCCACCTCCGCCGAGCTCGAGAACACGGCCTGGCAGGCGACCGCGAGCTATGTGTTGACCGACGAAGATGCGAGCTACCGCGGCGTGGTCAAGCCGTCGAAACCCTTCAGTCCCGGCAAGGGTGGCTGGGGTGCATGGGAACTGGTCGGCCGTTACGGCGAACTGGAGATCGACGATGGTGCCTTCCCCCTGTTTGCCGATCCCGTGGTCTCCGCCCGGCGCGCCAAGGCCTGGACGCTCGGTGTCAACTGGTACCTCACCAGCAACCTGAAGCTGGTCGTCAATTACCTGGGTACGCAGTTCGAGGGCGGTGCCGCCGCAGGCGCGGACCGCGACAACGAAAAGGCCGTGTTCTCGCGACTGCAGATCGCCTTCTGATTCCCGGAGCCCCTTCATGAAGACTTCCATCCGCCGCCATGCGCGCAACGCGCTGCTCGCCTTCAGCCTGACGCTGGCCGCCGCCGCGGGCGCCAAGGACATCAACCTGCTCAACGTGTCGTACGACCCGACGCGCGAGTTCTACCGCGAGTTCAATGCCGCGTTCGCTGCCGACTGGCAGAAGACCAAGGGGCAGAAGGTCAGTATAGAGACCTCGCATGGCGGTTCCGGCAAACAGGCGCGCTCGGTGATCGACGGCCTGGAAGCCGACGTGGTGACGCTGGCGCTGGCCTACGACGTCGACTCCATCGCCCAGCGCGCCAAGCTGTTCCCGGCCAACTGGCAGTCGCGCCTGCCGGAGAACAGCGCGCCGTACACGTCGACGATCGTCTTCTTGGTCCGCAAGGGCAACCCGAAGAAGATCCGCGACTGGCACGACCTGGTGAAGCCCGGCATCTCGGTGATCACGCCGAATCCGAAAACCTCCGGCGGCGCACGCTGGAACTACCTGGCCGCATGGGCCTACGGATTGAAGATCTTCAAGGGTGACGAGGCGAAGACGCGCAACTTCGTGCGTGGGCTGTTCCGCAACGTGCCCGTGCTGGACACCGGTGCGCGCGGCGCGACCACCACCTTCGTCCAGCGCGGGATCGGCGACGTGCTGCTGGCGTGGGAGAACGAAGCCTTCCTGTCGATCGAGGAGCTGGGCCCGGACAAGTTCGACATCGTCGTGCCGTCGTTGTCGATCCTCGCCGAACCGCCGGTGGCGCTGGTGGACCGCAACGTCGACAAGCACGGCACGCGCGAGGCGGCGCAGGCCTACCTGAAGTACCTGTATTCGCCGACCGGCCAGCGCCTGGCTGCCAAGCACTACTACCGTCCGCGTTATCCGCAATACGCGGCAGCCAAAGACATCGCGCGCTTTCCCAAGCTGGAGCTGGTGACCATCAACGGCGTCTTCGGCTCCTGGGCGAAGGCGCAGGCGACGCACTTCGCCGACGGTGGCGTGTTCGACCAGATCCAGGCGAAGTAACGTGGCGGCAGTGCATCCGTCGTCGGGAAAGGCGCGCCCGCGGCGCGTCATTCCCGGTTTCGGCCTCAGCCTGGGCTATACGCTGGCCTGGCTGGGGCTGATCGTGCTGATCCCGCTGGTGGGCGTGTTCGCCAAGGCCAGCGGGCTGGGACCGGCCGGCATCTGGGCGATCTGGACCGAGCCGCGCGTGCTGGCCGCGCTGCGCATCAGCTTCGGCACCGCACTCGCGGCGGCCGCGTTCAACGCGGTGATGGGCACGCTGGTCGCGTGGGTGTTCGTGCGCTACCGCTTTCCCGGCAAGCGCCTGTTCGATGCGATGATCGACCTGCCGTTCGCACTGCCCACCGCCGTCGCCGGCATCGCGTTGACCGCGTTGTACGGGCCGACCGGCTGGATCGGGCAATGGCTGGAGGCCGCCGGCATCAAGGTCGCCTACACGCCGCTCGGCATCACGGTGGCGCTGGTGTTCATCGGGCTGCCGTTCGTGGTGCGCGTCGTGCAACCGGTGCTGGCGGAGATCGAAACCGAACTGGAGGAAGCGGCGGCTACCCTCGGCGCGACCCGCTGGCAGTCCGTACGCCTCGTGGTGCTGCCGACGCTGTGGCCGGCCGTGCTGGCGGGTTTCGCGCTGGCGTTCGCGCGCGGCGTGGGCGAGTACGGCTCCGTCATCTTCATCGCCGGCAACCTGCCGGGCGTCTCGGAAATCGCACCGCTGCTGATCACGATCAAGCTGGAGGAGTTCGACTACGAAGGTGCCACCGCCATCGCCGCGGCGATGCTGTTGCTCTCGTTCGCGCTGCTGCTGCTGATCAACACGCTGCAGGCGCGCCTGCAACGCACCGGCAAACGGGCGGGGGGCTGACATGGGCGACGCCATCTCCGCCGTCATCGCCATGCCTCCGGAGTCGTCCGCCGTGGAAACGCCTGCACGTCCCGTCCGCCGCCATGCCGCCACCACCGAACCCGTCTGGGTGCAGGTGCTGCTGGTGCTCGGCGCGCTAGGGTTCCTGCTGTCGTTCCTGCTGCTGCCGCTCGCGCTGGTGTTCGTCGAAGCGCTGCGCGGCGGCTGGACCGCCTTCGTCGCGGCCGTCAGCGAAGCGGATGCGCTGGCGGCGGTGAAACTGACGTTGCTGGTGACCGGCATCGTCGTTCCCTTGAACCTCCTGTTCGGCGTGGCGGCGGCGTGGGCGGTCAGCAAGCACGAGTTCCGCGGCAAGCGCTGGCTGGTGACGTTGATCGACCTGCCGTTCGCGGTATCGCCGGTGGTGGCGGGCCTGATCTACGTGCTGATCTTCGGTGCGCAGGGCTGGGCCTATTCGCTGATCGACGAGGGCTGGCGGTTCACGCTGCCGCTGCTGGGCGAGTTGCACGTGCAACTTCCCAAAATCGTGTTCGCGCTGCCGGGCATCGTGCTGGCGACCATCTTCGTGACGTTTCCCTTCATCGCGCGCGAACTGATGCCGCTGATGGAGCAGCAGGGCACGGACGAAGAACTGGCTGCGCTCAGCCTGGGTGCCAGCGGCTGGCAGACGTTCTGGCGCGTCACGCTGCCGAACATCCGCTGGGCACTGCTGTACGGCGTGCTGCTGTGCAGTGCGCGCGCATTGGGCGAGTTCGGTGCGGTGTCGGTGGTGTCGGGCCACATCCGCGGACGCACCAACACGCTGCCGCTGCACGTCGAGATCCTTTACAACGAGTACGCGTACAGCGCCGCGTTCGCGGCGGCTTCGCTGCTGGCGCTGACGGCGCTGGTGACCCTCGGATTGAAGACCTGGCTGGAATGGCGCCACGGCGAAGCGCTGGCCGCCAACCACCGTCACTGACAGGACGACCTCATGGGTATCAAGATCGAACACCTGGGCAAGCGGTTCGGCAATTTCGCCGCACTGGACGACGTGTCGCTGGACATCCGTCAGGGCGAGCTGCTGGCGCTGCTGGGACCATCGGGTTCCGGCAAGACCACGCTGCTGCGCGTGATCGCTGGCCTCGAACAGGCGGATAGCGGGCGCGTGCTGTTCGATGGCGAGGATGCGACCCGCCTCAGCGTGCAGGCGCGCCGCGCGGGGTTCGTATTCCAGCACTACGCGTTGTTCCGCCACCTGACGGTGGAGGAGAACATCGCCTTCGGGCTGCGCGTGCGCAAGGGGCGTGACCGCGTGCCCGATGCGACCATCCGTGCGCGCGTCGCCGAGTTGCTCGCCCTCGTGCAGCTGGATGGATTCGGCGCCCGTTATCCCGCGCAGCTGTCAGGCGGCCAGCGGCAACGCGTGGCGCTGGCGCGTGCGCTGGCCATTGAGCCGCGCGTGCTGCTTCTGGACGAACCCTTCGGCGCGCTCGACGCGCAGGTGCGCCGCGACCTGCGTCGATGGCTGCGCGAGCTGCACGACCGTACAGGACTCACGACAGTCTTCGTGACGCATGACCAGGAAGAGGCGCTGGAACTCGCGGACCGCGTGGCCATCCTCAACCGTGGGCGTATCGAACAGCTCGGCAGTCCGGCAGATGCCTACGACGTGCCGGCGTCGCCGTTCGTCTATTCGTTCGTGGGCGCGGTGAACCGGCTTCCCGCGCAGTGGGGCGAGGGCGCGTTGCAAGTGGCGGGCCTGCCGCTGCGGCCGCGAGGCGAGGCGGGGCAGGGCGAGGCGGACCTGTTCGTGCGGCCGGAGGATCTGCATCTGGTCGAGGAGGGATCGGCCTGGCCGGCCACCATTGTCGACGCTCAGCGCACCGGCCCTCGCCTGAGGTTGCGTGCCCGGTTGGACGACGGCCAGGCCGAGGTCGATATCGAGCTGCCTGCGGACCGCGAAGGACCGGGAACGGCGCCGGGACAACAGGTGCGCTTGGCACCAAAACGGTTCGGATGGTTTCCCCGCGACGGTGCAACGGCACCAGCGTGATGCGATATAACTTACTGAATTGATTGAAAAAGAAACCAATTACGGAGTTCTCATCCAGCACTTGACGCGGGCGATTGGTGCGGCGCACTATCGGGGCGCAGTTAAAAAACCGTGAAGTCGTGATGGCGGTTCGAAGACGCCCCGACGCACCCGGTCACCCATGCCACCGCCCCAGGAGACCCCGGATGAAGCCCATCAAGCTCTGCACCGCCCTCGCCACCGCCCTGCTGCTGTCCGCGCCCCTGGCAGCGTTCGCACAGGAGGCGGAAGAAGAAGCATCTTCCCCCTTCAGCGCCACCTTCGCGGTGACCACGGATTACGTGTTCCGCGGCGTGTCCCAGACCGATAACGGTCCTGCCTTCCAGGCCGGGGCCAGCTACTCGGCGCCCTTCGGGCTGTATGCCGGTGTGTGGGGATCGAATGTCGACTTCGGCGACGGTGGCCCGAACTTCGAAGTGGACTACTTCGTGGGTTGGAACAAGGACCTCAGCGACAGCTGGAATCTGGACCTGGGCGTTAACCGTTACACCTATGAAGGCGCCTCTGACGGTTACGGCAACATCGACTACAACGAATACATCGCCAAGCTGGAATGGAGTGGTCCGGTGACGGTCGGCGGCATCCTGGCCTACGCCGACGACTACAGCAACACGGGTGCCGAGGAAATCTACGCCGGCCTGTCCGCCAGCTACGACTTCGGCGACTCGGGCTTCTCGTTGGGCGCGACCACCGGCTATACCGCCATCGACGCGGGCAGCGATGGACGCGCCGATTTCTACGATGGCTCGATCACCCTGTCCAAGGGGTTCGGTCCCGCCACTGCGACGCTGGGGTACTACGACACGTTCGGCTCGGATGCTCCGGAGTTGCGCCGCGGTTCCGACATCTACAAGCCCGGCCTGGTGTTCACCATCGCGGTCGAAGTGCCGTAACGCACCGTGTGACGGACAACGAAAAGGGCGCCGCAAGGCGCCCTTTTCGTTTCGCCGACCTGCCGGCGGATCAGTTCCAGCTCAACACCACCTTGCCGGCCTTGCCCTGTTCCATCAGGTCGAAGCCCTTCTGGAAGTCGTCGATCGGTAACTGGTGGGTCAGCACCTTGCCCAGCGGGAAGCCGCTCAGCACCAGTTGCGTCATCTTGTACCAGGTCTCGTACATCTTGCGGCCGTAGATGCCCTGCACGGTGAGGCCCTTGAAGATGATCTTGTCCCAGTCGCAGCCGGCACCCTTGGGCATGATGCCGAGCATCGCGATCTTGCCGCCGTGGTACATGCAGTCGAGCATGTCGTTGAACGCGCGCGGGTTGCCGCTCATTTCCAGGCCCACGTCGAAGCCTTCCATGTGCAGGTCGGCCATCACGTCCTTGAGCGAGGTGTTGGCCACATTCACAACGCGCGTGGCGCCCATGTCGGCGGCCAGCTTCAGGCGGAAATCGTTGACGTCGGTGACCACCACGTTGCGCGCGCCGATGTGCTTGCAGATGCCGGCGGCGATGATGCCGATCGGACCCGCTCCGGTGATCAGCACGTCTTCGCCCACCACGTCGAACTCCAGCGCGCAGTGCGCGGCGTTGCCGTACGGGTCGAAGAACGCGGCCAGTTCGGACGGGATCTGGTCCGGGATCGGCCACAGGTTGCTGGCCGGCATGACCATGTACTCGGCGAACGCGCCGTTGCGGTTCACGCCGATGCCGACGGTGTTGGGACACAGGTGCTGGCGACCGCCGCGGCAGTTGCGGCAATGGCCGCAGACGATGTGGCCCTCGGCCGACACGCGCTGGCCGACCTCGTAACCGGTCACCGCCGAGCCCAGTTGGGCGATGCGGCCGACGAATTCGTGGCCGATGGTCAGGCCCGGCGTGATCGTGCGCTGGCTCCACTCGTCCCACAGGTAGATGTGCAGGTCGGTGCCGCAGATGGCGGTCTTCTCCAGCTTGACCAGCACCTCGTTGGGGCCGGGCTGCGGGACGGGCAGTTGCTCCATCCAGATGCCTTTGCCGGCCTCGCGCTTCACCAGCGCCTTCATCGTCTGTGCCATCGGACGTCGATCCAGGGGTAATGAGGGCGCGGATTATACGCCCCGGTCCTGTGCGCCCCTGTTGCGGCGGTCCTTGACAGCCGGAACATCCGCAGCGCCCGGCCGGCCTAGGACATAAGTCATGGTCGGCCGGGATGACCGGTTCATTACAATCGGAACTTTCCTGCCAGTCCCGGGGTTTCCATGCGTCCGAACCTGCTCGCCGCCGCCATCGCGGTTCCCTTGTCCCTGCTCGCCGCCCAGCTCGCCCATGCCGGTGAGGGCATGTGGGTGCCGCAGCAGCTGCCGGAAATCGCCGGTCCGTTGAAGAAGGCCGGGCTGAAGCTGTCGCCGCAGCAACTGGCCAATCTGACCGGCGATCCGATGGGCGCCGTGGTCGCGCTGGGCGGCTGCACGGCCAGCTTCGTGTCGCCGAACGGCCTGGTGGTGACCAACCACCACTGCGCCTATGGTGCGATCCAGCTGAACTCCACCCCGGAGAACAACCTGATCAAGAATGGCTTCAACGCGCCGACCACGGGCGATGAAGTCAGCGCAGGGCCGAATGCCCGCGTATTCGTGCTGGACGAGATCACCGACGTGACCAAAGACGCGCAGGCCGCCATCGCGACCGCGGGCAACGATGCGCTGGCGCGCACCAAGGCACTCGAGGCGTTCGAGAAGAAATTGATCGCCGACTGCGAAGCCGATGCCGGTTTCCGCTGCCGCCTGTACAGCTTCTCCGGCGGCAACACCTATCGCCTGTTCAAGAACCTGGAGATCAAGGACGTGCGCCTGGCGTACGCGCCCCCCGGCAGCGTGGGCAAGTACGGCGGCGATATCGACAACTGGATGTGGCCGCGCCACACCGGCGATTTTGCGTTCTACCGCGCCTACGTGGGCAAGGACGGCAAGCCGGCGGCGTTCTCGAAGGACAACGTGCCGTATCGTCCGAAGCGTTGGCTGAAGTTCGCCGACCAGCCGCTGGGAGAGGGCGACTTCGTGATGGTGGCCGGCTATCCGGGTTCGACCAACCGCTACGCGCTGGCGGCCGAGTTCGACAACACCGCCGCATGGACCTATCCCACCATCGGCCGTCACTACAAGAACCTCATTGCCCTGGTCGGCGACGCGGGCAAGAAGAATCCCGATATCCAGGTGAAGTACGCCAGCACGATGGCGGGTTGGAACAACACCAGCAAGAACTACGACGGTCAGCTGGAAGGCTTCAAGCGCATCGACGCCGCCGGCCAGAAGCAGGCGGAAGAGGCTGCCGTGCTGGCGTGGCTGAAGGGGCAGGGAGGCAAGGGCGAGGCCGCCCTGGCGGCGCACGGCCGCTTGATCGACCTGCTCGAGCAGGGCAAGGCGACGCGCGAGCGCGACCTGATCCTGGGACAGTTCCACAACACCGCCACCGTGGGTACGGCTGCGCAGCTGTACCGCCTGTCCATCGAGCGCGAGAAGCCCAACGCCGAGCGTGAATCGGGCTACCAGGAGCGCGACCTGCCCGCGATCGAAGGCGCGCAGAAGCAGCTCGAGCGCCGTTACGTGGCGGCGATGGATCGCCAGCTGCAGGAGTACTGGTTGAACGAGTACCTCAAGCTGCCGGCGAACCAGCGCGTCGCTGCGGTCGATACATGGCTCGGCGGCAACGACGCGGCCGCCGTGAAGCGTGCGCTCGATCGATTGGCCGGCACGAAGCTGGGCAGCACCGACGAGCGGCTGAAGTGGTTCGCCGCCGACCGCAAGGCGTTCGAAGCCAGCAACGATCCGGCCATCCAGTACGCCGTCGCCGTCATGCCCACGCTGCTGAAGCTGGAGCAGGAGCGCAAGACGCGCGCGGGCGAGAACCTGGCCGCGCGTCCGGTCTACCTGCAGGCGCTGGCCGACTACAAGAAGAGCCAGGGCGAGTTCGTCTATCCCGACGCCAACTTGTCGCTGCGCATCACCTTCGGCAACGTGATGGGTTACGCGCCGAAGGACGGCGTGGAGTACACCCCGTTCACCACGCTGGAAGGCGTGGTCGCCAAGGAGACCGGGCAGGATCCGTTCGACTCGCCGAAGGCGCTGCTCGATGCGGTCGCTGCCAAGCGCTACGGCGGGCTGGAGGACAAGCGCCTCGGCTCCGTGCCGGTGAACTACCTGTCGAACCTCGACATCACCGGCGGCAATTCCGGTTCGCCGGTACTCGATGCGCACGGCAAGCTGATCGGCCTGGCCTTCGACGGCAACTGGGAGTCGGTCAGCTCGAACTGGGTGTTCGACCCGAAGATGACCCGCATGATCGCCGTGGACGGTCGTTACCTGCGCTGGATCATGCAGGAGGTCTATCCGGCACCGCAGCTGCTGACGGAAATGGGCGTCGGCAAGTAACACCTGCAACGGTCGGCCGACACGGGACGGGAGCGGTTATCATCCGCTCCCGTCTTCGTTTCCGGCCTTTGGAAGCGCGACCGTTTTTCTCGAATGGACACACCGACGCATGCGCATCCTGCTTGCCCGCCACGGCGAAACGCCGTGGAACGCCGAAGGCCGCTACCAGGGCCAGATCGACATCCCGCTCTCGCCGGTTGGTGAAGGCCAGGCGACCGCGCTGGGCCAGCGGTTGAAGGAGGTGCGCATCGATCGCGCGGTGGCGTCGCCGCTGTCGCGCGCGCAGCGCACGGCGCAGCTGGCATTGGGCGAATCGCGCGCGGACATGCTGCTCACCGATCCCGAACTGCAGGAAATCGCCCATGGCGAGTGGGAGGGCCTGCTGGCCAGCGAGATCCAGGAAAAAGACCCGGCGCGGCTGCTCGCCTGGCGCGAGGAGCCCGACACCGTGCTGATGCCCGGCGGTGAGTCACTGCGCCAGGTGCTCGACCGTTCCTGGCGCGGCCTGGCTCGCGCCGCCGAGGGCCTGGGCGGCGACGACACCCTGCTGATCGTGGCGCACGACGCCGTCAACCGCGTCCTGCTGTGCCGCATCCTTGGCCTTCCGATTGCGAAGTTGTGGACGTTCCGCCAGGCGCCGACCACGCTCAACCTGCTGGAAGGTCCGACGGTGGATCAACTGGAAGTCGTTCGTCTCAACGACTGCGCGCACCACACGCCGTTCTTCGGCGAAGCGAAGCATCGGGCGCTTTAGTGTGACGGGGTCAGTGATGTATGGGGGATGACGATGAGACTGCTCATCGCACGTGTTCTGCTCCTGTTGGCGAATGCGTTTGCTGCCACATCCGTGCAGGCTGCCGAGGATGCTGGGCCACACGTGATTGAATCGCCGCAGCCGCGCTACCCCGCCGAGGCGTTCTATCTCGGCATTACCGGCACTGCCGTACTGATCATGGATGTCGACAGGGGCGGCGCGGTGAAAGAGGTTTTCGTCGAACAGAGCTCGCGCAACCGCATGCTCGACAAAGCGGCGATCGATGCGGCAAGGACATGGCGCTTCTCGCCCGCGCTCGTGAACGGCGTTCCCGTAAGCGGCAGGGTGCGTGTTCCAATGTCGTTCGCGCTGGAACCAGATGCTATCGAGGATGATGCGATACGCGATCGCGCGTTTACATTGCCGCCGCGACTGCAGTTGCCTGAGTCGCCGCGCTTCCACGATGCCGATGGCACGGTGGCGGGATACATCGAGGATCCGATTCCGCTGGAAGCCGGCAGCGTCGCGGATGCCATCGCGCTGCTGAAAGCGCGTGGCAGCCAGCGCAGTGCGACAGGTCTGTCGCCGGACGTCGCCATTTACACGCTCGATGGCGAGAACGACAGGACACGATGGCTCGTGTACGAGGGCGATCATTACTACGCCCCCTCCCTGGTCCGGAAGCGGCTGACGCACGATGGGCGACGCGCCTACCAGGTGACGCGCATGCTGTGCGAGTCCAAAGTGCCCGACGTCTGCACGCGTCTCGCTGGAACGGTGCAGCGTCCTTACCGGCAGCGCGCGGTGCCATTGCGGACGGTTCCGCGAGACGCACCCTGAGTTCCGGGTCTGCGTGATAATGGCGGCATGCGTACCCTCAGCGACTGGCTCGCCTACATCGAGCAACAGCACCCCAAGTCCATCGACATGGGTCTGGACCGCGTGCGCGAGGTCGCGGAGCGGCTGTTGCTGGGCAAGCCCGGCACCCGCGTCATCACCGTCGGCGGCACCAACGGCAAGGGCTCGACGGTCGCTTTCATCGAAGCCATCGCGCGCGCCACCGGATGGAAGGTGGGCGCGTACACGTCGCCGCATCTGCTGCGCTACAACGAGCGCGTGCGCATCGATGGCATGGAGGTGGATGATGCCTCGCTGGTCGACGCGTTCGAGGCCGTGGAAGCGGCGCGTTTGAGGCCCTCTCCCGTCGGGAGAGGGGTTGGGGTGAGGGTCGGGAGAAGCGATGATGATCCGGACGCCAGCGCGCCGGCCGCACCCTCATCCGGCGCTGCGCGCCACCTTCTCCCGGGGGGAGAAGGGAACACGATTCCACTGACCTATTTCGAGTTCGGCACGCTGGCGGCGCTGTGGCTGTTCCAGCGTAGTGCACTGGATCTCGCTGTGCTGGAGATCGGCCTGGGCGGGCGCCTGGACGCGGTGAACATCGTCGATCCCGATGTCGCCGTCATCACCACCGTCGACATCGACCACACCGATTGGCTCGGCAACGACCGCGAAACCATCGGTGCGGAAAAGGCTGGCATCGCCCGTGCGTGGAAGCCGCTCGTGCTGGGCGAAGTGGATTCGCCGTCCAGCGTGCTGCGCCATGCGTACGCCATCGGCGCGAACGCACTGCGCCTGGGCAGCGACTTCTTCCACGAGCCGATCGACAACCAGCGCTGGCGCTGGCGCGAAGTCGGCGCCGAACTGGAGCTTCCGGCACCGGCGCTGTCCGCACCGTCGCAACGCGCGAACGCGGCGACGGCGATCGCCGCGCTGCGTGCGTTGCCGGGCGAACCGGTGCGCGACGAAGCGTTCGCAGAAGGTGTGGCGTCGGCAGCGCTGCCGGGCCGGCTGCAGCGGCTGGAGCGCGATGGTGTGGAGGTAGTGCTGGATGTCGGGCACAACCCGCAGGCGGCGCGCGAACTGGCGACATGGCTGCAGGCGCATCCGATCGCTGGCGCGACCCGCATGGTGTTCGCCGCACTCGCCGACAAGGACGTGCGCAGCGTCGTCGACGCGTTCGCCAGCGCATCGCTGCCATGGTTCCTCGCGGGCGTGTCGTCGGGTCCGCGCTCGCAGACGGCCGAACAGCTGGCGGCCCGCCTGGATGACGCGATGGCGGCGGCCGCAAGCCTGCACGCCAGCGTGGACGACGCCTTGCACGCGGCGCTCGCCGAGTCATCCGCCGGCGACCGCGTGCTGGTGTTCGGCTCGTTCCATACCGTGGCCGACGCGATGCGCATCCTGCATTCAGGTCGATGACGGATAGCGTGCGAGGGCGCGCCGTATAATCGCCGCGGCATTCCCGCCGCAGCAGCCGTGGACCTGGATGGATACTGCCCTGAAACAGCGCCTGATCGGCGCCGTCGTGCTGGTGGCGCTGGCCGTCATCTTCCTGCCCATGCTGGTGAAGGGCCCCGCGCCCGACAGCGGCGTGTCCGACGTGCCGTTGGACGTCCCGTCCGCACCCGGCGGCGAATTCGAGACGCGCGAACTGCCGCTGGTGACGCCGGGCAACGCGCCCGCCACCGGTGCGGTGGGCCTGCAGGGTCAGGTCGCCGCGCCCGCCGCGGAGCCGGCACCTGCGTCCGGCACGTTGCAGCCGGCCGCGACGGCAGGCGGCAAGTTCGCCGTCAGTTTCGGTGCCTACGCCACGCAGGCCGACGCCGACGCCGTGCTGGCCCGCGTGAAGCAGGCCAAGCTGCCGGGCTTCGTCGAGCCGGCAACCATCAATGGCAAGCCGGCCTTCCGGGTCCGTGTGGGTCCTTACGCCGACCGCCCACAGGCCGAAGCGGCGCGACTGGACGCCATCAAGATCCGCGGCGATGTCAACGCACAGGTGGTGACGCTGGATGCCGAGGCGACCGCGCCCGCCGCGAATCCGCCCGCACCCTCCGCGTCGACCGCGGCCGCGGTACCCGCCACGCCGGCCG
The DNA here is from genome assembly GCF_010093445.1 of Pseudoxanthomonas japonensis. Lineage (GTDB taxonomy): Bacteria > Pseudomonadota > Gammaproteobacteria > Xanthomonadales > Xanthomonadaceae > Pseudoxanthomonas_A > Pseudoxanthomonas_A japonensis. The sequence goes on along the minus strand of NZ_PDWW01000015.1, from coordinate 8,135 downwards.
TTACCACGCAGGCGCTGCCGCCCGAACCGGCCAAGCCCGCGCCGAAGCCGGCACCCACCGAATCGAAACCGGTCGCCACGACGCCCGCCGAGACGAAGCCCGTATCGCTGCCGGCCCCCAAGCCCGTCGCCACGGCACCCAAGCCCACTGAAGCGTCCAAGCCGGCCGCCTCCGACACCGGTTTCGCGGTGCAGCTGGGCGCGTTCTCGAACGCGGCCGATGCCAACGCCCTGCGCGACCGCGCGCGTGGCGCCGGCTTCAGCGCCTTCGTCGAACAGGTCCGCACCGACAAGGGCACGCTGAGCCGCGTGCGCGTCGGGCCTGTCGCCAACCGTGCCGACGCCGACCGCCTGAAGGCGCAGGTCGCGTCGAAGATCGGCGTGGACGGCATGGTGCGCCCGCATCCTTGATGGCCTCAACGCGCTCGATGGGTGATCGCCTCGGGCGCGTTGCATGAGCGCCCTCGACCTGACGCTGCTGGCGATCGTCGGCGTGTCGGCGCTGTTCGGCGTGATGCGCGGCTTCATCAGCGCGCTGGCGTCGATGGTCGCCTGGCTGCTGTCCGGCTGGGTCGCCTTCCATTACGGCGGGGAAGCAGCGCAATGGCTGTCCAGCGACGGCACACCCTCGGCAAGCGAACTCCTGGGGGGCTATGCGCTGAGTTTCATCGGCGTGATGGTCGTCGTCGGATTGACCGGGTGGGCCATCCGCCATCTCGTGAAGTCGGTCGGCCTGTCCGGCCTGGACCGCGCGCTGGGGTTTGCGCTCGGGCTGGCGCGCGGGGCCTTCGTCGCCTGCATCGTGCTGCTGCTGACCGCCTTCAGCGATCTGCCCAGCGAACCTGAATGGCATCGTTCGTCCGTGGTGCCGGTGTTGCTGCCCGGCGCGCAGTGGCTGGCGCAGTGGCTGCCGGAATGGACTGTGCAGGAACTGGACTTTGGCAATGGGCGCCCGGCGGGCGATAATGCGCGCCTGCGAAATCTGCTGCCCCTGCCGCTGGAAGAACCCGGCGCACCGCAGGAGCGCGTCCCACCGACCGCCTCGCCCGCGTCGAAACCGGAGTAGATCCACCATGTGCGGCATCGTCGGAATCGTCGGCAACCAGAACGTCGCCGGCCAGCTTTATGACGGGCTGACCGTCCTCCAGCACCGCGGACAGGACGCTGCCGGCATTGCGACCGCCGACGGCACGCGCCTGCGCGTGCACAAGGACAACGGGCTGGTGCGGGACGTATTCAACGCCAAGGCGATGAGCGTGCTGGAAGGCCGGGTGGGCATTGCCCACTGCCGCTATCCGACCGCCGGCTCCGAGGGCATGGACGAGGCCCAGCCGTTCTACGTCAACTCGCCGTACGGCATCGCGCTGGCGCACAACGGCAACCTGATCAATACCGAGTCGCTGCGCCAGGATGTGTTCGCGCAGGACCGTCGCAACATCAACACCGACTCGGACAGCGAAGTGCTGCTGAACGTGTTCGCGCACGAACTGGACCTGCAGCGCACACTGACCCCGGAAGCGGCCATCCGCGCGGTCGCCGGTGTCCATCGCCGCGTGAAGGGCGGCTACGCCGTCGTCAGCGTGGTGCTGGGCCTGGGCCTGGTGGCGTTCCGCGATCCGCACGGCATCCGCCCGCTGGTGCTCGGCAAGCGCGAGCACGGCGAGGGCACGGAATACATCATCGCGTCGGAATCCGCTGCGCTCGACATCCTCGGTTTCGTCCGCATGCGCGACGTGCAGCCGGGCGAGGCGATCGTGATCACCGCGCGCGGCGAGCTGTTCAGCGAGATCGTCGCCGATGCGCCCGAGCATGCGCCGTGCATCTTCGAGTACGTGTACTTCGCGCGCCCGGACTCGATGATCGACAACGTGTCGGTGCACAAGGCGCGCATGCGCATGGGCGTGAAGCTGGGCGAGAAGATCCTGCGCCTACGTCCCGACCACGACATCGACACCATCATCCCGATCCCGGACACCTCGCGCGACGCCGCGCTGGAAATCTCCAACGTGCTGGGCGTGAAGTACCGCGAGGGGTTCATCAAGAACCGCTACGTCGGCCGCACCTTCATCATGCCGGGGCAGGGCGAGCGGGTGAAATCGGTGCGCCGCAAGCTCAATCCGATCAACCTTGAGTTCCGCAACCGCGTGGTGCTGCTGGTCGACGATTCCATCGTGCGCGGCACCACCTCCAAGCAGATCGTGCAGATGGCGCGCGACGCCGGCGCCCGCAAGGTGTACCTGGCCAGCGCCGCACCGCCGGTGCGCCATCCGAACATCTACGGCATCGACATGCCGGCCGCGGACGAACTGGTGGCGCACGACCGCACCGTCGAGGACATCGAGCGGGAACTGGGCTGCGACTGGCTGATCTACCAGGACCTCGAGGATCTGGAAGCGGCCGTGCGCGAGGGCAATCCGAACCTGGCCGCCTTCGATTCGTCCTGCTTCGACGGCAAGTACGTCACCGGCATCGAGCCGGGCTACTTCGAGCGCATCGAGCAGGCCCGCTCGGACGAAGCCAAGCGCAAGCGCCGCGTCGGCTGACGCGGCGCCGCGCGGCATGACCACGCTGTTCGAAGCCGCCCGCGTCTGCCTGGATGCGGCGGACGTCGACGCGAAGGTCGCGCTGACACAGCAGTACGCCGAGGCATTCGCGCGCGGCGAACTCCGCATTCCCGGCGACGCACCGCCTCCCGCGCCCATCCGTGCGCCGGGACGACCGTCGAAACCGGTGCTGGTGCATCCACGCGAGTTGCCACGACGAGGGTTGGGCAGCCTGCAGGGCAGGGCGGCCTTCATCCACGCCATCGCGCATATCGAACTCAACGCCATCGATCTTGCCTGGGATGCGGTGTACCGCTTCCGTGGATTGCCGCATGACTTCTATGCGGACTGGGTGGGCGTCGCGCACGACGAGTCGCGCCACTTCGTGCTGCTGCGTGATCGCCTGTGCGAACTGGGCCACGACTACGGCGACTTCGACGCCCACAACGGCCTGTGGGAAATGACCGAGAAGACGGCGCACGACGGCCTGGCGCGGATGGCGCTGGTGCCGCGGGTGCTGGAGGCGCGCGGCCTCGACGTGACGCCGGGGATGATCGTCAAGCTGCGCGATCTGGGCGACGAGGCCACCGTGGCGATCCTCGACCTGATCCTGCGCGAGGAAGTCGCGCATGTCGCCGCGGGTTCTCGCTGGTACCGGTGGTATTGCGCGCAGCGTGGCATCGAACCGCGTGCACGTTTCCGTGAGCTGTTGAGGGAATACGCCGGCGGCTACCTGCATGGACCGTTCAACATCGAGGCGCGCCTGCTGGCGGGCTTCGATGAGGATGAGCTGGCGGCGCTGGAAGCGCCGTAGGGCCACACTGTGGGCGCATGCTTGGTAGGAGCGGGCCATGCCCGCGATGCTTTTCCATCCCGAGTGCAAAAAAGCATCGCGCCCATGGGGCGCTCCTACAAGAGCGCTTCCAATGCCATTGCGTCCGGTTCCACGCGCAGCACCGAGCCCTGTTCATACCAGTCTCCCAGCACGATGCGCTGACAGGCGTGGTCATCGACAGTGAGATCGTGCATCGCGGGTCGGTGCGTATGGCCATGGATGATCGTGTGGATGCCGAACTGCGCGAACGTCGCGTCCACGGTGGCTGTTGCCACATCGGTCAGGGTCTCGAACTGCGTCTTGTCTTGCTGCTTCATGCCGCCCTGATGCGCCGCACTGGCGGCGCGCGCCTGCGCTGCGAACGCGAGCCGGGCGGCCAGCGGTTGCGAGAGGAACTGCGCCTGCCATGCCGGATTCCGCGTCTGCGCGCGGAACGCCTGGTAGGCCGTGTCGCCTGTACACAACAAGTCACCATGCATCAGCAGCACCGGCTTGCCGTACAGCATGACGACGGCCGGGTCGGGCAGGATGCGCATGCCAGCGCGGCGGGCGAACGCATCACCCAGCAGGAAGTCGCGGTTGCCGCGGATGAAGAGCACCGGCACCCCCGCATCGGCCACCTCGCAGACGCGGGCGGCCACGTAGGCCCCGGTCTCCGAGGGGTCGTCGTCGCCCACCCACGCCTCGAACAGGTCGCCGAGGATGTAGAGCGCATCGGCCCGGGTGGCTTCCTTCTGCATGAATGCGCCGAACAGCTCGGTGACGGCGGGACGCTCGGCGGCCAGGTGCAGGTCGGAGATGAAGAGCGTCGTCATGGGGGAATTCTAAGCCCTCCCCTTCAAGGGGAGGGTTGGGTAGGGATGGTGTCGGTTTGGTCGTTCACGTGAGGGAACACCATTCCCGTCCGCATGCCGGTCTTCCCTTGAAGGGGACGGAAATGCGGCGATGGATATCACTCTCGTCGTTCACCGAACCGGCGCGCGGCGGCGCGTTCGGGCTTCCGGGCGCTGCACAGCCCCCGCAGCGCGGTAAAATCGCGGCAAACCGCACCAAGAGTTTCCCCATGGCCTGCCGCACCCGCTTCGCCCCCAGTCCCACCGGCTACCTGCACATCGGCGGCGCCCGCACGGCGCTGTATTGCTGGCTGGAGGCGCGCCATCGCGGCGGCGATTTCATCCTGCGCATAGAGGACACGGACCGCGAGCGCAGCACGCAGGCCGCCATCGACGCGATCCTCGATGCCATGGATTGGCTGGGCTTGAACTACGACGAAGGCCCGATCTACCAGACCCGCCGCGTCGACCGGTATCGCGAGGTCGCCGAACAACTCGTCGCCGCCGGCAAGGCCTATTACGCCTACGAGACGCGCGAAGAGCTCGATGCCATGCGCGAGGCCGCGATGGCGAAGCAGGAGAAGCCGCGTTACAACGGCGCCGCGCGCGAGCAGCAGCTGCCGTACCGCGACGATCCGAATCGCGTCATCCGCTTCAAGAATCCGCTCGACGGCGTGGTCGCCTTCGACGACCTGATCAAGGGCCGTATCGAGATCGCCAACAGCGAACTCGACGACATGGTGATCTTCCGTCCGGATGGCTACCCGACCTACAACTTCGCCGTGGTGGTCGACGACTGGGACATGGGCATCACCGAAGTGATCCGCGGCGACGACCACATCAACAACACGCCGCGCCAGATCAACATCTACGAAGCGCTCGGCGCACCGGTGCCGAAGTTCGCGCACATGCCGATGATCCTCGACGAGGAGGGCGCCAAGCTGTCCAAGCGCACCGGCGCGGCCGACGTGATGCAGTACAAGGATGCCGGCTATCTGCCGCATGCGCTGATCAATTATCTGGCGCGCCTGGGCTGGTCGCACGGCGACCAGGAACTGTTCTCGCGTCAGGAGCTGATCGACCTGTTCGACGTGAAGGACGTGAACTCGAAAGCCGCGCGCCTGGACATGGCCAAGCTGGGCTGGGTGAACCAGCACTACCTGAAGACCGATGCGCCGGCGGACATCGCGCCGCATTTCGTCTACCAGCTGAAGAAACTCGGCGTCGATCTCGCCGCGGGTCCGGCACCGGTCGACGTGGTGGTCGCGCTGCGCGACCGCGTGCAGACCTTGAAGGACATGGCCGAGAAGGCCGTGGTCTGGTACCAGCCGCTCACGGTCTACGACGATGCCGCGGTGGCCAAGCATCTGGGCGCGGCTGCGCAGGCTCCGCTGGCCAAGGCCCGCGAGTGTCTGGCGGCGCTGGCGGAGTGGAGTGCCGAGGGCGTGTCGGCGGCGCTGCATGAAGCCGCGGCGGCGCTCGAGCTCGGCATGGGCAAGGTGGCGCAGCCGCTGCGCGTGGCGATCACCGGCACCCAGGTCAGTCCCGATATTTCCCAGACCGTCTACCTGGCCGGTCGCGACGAAGCCTTGAAACGCATCGACGCCGCACTCATCAAGAGTGGTACGGCCGCCTGACTCCGGATCGCCCATGCCGAATACACACGCCTGCACCGACCCGCACCATCACGTCCACGATGCCGAGGCATTCGTGGCCGCGGTCGAACATGCGTGCCAGGAGCGCGGCCTGCGGTTGACGCCGATCCGCGCGCGCGTGCTGCAGCTGATCGCCGAGGCCGGCAAGCCGGTGAAAGCCTACGAACTGCTGGAGTGGGTACGCGCCACCAAGGGTGTTGGTGCGGACGCACCGCCGACGGTGTATCGCGCGCTGGATTTCCTGATGGCCAACGGCTTCGTGCACAAGCTGGAGTCGGTGAACGCCTTCGTCGCCTGCCATCACCCCAACAGCGCCCAGCACTCGGTGCCGTTCCTCATCTGCGACCGCTGCCACAGCGCGGTGGAACTGGAGGATCGCGAGGTGGTCGCGGCCCTCGATGCGCGCGCCAAGGCGCTGGGCTTCCAGCCGCAGGCGCAGACGCTGGAAGTGCATGGACTATGCGCGCGCTGCGCGACGGCTGCGTAAGGTGTTGTTGGTGGTGGGAGCGACGTAAGTCGCGAGCTCTTCCTCCTGAAAAACAGAAAGCTCGCGACTTACGTCGCTCCCACACCAACCGTCCTCAGGCCGCCGCCCGCACCGCCTCCGGTGAACGTTCGCGGATCGGCAGGTTGGCTACCGCTGCAATCAGCGCCAGCGCCATGTCCGCATACCACATCCACATGTAGTCGCCGTTGCGCTCCAACGCCAGCCCACCCATCCAGGCGCCGAAAAAGCCGCCGATCTGGTGCGAGAGCAACGTCAGGCCGAACAGCGTGCCCAGATAACGCGGGCCGAACAGCTTGCCGACCAGACCCGCGGTGGGCGGTACCGTCGCCAGCCAGGTGAAACCCAAGGCCGCGGCAAAGACGTAGAACGTCAACGGCGTCGGCGGCGCCATCAGATACAGCGCGATCATCACCGCGCGGCTGGCGTACATCACCGCCAGGATCCACTTCATCCGCACGCGCTGGCCCAGTGCGCCGGCGACCAGGCTGCCAGCCACGTTGAACAGCCCGATCAACGCGATCGATACCGCCGACACGTTGGGCGACAGTCCGCACAGGGCGATTTCGCCGGGCAGATGCGTGACGAGGAAAGCGATATGCACGCCACAGGTAAAGAAGCCGAGGTGCAGCATCCAGTAGCTGCGGTCGCGCAGGGCGATGGCGACCTGCTGCTTGAGGCCGATGTCGCCGATGGCGTTCCCGGTGGATGCTGCGGATGAGGAGGCCGTCTTCCGCCGCAGTGGAAAGGCCAGCGGAATCGCCAGCAGCGAGGCGACCGCCAGCGTATACATCGCGCTGGCCCATCCCGCGAAGGCGATGACGGCCTGCACCAGCGGCGCGAACACGAATTGCCCCAGCGATCCGCCTGCGTTGATGAAGCCCGCGGCGAACGAACGCTTTTCGGGCGCCAGCTGCTGCGCGGTGGCGCCGATCAGGATGGAGAAGCTGCCCGCACCCGCGCCCGCGGCGGTCAACACGCCCAGCGTGAACATGAGGCCCCATGGCGAGGTCAGGTGCGGTGTCAGGGCAAGGCCCAGTGCCAGCAGGACGGCGCCGAGCACGAGGATGCCGGTGGACCCGCGCTTGTCGGCGATGGCGCCGAACACCGGCTGCACGGCGCCCCAGGTGAATTGGCCGATGGCGAGGGCGAAGCTGATCGCCGCGATGCCGATGCCGGTGTCCTGGTGGATGGGCGAGACGAACAGGCCGGTGGTCTGGCGCGCGCCCATCGTGATCATCAGCGTCGCCGAGGCGGCCAGTAGCAGGCCCCAATGTATCCGGGGTGCAGAGGTCGCAGCACCGCTGTTCACGCCGCTTCTCCCAGGTGCTGCCGCAGAAGACCGTCGAGGCGGTCCAACTCGCCATGGAGTTGCTGGATGCCGGTTTCACCCAGCATCGTGTCGATGACGGCCTGCGCGCGCTGCCAACGCGGCTTCGCGGCGATCAGGCGGGCACGGCCTTCGTCCGTCAGCGCGATCACCCGCTGACGGGCATCTTTGCCACGGACCGTTTCCAGCAAGCCTGCGTCCATCAATGGCGACAGGTTCCGGGTGAGCGTGGTGCGGTCCATGCCGAGTTCTTCCGCCAGACCTCCGAGCACGCGCGGCTCGCGCTCGGTCCGGCGCAGGATCGAATACTGGTTGAGGCTCAGGCTGACGGCAGCGAGTTCACGGTCGTAGACCTGCGTCACCCGGCGACTGGCGCGCCGCAGGCGGAAACAGGTGCACAGGCTGGACGTGACGGGGGCGGGGGAGGGCGTCATC
>NZ_PDWW01000014.1 GCF_010093445.1 Pseudoxanthomonas japonensis | reverse complement strand
CTGCACCATACTGGAGGTCCCATGTCCTGCCCCCACCCCGGCCCCCGCTGCACCCCTCCCCGCCGGGATGTCCGCCGAACCGGAAGCGCTGATGCGCGAACTGCGCGGCATCGACTGGCTCCAGATGCTGGAAACGTGGGGACTGAAGTTGCTGGCGGCCGTCCTCATCTTCCTGGTCGGCATGTGGCTGGCGAAGCGGTTGAGCGCAGGCCTGGAGCGCGTGCTCGGGCGCACGCACGCGGATGCCACGCTGGGCGGTTTCCTGCGCCGCGCCAGCTACGCCGCAATGATGGTGCTGGTGATCATCACCGCCCTTACCTCGCTGGGCGTGAATCCCACCTCGATGCTCGCGGTGCTCGGCGCCGCCGGCCTAGCCGTCGGCCTGGCGCTGAAGGATTCGCTGTCGAACATCGCCTCGGGCGTGATGCTGATCGTGCTGCGCCCGTTCCGCGAAGGCGACTTCGTGCAGGCGGCCAGCCTGGAAGGGATCATCGAGGAAGTACGCATCTTCCAGACGCGCATGCGCACCGTCGACAACCGCCTGATCGTGCTGCCCAACAGCCTGATCACCACGGCGCCCATCATCAACTTCACGGCCAAGCCGCAGCGCCGTATCGACATCCTGGTTGGCGTGGGCTACGACGATGACCTCAAGCAGGCCAAGCAGGTGCTGCTCGATATCGCGCACGCCAACCCGATGGTACTGAAGGAGCCGGAACCGTTCGTGTTCGTGTCGCAACTGGGCGAGAGCAGCGTCGACCTTACACTGTACGCGTGGGCGAAGACGAAGGATTTCGGCCAGACCCGGAGCGATCTGACCGAAGCCGTGCGCACCGAGATCATCGGCAATGGCCTCAACATCCCGTATCCCCAGCGCGACCTGCACGTGTACCACCACAATGCGGACGGCACGCCACTGACGGACATCATCACCAAGGGCGTGGTCGACGACGGCGACATGCCCAAGTAGCGTGCGCCGTGCGCACGACGCGAGATGATGACTCCGCAGGGACGTGCGCATGGCGCACGCTACGTCACTCGCCGGCGAGCGCCGCCATGTGCCTGCGGTAGTGGCGCAGTTCCTCGATGGAATCGCGCACGTCGCTCAAGGCCGTGTGGCTGGCCTGCTTGCGCACGCCCTCCAGCACTTGCGGCGCCCAGCGGCGCGCGAGTTCCTTCAGCGTGCTGACGTCGAGGTTGCGGTAGTGGAAGTACTTCTCCAGCCGCGGCATCAGCCGGTGCAGGAACCGGCGGTCCTGACAGATCGAGTTGCCGCACATCGGCGAGGCGCCGGCCGGCAGCCACTCGTTGAGGAAGGCCACCGTCTGCGCTTCGGCCTGGCCCAGCGACACGTCGCTCTCCACCACGCGCTTCCACAGTCCCGAGCGGCCATGCTGGTTGCGGTTCCAGTCGTCCATCGCCTCCAGCACCGACACCGGATGGGCGATGGCGAACTCCGGCCCTTCCGCCAGCACGTTCAACTTCGAGTCGGTGACCACCGTGGCGATCTCGAGGATCGAGTCGCGGTCGGTGTCCAGCCCGGTCATTTCGAGGTCGATCCAGATCAGGCGGTCGTTGTGCGCGTTGTTCGAGGCCATGCAGCAGTCCGTGACGGAAGGAGGACCCGGGAAGCCACACCGGGCGTGCGGCAGCACCGCATCGTGTCATCATAACGCAGACCATCCCGGCGACCGGCCCATGAATCCCTCCACCGACCATGCCGTGCTCACCGCGATGCTGGCGCCGGCCTTCTTCCTGACGGCGACGGCCTCGCTGCTGCTGTCGGCGAACAACCGGCTGGCACGCATCATCGATCGCGCTCGCACGCTGTTGCGCGAACTGGCCGACGCGGAAGACGAGACGGATCGTGCACTGCTCGAGAAGCGCATTGCGCTCCAGCGCCGGCGCAGCCTGATCATCCTGCGCGCGGGCCAGTTGCTCTACGCGGCGATCAGTTGTTTCGTCGGCACCAGCCTCGCCGTGGCCGTCGATACGTTCACCGGCCATCGGCTGGGTTCGCTGCCGACCTGGCTGGCGGCGCTAGGCGTGGTGGCGATGCTGGCGGCCAGCCTGCTGCTCGCGCGCGAATCGACGCTCGCGGTCACCGCGATCAACGAAGAGATGGACCACCGAAAGGTGAAGCGGAAATTCCCGACGCCCTAGACCAGCGGGCGTCCACGCTTGGCGCGGAAGTAATTGGTCAGCCGGCGACCGGCTTCATCGCCCAGCACCCCGCCGATCACTTCGATGCGATGGTTGTGGCGCGGATCCGCAACCAGATCGAATACGCTGCCGCAAGCACCCGTCTTGGGGTCTGACGCGCCATACACGACGCGCGCGACCCGCGCGTGCACCAGCGCCATCGCGCACATGGCGCACGGCTCCAGGGTGACGTACAGCGTGCAGCCGACCAGCCGATGGTTGCCAAGCACCCTGCCCGCCTCTCGCATGGCCACGATCTCGGCGTGCGCGCTCGGGTCGTGGTCGAGAATGTTGCGGTTCCAGCCCTCGCCCAGCACCTGCCCCTCAGGGCTTACCAGCACCGCACCGACCGGGATCTCGTCGAACTCGCGCTCGGCGCGGTCGGCCAGCGCGAAGGCGTGGCGCATCCAGTGCTCTTCGTTGTCGTTGACTGAATCCGACACCTGCCTACCTCCGGCACCCGTTCGTGGTGAGCCTGTCGAACCACGCTCTTCGCAGGGTTCATCCATTCCGGCCGAAGGCGCTTGACCAGAGGTCCTTCCCCTGGCCAGTTCACTGAGCCTTTTCCAATCACCGGCGATCAAAGCCTGCTTTCTCGCTCTACTCCAGCCTTTGATCCGCCTCTCCGACGTGAGCGCTTCCACACGGCTCGAAAATTCCTGCGACCAGACCAAAGCCAATGGGCGGCGTTTGAACGTATAACACCCGGGCACATCACCTGCATGATGCTGGACAACACGCCTTTCCAGGCAGTCTGTCTGACCTACGTAGTACGAGCCATCCGCACATTCGAGCATGTAAACCCAAAACTGCATCCCGGTGCTCCGGACTCAGCGCCAACAGCGTGGTTCGACGAGCTCACCACGAACGGGAGATGGATCACCCGCATGCAGCACGCTTCAATCCCTCACTCCCACTCGATCGTCGCCGGCGGCTTGCCGGAGATGTCATAGACCACGCGCGACACGCCGCGCAGTTCGTTGATGATGCGGTTCGACACGGTGCCGAGGAATTCGTACGGCAGGTGCGCCCAGTGCGCGGTCATGAAATCGATCGTCTCCACCGCGCGTAGCGCGATGACCCATTCGTAGGCGCGCGCGTCGCCGACCACGCCCACCGACTTGACCGGCAGGAACACGGCGAACGCCTGCGAGGTCTTGTCGTACAGGTCGGCCTTGCGCAACTCGTCGATGAAGATCGCGTCCGCCTTTGCAAGCAGCTCGGCGTACTCGGGCTTCACTTCGCCCAGGATGCGCACACCCAGGCCGGGACCCGGGAACGGATGACGGTAGACCATCGTGCGCGGCAGGCCGAGTTCGACACCGAGGCGACGCACCTCGTCCTTGAACAGCTCGCGCAGCGGCTCGACCAGGCCCAGCTTCATGTGCTCGGGCAGGCCACCGACGTTGTGGTGGCTCTTGATGACGTGCGCCTTGCCGGTCTTGCTGCCGGCCGACTCGATGACATCCGGGTAGATCGTGCCCTGCGCCAGCCACTTGGCGTTCTTCAGCTTGTTCGACTCTTCCTCGAAGATCTCGACGAACAGGTTGCCGATGATCTTGCGCTTGGCTTCCGGATCGGCGACGCCTTCCAGGGCCTTGAAGTAGCGGTCGGCGGCGTTGACGCGCACGACCTTGACGCCCATGTGCTCGGCGAACATCGCCATCACCTGGTCGCCTTCCTGCCAGCGCAGCAGGCCGGTGTCGACGAACACGCAGGTCAGCTGCTCGCCGATGGCCTTGTGCAGCAGCGCGGCGACGACGGAGGAATCCACGCCGCCGGAGAGGCCAAGGATCACGTCGTCAGAACCGACCTGCTCGCGCACGCGGGCGATCTGGTCGTCGATGATGTTGGCGGCCGTCCACAGCGTCCTGCAGCCGCAGATCTCGGCGACGAAGCGGCGCAGCAGGGTCTGGCCCTGCTTGGTATGCGTCACTTCCGGATGGAACTGCACGCCGTACCACTGCTTCTCTTCCAGCGCCATCGCGGCGACCGGAATGCGGTCGGTGGTCGCGGTGATCGTCCAGCCCGGCGGCGCCTTGGCGACATGGTCGCCGTGGCTCATCCACACGTCGATGCGCGGCTCGCCCTGGTGGTCGCTGAGGCCGCCGAGCAGCGCGTCGTGCGCGACCAGTTGCACTTCGGCATGGCCGAACTCGCGCGCATCCGCGGCTTCCGTCGCGCCACCCAGCTGCGCGGCCAGCGTCTGCATGCCGTAGCAGATGCCGAGGATCGGCAGGCCGCTGTCGAACACCTGCTGCGGCGCGGCGGGGGCGCCGTGCTGGGTGGTGGATTCCGGACCGCCCGACAGGATGATGCCCTTGGCGCCGAACTTCGCGATCTCCTCCGGGTCGTGGTCCCACGCCCAGATTTCGCAGTAGACGCCGATCTCACGGATGCGGCGGGCGATCAGCTGCGTGTACTGCGCGCCGAAGTCGAGGATGAGGATCTTGTCGTCGTGAAGCCGTGATTCGGGATTGGTGATTCGTGATTCGTTTGCACCCGACATGTGTTCTTTGCTCCGCTTTTCTTCTAACGAATCACCAATCACCTATTACAAACCACACCGGATGCGCCTCAGCCCATGCGGTAATTCGGCGGTTCCTTGGTGATCTGCACGTCGTGCACGTGGCTTTCGCGCTGGCCGGCGCCGGTGATGACGACGAACTTCGGCTTGCTGCGCATGTCCTCGATGGTCGCGCAGCCCACGTAACCCATCGTCGCGCGCAGGCCGCCGATCAGCTGGTGGATGATGCCACCCACGGAACCGCGGTACGGCACGCGGCCTTCGATGCCTTCCGGCACCAGCTTGTCGGCGTCGCTGGCGTCCTGGAAGTAACGGTCCTTGGACCCCTTCTCCATCGCGCCCAAGCTGCCCATGCCGCGGTAGCTCTTGTAGCTGCGGCCCTGGAACAGTTCGACTTCGCCCGGGGCTTCCTCGGTGCCGGCGAACAGGCCGCCGATCATGACCGTGGAGGCACCGGCGGCGATCGCCTTGCCGATGTCGCCCGAGTAGCGGATGCCGCCGTCGGCGATCAGCGGAATGCGGTCCTGCAGCGCCTCGGCGACCATGTCGATCGCGGTGATCTGCGGCACGCCCACACCGGCCACCATGCGCGTGGTGCAGATGGAGCCCGGGCCAACGCCGACCTTGACCGCGTCGGCGCCCGCGTCCATCAGCGCCAGCGCGGCATCGCCGGTGACGATGTTGCCGCCGATGACCTGCAACTGCGGGAAGCGCTTCTTGACCCAGCTGACGCGGTCCAGCACGCCCTGCGAATGGCCGTGCGCGGTGTCGACGATGATCACGTCCACGCCCGCGGCCACCAGCGCTTCGACGCGCTGGTCGGTATCGCCGCCCACGCCCACCGCGGCGCCGACGACCAGGCGGCTCGCGCTGTCCTTGGCGGCGTTGGGGTTGTCGGTCTTCTTCTGGATGTCCTTGACGGTGATCAGCCCGCGCAGGTCGAACGCGTCGTTGACCACCAGCACCTTCTCGATGCGGTGCTTGTGCAGCAGCTGCAGGACTTCGCCATCGCTGGCGCCTTCACGGACCGTCACCAGGCGATCCTTCTTGGTCATGATGTGACGAACCGGATCGTCGAGCTTCGTTTCGAAGCGCATGTCGCGGCTGGTGACGATGCCGACCAGCTGGCCGCCGTCGACCACCGGCACGCCGGAGATGTTGCGCGCGCGGGTGAGCTTGAGCACTTCGGCGATGGTGGTCTCGGGCCCGACGGTGAAGGGCTCCTTGATGACGCCGGCCTCGAACTTCTTGACCTTGGCCACTTCCGCGGCCTGCTGCTCGACGGTCAGGTTCTTGTGCAGGATGCCGATGCCGCCCAGCTGGGCCATGGCGATGGCCAGGCGCGCTTCGGTGACCGTATCCATGGCCGCCGAGACGATCGGCAGCTTCAGCCGCAGGTCGCGCGTCAGGCGCGTTTCCAGGCTGACATCCTTGGGCAGGACGGTGGAATGGGCGGGGACGAGGGAGACGTCGTCGTACGTCAGTGCTTCAGCCTGGATGCGCAGCATCGGCGGGCCCGGGAGAGTTGGGGAAGCGCGGCATTATACCCTGATCGGTGGGTCTTCCGGCGGCCTTCGCACCTGGAACGATGCTTTCCCGGCTTCGCCCTCTGTCTGTGGGAGCGACGTAAGTCGCGATGGGCCAATCCGGGCGCTTCATCGCGACTTGCGTCGCCCCCACAAAGGCGGAACGCGGCTCAGAGGCCCGCTTCAGCCGCTTCCAGTGTGTTCTGCATCAGCGTGGCCACGGTCATCGGCCCAACACCGCCGGGGACAGGGGTAATCCAGCTCGCCCGCTCGAACGCCGCATCGAAGCCGACATCGCCCACCAGCCTGCCGTCGTCCAGCCGGTTGATGCCGACATCGATGACGACCGCGCCGGGCTTGACCCATTCGCCCGGAATCAGCCCCGGCTTGCCCGCCGCCACCACCAGGATGTCCGCATCGCCGACCCGCGCCTGCAGCACGTCGCGCGGGGTGAACTTGTGGCAACTGGTCACCGTGCAGCCGGCGATCAGCAGTTCCAGCGCCATCGGGCGGCCGACGTGGTTGCTGACGCCGACGATGGTCGCGTTGCGGCCGCGGACGGGCTGGTCGGTGTAGCCCAGCAGGGTCGTGATGCCGCGCGGCGTGCACGGGCGCAGGCCGAACTGGCGCAGCGCCAGATGGCCGACGTTGGCCGGATGGAAGCCGTCGACGTCCTTCCGCGGATCGATGCGCTCGATCAGGCGCGTGGCATCGGGAATGCCCGGCAGCGGCAGCTGTACCAGGATGCCGTGGATCTTCGGATCGGCATTCAGCTGGTCGATCAGCGCGAGCAGCTGCGCTTCGGTCGTGCCCGCCGGCAGGTCGTGGTCGAAGGCTTCGATGCCGACCTTCTCGGCCGCACGGCGCTTGTTGCGCACGTAGACCGTGGAAGCAGGATCGCCGCCCACCAGCACCACCGCCAGGCCGGGCCGGCCCAGGCCGGCGGCCACGCGTGCGTCGACCCGGACCTTAAGTTCGTCCAGCAGGTTCTCGGCGATGCGGCGGCCGTCCAGGATTCGGGCAGTCATGGGAAGGGGCGGTGTAGAGTCGGCGCGTATTGTCCCCGATTCCGGCATGGGTGTCTGTGGGAGCGACGTCAGTCGCGACGACATGGCAACCCCATCGTGCCGATTGGCGACTGACGACGCCCTCCTCCCTGCTCCCGGATTGCCCGCATGACCGACACCACCGCGCTTGAAGCCGCCGCCTTCCGCAGGCTGCTGCAACACCTCAACCATGACCGCCCCGATGTGCAGAACATCGACCTGATGATCCTTGCGGGCTTCTGCCGCAACTGCCTGGCCGACTGGTACCGCGAGGCGGCGACCGAAGCAGGCATTGCGATGGACAAGGAGCAGGCCCGCGAGCGCGTCTATGGCATGCCGTTCGCCACATGGAAGGCGCAGCACCAGCGCGAGGCCACGCCGGAGCAACTGGCCGCGTTCAAGGCGGCGCAGGAGCGCCATGGCTGATCATCGCGCGCGTCGCATGGTGGTCTGGCTGCTCGGACTGGCGATCTGCGCTTACCTGGCGATCTGCGCCCTGCTCTACCTGCAGCAGCGCCGCCTGATCTACTACCCGCAGTTCACGCGGGTCGCTCCGGCGCAGACGGATTTTGCCTTCCAGCGGCCCGATGCCGTGCTGCGCGGCTGGGTCGTGAACCCCGGTCGACAGGATGCGGTGCTTTACTTCGGTGGCAATGCCGAGGCCGTGGAAGCCAACCGCGACGTGTTCGCCCAGTGGCTGCCCTCCCGCACCGTCTACTTGGTAGCCCATCGTGGCTACGGAGCCAGCGATGGTGAACCATCGGAAGCCGCCCTGCTGGCCGATGCGCTTGCGGTGTATGACGACATCGCGCGACGCCATCCGGATGGCGATGTGGCCGTAATCGGCCGCAGCCTGGGGAGCGGCGTGGCGACCCACGTGGCGTCGGAGCGCCCGGTCAGGCATCTGGTCCTGGTGACGCCGTTCGACAGCCTGGCCGCCGTCGCACAATCCCATTACCCGGTATTTCCCGTCCGCCTGCTGCTGAAGGATCGCTACGACTCCGCCGCCCGCCTGCCCGGTTACGGTGGAAACCTGCTGGTGCTGAGGGCAGGCCGCGATACCGTCGTGCCGCCAGCGCACACCGATCGCCTGCTGGCATCGTTCAAGGGACGGGCGCGGGTCGTGGACTTCCCGCGTGCCGGTCACGACAACCTGTCGACGGATCCTGCCTACTGGCCGGCGATCCGCGACTTCCTTGCGCCCGCCGACTGACCCTTCCGGCTATTCCTCTTCTTCCTCGCCGATGATCTCGGCGGCTTCCTCGTTGAGCGCCTTCGCTTCACGCTTGGGTTTGGTGAACGGGGTCGGCGTGGGTTTGGCAGGCGTGTTGCCATACATCATCCGCGCACCGTCCATCAGGCTACCGCCGGCCATTTCCAGTTCGAAGCGCTCGCTGTCGCGGCGGCGGATCTCCAGGGCGATCGCATCGGCATCATCCTGCGACACGCCTACGCTGAGCAATGCGGCCTTGCCGAACTCCACGGCCGATTCGAACGTCTCGCGGATCTGGAAGTCCACCCCGGCCGCGATCAGCGCCAGCGAGTGCTCGCGGTCGAACGAGCGCGCCAGCACCTGCGCCTGCGGGAACTCGTGCCGGACCAGTTCGACGATGCGGCTGGCCGCTTCCTTGTCGTCGATGCAGATGGCGATGGATTGCGCGGTCTGGGCACCGCAGGCGCGCAACACGTCCAGCCGCGTGCCGTCGCCGTAGTAGATCTTGAAACCGAATTCCTCGGCGCTGCGGATCATCTCGATGTCGGTATCGATGATGGTCACGTCCACGTCGCGCGCCAGCAACGACTGGCTCATCACCTGGCCGAAGCGGCCGAAGCCGATGATCAGCACGCTGCCGCTGAGGCCCTTGGCCTCTTCGATGCCTTCCATCGAGGGCTTGTCGGGATGGGTGAAGCGCCGCAGCAGCAGCACGAAGAGCGGCGTCAGCGCCATCGACAACACCACGATGGCGGTCAGGTTGGCGTTGACAGTGGCGTCGATGATGCCGGCCGAGGCCGCCGCGGCGAACAACACGAACGCGAATTCACCGCCCTGGGCCATCAGCACGGCGCGGTCGAGCGCCTCGGCGTGCGGACTGCGGGTTATCCGCGCCACCACGTAGATGCAGATGGCCTTCACTACCATCATCGCCAGCACCGCGCCGACGATCAGCGGCCAGTTGGCGGCCACCACCGCAAGGTCCAGGGCCATGCCGACGCCCAGGAAGAACAGGCCCAGCAGGATGCCGCGGAACGGCTCGATGTCGGCTTCGATCTGGTGGCGGAACGTCGATTCGGACAGCAGCACGCCGGCCAGGAAGGCGCCCATCGCCATCGACAGGCCGCCGAGCTGCATCAGCAGCGCCGCGCCCAGCACCACCAGCAGCGCAGCTGCGGTCATCACTTCGCGCGCCTTCGCGGCGGCGAGGATGCGGAAGAACGGATTCAACAGCCAGATGCCGGCCGCGATCAGGCCGCCCAGCGAGGCCGCGGCGATACCGATCGACACCCAGCGGGAGCCTTCCTCCGGCTGCACGACCTGCGGCGACATGAAGGCGACGAGCACCAGCAGGGGGACGATCAGCAGGTCCTCGAACAGCAGGATCGAGACGACCTTCTGCCCGTTCGGCAAGGCCACATCCCCGCGCTCGGCCAGCAGCTGCATCACCACCGCGGTGGACGTCAGCACGAAGCCCATGCCACCGATGAACGACACCGGCAGCGAATAGCCGAACGCCAGGCCGACGCCGGTCAGCAGCAGCGTGCACACCGCGATCTGCAGCGCGCCGAGCCCGAAGATCTGCTTGCGCAGGCTCCACAGGTGGCTGGGCCGCATCTCCAGGCCGATGACGAACAGGAACATCACCACGCCGAGCTCGGCGACGTGCAGGATCGATTGGGGATCGTTGAACCACTTCAGGCCGAACGGCCCGATCGCCAGACCCGCCGCCAGATACCCCAGCACGGAGCCCAGGCCGAGGCGCCGGAAGATCGGCACCGCCACCACCGCTGCGCCCAGCAGGGCGACGACACTGACCAGTTGGCTGGCACCGGATTCTGCACTCATGCCGGAAGTCTACCGGATGGTGCCTGCCTTGCCGCCCCTAACCGGGGGTATGCGCGTGCGCAACGCGGGTGTCGCGGCGCCGGTAGTACGCCGCCCAGACCGTTACCAGCACCATCACCGCCGTGGTAAGTGCGCCGGCGGTCAGCAGGTCGACCCACGGCAGCAGCGGCCACAGCACGAGCAAGGCACCGATGCCGATGGCATGCGACAGCGGAAAGCGCCGGTAGACGACGCGCTTGAACAGGGCATTGCCCAGCAGGTAGACCAGCGGGCCGCCCACCAGGACCGCGGCGTACTTGGCCTTCACCGGGTCCAGCGGGTGCGCCACCACCAGATCGTCGGCCACGGCGCAGACGATGACGCCGCCAATCAGCAGCACGTGGACGTAATGGAAATAGGCGCCCAGCCGGCCGGGATCGTCCGAATGTTCGATCACATGCGCCGCATCGCCGCTGGACGTGTCGAAATACATCCACCACATGGCGACGCAGCCAACGAACGACACGAGGAACGCGCTCCACACGGCCGGCCCCGGATGCGCCGCATGCCCGAACGACGCACCCGTGGCCAGTACGGATTCGCCCAGCGCGATGATGACGAACAGCTGGCACCGCTCGGCCAGGTGGCCGCCATCGATGGTCCAGTCCGACGTCCGCGACCGACCCAGCCCAGGCACCGGGAAGCCGGCCATCGGCGACAGGTATTCGCAGCCCACCGCCAGCAGCCAAAGCACGAGGCGCGTACTTCCTTCATTCAGGCCGCCCGCGATCCACAGCGCGGCCGATACCAGCAACCAGCACAGCATCCGCAGGAAGTTGGGCGTCAGCACATGCCCACGCCCCAGGCTGTACAGCACGAACAGCGTGCGCCCCACCTGGATGGCCGCGAAGCTGCAGGCGAACAGCAGGCCGCGCCCGCCGAAGGCCTCGGGAATGGCGGCCGACACCAGCAGCGCCACGCCCATCAACACCATCAGCATGGTGCGGATCACCAGATGCTCGGGATTGAACCAGTTGCTGACCCAGGCGGTGTATTGCCAGCCCAACCAGACCGCGAACCACAGTGTCGCCGTCTGCAGCACGCCCAGCCAGGTCAGGTGCTCGAGCAGGTGGTGGGACAACTGGGTGATGGCGAAGACATAGACCAGGTCGAAGAACAGTTCGACGTTGGCCACGCGGGCGGGCTGACCGGCTGGCCGCAACAGGGGATGCGAGGAATTCGTCATGACGGCGGGCTCGGGAACGTTCGTGGGGTTTCAGTGTTGCCTCGTCTTCCAGGCCCACCACCAGCCCGCCGCGACCGGTACCAGGTAGATCCCCGCCTGGATAGGCAGTTCTTCCTGCAGCGAGTAGCCATGCGACATGCCCGTCCGCAGGTTCCACAGCACGGCCAGCAGCCAGCCCACGCTGAAGACCCCCATGACGGCGCGACGCCTGCCGGGGCTGGCCAACCGCATCGCGATGCCCATCAGCAGCAGACCGGTGGCGATGAAAATCAGGGTTCGCATGGGGGTCCTCCTCAGCAGTGATGATCCGGTGCGCCCACGTTATCGCAAGGGCACGCCTGCAAGACGGGAGGGGGCGGACGCGATGCCGCCCCGCCGCCGGCTTACTTGGTGGTGTAGCCGCCGTTGATCAGGATGGTCTGCCCGGTGATCCACCAGCCATCGCTGACCAGGTGGCGGATGAAGGGCACCACGTCCTCGATGTCGGTCAGGCCGGTCTTGCTGTGCGGCGACAGCGCCGCGGCAGTCTTGTGGTAGGCGACCGCGTCCGCACCCTCGGCCGGATAGAAGAAGGAGGTATCCATCGGGCCGGGACCGACCGCCGTCACCGAGATGCCGCGCTCGCCGAACTCCTTCGCTGCCGCGCGGGTGAAGTGCTCCACCGGCGCCTTGGTCCCCGCGTACGACGCATAGAACGGCGTGAAGGCGCCGAGCAGCGACGTGACCAGCGTGACCACCTTGCCGTTGTCGTTGACGTGCTTGCCGGCTTCCTTCAGGAAGAAGAACGCGGTCTTGGCATTGACCGCCGACATCTCGTCGTACTCGGCCTCGGAGATCTCGGTGATCGGCTTCTTCAGCACCTTGCCCACGGTATTGATGGCGATATCGGGACGGCCGACGGCGGCGATGGCGTCGGCGAACAGGCGCTCCACGGCGGCCGCACTGGTCAGGTCGCCCTGCAGCGCGACGGCTTTCGCGCCGGCGGCCTGCACGGCTGTGACGGTGGCGTCGGCGTCGGCCTTGCTGGCGGCGCTGTTGTAGTGGACGACGACGGCGGCAGCGCCCTGCTGTGCGAGATCGCGTGCGATCAGGCCACCCAGGTTCTTGGCGCCTCCGGCGATCAGGGCGACTTTGCCGCGGATGGAATGGTCGGTCATGCAGTGCTCCTACAGGGACAGGAAGGGGGACGCTCCAGCGCGGGCACCGTGTAGGCAACCCCGCGGAACGGCCCTAAGATGCGTGCGAAGCAGTCCATCCGGCTTTCACGATGTCCGATCCGCTGTCAAATTCTCCGGCCCACGATGGATGGACGTCGTCTCGCGAGACGGCTGGCGGCGCGGATACGGGAGCCCCTCCCTATACCGTGCTGGCGCAGGCCCGCTGGCCAGGCGTCGAACTGCTGGTCTGCCGCGAGGACATCCGCCAGCGGACGCTGTGGGCCATCGACCAGCCGCGCCACACCGTCATCGTCCATCTGGGCGGCACCATGCGCGAACTGGAAACGGAGATCGACGGCGCAGGATCGACCCATGCCCCGCCCTCCCCGGGCGATATCTGGCTGGTGCCCGCGCGCCGGCGCTATGCGAGCCAGGCGCGCGGACAGGTCATCACCTACGGCGAGCTGCGCCTGTCGCCCGCCGCTGACGTGGACGTGGGACGCGAGGCGCGCGTTCCGCTGGAGGCGTTGATGCCCCGGCTGGGCCACCGGGACGAATTCCTCCACTACAGCGTGGCGCGACTGGGGCGGCTAAGCCGTAACGGCGACGACCTGTCGGTGATGATGGCCGAGCGCCTGCAATGGGTGCTGCGCCAGCACCTGTACGACAGCTACCGGCTGCCCGCCGTGACCAGGCCGGAGCCGGCCGCGCTGCTTCCGGCGACGGCGCGCAGGCTGTGCGACCACATCGAAAGCCGGCTGGACCAGCGCATCACCCTGACCGAGCTGGCCGCGCTGGCCGACCTGAGCGTGCACCAGTTGCTGATCGCGTTCCGCCGGAACTTCGGCACCACGCCGGCGCAGTACATCCTGGCGCAACGGCTGCGTCGCGCCCGCTGGCACCTGCTCAACGGAAACGCCGACATCGCGGACATCGCATTCGACTGCGGCTTCGCCAGCCACAGCCACCTGAGTGCGGCCTTCAAGCGCGACACCGGCATCACCCCGCGCCAGTTCCGCGAAGGCTTGCGCATGCGCGCGGTCTACTGATCAGGTCGCGCGGCAGAACGCCGCGTAGTCGATGTAACCGGGGAACGGACGACCGGCGGCGCAGACCGGGCAGTCCGGATCGTGGCGCAAGCGGGTTTCGCGGAAGCGCATGGCCAGTGCATCGAAGTGCAGCAACCGGCCGGCCAGCGTCTCCCCGGTCCCGAGCAACAGCTTGATCACTTCCGTGGCCTGCAGCAGCCCGATGACCCCGGGCAGCACGCCCAGCACGCCGGCCTCGGCGCAGTTCGGGGCGAACTCCGGCGGGGGCGGCTCCGGGAACAGGCAGCGATAGCACGGCCGTTCGCCGCGATGCCGGCCGGCATCGAATACGCTCACCTGCCCTTCGAAGCGCTGCACGGCGCCGTACACCAGCGGCTTGCCCAGCTTCACGCAGGCGTCGTTGAGCAGATAGCGGGCCGGGAAGTTGTCCGCGCCATCCAGCACCACGTCCACGTTCTCCAGCAGGCGCTCGACGTTCTCCGCGGTGACGCGCTCCTGCACCGCCTCCACCTGCGTGCGGGGATTGAGCGCGGCCAGGGTCGCCTGCGCCGAGGAAACCTTCGGTTCGCCGATGCGTGCTTCGGTATGCAGGATCTGGCGCTGCAGGTTGCTGCGGTCGACGACGTCGTCGTCCGCGATGCGCAGGTGCCCTACCCCCGCAGCAGCCAGGTAGAACGCGGCCGGCGAACCCAGCCCACCCGCGCCGATCATCAGGACCCGCGATCGCTGCAGGCGTTGCTGGCCTGCGACGCCGACCTCCGGCAGAAGCAGGTGGCGCGAATAGCGTTCGTTGAAGTCACGAGCCTCTGCCGACAGCGCCGGCATGACGACCGAGCGCTGCTCTTCGATCCATCGCGACGTGCCGCCAGCGACGGATGACAGGCGGGAATAGCCGGCGGCCTCCAGCACGCGCGCCGCGTCCATCGAGCGTCCACCCTTCTGGCAGATCAGGACGATGCTGGCGTCGCGATCCGGCAGATGCGTCGCCGGATCGCGTTCCAGTTCGCCCTTCGCGATACCGCGCGCGCCTTCCGCCTGCCCGCTGGCGCGCTCGTGCTCCTCGCGCACGTCGATGAACACACTGCCCTGCGCCAGCAAGGCGGCAACGTCACGGGGGTCGATTTCGCGGATGGCCATGCGGCGATTATCGCGCAAGTCGTGGCGCGGTCCGGCTCAGCAGCCGATCACGTGGACGACATCGCCGGCGCGATAGTCGTGCGCGCCTTCGGGCAGCACGATCAACGCATTGCTGTCGGCGGCGGCGCGCAGTTGATGCGAGGCATCGGCGGCATTTGGCGTTACCTGCAGACGGCCGTCGGCCGCACTGCCCAGGCCGCCGCGCAGGAACTCGAGGCGCTCATGGGTCTTCCGCCATGGTGCGGTCAGCACCGCCTTCCACTGTGGACGGGATTCACGACGGCGCTGCAGTCCGTCCAGCAGTTCACGTCCCAGCGTCAGGAACGTCGCCAGCACGGAGACCGGATTGCCCGGCAGACCGAGAAAGAGCGCGCGGTCCATGTCGCCGAACAGCACCGGCATGCCCGGCTTCATCCGCACTTTCCAGAAGTGGATGCGGCCGTGCGTCGCCAGCAGACCCGGAAGATGGTCCTTCTCGCCGGCCGAGACACCGCCGCAGGTGATCACCACGTCGAACGCCGCCGCAGCGTCGGTGAGCATGGCGGCCATGCGTTCGGGATCGTCCGGCAGCGTTGGCCATGCCGTCGGCTCCAACCCCTCCGCACGCAGTAACCCCATCAGCAGCTCGCGGTTGCTGTTGTAGATCTGGCCGGGTGCCAGCGGCAGGCCAGGCTCGACCAGTTCGTCGCCGGTGGTGAACACGGCGACGGTCGGGCGCTGCGTGACCGCCATTGACGCCACACCCAGGGCCGCGGCGAGCGATGCCCGCGTCGGCGTCAGCAACTGCCCTTCCTCTAGCACGCGGACGCCGGCAGGCACGTCTTCGCCACAGCGACGGACATCCGCACCGGGTGCAGTGCCGGCCGGCACGCGGACGCTACCACCCTCCTCGTTGCAGTCCTCCTTGATGGCGACCGTGTCCGTGCCGCGTGGCAGGGGCGCGCCGGTGGTGATGCGGACGCACTCGCCCGGCGCCACGTGCAGGTCCTGAAGGAGACCCGCGAACTGCGCTCCTGCGAGTCGCAACGCTGTCGGACCTTCCGTCGAAAGACTGGCATGCGCGAAGGCGAAACCGTCCATGCGACTGTTGTCGAAGGGCGGCAGCGCGATCGGCGAGA
Source organism: Pseudoxanthomonas japonensis (assembly GCF_010093445.1). GTDB lineage: Bacteria > Pseudomonadota > Gammaproteobacteria > Xanthomonadales > Xanthomonadaceae > Pseudoxanthomonas_A > Pseudoxanthomonas_A japonensis. The sequence continues at coordinate 85,565 of NZ_PDWW01000014.1, read as the reverse complement.
CGATGTCTTCGGCCAGCACGCGGCCGCTGGCGCGCGTGACCGGCACCCGCTCGGCCTTCAACATCCGGTTGCCGGCGACGTCGCGGATGATCTCCGCGGCGGCGGCGAAATCGATGCGGGTCGGGTAACCCGTCACTTGCCGCGCTTGACGTGCCGGATCAGGCGGCGCTTCTTGGCGATCTGCTTCTCGGTCAGCACGTTCTTCTTGCCCTCGTAGGGATTGGCACCCTCGCGGAAGATGAAGCGCACCGGCGTGCCGACCAGCTTGAAGCGCTTGCGGAAGAAGTTTTCCAGATAGCGCTTGTACGACTCCGGCAGCACCTTCAGGCGCGTGCCATGGACGATGAAGGTCGGCGGGTTGGCGCCGCCCGGATGCACGTAACGCAGTTTGGAGACATGCCCGCGGATGCTCGGCGGCGGATTGGTCTCGTAGGCGATCTCGAGTGCCTTGTTGACCTCGCTGGTGCCGAACTCCTTGGTCGCCGACGCATGCGCGCGATGGATCGCCTTGAACAGCTCACGCAGTCCGGAGCCATGCAGCGCGGAGATACGCACCACTTCGGCCCATTCGACGAAGCCCAGCTTGCGGGCAAGCAGGGCTTCGGCCTGCTCGCGCTGGTAGGCGGTCAGTCCATCCCACTTGTTGATCGCCACCACCAGCGCACGGCCGGCATCCAGCACGGCACCGAGCACGCTGGCGTCCTGGTCGGTGACGCCTTCGGTGGCATCCAGCAGCAGCACGGCCACCTGGCATTGCTCGATGGCCTGCAGCGTCTTGACCACACTGAACTTCTCGACCGCCTCTTCCACCTTGCCCTTGCGGCGCAGGCCGGCGGTGTCGATCAGGCGGTACTGGCGACCGTCGCGCTCCATGTCCACGGCGATGGAATCGCGCGTGGTACCGGGCACCTCGGACGCGATCATGCGCTCTTCGCCCAACAGGCGGTTCACCAGCGTCGACTTGCCCACGTTCGGGCGTCCCACGAACGCCACGCGCATGCGGTTCGGATCGTTGTCCAGGCCCGCAGTGCCGCCTTCTTCGGGCAGGCGCTGGTGCACTTCTTCCAGCAGGTCGTCGATGCCCTGCCGGTGCGAGGCCGAGATCGTGATGACGTCGGCGAAGCCATAGCGGGCGAAATCCGCGATCGCCGTGGTCTCGTTGATGCCGTCGATCTTGTTGATGACCAGCAGCGTGGGGCGCGCGGTCTTGCGCAGCCAGGCCAGGATGTCGTCGTCGAGCGCAGAGGCGCCTTCGCGACCATCGACGATGAACAGCACCAGGTCGGCCTCTTCGGCGGCGGCACGCGCCTGACGCGCGGTCGCACCCGCGAGTCCTTCCTCTTCGCCGGCGATGCCACCCGTGTCGACGACCAGGAACGGGTCTTCCTCGTCGAGCCGACAGACCCCGTAGTTGCGGTCGCGGGTCACGCCCGGCTGGTCGTGCACCAGCGCGTCACGACTGCGGGTCAGCGCGTTGAACAGGGTGGACTTGCCGACGTTGGGACGGCCCACCAGGGCGACGAGGGGCAGCATGCAGGGGGCAACCGTGAAGAGAGGGGACGCCGGACGCTCGCTGTCGCGCGGATGGCGCGACCGCTCCGGTCGGTCAAGGGGTCGCCATGGTAGCGGAATACGCCCTCTTCCGCGAAAAAGGGCCGCAGTGCGGCCCTTTCCGGAAGCAGGAAGGAGCGGCTATGGGCCGCCCATCCGGCGGATCACTTGAAGCCGAACGCCGTCAGCCCGCCTTCCACGTCCTGCACCAGCAGGATGCCGTCCGCCACGACCGGCTTGCCACGGATGGCCTTGCCGCCGACGCGCGCGCGCGCCGCCACCTCGCCGTTGTCCGTCTTCAGCCAGTGCAGGTAGCCGTCGTAATCGCCGACGACCGCATAATCGCCATGGATCGTCGGCGCGGTGAGCGAGCGGCGGGCCAGCGTGGTATTCGACCACAACGCGCTGCCGCTGTACTTGTCCAGGCCCCACACGGTCCCGGCCGGATCGGACACGACCACGGCGCTGCTGGTCACGCCAAGGCCACCAGCGCCGCCATTGTCGCGCGTCCACAGGGGACGCCCCGACGGACCTTCCAGGGCGATCGTTTCCTTCTTGAAGCTGGTGACATACAGCGTGCTGCCTTCGAGCACCGGTGCACCGTCCACGTCGGCCATGCGCTCAAGCTCGCTGCGGCCTTCCGGGATACCGACCGTCTGGGTCCACATCGGGCGCCCGTCGTTGCCTGCCAATGCCGTGACAGTGCCATCGTCACTGGCCGCGAACACCACGCCCGGCCCCAACACGACCGGCGCATTGCCACGCACCGTCAGGCTGGGAAGTTCGTTGTTCCAGAACCAGCGACGCTCGCCATTTTCCGACGACAACGCGGTAATGCGTCCGTCGTTGGTGCGGACGTAGACCATGCCCTGGCCGATGGCCGGCGCCGCGATGACCTCGTTGGGCACCTTGGCCTGCCACTTCTCGGCACCCGTCGCCGCATCCAGCGCGATGACCTGCCCGTCGAGCGTGCCCACGGCCACCAGTCCGTCGCCCGCACCGGGTCCGCCTGAAAGACGCAGGTCGGACTTGTACTGCCACATCTGCTTGCCCGTCTGCAGATCGTAGGCGCGCACGCCGCCTTCCACCGCGGCGGCATAGACGCGCCCGTCCTCCACCACCGGCACCTGCTGCAGGCCGAGGCGCTTCTCGCCCTTGCCCACGTTGGCGCTCCACAGCTTGGAAACCGTCGCGGAAGGCGTGAAGTCGACCAGCTCCGCCGGGTCGACGGGCTTCTCGCCTTCCTTTTCCTTCCCGGAAAACCAGCCCTTGACGGTACTGCAGCCACCAAGGGCGGCAATGATCGTGACGGCCGCGATCAGGCGTACGACCGGACCGGACGCGCGGCTCATGCGGCACCTCCGGTCTTGGGCGGCGTGCCGCCGGCATCGATCAGCTTCAACTCCACCAGCCGGCGTTGAGGAGACACGGCATCCAGCGTGGTGAGTGCGCGGGTATAGGCGTCTTGCGCCTCCTTCTGCTTGCCGGTCGCGAGCAATGCATCACCCCGCACTTCGAGGCTGGAGGCATCGTCGGCCTTGTCCAGCAGCTTGAGCGCTTCGTCGTGCTTGCCGGCGTCGATCAGGAGGCGGGCGAGGCGCAGGTTCACCAACGGCCGCAACGCGTTGTCCGGTGTCAGTGCACGCAGCGTGGCGATGGCGGCATCGCGCTCACCGGCCTGGATCTGCGCCTTGGCCAACTGCAGGCCGGCGACATCGGCGTAAAGCGCGTCTTCCTTGACCAGCGCATCGACCGCACCCTGGGTCTGCTTCAGGTCGCCCTTGGCGAGGCCTTCGACGGCGGTCTGGTAGCTCTGGTACGCCTGCTCTTGCTTGGCGGCCTGGTCCTTCTGCCACCACTGCCAGCCGAGGATCACGCCCAACCCAAGGGCCACGCCGCCCAGCAGGCCGGCACCATTGTTCTTCAGCCAGCTGCGGACACGTTCGCTTTGTTCGTGCTCGTCGAGCAGATCGTCAATCGCCATGCGCTCTCTTGCCCCGTCTCAGGCGGGGTCTCGGTCTAGGTTGGACAAACCCGCGCGCGGGTCAGTCAACGACCGGCGCCAGGGAACCCTCAGAGGATACCGTAAAGCGTGCGACATTCGCTCGCTGGTACGGCGCCAGATCCACCGTACTCCCCGCTTGCTGAACCTCGACCGCGGTGGCGTCGCCCAGCTTGATGCGCCCCACTTCGCCCTGCGCATAGCGGCGTTCGTCACCCGCACGCAGCAGCGCGTGCTCGACCTTGCGGCCGTCGGGCGCGTTGACCTCGACCCAACTGTCGCCCTTGAACGACATCGAAAGCCAGGGCGTTGCCGCGCGCGGCAACGGCGCCATCGAGGCGACATAAGGCGCTGCCTGGGGCTTGGCCGCAGGACGCGTCGCGCCAGCCGTCGGGCCCGGTGCGCGCGGAGCGGCAGGCACGACATCCAGCGACGCCGTGGCGGCGTCCGGCGATGGGCCGGAGGATGGGCGCAGCGCCATCCACACCGGCGTCGCGATGACAAGCGTCAGCACGGCGTAGACCGCTCGCCGCTTGAAACTCTCGAAGACGTACTGCAAACGAGGCGTGTGGGAATGGCTCACCAGCTCGGCCGGCCTCGCCACCACGGTTTCCGCCTGCTGCAGGAACGGCTCCACATCCACCTTCAGCAGGCGACCGTAGCTGCGCAACTGGCCCCGGACGAACACCACGCCGCCCGACTGGTCCCACTGCCCGGCCTCAAGCGACTGGATCACCCGCACGGGCATCTTCAGCCGCTGGCTGATCTCCTGCACCGACAGACCGGCCCGCTCGCGCGCCGCCTTCAAGGCCTCGCCGCACCCCTGCGGCGTGACCACATCCCCGACTACGGATTGCATCATGGCCCTGCATTTCCCCCGGTTGTGACGTCCAGCGCGTCGGGGAACTCCGCCCGAATCCGCTGAACATATCGACTGGCAGCGGCCTTGTCGCCGAGTCTGTCCTCGATTTGTGATGCGAGTTTCAAGACAGCGGCGTTGGCAGGCGCTGCCGCCAGCCGGCGCTCGACGAACGCGCGGGCCGACATGTATTGCTGCTGGCGGAACTCGAGTTCGCCCATGGCTTCCAGCGCGACGGCGTTGGCCGGCTCCTGCGCCAGCGCCTGACGAAGGTCGCGTGCCGCGCGCTCCGCCTGACCGGACTTCAGTGCGCAGCTGCCCGCATTGGCCATCGCCGAGGCTGGCGTGGCGTAGTCAGGCGCCTGTATCGCGCGGTCGAACCACACCAGCGACTCCGCTGCAAACCCGTTCTTGCAAAGCCACGTACCGTAATTGTTGAGCGCAGCGCCCTGCGAAGGCGCCAGCTCTGCGGCGCGCTTGTAGTGTTGCCCCGCAGCGCTGGTATTGCCGCGCTGGTCCTCGACCACCGCCAGCACCGTCGTCGCGTCGGCCGACGTGGGATCCAGCTTCAGCGCAGCGCGCGCATCCTTCTCGGCCGCGTCGGGCTCGCCCGCCTGAAGCCGCTGCACGGCACGGGCAAGCAGTGTCTGCACGGACTGACGGCGCTTCACCTCGGGGCTGTCGCCCACTGAATACTCGCGCGTCGACTGCGGTCCCGACATGGGTTCCACCTTCCCCTTGGGTCGGACGAAGGTCAGACGACTGCAGGCCGTCGCCAGCAGGAGGGTGATCAGCAGCAGGCAGATCGCCTTACGCGGCATCGTCGATGCCCTGTTCCTGCAGCTGCCGCCGGAACTCGGCCTGGCGACGGGTACGGTCCATCACCTGCCCCTTCAACTGGCCGCAGGCGGCATCAATGTCGTCGCCACGGGTGCGGCGGACCATCGTGAGTACCTGCGCATCCAGCAGCAGCTTCTGGAAAGCGCGGATGTCTTCCTCGGGCGCACGCTCGTAGCGCGTACCGGGGAATGGATTGAACGGAATGAGGTTGACCTTGCCGGCATCCTTCAACTGCGCGGCATTGCTGAACTTGCGCATCAGCTGCGCCAGTTGCCGCGCATGTTCGGGCTGATCGTTGACGCCCTTCATCAGGGTGTACTCAAACGTCACCGAGTCGCGCTTCTTGCTTGCGCGCAGATAACGCACGCAGGACGCCATCAGCTCGGCGATCGGGTACTTCCTGTTGAGCGGCACCAACTGCTCGCGCAGCGCGTCGTTCGGCGCATGCAGCGAGACGGCGAGCGACACGTCGGTCTCGGTGGATAGACGGTCGATCATCGGCACCAGCCCGGACGTCGACAGCGTGACGCGCTTGCTCGCCAGGCCGTAACCCAGGTCGTCGCGCATGATGTTCATCGCGCGCACGACGTTGTCGAAATTGAGCAGCGGCTCGCCCATGCCCATCATCACCACGTTGGTGAGGCGGCGGTTCTGTGCGGGGACGTTGCCCAGGTGGCGCGCCGTCACCCACACCTGCCCGATGATCTCGGCCGTGGTGAGGTTGCGATTGAAACCCTGCGTGGCCGTCGAGCAGAACGTGCAGTTCAGGCCGCACCCGACCTGCGACGACACGCAGAGCGTGCCGCGGCTCTTGTCTGGGATATAGACCGTTTCGACGGCATTCTTGCCGTCCACTCCCATGCCGAGCAACCACTTGTGGGTGCCGTCGGTGGAGGGCTTGTCGAACACGACCTGCGGCACGACGACTTCGGCATGCTCCTGCAGCTTCGCGCGCAAGTTCTTGCCGAGATCGGTCATCTCGTTGAAGTCGGTGACATAGCGGTGGTGGATCCACTTCATCACCTGGTACGCGCGGAACTTCTGCTCGCCCAGCGTACCGACGAAGAACTGCTCAAGCCCTTCGCGATCCAGGTCCATCAGGTTCTGTTTCGCAGACACGGGCACGCCGATGGCCACAGACGGTGCGTCCGTGGCCAGCTTCAACTCGATCGGCGGCAGTTCGTGGCTGCTCATCGCGTATCGCTCAGCGCGAGAACACTTCGGTCGCGGCGAAGAAATACGCGATCTCGATGTTCGCGTTCTCGACCGAGTCCGAACCGTGTGCGGCGTTGGCGTCGATGGAGTCGGCGAAGTCGGCGCGGATCGTGCCCGGCGCGGCGTCCTTCGGATTGGTGGCGCCAAGGATGTCGCGGTGCTTCAGCACGGCGTTCTCGCCTTCCAGTACCTGGATGGCGACCGGTCCGGAAATCATGAACTCGACCAGCGCGTTGAAGAACGGACGCTCGCGGTGCACGGCATAGAAACCTTCGGCCTCACGGCGCGACAGGTGCTTCATCTTCGAGGCGACGATCTTCAGACCATTCTTTTCGAAGCGGGCATAGATTTCGCCGATGACGTTCTTGGCAACGGCATCGGGCTTGACGATCGACAGGGTGCGCTCCAGCGCCATGGGGATTTCTCCGTTCGGGCGGGCCACTGAGGACCCGAGGTTAACATGAAAAACCCGCGTCGAAACGCGGGCTTAGACCAGAAAGCGTAGCGAGATTCTAACGTATCTGCTGGAAGTGTGCAGCCGGCCGGGGGCGAATTTGCTGCTTCGCAACATGACACTTCCGACGCCCCGGACACACAATGGATCAAACAAGCGTTTGATTCAGGTCCCGGAGGCGTCATGGGCAACACCACGCATTTTTCGACGAAGGAACGGATCCTGGGGGCCGCCGAGGAGCTGTTCGCCCAGCACGGTTTCGCTGGGACCTCGCTGCGGCAGGTCACCAGCCGGGCGGACGTCAACATCGCCGCGGTCAACTACCACTTCGGCAGCAAGGAAAACCTCGTCAACGAGGTGTTCCGCCGCCGCATGGACGACATGACCGCGGCCCGACTCTCCCTGCTGGGGAAGGCCCTGGCGGAACGGCCGGGCGAGCTGGAGCCGATTCTGGCGGCCTTCGTCGAACCCGCCCTCGCCCTGGCCCAGGACCGGCATGGCGGCGGCGCCTTCGTGCGGGTCATCGCCCGGGCCTATGCCGAGAAGAACGATGGCCTGCGCAAGTTCCTGTCCGACCACTACGGCCATGTGCTGCGCGAGTTCGGCAAGGCCATTGCCGCCTGCGTGCCCGGCCTGAGCAAGGAAGAGCTGTACTGGCGGCTCGACTTCTTCTCCGGCGCCCTGACCTACGCCATGGCCGATTTTGGCCTGATCAAGCGCCCCACCGGTGTCACGGAGGCGGCGCACCGTGAGCGTGCCGCCCGTGAACTGATCCGCTTCGCCGAGGCCGGCCTTCGCGCCGACCGCACCTAACCCCTGCAATCCGAGGAAATCCCATGTCCAACCCCCTGCTTGTTCGCAAGGCGGCCGTGCTGGGCGCCGGCGTGATGGGCGCGCAGATCGCCGCGCACCTGACCAACGCCGGCGTCGACACCGTGCTGTTCGACCTGCCCGCCAAGGACGGCCACCCCGACGGCATCGTGCAGAAGGCGATCGCCAACCTGGCCAAGCTCAGCCCTGCCCCGCTGGCCAGCAAGTCCCTGGCCGAGGCGATCACGCCGGCCAACTACGAAACCGGCCTGGAGCACCTGAAGGGCTGCGACCTGATCATCGAGGCCATCGCCGAGCGGATGGACTGGAAGCAGGACCTGTACAAGAAGATCGCCCCGTTCGTGGCCGATCACGCCGTGCTGGCCAGCAACACGTCGGGCCTGGGCATCAACAAGCTGGCGGAAGTGCTTCCGGAGCAGCTTCGCCATCGTTTCTGCGGCGTGCACTTCTTCAACCCGCCGCGCTACATGCACTTGGCCGAGCTGATTCCGGCCAAGTCCACCGACGCGGCGGTGCTGGAAGGCCTGGAAACCTTCCTGACCACCACGCTGGGCAAGGGCGTCGTGTATGCCAAGGACACGCCGAACTTCATCGGTAACCGCATCGGCGTGTTCTCGATTCTGGCCACCGCCCACCACACCGGTGAGTTCAAGCTCGGCTTCGACGAGGTGGACGCCATCACCGGCCCGCTGATCGGCCGCCCGAAGTCGGCGACCTACCGCACCTCGGACGTGGTCGGCCTGGACACCATGGCCCACGTCATCAAGACCATGGCTGACACGCTGCCCGACGATCCGTGGCACGCCTACTTCAAGTCGCCGAAGTGGCTGGAAGCGCTGATCGCCAAGGGCGCGCTGGGCCAGAAGACCGGTGCCGGCATCTTCCGCAAGGTCGGCAAGGACATCGTGGTCCTCGATCTTGAGAAGCAGGACTACCGCGCCTCCGACCGTACCGCGGCGCCGGAGGTGGTCGAGATCCTGAAGATCAGGAACCCGGCCGAGAAGTTCGCCAAGCTGCGCGAGAGCCAGCATCCGCAGGCGCAGTTCCTGTGGGCAATATTCCGCGACCTGTTCCATTACAGCGCCTACCACCTGGCCGACATCGCCGAGACCGCGCGCGACGTCGATCTCGCCATCCGCTGGGGCTATGGCTGGTCGCTGGGTCCGTTCGAGACCTGGCAGGCCGCCGGCTGGAAGCAGGTGGCCCAGTGGATCGCCGACGACATCGTGGCCGGCAAGGCCATGAGCTCCGCGCCGCTGCCGAACTGGGTGTTCGACGGCCGCGAGGGCGTGCACGGTGCCGAAGGCAGCTACAGCCCCGGCAAGAATGCCAAGCTGCCGCGCTCGTCGCTGCCCGTGTACAAGCGCCAGCGCTTCCCCGATCCTCTGCTGGGTGAGGTCTTCCCGCAGGGCGAGACGGTCTTCGAGAACGACGGCGTGCGCCTGTGGACCGACGGCGACGGCATCGGCGTGGTCAGCTTCAAGACCAAGATGCACACCGTCTCCGACGCGGTGCTGGATGGCCTTCAGGAAGCCATCACCATCGCCGAGCAGCGTTTCAAGGGCCTGGTGATCTGGCAGCCGAAGGAACCTTTCTCCGCCGGCGCAGACCTGGCCGGCGCGCTGGGCGCGCTGCAGGCCGGCAAGATCGCCGAATTCGAGGCGATGGTCGCCAACTTCCAGGCCACCAGCCAGCGCATCAAGTATTCGCTGGTGCCGGTCGTGGCCGCAGTCCGCGGTCTGGCGCTGGGTGGTGGCTGCGAGTTCCAGATGCACAGTGCGCGCACCATCGCGCACCTGGAAAGCTACATCGGCCTGGTCGAGGCCGGCGTGGGCCTGCTGCCCGCCGGTGGCGGCCTGAAGGAAATCGCCGTGCGCGCCTCGCAGGCCGCAGGTCCGGGCGGCGATGTGTTCGCCGAGCTGAAGAAGACCTTTGAGACCGTGGCGATGGCCAAGGTCTCCGCCTCCGCCGTCGAAGCCAAGGAACTGGGTCTCGTGCGTGCCGGCGACAAGGTGGCCTTCAACGCCTACGAACTGCTGCATGTCGCCAAGCAGGAAGCGCTGGCGCTGGCCGAGACGGGCTACCGTCCGCCCCTGCCCGCCCGCCGCATCCAGGTGGCCGGCGACGTCGGCATCGCGACCTTCAAGATGATGCTGGTGAACATGCTGGAAGGCCGCTTCATCAGCCCGTACGACTACGAGATCGCCGTGCGCATCGCCACCGTACTGTGCGGCGGCGAAGTCGACCGCGGCGCACTGGTCGACGAGGAGTGGCTGCTCAAGCTGGAGCGCAAGCACTTCGTCGAACTGGCCCAGCAGGAAAAGACCCAGGCCCGCATCGCGCACATGCTGAAGACCGGCAAGCCGCTGCGTAACTGACCGACGACGACACAGGACATAGAGACATGAGCAAGCAAGTACAGGAAGCCTACATCGTCGCCGCCACCCGCACGCCGGTAGGCAAGGCGCCCAAGGGCGTGTTCCGCAACACCCGTCCGGACGACATGCTGGCGCACGTGCTGAAGTCGGTCGTGGCGCAGGCGCCGGGCATCGACCTCAACCGCATCGACGACGCCATCATCGGCTGCGCCATGCCCGAGGGCGAGCAAGGCATGAACGTGGCGCGCATCGGCCTGCTGCTGGCCGGCCTGCCGAACACGATCGCCGCGCAGACCATCAACCGCTTCTGCTCGTCCGGCCTGCAGGCCGTGGCGATGGCGGCGGACCAGATCCGCCTGGGCAACGCCGACCTGATGCTGGCCGGCGGCACCGAAAGCATGAGCATGGTGCCGATGATGGGCAACAAGATCGCCATGGCGCCGAGCGTCTTCGACAACGACCACGTCTCGATCGCCTACGGCATGGGCATCACCGCGGAGAAGGTCGCCGAGGAATGGAAGATCTCGCGCGAGGACCAGGACGCCTTCGCCGTCGCCTCGCACCAGAAGGCGCTGGCCGCACAGGCCGCTGGCGAATTCAGGGACGAGATCAGTCCGTACGAAGTCGTCTCGCGCCAGCCCGACCTGGCCGGCAACACGGTCCGCTTGAAGAAGCTGCTGGTCGAACAGGATGAGGGCCCGCGCGCCGACACGTCGCTGGAAGGCCTGGCCAAGCTGCGCACCGTGTTCCGCAACCCGCAGTTCGGTGGCACGGTCACTGCGGGTACTTCGTCGCAGATGAGCGACGGCGCGGCAGGCGTACTGCTGGCCTCGGAGCAGGCGATCAAGGACTACGGCCTGACGCCGCTGGCCCGCTTCGTCAGCTTCTCGGTGGCCGGTGTGCGCCCGGAAGTGATGGGCATCGGCCCCATCGCCGCAATTCCGAAGGCGCTCAAGCAGGCCGGCCTGACCAAGGACCAGTTGGACTGGATCGAGCTCAACGAGGCGTTCGCCGCACAGGCGCTGGCGGTGATCCGCGACAGCGACCTGGATGCGTCGAAGATCAATCCGCTCGGCGGCGCCATCGCCCTCGGCCACCCGCTGGGCGCAACCGGTGCGATCCGCACCGCGACGATCGTGCACGGCATGCGTCGCCACCAGAAGAAGTATGGCATGGTGACCATGTGCATCGGCACTGGCATGGGCGCAGCGGGCATCTTTGAATCGCTGTAAGCACTCGCTGGACCGCATGAGAAAGAGATGGCGCCGGAAGGCGCCATTTCCTTGAGCGCGGTGACGGCCGTCACGCCATGCGCGTACCGTCAGGAACCCGGCGTTCGACCGTAGTGATCACCACGCCCTCGTCGGTGTGGAATCCGGTCAGCAAAAACTCGGACATGAAAGGACCGACCTGCTTGGGCGCGAAATTGATGACACCCACGATCTGGCGTCCGACCAGATCCTCGGGTGCATACAACGACCGGATCTGTGCACTGGTCTTCTTCACCCCATGCGGTCCGAAGTCGACCCACACCTTCCACGCCGGCCTGCGCGCTTCCGGAAACGGCTCGACCTTCTGCACGGTGCCCGCGCACAACGCCACTCGCATGAAGTCGTCCCACCCTATCGTGTCTGCCGTCCCGCTCAAGTTTGCGCCCCCTGCTCCACTCGCGCCTTCCACGCATCCTTCGCTTCGGCCCACCAGTAGCTGAGCTGCGCCCCCAGGAATCCCGCCGGCTTCATCGCCGATACCAGGCCATAGGCGCCGAACTCTCGCCAACGTTTGTCGCCCTCCGCAATGGCAGAGGCAATGACTTCGCCGGCCAGCGTCGTCGGCGCCACGCCATGCCCGCCGAAGGCCTGTGCCACCCAGAGACCGGGCTCGACCTGCCCGATCTGCGGCATCTCGTGACGGGCGTAACTCATGAGGCCCGACCAGGCGTAGTCGATACCCACTCCTTCCAGTTGCGGAAAGACCTTCAGCATGTCGCGATACAACAAGCGCCTGACCGCCTGAGGCGAACGATCCAGGATGGAGATGCGCCCCCCCCACAGCAGCCGGGAATCGGGCAACGGCCGGTAGTAGTCGAAAGCGAAGCGGGTGTCGTAGACCGCAGCGCGGGTGCGCATCGCGTCATCCAGTCGCACGCCCAGTGGCTCGGTGACCATCACGTAGGTCGCGATCGGCAGCACGCCGGCGTCGACACGCCGATGCAGGCCGGCAAGATATCCGCCGCAGGCGAGGACCACCTGCTTCGCATCGACGCTCCCGGACGGCGTCGCGACACGCCAACCACCGCCGGCGCGTTCAAGTGAAACGGCGGGCGAATGCGCGAACAGCGAAACGCCCCGCTCCCGGGCGACGCGCACCAGTCCATTCGCGTACTTCAACGGATGGAAGTGGAACGCCTGCGGCTCGTACAGCGCATCGTGGTAGCGGGTCGTGCGCAACTGGCGGCGGACCTCGTCGCGATCCATCCATCGCCAGTCCTGCCCGAAGGCCGTCGAGAGCAGCGCCTGCCGCTGCCTGAGCACCTCCCGGTCGTTGAACCAGTTCGCCCAGAGGATCCCCGCCTGGGTGTCATCGCAGGCGATTCCATGCTGGGTGATACGGCGACGGATCAGTTCTACCGCCTGCGTCGTTCCGGTGTAGAGATCGCTCGCCCGCGATGGACCGAGGTCACGCAACAGCGAAACTTCGCCGCGCGAAAAACCACCGAACACGAAGCCGCCGTTGCGCCCCGAAGCGCCGAATGCCGGCGTGTCCGCTTCCACCAGCACGACATCGCGCACATTGCGTTCGGCGAGACCCAGTGCCGTATTCAGACCGGCGAAACCGCCGCCCACAACGCAGACCTCGGCCTCGACGCGTGACTTCAGCGCTTGCAGCGCCGGAGCACGGCCCGCGGTCTCCGAATAGTAGTTGCGCGTTGCCATCTGCACGGAGCCATCTCCCGCCACGGACACGTGCGTGGCACCCCTACGCCGCCCCTCGCGGCAATCCGGTCAGCCCAGGTCCTGCACGCCCAACTCGTTCAGCGCACTCTGCATCATGCCGCGCGCAGCATCGCTGAGCTTCTCGTGGTCGAGCGCGTAGCGGATCGTGGCCTCGATCAGGCCGATATGCGTACCGCAGTCGAAGCGCGTGCCCTGGAACCGATAGGCGTGGACGGGCTTCTCCGCGAGGAGCGCCGCGATCGCATCGGTGAGCTGGATTTCTCCCCCCGCACCCGGTGTGGTGCTCTCCAGCAGCGAGAAGATGCGCGCGTCGAGGACATAACGCCCCACGACCGCCAGCGTGCTCGGCGAGACGTCGGGCTTCGGCTTCTCGACGATGGCGCTGATGCGGCCCTCGCGGCCATTGAACGCCTCCGTCGCGACGATGCCGTAACTGCCCGTCTGCTCCCGCGGCACGTCCTGCACCGCGATGACACTGCTGCCGCCGGCTTCTGCCGCATCGGCCATCTGCTTCAGCGCGCCGGGACCGCGATTCCAGATCAGATCGTCGGGCAGCAGGACGGCGAACGGCTCGTCGCCGACGATCGGCTTGGCGCACAGCACCGCATGCCCCAGGCCCAGCGCTTCGGCCTGGGTGACGAACACCGCGCGCACGTGCGGAGGCAGCACGTTGCGGACCAGTTCCAGTTGCTCGGTCTTGCCGGAACGTTCGAGCTTCTGTTCAAGCTCGTAGGCCTTGTCGAAGTAGTCCGCCACCGCATGCTTGTAGCGGTTGGTCACGAAGATGAGCGTGTCGCAACCCGCATCGACGGCCTCGTCGACCGCGTACTGGATCAACGGCCGATCGATGATCGGCAGCATCTCCTTCGGAACGGTCTTGGTGGCGGGCAGGAAGCGGGTGCCGAGCCCTGCGACGGGGAACACGGCCTTGCGGATTCTGGTTCGGGTCATCGGATCCTGCGCGCGTCGCGGCCGGGAAAGACCACGATATTAGCCGACGCTTCATCCTGATCGTTCACCAGGGGCGCGAACTCCGGAACCGCCACCCTCAGCACCTCGCCGAGTTCCGCGGTGTCGTACCGGGTGTACGCGGCGCGCAGCCGTTGCAGGGCGAGTTCCAGGAACTCCGGCGATACGTCGCGCGCAAGCGCCTTCATGATCTTGGAGTGCGAGGTGGGCTGGTAGCGTTCGTCGGCATGGAACAGCGTCTCGTGCAGCTTCTCGCCCGGGCGAAGTCCCGTGTAGACGATGGCGATGTCCCGCCCGGGCTGCTTGCCCGCCAGGCGGATCATCTGCTCGGCCAGCAGCCGGATCGGCACCGGGTCACCCATGTCCAGCGTGTAGATCGACGCATGTGCCGCGCCCGAGGCCGCCTGCAGAATCAACTGGCAGGCCTCCGGGATGGTCATGAAATAGCGCGTGACGTCCGGGTCGGTGACCGTCACCGGCCCGCCCTTGCGGATCTGCTCGCGGAACAGCGGCACCACGCTGCCAGCAGAGTCCAGCACGTTGCCGAATCTGACGGTCACGTACCGCGTGCTGGAACGACCGTCGTCGAGCGCCTGGCACGCCATCTCGGCCAGCCGTTTGGTGGCGCCGAGCACGTTCACCGGATCCACCGCCTTGTCGGTGGAAATCAGCACGAACGTGCCGACTCCCGACTCCCGGCAGGCTCTCGCCACGGTTTCCGTCGCCAGGACGTTGTTTCCAACCGCCTCCCGCAGGTGTCCCTCGAGCAGGGGCACCTGCTTGTACGCGGCGGCATGGAATACGGCATCCGGCTCGGCGATACGCATCGCATGCGCGATCACGGCGGGGTCACCGCAATTGCCCAGCACGGGAAGCACCTCGAGATCAGGGAACGCGCGCCGCAGATCACCCTGGATGGTGATGAGCGCCAACTCGTCGATCTCCACCAGGGCGATCCGCTGCGCACCGTGACGCGCGCACTGGCGGCACAACTCCGAACCGATCGAACCGCCGGCGCCCGTCACCATGACGGTACGTCCACCCAGCCAGCCGCGTATCAGCTTCCAGTCCGGCGTGACCGACTTGCGCCCGAGGAGGTCATCGATCGCGACCTCCTTGAGGTCGCCCGGCATGGACTGCCCCTCCAGGACATTGACCAGGCGCGGCACCATGCGGAACGGCAGCCCCGTGCTTTCGCAGATCGCCACGACCCGCTGCATGGCGGGCGCGTCGAGCGATGGCATGGCGATGACGAGCATCCGCGCAGCGGTCTCGCGCGCGACGGCGGCGGCATTCTCCAGTCCGCCGAGTACCGGGATGCCCAGCAGTTTCGACCCGTGGAGCCGTGGAGCGTCATCGAGAAAGGCGACCGGATGGTATACACCGGTGCGTCGAAGCTCGCGGACCAGCGCTTCGCCCGCGCGACCGGCTCCGAGCACGATCACCCGTGAGGAGGTGTCACGGGCACGTTTGACCTGACTGTCCTTCCATGCGCGATAGATCAGCCTGGGAAGACCAAGAAATCCCACCAGTGCGAACGGATAGAATCCAAGGACGGCACGTGGAGTCGAACCAAAGCGGTTATAGAAGAACAAGCCGACGACGATGCCAAGAAAGCCGAGCGCACAGGCTTTCACGATGTTCCACAGATCGGGCAGGCTCGCAAAGCGCCAAAGCCCCCGATACAGCCCCATCCACCAGAATACGATGCCCTGCGCGACCAGCACGATCAGGATCTCGTTCGACCATACCGGAAAGTCGGGGGCATGCGCGACCATCGCGTAACGGAAACGGTGCAGAACCTGCCAGCAGACCCACACCATCGCCAGATCGTGCGCCGCGACCAAAATGCGCGGTAACCCGCTACTCAATCGATCCCGCCATGAAATCATCAGATCCCTCTCCCCGCCTACTCTCGCAGTCCTCTGCGAGAGGCAAACCAGACAAACGAAACAACCAGGTAGACAGTTACAGCTACCGAGACCGACTGGCCCCAGGTAGATCGTGGCCAGACAAGCATCAATGAGAGTGTAACGCCACTTGATGCGGCGTACGCCAAGGTGACCGGACCGTGCCCCAGTCGCCGGGCCGCAATTTGATAAAGATGCGTCACATGGGGCGTCCACCACGGCTCTCGACGTAGGATGCGCCTTAGCAATGTGAAGCCTGCGTCGACGAGAAAAATGCTCAGGGGCAGCATCAGCAAAGGTACGCTGCCGGGTGGGACGGCAATTGATGCTGCCGTAACAAGTCCCGCCAGCATGAAACCCAATGCGCCGCTGCCCACATCGCCCAGGAATATCCGGGCCTTCGGGAAATTGAACGGCAAAAAGCCCAGGCAACCCGCCAGCAGCGCCAGCGCCAGCCAGCGCCACTCGCCCGCCAGCAGACCCGCATAGGCCACCGCGGCCAGCCCGGCCTGCGTGGTGGCCAGACCGTTGATGCCGTCCATGAAGTTCCACACGTTGACCAGCACCATCGCAGCCCCGAAGGCCAACAGCGCCGGCAGCCAGTGGCCGCTCTGCCACCCAGCCCCGGCGGCCAGCATCAGTGCCGCTACCGCCTGGACCACCAGCCGCAGCCAGGGGGAGAGTGGCCGATGATCGTCCCACCACCCGATGCCGGCCACGATCAGCAGGCCTGGCAGGAAGCCGATCCACAACGCACGACCGGACAGGTCACGCGACATCAGGTAGCACCCGACCACGAGGACGACCAGCACGATGGCGATGCCGCCGCCTCGTGGCGTCGCGACATGGTGACTGCGCCGGTCACCAGGCTGGTCCATCAGGTTGCCGCGCAGGGCGTACTGCCGCGCTACCCAGGTGGCCGCGGCAGTGACCGAGGCGATCAGCGCCAGCCAGACGACCAGGGGCGGCATCAGACTACCGCATAGTTCAACAGCGGCTTGACCGTACCCCACTCCTTGCAACTCGGGCATTGCCAGTGATGCGTCCGTGCACCGAAACCACAGCGCGTGCAGCGGTAGCTCGGATTGCGCACCAGCAACTGGTCGGTGATGTGCTTGAGGTCATGCAGGGTGGCCGCCGGGTCGGCACCCTCGGCCAGCGTGAGATCGATCAGCGACGCTTCGCCCCTGACCGAGGGCCTGTCCTTCAACTGGCGCGCGAGGTAGGCGCGCGCCGCTGCCACGCCATCCTGGCGCTCCACCAGTTTGGTCAGCGCCAGCACGGGTGCGATGCCCCGGTAGTGCTCGCACATTTCCGACAGGAAGGCACGTGCGCCGGACAGGTCGCCGACCTGGTCGTAGCTGGTCAGCAGGCTGGGAAGGACTTCGGGAAGATAATCCGGGTCGTGCCGGGCGGCGCGTTCGAACGCACGGATCGCCGCTTCGGCATTGCCGGCGTCCGCCTCGATGCGTCCCTCGATGATGCCGGCCCGCACACTGCCGGCGTCCGCCTGGTAGGCGCGGGCGACGGCGGCACGCGCCGCTTCGACGTTGTTCGCCGTGCGCTGCCGTTCGGCGAGTTCGCATTCGAACTGGGCCACCAGCTTGCCCATCGGCTCCGTCGTGACTTCTTCGTAGCGCCGGGCGTTGTCGATCGCCTTTTCCCAGTCGCGCTCCGCCTGGTAGATGCCGATCAGATGCTTGAGGGCCTGGGGGGCGCGCTGATCGATCTGCGCCAGGTCCGTGAAGACGGTTTCCGCCCGGTCGAGAAGGCCCGACCGCATGTAATCCTCGCCAAGCGCGAGCAGGGCCTGGACGCGCTGCGCGTCGCTGAGGTCGGTACGTTGCACCAGCCCCTGGTGGAGCCGGATGGCGCGATCCACTTCACCGCGTCGACGGAACAGGTGCCCCAGCGCGACCTGGGTTTCGAAGGTTTCCTTGTCCAGCTCCGCGATGTGCAGGAACAGCTCGATCGCCTTGTCCGGCTGCTCGTTGAGCAGGTAGTTCAGTCCGCGGAAATAGGTGCTCGACAGCCGGCTGACCTGGGTGTCGCCGTGCCGCTGGCCGCCGCGACGGCCAATGATCCAGCCACTGAGCGCGGCCAGCGGAAGGAACAGGAAGAACCAGAACCACTCGGTGAGGAAGGCCATGGCTCAGCGACCGCTGTCGGCGGCCGACGGACCAGCGTCGCCCGCCGCGGCAGCGGCCGAGCGGTTCGCCCTGCGCAGCTTCGCGTACAAGGGCCACACCAGCGTGGCGACCACGATCAGGCCGCCGACCACCACGCCCAGCAGCAGGGACAGGATGATGCCGACGCCGGAGGAGGTCTGGAATTCGGTAAACAGGAGTTTCAGCGTGATCGGCTGCGTGTTGAGCACGCCGATGATGAGTCCGTAGGCCAGGAACAGCAGTGCGACGACCAGGCGGAACATGTTCATCAGGCGACTCCTTGCAGGACGGCGCCTAGCTTAACGGAGTCGGCGCTGGACGACACGCGCCGGGGCGGGACTACTCGCCGCTCTCTTCGATGGGCGTGACGTCGCTGACGCGCTCGCGCAGCTCCTTGCCTGGCTTGAAATGGGGGACGTGCTTGGCCGGCAACGCGACCGACTCGCCGGTCTTAGGGTTGCGGCCCATGCGCGGCGGACGGTAGTGCAGCGAGAAGCTGCCGAAGCCACGGATCTCGATGCGATCGCCCTGCGACAGGGCGCCGCCCATCATTTCCAGCAGTGCCTTGACGGCCAGGTCCACGTCCTCGGCCTTGAGGTGCGGCTGGCGACGGCTGAGGATCTCGATGAGTTCGGATTTGGTCATCGCGTGCGGAATTCGGGCGGATGTACCCGCACCGGCCCGGGATCTCCGGGCCGGTGGGGAACGTTACTGCGGGTGATACTGCAACGGCGCGAGCCGCTTACTCGGACTTGCCACCGTCCAGCTGCGCACGCAGCAGCGCGCCCAGGCTGGTGGTACCGGTGGAGGCTTCGGCGGCCGACTTGTTGTACTCGGCCAGCGCTTCGGCGGTCTCGGCTTCGTCCTTCGCCTTGATCGACAGCTGCAGGGTGCGGCCCTTGCGGTCCATGCCGATGAACTTGGCTTCGACCTTGTCGCCCACCTTCAGGTGCTGGCTGGCGTCGTCCACGCGGTCGTAGCTGATGTCGCGCGCCATGACGTAGCCTTCGATGCCGTCGGCCAGTTCGACCGTAGCGCCCTTGGCGTCCACTTCCTTCACCGTGCCTTCGACCTTCGAGCCCTTCGGGTGCGCGGCCATGTACTGGCCGAACGGATCCTGCTCCAGCTGCTTCACGCCCAGGCTGATGCGCTCGCGCTCCGGGTCCACGGCCAGCACCACGGCTTCCAGCGTGTCGCCCTTCTTGAAGTTGCGCACGATGTCTTCGCCGGTGGTGTTCCAGCTGATGTCGGACAGGTGGATCAGACCATCGATGCCGCCGTCCAGGCCGATGAAGATGCCGAAGTCGGTGATCGACTTGATCTGGCCGGACACCTTGTCGTTCTTCTTGTGGGTGGCCGCGAAGGTCTCCCACGGATTGGCGGCGACCTGCTTCATGCCCAGCGAGATGCGGCGACGCTCTTCGTCCACGTCCAGCACCATGACTTCGACTTCATCGCCGACCTGGACAACCTTGGACGGGTTGACGTTCTTGTTGGTCCAATCCATCTCGGACACGTGCACCAGGCCTTCGACGCCCGGCTCGATCTCGACGAACGCGCCGTAATCGGTGACGTTGGAGACCTTGCCGAACACGCGGCTGTTGGCCGGGTAACGACGGGCGATGTTGTCCCACGGATCCTCGCCCAGCTGCTTCAGGCCCAGCGAGACGCGGTTGCGCTCACGGTCGTACTTCAGCACGCGGACGTCCAGCTCCTGGCCGACTTCCACGACTTCGGACGGATGGCGCACGCGCTTCCACGCCATGTCGGTGATGTGCAGCAGGCCGTCGATGCCGCCCAGGTCGACGAACGCGCCGTAGTCGGTGAGGTTCTTGACCACACCCTTCAGCACCACGCCTTCCTGCAGCTTGTCCATCAGCTGCTCGCGCTCTTCCGAATGCTCGCTCTCGACCACCGCACGGCGGGAGACGACCACATTGTTGCGCTTGCGATCCAGCTTGATGAGCTTGAACTCGAGCTCCTTGCCTTCCAGGTAACCCGGGTCGCGCACCGGACGCACGTCGACCAGCGAGCCCGGCAGGAATGCGCGGACGTCCTTGATGTCGACGGTGAAGCCACCCTTGACCTTGCCGCTGATGCGACCGGTGATGGTCTCGTTCTTCTCCAGCGCTTCTTCCAGCTCGTCCCACACCATGGCGCGCTTGGCCTTCTCGCGCGAGAGGACGGTTTCGCCGAAGCCGTTCTCGATCGAGTCGAGGGCCACCTTCACTTCGTCGCCCACGCCCACGTCGATTTCGCCGGCGTCGTTCCGGAACTGTTCGATCGGCACGATGCCTTCGGACTTCAGGCCGGCGTTGATCACCACGACGTCGTTGCGGACTTCCACGACGACGCCGGTGACGATGGCGCCCGGCTTCAGCTTGGCCAGTTGGGTCTGGCTCTGTTCAAACAGTTCGGCAAATGATTCGGTCATTGAAAAAATACTCGGTTGATGAAACAGACCGGCGCACGGAAGGCGGACGGTCCACCCGTTGTCGGCCTGCGCGGGATGCGTATGGCCGTGAGTGTTGTGGTTGGAAAAAACCGCGCGGCGAATTCCGCACGGACCTTCTGCCGCGCGGGAATCAGCCCACGCGTGCCGGCACCAGGGCCAGCACGCGCTCGACGACCGCATCGATGCCGAGGCCGGTGGTGTCGATGAGGAAGGCGTCGTCGGCCGGCCTCAGGGGCGCCACCGTGCGCTGGGCGTCACGGGCATCGCGGGCGAGGATCTCGCGTAGCAGACCGTCGATTGTGACGGAAACCCCTTTGTCTTTCAACTGCTTATAGCGCCTTTCGGCCCGCTCGTCGGCGCTGGCGGTCAGAAAGACCTTGTAAGGCGCGTCCGGAAAGATGACTGTCCCCATGTCGCGCCCGTCCGCCACCAGCCCCGGGGCCTGGCGGAAGGCCCGCTGCCGTTCCTTCAGGGCCGAGCGGACCTCCGGGATGGCGGCGATGGCGGATGCCAGCGCGCCGGTCGTTTCCAGACGAAGCTCGTCGGTCGCGTCCAGATCGTCGACGATCACGCGCAATCCCGCTTCGGTTTCCCTGAAGCCGACCCGGGTATCGAAGGCGCAACGGACCAACGCAGCGGGATCGGAGACGTCCAGATCCGCCCAGCTGGCCGCCACGCCCACCGCCCGGTAGAGAGCCCCGGAATCCAGGTAGTGCCAGCCCAACCGGGACGCGGCGATCCGGCTGACCGTCCCCTTGCCCGCGCCGGAAGGGCCATCGATGGTCAGGACGGGAGCGAGGTCGGACATGCGGGCTTCCATGAGTCGGAGGTTCCATTATGGATGCTCGACGCCCCTGCGCCGACGCCACCCAAGGCCATCCCGCTCACCGGCCCATGCAACCGCTTGATCCGGCTATGGAATTGCCGTTAGAATGCCGGGCTTCGTTTCACCCCATACATTTACGCCGAGGTTTCAACTCATGAAGGTCCTGTCCTCCCTGAAGTCGGCGAAGGCCCGTCACCGCGACTGCAAGGTGGTCCGCCGCCGCGGCAAGGTCTTCGTGATCTGCAAGTCCAACCCCCGCTTCAAGGCGCGCCAGCGCTGAGAACGGCACTGCCGGCTCCGGCCGGCAATGCGCGGAAAGCCGCCTTCGGGCGGTTTTTTGTTGCCTGCCTTTTGTTATAAAAGGCGGATCACCCAGGGGAGTTCCACCATGAGCCGCCGTGCCCTCGCACTTCCGTTGATCGCCCTGCTCGGCCTAGCCGGCCCGGCATCCGCCGATACGCTGTTGATCGAACGCGCCCAGGAACAACCCGTCGCCGCCCCGGCCCGCGGGCAGACCACCGCCGATGTCGAGGCTCGCTTCGGCGCGCCCCAGCAGAAGCTGGAGCCGCGCGGCGGCCAGAAGCGCCAGTGGCCGGTGATCCATCGCTGGGTCTATCCGGGCTTTACCGTGTACTTCGAGAAGAACCGCGTTATCGACGTGGTCCTGAACAAGGCCTCTGCCGAGGAAATCGGCCCGAAGCCTCCCATCCGCTGACCGGCGCTGCACGCGCCCCGTAATCCGATGACCGATGCCTATCGCTTTCCCGCGGAGTGGGAACCCCAGTCCGCGGTCCTGATCGCTTGGCCGCACGCCGAGACCGACTGGGCCGACCGCCTCGCCGAGGTCGAGGAGACCTATGTCGCCCTGGTCGCTGCGATCACCCGCTTCCAGCCGGTGGTGATCTGTGTCGCCGATGACGACCTGCAGACGTATGCCGAAGCGCGACTGCGCTCCGCGCGGGTCGACATGGCGCGCGCGCGCTTCGTCCTGGCCGAGTACGACGACACCTGGCTGCGCGACTCGGGCCCCATCACCTTGCGCGATGGCGACCGCTTCAAGCTGCTCGACTTCCGCTTCACCGGCTGGGGCGGCAAGTACGAGGCCAGCCGAGACGACAGGCTGGTCGGCGAACTCTCGGGGATGCAGTTGTTTCACAACTACTTCGTCCAAAGCATTGATTTTGCGTTGGAAGGTGGCGCCATCGAAACCGATGGTGCCGGTACTCTGCTGACGACATGGCAATGCCTGCACGAACGGCATCCCGATGCCTCCCGCGACGAACTGACGGAGAAGCTGGCGCGCTGGCTGAAGCAGGACCGGGTGCTGTGGCTGGACCACGGCTACCTGGAGGGCGACGACACCGACGCCCACATCGACACCCTCGCCCGCTTCGCACCCGGCGATGCCATCGTCTACCAGGCCTGCGACAACGCCGGCGACGCGCACCACGCGGAACTGCAGGCAATGGCGGCCGACATCGCCGCCCTGCGCACCGCCGATGGTCGCCCGTACCGGCCGTTCCCGCTTCCGTGGGCGCAGCCGGTCATCGACAACGGTCGCCGTCTCGCGGCGTCCTATGCGAACTACCTGATCATCAACGGTGCCGTCCTGATGCCGGCCTATGGCGACGCCGCGGACGCGGCCGCTGCTGCGGTACTGGCCCAAGCCTATCCGGATCGCGAGATCGTGCAGGTGCCCTGCCGTGCACTGATCTGGCAGAACGGCAGCCTGCACTGCATCACCATGCAACTGCCGGCCGGCCTGCTGGACTGATGAAAGCTGCGGTGCCACGGCTCATGGCACCGTGACATCAGTTGGGCGCAGATTGAACGCTTCGTTTACATCTCGCCGGACACGATCCCGGATAACCACCGTTTCCCCTCAAAGGAGACGGCCGTGTATTCACGACGCAAGTTCCTGACGACCACTGCGCTGGCCACCGCCGGCCTTGGATTGGCGGCGTGCCGCGACGCGGCCCAGGCCGGAGCCGCCGGCACGACGCCTCCCGCGGTTACCGCGCCAACGTCCAGCACCGACGCCGTCCTGGGTGCCTTGAACACCCGCGCCATCCCGTCCACGGGCGAGCGCGTGCCTGTCATCGGCATGGGCACCTCGGGCAGCTTCGAGGTCGGCCAGACCGCGGCCGAGCTGGATCCGCTGCGCGAGGTGCTGAAGCGCTTCTTCGCGGCCGGGGCGACCTTGATCGATACCGCGCCTACCTACAGCGTCGCCGAAGACGTGATGGGTGCGCTGCTGGCCGAGCAGCAGCTGACCGGCACGGCCTGGCTGGCCACCAAACTGTCCGGCGTGAGCGGACGCGACGCGGGCATCGAGCAGTTCGAGGACACGCTTCGTCGTCTGAAGACGGACAAGGTCGCGCTGCTGCAGGTCCACAACCTCGGCGACCTGAAGACCCAGATGACGGTGGCGCGGGAACTGAAGGCACAGGGCAAGGTGAAGTACGTCGGCGTGACCCACTACGTCGAACGCGCGCAGGATGAACTGGCCGATGTCGTGCAGGCGGAGAAGCCGGACTTCCTGCAGATCAACTATTCCGTCGTCAGTCGTGGCGCGGAGAAGCGCGTGCTGCCGCTGGCGCAGGATCTGGGCGTCGCCGTGCTGATCAACCGCGCGTTCGAGGACGGCAAGCTGTTCGCGCAGGTGAAGGACAAGCCTGTGCCGCCCGCGCTGACGGAAACGGGCGTGTCGTCGTGGGCGCAGGCCTTCCTGAAGTTCGCGCTCAGCCATCCGGCGGTGACCGCGGTGATTCCGGCGACCGGAAAGCCCGATCGGCAGACCGACAACCTGAAAGCAGGCACGGGTCCGGACCTGACGCCCGCGCAGCGCGATGCGCTGATCGCAGCGCTGGCCTGAGCCGATGTCGACACCTCCCGCGCCGGACATCGCCGGCTGGCTCGCCCGTCTGTTCAATGTCCACGACCACGAGGCGCCGGTGGTCGGCGCCGGCCTGGCGATGTTCTTCCTGCTGTTCGCCGGCTATTTCATGCTGCGTCCGATCCGGGAAACGATGGGCGTCGCGGGCGGTGTCGACAACCTGCAGTGGCTGTTCACCGGCACCTTCGCCGCCACACTGGTCGTGCTGCCGCTGTACGGCTGGATCGCCTCGAAGGTCGCGCGGCGACGCATCGTGCCGTGGGTGTTCGGCATGGTGGTGGCCAGCCTGCTGGCCTATGGCGCCGCGATGCTGGCGACGCCGGACGATGTGTGGCTGGCGCGCACGTTCTACATCTGGGTGTCGGTCATCAACCTGCTGATGATCTCGCTGGCATGGAGCGTGCTGGCGGATGTGATGGAGAGCCACGAAGCCAAGCGCCTGTTCGCACTGATTGCCGCGGGCGCGAGCCTGGGTGGCCTGGCCGGCCCGCTGCTCACCACGTTGCTGGTGAAGCCGTTGGGGCACGGCGGCCTGATGCTGTTCTCGGCGGTGTTGATCGGCGCAAGCGCCGCCACCGCGACGTGGCTGCATCGCTGGCGCGATCGCCACCCGCTGCCCGCCGGCGCCAGTTCCTCCGAGCAACGGCAACGGCCGCTGGGCGGCAATCCCTTCGCCGGTGCGACCGCCGTATTCCGCTCGCCGTACCTGCTCGGCATCGCCTTCTTCGTGCTGCTGCTCGCCACGGTCACGACCTTCCTCTATTTCGAACAGGCCAAGCTGGTCGCCGAGCGCTTCACCAGCAAGGAAGAACAGACCCAGGTCTTCGGCCTGATCGACACGGTGGTGCAGACGCTGGCCATCCTCAGCCAGTTGTTCATCACCGGCCGCATCGCGCAGAAGCTGGGTGTGGGCGTGCTGCTGGTGGCGGTGCCGATGATCATGGCCGGCGGGTTCCTGTGGCTGGCGCTGTCGCCGGTGTTCGCGGTCTTCGTGGTGGTGATGGTGGTGCGGCGTGCGGGCGAATACGCCTTCGTGCGGCCCGGCCGGGAGATGCTGTACACCGTCGTGCCCGCGGAGCAGAAATACAAGGCGAAGAACTTCATCGATACCGTCGTCTACCGCGGTGGCGATGCGCTGAGCGGTTGGGTCAAGCGCGCGCTCGACGTACTCGCCGAACATCCCGCAGCGGCGATGTTTATCGGTGCCGGCGTGGCGGCGGCGTGGGCGGTCACCGGCGTGGCGCTGGGACGGCGGCAGAAGCGGCTGGAAGCGGCGCGCGACGCCACCTAGCCGGCGTTCACCCCCGGGACGCCTGCCGTCACGGAGGACGCGGTACCATGCGCCCTCCCCTCGATACCCCCGCCTCGCACGATGAGCCGCACCACCCTGCCCGTTGCCCTGATCCAGGAAAAGAACCACGGCGACGCCGACGCCAACCTGTCGGTGATCGAGGCGCGCGTCGCCGAAGCCGCCAAGCGCGGCGCGAAGCTGGTACTGCTGCAGGAACTGCACAACGGCGCGTATTTCTGCCAGCACGAATCGGTCAACGAGTTCGACCTGGCCGAGCCCATCCCCGGCCCCAGCACCGAGCGACTCGGCAAGCTGGCAAAGCAGCATGGCGTGGTGCTGGTGTCGTCGCTGTTCGAGCGTCGCGCGGCCGGGCTGTACCACAACACCGCCGTGGTCTACGAAAAGGACGGCAGCATCGCGGGCAAGTACCGCAAGATGCACATCCCGGACGATCCGGGCTTCTACGAGAAGTTCTATTTCACGCCGGGCGACATCGGCTTCACGCCGATCGACACTTCAGTGGGCCGTCTTGGCGTGCTGGTCTGCTGGGACCAGTGGTATCCGGAAGCCGCGCGCCTGATGGCGTTGGCCGGCGCCGACCTGCTGCTGTACCCCACCGCGATCGGCTGGGACCCGGATGACGAACAGCCGGAGAAGAACCGCCAGCGCGACGCCTGGGTGCTGAGCCATCGCGGCCACGCGGTCGCCAACGGCCTGCCGGTGTTGAGCTGCAACCGCGTCGGCCATGAGCCGTCGCCGCTCGGCGCTTCCGGCATCCAGTTCTGGGGCAACAGCCACGTACTCGGTCCGCAGGGCGAATTCATCGCCGAAGCCGGCACCGACGAGACCATCCTGATGGCCGACGTCGACCTGCGGCGCAGCGAACACGTGCGTCGCATCTGGCCGTTCCTGCGCGACCGTCGCATCGATGCGTACGGCGACCTGCTCAAGCGCTACATCGACTGAGGCGTGCGTGTGCCGCTGATCGTCCGTGATGCCACGCCGGCCGATGTGCCGGCCATCGCCGCCCTCTATGCGGATGAAGTCCGCGACCACGTCAACACCTACGAGTACGACGTGCCGGATGAGCCCGAGATGGCGCGCCGCATGCAGGGCGTGCTGGACGCGGGTTATCCCTATCTGGTCGCCGAACTCGACGACGCCTTCGTCGGCTACGCCTACGCGAGCAGCTATCGCGCCCGCGCCGGCTATCGGAAGACGGTCGAAAACTCGGTCTACGTGGTGCCCGGCCAGCAGGGCCAGGGCATCGGCGCCGCGCTGATGCAGGCACTGATCGAGGCCTGCGAATCACGCGGCTACCGGCAGATGATCGCCGTGATCGGCGAGCCCACCAACACCGCCTCCATCCGCCTGCACGAGAAGTTCGGCTTCACCCTGGTCGGCATCTTCCGCGGCATCGCCTGGAAGCACGACCGCTGGCTGGACACCGTGCAGATGCAACGCACCCTCGGCGACGGCACCGCCGCGCCTCCGAAAGACGATTGACCTGACGAACGACCCGATGACCGAATCGATTGACGCCGTTGCCGACCCGCTGCACGGACAACCCCACGAGATCGTCGAACGCGATGGCGTGCGCTACACCCTGCTCGGCACCGCCCACGTCTCGCGCGCCAGCGTCGACGCGGTGCGTGCGGCCGTAGCCAGTGGCGACTACGACAGCGTCGCGGTGGAACTGGACCCGGGCCGCCTGCAGTCGCTGACCGACCCCGACACGCTGTCGCGGCTGGACCTGGTGAAGGTGATCCGCGAAGGCAAGACCCACCTGTTCGCCGCCAATCTTGCGCTGGCCGCTTACCAGCGGCGCCTGGCCGAACAACTCGGCGTGGAGCCCGGCGAGGAACTGAAGGCCGGCGCACTGGATGCGAAGGCGCGCGGCCTGCCCGTGCACCTGATCGACCGCGAGGTCGGACTGACCTTCAAGCGTGCGCTGCAATCGCTGGGCTGGTGGCAGCGGACCAAGGTCGGCGCCGGCATCATGGCCAGCATGTTCGGCGACGAGGAAGTCGGCGATGACGAGATCGAGAAGCTCAAGCAGGGCGACATGATGGAATCGAGCTTCGGTGAGTTCGCCGCCGAAAGCCCGCAGTTGTACGAGACCATCATTGCCGAGCGCGACCAGTACATGGCTTCCGCTCTGCGCCAGGTCGCCGCGGGCAAGCCGACGGATGCGGCATCGCCGTATCGCGTGCTTGCGGTGGTGGGTGCAGGCCACCTGCCCGGCCTGACCCGGCACCTGAAGGACGACACCGCCGACCCGGCCGAGATCCGCCGCTCGCTCGAGGTCGTGAAAGCCAAGTCGCGCTTTCCGTGGATGGAAGTCATCATCGGCGCGTTCCTCATCGGCGGCTTCGCCTGGGGCTTCTGGCAGGGCGGTGTGGATGTCGGCTCCGACCTGCTGCTGCAGTGGGTGCTGGCGACCGGCATCCTCGGCGCCATCGGCTGCGCGATCGCGGGCGGGCATCCGCTCAGCATCCTGGCGGCGTTCGTCTCTTCCCCGCTCACGCCGCTGCATCCGGCGCTCGCCTCAGGCACGGTCAGTGCGTTCGTGGAAGCGACACTTCGCAAGCCGACCTATGCGGACTTCATGGCGTTGCGCGATGACGTGCAGACGATGCGCGGCTGGTGGAAGAACCGGGTGGCACGCGTGCTGCTGAACTTCTTCCTGACCAGCCTCGGTACCGCCATCGGCGTGTGGACCGGCGGATTGCGGATGCTGGGAAAACTCGTCGGCTGATCCTTCCCCCGACGCACCACCCAAAGAAAAAGCCGGGCAATGCCCGGCTTTTTCTCTGCCGTCCGCGTCAGTCCCCGTGCGGACTGGTGGCACTTGCCACCATAGGCGCCTGGCCGCGGCGCTGGCGTGCCCGCTTGATCAAACGGGCTGTACCGCTGCGCAGGTCGTCCAGCAGCGCGTAGATGGTCGGCAGGAACATCAGACTGACGACCGTCGAGAACGCCAGCCCGCCGGCGATGGCACGCGCCATCGGGTGGTAAGGAGGCATGCCGTCGGCAGTCTGCGTGTTCAGCGCGATCGGGATCATCGCCAGGATCGCCGTGCCCATCGTCATCATGATCGGGCGCAGGCGTTCGCGACTGCCTTCCACCAGCGCATCCGTCCGCGCCATGCCGCGCCGCCGCAGGTTGTTGATGTGCTCGATCATCACGATGCCGTTGTTCACGACCACGCCCATCAGCACCAGGATGCCGATCACCGCCATGATGTTCATCTCGGTCCCCGTCAGCCAGAACAACCAGTACACGCCGAAGATCGAGAACAGCACGCAGGACATGATGGCGACCGGGAACAGCAGCGACTCGAACACCGCTGCCATGATCACTAGCATCAACACCAGCGCGATCATGATGGCCGTTACCATCTGGTCCATGCCGTCGAAGTTGATGTTGAAGCCCGCGCCATTGAACGTGTAGCCATAGCCAGGCGGGAACTCCATGCCGTCCAGCGTCGCTTCCACGGACTTGCGCGCGTCCTCCATCGACACATCCTTGGCCAGCCCGGCTTCGATCCGCAGCATCGTCTGGCGGTTCAGGCGCTGGATCGAGTTGGCAGCGGGGTTGACGTTGACGTCGACCATCGCAAGCAGGGGAATCTCCTTGCCCGAGGCGCTGCGCACCATGAACGAGGACAGGTCTTCAATGCCGTAGTGATCCGATCCGGCGAAGCGCACGTTGACCGGAATCTCCACGTCGTCGCGATGGAAATCCCGCAGCGACGAGCCGCGCAATGCCATGCCGACGAACTGCGCCACCTGTTGCGCGCTGAAGCCGTAGGAGGCCGCACGCTCGCGGTTCACCTGTACCGCCAGCTCGGAATTGGCATCGCCGACATCCACGCGCACGTCACGCAGTTTCGGATCGCGCGCCAGGATGGGCATGACGTCTTCGGCCAGCTCGCGCAGGGTCTGGCTGGAGTCGCCGATCAGGCTGAAGCGCACACCCTGGCCCTCGCTGCCCATGCCGCCTGGCCAGCCGATGCCGAGCTTGGCCCGCGCCGACTGCGGCAAGCCCTTGCGGACTTCCTCCTCGATCTTCTTGCTTACTTCACGATCGTCGATGTCCAGATAGAGCCGCGTCTGCGCCCAGCCCTGCTCGGAGTAGCGGCTGTACACCCGCTTGATGTGGAACTCCTTGCGGTTGGCATTGACGAAGTCCTCCACCCGCTGCACTTCCTTGCCCATCTCCTCCTTCGAGTAGGAGCCCTTCCACTGGTAGAAGATGTTGATCTCGTCGGGATCATTGTCGTCGCCGCCGCCGCTGGTATTCATCATCGGGAAGACGCTGATCGCCGAGATCAGCAGGATGCCGGCGACGCTCCAGCCACGGTGTTCCAGCGTCCAGCGGAGCACGCGCGCGTAGCGTTCCTGCAGACGGCTGATCAGTGGCGACTTCACGGCAGGCGGCGTCTTCATCCGCGCCGACAGCATGGGGATCAGGCTCACGGCCACCAGCCACGAAGCCAGCAGCGAGAACGAGATGGTGACCGCCAGCTGCGAGAGGTAGATCGTGATGATGTTCTTCTCGCCGAACATCATCGGCAGGAACACCACGCAGTGGCACAGGGTGCCGGCCGACAGCGCGATCGCCACGTGGCGGGTACCGATGATCGAGGCGACCTCCGGTTGGTCGGGGAACTTCTCCCGTTCCTGGTAGATGCTTTCGACCACCACCACCGCATTGTCGACCAGCATACCGACCGCGAGCAGCAGGCCCATCATCGAGATGATGTTCAGGCTTATCCCGACGAAGTACATGAAGCCGAGCGTCATGATGAAGCAGATCGGGATGGCCATGGACACCATCAGCGTCGACGGCCAGTGGCGCAGGAAGGCGTACAGCACGATCACCGACAGCACCAGGCCGATCGCCCCCGCTTCCGCCAGCGCCAGCAGCGAACTGGTCACCGCCTTGCCCGAATCCCAGGCGACCTCGATGTCGACCCCGTGCATCGCCGGGTCCTGACGCAGCGCCTCCACTTCCTTGCCCACCGTCCTCGACAGGTCGACGAGGTTCGCCGAACGCTCCTTGTAGATGTCCACGCCCACGCTGGGCTTGCCTTCCATCTTGCGCACGTAGCTCATGCGCTGCGGCTGCAGGCTGACATCGGCGATATCGGACAGGCGCGTGCCGCGCCCATCGATCGGCAGGTCGCGCAACGCCTGCAGTTCGAGCAACTCGCCGCGCGGCTGCACGCGCAGGCGGCGGCCGTCTTCGGTGATCTGCCCGGCGGACACGGAGAAGTTGGCCGCCTGCAACTTGCCGACCAGCTCGTTGAGCGCAACCCCGTGAGCACTGATGCGGTCCTTGTCCAAGGCGACCAGCACTTCCTGCCTTGCCACGCCCTCGACCTCGACGCGCGCCACACCCGGCAACCGTTCCAGATGCTGCTTGATGCTGCGCTCCAGCAGGTCGGCGCGGGCCGTCAGGTCTTCCTGGCTACTGAGGCGAAGGCTGATCGCCTCCTGGTCGCTGGTGCTCCAACGTTGCACGTAATAGCGGCGGAAATCATCCGGCAACTCGTCTCGCACCGCATCTATGCGTTCGCGCGCCTCGGAGGCGGCCATCGCGATGTCCCGGTCCCAATCGCTGAATTCGACCTGGATCTGGCCGCCTTCGGCATTGGCGCGCGAGTTCATCGTCTTGATGCCCGGCATCGTGGCGATGGCCTCCTCCACCGGCCGCAGCAGGTTGCGCTCGACTTCTTCCGGGGTGGATCCCGGATATGGCAACGAGACGAAGAAGAACGGTATGGTGGCTTCCGGCTCGGCCTCCAGCGGCAGCCGGAACGAGGCGATCAGGCCGATCACCACCATCGATACGAACAACATGATGGTGGTGACAGGGCGGCGGATGGACAGCTCGGTGATGTTCATCGGATCAGCCCCCGACGCGACCGATGGGATCATCCTCGTGCGAGATCACCTGCTCGGCCTGCGCGGCGACGAGGCGCGCGCGACGACCGCGTTCGGCATAGAACTCGTCCGGTTTGCGGTCCAGCAGGTCGTACACCACCGGGATCACCAGCAGCGTCAGCAGCGTGGATACCAGCAGGCCGCCGATCACCGTGATCGCCATCGGCGACCGCACTTCGGCACCTTGCCCGAAGGCCAGCGCCAGCGGCAGGAAGCCGAACACCGCGCACAGCGTGGTCATCATGATCGGGCGCAGGCGCGAGCGTGCGCCTTCCACCAGCGCCACGCGCTTGGCGACGCCTTCCTCGCGCAGCTGATTGACCTTGTCGATCAGGATGATCGCGTTCTTCACCACCAGGCCGACCAGCAGGATCAGGCCGATGAACACCACCACCGATACCGGCGAACGCGACAGCAGCAGCGCCGCCACCGCACCGACCAGCGCCAGCGGGATGGTGAACAGGATGACGAACGGGTGCAGCAGCGATTCGAACTGCGAGGCCATGACCAGGTAGACCAGGAAGATCGCCAGGCCGAACGCGAAGAGCAGCGAACGGATCGACTCGCCCAGTTCCTCGCCCTGGCCGCCGATGCGCATGCCCACGTCGGTGCCCAGCGGGTTCTTCGACACCATGTCCCGGACTTCCGTGATGGCCTTGCCCAGGTCGATGTCGCGCAGGTTGGCCGACACGATGGCCACACGACGCTGGTCGGCGCGATGGATCTCGCTCGGACCGGTGGTGGCGATGACATCGGCCACCGAGATCAACTCCACCGGCTTGTTGCCGCCGGGATTGACGATCAGGCGGCGGATGTCGTCGACCGAGGCGCGCTCGGATTCCTGCACGCGTACCAGCACGTCGATCTTGCGGTCGCGGAAGCTGTAGCGCGTGGCGACGTTGCCGCGTACCTTGTTGACCACGGCATCGGCGATCTGCCGCGTGGTCAGGCCCAGCGCGGCCGCCCGGTCCTGGTCGAACACGATCTGGATCTCGGGGAACCCCTGTTCCACCGTCGACTTCACGTCGGCGTAGTGCGGGCTCTGCCGCAGCAGTTCGGCGAGGCGGTTGCCCGCCACGCGGATCGACTCCAGGTTGTTGCCTTCGATTTCGATCTCGAGCGGGGGTGCCAGGGCGAACAGCTCCGGACGGGCGAAGTCGACCTGGGCTTCCGGCCACTGTTTCATGGTCTCGCGCAGGCTCTCGACCAGCGCCTGCTCGCGCGCGTTGTCGGTCATCACCACCGACAGCTTGCCGATGTTCTCGCCGCTCTCGGTCGGACTGGCGTCCAGGCGCGTGCCGGTACCGGAAACGCCGTACAGCAGGCGCGTGCCCGCCTCGCCAGCATGCGCGCGCTGCACCTCACGCACCAGCGCGTCGGTCTGCGCCAACGGTGTGCCCGGAGGCAGCTTGGCGGTCATCTCGAAACGGTCCTGCGCAAGTTGCGGGATCAGGTCCACGCCCAGCAACGGCAGCGCGGCAAGGGTCAGCGCGAACGCCAGCGCAGCGCCGCCCAGCACCGGGACTGGGCGCTTCAACGCGGCCGGCAGCATCCGCAGGTAACCGGCCTCGGCCTTCCCGTACGGCGCCATCGCCAGGTCGCTGGCCTTGCGCATCACCGGCCCGATCACCGCCGCGAGGCCGCGGAAGATCCGCACCACCAGCCACACCAGCGAGAAGAAGCCGTACTGGAACAGCGCGCCGATGCCACGCCCCGCGTAAGCCGCCGGCTTCTTCCAGCGGCTTTCCGGACGCCAGGGCTCGCGCGGCGTTTCCGCGGGGAATTCGAGCGGCGGACGGCCCTTCAGTGCGCTCAGCATGGGAATCAGCGTCATCGACACCACCAGCGACACTGCGATGGCGATCGACACCGTCAACGCCTGGTCGCGGAACAACTGGCCGGCGATGCCCTCGACGAACACCAGCGGCAGGAACACCGCGATCGTGGTGAGCGTGGAGGCGACCACTGCCATGAACACTTCTCGCGTGCCCTTGATCGCGGCTTCCAATATGCCCATGCCGCGCTCGCGCGCCTTGGCGATCGACTCCAGCACCACGATCGAATCGTCGACCACCAGACCCGTGGCCAGCGCCAGGCCGCCGAGCGACATCACGTTCAGGCTCAGGCCCAACTGGCCCATGAAGAAGAAGGTGGCGATGATCGAGATCGGCAGCGACAGCGAGATGACGAAGGTGCTCCAGCCATCGCGAAGGAACAGGAAGATGATCAGGATCGACAGCAGGCCACCGATCACCGCATCGACCTTGACGTCCTTGATGGCATGGCGGATGAAGACCGACTGGTCCTCCACCATGGTCATCTCGATGTCCTTGGGCATTTCCTTGCGGATCAGTTCCAGGCGTTGTTCCAGCGCATCGGCGGTGGACACCGTATTGGCATCGCCTTCCTTGTAGACGGCCAGTTCCACCGCCTCGTGGCCGGCGCTGCGGATCACCGCTTCGCGCTCCTTGTACCCCTGGCGCACGTCGGCAACGTCCTTCAGGCGTACGCTCGGCGCGCCACCGCTGGCATCGCTGCGCAGCGCCGCGATCACGTTGGGATCGCTGCTGCCCAGGATCGCCGTCATCAACTGCTGGTTGGTGCCGGTCGAACTGCTGGACGAGGCCCCCGCCGATGTGGTCAGCAGCATCTCGCGCATCTGATCGACCGTGGCGAACTGGTTGACCGTGCGCACCAGGTAGCGTTGCGAGCCCTCCTCCAGACGACCGCCGGACAGGTTCACGTTCTCCTGCTGCAGGCGCTGGATGACGTTGTCCAGCGACAGGCCCAGTTGGGCGAGCTTGCGCTGGTCGATGTCGACCTGGATTTCGTCTTCCAGACCACCGCCCACCTTGACCGCGGCGACGCCCGCAACCGGCTCGAGCTTGCGCTTGAGGTCCTCGTCGGCGTAACGGCGCAGTTCCATCAGACGGCGGATCGCATCGGCCTCGTTGCCGGCTTCCTGCTTCGACGAAAGCGCCAGGCGCATGATCGGCTGCGTGGAAGGATTGAAGCGCAGCAGCACCGGAGCCTTGGCCTCCAGCGGCAACTGCAGCGTCTCCATCTTGTCGCGCACGTCCAGGCCGGCCTGCTGCATGTCCGTGCCCCACGCGAACTCCAGCACCACGTCGCTCTGCCCGGTCCGGGAGATCGACTTGAGCTTGCGCAGGCCCTTGACGATGCCGAGCGCTTCTTCGGCCGGCTGCGAAATGAGCGTCTCCACTTCCGCCGGCGCTGCACCTTCATAGTCGGTGCGCACCGTCAGCGTCGGATAGCTGAGATCCGGCAGCAGTTCGACTTTCAGGCTGGACAGCGAGATCAGGCCGAACAGCACCAGGGTGAGCGTCATCATCGCGATGGTGACGCGGCGGCGCGTGGAAAATTCGATCAGGTCGAAGCCACCACCGGACGCCGAAGGTCCGTGTGCACTCATTGCTTGCTCGCCTCCGCGGCCGGCGCCTTGGCTGCGGTGGCAGCCTTCTTCTCCTGGCCGATCACCTGCACCGCACTGCCTTCGCGCAGCGCAGCCTTGCCGGCGATCACCACCTGGTCACCGATTTTCAGGCCTTCACGCACCTCGACCCAGCCGGCATCGTTGTAGCCCAGCTTCAGCACGGTACGTTGCGCCTTGCCATCGCGCACCACGTAGACGGCGGGCTCGCCACCGTCCTCCAGCAACGCGGTGCGCGGCACCACCAGCGCATCGGCGCGCTGGTCGTAGTTGATGTTCAGCCGGCCGAACATGCCGGGCTGCAGCTCGCCTTCGCCCGGGAACGAGGCCACCACGCGGAACGTGCCGGTACCGTTGTCCACCACCGGCGCGACACGATCCACCTCGCCGGTGAACTGCTTGCCGGGCAGTGCGTCCACCACCAGCCCGACGGCCTGGCCCGGCTTGAGCTTGGCGATTTCCCGCTCGGGCACGTTCAACGTGGCTTCGAGCCGCGAACTGTCGACGATGCGGATGATCGGCGAGTTGATCTGCACGAAGTTGCCGGTCTTGATCGAGCGCGACGCGACCACGCCGGAGATCGGCGCGGTGACCGTGGTGTAGGACAGTTCCAGCGAGGCGGCACGGTAGACAGCCCGCGCGTTCTCCAGGTCGTACTTGATCTGGTCGACGTCGTTGGCGCTGATCATCTGCTGTTCGACCAGTTGCTGCGCACGACGGTAGTTGTTTTCCAGCTTGCGCATCTGCGCTTCGGCCTGGGCCACCTGCAGGCGCGAGCGGTCGGCATCAAGCCTCACCAGCGCCTGGCCGGCGCGGACGATCTGCCCTTCATCGACCAGCACGGCCAGTGCGACGCCGGACGTCTTGGCGACCACCTGCGACTCGCCCAACGCCTCCAGCGCCGCGGTACCGCTGTAGCTGGCAGCCACCGTACGGTGCGTGGCCTTGGCCACTTCGACCGGAACGGCTTCGGACTCCTTCGATGCCTCGCCGTTCTTGGCCTGGGCCTCCGGCGTGGGGCCGCCCCCCTTGCAGGCGGACAGGACCAGCAGGCCGCACAGGACGGGCATCAGTGCGAGGCGCAGGTAGGAACGGCCGGAATGGGGGCGGGGTCGGGACATGGGGCGGTACCGTGGTGGTGTTGTGGTGGTGTTGTATGAAGGTATATCACCCCTGAATGGCTGCCATGCGCCGAAGGTCATGGTGACTTGCGTCGGACGTTGTGCTGCAGGCCGCTTCCACTGGAGACGCGCGGCCCCGCGACACGCCATGCGGACGTTCGATCCCGCGATGCCAGGACGCTCCCTGCCGGCGGCGGCGTCGCAGGCGCACCGCCACATGCCATGCCTGTGCGCGACATTCGGTCGCAGGCTATACTTGCGTTCAGCCAAGCGCCGCGGTGGTACGCGGCGCGCGCAACCTGAGAGTTCCACGAGAATGATGCGACTGCTTCCGCTCGCCGCTTGCCTTGCCTTGGCCGCCCTTCCGCTGGCCGCCCTGACCGCACAACAGGACCCCCAGGCCGCGCCGCCGGCGACCGAAGCTGCCGCACCGGCCACGGCGCCCGCCGCCGCACCCAAGCCGCTGGTCGGCAATGCCGACACCGGCCGCACGCTCACCTACACCTGCCAGGGCTGCCACGGCATCGTCGGCTACAAGAATGCGTATCCGAGCTTCAAGGTGCCGAAGATCGGTGGCCAGTCGGCCGACTACCTGGCCAACGCACTGACCGAGTACCGCACCGGCAACCGCAAGCACCCCACGATGCAGGCCCAGGCGCAGAGCTTCTCTGACCAGGACATCGCCGACATCGCCGCATTCCTTTCCACCGTCAAGTAAGACCACCATGCCCAACGCCAAGCACGCCCAGCGTCTAGCCATCGTCCTGTTCGCGGCCCTCGCCCTGGTGGCTTGCTCGAAGGAAAACACCGAGGCTTCGGCCGAAAACCCGGGCCATGCCAGTGGCGAACACGGTTCCAGCTCGTCGGCCGGCCTGCCCAAGGGCCACATCGCCAAGGGCGAGGAACTGGCCAAGGCGAAGGGCCAGGCCACCGGCCAGAGCTGCATCGACTGCCACGGCGCCGACGGCAATGCGCCGATCGACGACACCTACCCCAAGCTGGGTGGCCAGTACGGCGACTACCTGGCGCACGCACTGCAGGCCTACCGCAGCGGCGACCGCCAGCACGCACTGATGTCGCCGCAGGCCGCGAACCTCAGCGATCAGGACATTTCCGACCTCGCCGCCTATTTCGGTTCGCGCCCCTCGCAGCTGCGCGACCTGCACAACGTGCATCGCTGAGCGTTGTCTTCCCCTCATCGGGAAAACAGAAACGGAGCCGCAAGGCTCCGTTCCTGTTTGCGGCGACACCCGCGGCTTCTGTGGGAGCGACGCAAGTCGCGATGAACCACCGCGGCACCCCATCGCGACTTGCGTCGCTCCCGCATCGCACCGCGCACCCCTTGTCATCTCGCCATCAGCTGTCGGTCGGGATCGGCGTGCGCTTGACCGGAATCTCCGGCGGCGGCCGCGCCTTCGGCGGCTCCGGGAACAGGCTGCCCAGTCCGCACCCGCCACCGAGCTGGAGCACCGAGATCGAACACTTGAGCTTCATGTTCGTGCCGGGGATGGGGATGTCCACTTCGCGCACGTTGCGCCGCACCCATTCCGCCAGCAGCGACTCGCTGGGCACCCAGTACTTGTCGAAACTGGTCGGTTCGTAATCGTAGGGCGGCCGCTGCAGCCACGTGCCCGCCTCATCCAGCCGCTCGCGCGTCCACTGGTCGTTGCCGCCGCCAGGCGCGCCGCGTTGTGCTGTCGCCTCGCCGGCGTTGCCGGGCACGCGCAGGCTGCCGTCGGCGTTGTAGAGCCCCGCCTGGTCGCGGCCGTCGGCAGCGCTGTCGCCTGCCACGTTGCGGCGCGAATTGCCCCAGTCGTCCGTACGTGCCGGGGTGCTCCAGCCACCGGGTTTCGTCGCGGGCGCCGGGCCTGCATTGCTCGACGTCGGCGCCGTGGTGCCACGCGGTGCGGCGGTCGCCGTCGATGGTGCCCGTGTGCTCGCCGTCGAAGGCGAACTCGATGACCCCGTCGTCGACGGCGTGGTGACGGCAGGCGCTGGCGCTGGAGACGGCCGCGGCGAAGGCTCGCGGACCTCGGCCTGCCGCACATTGCGCTCCTGCGTCGCGACGGCACGCGGCGACACCTCGCGCGACGGTACCGGCACCGTGCGTACCTGCGGCGCAGGCGTGGCCATCTCGCGCTCACGGACCTCAGCGTCGCGCGTGGCCATCGCCGGCACGTCGATGGCACGCACCGGCGTATCGCGGCGCACGACGGGCGCGGTGACCGGGGCGGGAATCTCGCGGGTGGGCACACCCACCTCCCGCTGCGCCGGCTGGGTGATCTCCGGTTGGCGCGGCGTGACGGACGGCAACACGAAGGCGCGGGTCGGTTCGGCGACTTCGGTGACCTGCAAGGGTTGATCCGCGATCTCGGGTACCGGCACATCGCGCGGCGGCAGCGGCGGCACGTCCATCGCCACGGTGGGGGCCGCGACTTCCGTTGGCGGAGGCGACGATTCGCCGGGTTGCGGCTGGGGCGGCGCCGGCGTCGCCGACGGACTCGCCGCAGGCGCGGCACTCGCCGTCTGCTCGGCGCCAGTTTCGCCGGCCTGCGTCGCGCCGCCGGTTTCGTCCGGGCTGCCCTCGCCGATCATTTCCAAGCGCACGCGACTGCTGTCGCCGGCCTCGTCGGGCGGTGGCGGGATCTGCACCAGCGCCACCCACAGCAGGAACAGGAAGAACACCAGATGCAGCATGCCGCTGCTGACCGCCGCCGCCCAGCGCATCCAGCGCTCTTCGCGCGGCGGCGGCCCCCACCCCGGGTAGAACAGCGAACGCAGCGCCAGCATGCGCCCGGGCAGGAAGGGCGTGGCGCGCCTTGCCGCCGGCGCATGCGAAGCCAACACGCCGAGGATCGCATCGACCTTCTCGTTGGTGATCCTGCCGAGCCGCTCGGGCAGCGCGCGCAACCACAGGCCCCACCCGAAAGGCAGGCCGGTCTGGCGTTCGACGATGGGGGCCGCCTTGCGCGGCAGCAGGTGTGCGATGACGTCGGTGGCGTTCGTCACCGGCGGTCGGCTCCGTCAGGCCGCGTTGCCGCGCGGGATGTACGGCGCGTCGCCGGTCCCGTGGTCGGTCGCGTCGCGGACCGCGGTGACACCGGGCACGCGCGCCATCAGCGTCTTCTCGATGCCCTGCTTCAGGGTGACGTCGGCCATGCCGCAGCCGTGGCAGCCGCCACCGAAGCGCAGCCATACCACGCCATCGCCGCCCACTTCTTCCACCGCCACCCGCCCCTTGTGCGAGGCCAGCTGCGGATTGATCTCGTTGTCGATGACCCAGCGCACGCGCTCGACCAGCGAAGCCGCCTCACCGGGCGCTTCGCCCTTGATGCGCGGCGCCTTGATGGTCAGCTGGGTGCTGGCACCCTTCATGACATAGTCGATGTCGGCACCGTCCAGCCAGTGCACGCTGGCCGCATCGACGTACAGGGTGAAACCGTCGCAGTCCACCGCCCATTCGTCGCCGGCCAGGTCGCGCGGTTCGGCGAACTCCAGTCGCGCATCGGCCTGCGCCGTCCCAGGATGGACCGCGCTGAGGCGCACGCCCAGGCCAGGCAGCGCCTCGCGTTCGATCAGCTTGCGGAAGTGCGCCTGCGCGCTGTCGGAAATCTGGATCATGCGGCTATTCTAGCCGCCAGCCCGACGGGCATTCACGTTCACTGACCGGTCGTCGCACTTCGTTCAGACTGGTCGCCCCCGCAGGAGAGCCGCCATGTCCGACCTGATCCCCCTGGCCCGCGCGCGCTGCGTGCCGTTGCGCGGCAGCGAACACCGCCTGCCGCCGGCCCGCATCGCCGAACTGCTGCCCCAGATTCCCGGCTGGGAGCTGGCAGAGGAAGGCCACGCGCTGCTGCGCACGTTCCCGTTCGACAACTACTACGAGACCATGGCGTTCGTGAACGCCCTCGCCTTCATCGCGCATGCCGAAGACCACCATCCGGATCTTGGCGTGCACTACAACCGCGCGGTCGTGCGCTATTCCACGCACGACGTCGGCGGCCTGAGCGAGAACGACTTCATCTGCGCGGCCAAGGCCAGCGCCTTGCTGGGAGAATCCTGATGGGACGTCGTATCCCCGTATCACCGATGCTGCTGCTCGCCGGCGTGTTCGCCCTGTCGGCGTGCACGAAGAAGGCGGAAGAGGCCGCCGCGCCGCTCATCGCACCGACCGAACTGGCCGCGATCGACACCCCGCCGCCTGCCTACCCGGCCGAGGCCGAGTGCAACAGCGAGGGCGGCACCACCGTACTGCGCGTGACCATCGAGAAGGACGGCGTGCCAGCCCGCGTTGCCCAGGTACAGAGCAGTGGCAATGCCGCGCTCGACAAGGCCGCGCTGGCGGCCGTGCAGACCTGGAAGTTCCGCGCCGCCACGCGCAATGGTCAGCCGGTCACCCACACGATCAACGTGCCGGTGACGTTCCCGCCGGTGCTGGAAAAGCCGACGCGCTGCTTCGCCCAGGGCGCGGGCTGAGATCGGTCATACGGGCACCCTCCCCGTGCGCACGCAAGCCCGTTTCCGGACAACCTTGTTCTCGCCGCTGAGTGACGACGCGGACCAGACGGAACTGGGTCGCGAATGGGCCGAGTGGCTCTGCGCAGCACTTCCGGTGGGCATGCAGGCCGACTCCATGGACGAGGATTGGGGCTACAGGATCCTCTTCGGGAACCCTCTCCTGAATGCAAGGGTATCCATCTGCTGTGGCTACGTCGGAGACGATCAATGGTCCTGCCTGTGTGAACCCTATCGCTCCTTCACCGATAAGCTGTTCAAGCGTCCTCTCCCTGTAGCGGAGATGCGGACGGTGGTACTCGCAATCGATGCCCTGCTCTCCGACAACCCTCACTTCACCGATGTCGAGTGGTTTGCCGTCGACGCGCAACTGCAGGAAATCGATCACGCTCCACGTGCATTCGCCTCTTAATGGA
This sequence comes from Pseudoxanthomonas japonensis, assembly GCF_010093445.1. Taxonomy (GTDB): domain Bacteria; phylum Pseudomonadota; class Gammaproteobacteria; order Xanthomonadales; family Xanthomonadaceae; genus Pseudoxanthomonas_A; species Pseudoxanthomonas_A japonensis. Next base: position 44,509 of record NZ_PDWW01000014.1, on the reverse strand, counting down.
CCAGGACTGACAGCCCCATCGCGCTGCAAGGGAAGGAACCCAAATGAGATTCCAACTAGAGCTGTCCGCCAGTTGGACAGTGAAATACGCGAGCAACGCGGAGGCCGGCTGGAGGTTCGATCCGCGCAAGGGCGTGTGGTGGCTGAAGCTCGTCCGGATCGAGCAACTCTTCGATGAGGCGATATCTACCTTGTCCTTCGGTGAATCCATCGATACCTATGTTTTCGGGTTCGAGATTCTGGATACCTCCGAGGGTTTCGGATTCGAAAATACCCGCGACTACGTCAGCTATCGCCCCAAGATGAGACTACTGCTGTCGGTCGGACAGGTGGACTGGCCGGACGTTCGATTCCTCACCCCTGCCGCGCAGTGGGATGTCTTCAAGCAGTCGCTGCTGGGTTCCATCCACCGCGCCGCAGCCGCCAAGCGGAAGCCCCAGGATTTCGACCTCCAGGCGTTCCATTCCACGGTCACGCGCGTGCTTGAAGGACTGGATCCCCAAGACTTCACGGCCTCGATGGATGTCGCCTGACGCCCCTTCGTGTTCCGTCCATCCCCATCCTGCAGCACGACCTGGTGATGGCGCTCAGCCCAACCGCTCCAGCGCGTCCGCCAGATCCTCGGCCAGCGGCGCGCTGAGCACGTACGGTGTCCTGCCACCGTCGAGCGCGAACTGCAGCGAGGCGGCATGCAGGAACAACCGCTTCAGGCCCACCTGCTCGCGCAGGCGCTTGTTGACCGCCGGGTCACCGTACTTGTCATCGCCCGCCACGGGATGGCCGATGTGCTGGGCATGCACGCGGATCTGGTGGGTGCGGCCGGTCTCGATGCGGACCTCGCAGTACGAGTGCCCGCCACGCCGCTCCAGCACGCGGAAGTGGCTCAGCGATTCCTTGCCGTCACGATGCACCTGCACGTGGCGCTCGCCGCCCTGGCGCAGGCCGATGTGCAGCGCCGCGTCCACGCTCATCACGCCATCCGGCATGCGGCCGACCAGCAGGGTCAGGTAGCGCTTCTCGATGCCGCGGGTGCCGTCTTCGCTGTCCTCGCGCAGCAGCGCCTGCAGTTCGGACAGGGCCGAGCGCTTCTTGGCCATCACCAGCAGGCCGGAGGTGTCGCGGTCCAGCCGGTGCACCAGTTCCAGCGTCTGGTTCGGCCTCAGCGCGCGCATCGTCTCGATGGCGCCGTGGCTGATGCCGCTGCCGCCGTGGCTGGCGACGCCGGTCGGCTTGTTGATGACCAGCAGGCGCTCGTCCTCGAACACGATGGACGCCTCCATCCGCTTCAGGAAGCCGCTTGGCGGCGCGACCTTGTCTCCCACTTCGACGAGACTCACGGGCGGAATCCGGACCTCATCGCCGCCTTCCAGCTTCCGTTCGGCCTTGGCCCGGCCCCCGTTCACCCGCACCTGGCCGCTGCGCACCAGCTTGTAGACCAGGCTGCGCGGCGCGCCTTTCAGCTGCCCCAGGAGGAAGTTGTCCAGCCGCTGCCCGCCCCGGTCTTCCGGCACCGTGACCGTCCGCACGGCGGTCTTGGCGCCTGCAGCCGGCTTCTCGGAGGGGGGACTGGGGTTGGAGCCATTCATTCTGTTACACTCGGAGCGCGAGATAAGGGTTTGATTTCGCAGGGAGTTGCAGTTGGGCCAGAAGCCCGTCTCCCCGCGATTCCGGCAAGTGCGCGGCCACCGCCCCAGGGGCGGCCATGTTAGCGGCTGATCGGCAGGCCCGGATACCGCCGGGTGCGTGACGGCACCTGATGCTGAACATGTCCCGCGTGGCGCCCCCTCCCAAGGGAAGCTGCCTCCGGCCCCGCAACACCTATTAGAAAGAAAGCGCTCCCGCGGCCTGCCGTGGTGTCGTAGCGCTGGAAACCCGAAGCCGCCCCGCTGCGCCTGCGCAAGGGGCGGTGCAACGTTCCAGAAGCGAAACCCCATGGCGTTCCGCGCGGTAGCAGCGCGCGAGGAACGCACAATGAAACGCATGTTGATCAACGCCACGCAGGCCGAAGAGCTGCGCGTGGCCATCGTCGACGGTCAGACCCTGTACGACATCGATATCGAACAGCCGTCGAAGGAACAGAAGAAGTCCAACATCTACAAGGGCCGCATCACCCGGCTCGAGCCCTCCCTGGAAGCCGCCTTCGTCGACTACGGCGCCGACCGCCATGGCTTCCTGCCACTGAAGGAAATCTCCCGCGATTACTTCCAGGCCGGCGTCGACCACAACAAGGCCGGCATCCGCGAGCTGCTGAAGGAAGGCCAGGAAGTCGTCGTCCAGGTGGACAAGGACGAACGCGGCAACAAGGGCGCCGCCCTGACCACGTTCATCTCGCTGGCCGGCCGCTACATGGTGCTGATGCCGAACTCGCCCACCGCCGGTGGCGTGTCGCGCCGCATCGAGGGCGACGACCGTGCGGAGCTGAAGAAGGCGATGGACGCGCTGGCCATCCCCGACGACATGGGCGTGATCATCCGCACCGCTGGCGTCGGCCGCGACGCCGAAGAGCTGCAGTGGGACCTGGACTACCTGCTGAGCGTCTGGAAAGCCATCGCCGAAGCCGCACTGACCAAGCCGGCCCCGTTCCTGATCTACCAGGAAAGCCGCCTGATCGTACGCGCCCTGCGCGACTACCTGCGCAGCGACGTGGGCGAAATTCTGGTCGACACCGACGAGCTGTACGAGACCGCCCGCGAGTTCATGCAGCAGGTCATGCCGCACAACCTGCGCAAGCTGAAGCCTTACAAGGACGACATCCCGCTGTTCAACCGCTTCCAGATCGAATCGCAGATCGAGGGCGCCTATGAACGCAACGTCCGCCTGCCCTCCGGCGGCTCCATCGTGGTCGACCAGACCGAGGCGCTGACCGCCATCGACGTCAACTCGGCGCGCGCCACCAAGGGCGGCGACATCGAGGAGACCGCGTTCCACACCAACATGGAAGCGGCTGAGGAAGTGGCCCGCCAGCTGCGCCTGCGCGACCTGGGCGGCCTGGTGGTGATCGACTTCATCGACATGTCGAGCAACAAGCACCAGCGCGAAGTCGAGAACAAGCTGCAGAACGCGCTGAAGTACGACCGCGCCCGCGTGCAGATCGGCCGCATCTCGCGCTTCGGCCTGCTGGAGATGAGCCGCCAGCGCCTGCGTCCGTCGCTGGGCGAGTCCAGCCAGATCGTCTGCCCGCGTTGCGAAGGCCATGGCCGCATGCGCAGCGTCGAATCGCTGTCGCTGTCGATCATCCGCGTGGCCGAAGAGCACGCGATGAAGGACAACACCGGGCAGGTGCTGATCCAGGCTCCGCTCGAGATCGCCAACTTCCTGCTCAACGAGAAGCGCAGCGCGCTGCGCGAGATCGAGCAGCGCCACGACGCGCCGGTCATCATCGTCGCCGACGAAGCGCTGCACACGCCGCACTACGAAGTCACCCGCATCCGCGAGAATGAGCTCGGCGAAGAAAGCAGCAAGCCCAGCTACCATCGCGGCACCCAGCGCAAGCTGCCGGTGCATGCGCTGACCAAGGCGCAGCTCAACATCCCGGCCGCGCCCGCCGTCACCCACGTCAAGCACACGCAGCCGGCCCCGGTGCGCGAAGAGCGCGAGGCGCCGGCACCGGTGGCCGCACCGGCTCCGGCCGTGGCGCCGGTCGTCGTCGCCGCGCCCGCCTCGGGCGGCGTCGTCGGCTTCTTCAAGCGCCTGTTCGGTGGTGGCGAAGCCGCGGCCCCTGCCCCGCAGGCGCGTCCGCAGCAGGACAACCGCCAGCGCAACGACCGCAACGGCAACGGCCGTCGCGAGAACCGCGACAACCGCGGCCAGCAGAACCAGGGCCGGGGCGGCAAGCAGGACAACAACCGCCGCGACGAGCGCAGCAAGGGCGAGAAGCAGCAGGGCGGCAACGCCCAGCAGCAGAAGCCGCGCAACGAGCAGCAAGGCCAGAAGCAACAGAAGCCGCAGGGCCAGCCGCAGAACGGCCAGGGCAACGCGCCTCAGCAGCCCAAGGCACCCAGGCAGCCGCAGGGCCAGCAGGGTGGCAAGCCGCAGCAGGACGGTCAGGGCCAGCGCCAGCCGCGCGCGCCGCAACAGGACGCGCCCGCCAAGCCGGCCGCGCCGGTTGCCGCCGATGCGGTGACGACGGCCGCCGCCGTGGTCGTCGCCACGCAGGACACCGCCGTGCGGACCGCCCCCGCCGTTGCCCCGACGCCGGTCGCAGCAACCGACGTACCGGCGATCGATACCGAGGCGACGCAGGTCGCCACGGTCGCGGTCGACGGTGAGGCCGCGCCTTCCGCCGAGGGCGACACCGGCGAAGGTGGCCGCCGCCGCCGTGGCCGTCGTGGTGGCCGTCGCCGCCGCCGCGGCAATGGCGAAGCCGGTGCCGCGGGCGAAGAAGGCGCGCTGGCCGATGACTTGGGCAGCGATGACGACACCCCGGTCGCCGACCGTTCGCAGCCGGAGTTCGACTTCGACGACGAAGAGCCGGCCATCGCCACGCCGCGTGCGCCGAAGCCGCAACCGGCCGCGCCGGTGGCCGCTGCCGCGGTCGCTGCGCCCGTCGCCGACGCGACGCCGGCCGTCGTGCCCGCCCCGGTCGTGGTCGAGACCGTCGCGGCCACCGAGGTGATCGAGGAAGTGAAGGCCGAAGCCGCACGCGTCCAGCCCGAAGTGACCGCCACGGTGCAGCAGGAAGTACCGGCTGCCGCCGCCATCGTCGACACGGTCAAGGCCGAGATCGCCGCCGAACCGGCTCCCGTCGCCGTCGAGCCCGTGATCGTCGCCGCGGTCGAAGCACCGACGCCGGTCGTCGCCGCGGTCGAGACCGTGGAACCGGTCGTGGAGACCCCCGTCGTCGTCGCCGTGAGAAATGAGCCCGTGCAGATCGACCTCGTCGACGCTGTCAACGAGGCGACCGCGGAAGCCGAGACGCCCGTCGAAGCCGCCGTGCCGACGCCGGCCGCACCGAAGCCTGTCAGCGCGCCGGCCACCGGCTCGCTGTTCTTCGTCGCCGATGCGGACACGCCGCCGTCGATCACGCGCAGCCTGTTCGAGCCGGCGTTCACGCCGGTCAAGCCGGCCGGCGAGGTCGCCCAGGGCGACAAGCACGACGACGACGGCAACGAGGAACGCAGCGCCTGACGCAAGGCGCTTCGTCGAAGCAGCAGGAAAACACTGGCCGCGCAAGCGGCCAGTGTCGTTTTCAGCCCCCGGCTCCGCGCGGGTTGGCAAGACTCCAGCGAGGCGACTACAGTCCGTCCATGTTCCCAGTGCATGGATGCCTGTCATGAAGCGAACCACCCTGCCCGCGTGTGCGACGTTTGTCCTGATCGCCACGGCCACCCTGCTTTCCGCGCTGCCGTTCCAGGCGGGCGCCCAGCAACGCAGCGTCCGCGGATGGGCCGACGGGCCTTATCAGGTGAAAGGCACGGGCGGCGCGCAGTCGCTTCTGTTCGAGTGGAAGTTCCTCGATGTCTACTGCATCGACATGCCGCCGCTCCGACCGGCCAGGGATGTCGTCCACGGCACACTGGGCGGCGGCGCGATCTCGTTCTACCGCCTGCGATACGAGAACGACCTGAGTGCCTATGTGGTGACCTCCACCGTACCGAAGGATCGCAGCCCGGCCGACGAGTACCGGATCCTGCTGCAGCACGAGTACGACACCGCGCGCGCCGTCGCGGCGGTGGCTTCGGCGGAACGGTACCGCGTCGACACCGGCACATCGTCCTTCGGCCCCACGGTGCGGATGCGCCTGCTGAACCTCGGCGACGACGATCCCGATGAACCCTTTCCCGTCGCGCGACCCCTGCTGAACGCACCCGAGTAACCGCTGCGCTCGCTCTCCGTCCACCGTCTGTTCGTGCATGGCGGCAGCCGCTACGAGATCGCCGTGCTGGGCGTTCCCACCGACGGCGAGACGCGTGCCGCGCTGGAGTCACGCGCTACCCGGCTTGCCGACACCATGGTGGACTCACTGCAGACCTGCACTGCGGCGATGGAAGCGAAGGCGCAGCCTGCGCGCTAGAGCGCACACTCGCGTGCTCGCAATGGATTCCAGCGTGCGCTGGAATGACGCACCTGCCCTGATCGACAACCCCGCCGTCGTCCCAGCGAACGCTGGGACCCATCTTGCTCTTTCATCGAGCAGCGCGGCTCGCACAGGCAGTGGATTCCGGCGTGACGTGCGTCTGTTGAAAGCCGTTGGAATGAGGCGCACAGTCGAACCAGCGACTCCGCCGTCGTCCCAGCAAAAGTTGGGACCCGTCTTACTCTTTCATCGAGCAGCGCGGCTCGCATAGGCGATGGATTCCAGCGTTCGCTGGAATGACGCACCTGCGCTGATCGACAACCCCGCCGTCGTCCCAGCGAAAGTTGGGACCCGTCTTACTCTTTCATCGAGCAGCGCGGCTCGCATAGGCAATGGTTTCCAGCGTTCGCTGGAATGACGGGTCACGGTCGAACCGGCCACTCCGCCGTCGTCCCAGCGAACGCTGGGACCCATCTTGCTCCTCCATCGAGCAGCGCGGCTCGCACAGGCAGTGTATTCCGGCGTGACCAGACCTGCGTCTGTTGAAAGCCGCTGGAATGACGCACCTGCGCTGATCGACAACCCCGCCGTCGTCCCAGCGAACGCTGGGACCCATCTTGCTCCTTCATTGAGCAGTGCGGCTCACACAGGCAATGGATTCCATGCGTGACCAGACGTGCGTCTGTTGAAAGCCGCTGGAATGACGGGACAGGGTTCCGACGCCTGCGAACACCCGCTCAGAGCGCGCGCGTCGGATCCATCAGGCCCCACTGCGCGGCCAGGCGCGCCAGGGCGATGTTGTCCTGCACGCCTGTCTTCTCGAACAGGCGCGTCTTGTGCGTGTTCACCGTCTTCGCGCTCAGATTGAGGCGACGGGCGATCTCTTCCTGGCGCAGGCCCTGGGTGAGCAGCATGGCCACTTCCAGTTCGCGCGGCGACAGCGCGTCGAACGGCGATGCGTCGCCACCGACCGTATGCAACGCCAGGTTCTGCGCCACGTTGCTGCCCAGGTAGCGCTTGCCGCGCGCCACGTCGCGCACGGCACGGATCAGTTCCGCCGCATCGCCGGCCTTGCCGAGGTAACCGGATGCGCCGGCTTCCAGCAGGCGCTTGGGCAGCGGACCGTCCTCCAGCACCGACACGATGATGACGCGCACGCCGATGTCGGCGCGCACGATGCGTTCCGTCACTTCCAGTCCGCTGTAGCCGGGCAGGTGCAGGTCGCACAGCACCACGTCGGGTTTCAGCTGCCGCACCAGCGGCAGTGCCGCCTCGCCGGTCTCCGCCTCGCCCACCACGTCGATCTCGGTATCGGTGCCGAGGATCAGGCGCAGGCCGGTGCGCACCAGGGCGTGGTCGTCGATCAGGAAAACGCGGATGGTCATGGATAACGGCTGCCTTCGAGGGACGGATCGAGCGTAGGCGGGCCGTCCGTCGCCGCGCAATTAACATTGTATCGGGTGCGGGTGCGCTACATGCGTGTACATCCGTCGAGGCCGGGCGCGCCCTGCGGCATACTCGGCGCCTCACCGCGCGTTCCGCTGCGCGCTCCATCGTCATAGGGGGTTCCACCATGCATCACGTCCGCCGCAGCCTGCGCTGCGCCCTGCTCCTTTCCGTGTTCGCCAGCGTGCCGGCCTGGGCCGACGACGTGTCCGGCCGCTGGCACGGCCAGGTCGAAGCGATCAGCGCGCACGGCGACACGACCGGGCGTGGCGACGCCATCGTCCGGCGCCTCGATGCGCTCGGCATCGCCTGGAAGCGCGAAGCATTCGAACGCGATGGCCAGGCCGGCGAGAACCTCGTCGCCGACCTCGGCGGTCCCGACAAGGCGCCCCTGCTGCTGATCGGCGCGCACTACGACAAGGTCGCCATCGGCCATGGCGCCACCGACAACGCTTCGGGCGTGGCCGCCGTGCTGGAACTCGCGCAGGCATTGAAGGCCAAACCCCTCGAACACCACCGCGTGCAGGTGGTGTTCTGGGACCTGGAAGAGAAAGGCCTGCTCGGCGCGCATGCCTGGGTCGCCACCGCCGGCCGCGAGCAGCCCGCCCTGTACGTCAACTTCGACGTGTTCGGCTGGGGCGACACGCTGTGGATGATGGCACCGGACAGCGGCACGCCGTTCGTCGCCGCGCTGCGTGCCGCCAGTGGGACGGAAAAGCTCGGCTTCGCGCCCGGCGACAAGTACCCGCCCACCGACCACCTGGCCTTCCTCAAGGCGGGCTGGCCGGCGGTCTCGTTCTCGCTGGTCGGCGGCGACGAGATCGACCCGATCCTCGCGGTCTTCGGCGGCGGCAAGCCGGCGCAGGTGCCCAAGGTGATGCAGGTGATCCACAGCGAGCGCGACACCACCGCCGAACTCGACGCCTCGCGCGTGGACGACGCGCTGCGCGTGGTGGAACAGGGCCTGCGTGCCTGGGACCACCAGAACGCGCACTGATCGGTTTCCTTGTGCCGGACACACGAACGGGCCCTTGCGGGCCCGTTTGCGTTTGCGGCGAGAACACGCCTGGCTCTCCGGGCGGCGACGATGTCGGACTCGCGGTCCACCGCCAGGCGCAGCACGGAACAGGGGGTGTCCGGGAAGCTGCGTTCGGTTCTCTCGTGGTGCCCTGGGTGTCAGCCTTGCGACTCGGAAGCAGGGTTTGCGCGGGAGGCAGAGGGGGTGGATCCGCCGGCCCGACCACTGCGCGCTTTTTTACGGTCGTCCATGCGAAGGCCGCGTGTAGACCGTTCAGCCGGACCGCACAGTTTTCTCACGCAGCGTGCACGCCGCTTAACCCTGGCGAACGGCAGGCTGCGTCTATGCATCGACGTCACGGAATGCCCCGTACGTTGTTCCACAGACACCATGTTTCCCGCTCGCCATGATGACCTTCGACCTGTTCCACACACCGTCCGATGACGGCACCTACGAGTTGTCCATCAACGAGTCGCCGCCCCTGCACTTCTCCACCCCCGGCGCCGCGCTCGGATACGCCGTCAAGCTCGCCAACCAGCGCCACCGGCAGGGCCTGGACTACGCCATCAACATCGAAGGCGGCGACGGGCGCTGGCGGTTGTTCGAAGGCTGGCGCCTCTGCGCCTGAGCCGCGGCCAGAGGCGCAACGTCCCTGTCCGCATGTGGTGAGTCCGCCCGCCACGGGCGTGGCACCCTGTCGTCCCTTCTGACGACACCCCGGACGCCATGACCACCGCCGCACGTTTCCGCGCCCTGCATACCCGGGGCCTGCTCCGCCTGGCCAACGCCTGGGATGCAGGCACTGCCCGCCTGATCGAACACCTCGGCGCGCCCGCCGTCGCCACCACCAGTGCCGGACTCGCGTGGGCGCAGGGTTATCCCGATGGCGATGCCCTCGACGTCGATGCCCTGCTGCATGCCGTCGCCGGCATCGCCCGCGTCATCGAGGTGCCGTTGACGGTCGATGTCGAAGGCGGCTACGCGGACCATCCCGACACCGTCGCCGGGATCGTCCTGCGCGTGGCGCACGCCGGTGCCGCCGGGATCAACCTCGAGGACGGTGCCGGCGATCCGGCCGTGCTGGCGGCCAAGATCCGCGCCATCCGCCAAGCCTGCACCGCACAGGGCGTGGACGTCTTCATCAACGCGCGTACCGACGTCTACCTGCGCGGACTGGCCGAGGATGGCATGCGCGTCGACGAAACCCTCCGGCGCGCCGCGGCCTATCGCGAGGCCGGCGCCGACGGCCTGTTCGTGCCCGGACTGGTCGACGCCGACGCCATCCGCGCGATCGCCGCGGACTGCAGCCTGCCGCTCAACGTGATGCTGCGCCCGCAACTGCAGGACCTCGCCGCGCTCGAAGCCCTCGGCGTGCGGCGCGTCAGCACCGGATCGGCCCTCGCCGAGTCCATGTACGGACGACTGGCCACGCAGGTCGGCACCTTCCTGCGCGACGACCGCACCGCCCTGCCCGACCCGCAGGCGATGGGCTACGGCGCGGTCAACGGCCTGTTCGGTTGATCCATGACGGCAGGTAGGATTTTTCCTACAGCACACCGAGACATCGCCCGACTGCGAATGTGAATGCCCTGCGCGACGATGCATGCGTCCCCGGCAGCACGCCCTGCGCAGTCCAGGAATGGACGCTCTGCAATGGAACACGGGCGCTGCCTTGAGCAAGCAGCACTGCCGGAGCCGGGGACTCCCCCTTTCAGACCCGACCTGGTTGGCCGGGTTTTCTTTTGCCCGCGCTCAGCGGGCCCACAGCTCGGGCGCCTGCGCCAACCCGAGCAGCACCAGCGCGGCGGCCGCGATCAGCAACCAGGCCATGCTCCGCACGACCAGCATCCGCATCGCGTGTCTCCTGTCCCCTGTGTGACTCGACTATCTCCACGTAAACGCGGCGAGTCAAACGTAAATGCATTAAGCCGCGATCGCCGGGTGCGGCTCCGCGGTCGTCGTGCCGTCCGTGCCGCGTGCCGCCGCCAGGAATTCGCGGCCCCAGCGCGACAGGTCGTGGTGGCGCACGATGTCGAACAACCGGCGCTGGCGATCTTCGCGTTCGCCCGGTGTCATCACCAGTGCCTGCCGCAACGTGCGCGCCATGTCGGCCGGATCGTGCGGGTTGGTCAGCACGGCGCCCTTCAACTCCGCCGCCGCGCCGGCGAACTCCGACAACACCAGCACGCCGTCGCCGCCCTCCAGGCCCTGCACGGCGACGAACTCCTTCGCCACCAGGTTCAGGCCATCGCGCAGTGGCGTGATCCACATGACATCGGCCGCGGCGTAGTGCGCCACCACGTCGGCGAACGGCAGCACACGCGAGAAGAAGCGCACCGGCGTCCAGTCCAGCTGCGACAGCCGGCCGTTGATGCGGCCCACCGCCTGCTCGATCTGCTGCTGCAGCGGGCGGTACACGGTCATCTCCTTGGCCGCCGGCACGCAGACCAGCACCAGCGTCACCTCGCCGCGCAGTTCCGGCGACTCGTCCAGCAGGCGCTCGAACGCATGCAACTTCTGCAGGATGCCCTTGGTGTAGTCCAGCCGCTCGATCGACAGCACCAGCTTGCGCCGGCCGATTTCGTCGCGGATGCGCACGATGTCGTCGGCTACCTGCTCTGTCTCCAGGCAGTCCCGGATGCGGCCCACGTCGGTGCCGATCGGATGCGCGCCGATGCGCACCGTGCGTCCGTCGATGCGCAACTCGGTGGCCATGTCTTCAACGCCCACGGCGCAGCCGAAGGTCAGGAAGCGCGGCGCGCACGACGCGCGTTGCGTCACTTCCACCGGGAACGTGCTGCGCACCGCGTCGGTGAAGTTCTCCGCATGGCGCGGGATGTGGAAGCCCACGTAGTCGCAGGCCAGCAGGCTGCCGAGGATCTCGCGACGCCACGGCAGGATCGCGAAGATGTCCGCCGACGGGAACTGCGTGTGGTGGAAGAAGGCGATCTTCACGTCCGGGCGGAGTTCGCGCAGCACCGACGGCACCATCCACAGGTTGTAGTCGTGCAGCCAGACCGTCGCGCCCGGCGCGGCCTCGGCAGCGGCGGCTTCGGCGAAGCGGCGGTTGACGCGCTTGAAGAGTTCCCAGTCGTCTTCGTTGAAGCGCGCGCGCTCCCAGAAGCTGTTGATCACCGGCCAGAACGCTTCCTTCGAGAAGCGCTTGTAGAACACGTCCACCTCGTGCTTCGTCAGCGGTACGTGGGTCGCCGTGAGGCCGGGATAGCGCTCGGCATCCACCGGGGCGCGCGCCTCGATCGGCGGCGCCTTCGGATCGTCCACCGTCCACGCCACCCACGAACCGGGCTGGCCTTCGCCGAAGAAGCTGAGCAGGCTGGGGATGATGCCGTTGGGCGAGCTGTGCGGCTTGCGCACGCGCTGGCCATCGACGATGTGTTCCTCGTACGGCAGGCGGTGGTAGACCATCACCAGTTCGGCCTTGCCGGGCGGATGCGGCGTGGGCAGGTAGTCGTCGGCATCGAGCAGCGCGAAATGCGCCATCGCCTGCAAGATGCCGCCGCACCCGGGAGCCTCCGCATGCAGCACGTTGTCCATGCCGGCGGTGGCGGCCACCAGCGCCGGTTCCGATTCGCCCACGCAGACGCCGGGGAAGCCTTCGCCATACATCGACAGGTCGTTGAGCGTGTCACCGGCGACCAGCACGCGCGACGGGTCCAGCGCCAGTTCGTCCACCAGCGCGGTCAGCGTGCTGCCCTTGCGCGTTTCCCGCGGCAGGATGTCCAGGTAGCGGTCGGCCGAATACAGCACCTCGCAGCCCAGGGAGGCGGCGACGGCTTCCACGTCCGTCTGGATCGTGGACAGCTGTTCCGGATGGCAGTAGTACGAGCAGCGGCGTTCCTGCGGCACTTCCTGGCGCACCAGCATCGGGAACCGGCGCATGGCCTCGGCGACCACGTGCTCACCCGGCCAGCGCGCTTCGATCTGCGACTGCAGCGGCTGGATCGGCTGCATGTCGGCGGTGCGCAGCACGGTGGCGCCGACATCGCAGATGACGTAATCGGGTGTGGGCAGGCCGGGATCGGCGAGCAGCGGCAGGATCGCTTCACGGCCGCGACCGGTGACCCACGCCAGCTTGACGTCGGGATGCGCGTCGACCAGGTGGTACAGGCGCTTGCGCGCGTCCGGATCGCCGGCCAGGAAGGTGCCGTCGAGGTCGGTGGCGAGAAGAAAAGGTGGCGTGGGTTGTTTCAACAGGCTCATGCAGGTGCACTCCAGAGTGGGGAGATGCCGCGCACAAGGCACGACGCGAAGGCGTCCAGGGACGCCGGCGGGGAGAGTCATCGCATCGGAAGAAGGCGCCGCCATCGGGCGCAGGAAAACAGGGTGCCGCGTGCCAGGCACGCTGCGCGCAGAAGCGCTGCAGATGTGCGTCCTTCCCCGAAGCATGGACGCAGACATCGACTGATGCGACGCAGCATTGTAGTCCGCATCTCACAGTGAGAGGTCAACGTGATGTTAAGAATGTTAAATCGCGGATTGATCCACTCATCCATCACCATGATCCAACGCTGCATCGAAACGATGCAACGATCCATCGAAACGATGGACCGTTCCATCAAAAAGATGGAACGTTGGGTCGAAACGATGCATTGATCCATCGAAATGATGGAACACTGGATCGAAACGATGCATGGATCCATCAAAAAGATGGAGCACTGGGTCGAAACGATGGACTGATCCATCAAAAAAGACGGAACGCTGGATCGAAACGATGCACTGATCCATCAAAAAGACGGAACACTGGATCGAAACGATGCACTGATCCATCAGAAACACGGAACGCTGGATCGAAACGACGCACTGATCCACCAGAAACACCGAACGCCGGGCGACATCGCCCCACGCTCCCCACGGGTATGCGCTGACGCAGAACAGGCCGCCCGGTCCGCCGCGTCCTCCCTGCCACCCCGGTGCCTGGCCGGCCAGCCCTGCACCACGGCGCCTGCGTCAGTCGACGAAGACCTTGCCGCTGCCGTACTCCCACCGCCACGGCACACCGGTCTCGCCCAGCACGAAGGCCACCAGCCGCGGGAATGCGCGCTCGGCGCGCACGTCGTTGCCCAGGATCACCACGCAGCGCCTGCCCTGTTTCACGCACACCCAGGTGTTGCCGGTGGAATCGTTGTGCCCGCCCTTGAAAAAGCCCGCGCCCTGCGGGCCGTCGAAGACCACCACGCCGAGCCCGGCGTCCAGATCCTTGCGCCGCTGCGCGACGGGCAGTTCGTCCTGCAGCGTGGGAAACTGGCTGGCGGTGGTGATGGGAAGCTGCGGCGAGGTCATCGCGTCGAACGTAGCCGGCTCCAGGCCTTCGCCGCGGATGTAGGCGGCAACGAAGTTGGCGAGGTCGGCAATGGTGGTATCCATCGAGCCGGCGGCGCGCACGCGGCTGCGCTCGTCGTGTGGCTCCACCGTGCCGTCCTCCATCCAGCCATCGGCGAGATTGGCGGCAAAATCCGCGCGCCACATCATGCTGGTGTTCGGCATGTCGAAACGGTCGAACACGCGCCGCTGCATCTCCGCGCCCAGGTCCAGGCCCAGCCCGCGCTCGAGCACGTACTGCAGCAGGATCAGGCCTTCGCCGGAGTATGCGTAGCGCGTACCGGGATCGAAGTGGAAGCGCAGCTTCCCGTCGGGTTCGAGATAGGCGAAGTTGGCGAAGCCGCTGCTGTGGGTCAGCAAATGGCGTGCGGTGATGTTCTTCCAGCGGGGATCACCGGCCAGGTCTGGCCAGGGACCGTAGGCGTCCTCGGCGGGATAGTCGGTCAGCGGTTTGGCGAAGTACTCGCCGACAGGGCGGTCGAGGTCGAGCCTGCCCTCCTCCACCAGCTGCATCACCGTGTACGCGAAGACCGCCTTCGTCAGGGACGCGCCATACATCACGGTGTCGGTCTGCAGCGGATCGCCTTTCGCGTTGCGCTGGCCGTAGGCGGCGACATGGACGACGTTGCCGTCGTCGATCACCGCGATGGCCAGGCCGTTGGCCTGCGCGGCCTTCATGGCCGCGGCGACTTCGGCATCCAGTGCGGCGCGGGTGGGAATGGGATTGGCTGCGGGACCGGCCGCCGGGGCGGCGAACGGCAGCAGCACGAACAGGCCAATCGCGAGCAATGGACGCATCGTTGTCTCCCCGGTTTACGTCCGATCTTACGGACCGCACACCCCCGCAACAGCGCCAGAGGTCACGCCCCGCCCCCGTAGCCCGGGTAAGCGAAGCGCACCCGGGACGCACCACCGGGACCGCCTCACGCAACGCCTGGATGCAGCCGAGCGCCTTACCCGGCGATTCCCGTCAGGGCGCGACGATCTTCATCAGCGCGACGGCGGCGATGCCGGCCACCAGCCAGATGACGACGCGCTTGAGCGTGGCGGCATCGATGCCTCCCCTGCCCTCGGCATTGCGGGTCGGGTTGATGCCCACGACCAGCACATGCATCGGCAGCGCGATCACCAGCAGGAACGCGAACACCCAGTACATCGTCTCGTCGCCCAGCTTCGGCCAGATCAGGGGCATGGCGACGCCGGCGAAGAGGCCGGCGATGGCGGCGGTGATGGGGGTGGGCGTCATCTTCATGCGAGGTAGCGTCCATCGATGGGAAACCGCCATTTAGCGGGCAGGTGGCGAACTGGGTGTAGCGGATAGTTATGGGTGTGGTCTACACACAACACGCATGACAACAATATCACTGTACCGTCAAGCTCAAGCCCAACTACAGTCGCCACTAAATTATTCTGACCATCAATTCAACGATCCAGCAAAGATCGTATGCGCTCTTTCAAATCCCTTGGCCGACCCTTAACACAGTAGCCAACGCCGACACGCGCAGCTTCTGTCTCGATCTCATCAGTATCCTGAACGGAATAAAGAAGAACTTTATTAGAACCATACCCAGAATTTCTAGCAGCTATTGCAAGTAGCAGCCCAGGGAACTGCGTATACAAAGGAGGCCTAGCTGCAAACATGGAATCAGGAACGCCTGTCGTCGGCATCATTAAATCGATCGTCACCAAGTCGAAGTGATTCCTTCTCTGATTGAGCGCATCCAAAGCAGCCGAAAATGATGGCTCCATTACAACTTCAGCTCCACCACTCTCCAGATACTCCCTCAACCATGCGACAGCCGGCGGCTGGTCATCCACCAACAGTACTCGTTTGCCAACAAACATATCTACCTCCTAGTCGAGCGCTGGCCTTCGTTCTTGAACCTTGGAAATCTTAATCGGACAGTTGTGGTTCGCCCCGCGCCACTATGCTCCGCCTCAATAGTTGCTCCAAAAACTTGCTCTAGAACCTGCCTACAAATATACAACCCAATACCCGACCCTTCTCCCGTGTGAGCCTCCGCCTCGCCACCTCTAACTCCTAAATCAAAGATTTTTTCTTTATCCGAGTTATGAAATCCGACGCCGGTATTAGAGACCTCAACAATAAGATTCTTTGTAAGCCTCTGAACCCTGGTCGACACCAAAACCTTAGATTGCTGATCAGAGTACTTTGCCGCGTTGTCGAACAAATTCATGAAAACCTGACGCAGCAAATCTTTGGAGCCAAAAACAATGTACTGAGTTTCGGGGTCATCAAGCTCAACATCAATATGGGAGTCTGACTCCTGAAAAAATTGTGCAGCCTGAATTATTAACTCAGGCACTACGCAGCGTTGCGGAACCGATTTGAGCCTTTCGAGCTCACTCGGAATACTCAACCTAGACAAGTAGGCCATATTCCTTATCAGCTCTACTGAATGCTCCAACTGAGCTCTTACTGCTTTCAATCGCTGATCTTTGTCTCCCTTTAGGGATCCATCAATCATATTATCTATGGTTCCAATAACTCCATTTAACGGATTCACGACTTGATGGATAAAGTTATAGAGTGTCCGCGTATCAATCGTAGATTCTAGCGCCATCAACCCTCCTCCCATAAAATCAGATCATCACCCGAAATACGGTACTGAACTCCACACCACATTCCAACAACCACTAGGTCGGAATCGTCGCCAA
The DNA here is from genome assembly GCF_010093445.1 of Pseudoxanthomonas japonensis. Lineage (GTDB taxonomy): Bacteria > Pseudomonadota > Gammaproteobacteria > Xanthomonadales > Xanthomonadaceae > Pseudoxanthomonas_A > Pseudoxanthomonas_A japonensis. The sequence goes on along the minus strand of NZ_PDWW01000014.1, from coordinate 28,011 downwards.
TCACCAAGTCACCCACACCAAGATCAACAGACAAGCAAAGAGACATCCCAGGCGTCGGCGCCACCGCGACTTTAAAGCCACCCTTTGCGCGAATTACGTAGCGAAGGTAAGCCAAGAAGCATATTAAATTTTGCGAGAGCTCTACCAAGCCAGTCAACCATAACGGCACCGCAACCTTCCGCTTAGCAGCTATATCAAACCTACCGAGCACCTCAACTTGCGCTATTCGAGAAGAGACGAAGCGCGAAAGTTCGAAAGCCGCATCCGCAGCGACAGACTCCGCCGCAATTTCCAGCTCAGCTTCCGCGACCGTGCACACGACGGCCAGTATCGATGCAATTTTCTGAAAGCTAACGGGATATTGCGCCGGCCCTTTAATGAGCTGATATTTTGCTAGGAGTAGCGGAAAGCTCCGCAACTTAACTTCAAGTTGAGGACCATCTAGTCGACTTATTCTCAAGCCGCGGCGCTGCGCATTCCACTTTGATATTTCTGTAGCACAGCTTGGCGTAATGTTTGCGGTCGTGACCATAAGCAGAACGTCCGCCCTGTTACTCTCAGCGTAAGCGACTTTCTCGTAGACAATCGGCCAGGAAATGGAGGCGGCGTAGCGCTTACATTCCACAAACCAACTTTCACTGAAAAGTTCACCAGTCGGATCCTCTCGCAGGACTATGCCCTCGATATCTCTGCCTCCGTCAGGGCCAGGACTTCGCCAAATAACATTTCGCATCCCCAAGCAAAGCATTAGGTCGTATGTCAAGTTCTCAAACTTGGTATGACTGATTGCTTTTATGGATTTCAGCACGCGCTCCTCCTGAGCAGTGATGAGTAGCACTTCAAATTGCAACAGTCGGTTTGGCGGAGAGAGTGGGATTCGAACCCACGGTAGGCTTACACCTACGGCAGTTTTCAAGACTGCTGCCTTAAACCACTCGGCCATCTCTCCGTTGTCACTACCCTACCGCGGCGCTGCGCGCCGTACGGCAGTTTTACCATCGACCTGCGGTCGATGTTCGCTCCGGCCTTCGGCCTACGCAGTCAAGACTGCTGCCTTAAACCGCTCAGCCATCTCTCCGTTGTCTGGAACTGCCCGCGCCCCTGTCGCGGAGCATCGCCGCCCTACCCCGGCGGCACGCCCGGCCCCTTGCAGGCCGGACGGCATTTTCGCACGAACCCTGCCGCCGTGGCCTACGAGGCCTTCTTCACCTTGGCGGCCTTGGTGTTGTCGATCGCCATCGCGATGGCCTTCTCCTTCGCCTCCGCGCAGGCGCCACCACAGTCCAGCCGCGACGACTCGATCTGCTGCGGCAGGTGCTCGGCCAGGAAATCGATGAACACCCGCACCGCCGGCAACAGACCCCGGCGCGAGGCGAACACCGCATGGCAGATGCCCTGCGGCAGGCTCCATTCCGGCAGCACCACCTCCAGCTCGCCCTTGCGCACGGCCTCGGCGCATACCGTCTCCGGCAGCAGCGTGATGCCGTAGCCGTCCTTCGCCATCGACTGCAGCAGCGGGAAATCGAAACCGGCCAGGCGCGGATTCAATTCGATCCGGCGCACCTCGCCAGCGGGACCATGCAGCTCCCAGCGCTGGCGCGCCTCGTCCTCGCTGATGCTCAGCGTCACGTGCTCGGCCAGGTCTTCCGGCATCTTCGGGCGGCCGGCGCGATTGAGGTACTTGGGACTGGCGACCAGCAGCTCCTGGATCTGGCCGAAGCTGCGCATCACCAGGCTGCCGTCGTCGTCGAGCTTGGCGCGTACGCGCAGCGCCACGTCGTAGCCCTCGTTGATGATGTCGACGCGGCGGTTGTTGACGTGCAGCTGCAGCCGCACCTTCGGGTACTTGTCGAGGAAGGCCGGCAGGATCTTCGGCAACTGCATCTGCGCCACCGCCACCGGCACGCTGACGCGCACCACGCCGCGCGGTTCCGCGCTGAGGCGGTCGACCACTTCGCGCGCGGCCTGGGCCTCGGCCAGCATGGTCTGCGCATGGCGGTGCACGCTCGTGCCGACGTCGGTGACGGCGAAGCGGCGCGTCGAGCGCTGCAGCAGGCGCACGCCCAGATCCGTCTCCAGCTGGCTGATGCGCCGGCTCAGGCGGGACTTGGGAATGCCCAGGGCGCGCTCGGCCGCGGCGAAGCCACCGTGGTCCACCACCATGGCGAAGTAATAGAGGTCGTTGAGGTCGTGCTGCATGACAATAGTTCCGCCTTTAGAACAATCAGTGACGTTAGACCACGTTTATCCCAATAATGCAACGACCTACAGTGATCTCCAGGCGGCACTGGCCGCATCCGACTGGAGAACCACCGTGAAACTATTGCATATCGACAGCAGCGCGCTGGCCGCCAACTCCGTCAGCCGACAACTGACCGCCGCCATCGTAGCCCGTTGGCAGGACAGCGTGCCCGGGCTGGAGGTCACCTACCGCGACCTCGATGCCGACCCGCTGCCCCACCTGACCAACGCCATTCTGGGTGGGGGCGATGCCGCCGCCGCACAAGCCGGCGAGGCCGCCATGCAGCAGTTCCTGGCCACCGACGTCATCGTGCTGGGCGTGCCGCGCTACAACTTCGGCGTGCCGTCCACCCTGAAGGCCTGGATCGACCGCGTCGCCGTGGCCGGCCGCACCTTCAAGTACACCGAGAACGGCCCCGTGGGCCTGGCCGGCGGCAAGAAGGTCATCGTGGCCGAGGCCAGCGGCGGCGAGTACGCCGGCACCGCGATCGACTTCGTGGCGCCGTACCTGAAGCAGGTGTTCGGCTTCCTGGGCATCACCGACGTGGAATTCATCCGCGCCGAGCGCGTGGCCTACTCGCCCGAGCACAAGGCGCAGGCCATCGAAGCCGCGCTGGCCAGCATCCCGGCCCCGCTGCGCAAGGCCGCCTGATCCCATAAGCACCAACCGCTCCTCTCCGTTCGGCCCGCGCAAGCGGGCCGTTTTCTTTGGGGTGAGGAAAAGGCAGGTCCACTCCCCTCTCCCTGCGAAGCGGGGAGAGGGTGCCCAGCGGGCGGGTGAGGGGCGAGCGAAGACGGGCTGGTGTGAGGGTGCGCCAAGGTCCAGCGTTCGAGAATCGAGGAATGGGCACGTGACGCACAGCGCGAAAAGCTGCCCCTCATCCGCCCTTCGGGCACCTTCTCCCCGCTCGCGGGGAGAAGGAATCGCCACGCTTGCGGGGAGAGGGAATCACCACGTCCCCGGCCAGCATGGACAAGGGACATTCCATTCGGCCCGCGCAAGCGAGCGGTTCTCTAAAGACGCGCTAAGAAGCTGGGATGACTCCCCTCGCCCTGCGCAGCGGGGAGAGGGTGCCCGAAGGGCGGGTGAGGGGCGAGCGGAGAGGGATGTCGGACGCTTTCACCCGCTTCCCGCAATCGATCAACGGCGGACCGCGGAACGGGAAGTCCTGCGCCAACAGCAGCCCCTCATCCGCCCTTCGGGCACCTTCTCCCCGCTCGCGGGGAGAAGGGAATTGCGATCACGCGATCTGTTCGGCCCCACCCATATACGGCCGCAACGCCTCAGGCACGGTGATCGAGCCGTCGGCGTTCTGATAGTTCTCCATCACCGCGATCAGGCAGCGGCCGACGGCGGTGCCGGAGCCGTTGAGCGTGTGCACGGGCTCCGGCTTGCCGGTGGCGGGGTTGCGCCAGCGGGCCTGCATGCGGCGGGCCTGGAAGTCCTCGCAGTTCGAGCAGGATGAGATTTCGCGGTACATGGCCTGCGAGGGCAGCCAGACTTCCAGGTCGTAGGTCTTGGTGGCGCCGAAGCCCATGTCGCCGGTGCACAGTAGCATGCGGCGGTACGGCAGGCCGAGCTTCTCCAGCACGGTCTCGGCGGCGCGGGTCATGCGCTCCTGCTCGTCGTAGCTCTCGGACGGGCGCGCGATGGAGACCAGCTCCACCTTCTCGAACTGGTGCTGGCGGATCATGCCGCGCACGTCGCGACCGCCGCTGCCCGCTTCCGACCGGAAGCACATCGAATGCGCGGTCATCCGCAGCGGCAGGCGGGCGTCGTCGAGGATCTCGTCGCGGACGATATTCGTCAGCGGTACTTCCGAGGTCGGGATCAGGTAGCGCGTGTGCTCGCCCAGCTGGGTGGCGAACAGGTCTTCCTCGAACTTCGGCAACTGGCCGGTGCCGCGCATCGAGTCGGCGTTGACGATGACGGGAACGCTGGTTTCCTCGTAGCCGTGTTCGTTGGTGTGCAGGTCGAGCATGAACTGCGCGAGCGCGCGGTGCAGGCGCGCCAGCTGGCCTCGCAGCACGGTGAAGCGCGCGCCGGACAGCTTGGCGGCGGTGTCGGCGTCCAGCCAGCCGTGGCGGGCGCCGAGTTCCACGTGGTCCTTCACGTCGAAGTCGAACGTGCGCGGCGTGCCCCAGCGGTGCTGCTCGACGTTGCCGGCCTCGTCGCCGCCGAGCGGCACGCTGGCATGCGGCAGGTTTGGGATGCCGAGCGCGATGGTTTCGATCTCGCTGCGGATCTCGTCCAGCCTCACTTCCGAGGCCTTCAGCTCGTCGCCGAAGCCGGCCACTTCCGCCATCAGCGCCGACACGTCCTCGCCCTTGGCCTTGGCCTGGCCGATGGCCTTGGAGCGGGTGTTGCGCAGGTTCTGCAGTTCCTCGGTGCGCTTCTGGATCTGCTTGCGGGCGGCTTCCAGGTCGGCGATCCGGGACACGTCCAGGTCGAAACCGCGGGTCTCCTTGAGGCGCTGGGCGAGTTCGGCGGGCTGGGTGCGGAGCAGGACGGGATCGAGCATGGAAACAGCAGTCTGGCGTGGGAAGCCGGCATTATCGCCCATCTGCGACCGCCTGCCCGTGCGGTTAACCACGGCTGTGCAAGAATCGGCGCGTCTTTTCCGGTGATCCCCATGTCGGCCCAGCAACCGCACGACCCGCACTTCACCTTCCGCCTGCCCCGCACCGCCCTGCGCAATGCCGGCATCGCCTTCGGCATCGGCCTGCTGCTGTTCGTCATCGTCTGGTGGGCCGGCCGCGACGACGGCTTCTATACCCCGGAGGCGACCGCACCGGGCAAGCCGCTGCCCATCGAGGCGCTGCCGGAACCCCTGTCCACCGGCGCGGGCGCCAGCGGGATGGAAGAGCCGGCACCGCGGCCTGCGGCCGAGGAGCGTCCGCAACTGGTGGAAGAGAAGCCGATGCCGGCCCCGGTCTCCGAAACGCCGCTGCCCACCGCGCCAACCGATCCGACGGCACCGGCCGCGCCGGTCGCGCTGGCGCCCGGCGAAGTGCCCGTACCGATTCCCGGCCAGACCCCGGCACCGGAATACCCCTCCTCCGCGATGCGCAATGGCGACCAGGGCACGGTCATGGTGCGCGTGGAAGTCGGCGTGGACGGCCTGCCGACCTCGGTCGAGGTGGCGCAACGCAGCGGATCGCGCGATCTGGATCGCGCCGCCGTCAACGCCGTGCGCCAGTGGCGCTTCCAGCCGGCGCAGCGCGATGGCCAGCCGGTGCCGGGCGCGGTGACGGTGCCGATCGATTTCAAGATGCGGTGATGCGAGTCGGCACGGCGCACGATGCCGCGTGGGCGCCGCAACGATGCCAACGGATGTTCAGCGCTGCCAGAGATCCGTTCGTGGTGAGCCTGTCGAACCCGGCCCTTCGCTAAGATCCAGAAGCGACGACGGCGCACATCGACGCCAGCAGCGTGGTTCGACGAGCTCGCCACGAACGGGGGTCGTGGTTCGGAGCTTCCTATACGCTCATGCGCGGCCACAGCACGGAAAAGCTCCGCGCATGCACGCACCTTGCACACCGATGAATGCGCGTTTCGTTAGCTGAACTCAATCCGGCTCGTTTCATCGCCCAATCACGCATCGCAAACATCGTCGCGCAAAGACTCGGCACCGTTCCAACGCGGAACCCACAACGCGAAACGGAGGTTCACATGTCGATGCCCACCAACAACGAATACCGCGCCCCGGATACCGTCGAAGACACCACGGTCGAACCGCGCCGCACCACCTCGCCCGTCCTGCTGACGCTGCTGGCCTTTGCGGTGACCGCCGGCGGCCTGATCTGGTGGAGCCAGTCGCGCGCGCCTGCCGAGGCCCCGGTCGCCACCGTGCCCGGCAGCGTGATCGATGAGCCCGCGGCCACGACGCCCGCCCGGGAACGCGCCGCGGCGACCGCCAACCGCGAGCGTGCTGCGGCGAATCGTCCGGCCCCCATCAGCCGCGACGCACGCCCGATGGCCGGCAACGCGGAGCCGAAGTATCCGGCCTCGATGCTGCGTGCCGGCGTCGGCGGCACCGTGGTCGTGCTGGCCGAAGTGGATGCCCAGGGCAACCCGGTCAATGTCAGCGTGGTCGAACGCAGCGGCGAGCGCGAGCTGGATCGTGCGGCAGTCAGTGCCGTGAAGCAGTGGCGCTTCGAGCCGGCCATGCGCAATGGCAAGGCCATTGCCACCAGCGTGAAGGTGCCGGTGGACTTCAATCCTATCTAACCGGCATCACCTGCGCTCCTGACATGGAGCGAACGAGGAAAGGAAAGGGGGACGCGGGCAAGGCGTCCCCCTTTTTCGTGGCGTAAGACAAAGCAGCTTTTTGTGGGAGCGACGTAAGTCGCGAAGCCGTCATGAGGTGGGTCATCGCGACTTACGTCGCTCCCACATCACACCCCTGTTGTCAGCCGATTACGCCTTTCGCAGCGCGAAACCGGCGCCTGTCGCCAGCGCATCGTAGTTCGGGAACGAGGTCGCCACGTTCGCCACATCGCCGACGCGCACCTCGCCCTTCGCCAGCTGGCCGGCAATGGAGAACGCCATCGCGATGCGGTGGTCGCCATGACTGTCGACCACCCCACCCTGCAGCTCGCCGGGGAAGATCGTCGCGCCATCCGGCGTTTCGTCCACCCGCAAGCCGAGCGTGCGCAGGCCGTTGGCCATCGCGGCGAGGCGGTCGGACTCCTTCACCCGCAGCTCGGCCGCGCCGCGCACGACGGTGGGACTGTCCGCGGCGGCCGCCGCAACGAACAGCGCCGGGAACTCGTCGATCATGTCCGGCACCAGCGCCTCGGGCACGGCGATGCCGCGCAGCGGCGCATGGCGCACCACCAGGTCGGCGACCGGCTCGCCGCCATGTTCGCTGGCGTTCTCTTCGGTGATGTCGGCGCCCATCAGCCGCAGCGCCTGCAGCAGGCCGGTGCGGCGCGGATTCAGGCCGACCGCGCGCAGGCGCAGCTCCGAGTCCGGGATGATGCTGGCCGCGACCAGGAAGAACGCCGCCGACGAGAAATCCGCCGGTACCGCGATATCGGTCGCCGCCAGCCGCTGGCCGCCGCGCAGGCGTGCGAAGCCCGGCGAGAAGTCGATGTCGACGCCGAACGCCTTCAGCATGCGCTCGGTGTAGTCGCGCGTGGGGTGCGGCTCGCGCACGACGGTGTCGCCGTCGGCGTACAGGCCGGCCAGCAGCACCGCCGACTTCACCTGCGCGCTGGCGACTTCCAGCGTGTAGTCGATGCCGGTCAGCGGCTGGCCGCCGTGGATGCGCAGCGGCGGCAGGCCGCCTTCTTCCGTATCGATGCGCGCGCCCATCGTCGACAGCGGGGCGGTGACGCGGCGCATGGGACGCTTGGACAGCGAGACATCGCCGACCAGCACGCTGTCGAACCGCTGCGCGGCCAGCAGGCCGGCGAGCAGGCGCATGCCGGTGCCGGCGTTGCCGCAGTCGAGGTCGCCATCAGCGGGCTTCAGGCCATCCACGCCGACGCCGTGCACGATGCGCCGCGAAGGCGACGGGGTTTCGATGCGTACCCCGACCCGCGAGAAGATCGCGGCGGTGGCGCGGGTGTCTTCGCCTTCGAGGAAACCGTCGATGGTCGACGTGCCGTCGGCCAGTGCGGCGAACATCACCGCGCGGTGCGAGACCGACTTGTCGCCGGGGATGTCGAGGGTGCCGCGGAGCGGTTGGCCGGCGGAGGCGATCCAGTCTTGTGTCATGGCAATTCGTTGCGGGTATTGAGGATGAATGAGATCGGCAGTCCGGGCGAACGACGGAAGGTTTCCGTCATCCCGGCGAACGCCGGGATCCATCCTGCTCTTGCTGGTCTGGCGAAAGGCAACGTCAACGTGGATCCCGGCTTGCGCCGGGATGACGAACGGGGCGATGCGACGACCGGACGCAGTTCAACATGACGTCATCACGGCACCGCGACCGGATACGACCCCAACACCTTGATCTGGGCCGAGTGCTGCTTCAGCTCGGCCAGCGCCAGCTTCATCGCATCGTCGTCGATGTGGCCGGCCAGGTCGATGAAGAAGCCGTACTCCCACTTGGCGTGGTGCGACGGGCGCGACTCGATGCGGTTCATGCTGATGCCGTGGCGCGCGAACGGGCTGAGCACGTCGAACAGCGCGCCGGGCTTGTCGTGGATGAAGACCAGCACCGAGGTGCGATCGTGGCCTGACGGCGGGAACAGGCTGCGGCCGATCACCAGGAAGCGGGTGGTGTTGTCCTTGTCGTCCTGGATCGGGCTCATGACGACCTTCTTCAGGCCATACACGTGTGCGGCGCTCTCGCCGCCAATGGCCGCCGCGTCGTCGTTGCCGCGCGCGCGACGCGCGCCCTCGGCGTTGCTGGAGACCGGCACCTTCTCCACCTTCGGCAGGTTGGCGCGCAGCCAGCCCGCGGTCTGCGCGAACGACTGCGGGTGCGCATAGATGCGTTCGATGTCGTCGATGCGGCCGCTGCGCGACATCAGGAACTGGTGCACGCGCAGTTCGACCTCGCCGCAGATCTTCAGGTCCGAGGTCAGGAACATGTCCAGCGTGATCTGGATGGTGCCCTGCCCCGAGTTCTCGACCGGCACCACGCCGAAGTCGGCGTTGCCGCTGGCCACTTCCTGGAAGACTTCCTCGATGCTCGCCAGCGGCAGGCCGTGCGCGGAGCGGCCGAAGTGCTTGAGCACCGCCTGCTGGCTGAAGGTGCCCTCCGGACCGAGGTAGCCGATCTTCAGCGGCTCCTGCTGGGCGAGGCAGGCGGACATGATCTCGCGGAAGACATGCACCAGCACTTCGTCCGACAGCGGCCCCTCGTTGCGGTCCACCACCATGCGCAGCACCTGCGCCTCGCGCTCGGGACGGTAGTAATCGACGGCGGCGGCGAGCTTGCCCTTGGCCTTGCCGACCTGGTGGGCGAACTGCGCACGCTCGGCGATCAGCGACTGGATCTGGCGGTCGATGCCGTCGATCTTGGCGCGCACGTCGGAGAGGGCCGGTGCGGGCGTTGCGTCGGCTTTCTTGCCCGCGGCGGGCTTGGCGGTCTTCTTCGGCTTGCTGGGTTTGGTGGGCTTGGAGGCCATTCGCGTTTCCTAAAGGTGCTTTCTGTAGGAGCGACGTGAGTCGCGACCGGAAGGTTGGCGGTCGCGACTCACGTCGCTCCTACAAGGAGTTCACTCATCCATTGCGCTGCTGGAAATCGCGCATGAAGTCCACCAGCGCCTGCGCGCCCTCGACCGGCAGCGCGTTGTACAGCGAGGCGCGGATGCCGCCGACCGCCTTGTGGCCCTTCAGCGCCAGCAGGCCGGCGGTCTTTGACTCGGCCACGAAGCGCGCGGTGAGGGTGTCGTCGGGCAGGAAGAACGGGATGTTCATCCGCGAACGCGCGGCCGGGACCACCTCGTTGCGGTAGAAGCCGACTGAAGCGTCGATGGCGTCATAGACCAGCGTCGACTTCACCGCATTGCGGCGGGCGAACTCGGCGACGCCGCCTTCGGCCAGCATCCACTTGAACACGAGACCCGCCAGGTACCAGTTCCAGGTCGGCGGCGTGTTGAGCATGGAATCGCGCTCGGCATGCGAGCGGTAATCGAAGATGTCGGCGCGCGGCTGGCCGGCGCGTTCGAACAGGTCCTTGCGGATGATCACCACCGCCACGCCGACCGGGCCGAGGTTCTTCTGCGCACCGGCGTAGATCACGCCGTACTTCGACACGTCCAGCGGCTCGGAGGCGATCGACGAGCTGAAGTCGGCGAACAGCGGCACGTCGCCCACGTCCGGCGTGTCGCGGAACTCGACGCCGTGGATGGTTTCGTTGGCGGTGATGTGCACGTAGGCCGCGCCCGGCGTGAGCTGCCAGGTATCTCGCGCGGGGATGTCGTGGAAGCCGCCCGCTTCGCCATCGGCAGCGATGTTGACCGTGCAATAAGGCTTGGCCTGCCTGATGGCGGTCTTGCCCCAGTGCCCGGTCACCACGTAGTCGACGACCTGGCCCGGCGCGGCGAAGTTCAGCCCCAGCAGCGCCTGGTGCGTGGTCGCGCCGCCGGACAGGAACAACACGGCGTAATCGTCCGGAATGCCGATCAGTGCACGCAGGTCGGCTTCGGCCTGGGCGGCCACCGCGATGAAGTCCTGGCTGCGGTGGCTGATTTCCACAATGGACGCGCCGATGCCGTTCCAGTCGAGCATCTCGGCCTGGGCCTGCCGCAACACGGCTTCGGGCAACGTGGCGGGGCCGGCACTGAAGTTGAACGCGCGCGTCATGGGACACCTGAACAGGAGGACCCGTAGTATGCCGCAGCGCATCAGTTGCAGGGGCAACGAAGCGGACGATGCGGCATGAATCGCGGACGCCCTGCATCCCGTGCTCACCCGGGCGCGTATACGCTGAGCCTGCCTTCCAGGTGTCGGGAATTTTCCTGCGCCGGAAGCGTCCAACCCCCACGCCCCCTCCTGGAGATGCCGATGTCCCTGCGCGATGCCCTGCGGATTCCCGCCTCCCGGATCACCGACGAGCGCGTCTATCTCGAACGACGGCGCCTGCTGCAGACGTTGGCTGCGGCCCCTGCCCTTGCGCTGGCCGGCTGCGCCGAAGCGGAGCCACCGGCGCCACCGAAAGTCACGGTGACGCCGGAACAGGCCCGGTCCGGCTTCCGCACCACCGAAACGCTGACCCGGTTCGAGGACGTCAGCAGCTACAACAACTTCTACGAGTTCGGCACCGGCAAGGCGGACCCATCCAATGCCCGCAAGACCCTGAAGACCTCGCCGTGGTCGGTGGTGGTCGGCGGCGAGTGCGCCAAGCCCGGCAGGATCGCGCTGGAAGACCTCGTGAAGGGCCTGACGCCCGAAGAACGCGTCTACCGCCTCCGCTGCGTGGAGGGCTGGTCGATGGTCATCCCGTGGCTGGGTGTGCCGCTGGGCCAGGTGCTGAAGAAGTTCGAGCCGACGTCCAAGGCGAAGTATGTGGCCTTCACCACGCTGGCGGATCCGGTGCAGATGCCCGGCGTGCGCTACCGATCGATCAACTGGCCCTACCGCGAGGGCCTGCGCATCGACGAGGCGATGCATCCGCTGACGCTGCTGGCGACCGGCCTGTACGGCAAGCCGTTGCCGCAGCAGAACGGCGCGCCGCTGCGGCTGGTGGTGCCATGGAAGTACGGCTTCAAGAGCATCAAGTCGATCGTCGAGATCATGTTCGTCGAGAAGATGCCGGAAACCGCCTGGCACGACCTGCAGCCGTCGGAATACGGCTTCTTCTCCAACGTCAATCCGAACGTCGACCATCCGCGCTGGAGCCAGAAGACCGAACGCCGCATCGCCGGCACCCAGAGCAAGCTGTTCGCCGAACGCATCCCGACGCGCATGTTCAACGGGTATGCGGACCAGGTGGCCTCGATGTACGCGGGCCTCGACCTGAAGAAGTGGTACTGAGTGGCACCGGCACGCAAGGCGTCGTCTGGCCTGATCGCCGCGAAGGCCGCTGTGCATGCGCTGGCGTTGACGCCGTTGGCGATCCTGGCCTGGCAGTTCTACGACGTCTGGCAGAACGGCAGCGACGCGCTGGGCGCGGATCCGGTGGCGGAAATCGAACATCGAACCGGGTTATGGGCGCTGCGCTTCCTGATGATTGCGCTGGCCGTCACGCCGCTGCGGCAGCTGACCGGCCAGTCGGGGCTGCTGCGGTTCCGGCGGATGCTGGGCCTGTACGCGTTCTTCTACGCCACCCTGCATCTGTCCGTGTATCTGGGTCTGGACCTGCGCGGGTACTGGACGCAGATCTTCGAGGAGATCGTCAAGCGGCCCTACATCACCGTCGGATTCGCCGCGTGGCTGCTGCTGGTACCGCTGGCCATCACCTCGACGCAGGGCTGGATGCGGCGGCTCGGTCGCCGCTGGGGGCAGCTGCACAAGTTGGTCTATGCCATCGGCGTACTGGCCGTGCTGCATTTCTGGTGGCTGGTGAAGTCCGACATCCGCGAGCCGCTGCTCTACGCGGCCATCCTGGCGGTGCTGCTCGGCTGGCGGGCGTGGAAAGCGGTCAGCCGGCGCCGAACAGCAGCAGCGCGCTGAGCGCACCCGCCATCAGCAGGGCCGCAAGCAGCAGCCAGGGCCAACGCAGTGCGGAGGAGGCAGGCTTCGCGGGTGCCGCAGGCTCGGCGGACGCACTGGAGGCATCGTCGATGGCGGCGGCATCCTCGATCTTCGCGCTCGGCGCCCACGGCACCTCAAGCACGAAGCGATGCTGGGCATCGAAGACGATCTGGTCGCCCGCCACGAGCAGCGCGTCACGCACGGCCATGCCGTTGACCCGGGTGCCCTCGGACGAGCCCAGGTCGCGCAGCAGCACACGCTCGCCGCGCAGTTCCAGGCGTGCATGCCGTTCCGCGAACGCGGGATCGTCTATGCGGATGTGCGCGTCGCGGGCGCGTCCGACCACGCGCGGCTCCTCGAGCGACACGCTCTTCCCGTGGTACTTGCCGCCCAGGCCACGCAGGACCACGCGCATGTCGCCCTGGCCGGCATCGCTGTCGCGCAGGTCCGACGCCGACGCATAGCCGGACTGCAGCAGCAGTTCGACGCCCTCGACGAAGACCGCGTCGCCGGGACGCAGCACCGCCATGCGCCGGACCGGACGGCCATTGATGTGTACGCCGCGCATGCCGTTGGCGACCTGCAGCCACAGGCCGCGCCGGTCCACGCAGATCTGCGCGAGCAACGCGCCCTGCAGCGCATCACCGACGCCGATGGTACCGGCCGCCTCGCGCACGATGCGGTGCACGCCGGTGGTGAGCGGACGGTCCGGCGCGGGGCGGTTGCTGAAATGAAGTCGGAGGTTCTGCACGCGACGGGAGCCTAGCAGGTTGGCGCGCGGCCGGCAGCACCGGCTTGGCATCTTCACGCGGTGCCGCGCAGAATATCCGCCACGTCACAGGAGCCACGCATGGCCAGCATCGACATCCAGCATCCGCACTCCAAAACGCCCGCGCAGGCGCGCAAGGCCGTCGAAAGCATGGCGAAGAAACTCGCCGAACGCTTCGACATGGACTACGGCTGGGACGGCGACACGCTGAACTTCAGCCGCTCCGGCGTGGACGGCAAGATCGCCCTGCTGGCCGACAAGCTGCGGGTCACTGCCAACCTGGGCTTCCTGCTGTCGGCGATGAAGGGACCGATCGAGCAGGAGATCCGCCGGGTCCTGAGCGAAAAGTTCGACTGACCGTCAGTCGCGGAACGGGTCCGGATCGCCCGCGAACAGCCGGCGCGACACCGCCCGTTCCGCGCGCTCGATGTCGCGCACGAACGCCTTGCCGTCGCCCAGCGCCGCGAAGGCGGCGAAACCGCGCTCCAGGAAGCCCTGCAGTTCGCCCAGTCCGGTCGCCTTGGCGGGGCCCCGCGACAGTTTGAGCAGCGTCGCCACGCCCGGCGTCTTCACCGCACGCGCCAGGCCCACCCCGACTTCTGCGATCAGGTCGATCTGGTGCCGGCGCAGGCGTCTCAGGCCCACCTCACGATACGCCTGGCCATACAGGTCCGCGTCCAGCTTGCGGCGGTTGGGCGCCAGCCGGTGCAGCGCTTCGGCCATGCGCATGTCCAGCGCATGCGTCAGCACGCCCAGTTCGATGCCGTGCGCGACCGTCTCCAGCACGGCGCCGGGCAGCAGGCGCTGCATCATCGGCATGACCTTGGCCACGTTGGCATCGCGTCCGCTGAAATCGTGGTCGCCATAGACGTCGGTCAGGAAGAACATGGCCGCCGCCCGCCGCGTCGGGTCGTTGAGGAAGTGCTCGAAACTCTCTTCCAGACGCGCGGCCTGCCAGCGCCGGACTTCGGGCAGCCAGCGCAGCCGGTTGCGGGGTTCGCGCCCCGGATCGTGCGCGGCCTGGTGCCAGGCCAGGCGCCTGCCGACGCGTTCGATCAGCGGATTCGTTCGTGCCATGGGCCGCATGATCCCGGCGCGCGGCGACCACCGCAACCCGCGGGCCGGTCGGCTACACTCCGGCGGCAAGGTCACCACGGGTAGTACATGCTTTCGATCCACAGCGCGCGGAAACGGGGCCACAACGGCAAGATCGGGCTGGCCATCGCCGGCGGCGGCCCCATCGGCGGCATGTACGAGCTCGGCGCGCTGCGCGCCCTGGATGAAGCGCTGGACGGCCTGGACCTGACCCGGATGGACTGCTACGTGGGCGTCAGCTCCGGCGCCTTCCTCGCTGCCGGACTGGCCAACCGCATGGGCACGGCGGAGATGTGCCGCATCTTCATCACCGGCACCAGCGACGACGCCCAGTTCCGTCCCGAAACCTTCCTGCGCCCCAACGTCGGCGAGTACCTGCGCCGCGCCGCCAGCCTGCCGGGCCTGTATGCGGACTGGCTGTCGCGGCTGGTGCGCAACCCGCGCCGTGCCACGCGCTGGTCCGACCTGTTTCTGCGCTTCGGCGGGCTGGTGCCCACCGGCATCTTCGACAACGAGGAAGTGGAGCGCTTCCTGCGCGACATCTTCAGCCGGCGCGGCCGCAGCAACGAGTTCCGCAGCCTCGACGCCGACCTGTTCGTGGTCGCGGTCGACCTGGACAGCGGCGAGGCGGTGCGCTTCGGCGAAGAAGGCTGGGACGACATTCCGATCTCGCGCGCGGTGCAGGCCAGCTCCGCCCTGCCCGGCCTGTATCCGCCGGTCGAGATCGGCGGACGCCATTTCCTCGATGGCGCCCTGCGCCGCACGATGCACGCCAGCACCGTGCTCGACCGCGGCATCGACCTGATGATCGGCATCAACCCGCTGGTCCCGTTCGACGCCAACCAGGCCACGCCGCAGGCGGACGAAGCCGAACAGGTCGGCCTGGCCAGCGGCGGTCTTCCGGCGGTGCTGTCACAGACCCTGCGCACGCTGCTGCAGTCGCGCATGCAGATCGGCATGGAGAAGTACCCGCACCGGTACCCGGACATCGACCAGCTGGTATTCGAGCCGAACGCGGACGACAGCGAACTGTTCTTCACCAACCTCTTCAGCTTTTCCTCACGCCACCGCGTCTGCCAGCTGGCCTACCGCAACACGCTGGCCGACCTGCGCAAGCGCGCCGCCGTGCTCAAGCCGATGCTGGCGGCGCACGGTATCCGCTACAACGAGGACATCGTCAACGACCGTCACCGCTCGATTCTCGACGGCCTCGACGTGACCCCGCGCATGACCGAAACCACCGCCCGCCTGCGCCGTGCCCTCGACGACGTGGACCAGCTGGTTTCGCGGCACCGGGCGGCGCGACGCTCCTGATCCGCTCACGGCCGCGTCACCCGCTGGTGTGAAAACTCTAGACGCGGCGTCGAACCTGCACGCACTCCCAAGACCACCCAACGACGGAACGCCATGGCCACGCTGAAGAAATCCGCACGCAAGAAGACCGCTTCCGCTTCCAAGAACGAGGACCTGCAGGCGCAGGCCGAGCAGATGTCCAAGCGCCTCGGCGAATCCGCACAACAGGTCTGGCTGGCCGGTGTCGGCGCGTTCGGTCGCGCGCAAGCCGAAGGCACCAAGCTGTTCGAGACGCTGGTGAAGGAAGGCCTGTCGCTGGAGCACGTCACCCGCAAGGCCGCCGGCGGCAAGGCGCAGGCCATGCGCGATGCCGTCGAGACCACGGTAGGTCAGGCGCGCGAACGCGCCTCGGATACGTGGGACCGCCTGGAAAAGGTGTTCGAGGAACGCGTGCACCGCGCACTGCGCCGCCTGGAAGTCCCCAGCCGCGAAGACCTGTCCACGCTGATCGATCGCGTTGACGCGCTGAATGCCGAACTGCGCAAGCTGGGCGGCGTCCCGGCGGCGAAAACGGCCCGCACCGTGCGTCCGCGCAAGGCCGCCAACGCCAAAAAACCGGCACCGGCGGCGAAGAAAACGCCCGCCAAGCGTGCATCGCGCAAGAAGGCTGCACCATAAGGCGGCACATGATGTTTCGTGCGCATTTCTGAACATTTTTTTGTTGCGCGGCAACATCGAATGACGTAACAATCATTCCGCCCGCCAGTCCATCGAAGTTCGTTTGCTCCCCTCCCCTTACGGCTTCGGACTGGCGGGCACTTCCCCGCCCTGTCACAGGCGTGGTGCAGGCTCCTCACAGACATGCGCAGGGCCGGCCCGGTAGAATCGCGGGTCTAATAACAACAACACTCCCGCGCAACATGTCCATCTGGCTCATTGGCCTGGCCGTCACCCTGGTGAGCGGCATCGCCGCCACCCTCTATTTCTGGCTGGTCCGTCGTCCCCGCGACGAGATGTCCTACGGCCTGCACGCACTGTCCGGACTGCGCTGGCGCGAGTTCTCCAAACTCGTCCTCGCCGCGATGGCCGAACGGGGCCTGGTGGAAGCGATACCCGAACAGCAGGAATCGCGCGAACCGCAATCGACCTTCCTGCTCGCCCGGGGCGAGGAACGCTGGCTGCTGTCCTGCAAGCACGGCTCGGCCTACCGCATCGCCGCTGCGCCGGTACAGGAACTGGCCGCCAGCATCCGGCTGGGCGCTGCCAGGGGCGGCATCCTGGCCACCGAGGGCAAGGTCGAGAAGGAAGGCCGCGACGCCGCCCAGGGCACCACGATCGAACTGCTCGATGGTCCGCGGCTGTGGCCGGAAGTCCGCCACCTGATCGAACCCGCACTGCTCGACGAGATCACCCGGTACGCATCCGGCCGCGCCAAGCGCCATACCAGCATCTCGTGGCTGGGTGCGGTGACCCTCGGCGCGCTTGCGATGGCCGCCTGGTCGGGCACGCATCCGGCACGCGATGAAGCGCCCGCGCCGCCGGCACCTGCCGCCGTGGCGCGCCCCGAAACGCCCGCCTCGCCGCCGCCGGTCGCCCAGGAGAGCTTCCAGGAGCCGACCGACGCCGAGCTTGAAGCGCAGATGGCCAGCGTGCTGAAGGCGCTGTCGAAGACCCCGGGCATCACCCGCGGTGTCTGGCAGACCAAGCTGACCCTGAGCATCGACCGCACGGCGAGCGAAAAGGAAGTCTGGCCATGGATCTGCCTGGAACTGGAGCGTTACCCGGCGTTGCGCGCCAGCCGGGTGCAGCTCAATCCGCCACCGGGCAGCAGCGAACCGGTGCGCTGGCGGCAGTGCAAGACGATGTGATCACCCGCACGCCGCGACGTTCGGTCGCTGTGCGTGTCCGTCAAGCGGAAGGATGATCTCCGCGATCCTTCCGCGACCCCTCCCATGACAGACGCCCCCACACTCTACGACCGCATCGGCGGCGAAGCCGGCCTGCGCCGGATGACGCAACGCATGTACGCGCTGATGGACACACTGCCCGAAGCGGCCGCCGTGCGCGCGCAACATCCGGACTCGCTCGACGGCAGCGAGCAGAAACTGTTCGAGTTCCTCAGCGGCTGGCTGGGCGGGCCACCGTTGTTCACGCAGAAGCACGGTGCACCGATGCTGCGCGCCCGCCACCTGCCGTTCCGTATCGGCATGGAGGAAGCCAGCGGCTGGCTGGCCTGTTTCCATGGCGCGATGACCGAAACGGTGTATGACGTGGAACTGCGCGATGTCATCTGGTCGCGGATCGAGCCGCTGGCGCTGCACATGCGCAACCTGCAGGCGGTGCCATTGCGGTGGGCTGAGGGAGGCTAAAGTCTCTGGCTCTGCTCACGTCATCGCTTACATGCAAATGACGTAATCGTCCGGGTCGAGCGCTGTCTCGACTTGGAGAATCGCGAAAGCATCCGGCCAAAGCTTGTCTCCCGGCTCCTTGCGATCTCCGCCTGTGAATCGCTCCGGCGGACCATACGCCGATCTCCATTCACCATCGACGCAAGCGGCGAATCCGGATTGCAGGCACGGAATTCCTGTGCAGCCGTCTTTATAAGCGTCGGGCAGTGCCAACGCACGCATCGCAAGTTCGCGAAAACGCGCGGACTGCTGCGGACTCAACACCATGTCGATATCTCGATGGAACTCGCCATTCCAGCGATACCCGGCACCTTTCGACGGCCGAAGCCGTGCTTCGCCGCCATCCTTCGACGACCTCGCCTGGATGACGGTCTCGGACATGCATGCACCACCGGCCAGGACGACCACCCAATCCTGAGGTCCGCACGCCATTGTTGCCGTGGATATCAATTTGCTCGAAAGATATCCATCGATCTCCGATCTCGCCGCGTCACGCGCGCCCTCTGCGGTCCACGCGGTCAACCAAGCGCCCCACTTGCTCGAGGCCCGGGACGACAGCCACCAGATAGCGACCACGGCACTTAGGAGCAGCACACAGACCAACCCGATCGTCCTTGTCCAGGAGATCTTCATGGCCATCTACCAATGCACGCCCCGCATCAGCGACGCGAACGCGATCTGCTCCTGGCTGGGCGCGGACTCCTTCAGCGCCTTGCGGTCGCCCTTGGCGGCGGCCGAGTCCGGGAACAGTTCGAACGCGGTGTTCATCACCACCTCGTAGGCCTTCGGCGCCACGGCATTGATCAGCGCCGCGAAGATGCCCAGACGCGTCGCGATGCGGCTCGGCTTCTCGATGATGGCCTTGACCAGCAGGTCGGCGGCTTCTTCGGGCGACAGCGTGGGCACGCTGTCGTACATCTTGGTGGGCGCGATCATCGGCGTCTTCACCAGCGGCATGTTGATGGTGGTGAAGCTGATGCCCTTGCCCGACAGCTCGCCCTGCGCGCAGCGACTGAACGCATCCAGCGCCGCCTTCGATGCCACGTAGGCCGAAAAGCGTGGCGAGTTGGCCAGCACGCCGATCGAACTGATGTTTATGATGTGGCCTTTGCGGCGCTCGGTCATCTTGGGCAGGAAGCCCATGATCAGGCGGATGCTGCCGAAGTAGTTGAGCTGCATCGTGCGCTCGAAATCGTGGAAGCGGTCGTAGCTGGCCTCGATGGAACGGCGGATCGAGCGGCCGGCGTTGTTGATCAGGATGTCGACGTGGCCGTGCTCATCCAGCACCGTCTTCACCAGACGGTCGCAGTCCGCCATGTCGGCGAGATCCGCCGTGTAGGCGAACACCTTGCCGCCGGCCTTCTTCATGTCGTCGCGAGCCTTGAACAGCTCTTCCTCGCCACGCGCGACGATGATCGTCGTCGCGCCCGCTTCGGCGACGCGCTGCGCGGTGGACAGGCCGATGCCCGACGAACCGCCCGTGATCACCACCACCTTGTTGCGCACCTTGCCCTTCAGCGAGCGGTCGATGAACAGGTCCGGGTCGAGGTGGCGTTCCCAGTAGTCCCACAGGCGCCATGCGTAGTCGTCCAGGCGCGGCACCGCGATGCCGCTGCCTTTCAACGCACGCTCGGTCTCGCGGCTGTCGAAGCGCGTCGGATAGGTGATGAACTTCAGCACTTCCTTCGGGATCTTGAAGTCGCGCAGCAGCATGCCGATGAAGCGTCGCACCGGCGGCAGGTTGCCGACCGCCATGCGGATGCTGCCGGGCACGAAGGCGAACATGCGCGCGTCGATGCGCATGGTCATTTCCGGCGCATGGCCCGCGCGGCAGAAGGTGTTCAGCACCTCGCCGACGCGCATCGGCTCGGGATCGGTCAGGTGGAAGGTGTGGCCGTCCAGCTTCGGCTTGTGCGCGATGTGGTCCATCGCATCGGCGACGAAATCCACCGGCACGATGTTGATGCGGCCGCCCTCGATGCCGAGCACCGGCACCCACTGCGGCAGCAGTTCGCGCAGCTTCTTGATCAGGGTGAAGAAGTAGTACGGGCCATCGATCTTGTCGATCTCGCCGGTCTTCGAATGGCCGACCACCATGCCAGGACGGTAGATGCGCCACTTGATGCGGGTTTCCCTGCGCACCAGCCCTTCGGAATCGTGCTTGGTGCGCAGGTAGGGATCGTCCAGTCCTTCGGCTTCGTCGAACATGTCCTCGCGGAAGATGCCCGGATACAGGCCCGCGGCGGCGATGGAACTGGTGTGATGGAAGCAGCCGGCCTTCAGCGCGGCGGCCAGGTCCAGCGCGTGCTGGGTGCCGTCGATGTTCGCGGCCTGCTGGGCTTCGCGGCTCGCGGTCAGGTCGTATACGGCCGCCAGGTGGAAGAAATGCTTCACCTTGCCGGTGAGCGCGCGCAACTGGGCGGGTGTCAGTCCGCACCTGGGCTTGGTCATGTCGCCATGCACCACGGACACGCGCTTCATGTCCCAGCCGGCCTTCTTCGCGATGGCGTCGAATTTCTTCTGCGAGTCCTTGCGGACCAGCACGTGGACCGTCCCGCTGCGCTTGAGGAGGTTGCCGACCAGGTAGCGGCCAATGAATCCCGTGGCGCCCGTGACGAAATAGCTCATGACGACCCAATCCTCGAATTTTGTGGGCCAGCCCCTCCGACCGCCCTGCGGGCTAACTTGCCAGAGCCGCCCACGTTCGACAATCCCGTCACGGATTGACCGCCCCCACCACCCGTGGTGTGATGGCCCCGATCACTGGGAGGGATCATCCATGGCAGATCTGAAGAGTTCGTTCGAACAGGCATCCAAGGACATCCAGACGCTGACCGAGCGCCCGGACAACGACACGCTGCTGCGGCTGTACGGGCTGTACAAGCAGGGCTCGGAGGGCGACGTGAAGGGCGACAAGCCCGGCTTCTTCGACTTCGTCGGCACCGCCAAGTACGAAGCGTGGGCCAAGCTGAAGGGCACGGCGCAGGAAGACGCGCAGAAGAAATACGTGGACCTGGTGAAGAAGCTCACCGCTTAAGTGGCGCGCGATACCCGCCAGCGCATCCTCGACGCCGCCCTGGCGATGTTCAACACGCAGGGCGAGCCGCACGTCACCACCAACCACATCGCCGACGAGCTGGAGATCAGCCCCGGCAACCTGTACTACCACTTCCGCAACAAGGACGACATCATCGAGCAGCTCTTCGCCCGCTACGAAGAGCGCATGGATGCCGCCCTGACGCCGCCGACCGACCGGCTGCCCGGGCTGGAGGACATCTGGCTGCAGTTGCACCTGGTGTTCGAGTGCATCTGGGACTATCGCTTCCTGTACCGCGACCTGGTCGAGATCCTCAGCCGCAACCGCCGTCTGCGGCTGCGCTTCGCCCGCATCCTCAAGCGCGCCGACGACAGCGCGCACGCGGTGATGCGCGGCATGGGCCATGCGGGCGTGATGCGCGCGTCGGCGGCGGAACTCGCCGCCACCGCCACCAACGTGCTGGTGATCTCCACCTTCTGGCTGAATTACGCGGCCACGCGCGGCGAGAAGGACGAACAGGCCGCCATCCGCCAGGGCATCGTGCAGGTGATGATGCTGGTGGCGCCCTTCCTGCGCGACGCCGAGCGCGTGCACCTGAATACGTTGACGCAGGCGTATACCGACTGACGCGTGTCGACCGTGGCGTCTGTTGTTCCGATGCGGTTCGGTGCGGCTGCCGTGAGTACGGAACGAAGCGCAGCGGAGCGAGCCCGCTCTAGGGGTGCGCGCCAGCAACGCCTCAGGCGTCAGGCGACCAGCCGGTCGCCCAGGCGGCTCGACGCCGCGCGCAGCTCGGGCAGCAGGCCGCGATCGTCGACGATCTCGAAGTCCGGCCCGATCAGGGCCATCAGCGCCAGCAGCGCATCGATCGATTCGGCACCCAGTTCAAGCATGCAGTGGTGCGCATCCCCGGCTTCGAGGATGCCGCACCACGGCGGTACGCGCGCGGCCTGGTCTTCGATCGGCCCGAGCAACTTCAGCCGGACCTGGTAGCGGGTGAACGGCTGCGTGATCGACTTGGCCACGTAGTCCGCCACGTCGCCGGGAAAGGCGCGCGGCGGGAACTGCATGCCGGTGTCGTGCAGCGACTGCACCCGGTCCACGCGGAACGTGCGCCAGTCTTCCCGTTTCAGGTCCCAGGCGACCAGATACCAGCGGCTGCCGGTGTGCACCAGGCGCAGCGGTTCGATCAGGCGCTCGGTGGCGCGCTGGCTGCGGTCGCGGTAATGCATGCGCAGGCGGAAGCCATCGCGGCATGCGCTGGCGATGCGCAGCAGCAGGTCGACGTCGGACGTCGGCACGCCCCCGGCGAGCGACAGGGTGACCGAGTACAGCGCGCTGGCCCGCTTGCGCAGGCGCGCGGGCAGCCACTGGTCGAGCTTGGACAGCAGTCGCAACGCGGTGTCTTCCATGCGCCCCACGCTGGCCGCGGCGGTGCGGAGGGCCACCGCCACCGCGACGGCCTCATCGTCTTCCAGCAACACCGGTGGCATGGCCGAGCCGGAACCCAGCCGGTAGCCGCCACCCAGACCGGGCGACGCGTCGATGGGATACCCCAGTTCACGCAGGCGTTCGACGTCGCGCCGAAGCGTCCGGCGGTCCACCTCCAGGCGCTGGCTCAGTTCCGCGCCGGTCCAGTGGCGGCGGGACTGCATCAGCGACAGCAGGCGCAGAAGGCGGTTGGAGGTACTGAGCATGGGGCCAGTATGCATGCCCATCGAGGACTGTTTCTGTCCCCAATCACCGCGACACTGGCTCCCTCTTCCCGTCAGGAGCAAGGCCGCATGACCATCCAGACCTACCAGGGGAGTTGCCACTGTGGCGCCGTGCGCTACGAGGTCGATCTCGACCTGGCCGCCGGCAGCGGCCGCTGCAATTGCTCGATCTGCACCAAGACCCGCTACTGGGGCACGGTGGTGAAGCCGGATGCGTTCCGCCTGCAGCTGGGCGAAGACGCCCTCACCCGCTATCCCTTCGGCAGCGGCGTGGTCGAACACCTGTTCTGCCGGCACTGCGGCGTGAAGTCGTTCGGCCGCGGCGACCTGGAAGTGCTGGGTGGACGCTATTACTCGGTGAACCTGGCCTGCCTGGATGGCGTCGAGCCCGCCGTGCTCTCAGACATCCCCATCCGCTACGCCAACGGGCGCGACAACGACTGGTTCTCGGAACCCGCCGTCACCCGGCACCTCTGAACGGGCTTCCATGGCAGAACGCCCCGGCATGCCGGGGCGTTCTTTTCACCTGGCAAGCGGCGCGGGCGATCAGGCGCGGCTGCGACGGGCCGGGCGCTTCGCGGCGGGCTTGCGGGGCGCGGCGGCGCGCGTGCGCTTGGCGGCCGGCTTCTTGCGCGTGCGGGTCGCGGTCTTGCGGGCGGGCTTCTTCAGGCCCAGCTTCGCCAGCACGGGCTGCAGGCGGGCTTCGACGTCGGCGCTGAACCGCTCCACGCTGGCCTCGCCCTGTTCGCGGACATCCGCCAGGCGGCCCAGCACATCGCGCTGCGCCTGCCCAGCGAGGGCTTCCGCCTGCTGGCGCGCGGCCTGCAGCTTGCCGACGGCATCGTTGGCGGCGCCGATGGCCTCGCGACGAGCCACGGCGATCAGGCCGAGTCCGGCGAGCCAGACGTGGCGCAGGGTGGGTTCGGGGGTCTTGCGGGTCGTCTTCTTGGTGGCCATGGGGGCATCCACATGCCGACCCCGATGGCCGGCTTCCATGAGCGGATGCTGTCGGGCCTGCGTCGAGCAATCACACTATTGGCCGCTGGCGCGACGGATTGCGTAGGGGTTGCCTGCGGACCGCGTTCGCGGCGATGCTCGCCGCACTTTGGGAGGGACGACCGATGGCAGCGAAATCTTCGAAGTGGGCCCCGTTTCCGCACGACGCCAAGGCCTACGCCTATGCCGGCGATGCGCTGAAGAAGGCCTGGCCCACCCTGCATGCCGGCGACCAGGAGCCCTACCCCGACGAGAAACGCGCCAAGGCGCTGATCGCGGCAGCGGGCAAAGCCGCCAAGGGCATCGACCCCGCCGACCTCGCGCAGCGCCTGCAGGACGCCTGGCGTGCATTCCACCGGGGCGACTTCCAGGCCGCCTATGAGGCCGGCGAAGCGCTCGGCCCGCTCGGCGCCTCCGTCGCGGTGAAGGCCATCGGCATCCACGCCACCTATCTGGTGGAGGACGAAGCCGAGCAGCTCAAGCGCTTCGAGCAGGCGGCCAAACTGGCGGAGGCCGCCATCAAGGCACTGCCCGACGAGGCCAACAGCCATTACCGCCACGCGTTCGCGCTGGGCCGCTACAGCCAGGGCCTGAGCATCGCCAAGGCGCTCAAGCAGGGCATCGCCGGCAAGGTGCGCGCCGCGCTGGACGCGACGCTGGAACGCGAACCCAAGCACGCCGAAGCGCATACCGCGCTGGCGCTCTACCACGCCGAGATCATCGACAAGATCGGCGCGATGATCGGCGGCCTGACCTACGGCGCCAAGGCCAGCGAGGCCGAATCGCACATCAAGACCGCCCTCAAGCTGACGCCGGACTCGCCCATCGCGCACGTCGAGTACGCCAACGTGCTGCTGCTCCTGCACGGCGACAAGAAGGAAGACGCCGCCGCGTCGTCGTTCGAGAAGGCCGGCAAGCTGAAGCCGCGCGACGCCATGGAAGCGCTGGACGCCGCCCACGCGAATGCGCAGATCGAGTAAGTCCCTGCCCCTCGCGCTGGCCGCCTTCTGGCTGGCCGGCGCGGTGCCCGCCCTGTCCGCACCGCCCGCGGTGGCCCCGGCGGCAAACACGCCGGTGGCACCCGCCGTACCGGATGGACCAACCGATACGCTGGTTGCTGCGCTGACCTGCCGCACGACCGTCGCCGACCTGTCCCGGCTGCTGCCGCGGTTGCGCCGCGAGCGCCCCACCGAGTTCGTGCAGACCGAGCGCCAGTACAGCGCGCCGATGATGGACCTGTATCGCCTGGAAGAGCCGGTCAACGCCTGGGGCCACGAAAGCGACGCCGTGCTCATCACCGACAACCGCGTGCTGTTGCTGGTGGACAGCCCGATCGAACAGGCGACCGCGCAACTCGAGCGCACGCTGGAAGAAAGCAAGGATGCGCCGCTGTCCGGCGCACTCGACGACGCGCACGCGCTGGTCGTCTACGCCGATGAGCGTCCGGGCCTGCGGGGACGCACGCTGGTGGGATGCGAATACCGGCTGCCGGATATTTCGTTGCTCGCCGATCCCGCCGACGCGTGGCGCACGCCCAGGCCCTGATCGCCACGCGCGTGCGGTGACGCACGCACTTCGCTGATGCACGTACCGATGACCGTCGCCAGGCGGCCACGTCGCGTGCGCTCGTGCATGCGCCTTTTGCCCTGAAGGGCGCCCTTAACGGCCGTTCCCGCCCCTTCTTTAGGGTCTCCGTCACGTTTTCGGCACCCGCCGAAACGCACGCGCCGTGGGGCTTTCCGGCGCCTAACACATTTTTTTGCGCGACCCCTAAAGGTTTTTTTGGCAGCGCCGTTATTCATTTCGCAACACGAAGACGACTAGCCCAACAAAACCAACCGGCAGCGTCTTTTCCCTTCAACGCCGTGAATCCAAATAAGAGGAGACGAACATGGCACAGGTAATCAACACCAACACGATGTCGCTCAACGCTCAGCGCAACCTGAGCACCAGCGGCGCCTCGCTGGCCACCACCATCCAGCGCCTGTCGTCGGGCCTGCGCATCAACAGTGCGAAGGACGACGCGGCCGGTCTGGCCATCTCCGAACGCTTCAGCACGCAGATCCGTGGCCTCGACGTCGCCGTGCGCAATGCCAATGACGGCATCTCGCTGGCCCAGGTCGCCGAAGGCTCGCTGACCGAGATCGGCAACAACCTGCAGCGCATCCGCGAACTGGCCGTGCAGTCTTCCAACGCCAGCAACTCGGCGTCCGACCGTGCCGCGCTGAACGCGGAAGTCAAGCAACTGTCCGCCGAAATCGACCGCGTCGCCAAGCAGGCCGACTTCAACGGCACCAAGCTGCTGGACGGCTCCTTCACCAGCCAGCTGTTCCAGGTGGGCGCCAACGCCGGCCAGGCCATCGCCATCGACAAGGTGGTCGACGCACGCGCGGCGACCCTGGGCGGCGGCCAGTTCGACAGCGGCAGCATCGCCGTGGCAGCGCCGGCCGACGGCAACACCGACGTCACCTTCACCGGCATCTCGATCGCCAACGGCACCAGCGGCACGATCAGTCTGGGCGACCTGACGGTGAAAGCCTCGGGCGTCGACGCCGCGACGTCGCAGAAGGCCGCCGTCTCGGCGCTGGCTGCGCACATCAACGGCAAGCTGGGCGAAACCGGCGTCTACGCCGAGTCCAATGCCGCCGGCACCGCCGTCACGCTGACGGCCGTCAAGCAGAGCAAGAACGCCAGCGACACCTACGCCAACATGACCGTGGCCATCACCGGCGGCACGTACACCGGCGACAACACGGCGCCCGCGGTGCCTGCCTCCAAGTTCGTCAGCAACCTGGACATTTCAACCTTCAAGGGTGCGCAGCAGGCGCTGGAAGTCGTCGACAAGGCGCTGACCTCGGTCAACGGCGCGCGC
Source organism: Pseudoxanthomonas japonensis (assembly GCF_010093445.1). Taxonomy (GTDB): domain Bacteria; phylum Pseudomonadota; class Gammaproteobacteria; order Xanthomonadales; family Xanthomonadaceae; genus Pseudoxanthomonas_A; species Pseudoxanthomonas_A japonensis. Next base: position 1,489 of record NZ_PDWW01000014.1, on the reverse strand, counting down.
GCCGACCTGGGTGCCATCCAGAACCGCTTCACCTCGGTCGTCGCGAACCTGCAGACCAGCTCCGAGAACCTGGCCGCCTCGCGCAGCCGCATCCGCGACACCGACTTCGCCAAGGAAACCGCCGAACTGACCCGCACCCAGATCCTGCAGCAGGCCGGTACGGCCATGCTGGCCCAGGCCAACCAGGTGCCGCAGAACGTGATGTCCCTGCTGCGGAACTAAGCCTTTGCGTCCCGGGTTGCACGGCCGGGAAGCGTTGGAATCTCCATCCCCCGTGCGACAAACGCCTAAGGAAAACTTCTCATGGCACAGGTAATCAACACCAACACGATGTCGTTGAATGCTCAGCGCAACCTGAGCACCAGCGGCGCCTCGCTGGCCACGACCATCCAGCGTCTGTCGTCGGGTCTCCGCATCAACAGCGCCAAGGACGACGCGGCCGGTCTGGCCATCTCCGAACGCTTCAGCACCCAGATCCGCGGCCTGGACGTCGCGGTGCGCAACGCCAACGACGGCATTTCGCTGGCGCAGGTCGCCGAAGGCTCGCTGACCGAGATCGGCAACAACCTGCAGCGCATCCGTGAGCTGTCGGTGCAGTCGGCCAACGCGACGAACTCCTCGTCCGACCGCGCTGCGCTGAACGCGGAAGTGAAGCAGCTGACCGCCGAAATCGACCGCGTGGCCAAGCAGTCCGAGTTCAACGGCACCAAGCTGCTGGATGGCTCGTTCTCCAGCCAGTTGTTCCAGGTCGGCGCCAATGCCGGCCAGGCCATCGCCATCGACAAGGTGGTCGATGCAAAGTCGGCCTCGCTGGGCAACGTCAAGTTCGCCGCCGATCGCGTCGCGACCACCGTCGCTGCCGCCGCCACGTCCGACGGCAAGTTGTCGGGCATGGTGCTGAATGGCGTGACCATCAGCGACATCAACTGGAAGGCAGGCGACACCGGCGTCGACGTGGCCAAGGCCGTCGCCAACGGCATCAACGGCCAGATGGGCGAGACCGGCCTGCGTGCCACGGTGTCGGCCACCGGCGCGATCACGCTGGAATCGCTGAAGGCCGACAAGGACTTCACGATCACCAACGGCACGATCACCGGCGGTGGCGGTACCCCCGCTGTTCCCGCAGCCGCGACGGAAATCGGCTTGACGGGCATCGCTGCCGTCACCGCCGCCGCGACGGCCGGCGCCAGCTTCGTGTCCAACCTGGACATCAGCTCGGTGAAGGGCGCGCAGCAGGCCCTGGAAGTCGTCGACAAGGCACTGGGTGCGGTCAACGGCGCGCGCGCCGACCTGGGCGCCATCCAGAACCGCTTCACCTCGGTGGTCGCCAACCTGCAGACCAGCTCGGAAAACCTTGCCGCTTCGCGCAGCCGCATCCGCGATACCGACTTCGCCAAGGAAACCGCCGAACTGACCCGCACCCAGATCCTGCAGCAGGCCGGTACGGCCATGCTGGCCCAGGCCAACCAGGTGCCGCAGAACGTGATGT
>NZ_PDWW01000013.1 GCF_010093445.1 Pseudoxanthomonas japonensis | reverse complement strand
ATCGGTATGCCTGGCATGTTGAAGGCGATCGCGGCCTGAGAATCGCGATGCCATCAACCAGACAAACGTAGGTCGAGCATCGGCAAAGCGCCAGCGATCTGCCGTCGGACGTTTTTACACAGCCTCGGCCGAAAGCGGACATCGGCGGGGCAGGCGATTAGGAAGATTTATCGGGGGTAGGGGAAGGCACTCCTGATGGTGAACTGACGTTATCGGAGGTTTGGAAGGCCGCTCCCGGCCCCGATTCTGAGCTTCCAGAAGCCCTACCAGGTCATGGGCTCTGACGGTTGCGATCGCGCCGTAGACTTGTGTCTTCCGGAACGAAGAAATAACCGCAGTCCTTCCAGCGAAGAAACGAAGGCCAGTCGGAAGGCTCGGCATGGATCTGCCGGGTGTGGATGATCGCGTCCTCGTGCGGTTCGCTCTCCTTGTGTTTCACGACCCGGTAACGCACGTGGTCCCCGTCGCCGCCATCGCGAACCGCGTAGACCATCTCCGTCCGCGGGTACACGCGGCGCGCTTGCGCGAATGCGACAGCCGAACGAATGGACTGCTCGCCGGCGCTTCGCACGTAGAGATTGGCATGGCAGTTGAGAATCTGGTGTTCGTTCAAAAGTGCCACGTCCTGGTCGCACGCGGTGTCCAAGATCCCATCGGTCGTCGCGATTTCGTACTTTTCCGGATCGTACAGAACGCAAAGCAGTTCCTCGCCGAGCGGCAGGAGTCCGATCAGCCCGATCGAGCCGAGACCGAAGGATCGCGTGAGATGCCATTGCCTGTGGAAATGCCAGCGGTTGGTCAGAATCGAAGGATCGTCGGAGGTAATGAAAGGCGTTCCCGAGGCGTTCCGCACGAGGCACATGCCGAGGTCGTCCGTGGTTCTGAAGCTGTCGACATAAGCACCCATTGCCAACTGGACGGCATCCTTGATCGACAAAGCGAAGTCCTCGGCCTCCTCCCCAATGGCATCGGCCATCTGGCGCGACATCTGCGCGGAGCGAATAGATGCAGCCTCCGTGCGCAAGTACTGGAGCACCCAGAATGCCCGCAGTACGGTAGCCGCTCGCTTGCTTAGGCTCCTGCACCCAGAAACGAGTGTTTTCGCTTCGGTCTCGTAAGCACCCTCGACGGAGAGGATGGCATTTTCTAGCTGCTCATCCTGGCCGTAGAAGTAGTCGCCGGAGCATTGATGCTTGACGGGCGCGCCCGGGATGTACCGGCCGTGATCGATGTTGAAGAGGTTGATGGCCTTGTTTTCGCCGCCAACAGTGAAGGCCTTCAGGTAGCAGCGCGGAACGAAGTGCTGGTTCTTGTTGGTCGCCATAGCTGCTCATGGGTTCAGAACGGGAGTTGGGTGTCTACACCGCTCTTTCGTCCTCAAGATGACGTTACGCCAGGCTTCCTGGCGCGCAGATCCAGTCCTCTGACGGCCACAAACGCCCCATATCCCAAGCTGGCCGCCAATGCCTTCGCTTCGGCGTCCAAGCGGGCGATCACCTTTTCTAATTCCATCCGGTCTCCGGTATCTGGATTCTTCCAGTATCGATCGGTCGCGACCGATATCAGCAGGCAGCCTACCCGCCGGTGCTCCGGCGCCATGTACTTTCCCACCAGCTGCGTATGGAGCGCATCCCGCAGATCGGAGTAGGAGTAGCCGTTCTCGCCGATCTTGAGCTCGACCACTGCCTCAAGATGCGCTGCGGTAGAGGCCAGGCGGATATCGGACTCGTTCTCGTCGCCCGTCACGGCTTCCTGATTGACCGAGTAGGCGCCCCGGGCCATCTTCTGCAGCTCTGCCGCCAGCGCACGGCGCAGCAGTCGCTCGATGCGGATCGTCGCCCAGAGCTCCCGCGGTGACGCATCCTGGAGCAGAAGATCTTCGATGTCGGCAAGCCTCGTGTCGAGCAAGGCCGCCATCTCCACGCGGCTAGTTGGCGAGAAATCGTGCTCCCGTTCCAGCTGTACGATGTCGGCCTCGCTCAGTACAACGGCGTCCCAGTCTTCCGCCAACTTCTCCAGGGCAACCGCCCGGACGCGGTCACGGTAATGCGCGACTTCCGGATCACCGGCAAACTGCATCTTGATGTCCCATGCGTCAGGCCCCTTAATGCCCAACAGCGTGCTCCCCAGCATGCTCCTGGCGCGCTGGGCATGATCTCGTGGACCGGGCGAGTGGACGCCCTCATGATGCAGGTCGTCCTCGAACCTGATGTGGCGATTGGCTAACCTGACGAGCCGCAACAGCAGTTGAGGCGACACCTCGAACTTGGACAAATCCAGACCGGATCCGTGACCGAACAGCGACGCGAACCAGTCGACCACCGGCGAGTGCTGCGCAGGCAAGATCGAGCCCGCCAGCCGCTCCATTTCTTCGATGCATACCGCAGGATTCAAGCGCGCGAGGATCGTCATCCAGAACGGGATTTCTGACGGTTCAGGAGCGCCTTGCAACTTCGATATTCCTGTTGCCTGTATGTACGCAATGTCCTGGTCATCTCCGTGGTCAATAAGAATCTTCGCTGCGCGACCGACTTTGTCGGCATCCAAAATGGCAGCGTCCTCCTTGGCAAGAGATTCTTTCAACCAGGATCGAATGCGCCCGAGGAAGAACGAGATGACCGCAGGAGACGCATGGGAGATATCCTGCAAGAGCATCGAATGCTTCGCCTCCGCATTCTTCAACTCGTCCATGAGCTCGTTGCCGATCATTGCATCCACAACGGCCGGATGCACCTGAGCAACCGCCTCGAGCCAAGCTGGCAGTCGATTCATCTCCAGCAATGCGTAACGGCAAGCAGAGTCCGCCTCTTCCGTCGTGAGTTTGGACGCCCACGAGGCGCTTTCCGACTCGGCATAGAGACCAGCAAGACCCATGCGCCATCTCATCAGATAGCTGTTTCGCTGGTCTGCCGGCCGCTCCGACTTCAAGGTGGGCCGATCCTTGCGCCACGCAGCCGCGAGCGCGACCCTGAAGCGATCCGCCATGCCCTTGTCGAAGACGCGCTCGATGAACCCCGGGTTCCATCCGGAGAACGAGCGATCTTGAGCATCCTTCTCCATGGCACGCCAAAGGTTCCAACTGGTGTTGTCGATGCGGCTCTCCGAGAAGGCGCTCTCCGGATCATTGTTCAGCTCTCGCCAGAACAGCTTCCAACTGGCCAGATTCTTGGCGTGCTTCCGTTGGGATTCTTCCCTGCGCTTTTCATCTTCAATCTGCCACGCGGGGGGAGGGCCGGGGTTCTCCACCGCGTTCAGATACTCTTTGGCGCGGTTCTCCAGCACTTCGTTGTCGCTGGACATCGCAACGAGTTGAGGGTCGGCAGGGATTCGTGAGAAAAACAGCCTAGTTGCGCTCAACTAACTGATTCGGTTGGATTGTTGCTTATTTCGACCCCAGCAAATCGCACCGTTAGTACGAACGCCCTCAAGCTTTGGCCTGCTCTTGCAGCCACTGCTGGGCCAGGCCCACGAGGTCCGGATAAATCAGCTCCTCATACTCAAGATCTGCGGCGCCACAGATGTCGGGGAGCTCCGCGGAGAATCTTGTGTAGGCGTTGAATATTGCCGTTTGCCCGGGAATCTTCGACCTGCCTGACTCGGCCACCAGCCACGAGCGAACAATTCGGCACAGCGTCTGCGGCTGGCCACCATGGGCTTTCAGATCCTGGCCCGCGATGTCCGAAAGACATTTCTGCGTTGTGTACTTTGTCTGTTCTAGGATGAGTGCCGAGCGGGAGGCGTAAGCGCGACCAGCGATCTTCTTGCAACCAATTACCATCCCGAGCTCAAACGGCATATTGAATCGGGGTAGGTTGTTTGTGTCGTCAAGCGCGACCGCCGACAAGTCATGAATGCTGTAGGTCGACTCTTTGATAAGACGCACAATCTTATCCATCCGGACATCCCCGCCATCAGCCGCTTCTAGCGCAGAGCGTGGCTGGAAGCCACATGCCAGGATAGTGAAGACCATGCAATCGAACAGGGCGCGATAGTCTTTCGTGAAAGGGCAATTGATGAAGACGTAGTCAGGGTTGATGGCTGCCTTGGTCCTTGCCATGGTCGGCTACTTCTTCTTGGCTACTTTTCGGACAGCAGCGCTACGCTCTGACTTCGACAGGGTGCTGCCGATGATGGCGAAGGACTTGACCGGAAACGCACTTGCCGAACGCTGGGTCAGCACGCTGCCGGCCAAGCTTTTCGCACTCTTGGAGCTGCCTTTGCTGGTCAGCGTTTTGGATGCCAGTGATGCGGCGCGTTCGGAAGACTTGTTCTTGGTGCGCGATTGAGACAGCGCACTGCCGGCGAGAGACTTGGTGGTCTTCGACGCAGCACTGTTTCGCAGGGTCTTGGACGCCTTGCTGGCTACTTTCGCCCCGGTTCTCTCATTCTTCGGCATACGTCACCTGTAATGGCATCAATGTTGTCGGAGTCTATTTGAGCGTTGGTTCGATCATGATCTCGGTAAACTCAAGCGGTGCCACCTCTCGCTCAAGGTCCAGGGTGTAATCGCCAAACCGGTTGATATGACTGGTCCGGTAAGGGGATAGGCCCCCTAACACTTCCGGATTCAATTCTACGCCTTCGGCTTGGAGGGCTGCCAAGGTACGGGTCATCTGGTCCACGTTGTGAAGGATGATCATGTTGGCGACCAACTGGTTGTACTTGACGATCTTGCGTTGCTCGTGAAGCACGTTCTCGGCAATGATCCCCTCGCCGCCAAAGAACACCCATTTCACAAAGCCATTGAACTCTTCACTCTTGTTCGTCGCCGCCTGAATCGTTCGACGAATTTCTACATCGTCGATGTACTGGAGCAAGAAGAGGGTACGGACGGCTTTCCCAAGCTCTCGGAAGGCGAAGTAGAGCTTGTTCTTCCTGCTGTAAGTTCCCAGCCGACGAAGAATCGTGGAAGCGGTGATCTTGCCCAGTTTGATGGACACCGTGACCCGCAGCATGTCGTGAAGGTGTGTCTCGATCAGTCCCCAGTCGATACTGTCTCCGAACAGGGCCTGGATGTTCTGATAGGGGCGTCCGGGCTCGGGCCGGAAGAAGGTGAGGTCTTTAATGTTGCGAATACGCGGCATCAGCTCGATGCCCAGCAGGTAGGAAAGACCAAAGACAGGGTAGCTCTGCGCCTGGGTGTCGCCGTGGACAATTTCAGGCTGGATATCGGAGGTATTGGCCAGGAGCCCGTCTAGGATGTAGATCGCCTCATGCACGCCACACGGGATGAAGTGACTGAACAAGGCCACGTACTTGTCGGACACGTGGTAATAGCCGATACCGCCGTAGCCGCCGTACCGAATGTGGTACTCCGAGAGCAGGTTCTGCTCGTACATGCTCCATTTGGTGCCATCGGCAGAGGCGCTCTTGCCGCTTCCCCAGTAGCCGGGAAGATCGAACTTGTTGAAGGTATTGATGACCTGAACGATGGCTTTGTCCAGGGTATCTTCAGTGACGTACTTAAGGTTCAGCCATGCGATCTGACGACGACTGAAGCCCTTGATAGATCGCGCTGTCTGGGTCGGGCCCAGGTTGCAGCCGTAGCAGAACAGGGTGGTGATGACCCGCCTCATAAGGTCATCCACACGTGCGTTGGTGCCGGCAACAGGCCGGAAGTGGCGATGCAGCTTGAGCCACTGCGCCGCATCGATCAGCACGTCCACGATGCTCAAGGTCGGGAGCCGCTCGGTGATGAGGGCATCCAGGGTCGCGATAGCGCTGGAGGTCTCGGGGCGCTGAAGCTTCCGCAGGACCAGCCGACCATCCACGACGTCCGCATGGACGTTCTCCGGGAATCGGGCATCCACCGCATCTGCCCGGGTGGTCAGATTGTGCTTAAGGACGCGCACGAACTCGGTGGCCTCGGTTGCAAGGCCGGACACCTCGCCGTAGGCCTGCAACTCCTGCGCAAAGGTTTCTTCGTCCACCAACTGTTCGCGGTAGTCGTCATAGCGCTCACCATGGGGGATAAACAGGTCACCGGACTTCAATTCGTCCTTGATCTGCGCCAGGACCGCCAACTCGAAGTACTTGCGGTGCAGCCAGCCTGGACCCAGCGAGTCGGTCTTCTTGCCCAAAACGTGCCGGCGCCAGTTGGCCGACAACCAGCCCAGATCCTTCTCTACGTCGATGCCTAAGGACGCGGCCTCGATCATGTCGCGTCGTTGGCTGCGCAGCGATAGCAACGCTTCGATCATTCGCTCCATGCCAGCGTCCTGGCTGGTGGATCGCAGTTGCATGATTTCCAGGCAATTGAACAGCAGCGGGCGGACGAACGCATACGGTTGAATCAGGAAGGGCAGGTAGTTCCGACCGGCATAGGCCATGTGTTCTTCGCACTCGGCTAGCAACGTGCTGATGTCAGCAATCAAGCTTTGACCGATCGCGTCCACGCGTTGGGTGTCAGTTCCATCGATCTGGTAAGCCTGCAGGATGTCTTTGAGCTGACCAATCAGCGCGTCGGCTCGTTTTCCATGTTCGACCTGATAGGCCAACAACTTCTGCTGAGCGGTGTTCTCCAGATTCTGCATCAGCCTGATGTAGAGGTCGGCCGCATCATCCAACGTCTTGGCGTACTGAGAGCGTACAAAGATGGTGGCCAAGGCGTAGCGCTTGGCGGGCTTGAGCTCGGCCAACTCGCTGGCATCCAATGCGCGGGCCATGGCACGAAACTGCTTGAGCTTGGGGACCGGGATGTCTATCGCAGGCAACTGCTTGCCCAGATGCTGAAGTCGTTGGATGTGCTGAAGGTAGAAGCGCACCTCCTTGTTGGTCGGTCGCTTGGGCTCTCGCTTCAGCGCGTTCCATCCACTGTAAGTGGCATTGGCCGGAGCCGAGAGCAGCTCGTTGATCATCTGCCTTGCGCCGGAGGACAGCGCCTGGCTGATGCTCTTGTAATAGTGCTCGTGCACCCGCTCGCGCGCATGGATAGCGATGCGCTCCAAAGTGGTGAAGCCGGGAAGCTCAAAGCGGTGGTGGACCAACTCCTCCAGCATGACATTGATGATGTCGGGGATGACGTGCTTGGTTTGCGCGGCCAATTCGGCCACAGTCGCCAGCCAATCGCGGTCTGCCGGCTCCAGAGGCCGCACCCTGAGGAACTGACGCAAGCGCTTCATATGCCCCCGCTTGGCACCGGAGACGTCATACCGGTTCAGGTCGCGTACGCCCAAGGCTCGGCGCAGCCCTGCTGCCTGTGCGATGTGCTGACGGATGCGCTCAGGGACATCGGCTAGCGTGACGAAGTAGCCCAAGCGCTGGAACAGCTTTAGATGGATCAGGATGGGGAGCTGGCTGGTGGGCTGAGTGGATATGCTGCGTACCAGGCGTAACTCGCTGGCGAGCGGCGTGTAAATCTCGTCCAGTTCCTTGGCCGTGGGGTCGGGTTTCAGGCGGGGATACGCGGTCTCATGAAGCGTCGCCATGCGGGGCCCAGGTCAGGAGGAGGTCATCAATCCCAGTAGCGCCCGTCCTCAGCGCGCAGGGATGCTTCCAGAAAACATTGATGGTTGTCAGCCACGCGATGCATCTCATCGAGCAGCACGGCCATGCTTTCATCTATCTGAGTGGGATCGGCGGGTGATGCGGTGAGCTGGTACTGGGTGCCGTCCACGTCCAGGCGGTGCGCCCGGTAAGGTGCCAACGTCATGGCTTCCATGCGGGCTCGGGCCTTGGCCACGCCGCGTCCCTTGGGCGTGAACGGGGTCAGCACCAGACGCAGTACGAGGGTGATCTGCGGCGGTGGTTCGGCCGCCGGCGCAGGCAACGCCACGGCAGTGCCTGGGGGGCTTTGCAGGCCAGCCTCCATTCTGTGCCTTGCGAACGGGTCACGACCTTGGATGTAACGCATGGCGGAGTGGACATCACGCCAGCCCACATATTCCATCAAGGCCTTCACATCCCAGCCATTGTCGTTGGCCCATCCGGCAAACCCACGCCGCAACGAATGGCTGCTGTAGCCCGCCACCGCCTCCAGTCCGGCGCAGGTGAACAGATCGCGTAGCAGCGGGATCAGACTGTTGGGGTGCAGCGCTTTCTCGCTCAGATGTCCCCATTGGTCGACGCCACGAAACACGGGGCCGGAGGTGAGGGCACAGGCCTGCAGCCATTGCGAGGTGGCAGTGACCGGGCACAAGCGCGATAGGGCGGGGACCTTGTAGGTGTTGCCCTGGGACTGCCGATCGCCCTTGCTACGGGGCAGGAAACAGATCATGCCTTCGTTGGGCACGACGGTCAGATGTTCGATCTGCAGGCGAATCAGCTCATCGCCGCGAAATCCCCGCCAGAAGCCCAGCAGCACCAGGGCCCGGTCACGCATGGCCCTCAAGGCGCCGGCCTGATCGCCGCGGCCCTGACTGGCCAGTGTGGATGCATCCAGCCAATCGGCTACCTGAGTCAGCTGGCCCAACTGCAGCGGCGTAGCCTGCTTCTCTACGCGTGGGTGCAGGGTCTGTATCCCCTTGAGGACCTTGCGCACCAGCGGGGCACGCGTCGGATCCACGAAGCCGTGTTCGCCGTGCCAATGCGCCAGCGCCGCCAGACGCTGCTTGAGGGTGTTGATGGCTAGCAAGGGCGCCTGCTCAGCCAGGTAGCGGGCGACGCTGTCGGGCGTGGCGGGTAAGTGGCCGCCCCATTCGATCTCAAAGTGACGCAGCGCCGAGGCGTAGCTGCGTTGCGTGTTCTGACGCGTGGCCGCTTCGAGATAGCGTTCCATCTGACTCATCGGCGGTGTTTCCGTTGCTGCCGTGCGCCAATCATCTGCATCACGGGCAGCTCGTCTGGCACCGCGACGTGCTCAGGGATGTAAGGCATATCGTCATCACAAAGCATCATGCCGTACAGCACTTCGCCGGCCTCGATTTGCCAGGCTGCCTTCCTTTCGATCTTGGTCAGCTCGATAGGTTTCAACTCCAGTGGCATGAACGGGATGCTCGGATCTTGCGGTGCTGCGGCCACTCCCAGACGAAAGCGCCCATGCTTGGCGAAGGCGGTCAAGAACACGTCGAGGTTCATCGTGTCCTGGGGCGTCAACGTTTTCGAGCGCATGGCGATCATCAGCGTCTTGGTGGCTTCACCGGTACCGCCCACCGCCGCCGGCGCGATGCCGACCCTATAGTGGTGGCGGTGATGTCGATCCACGTCAGTGAGGATGGCCAGCCGCAAGACTTGATCCGGTTCCAGAGTGCCGATGCGGCGGTGCCAACCACGCAGAATCTTGGTGGCCTCATCGGCCTTACTGAACATCAACTCCATGCCAGGAACACCATCGGGCCAGAAGGTGAAGCCCACACCGCGCCAGCCTGCACGATCCCACAGAGGACTGTTGATCACCCCCAGCATGCGCGTTTGCCGATGGTTGAACTGCAGCAGGTACGCCGGAGGCGCGTCGGTCTGCATCGGCGCCTCCCACATGCCTTTCTCGCTCACCGCATCAGCCGCCGCCTTGAAGCGGCCGCCATCTAGCAGTTCCACCGGCGCGCAATCTGTCGGGCAGAGCGCGGCCAGACCCGGTGAGCGGAGAGAGCTATCGTCCAAGGCCACGGCCTGCAGCAGGTTGAAGGCGCGCTCGTGCACGGCGTCCTGGGAAAACATGCGCTTCATGTCGGTGCGGCCAACCGGTGTGCAAACATGCGCGATGATGTACGCCACCGCTTCGACTGCCTTTTTCTGGAACTGCTTTGTGCTTGCATAGGATGACAGCGTCCCGCGGGCGAAGCCCAGTCGCAGGACCGGATCGCCGCATTCGTCCTCGTCCAGGGACACAGATAGCGAGCGTGAATGTTGGGAGTCGTCCACCGTGACCAGCAGGCGATCATTGCTTGGGGCCAGACGATCAGCAAAGGCCGTGGCAGCAAATCCTTCCAGGGCCGCGAAAATCGCCATCACCAATGCATGCGCTTCGTATGTGGTGACGCCCTCCGCGATCACTTCGCACCCGACGATACGCGTGCGCAGCGTCTGGGCGAGGCCTGCTTCCCACTCGATGCGACCTACGTCGGCGTGCCAATCCATCGCCTGGATCGCGGCCAAGTCGGTCCCATCGGTCATGTCCTGCAAGGCCTGTTGCGGGTGACCGAGCAATGCCAAGGTGACCTGCTCGGCCAAGTCCAGTTGACGATCGGCCAAGATAGGCGGTGCGATTGAGATAGCGCGCGCGTGCAACGGTGTGGCTTGTGCGATGGCCCAGGCCAAGCGAGCCTCGATGGCTTGCCGTTCGTCGAAGTAGGCCGTCTTGGCATGGTCTGACAAGTTCAGGGCACTGGCCATGACATCGGCGTACGCCAAGGCTTCCAGCAGCAGCGGCAAGCGACCGGCCGCCAACTCCACCCAGGCTAACCGCAAGGCGAAGTTGAGCGAGTCGAAAGAGATCTCCGCATCCTCGATCACGCTGCGCAACGAACGGCTCAGGCCAAGCAGCAAGTGAGCGCGGGCTGCCCAGAACAAACCCACCTCGCAATACGCTTGGGAGGCGATCCAGGCTCCTTCTAGGTAAAGCTCACGGGAGTGCTGTCGCTGCAGCAGCCCAATGGCACGCCCCAGCAAGCGCAAGGCCTCCTCCGGCGCCTTCTTCTCTACCTTGTGGGTTGCGCGGTCCAATAGCTGGCGCGCTTGAGCGTGCGCGCCGAGGCGCTGGCCCACCAACTCGCCAGCACGATCGGCGATGGCATCGATCCCCTCGACCGTGAACGGGAGTTGGGTAAACAGGGAAATCGTCTCGCAAAGCGACTCCACCGGGTAATCGGGCAGCCGCTCGACTTCACGCAGCAACGTCTGGAACCCCTTGACGATCTCGGCTTGCCGTTGCGGATCGTGCGGGTCGCCTAGGAAGCCCAAGTGCAGAAGATGGGTGCGTGCCATGGCCGCATCGGTAGGATGCGAGCGGCGCTTGGCCAGCGGTTCTAACCGCTGGGTCAAGCGCTGACGCCGTGCTTGCAGATCGGCAGCGCCGGCAGGTAACCAGCCGTGAAACTCGGCCGAGTGCAGCAAGCTGTACAGGTTGGTGAGCTGGGCCAGGTCCCATGCGTTGGCCTGTTCGTCCAACAAGGCCTCAATCATGTCAAAGCCGCCAATCACCGCGGCGTAATCATCGAACCACCAGAAGGCAGTCCACACCTTCTGATAGAGCATGCGACGCTGGCCACGGGCGTTGCGGGCCCGGCTAGCGGCATCAATGGCACGGTCGAAACGCTGATCCAGCTCTTCACGAGCGCGCCCCAAACCACGCGCCAGCAGTGCCGAGGTCAACCACGCGTGGGCCAGCTGCATGGGACTGTTGGCAAAGCGCGCCGGGTCGGCCAGTTCGGCTTCGACCTGGACCAGCTCGCGCGCACGATCGGCATCCAGCGGCCCCAACACACCGGCCGAGGTGGCCTGTGCGGCCGGCAGACTCAGTTCGCGCTCGGCGATGGCCCATTGTTGATGATCAAACACCGCCTGGACGATCCAGGTACGGTCAAAAATGCGCACCGGAATGTTGCCGGCGCGGCGAGTCAGCTCATTCTCGAGCTTGGCGCGGTCCTTATCCCGGACGAACTGATTGGTGATGTAGTGAATCCGCTGGTAGGTCCTGCCGCTGGCCAGCACGTTATCCACGTCCTGACGCGCTTTCTTACGCCAATCCGCCATGGCGCTGATCGCAAAGGCCCATTGCTCGCTGGCCGCCTCACGCGCGGTGCCACTCCACCAGCGTTCGGCGATGGCATCGGCCACTGCATAGGTTTCGGCATCGACCTTACTGTCACCGCCCCCGGTGGGTCCGGTCTGCGGAACCAGGTTGGGACAGACCTCTACCTCCAACAGCGCATGGATGAACCGCTGGAACTGCGCTTCTTCACTGCGCGCGGTGATGGTCTGCAACCGATACTCGAACTCGGGGCGGCTCAGCGGTGCCCGCGACTCGACGAGCGAGTCGGAGTACAGGGTAGGGCGTCGCCCGCGCATGAACGCCGAGGGTGTCGGCATCTGTGCGCGGGCGAGCGGAACCACGTCGGTCATGGGCAAGCGAGGTTTACTTCTTGGGCTTCTGAGTCAGCACACTGCCGGCCAAGGACTTGGTTGAGCCGCTGCTGCGGCCATCGTTGAGCGCTTTGGAGGCAGTGCGGGCGGTGGTGGCAGAGGACTGCTTGGTCGTGTGGGTCTGCGACAGCGCGCTGCCCGCAAGCGATTTGGCCGTCTTGCTGGCGCCTGGATCCCGTAAGACCGAAGAGGCGGTCTTGGCGACCTTGGGACCGGAGGATTCATTCTTGGCCATGGCATCAGTTCCTTCAGTGGAAGGAGGGGATCGGTCCGGGCCCCCACTGAAGGCCCAAGACCAATGAGACTTCAGGCGACCTTGCGCGGCACCTGCTGCAACTCGGCCACGTCCAAAGTGAAGTCCAGGGTGATCTGGATGGGCTCGGCGGGGTTGCGCTTGTCGTTGTAAACATCCACATCGGTCTTCAACTGCACGCAGTCATCCACGATCTGGTGACGGCGCTGGCCGAAGGACTTCTGGAAATGACTGTGCGGTGCGTTGGGATCATCCATATCAGCCCACAGCGAGATCGAACGCGTGCCGCGCTTTTCCACCGCCGCATGCTTGGCGCGGTAGCGCCGCCCGTGGCGATCGACGCGATATTCCTCGCGGAAGACCTGCGCAATATCGCTGGCGATGGCATCGATGACGGTGGTCAGGTTGGGCTTGTGCAGGCCATTACGGTAGGCCCACTCGGCTACCGCATGCGGATCGAGCAGTCCATCTGAGCCGACCTCGGCCTTATAGCGCTCGACATACTCTTTGACGGCATTGGAATAAGCGGACATGCGCGATGCTCCTACTGTCAGACCGTGTGAATGACGCCCCAGCCATCGGTGAGGGCCGATGAGGTGATGAACTGCCGCACCTTGACCTGGTGCTTGCGAAACAGGTCGTAACGTCCCAGTCTGCGCTGCAGCTGGCCCACGACGATGCCCGGGTGCACATTCAGGCGCTGGGCAAACAAGAGCACGCGCTCTTCCTTGAAGAAGGGCGATACGCGCAGCATGAAGTTGGTGATTTCGTCACTGGAAACGCAGAAGGCCGCCGCTGCGCGGTTGGCCAGCGCTTCTTCTTCATCGATCTGATCACCTGCAGCGCCTTCAAGGTCCTGATCCAGGATGTAGCCACGCTCCTGTCCATGGCGTTGCAAGACGTGCTCGAGCTCGTGGCGTAGGACGAACCAGAAATTGTCGATCCGATCCAGACGCAGCGACAGGGCGACCACAGGCTGGGCCGAGCTCAGCCAGAAGCAGGCGCCGTCGATCTTCGCCCCCGGGATTGGTTCGACGATCACAAAACGCACGCCACACTCGGCCAACACGCGTGCGACGTGGCGCGTTTCCTCCGGCGCCGACAACAGAGCCGACAAGCGGGGCAGGGCCTGGCGCAGCGCAGCCTCCGTATAGGGCCCGATGACCTGCTCCGAGGCCAAGCGACGCGCCCGACACAGCCATGCCAGCTGGAGCATGCTAGGCCCGTCGTACGGCGCCGTCTTCTTGGCCGCATGGCAGAAAGGCACATCGGCTTCCAGGCTGGTGATGCCAAAGAAGCTCAGGAACTGCTGTTCGAGCACCTCGATGCTCTTGCTGCTTTCGATCCAACCGCGCCGGATCATCTCGCGTACCGGAAAGCGCTCGTACAACTTGGCGCGACGAGCAATCAAGCCATCGGTGGGGCGGACCTTGGACAGCTGATACTGGCTCTCCAGGTTCATCCAGACCTCCGGGCCGGTGCCCAGCGAGTCACCCAACTGTATGGCCGTCTCCGGGGTAATGGCCTTCTTGCCGGCGATCAGCTCATTGATCAGGCGCACCGGGCGGCCAATGATCTCCGCCAGTTCTGTCTGCGACCAGCCACGGGCTTCCAGTTCCTCTCGGAGAAACTCGCCAGGCGGGAAGACTTCGGCAACGGGGGTATTCATGGGGCTCATCCTGGGAAGGGTTAGTGGTAATCGGCGATGGAGATGACGACGACTGTCTTGCCATCCTCGTTTTGACGAAGGCGCAGAAGTAGCCGCCACTGGTCGTAGAGCCGCATCGAACTTTGACCGTCCAGGTTTCCTTTCAATTTTTCGTAGTGCAGGGACTTCATGGCGTAGAACGCGCGCTCGTCAGGCGCTGCGCGGATGAATTGCAGGCGTTTGCGGAACGCCTTGACGATGGCCGCGTCGAGCCCTGCGGTGTAAGCCGGGTCCGTTTCCAGCCTGCGCAGGGAGGCATCTTCAAAGTCCACGTCCATTTGCGCACCATACGCGCGGCGCTCGGTACTGTCAATGAGCGTATTACACTTAGTGTAATAGACGAATATTCCGACTGGGCACCAATGGCCGGACGTGTTGACCTGCCCGTATGAGGCCGAAAGTCGCCTCCAACGGTCATCGAGTTGAAAGATTCATTGACAATACTTCTTATATTCCGGAAATATAGAACTATGGATACGCTGAACGTTGTTCAGGCCCTTCGTGCGATCGCCCATGACCATCGCCTTGCCGCCTACCGCGCCCTTGTGCAGGCCGGCCCTAGCGGAATGGCCGTTGGTGAACTGCGCGATCAACTTGACCTGCCGCCAGCAACGCTCACCGCGCACCTGAACCAGTTACGTGCGGCGGGGCTGGTCACTGACCAGCGTGAAGGAAGGGTCATCCGGATACGTGCCGACTACGACCGCATGAGCGCTCTCATCGGCTTTCTGACAGAGAACTGCTGCGGCGGGACGCCCTGTGCACCAGTCGCCATAAAGAAGCTCTGTTAATCCTCATCTAAGAGAATGACATGACCGAAAAAACCTACAACGTATTGTTCCTGTGCACCGGAAACTCGGCGCGCAGCATCATGGCCGAGGCGATACTCAACGTGTTGGGACATGGCAGGTTCAAGGCCTATAGTGCCGGCAGCCATCCAAGCGGCCATGTCCAGCCGATGGCGCGGGAGCTTGCCGAGGCCATCGGCTATGACGCCAGCCAGGTGCGCAGCAAGAACTGGGACGAGTTCGCCGTGGAAGGCGCACCCGAGATGGATATCGTCATCACGGTCTGCGACAACGCTGCGGGAGAAGCGTGCCCCATATGGCTGGGCCATCCTGCGCTCGCGCACTGGGGTGTGCCCGATCCGGTAGCCGCCACGGGCGATGAAGAAGACCGTCGTCGCGCCTATACCGCAGCGTTCGCCACACTGCGCCGTCGTATCGAGCTACTGCTATCCCTGCCGCTGCAAAGTCTCGACCGTCTGGCCGCACAGGCAAAGCTGGGCGAAATCGGACGCGTCGGCGCTGAATGATCCGCCAGCGTCTCCTTGCCGAGTTCTTGGCCACGGGCCTGCTGCTGGTGACGGTGGTGGGCTCCGGGATCATGGCCGAGCGCCTCTCCGACGGAAACGATGCCGTTGCCTTGCTGGCCAATACGCTGGCAACGGTCGGCGGCCTCTACGTCCTCATTGAGGTGTTTGGTTCGATCAGTGGCGCACACATGAATCCCGCGGTCAGCGCCGTCATGGCTGCGCGTGGCGAACTGCCCAAGGCCCTATTGCCGGCATATATCGTGTTCCAGCTCGCGGGCGCGGTGTGCGGCGCATGGTTGGCGAACGCCATGTTCGATCTTCCGATCCTGGAGCTCTCCACAAAGGTGCGGGCCGGCGCGGGCCAATGGCTGGGCGAGATCGTTGCAACAGCGGGTTTGCTGCTGGTGGTGCTGCGGGCACCCGCATCCCGGGTAGCCGTGATGGTGGCTGCATACATCGGTGCAGCCTATTGGTTCACTTCTTCGACCTCTTTCGCGAATCCTGCAGCAGCCTTCGGCCGCATGTTCAGTGACAGCTTCGCCGGCATTTCGCCTGGCGACGTACCCGCCTTCGTCGTGGCGCAGGTCATTGGGGCAGCCCTGGGCGCCACGATCCATAAGCTACTGGGAAAGCCTCATGTCTAGTCCTGGCGATCTGCCCAACATCTCGGCCGAGCTGTTCCATGTTCCCGAAGTTGACCGCCTATCCCCGACCGCACGTGCTACGCATGGCCCGCGGATTCTTCTGCTCTACGGATCGCTGAGGAAGAGGTCATACAGCAAGTTGCTCGCGCTGGAGGCGGCCCGACTACTGCAGGCGATGGGGGCCGAGACCCGGCTCTTCGATCCGACAGGCCTACCGCTTCCAGATGCAGAGCCCGACACGCATCCGAAGGTGCAGGCACTGCGAAAACTGGTTCAGTGGTCCGAAGGCATGGTCTGGAGCTCGCCCGAGCGACACGGCTCCATGAGCGGCATCATGAAAGCGCAGATCGATTGGATTCCGTTGTCTCAAGGCTCCGTACGACCAACCCAAGGAAAGACGCTGGCCGTCATGCAAGTCTCTGGCGGTTCGCAGTCATTCAATGCGGTGAACCAGCTCCGTGTACTTGGACGTTGGATGCGCATGATCACGATCCCCAATCAGTCCTCTGTCGCCAAGGCGTTCAACGAGTTCGACGAAGACGGGCGTATGAAGCCCTCCGCGTTCTACGACCGCGTCGTGGATGTCATGGAGGAGCTAATGAAATTCACGCTACTAACCCGGGATGCCTCGCCCTATCTGGTCGATCGCTATAGCGAACGGAAGGAAAGCGCGGAAGAGCTTGCCAAGCGGGTCAGCCTCCGCGCCATCTAGGTGTGGAAGTGGCCCGTCCATCTTTCTGGCCAGCTCCCTACGTCCGCTTCCGGTCGAGAGTAGAAATCCGCTACAAAGTCAGACTTTGGAACGTTGCATTGGCTGGCGTAGCGTCGAAAGAATCGTGCACTCGGCCCGCTGTCCCCCATGGCAGCTGACGATGACACGCTCAAGTTCATCGGCCATCCGGCGAAGATCGTCCTGGCGCGCACGAATATCGGTCAGATGTGTTCGCGCCAGGCGATCGACGTCCTCGCACGACATACGCTCATCGCTGGCCAATTGCAGCAGGCTGCGGATCTCCTCCAGGCTGAAGCCCAGATCCCGCCCCCGCGCGATGAACCGCAGGCGCTCGATATCGGCGCTCGTATATACCCGATAGCCACTGTCCGTTCGGGTGGGGTGGGGTAGCAGTCCAATCTTCTCGTAGTAGCGGATGGTCTCAAGGTGGCACCCGCTGGCCTCGGCAGCCTGACTGATCTTCATGGAAGGATCGCTTGACTCTGTAGTTACTACAGACTTTACGCTAGCCGAGCCCAGACTGTGATTTTCCGGTTACAGGAGTGGCCCCTCAACGGAGCGCGTGATGTCTGAATGCTGTGGCTGCGGCAAGGTAGTCGATGTAGCGGGTATGCAAGCCAAGCAGCGCAAGGTGCTGGTGATCGTGCTGCTGATCAACCTGGCGACCTTCGTCATGATGGCCCTCGCCGCGTGGCACTCCCACTCTTCGTCCCTGTTGTCCGGAAGCCTGGACAACCTCGGGGATGCGCTGACCTATGCGGTGAGCCTGGCGGTGGTGGGCGCATCGGCCCACCTGAAGGGCCGGGTGGCCCTGCTCAAAGGCTTCTTGATCCTGGGGGCCGCGATCGCGGTGGGCGTACAGATCGTCTGGCGCTTGGCCCATCCGGGTGTTCCGATCTTTGAGAGCATGGGGGTGGCCGCGTTGCTGAACTTGGCGGCCAATGCGGTCTGCCTGTGGTTGCTGACCCCCTATCGCGCCGGCGATATCAACATGGCTTCGGCGTGGGAGTGTTCGCGCAATGACATCTACGAGGGGGTTGCCGTTATCCTGGCCGCCGCGCTGGTGTGGGCCTTCGGCGCGGGTTGGCCCGATCTAGTGATTGCCGCAGCGTTGCTGGTTCTGTTCCTGCGCTCGGCGGTGCGCGTGTTGCGGGCCGCGTGGCGCGAAAGTCGGCCAAGCGCGCCGCCCCGTGTCACGATCTAGTGGTGGTGATCATCCTGGGACGAGGGCGAGGTAGGCTCGGCTGTGACGCTCCTGCCAGTGCCTCGGTGATGGTGTATATCCAGATATAGGCTGTAGCCGGCGGTGAAGGCCGGCAGCAGGTTCTGCACGACACCTACGGCGTCCTGCTTGGACGAGAACAGGAAGTAGCTCAGCGCCATCAGGCTACCGCACAAGCTCATGTACCAGAACAGGCGCGGGATCACCGGCCGGCCCGCGCGCTTGGACGCCACGAACTGGACCAACCATCGCACACCGAACAAGGCCGCGCCGGTCAGACCAATGAGCTTCCACGGCGTGGTGTGCAAACCCGTCCAGTTCAGCCACAGGATCTCCTGATCCATGACGCTCATAGCTTGGGACCGGCACTGAGCTCGCTGGTGGCGGTCACATGACTGCGCTGGATCAGCCAGGCCACACCTATCAGATCGCGGACGCCCACCAAAGCACGCCCCAGGTTGGTGTACTTGGACTGGCCCGATCCTCGCGGTCGGTGGGAGACCGGCACACTGAGCGTCTTCCAGCCGGCACGCTGCATCAGTGCCGGGAGGTAGCGATGCATGTGATCAAAGTACGGCAGATCCAGAAATGCAGCGCGGTCGAACAGCTTGATGCCACAGCCGGTATCGGGCGTGTCATCCCGCAGCAGCGATTGCCGAATGCCATTGGCCCAGCGCGAAGCCCATCGCTTGCTGGCCGTGTCCTTGCGCTCGGTACGCCAGCCGGCGAACAGGCGCACCTGCGTCGACGCCGCCTGTCGGGCCGCTAGCAGTTTGAGAATGTCGGCCGGATCGTTCTGGCCATCGCCATCGAGCGTAGCGATCCAAGGTGAGAACGCGTGTTTGACGCCATTGCGGATGGCGGTGCTTTGCCCGCTGCGTTGATGGTGCAGCAACACGCGCAGTTCTGGCACCTCGGCTTTGAGCCAGCCGAGCACCTCGCGCGTGTCATCCTCGGAGCGATCATCCACGCAGATGATGTCGAAAGCGATCTTGCCGCGCAGGTGGTGCACCACTTCCTGCACCAGAGGCCCGATGTTGCCGCGCTCGTTGAAGACGGGAATGACGACCGAGAGACTGGGCATCCGGGGCAGGGTCGGGCTATGCATGGCGAAGGACTCAGCAGTGAGGCGTGCGGGAAAGGGGAGAGAAATCAGTCTTCGCTGACGTCGGCCGACCATGTGGCCGGGACTTCGCAGTCCGGGATCCAGGCCGTACCCGGTGCCAGAATCCAGGCGCGTCGATTGGAGGCGCCGATGTCGATGACCTGCGTTGGATCCAGGCAAGGCCCGATGGCTTCCTTGCGCAGGAACAGCCACCGTCGCGTGGGGTTCTGCAGCAGCCAGGCGTGTGCCTGCTGCCACTGCTCCACCCAAGGCTTCTTAAACCCGAATTCGGTGACCGGCCGTTCGGCTTGGAGCAGGTGCTGTTCGCGCCAGCCGAGCATGGCCAGCTCCGCATCCAGATCGATAGTGGTCTCCACGCGCTGCATCAGCGCTTTGGCAGAACTGTCAGGACTGAGCGCCGGCATGAGCCCCACGCCATAGGTGATCCACAGCGAGGCGGTGACGGCCACCAGCGCTAACACCACGCGTCGGCGCGCGGCGGCCATCACAACCAGGCTCACGATGGTGAAGCCCAGCAGCCAGCCACTGACCTGCTTGACCGTGCTCATGTCCATGCCGCGTCCCTCGAGCAGGCCTTGCACGCGCTCAGGCGAGGCCGTCAGCAACCACAGGCCCAAGGCGCCCGCCAGGCTGACCACCAACGACAGGTACGACCACAACACCGCGCGTACGCCACGACGGCGCAGCAGGCCAGCTACCAGCGGCGATGCGGCGAGCGCCAGGGCAGGCAGCATCGGGAAGATGTAGACCTCGCGCTTGCCCGGACTGGCACTGAAGAAGACCAGCACCAGCAACGCCCAGCCGAGCAGCAGCGCGTAACGCGGGTCCACGCGACGCACACGCCGCCACCACGCCGGCAGCAACCACGGTGCGAGCAGCACGCCCGGCAGCCACAGCGTGAGCATGGTCTGCAGGTAGTACCAGACCGGTTTTACGTGGTGCCAGGCATTGGCGTAACGGGTGCCCGTCTGCTTGAACAGCATGTCCCGCGCGTAGGTGTGCAGGGCCGGATCCGAGGAGGCCGCCACCGTGGCCAGCATCGGTACCAGCCACACACCCGCACCCAGCACAAAACCCGCAATGCCGGCCAGCACATGCACCCCGCGGTGCGAAGGCAGCGCGTGGGGCGACTTCCACCGCACCCACAGCCAGGGCAGGAAAACCAACAACGGCAGAAAGCCCACGCCCTTGGTCACGGTGCCCAGGCCGGCGGCGAAGGTGCCCACCATCAGCAGCCACGGACTGGGCTTTTCCAGCAGGTAACGCACCAGCGCCCATAGCGAGAGCGTGGTCATGCCCACCAGCACCATGTCGATCTGCGCGCGCTTGGCCTGCAGCACGAACTGCAGGCAGACAAACAGGCCCCACACGGCGTAGTCGGCCGTGCGCTTGCCCCACAGGCGCCGGGCAAGATCGCCTGTCAGCCACAACGTCAGCAGCGCCGCCAGCAAGGAGGGCAGCAGGAACGCCACGTCCCAGTTGCGCACCAAGACATAACTGGCCGCCTGCAGCCACATGAAAGTGGGCGGCTTCTCGGCGTAGAGCTCAATACCTCGGTAGGGGAACAGCCATTGGCCGGTTTCCACCATGGTCTTGGCCGCCAGCACAAAGCGGGGCTCGTCCGCGGGCATCGGCTCGCGTAGCCCCAGGCCCGCCAACAGCGCCGTGATGACCAGCAGGATCAACAGCCAGGTTTGGCCGGGGGAGAGGTCGCTAAGGGAATGACGCATCGGCGTATCGCTCGTGCAAACAGATAAAAAGAACTCAAGGACTTCAGTGCGAGATCGCGCGCTCTAGAAGCGGCGTCGACGCTTTCGCCCGCCATGCGGCGGGGGCGGACCTTTGCGCAAACGCGACGACGGACTGTCGGGAGAGGACGGTCCGTTCTGGTGACCGGGGAAGGGATTGCCGAGGCTCTCGATCACCGGCGATGACAGGGCGCGTCCTTGCTCGATCGAGGATCTGAACTTGGCCGCCGACACAAAGGCCGCGATCGCGGCCAGGGCCGACGTCACCCCCAGCCACGGCGCGGCGCCCTGCATACCCGTACGGGTGGCCACGGCTGATTGCAAGACAGCCGTGATCGCGAACAGGGCGCCGTAAATCACGCTCAGCACGATGCCCGTGCGTCGCCGACGCACGGGCGTGGCCTGCAGGGGTCTGGCCATCAGCGCCGAGGCGATGGCGAGCGCGTAGAACGGCGCCCCCAAAGCGGCGACCACGGTGCCGGCGGTGCCCACGGATCGATAGGCGATGAGCAAGCCGAGCAACGTCACCGGGGTGGCCACCAGCAACTCACGCAGTCGTGGCCGCATCGCGGCAGCGAACTCGGACAGGTAGCGGCGATCGTCGCGCTTGAACGCCACCAGCAGATCCAGCGCGTGCAGGGTAACGACCACCCAGAACAGCGCCCCCGTCAGCACCACGGTGCTGCTGAGGAAGACGGTCAGGCCATCGGGGTGGGGAATCGACATCGCCGACTTCAGTCCCCAGCCCACAGCAATCACCAGTGCGGCTAACAGTACGTATGCCATATAACGCTCCAGAGGCGTCGCATCAGCTGGCCAAGAGGGCCAGCCATGTCAGCGCCGCCATGGCCAAAGTCAGGAAGACGGCGGCCGAGCCCATGTCCTTGGCGCGACCGGCCAGTTCGTGGTGTTCGGGGCCGTAGCGCTCGATCACCGCCTCGATGGCCGAGTTGAGAAGCTCCACGGGCAGCACCAGCAGGACGGAGATCGCCAGCAGGACGCGCTCCACACCGGTCTCACCCAGCAGCAGTCCCAGCGGTGCCATCACCAGGGCGATGACCACTTCAAGTCGGAAGGAGGATTCATGCAGCCACGCGGCGCGCAGTCCTTGGAAAGACCAGCGCGTGGCCATCATCAAACGTTTGGGACCACGCGGCAGGTGGCCATACGCATCAGCCATGGGACGTTCCTCGAGAAAGAGTGAATGCGTGCTTCGATCGCGATCTCGCGCGAAGCATTGGAAGGCCCGGCGATATGCGCCGGGCAGGGGTGGCAGTGCTGTGGGAAGGCCTCATGGCGAGGCTCCTGCCGTGGCCTGACATCCGGAGAACACGTCCAGCGTCGGCTCGTAGGCCTCGGTCTTGACCTGCATCAATCCCAGGACGGAATGGAACAGGTTGTCGTGACTGATCGGCTGGCCTGCCCGACTACGCACGCACGCGGTATTGACGCCTTTACCGCTGGCCATGCCTGGTGAAAGCCAGGCCACCATCGGCACCTTGATCTGGGTGTCCGGCGCAATGGAGTAGGGCAAGCCGTGCAGATAGACGTTGCCTTCGCCCAGCGACTCGCCGTGATCGGAGACATAGATCATCGCCGTGTCGTGCGTAGTGTCCTGCGATAGCATCTGGATCGTCTTGGACAGGAAGTCATCCGTTTCCAGGATGGCGTTGTCGTAGGCGTTGACGATCTCCTGCCGCGTGCAGCTGCCCAGATCCGAGGAACGACAGTCAGGCCGGAACTGACGTAAACCTTCCGGATATCGTTTGAAGTACGCCGGCCCATGGTTGCCCAGTTGGTGCAAGACCACCACCGTGTCGCCAGGATTGTCATCGATCACGTCGTGCAGACCCTGCAGCATCACCGCATCGCGGCAGGCCTGGTCATCGCACAGCGAGCTTTTCGGCGGCTTGCGGTAGGACTCAAAGGACAAGCCATCGCATACGCCTTTGCAACCTGTCTGATTGTCCCGCCACAACGTCTCAACGCCTGCTCGTTCCAGCACGTGCAGCAATGACTCGGAGCCCACGATGTTTTCGCGGTCGTAGTTACGCCGGCCAGCAAGAGAGAACATGCAGGGAACCGAGACTTCCGTGTTAGATCCACAGGCGGTCACATCGCTGAAATTGATGACGTTCAACTTCGCCAGCTGAGGCGTGGTCTGTCGCGCGTAGCCACTGAGTCCCCAGTTCTGCGCACGCACGGTTTCGCCGACCACAACCACGAGCAGATGCGGCTTGGTCGAGGATGCGTGCGCCCGCTGCCGGGCATCGGCCGCCACGACCTGGCGTGGCCCCTTCGGGCTTCTGGCCTCCTGGCTGAGCACGCGCGTGATGGACGCCAGATAGTTGCCCGGCGCGATCAGGTAGCGCAGCGCCTTGTCATTGCGCATCAACGAGGAGACGTCCTGGAAGGTGGCCATCACGCCCAAGCACGTGAGCAGCAGCATCGCGCCCAGGAACAGGATCCGGCGTAGCAGGGTCTGCTTGAGCGTGAAGCGTGGCAAGTGCACCAGCCACAACGCAGCCGCTGGCAGCACGCCCATCATAATGACCGTGCCCACCATGTCCCAGGTCAGCAGTTCACGCGCTTCAGCCAAATCTGTCCGGATCACATTACGGACCATGCTCGGATCCAGATAGACCGCATACGTACTGGCGAAGTAGGCCGCCGACGCTGTGGCGATCAGCAGCACCGCCAGCACGGGCCGGGCGATCCAGCGGTTTAGCACCAGACCAAACAACAACGCATGCAAGCCCACCAATGCGATCGACACGCCGATGACAAAGCGCAGTTCCCGCGCGCCGCTCAGGACACCCGACTCTTTGACACTGGCCCAGAAGGCGCCGTTTGCGGTGACCGCAAAGAAGATGGCAACCATCAGGATGACCAGCTCCAGGCTCACGGCAATGCGCCAACGCGGGCGGACTGCGCTTGCTGAACCTTGGGGCGATGTGTCTTGGAATCGGGCGAAAACCTTGCGGAAATTCGCTCGATTCCGGTCAGGCATGGCCCACCTCGCTTTTGCACGAAGTGCGTTCCACCTGCAATGTCACGTCGTGGATATCGAACTGCTGCTCGATCACCCGGGTGAGCTCGACTTGGATCGCCTCCGGATCGGGGACATCGGCAGCCAGCACGACGTGGGCCGTCAGCACGACCTGCCGCGTACCCAGCGACCAGACATGCAGGTCGTGGATTTCCTGCACGGCCGACATCTGAGTCAGCCGCGTGCGGATGGCCGCCACATCCATTCCTTCGGGTACGCCCTGCATCAGCACATGCCCGGCCTGGCGCAGCAGCGTCCAGGTGCGGGGCAACACCCATAGCCCGATCAGTACGGCAACGATCGGATCAACCAGCGTCCAGCCGGTGAGCTTGATCACGATGGCGCCGATGATCACGCCGACCGAGCCGAGCATGTCGCTCCACACTTCCAGGTAGGCACCCTTGACGTTCAGGCTGGTGCCGCTGCCGGCGCGGAGCAAGCGCATCGAGATCAGATTGACGATCAGGCCCAGCACCGCGATCACGAGCATCCCCGTGGAGGCCACGGCCGGCGGTTCCCGGAAACGACCGACCGCCTCCCACAGGATGTAGCCGGCGACCAAGAACAACAGGCCTCCATTGATGATCGCGCCGATGGCTTCCATGCGGCCATAGCCATAGGTGCGGCGGGCATCAGCCGGACGTCGACTCATACGCACCGCGATCAGCGACACGGTGAGGGCGATGACATCGGTCATCATGTGCGCTGCATCGGATAGCAGCGCCAAACTGTTTGTTACCAGACCGCCGATGATCTCGGCGATCAGGAACGTGGAGGTCAGGCCGAGCGCCCACCACAGGGGCTTCTCGTACCGGATCTCGGACGTTCCATGATCATGACCTGTGCTCATGCGTGTTCTCCTAGGAACAGATGCAAAAGAGCGGCTAGGAACGGGGGAGGGCGGCGGTGCGTACACCGCCGCCTTGCCCTGTCACGATTTCATGTGCGCGGGGGTACGGTTGAACCGGGTGTGGACCCATCGGTAGAAGACGGGCAGCACCACCAAGGTCAGCAACGTGGAGGAGATGATTCCACCAATGACCACGGTGGCCAGCGGTCGCTGCACTTCCGAACCCGCACCGACATTGAGCGCCATCGGGACAAAGCCGAGCGACGCGACCAATGCCGTCATCAGGACGGGGCGCAGACGTGTGAGCGCACCTTCCCGAATGGCTTCGGCCATGGGTTGCCCGCTCTCGCGCAAGCTTCGGATGAAGCTGATCATCACCAGGCCGTTGAGCACCGCCACACCGGACAGCGCGATAAAGCCCACGCCTGCTGAGATCGACAGCGGAATCCCGCGCAGTGCCAGCGCCAGTACGCCACCGGTCAAAGCCAGCGGGACCCCGCTGAAGACGATGAGCGCGTCCTTGGCCGAACCAAAGGCCATGAACAGCAAGGCGAAGATCAGCACCAGGGTCACCGGCACGACGATGGACAGACGCTTGCTGGCCGAGATCAACTGCTCGAAGCTGCCGCCGTACTCGATCCAGTACCCGGTGGGTACCGTGACCTGCTTGTCGATGGTCGACTGCAGTTCCGAGACGAAGCTGCCCAGGTCGCGATCGCGAACGTTGGCGGTCACGATGATGCGCCGCTTGCCGTTCTCACGGTTGATCTGGTTGGCGCCTTCGGAGATCTCTACGCGCGCCACTGAACTCAGCGGTACGATCTGCGCCTGAGCGGCGTTGGCCTGCGTACCCACGGATTCATCGGCTTGGTTGGCCGCGATGGCCGCCGTCAGTGAGATGGGCAACGCCGAGAGCGCAGTGGGATCCAGTCGCTGCTGTTCCGGCAAACGGACCACGATGTCAAAGCGTCGATCGCCCTCAAACAGCTGGCCGGCGACTTCACCACCAATAGCCGTGGCCACGTTGCGCTGCACGTCAGCCGGGTTCAGGCCATAGCGCGCCAAGGCATCCCGATCGGGCAGTACCGAGAGCATCGGCAGGCCAGCGGCTTGTTCCAGACGCACGTCCGCCGCACCCGGCACGGTCCGTGCCGCCGCTTCCAGCTTCTGGCCCACTGCCAACAATGTATCCAGGTCATCGCCGTACAGATTAATAGCCACGTCTGCACGCACGCCCGAGATCAGCTCGTTGGTGCGCATCTGGATCGGCTGGGTGAACTCGTAGTTGTTGCCGGGGATCTTCTTCATCTCTGCCTCAACTTCGGCGACCAGATCCGCCTTGAGCTTGCGCGGGTTAGGCCACTGATCACGCGGCTTGACCATCACGAAGGTGTCCGCCACTGAGGGCGGCATCGGGTCGGAGGCCACTTCTGCCGTACCGATCTTCGACCACACTCGCTCCACTTCCGGGAACTGCAGCAGGCGTTCTTCCACGATGCGCTGCATGCCCAAGGACTGGGTCATGCTGGTGCCGGGAATACGCATGGCCTGAAGCGCGAAGTCGCCCTCATCCAGGCTGGGAACAAACTCGCTACCCATGCGAGAGGCGAGCAGGCCACTGCCGACCAGCAGGGCGATCGCACCGACAGCCACCAGCTTGCCGCTACGCAGGCTCAGATCCAGCAAAGGCTCGTAGCGCCCGCGGAACCAGCGCATCAGCCAGTTCTCCTTCTCTTCGACCTTGCCTCCGAGCAACATCGCCACGGCAGCCGGTACGAAGGTCAGGGACAGGATCATCGCGCCCGTCAGCGCCAGCACCACGGTGATGGCCATCGGGTGGAACATCTTTCCTTCCACACCGGTCAGGGCAAAGATCGGCAGGTAGACGGCGGTGATGATGCCCAGACCGAACAAGCTAGGACGGATCACTTCGGCCGACGCACTCGAGGCCACTTCAAAGCGCTCTTCCAGCGTCATCTCACGTCCGAGTTCATGCTGACGCTCGCCAAAGCGACGCAGGCAGTTCTCGATGATGATGACGGCGCCATCGACGATCAGACCGAAGTCCAGTGCGCCCAGGCTCATCAGGTTGGCCGACACGCCACCGCGCGCCATACCGGTCAGGGTGAACAGCATCGATAGCGGAATCACCGCCGCCGTGATCAACGCCGCACGGAAGTTGCCCAGCAGCAGGAACAGGATGACGATGACCAGCAATGCGCCTTCGATCAGGTTCTTGGCGACCGTGGTAATTGTGCGATCCACCAACGAGGTACGGTCGTACACCGGGGTGGCAGTCACGCCTTTGGGCAGACTCTTGGCCGCCTCCTGAAGCTTGGCGGCTGCAGCTTGGGAAACGTCACGACTGTTGGAGCCCACCAGCATGACCACCGAACCGAGTACGACCTCGTGGCCGTTCTGGGTCGCCGCACCGGTACGCAGTTCTTCACCGTCAGCCACATTGGCCACATCGCGAACCCGAATCGGCACGCCATCACGACGGGTGACGACGATCTTCTGGATGGCGGGAATGTCCGAGACCTGGGCCGGCACGCGCACCAGGAACTGCTGGCCGTTACGTTCGATGTAGCCGGCGCCCACGTTCTGGTTGTTGGCCTGCAGGGCCGTGACCACATCTTCAAAGGTCAGGTCCAGCGAACGCAGCTTCGCAGGATCGGGCGTGACGTGAACCTCACGCTTGAAGCCGCCCATGGTGTTGACTTCGGTCACACCGGGAACATTGCGCAGCTGCGGACGAATCACCCAGTCCTGCAACGTACGCAGATCGGTGGCCGTGTAGGGCTGGCCATCGGGTTTGCGCGCCTTGGGATCGGCATCGATGGTGTAGGAGAAGATCTCGCCCATACCGGTGGCGATCGGACCCAGCGTAGGTTCGATACCTTCGGGCATTTGGGCCTTGACCTGCGCCACACGCTCGGAGACCTGCTGACGGGCAAAGTAAATGTCCGTCCCGTCCTTGAATACGACGGTGACCTGAGACAAGCCATAGCGGGAGATCGAGCGGAAGTACTCCATCTTCGGCAGACCGGCCATGGCCGTCTCGATGGGGAACGTAACGCGCTGCTCGGCTTCCAGCGGTGAGTAGCCGGCGGCCTCGGTGTTGATCTGAACCTGGACGTTGGTGATGTCGGGGGTGACATCGATAGGGATCTGACGGGCACTCCAGATGCCGATAGCGATCAAGGCCACCGTCAACGTCATGACCAGCCAGCGATGATTAATCGCGACTTTTATGATTTTCTCGAGCATGACGGTCTCCTTAGTGCGCGTGTGTCGCGCCGGACTTTTCGATGTCCGCCTTGACCAGGTAGCTCTGGGTCACCACGATGTCCTCGCCGGCCTTCACGCCGTCCAGCACGGCCACTTGCGTGGAGTCACGATCACCCAGCTTCACCGGCCGCGCCGTATAGGTATCGCCATCCCGCACGAACACCACGTCCATGCCATCCATGCTCTGGATGGCCGACTGCGGAATGACTACGCCCGCATCGCTGGTGGACATCGTGATTTGTGCTTTGACCGCCGTGCCTGGACGCCAGAAGCCATCCTCGTTGGGCAGCGCGGCGCGGGCGATCAGGCTCTGACTCGCCGTTGACGTGCTGGGCAGGACGCGTTCGATGGTCGTCGTAGCACTGACGTTGTCGTACAGGCGACTGACCGTGACGGCCACGCCCGGACGCAAGTACTGCGCATCGGCACCAAACACATGCAGGTCGACCCACACCTTGGACAGGTTGCCGATCTCAAACAGCGGCTGGCCTTCGGCGGCTACGCCACCGACACTGCCTTGTCGACTGAGGACAACGCCGCTGATCGGTGCGGTGATGGTGTAGGTGGTGAGGCTGAGATTGCTGTGCACCACGGCCAGCGCTTGGCCTTGACGCACGGTATCGCCCACATTGGCGCGCAGGGCACGCACTACACCGGGGTAGCGCGCGGTGACCTGGGCCACGCCGCCTTCCATGGGTGTCAGCACGCCTTGGACTTCCAATTCGTTCTTGATAGCCCCTTCGCTGACTTTGGCTACTTTCACGCCACTCTTGTCAGCTTCTTCCTGCGGGATCGTGGTCTTCTCGGCGCCTTCTTCTTCATGGCCGCCGGCCTCCTCACCGTGGTCAGCTTCCCCTTCCTCGTGTCCGGCTTCGCCTTCGGCGACGTGATCATCACCTTCAGCGCTGGCCTCTTTGGCAGGCGCCGTTTTCTCTTCCGTGGCGTCCTTGGAACCACCACAAGCGGCCAGCATCAGCACAGCGCCCAGCAGCAGCGTCGGAGCTGCAATCTTTGCAACGTTCTTCATTTGGAAATCCTTATGGAGTGTTGGTGCCGCTGGCGACGATCGGCTGCCCGGTGAGGCGCTGGATCTCGATTAGGGCAGCTTGTGCGTCGACGGCCACTTGCAGCTGACGCACGCTGGCTTCCACGCGTTGCGCCTGCAGCTGCGACCATTCCAGATAGCTGATCGCACCGGCTTTCCACGCGTACTCGGCGGCCCTCTCAGCCTTCTCCAAGCGCGGGATCACGTCGGTACGCAGGCGACCGACTTCCAACCGTGCGGTGGCGTAGTTGCCGTAGGCGTTGGTGAGCGCCGAATACAGGTCGATCCGCAACGACTCGCGCTCCAGCGGCGTCATGGCCAACTCGGCCTCCGCGGCCCGGATGCCCGGGGCCGCACGTGCGGCAGATCCCAGCGGAATACTGATGCCGCCCATGAAGCCCACATCGCTGGTGGCACGGTTGTAGCGTCCACCAGCCTGCCACTGCAGATCGGGCGTGGCTTGCGTGCGGGCCAGGCGTAGCTGAGCCTCACGCACACGCTCCACACCCGCCAACTCAGCGAGCTCAGGCGTGTTCTGCAGATACCCACTCAGTGCATCGAAGCTCTGCAGTTCCGGCAGCACCAAGGGATTGCCCACCACCACGGTGAAGCTGGGCGTACGCTCATTCCATAGGGCCGCCAGGTTCTGGCGCGTGGCCGCTTCATCGGCGATGGCACGATCCCGATCCAACTCGGCCGTGGCCAAGGCAGCCTGTGCAGTGAGCACGACCGACTCGGGCGACGCACCGGCGGTCAGGCGGGTACGTGCCGCATCCACGGCGCGCCTGCGTTGGACGATGTCCAACTCGGCGATGTTCTTGCGCTTGGTCGCTGCGGTGACGGCCAGATAGCGCTGTGCCGTCTCGGCCAGCAGGTCCAGCCGTGCCATCTCGCGCTGCGGCGCCAACGTATCAATGTTGGCCAGCGCCAGGGCTTGCCGGGCGTTGAGCTTGCCGCCACGCTCGATCACCCCGGCCAGGGTGACGGTGAGTTCGGACTCGCTGAAGCCACGGTAGTTGCCGGTGCCGAGCGTGTTTTCGATGGTTGCGCCGAGGGTCATCGGGGGCTTGAGAGCCGCCGATGCCAGGTTGGCATCCAGGACCTGACGACGTCCGTCGAAGATGCGCAGGTCAGGGTGTGTCGTGGCAACGCGTGCAATGGCGTCGTCCAACGAAAGTGTAGAAGAAGGCGTCGTTCCCGTCTGCGCGTACGCAACGGGCACGATCAAAAAGGCAGCGCATGCTGCCAGTCGCAACCACATGAGGTATCTCCGATTAGGCGAAAAAACGATGCACCGGCAAGCCGGCGTGCAGCGTTAGGCCGTAATCGGGGGACGGGTCAGAGAGAGCGGCTGGATCGAATCCAGCGGCTGGATCTCGTGCACAGGTGCGATCGCCTGAGGGGCGAGCGGATCGACCACCAGGGCGGGCGAGGGGATGGCCACCGGGTGGCCGCAGGCATGGGCGCCATGAACCAGCGCGTGCAGCAGATCGCCGGCCGAACCCTCGTCCTGATCGCCGGCATCCTGATCGACCGCCGCGCTGGTGCCGTCATCGCTGACATCACAGTGCTCGGGATCGGCATGATCGGCCACGGCCTGGGCCGACTCGTGGATATCGCCCACGGCTGCCAGCACCGGATTGGCCACCACGGCGAACAACAGCAGTGCCAGCGCCGGAAGGCGCAGGAATCGGCTGAGGTGGCGTAGGGCACGCGTCATGGTGCGCGCATGGTAGTCAGTCCCTTCCGCGTTAGACAATCACGCAATTCAGGAAACTGTCATCACCTAGCGGCGTTATGGTGTAACAGCGCTTGGCCTTCACGACCGGGTTGAGTATCGTCGGGCCATTCGTGCAACCCGGGACCCCCGCGTGCGCCTTTTGACCGCCCATCCTCGATCCTGGCTCGCCTTGGGCGCGTTGTGGCTGGTCGTGGTGGCGGTGCTGGCCCATCCGGTCCTGACCCAGCTCGGGCAGTTGCATGGTCTGGAGCACAGCGCACCGCACCTGCGCGCAGCCGCGCATGCGCACGATGCTAAGGGCGAGGTGCCCGATGAGCACGCCAATGGGGCGCACAGCCTGTTCCATCATTCGGACGTGTGCGCACACGCGGTGATCCTGCCGGACTTCCCGGCCCCTGGGCCGCTCATCCCCGGCCAGGCCTATACGTCCATCGCCACGGTCCTGGCGCTGGGCCAGCGCGCTACGCACCCCTTACGCCCACCCATCGCGTGATTGCGCGGGCGCACGCCGCCTTGGCGTAAGCCCTGCTTTGGGATCGCGTGCGCCGGTCGCAACGACCGTGCTGTCGCGTGGCACTCACTTGCGCTCTGGACACTCAGGTTCATCTGCGCAGCACTGACGAGATCGATATGGATACCTCCGCTGGCAAGTTGCGCCTGGACATTCCCGTTGTGCTTCCCCACGTGCGGGATGCCGCCGATGCGTGCATTGAGCGCCTGCAGAGCGAACTGCTTGCGCGCCCGGGCGTTGACCGCGTCCACATCCGACCTGTCGAGGGTGAGGGGGCCGGCCAGCTCTGCGTGCACTTCGATCCGCAGGTGACATCGCTGGCGCGCATTCGCGAGCTAGCCCAGGCTGCCGGCGTACGCGTCACCGAAAGTTTCGGCCACGTCACCTGGACGGTCACCGGCATCGGGCATGAGCGGCGCGCCCGCACTGTGGCCGAACAGATGAGCTCGGTGTTCGGCGTGCTGGAAGCGCGCGCCAGCTCGGCCGGCACGGTGTACCTGGAGTTCGAGCGCGAAAAGATCGACGAGGGTGGACTGGAAGCCTCCTTGAAGCGCATGGGTGTGGCACGCGTGCCAACGGGCAAGCCGTCCCCGCGCGAGGATCACGCGGGTCACACGCATGACGGCAAAGAGGGAGAACACGGGGAGGAGAAGCACGACCACAACCACACCGGCGGCCTGCTCGGCCCCAACACCGAGCTGATCTTCGCCCTGACGTGTGGTGCGTTGCTGCTGGTGGGCTTTCTGATCGAGAAGTTGCCCGCCTCATTGCCGGGATGGTTGCCCACGGCCTGCTACATCGGCGCGTATGTCTTTGGCGGTGCGTACACGCTGCGCGAGGCCTACGACAACCTCAAGCTCAAGCGCTTTGAAATCGACACCTTGATGCTGGTCGCCGCCGCCGGCGCCGCCGCGCTGGGCTCCTGGGCCGAAGGTGCGTTGCTGCTGTTCCTTTTCAGCTTGGGTCATGCGCTGGAGCACTACGCGATGGGACGCGCCAAGCGCGCCATCGAGGCGCTGGCCGAACTCGCGCCGGATACGGCGATCGTCATCCGCGGCGAGTCCACCACCGAGATTCCGGTCGGCGACCTGCAGCTCGGTGATCGGGTACTGGTGCGTCCCAACGAGCGCCTGCCGGCCGATGGATTCCTGCTGAAGGGCAACTCCAGCATCAACCAGGCACCGGTGACCGGCGAGTCCATTCCGGTGGACAAGCGGCCGGTGGAGGATGCCGCGCTGGCACGGAGCCGGCCCGACAGTGTCGATGCGGCCAGTCGGGTCTTCGCAGGCACCATCAATGGGGCCGGTGCGATCGAAGTGGAAGTGACCAAGCGCGCCGAGGACTCCGCGCTGGCGCGGGTGGTGAAGATGGTGAGTGAGGCCGAGACGCGCAAGTCGGCCACCCAACGCTTCACCGATCGCTTCGAGCGGATCTTCGTACCTGCGGTACTGGCGCTGGCGTTCCTGCTGCTGTTTGCCTGGGTGGTGGTGGATGAGCCGTTTCGCGACAGCTTCTATCGCGCCATGGCCGTGCTGGTGGCCGCCAGTCCGTGCGCGTTGGCCATCGCCACCCCGAGCGCGGTCCTGTCCGGTATCGCCCGCGCGGCGCGTGGTGGCGTGCTGATCAAGGGCGGCGCGCCGCTAGAGGATCTGGGTTCGTTGAAAGCGATGGCCTTCGACAAGACCGGAACCCTGACCGAAGGGCGCCCGCGCATTACCGATGTGGTGCCGGTGGCCGGCGCTTCGGAGACCGAACTGCTGCAGGTAGCGGTCGCGGTGGAGTCGCTCAGCGATCATCCGTTGGCCGCCGCGATAGCGCGTGATGGTCGCAGCAGGCTGGATGCCAGCCCATTGCCGACCGCATCGGCGTTGGAAAACCTGATCGGCCGCGGCGTCAAAGCCCGTCTGGGTGATCAGCCGGTATGGATCGGCAAGGCCGAGATGTTCGGCGCGGATGGGGTTCCCGCCTTGGGCGCCGCGGCGGCAGCGGCAATCGCCACGCTACGCGAGCAGGGCAGAACGACCATGGTCGTGCGGTTGGGCAATCGGGAACTCGGCGCGATCGGCTTGATGGACACGCCGCGCGAGGCGGCCAAGCAGGCGCTGGTGCGCCTGAAGGCCATGGGCATCGAGCGCATGATCATGATCTCCGGCGATCACCAGAAGGTGGCCCAGGCCGTGGCCAAGGAGGTCGGCCTGGACGAGGCATGGGGCGACCTGATGCCCGAGGACAAGGTCGAGGCGATCCGCAAGCTGCGCGATCAGGACAAGGTCGCCATGGTCGGCGACGGCGTCAACGACGCGCCCGCGATGGCCAATGCCACCGTCGGCATCGCCATGGGCGCGGCCGGCTCGGACGTGGCCTTGGAAACGGCCGATGTGGCATTGATGGCCGATGACCTGAAGCACCTGCCATTCGCCGTGGGCCTGAGTCGTCACACGCGTGGGATCATCCGCCAGAACGTCTTCGTCAGTCTCGGCATCGTCGCTTTCCTCGTGCCGGCCACGATCTTCGGCCTGGGCATCGGTCCAGCCGTCGCCGTGCACGAGGGCTCCACGCTG
This sequence comes from Pseudoxanthomonas japonensis, assembly GCF_010093445.1. Lineage (GTDB taxonomy): Bacteria > Pseudomonadota > Gammaproteobacteria > Xanthomonadales > Xanthomonadaceae > Pseudoxanthomonas_A > Pseudoxanthomonas_A japonensis. The sequence goes on along the minus strand of NZ_PDWW01000013.1, from coordinate 71,369 downwards.
TTGGTGGTCTTCAACGCGTTGCGTTTGCTGGCCTACAAGGAACCCAATTGAGCGTGAGTGAAGCGCTGAGCTGAGGTCGTTTTCGTACCGTTCCCCGGCCGTCGCTAGTCCCGCACGCCCATCATGCGGGATAATTCAACATTATCCCGCCTGAGCAAAGCCGCCGCCGAACGGCCGCCTGCACTCTTTATTAGTATGTAATTACATGGTATGTAATACATTACGAAATAATTGGAGAACAGCATCATGGCGCGCGCAGGACTCTACAAAGGGGATGTCCAGAAAGCGCGTGACGCGCTGCTGGCCCAAGGCAAGAAGCCTTCCGTGGACGCGGTTCGGGTGGCTCTGGGCAACACGGGCTCCAAGACCACGATCCATCGCTACTTGCGTGAACTGGAAGAGGAGGAGGGCGGCGGTCCGTCACGTGCGGTGGCCGTGAGTGAGGCCTTGCAAGACTTGGTCGCGCGCCTGGCTGCGCGACTTCAAGAGGAGGCAGAAGCGATCCTCACCAGGGAGCGAGAACGCCATGGGGCCGAACTCCAGCGTCAGCAACAAGCGCTTTCCACCGCCCAACAGGAAGCCGCTGCCCTGGGCAGTCAGCTGCAGCGCACTGAGACCAGCTTGACGCAAGAGCAAGCCGCTCACGCCCTACTTCAGCAGAATCTGCGCGACAAGGTCGCGGAAATCGCCCAGTTGAATGAGCGCATCGCCGGCATGACGGTGCGGCTGGCTGATTACGAGGCGCATACGCGTTCTCTGGAGGACAAGCATGCCCACGCCCGGGAAGCGCTCGAGCACTACCGCGCTTCAACCAAAGAGCAGCGCGAGCAAGAGCTTCGCCGTCACGAGCATCAGATCCAAGAGCTGCAAGTAGCCTTACGTCAGGCCAATGAAGCCTTGGGCGCGAAGAATCAGGAGCTGTTGGTGCTTAACCGCGACAATGGCCAATGGCTGGAGCGCCATGGGCGGATTGAGCGTGAGCTTGTCCAGTTGAGGCAGGTCCACGAAGGCCAACACAGCGAGATCGTGGCGTTGCGCCAGACCGCAACGGACCACATGGCACTGCAGGAGCGCTGGAAGACTGACGTCAAGGCCTTGGATGCCCTGCGCAGCGAGCTAGCTCAAGTCCAAGACACCCTTGCGCAGGAGCGTGAGCGCCGCCAGAGCGCTGAAGCCGATGCGTTGCGTGCCAACGCGCGTCTTGAAGCGCTGGAGCCCCTGCTGAATCAACTGACGCCGGCACAAAATACGGTGAAGAGAACCCGGCGCAGCAGTACGCAGGGTGGGGGAGCGGACTAACGAGGCTACTCGTTTGCCTGCTAGCGGCCGGGATAGCGCTCCCCAGTCCAGTACGCCCATTCCATAGGTACGACCCAGTCTACGAACAGCTTGGCTACTGAGGACTCCGGTGCCAGATGGTAGGGCTTGAACATGCCTTGCTGGGGCGAACTGGTCATCAGGTAGCGCAAGCGCTTCTTGACCTCTTGAAAGATGGCCTCGCGCACATGGGCGCTGTCGTGCACGCCAAGACGCATTGCCACCGACGCGCCTTGGCGTACCGCCGCCCAGCAACAATAGCGCCACTGCGCGATCGGCAGACCCCGCGGTCCGGATTGAAACACGAACCCCACATCACGTGCCCAGCCTGGGTCGAAGTGATGTTTGAGCAATTGCTGCTCTAGAAACTGCTCGGTCTCCCAGAGTGCAAGTTCATCCCACAGCTCTAGTTTTGCGTCCGCCAGTTCTACATCGTGTGCCATATCACCGAGTTGGTCTTCCAGCACCGGGAGCAGGTGCCTGCGCTCGTGGGTAGACCAGGCGAAAGCCCATTGCAGATCTTCGATGGGCGTGACCTCGGCATCGGGTCGGATCTGCCATCGATCCGCTGGCCAGGGAACTTGGATCAGGGCCAAGTCTCGCAAGGCGTCCAGCACCAGCAAGGTGGAGCGGCGTGTGGGCGCCACCGGTATGCGTCGTAGCTGCGCGGCCAGCAGCGCGGCAAGGAAAAGGGTGCCACGAAGCCCCAACGCCTCGATGCTGGCGACCCCAGATGGCGTCATTGACGAGGTTCCGGGCATGCGGGTTCCGGGGGTGAGGGAGCGGCGTGGCTCCTGGCGATGGCAGCGCTACCGGGGTCGCCGGTTGCCTCAAAGCTAAGAATATCTTAGTATGCAAGGCAGGGTACATCCGCCATCCTTATGGGGTCTCCATGGGGTGCGCGCGTGACTTTGTCAGTCGACTCAACACCGACCTTCGCTCGACGCCTCAAACAAGCCCGCCTGCACACGGGCTTGTCGCAGAAGGAGTTGGGCATCCGGGCCGGTCTGGATCCTCACGTGGCCAGCCCCCGAATCAACCAGTACGAGCGTGGCAAGCACGAGCCGAAGCTGGAGACCGCTGAGCGGTTGGCTCAAGCGTTGGGGATCCCCGCCGCGTTGCTGTACACCGATGATGATCTGCTGGCCAAGTTGCTCCTACGCTGGGGCTCGCTCAGCAAGCAGCAGAAGCGCGAGCTGGTGAAGCTGATCGAGAGCACATCCGAGAAGTAGGCCGTACGGTCGCTCGCTTTATGGGCAGCACTTCGCTTCAACCCGGCCCTTTGGAGCGCCCCCGGATGGAACACCAGTGGGCGCGGCTAGCGCGACTAACGGGGCGCGGCATCTCAGGCCTGCCTGAGATTTTGTTCACGACCGATACACGCGCGCCTTGTCTAAAGTGATTTACCATGTCGCCCGTGTCAGCCTCCTCACTTCTACTGCGACTGATCCTGATCGCCATGCTCGTGCTTAACGGGGCGTGGTCGGCGTTTGCGTCGGTCAGTATGAATCCGGTGATGGAAGAGCAGGCCAGCGAAGTCGCTGCCGCGGTGCAAGTCGACGAAGACTGCGTCGCCCATCACAGTGCTGAGCATCATCCCGATGCCACATCGATTGAAAAGGCTGGCACTGGGCACGGCGATCATGCCGGCCCCGACTGTTGCAAGTCGTCTGCGTGCCGGTGCGCCTGCGTGCACGCGTGCGCGAGCGCATTGCCTGCGCGCCTGCATGTTTCGGTACAACTGGCCTTGGGCCTGGATGTCATGCCGCTGCCCTTGGGGCATCCGGCGCCTGCCTTGCCTCATCTGATCCGACCACCGATCGGCTAAGCGTCCCTAGGCGCCGCAATGGCGCCGTTGGTGTGGCTTGCATGCCTGTATAGGCCAGCCACCCGCTCTGTACCACCGCCTGCCGGTGGCAAAACGACGCTTGGAGCATTTACATGTCGCATGATGATTTTCGTGGTCCACATGGTGGACCGCTGCTGCCTTCGCGGCGGCGATTTGTCCAAGGCTTGGCCTTGGGAGGCGCAGTCGCAGGATTGGGGTTCTGGCCCAAAGCCAGTTGGGCGCTCAAGGGCCCCGGACAAGCCAACGTATTGTCGGGCACCGAGTTTGACCTGACCATCGGCGAGACGCCGATGAACTTCACCGGCAAGACCCGCACCGCGATCACGGTCAACGGGTCCGTTCCGGCGCCGTTGCTGCGGTGGCGGGAAGGCACCACGGTCAACCTGCGTGTCTCCAATGCATTGCCGGCCAACTCCCTCCATGGCACGGATACTTCCATCCATTGGCACGGCATCATTCTGCCGGCCAACATGGACGGCGTGCCGGGCCTGAGCTTTGACGGCATCGGACGTGGTGAGACCTACCACTATAGGTTCACCCTGCATCAGGGCGGAACCTACTGGTACCACAGCCACTCAGGTTTCCAGGAACAAGCTGGGCTTTATGGACCGATCGTGATCGATCCACTGGAGCCAGAGCCTTTCAGCTTCGATCGCGACTACGTCGTGATGCTGAGCGATTGGACAGACCTGGACCCGACGGCCCTGTTCGATCGTTTGAAGAAGATGCCGGGCCATGACAACTACTACAAGCGCACGGTCGGCGATTTCGCGCGCGATGTGAAGCGCAATGGTCTGTCGGCCACGTTGGAAGATCGCAAGATGTGGGGCGTGATGCGAATGACGCCCACGGATCTGTCCGACGTCAACGCCAACACCTACACCTACCTGATGAACGGCACGACCTCTCTGGGCAACTGGACCGGGTTGTTCCGCAGTGGCGAGAAGGTGCGTCTGCGTTTCATCAATGGCTCTGCCATGACGTACTTCGATGTGCGTATTCCGGGGTTGAAGATGACCGTGGTCGCGGCGGATGGCTTGTACGTCCATCCGGTTTCGGTCGACGAGTTCCGCATTGCAGTAGCAGAAACCTTCGATGTGATCGTGGAGCCCTCCGGGCAGGACGCATTCACCATCTTTGCCCAGGACTCCGGTCGCACCGGCTACGTCAGCGGCACGCTCGCCGTGCGCGAAGGACTACGCGCGCCTCTTCCGTCTGTGGATCCCCGGCCGCTGCTGACGATGGCAGACATGGGCATGGATCATGGATCGATGGATATGTCTGGCGGCAGCAAGGGCATGGAAGGCGGCTGTGGTGCAGCCATGGGCATGCCCGGCATGACCCCACCTGCCAGCGGCAATGAGGCCTCGGCCCATGCGGGTCACGCGATGCCCGCCGCCGGCGATGGTGCCATGGCCGGCATGCAGCATGGGGGCATGCAATCACACCCTGCCAGCGAGACCAACAATCCCCTGTTGGACAACCAAGCCATGAGCGTGACTTCGCGCTTGGACGATCCGGGCAATGGCCTGCGCGATAACGGCCGTCATGTACTGACGTATTCCATGCTCAAGAGCACCTTTGAAGACCCTGACGGACGCGACCCCGGTCGCGAGATCGAGCTGCATCTGACCGGACACATGGAGAAATTCTCCTGGGGTTTCAATGGTCAGAAGTTTTCCGATGTCGAGCCGCTACGGCTGAACTACGGCGAGCGCATGCGCATCGTATTGGTCAACGACACGATGATGACCCACCCGATCCATTTGCACGGCATGTGGAGCGATGTGGAAGACGATAGCGGCAACTTCATGGTGCGCAAGCACACGGTGGACATGCCGCCAGGCAGCCGACGTACGTATCGCGTGCGTGCCGATGCGTTGGGCAGCTGGGCGTTCCATTGCCACCTGCTCTATCACATGGAAGCCGGAATGATGCGCACGGTGAGGGTCGACGAATGAACATCAATAGACGCAATACCACCCTGACTGCGCTGACCCTGGCTATCTCGCTGGCCCTGGCCAATGCGGCCAGCGCCCAATCCATGCAGCACGGCTCCATGCCGATGGAGCAGGGCGCGCAGACCCAGGCTCAGGATCACTCTGCACATCAGGCGCCGACATCAAAGCCTGCGCCAGCCCCCAAACCTACAACACCGGCCAAGACCAGCGAAGCGACTATCGATCATGCGGCGATGGGCCATGCCGCGCCGCCGGCTCAAGCAGCCGAGCCTGCCATGCAGGGCATGGACCACTCGCAGATGGGGCACAGCTCGCCCGCGAGTACACCTGCAGCGCCCAAAGCGCAGACGCAGCCGATGCAGGGCATGGATCACAGTCAGATGGCACAGCCCGCTGCGTCCGACGCCTCCAGCACGTCCACGCCTGCGATGCAGGGGATGGACCATTCGCAGATGGGCCACGGTTCGCCCGCATCCGCTACGCCAGAAGCTGGCATGCAATCGATGGAGGGCATGGACCACAGTCAGATGGGACATGGGCCTGTCGCACCAACGCAGCCGCGCACCCCGATTCCTGCGGTGACCGAGGCTGATCGTCAGGCGGCCATCGCGCCCGCACACGCGCATCCGGTGCATGACAATTCGATCAAGAGCTACGTACTGCTCAATCGCCTGGAAGCCTGGGATGCCGATCCGGGCACCGGGCTGGGTTGGGAGGGTCAGGGTTGGATCGGTACGGACCTCAATCGCGTCTGGTTCCGCAGTGAAGGCGAACGCACAGATGGTCAGACCGAGTCGGCTGATCTGGAAGTGCTCTACGGCCGCAGTATCTCCACGTGGTGGGATGTGGTAGCCGGTGTGCGCCATGACTTCAAGCCGGGGGCTTCGCAGAACTTCGCCGCTATCGGCGTACAGGGCTTGGCACCGATGAAGTTCGAAGTATCCGCCACAGCCTATCTCGGCGAAGGCGGCCAGACTGCTGCCAATGTCGAGGCCGAGTACGAACTGCTGCTGACCAATCGGCTGATCCTGCAGCCGCTGGTGGAGGTCACGGCGTATGGCAAGAACGATCCATTGCGCGGAATAGGTTCGGGTCTGAGTACCGCTGAGGCGGGCCTGCGACTTCGTTATGAGTTCACCCGAAAGTTCGCTCCCTACATCGGCGTGGTGTACGAGCGTGCGTTTGGCAATACCGCAGACATGCGACGCGAGCATGGCGAGTCTTTTGAAGACACGCGCTTGGTCATCGGCCTTCGTACCTGGTTCTAAGGGGAACTGACAATGAAATCCAACAAGAAGATGTGGGTATGGCTCGGCGCCGGCGTGGCATTGGTTGCGGTGGTCGCAACCGCCGCGGTCTCTCTGGGCGTGTACAACGTGGCCGCTGATGATCCGCATAGTCGCCCGGTGTATGCGCTACTTGAAACGGCGCGTGAGCGTTCCATTGAGGTGCGCGCCGCCAAGCTTCAGGTACCCACGAACCTGGATGATCCTGAGCGTATCCGCCAGGGTGCGGGCAACTACAACGCTATGTGTGTGACCTGTCATCTTTCGCCAGATGCGGCGGCCACCGAGATGAGCAAGGGTCTGTACCCCGCGCCACCAAACCTAAGCAAGCACCCGGTGGGTCCAGCTGAGGCGTTCTGGGTGATCAAGCACGGCATCAAGGCCAGCGGCATGCCTGCGTGGGGCGGCAGCATGGACGATGAGTTCATCTGGAACATGTCGGCCTTCCTGCAGAAGCTGCCCAAGCTGGACAAGGCCGGCTACCAGGCGTTGGTAGCCAGCAGTGATGGCCATTCACACGGTGGCGGTGAGACCGGCGGGCACTCGCATGGCGAGGAAGCGGGTGCAGATCACCATGGCGGCGGTGATAGCGAAGAGATGGGTGATGGCCATGGCCATGGCCAGGGGCATGAAGCAGGTGGCATGGGCATGGACATGAGCAAGCCTAAGGAAGGCACCACGCATGTGCATGCCGACGGCAAGACGCACGTGCATGCGGCCGAGCCGGCAAAGCAACCTGCGCAGGCCAAGTCCGAGGGCGAGCACGATCAGCACGGCTCCATGCCAGCCAAACCAGCCGAGCCAGCTCCCAAGGCCGATGACGGCCACGATCACCAGCATTGATCCCTTCATGGAGCTGCCCCGGCTCCACGCCCGAGCGCCTCGGCGCTCGGGCATCTCTTAAGGAAGCATGATGAACACTTCACGCAGCTGTCTCTTTCTGCTGGCCACGGCCTTGTCGCTGACCGCATGCGCGCGCCCCGAATCGGCTGTCAATTCAGAGGCGGCATCGGACGCCCAATCTCCGACATCGGCGGCTGCGCAGCAGGTCACTCAACCGCAGCGTCCGTTGCCGTTGGTCAAAGTACATAAGAGTGCGACCTGCGGTTGCTGCCAACTGTGGGTGGAGCATCTGGAGAAAGCAGGTTTTACGGTTGAGGTGCACAACAGCGAAGACCTGAACCCGATCAAGGCGCGCTTGGGCGTTCCTTATGGACGCGGCTCGTGCCATACCGCCGAGATCGATGGCTACATCGTCGAAGGTCATGTGCCGGTGCAAGACATCCTGCGCCTGTTGCGTGAGCGCCCGGTAGGCCGTGGATTAGTGCTACCGGGGATGCCTGCCGGTTCTCCTGGCATGGAGATGCCCGACGGACGTGTTCAACCCTATACGGTGGAATTTGTACTGCCCGATGGCACCACGCAGCCTTACGTCCTGCACGGTCAACGCAGCTGACAGTTTGCTCGCGATCCCTTCTTCCAGCCCAGAGTGATCCATGTCCCCTCATTCCCACGATGAAGCCGGCAAGGCGATGCCGCAGGGTGCCAGCGATGGTCCAGACTCGGTGCGTGATCCGGTATGCGGTATGCAGGTCTCCGCGGCTAGAACGCCGTACCACGCTCTGCATGGCGGAACGAAGTATCACTTCTGCTCAGCCAGATGCCGAGAGCGGTTCATCACTAATCCCGACCGTTATACGGACGGTGCTGCCCAGCAAGTTGAAATGACCGCCCCAGCAGCGGTGGCTCCCCCCCGCGATACCCATGCCACGGTCTATACCTGTCCGATGCATCCGCAGATTCGTCAGCCAGGTCCCGGCACCTGTCCGATCTGCGGCATGGCACTGGAGCCGGAGATGCCGTCGCTGGAGGAGGACGACAATCCGGAGTTACGCGATTTCACCCGACGCTTCTGGTGGACGTTGCCTTTGACGTTGATCGTCCTGGTCTTGGCCATGCTGGGACATCGTCTGCCCGGCTTGTCCACGCAGGCGCGCACCTGGATTGAGCTCGTGCTGAGCGCCCCGGTGGTGCTCTGGGCGGGGTGGCCTTTCTTTGTGCGCTGCCTACAGTCCATCGGCAATCGCAGCCCCAACATGTGGACGCTGATCGGCATCGGCGTGGCCGCCGCGTTTGGCTACAGCGTGGTGGCCACCGTGACGCCGGGCCTGTTTCCGGACTCTTTCCGCGAGCATGGACGGGTGGGGGTCTACTTCGAAGCAGCGGCGGTCATCGTCTCGCTCACGCTGCTCGGCCAGCTGCTGGAACTGCGGGCGCGCTCCAAAACCTCGGCAGCCATCAAGTCGCTGCTGGGGTTGGCGCCCAAGACGGCACGCCGCGTCAAGCCCGATGGGGGCGAAGAGGACGTTGCGCTGGATCACGTGCATGTGGGTGATCTGCTTCGCGTACGACCGGGCGAGAAGGTGCCGGTCGATGGGGAAGTCATCGAAGGTCGCACCAGTGTCGATGAGTCGATGCTGACCGGTGAACCCATTCCGGTGGAGAAGACTGTCGGTGACCACGTCATAGGCGCCACGCTCAACGGGACGGGCGCCCTGGTCATCCGGGCGGACAAAGTCGGATCCGGGACGGTACTGTCGCAGATTGTGCAGTTGGTGGCCCAGGCCCAGCGCTCTCGCGCGCCGATGCAGCGTATGGCGGACAAGGTGGCGTACTGGTTCGTTCTGGCCGTGCTGGCCACGGCGGTGCTTACCTTCTTCGGATGGGGCCTGTTTGGACCCGAACCGTCATGGACCTTTGCCGTCCTCAATGCCGTATCGGTTCTGATCATTGCGTGCCCGTGTGCCCTGGGTTTGGCTACCCCCATGTCGATCATGGTCGCCACCGGCCGCGCTGCGCAGGTCGGAGTCCTGTTCCGCGACGCTCAGGCGATCGAACAGCTACGTCTGATCGACACCTTGATCGTGGACAAGACCGGTACGTTGACCGAGGGACGTCCAGCCTTTCGCGACACGCTCTCCTACGCCGGTTTCGACGCCGATCAGATCCTTCGTTTGGCCGGCAGCCTGGAGCAGGGCAGTGAGCACCCCCTGGCCGAGGCCATCGTGGCTGAAGCCCAACGACGTGGCTTGAACCTGGTGGCCGCCCAGGATTTTGATTCGCTCACCGGCCAAGGCGTTCGCGGGCGCGTGGCCGATCAGGATGTCGTGCTCGGCAACCAAAGCCTGATGGCATCGGTTGGCGCCGATGTAGCCCCCTTGCAGAGCAGCGCCGAGCGTCTTCGCAAAGAAGGCGCCAGCGTGATGTTCCTGGCGGTCAATGGGCGGTTGGCCGGCGCCATTGCGGTGGCTGATCCCATCAAAGCCACGACCTTGCCTGCCTTGAACCTGCTACGTGCCGATGGCCTGCACGTGGTGATGGCCTCCGGTGACGCACAGGCCACGGCCGAGGCCGTGGGGCGCACGCTGGGCATCGACGATGTGCGTGGCGGCGTCAAACCTCAGGACAAGGCCGAACTGGTCCAGCAACTCAAAGCCCAAGGGCGTCGTGTGGCCATGGCCGGCGATGGCATCAACGATGCGCCGGCCCTGGCGGCAGCCGATGTGGGCATCGCGATGGGGACGGGCACGGATGTGGCCATGTCCAGCGCCCAGCTCACCCTGGTCAAGGGTGATTTGAGGCGCATCGTGCAAGCCCGTGCCATCTCGTCTTCGACAGTGGCCAACATGAAGCAGAACCTGGGCTTCGCCTTCGTCTACAACGCCATCGGCGTGCCCATCGCCGCCGGCCTGCTGTACCCCAGCTTCGGCCTTTTGCTCAGTCCGATGATGGCGGCCCTGGCCATGAGCCTGAGCTCGGTTTCGGTGGTCACCAATGCCTTGCGTTTGTCCGGCTCCACCGTTGTTGCCACCTCTCACCCTGACCGCGCCGATGAGCCTGCGCGCGGCCATTCCTGTCACTGATGGCTCATATCCCACAAGGAGTACTGCAATGAAGCGTTATGCCTCCCTCTCGATGATGGCCCTGTTCCTGATGGCCGGCGCGGCCTTCGCCGGTGGCCAGACCACCACGCCCACCACCGACCACGGCCAGCACAAGCCGATGGATCATAAGAAGCAGGAGCATGGTCAGCACAAGCCGGCCGCGGCCGATGCCGACTTCACTAAGCTCGATGCCAACAAGGACGGCTCGTTGTCCAAGGAAGAGCTGGCCAAGCACAAGCTGGCACCCCACTTTGGCATGCTCGATAGCAACAAGGACGGCAAGCTGAGCCCGCAGGAATTCGCTGCCGGCAAGGGTATGTAACTGCTATCTCCCCGGGGGCTGGGTCCTTGGCCCCCGGGATTCGGCGATGTTCTGCTATTCCCACGGAGATCGACATGTCTTCTTCGCACGGTAAGCACGAAAGCACGCACACGCAGCATCTAGGGCAACACGCCTCGCAAGGAAGTCCCGGTCAGACGCATCAGGGGCACTACGGTCGCCTGCTGCTGATGATGGCCCTGTCGTTCCTGGCTATGTACGCCCTGATGTATGCCATGGTCGATCAGTGGGCCAACGTCTATCACAACGTCAACCAGCTCTACATGGCAGGGCTAATGGCTGCGCCGATGCTGTTGATCGAGCTTTGGCTCATGTCCAGCATGTACCCCGATCGTCGGCGTAACCTGATCCTGGCCAGCGTGACCGTGGCGTTCATGCTGTTCTGTTGGTGGGGAATCCGTACGCAGGCCGCGGTGACTGATCGGCAGTTCATCCGCTCTATGATTCCCCATCATGCCGGCGCCATCCTGATGTGCGAAGAAAACCGCCTGAAGGATCCCGAGCTGACCAGACTCTGCCTGGACATCATCACCTCGCAGAAGCAAGAGATCGCCCAGATGAAGCAACTTCTCGCCAATTGATCGCGGTGACGTCTGCTGTCTACTTGCGCCGCTCAAAGACTAGGTAAAACGGTGTCCCCGCCCAGGAGGGGTTAGCTAGGCTGCGCCAGAACAGCAGGAGCTGTGCCGTTGAATAGGCGGGCACGGCACCGTGCCGTAAGAACAGAAAACGCAGCAATCGCCTGTTTTGGGCTGAATCAACTTATTGCAGTTCACGCATTCATAGAAGAACTGACATGAGTCTGTGGACATGGTCTCTGTTGCCCGATGACCGCATACAGGGCAAGTCAAGGTGCTGGCCAGTTGCATGTCAGCCACTTTCCGATCCTGTCTTGATGGTCGCTGGAAAACCGGCGTCAGTGATCGCCTTTGCTATTCTCGCTGAATCCACGATTTTCGCATCAAAAATAACGGTCACTGTTCCAGCCCGTGTGTCTACCTGAGTGGACGTTACCCCAGGCACCTTGTCCAAGGCCTTCTCGATGGTAATGCTGCATGCCGGACACGTCATGTTCTCCACATGCAACATGACCCGTTGAGGTGTGATGGCCCAAGCCGCCGACATCCAGATCGTCATGATCAGACCAAGAAGCATTGCGCGCATAAAGTGCTCCTTACAAGAACCAGCTAATGTAATAGGGAAAGAGTAGCAACAGCACGATCCCGCTGGCGGCCATCCAGAGCCAACGACGGCGGCGCCTTAGTGATGGGGTATCCGTGCAGCCACCGTCATTGCTGCACCGCTGCGCGCCTGAGCGATACTGGGTCCAAAACGCCCAAGCCAAGCAAAGTATGGTGAGCGCGCTCAACCAAGGGCGCCAGACGTCAAAGGCCGTGAGGTTAGCGATCCATGCTCCGCTGATTCCCATTAAGACCAGCACCAGCGGCACCACGCAGCATATTGACGCGCCAACAGCGGCAACCGCCGCGCCCCAAAGAGGTGGCAAAAAGGACTTGGGAGGACGATGCTGACTCATGGCAGTATGTTATTCTCCGTACCATGGTACGGAGTCAAGCAGTGATCATGAGTGCCATGACCATCGGTCGGCTGGCAAAGGCCGCGGATGTACATATCGAGACGATTCGCTATTACCAGCGGCGGGGCTTGCTTCCTGAGCCCGAACGTCCACAACGCGGTGTACGGCGCTATGGTGAGGCTGATGTTAGCCGGCTTAGATTTATCCGACGAGCTCAGGCGGCCGGGTTCCGTCTTGATGAGATAGCTAGTTTGTTGCAGATCGAGGGCAGGGGCGCGTGTGAGCAAACCCGATTGCTGACGGAACAGAAGTTGAGCGAAGTCCGCCAGCGCATTGAAGATTTGCGTTTGTTGGAGACCGGGCTGAAACAATTGGTAGACGAATGCCAAGCCTCCGCGGGTGATGCTTGCCCCGCGCTAGATCGGTTGGCAAGGACAAGTCGGTAGCCTCAAGCCATAGAGTTCAGCTGCCCGCTCCTGTTGAGCGCCGGTCGTACCGCGCTACAGGCGCGGTGGATTAGGCGAGCGGCTATGCGCGCAGTAGCTTGATCTAAGTCCAAGGGCGGACACAGCTCAGCCACATCCATCAACCGCACCTTTCCTGAAGCCAGGATCAAGTCCATCAATGCTTCCACGACCTCTAGGCTCACGCCTCTTGGATTAGGCGCGCTCACACCCGGAGCAGTGGCTTGCGGCAATACATCCAGGCACAGGGTCAGGTAGATTACGTCCACCGCATCACACCAGCGATTCACCACTTCCGCTTGTGCGTGCCAATTCCACGCGTTTAGGGCGTCATCGGTGATGTAGTGGGCGCCCTCACGTTCGGCCGTAGCGAACAAGCGCGGTGTATTGCTGGAGCGACTGACGCCAATGCAGTGGTACTGGAGCGGCGTGGCACTCCTGTGGGCGTGCTCCAATGCTTGAAGGAAGGGCGTGCCGGAACTCGCACACCCCTGCTCGCGTAAATCGAAATGAGCATCGAAGTTGAAAATGCCGATTCGCGATGGTGATGGTCCGAGGTGGCCGCACAGGGCCGCATAGCTGGCATAGCCAATTTCGTGACCTCCGCCTAAGCCGACGACCCAATGCCCGCTATCCAAGAGTTGTTGGGCGCGCTGGGAGTAGTGGGCCTGTGCCAGCTCCAGGGCACGATCCTCGCAGACGATATTGCCTGCGTCGTAAAGAGGGCAGGGTTGTAGCACGGGCAGGTTGGCCAACGTCCTGCGAAGTGCATCGGGCCCTTGTGCAGCACCTGGCCGTCCGGCATTGCGACGAATGCCTTCATCGCTGGCAAAGCCCAGCAGGGCAATGCCAGGAGCGCCAAGATCCGGGTCCGACGCCACCACCTGATGCCAGCGCTGGGTATCGGCCGACAACGGCAGATCCACGCGCCCCGCCCATGCAGGATTCACCTGCCCGTCTCCTGCAATGGCCACTCCAGGAACGGTTGCAGCCCCCCTCGTTGGATGAAGGCCTCGATGGCCTGCATCTCGGGGGCCAGATAGCGGTCCTCGTCGTAGCGGGGTACCAGGGCGCGTACCTGCGCGTGCACCGCTTCCAAAGCCTGCGAAGACTGCAGCGGCCGTCGGAACTCGATGCCTTGGCAGGCGGCAAGCATTTCGATGGCCACGATGCGACGCACGTTATCGGCCACCTCGCGAGACTTGCGCGCGGCGAAGGTCGCCATGCTGACATGGTCCTCCTGGTTGGCCGAGGTCGGCAAAGAATCCACGCTGGCGGGATGGGAGAGGGTTTTGTTTTCGCTGGCCAGTGCAGCGGCGGTCACGTGGGCGATCATGAAACCTGAATTGACGCCCGGGTTGGCCACCAGGAATGCGGGCAGACCTGACAAAGTCGAATCGATCAACAAGGCAATCCGGCGCTCGGCTAAGGCACCGATCTCCGACACTGCCATGGTCAGTTGATCCGCAGCAAAGGCCACGGGCTCGGCGTGGAAGTTGCCACCCGAGATCACTTCGCTGGTATCGGTGAAGACCAGTGGGTTATCAGAGACCGCGTTGGCCTCTGTCCACAACACTTGTGCCACATGTTGCATCACGTCGCGTATGGCCCCCATCACCTGAGGCTGGCACCTGAGACTGTAAGGATCCTGCACACGCGTGTCGTTCTGACGATGCGACTCACGGATCGCGCTACCGGCCAGCAGGCGAAGGTAGTGCTTGGCCACGACAATCTGGCCCGGCTGGCCACGCACGGCATGGATGCGCGGATCGAAGGGCGAGTCAGAGCCGCAGGCGGCATCGACGCTCATCGCGCCGCTCAACACGGCAGCTGAGTAGATCTGCTCTGCCGCGAACAGCGCCATCAATGCAATGCCGGTGGATACCTGCGTGCCGTTGAGCAGGGCCAGCCCCTCCTTGGCCGCCAGCCGGATCGGGGTGATGCCCGCGTGTTCCAGCGCCTGGCTGGCGGGCAGCACCTGTCCGTCAACCCGCACGTGGCCTTCGCCCATGGCTGCCAACGTCAGGTGCGCCAACGGTGCCAGATCGCCGGAGGCGCCTACTGAGCCTTGGGCAGGAATGCAGGGCCAGATCTGTGCGTTGTAGATCGCCACTAGCGTAGCCAGCGTCTGCTCGCGTACGCCCGAGTAGCCTCGGGCCAGAGACGCGATCTTGGTGGCGAAGATCAGTCGTACGCAGGCGTCATCGAGCAGCGGGCCCATGCCAACGGCATGGGAGCGCACCAGGTTGGTCTGCAGTTGCTCCAATTGCTCGCGCGCTATGTGGACCTTGGCCAGCTTGCCAAAGCCGGTGTTGATGCCATAGGCAGGCTCACCGGCCACCACGATGGCCTGGACGGCTTGGGAAGAGGCGCGCACCTGATCCCAACAGGCGGGGTCCAGTGCGATGGGGGCGGCACCTTCGGCGATCTGCCGCAGCTGCGCCAAGGTCACTTGGCCAGGCGTCAAGTTCAGCATGATGCTCACTCCAGGATGGCCGGCAAGATCAACTCATGCTCACGCGCGCACGCCAATGCTTGCTCGTAGCCGGCATCAGCATGGCGCATGACCCCGGTGGCCGGATCGTTCCATAGCACGCGCGCTAGCCGCCGGTCGGCTTGTTCAGTGCCATCGCAGACGATGACTACACCCGAATGCTGCGAAAACCCCATGCCCACGCCGCCTCCGTGATGCAGGCTTACCCACGTGGCGCCGCCACTGGTGGCCAGCAGGGCATTGAGCAGCGGCCAATCCGATACCGCATCGGAACCATCACGCATGCCTTCGGTTTCGCGGTTGGGGCTGGCGACCGAGCCACAATCCAGATGATCACGCCCAATCACGATGGGCGCCTTCAATTCGCCGTTACGCACCATTTCATTGAATGCCAAAGCCGCTTTGTGTCGCTCGCCCAGACCCAGCCAGCAAATGCGGGCAGGCAGGCCTTGGAACGCGATGCGCTCCCGCGCCTGATCCAGCCACTGGTGAAGATGCGTGTTATCCGGAAACAGCTCTTTGACCTTGGCATCGGTCTTGTAGATATCTTCCGGGTCGCCGCTGAGGGCCACCCATCGGAAAGGCCCCATGCCCCGGCAGAAGAGCGGACGGATACAGGCGGGCACGAAGCCAGGGAAGGCGAAGGCATTGTCCACGCCTTGATCCAGGGCCACTTGCCGGATGTTGTTGCCGTAGTCGATCGTCGGCACGCCCAGCGCGTGGAAATCAAGCATGGCGCGTACGTGCGTGGCGCACGAGGCGGCCGCGGCCTGCGCCAATTCACGGCGTTGGCCGTCGCTGCCGGCCCGGGCCTGCTCCCACTGCGACACCGTCCATCCCGACGGCAGATACCCGTTGATCAGGTCATGCGCCGAGGTCTGATCGGTCACCGCATGGGGGCGGGCGCCGCCATTGCGTGCAAGAGCGACGAACTGCGGGAGTAATTCGGCCGCATTGCCCAGCAATCCCACCGACACGGGGACTGGACTGCTTTCAATGATCTGCAGGGCCTGCTCGATGGAGGTGGCCTTGTGATCGACATAGCGTGTGCGAATGCGAAAATCGATTCGCGACTCCTGACACTCGATCACGATGCTGCTGGCGCCGGCTAGCGTTGCGGCCAATGCTTGCGCGCCGCCCATACCGCCCAAGCCTGCGGTGAGGATCCACTTGTTCTGCCAGTTGCCACCGTAGTGCTGGCGACCCAGCTCAACGAACGTCTCGTAGGTTCCCTGCACGATGCCCTGGCTACCGATGTAGATCCAGCTGCCGGCGGTCATCTGCCCGTACATCATCAAGCCCTTCTTATCGAGCTCGTTGAAATGCTCCCAAGTCGCCCAGTGGGGCACCAGGTTGGAGTTGGCGATCAGTACGCGCGGTGCATCCTTATGCGTGCGGAACACGCCTACCGGTTTTCCCGATTGCACCAACAAGGATTCATCATCCTCAAGCGATCGCAACGTTTCCAAGATACGGTCAAAGCTTCTCCAGTCGCGCGCAGCACGACCGATGCCGCCGTAGACCACCAGGTCTTCCGGGCGCTCGGCAACATCGGGGTCCAGATTGTTCTGGATCATGCGGTAGGCCGCTTCAGTCAGCCAGCTCTTGCAGTGCAGCTGGGTGCCGATCGGAGCGCGAACGGTGCGCGCAGGGGAAGCGGAGCGTTCCAAGGTATCCATCAAATCCTCAAGGGGTCAGGGGGGCGCCAACCTGGAAGGTGCCCACAAAGCGGTAACGAGATGCCGGGTGAATCAACCGCACAAAGCTGGCCACCTGTCCGCGCGACCACGTACGTCGGGTCAGCACCAGCAACGGATCGCCTTCGTTGATCTTCAGTTGCGCAGCCAGACGCTTGCTGGCCGTCTCGGCTTCAATCACATGTTCGGCGCGCTCCAGCGGCGCAACGCGCATCAAGTACTGATGCGGAATCTCGGTGTGGAAATCGATGTCCAGGTAATCCGGCGCCACGCTGGGTTGCACAAAGCGATCCTCCAACTGCACCGGCTTGTCATCGCTGTGGTGGAGCAGGCGACTGTGGAACAGCTCCGTGCCCGGCGTCAGGCCGAAGTTGGTCGTCACACTGGAGCGCGCCTCGACCGTCTCGCAGATCAGCACTTGGACCGAGTGTGTCTGGCCGCGTGACTGAATCTCGTCGCGAATATTGCGCACCTCGAACATCGCCGATTCGGCCTTGGGGCCGGCGACGAACGTGCCGACACCTTGCACCCGGGTTAGTACGCCGGCATCGGTCAACTCGCGCAGCGCTCGATTCACTGTCATGCGAGACAAGCCGAACTTGGCCGTCAGTTCGTTCTCGCTGGGGACGCGACTGCGCGCGGGCCAGTCGCCGTTGGTGATGTGACGCAGGATGAAGTGCTTGAGCTTCTGGTAGTGCGGCTTGGGTTCGTCCATGGCCCAAGCATTACATGTCTATACAACCAGTCCAACCACTTTCGATGCTGTACTGCACAAGCAGTTGACACTAAGAATTTCCTCGTGCTATTGCTGTGGTATAGACAACCTGCGGGTTCGCCACACGCTCATGCCTTCGCTTCGCGTGCTACTGCGTATGTTCCTGATCCTCGTGCTCTGCGCGGATGGGATCCTGAGCGCGCAGGCCACCACGCGGATGGCCGTGCGGCATATTCCTCCCCCAGGTGCGGTGAATGGCACCCACTCGGTGCATGGCGGCGCGCGTGTCAATGAACGCGCCAAGATTAGTAACGATTGCAACAAAATTCTTCCCGGTGGCAAGCGAGCCGGGCAGGGTGATCAGAACGATCATCAGTGCGACTGCAGCACCACCTCCTGCGACTGCAGCTGTGTGCTCACCTTCTTCGCCGGGCGTGTGCCGGTCATCTTTGCCGCCCAGCACGCCCTGACGAGCACCTACCTACCTACGCCTGAGTTGCCGCCGCTGCGACGACAGGTATCCCGGCTGTTCCGACCTCCCATCGGCTAATGCTGCTTGGTCGCCATTGATTGGCGACGTCTACGCACGCCCTGATGTCGCATAGGCCCCCACGTCTGGGGCACCAGGGTCATACGCATGCATTGCCCTTCGGGGGAGAGAGAACCCATGTACTTCAAGCGCAATCCTTTGGCGGTATCCGTCGGTGCCCTTCTGTGCGCCGGTTTTTCCACGGTGGCTCTGGCTCAGCAGGCTGAACAGGGCGCCACGAGCGAGTCGGCCAAGACGCTGGACACCGTCCAGGTCACCGGCAGTCACATCAAGCGGCTCCAGATTTCCGGCGTCGGCCCGGTCAGCGTCGTGGATGCCGAAGCCATCGAGCGCTCCGGCGCCACTTCAGTGGAGACGCTGCTGCAGCGCCTGCCGGCCTCGGCCGGTTTTGCCGGCAGCCAGTCCAATGCCTACTGGGCCGAGAACGGCTACGGCACTACCCAGGTCAATCTGCGCGGCTTGGGCATTAACCGCACGCTGGTTCTGCTCAATGGTCGTCGTGTGGTCAATGGCGGCACCGGTGCCAACAGCTCGGTGGACCTGAACATCATCCCCGTAGCGCTGATCGAGCGGATCGAGGTCCTCAAGGACGGTGCCTCAGCCATCTACGGTGCCGATGCCGTGGCGGGTGTGGTGAACATCATCACCAAGAAGAACTACGACGGTGCCGAGGCGGCGGTGCGGTACGGACAGACCTTCGAAAGTGATGGCGAAGAAAAGTCGTTCGATTTCGCCTGGGGTATTACGTCAGACCGCGGTTCGTTGATGGCCGGCATCAACTACTCGGAGACCGGCGCGGTCAACATGGCCTCACGCGCACCGTGCGGCTTGGGTGAGGTCGACGGGCAACTCGAATGTGTGGGCAGCTCGGCCACCATCGGTGGGCGCGCATTGCTAGCCGACGGCTCGCGCGTGAACTTCAACCAGGATCCCAATGGTGACGGGGACTTCTATGAACCGTATTCGGCGGCCAAGCATAACTACAACGGCAATCCCTATCTCAATGCCGTCAATCCGATCAAGCGTTTGAGCTTCAGCCTGTTCGGCGACAGCACTGTGAATGAAACCACGCGCGTGTTCACCGAGTTGATGTTCACCAACCGCCAGTCCGACCAGTTGGCCACGCCCGGCAGCCTGGGTGTCTATCGACCGATCAATATTGCGGCCGGCCACCCGACCAACCCGACCGGCCAAGACCTGCTGCTGCAGCGCCGCCGTCTGGAAGAGGCCGGCCCACGCGAGTTCTTCCAGGAAACCAATACCTTCCGCGTGGTCGCGGGCATTGAAGGCCAGTTGGGCATGAACTGGGACTGGTCGGCCGCGCTGAATTGGGGCCGCAACACTGGTGTGGATGGCTCGACCAATGTGGCGAACCTGGACCGGGTGGATGACACGCTCAACACCGCGCTGTGCAGCAACACGCCCGGCGCGGCGATCCCCTGCGGTGACTATCTCGGCTACGGCGACCTGACCCCCGAGGTGCTCAACTACATCCTGTTCAGGACGCGCGACAACGGCGGCAACGACCAGAAGAGCTTCACCGCCAACATCAGCGGCCAGCTATTCGAGATGCCGGCCGGTTGGGTGGGCTTTGCCTCTGGCATCGAGGTTCGCAAGGAGCGTGGTTGGCGCGATCCCGATCCGCTGACGGTACTGGGCATTGCCAACACGAACCAACAGGATCCGATCGCCGGTGAGTACACGGCCAAGGAAGCCTTCGCCGAGTTTGCCGTGCCGCTGCTTCAGGACAGCGTGATCGCCGAGAGCCTGACGCTCAATGCCGCCGTGCGCTATTCCGACTATGACCTGTTCGGCGAAGACGTGAATTACAAGGTGGGCCTGGATTGGCAGATCGTGCCGTCCTTGAAGGTGCGCGCCAACTACGCCACGGCTTTCCGTATCCCCAACATCCCCGAATTGTTTGGTGGCGTAGCCGAGGGCAACCTGACCACGACCGATCCCTGTAGCGGCTGGAGCAGCTTGCCGGCTGATTCGGTAGTGCGTCAGAACTGTCAGGCGTACGGCGTGCCGGCAGGTTACGTACAGCCGGGCAACACGATCCTGACCACCTCCGGCGGCAATCCTGACCTGGAGCCGGAAGATGCCAAGTCCCTGACCGTGGGTGCGGTCTGGACGCCGAGCTTCTTGCCGGGACTGACGCTGACGGTGGACTACTTCAACATCAAGATCGACAACGCGATCCAGCGTATCGATGGCTCAACCAAGCTGTCGATCTGCTACAACACCCCGGGCTTGGCGCATCCGTTCTGCGGCAATGACAACTTCACCCGCAATCCGATCACCGGTGAAGTGGACTTCCTGTCGTCCCAGCCGGTCAATGCGGCCAACGAACGGGTACGGGGCATCGACCTGGGTGGTCTGTACGAGTTCGCGGTTGCTGGGTTCGATTCGACCTTGAGCGTGGATGTGTCCTATCTGGACCAGTACGACGTGCGGCCGTTCCCGGGCGCGGATGTGATCGAGTACGCCGGCAAGATCACCGGTGGCCGTGGCAGCTTTACTCACTGGCGCGCCTTGACCTCGCTGACGATGGAACGCGAAGCCTGGTCCGGTTCTTACAGCTTGCAGTACATCGGCAAGGCCGATGACATCAATGCCAGCCCCGGCGACATTGGTGATCACGCACCCAGCGTGACCTACCACAATGTCCAGCTCAAGTACGCACCGAACAAGACCTTCGATGTGTCCTTCGGCATCGACAACCTGTACGACAAGAAAGCCCCGTTTATCCAGAGCTACACCGACGCCAATACCGACACGATGACGTATGACCTGCTGGGTCGTCGTTGGTATGCCCGCGTGGGATACCACTGGTAAGACCTGCTTGGCCTGCTCCCGTCCTGGTGACGGGAGCAGGCGTTGTCCTCTTGTCGAACGAGATCACTATGAAATCGGCTTTCTGGGCACGCAAGGCCCACAAATGGATTGGCCTGATCATTGGCGTGCAAGCGCTGCTGTGGATGATCAGTGGCGTGTACATGACGGTCATCTCCCTGGACATCATCCATGGCGATCACTTGGCCCATGCCCATCAGCAGCCGCTGGTGGCACCCACTCACTTGTCCGGTGAGGAACTGCAGCGGCGCTATCCGGGCATGACGCAGGTCAAGCTCAAGCGACTGCTTGAGCGGGATGTCTACGAGATTCACGCCCGCGATCTGGTGTACCTGCTGGACGCTACGACGGGGGAGGTGCTCTCCCCAGGTGATCAGCAGATGGCGATCGCCTTGGCAAAAGACGTCTATCAGGGCCAGGCACCCGTAGCTCGGGTCGAGTGGGTTACCCAGGCGCCGCAAGAAGTGGCCACCCGCCCGGTTCCCATGTGGGCGGTGCACTACGCCGATGCCGGTGAAACTACCCTGTATTTCTCGCCCTACAGCGGCGAGTTACTGGCGCGGCGGCACAGCCTGTGGCGCTGGTTTGATTTCCTGTGGATGTTCCACATCATGGACTACGAGGCCCGTTCGGACGTCAACAACACCTTGTTGCGCGTGGCCTCGGCGGTTGGCTTGGTGTTCGTGCTCAGCGGTGCCTGGTTGCTGTTCTACAGCTTTCGCAGGAGGGCCGCAGCATGACGCCCTGGATGAGAACGCTGCACAAATGGGTCGGCTTGATCATCGGCCTGCAGTTGCTGCTTTGGATGGCCAGTGGCGTGATGATGAGCTGGCTGGACCATGACCAGGTGCAGGGCCATGAGTTCCAGGCTCACGAGCATGCGGCCCATGAGTGGCCTGCCAATGCCCGCTCGCCGGCCAGTTTCCTGGGTGGAAACAAGAAGATCAGTCGCGTCAGTTCGGGCTGGTTGCTGGATACCCCGGTCTATCAGTTGGCCGATGCCCAGGGCATTACCTTGGCCAACGCCGTGTCCGGCCAACCCATTGCCTTGGACGCGGCCTGGGCCACACGCCTGGCGCAAGCCTCCTATACCGGCCCTGGCACGTTGAAAGCACCGCGCCTGTTGGAGTGGAGTGGTGAGGTACGCGATCACGAAGGCCGACTGTGGCGCGTGGATACCGACGATGGCCAGGACACCACGGTGTACCTGTCTGCCCAGACGGGCGAGGTGCTTTACCACCGCAACAAGACCTGGCGCCTGTTCGATGTGTTCTGGATGTTGCACATCATGGACTACACCGGGCGCAAGAACTTCAACAACCCGTTGGTGGTCACCGCCGCGATCGGCGGTCTGTGGTTGGCCCTGACCGGTATCTGGCTGCTGTTTGCCAGCTTCCATTGGAGCGAGTTCGTGCCGCGCCGCTGGCGTCCGGCCCGCGAGTTGTCGGTATTCGGTCCGGATGGGACACGGCTGCGTACCGTCCGGGCGTCGGCAGGCGACAACGTCTACGTCTCGCTGGCGCGCGAAGGCGTGCAACTGCCGTCCAACTGCGGAGGAGGGCAGAGCTGTGGCCTGTGCGAGGTGCGCTTCCGCGGCGCGGCACCCAAAGCCACCGCGGCCGATCGCGCCCACCTGGGCGCCAGCAAGGTCAAGATGGGCTATCGCCTGGCCTGCAATCTGGCCGTGACGGAAGACACCGATGTCGAGGTGGCTGGCGGGGCCAGCCTGTGGACCGAGTATGGCGCCACCGTGGAGCAGGTCACGGCAGTGACGCCGTTCCTGCGCGAGATCGTGCTCAAGCCCGACGAGGCCCCCGGTCCGGAATATCAACCTGGCGCTTACTTGCAGGTGCATGTGCCCAACTACGAGGTACCGGTGAACAAGCTCGTGCGGCCCGAGCACCACCATCAGGAGTGGGCGGGCGTGGACCTGCCCGAGAAGTTGGTCAACCGCGAACCGGTCCGTCGGGCGTATTCGCTCGCCTTGCCTGTCGATCAGGCACAGGGGCGACTGACCTTGCTGGCCCGCTTCAGTCCTGGACGATCGGACAAGAAACGCCATCCTCCTGGCAGGGGCTCAACCTACCTGTACACGCTCTCGCCCGGGGATCGGGTCTGCTTCAGCGGCCCCTTCGGCGACTTTGCGCTCAAGCCTCACGGACGGGAGAAAGTGTTCATCGGCGGCGGCGCTGGCATGGCCCCGCTGCGCGCGATGATTCGGACGCTGTTGGCGGGGCAGGGCGGGGAGCGGATCCACTTCTGGTATGGCGCGCGCAGTCTCAAGGAAGCGCCCTACATCGAGGAGATGGAGCGCCTGGCCCAGCAGCACGAGAACTTCAGCTGGCACTTGGTGCTGTCGGATGAAGCGCAGAACGACGACGCGCTATTGCGGGGCCTGGTGCATGAGGTAGCGCATGACCGCCTGCTCAAGGCCCACCAGGCCTTGGCCGATTGCGAGTTCTACCTGTGCGGACCGCCGGCCATGCTTAAGGCCACACGCGAGCTGCTGACCCGGCTGGGTGTACCCGACAGCCAGGTGGCGTACGACGATTTCAAGATCTGATCCCAACGCCCGCCGGCCGAGCAGGCCGGCGGGTCTTGCGGCGTACCGGATTTCCTGACCGCGCTCGTCCCAGTGAATGGACGTGCTTGAGCCTGCCTGATGAATCAGCGAGTACCCCGGTGACCACGGCGCTGGATGAGTGGTTCATATCCCATGTCCTGCCCCTGGAAGGCTTGATACATGCCTTCCTGCGCCGGCATGGACATGAGGACAGCGAGATTCCTGATCTTCGGCAGGAGGCTTACGCACGCATCTACGAAGCCGCGCGACGGGGCTTGCCCGCGCAGACCAAGCCCTTTGTCATGACCACCGTACGCAACTTGCTCATCGATCGCATTCGCCGCTCTCGTATTGTCTCCATCGAAGCGATGGCCGATGTGGAGCAGGCGGTCATGCAAAGCGATGAGGTCACGCCGGAGCGACACTTAGGCGCCCGTGATGAACTGCGCCGCTTGCAGCAAGGCTTGCAGAAACTGCCCCACAAATGTCGACAGATCGTGGAGCTTCGCAAGATCTACGGTCTATCCCAGCGCGAAGTGGCTGGACGATTGGGGATCGCCGAAGATACGGTGGAGCGTCAGACCCTGTTGGGTATGCGGGCCTTGGCCGACTTCATGCTCGGCGGTACCGGCAAGATCCAGCGTCCGTCACGGCGCTTCAACAAGGAACGTTCGCAGCCATGAGCCCACACAAGGACATCGAACAGGTCGCGGCGCAATGGATCAACCGTGCCGAGTCCCCACAATGGACTGCACAGGACCAGATCCAGCTGCAAGCCTGGCTGGAACAGGACACCGCCCATCGTGTGGCCTGGCTTCGTTTGAAGTCGGTGTGGACGCGCGCAGACCGGTTGGCGGCGGTACGCGCCGTGCAGCCGCCACGCATACACCGTTGGCGAGCGCCGATGCGCTGGGCCATTGCCGCGAGCGTTGCCATGCTGGCGGTGCTGTTCACCCTCACGGGGTGGGGCCCTGGCACGCGCTACAGCACCGAGGTTGGCGGCCGGGAGGTGATCGCCCTGTCGGACGGTTCCCGCCTGGAGCTCAACACGCACACGCAGCTGCGGGCGCAGGTGGACCCCTCGCTGCGCCACGTGTGGCTGGACAAGGGCGAGGCATTTTTTGATGTGAAGCCCGATCCGGCGCACCCGTTCGTCATCCACGCCGGCGAGCATCGTGTCGTGGTACTGGGAACAAAGTTCTCGGTCAGGCAGGAACGCGAACGCCTGGAAGTGGCCGTGCTGGAAGGCAAGGTGCGCGTTGAGCCGCTGGTGGCCAAACCGGGACGGCCGCCGGTGATCGTGCAGGGCGGGGGGCTGCTGTATAGCAAGCCGGCGGGCACGCTGGTGGCAGTCAACGCTCAGGACAAGGTGCGCCGGTCCTTGAGCTGGCGCCATGGCACCCTGGAGTTCGATCAAACCACGTTGGCGGATGTGGCGGCCCAGTTCAATCGCTACAACGATAAGCAGTTGGTACTGATGGATCCGGAAACGGCCCACATGCGTGTGGGCGGCAGTTTCGATGCCACAGGTGTGGATGCCTTCGCACGTCTGTTGGCCACCGGCTTCAACCTGCGCGTGGAGACGCAGGGTGATCAGATTCGCGTGTCCCAACCGCACTGAGACGCCAGCAGACATCAATCTGAAATATTTCATACCGGAAGCGTGCCGTCCTCTCGTCACAGATATCAGGCCGATTCGCGCCGACCTGGGGAAAATGCATGGCACGTACGAAAGTGGCGAGGACAGCGTTGGCTGTCATGTGTGGTCTGGTCATCGCGGCCTCCGCCGCTGCACAAACGAGCAGTTTTGATATTCCCGAAGGGGATCTGAAAGTCGCGCTGGAAGCCTATGCCCGGCAATCGGGCGTTCGCCTGGTCTACTTGAGCGAAGACGTTCGTGATCGACGCACCGCAGGCGCGCGTGGGGACATGTCCCAAGATGCAGCGCTGAACCGCCTGCTCGCCGGAACCGGACTGACGGTCAAGCGCGATCAAAGCGGCGCGCTGGCGATCGTGCGAGAAGGTGCCAACACGCCGACGCCTACGCGCAACGCACCGACCTCCGGTGTAGGGCAAGCCGGTCCCGATGCCTACAGCGCCTCCCTCTCCGGCGGCGCCGACGCCTCAACGCCGTCGGCCGCTTCACCCACCACCTTTGATGCGGTCCAGGTGACCGGCAGTCACATCAAACGCGCCCAGATGTCCGGTGTGGGCCCCACCACGGTCATTGATGCCGAGACCATCCAAAGCTCCGGTGCCGTCTCGGTCGAGACGCTGCTGCAGCGCTTGCCTGCATCGGCCGGTGCAGCCGGCTCGCAATCCAACAACTTCTGGACGGGTAACGGTAACGGCACCACCCAGATCAACCTGCGTGGCTTGGGCGTCAACCGCACCTTGGTACTGCTCAACGGCCGACGCGTGGTCAACGGTGGTACCGGCGCCAACAATTCGGTGGATCTGAACGTGGTGCCCTTGGCCCTGGTTGATCGCATCGAGATCCTGAAGGACGGCGCATCGGCGATCTACGGCGCCGATGCCGTGGCCGGCGTGGTGAACATCATCACGCGCAAGGAAATGGATGGCGTGGAGCTATCCACCCGCTATGGTCAGACTTTCCAGGGCGATGGCGAGATCGGCTCCTTCAACCTGGCCTTCGGTACCACCGGCGAGCGCAGCTCAATGTCTGGCGCCCTGACCTATGCCGAAAGCGGCACGATCACCATGGCGTCGCGGGCACCGTGTCCGTTGGGTGTGGTGGCCGGCACCCTGCAGTGCGTGGGCAACTCGTCCACCATCGGTGGGCGAGCCCGACTGGCCGATGGTCGCGTGGTCAACTTCAACCAGGACCCCAACGGGGATCCACGCTCCTACGAGCTCTATGATCCGGCCAAGCACAATTACAACTACAACTTGTTGCTCAATGCGGTCAGCCCGATCAAGCGAGTGGGCTTGAGTGGCTTTGGTCAGTTCGACCTGACCGAGAACACCCGTCTGTTCACGGAACTGATGGCGACCAATCGCCAGTCCAATCAGCGTGCCTCACCCAATACCCTGGGGGTGTATCGCACCATCCGGATCGCCGCCACTAATCCCACCAATCCCACCGGCCAGAACCTGACCCTGGAACGTCGGCGTCTGGAAGAAGCCGGGGCGCGCATCACCGAGCAGGAGGTCGATACGTTTCGCACCGTGCTTGGTTTGGAGGGGCAGTGGGGCGATAACTGGGCGTGGAATGTCGCGATGAACTGGGGCCGCAACTCTGCTACGGACAGCTCGACCAATATCGCCAACCTGGATCGGGTAGAGAACACTCTCAACACCAGCCTGTGCAGCAA
Source organism: Pseudoxanthomonas japonensis (assembly GCF_010093445.1). Lineage (GTDB taxonomy): Bacteria > Pseudomonadota > Gammaproteobacteria > Xanthomonadales > Xanthomonadaceae > Pseudoxanthomonas_A > Pseudoxanthomonas_A japonensis. The sequence continues at coordinate 44,461 of NZ_PDWW01000013.1, read as the reverse complement.
CACACCAGGGGCGGCTATTCCGTGCGGCAACTACTTGGGCTACGGCAACCTGACGCCCGAAGTGCTGGATTACATCCTGTTTACCCAGCGCGGCTCCGGTGGCAACAGCCAGCAGGGCTTTAGCGGCACCATTTCCGGCGCCCTGTTCGATTTGCCCGCCGGTAGCGTCGCCTTCGCTTCGGGCGTTGAGTTTCGCAAGGAACGGGGATGGCTGTACCCAGATCCGCTGGTAGTCAACGGCAGCGCCAACATCGTGCGTCAGGATCCGATCGAAGGTGAGTACTCGGCCAAGGAAGCCTTTGTCGAGTTTGCCGTCCCGCTGCTGCAGGACGTCCCGTTGGTGGACTACGCGACCCTGAACCTGGCCGGCCGCTATTCCGACTACGACCTGTTCGGCAGCGACACCAACTACAAGGTGGGGCTGGATTGGCAGGTGGCCGAACCGCTGAAGATTCGTCTCAACTACGCGACGGCTTTTCGTATCCCCAGCATCCCGGAGTTGTTTGGCGGCATCGGCCAAGGCAGCCTGACCACCCTGGATCCGTGCAGCAACTGGAGCACCTTGCCCGCGGACTCGGTGATTCGGGCCAACTGTCAGGCCGCCGGGGTGCCGACCAACTTTCGTCAGTTGGGCAACACTATCCTGACCACGACCGGCGGCAATCCCGATCTCAAGCCTGAAGATGCGCGGACCTTCACGGCAGGCTTTGTGTGGACCCCAGGCTTTGCGCCGGGGCTGACGCTCACGGCCGATTATTACCGTATCCGCATCGAGAATGCGATCCGCAGCATTGAAGGCTCGGTCAAGCTGCGTGCGTGCTACACCACGCCGAACTTGGCCCATCCGTTCTGCTCACCGGCCAACTTCACTCGTGATCCGGTCACCGGTGAGGTCAACTACCTCTCGTCCCAGCAGGTCAATGCGGCCAGCGAGGAATCCGAAGGCGTGGATATCGGTGTGCTGTATCAATTCGATGTGGCCGGCTGGCAGGCAAGCGCGAGTCTGGATGCCTCGTATCTTGAGCGCTACGACGTCACTCCCTTCGCCGGTGCCACCACCATTGAGTACGCCGGCAAGATCACCAGCGGCTTGGGTAGCTACACCCAGTGGCGTGGCTTGGGCTCACTGCGCATGGGCAAGAACCGTTGGACTGGCGTCTATTCGGCGCAGTACATCGGCAGTGCGGACGACATCATCGCCGTGCCCGGCACGATCGGCTCGCATGTGTCCAGCGTGGTGTACCACAACCTGCAACTGAGCTACGGCATCAAGAAGAAATGGGACATCTCGGCCGGCGTTGAGAACGTGTTCGATAAAAAGGCGCCGTTCGTGCAGAACAACCCCAACGCCAACACCGACACCATGACGTACGACTTGCTGGGTCGTCGCTGGAATGTCCGCTTTGGTTACCACTGGTAAGTCACGATCCCAAGGAGCTACACATCATGAGAAACACGCAACTATCTGCCGCACTACTGCTATTCGCGGTGGCCGGTAGCGCCGGCGCGCACGACCTGTTTGTCGCTTTCTCCAAGCCCGGCACCGCAGCGGGCGAGGCGAACACCGCCCTGGTCAACAACGGCACCTTCGATGAAAGTGCTGGCGCAGTCACCCGGGCGCGTCTACAGAACGTTTCGCTGAGCCAGGGTGGCGCCAAGGCGGCCCCGGACTTGGCCAGTTGGAAAGAGGTCGGCAAGCAAAGCCAGCTCACCGTGCATCCGGCGGGCGAGGGCACCTATCTGCTAGGGGTCTCGACGATGGCTTCCACCAGCACCCGTACGGCCAGCGAGTTCGGCAAGTACCTGGAGTTGGAAGACTTGCCCGATACCTTGGCCACCTATGATGCGAGCAAGTTCCCCAACGGGGTCACCTACAGCTATACCAAGCATGCCCGCGCCATTGGACAAGTAGGCACGAAACTGACTGACGACTTCGCCGCCTCGCTGGGCTATCCGTTGGAGATCCGCCTGGCCCGCAATCCTGGAAGCGTGAAGGTCGGCGAACAGCTGTCGTTCCAGGTACTGCAGCAGGGCACGCCAGTGCCCAACCTGCGCGTGTACGTCGGCCATCGCGCTGACGCACCGGTCAAGGGCGGGCACGGTAGCGCCACGCTGCTGCGTACCGATGCCCAAGGCCAAGCCAGTTTCAAGGTGACCTCCGCCAAGACCTGGTACATCCACACCAATCACATGGTGCCCTCTACACAAAAGAGCTTGGATTTTGTGTCGGATCGGGCGTCGCTGAGCTTTGATATTTCCCCGCACGCCGGGCACTGATAAGTAAGCACGTAGGCGGTACTCTCCCCTTTGACGCCAGTCATGACTTCTTCCATGACTGGCGTCTTTTTGTGGGGACGCACCTCAAGTGCTCAGTCTGTCTCTCATTGGTCGCCCCGCGCCGCGCGCAGTCCACGTCGCCGCACCAGATAGAACGCTGCGGGAATCACCACCATGGAGAGCACCGGTGCGGTGAGCATGCCACCCAGCATCGGCGCGGCGATACGTTGCATGACCTCCGAACCGGCACCGGCACCGATGAACAGCGGAAACAAGCCGGCCAGGATGACGGCCACCGTCATCGCCTTGGGGCGTACGCGCTGCACGGCACCTTCGTAGATAGCTTCTTGCAGAGTCGACACATCTTCCGGCGCACCGCTGGCCAAGCGCTGCTCCCAGGCATGGCGCAGGTACAGCAGCATGATGACGCCGAACTCAGCGGCAACGCCGCCCAGGGCGATGAATCCGATCATGCTGGCCACCGAAATCGCATGGCCCAGCCCCCAGATCAACCAGAAACCGCCCACCAATGCCAAGGGCAAGCTGAGCAGGATGATGGATACATCGCTGAGCCTGCGGAACACCATCCAGATGACCAGGAAGATGATCGCCAACGCCGCGGGCACCACCCACTGCAGGCGTGCCAATGCCCGTTGCAGGTACTCGTACTGCCCTGACCAGGCCACCCCATAGCCGGCAGGCAAGCTCACCTGGGACTGCACCGCGGCTTGCAGGTCCTGGACCACCGATCCCAGGTCGCGATCGGCCACATCCACGTAGATATAGCCCACCAACCGGCCGTTATCGCTCTTGAGCATCGGCGGGCCTGGGCTGACCGACAGCTCCGCCACCTGGCTCAAGGTCAGTTGCACACCGCCTGGCGCGATCAGCGGCAGATCCTGCAAGGCCTGCAACGAGTCACGCTGGCCACGGGGGTAGCGTAAGACGATGGGATAGCGCTCGCGCCCCTCGATCGTTTCCCCGATTGGATCACCGCCAACGACCGTGGCAATCAGTTGCTGGAGTTGGCCTTGCGTGAATCCATAACGTGCAGCGATCTCCGGGCGCACCTGTACATCGACATAGCGCCCGCCGGTGACGCGTTCGGCCAGTGCCGAACTCACGCCGGGCACAGTCTTGGCCACCTGCTCGATCTGCTGGCTCAGGCGTTCGATCTGCTCCACATCCGGTCCGGAGACCTTGATCCCAATCGGGCTTTTGATGCCGGTGGCCAACATATCGATGCGATTGCGAATGGGCGGTACCCATAGATTGGTCAGACCGGGAATCTTGACCGCTGCGTCCAACTCCTGGCGTAGCTTTTGAGGGGTCATGCCCGGGCGCCATTGATCCCGCGGCTTGAAGGTCACGGTGGTCTCAAACATTTCGATAGGTGCCGGATCGGTCGCACTTTCGGCACGGCCCGCCTTGCCGAACACGTGCTCGACCTCCGGTACGGTTTTGATCATCCGTCCTGAGAGCTGAAGCAACTGGCGCGCCTTGTCAGCGGACAGGCCTGGCAGGGCCGTGGGCATGTACAACAGGCTGCCTTCTTCCAAGGGCGGCATGAACTCACTGCCCAGCCGGCTGAAGGGGATCAACGTGAGCACCAGCAGCATGCCACTGAGCAGCAAGGTGACACCGGGATGTTTGAGGACCCAGAGCAGGATGGGCCGGTAGCCGGCGATCAGGATGCGATTGATGGGGTTCTGCTGTTCCGGGCGGATGCGGCCGCGGATCAGGTAGCCCATCAGGACGGGGATCAAGGTCACCGACAACCCTGCTGCGGCCGCCATCGCATAGGTCTTGGTGTAGGCCAGGGGCGAGAACAATCGCCCTTCCTGCGCCTGCAGGGCAAAGACCGGTACGAAGGACAGGGTGATGACCAACAAGCTGGCGAACAGGGCCGGTCCAACCTCGGCCGCCGAGCGGGCCATCAACTGCCAGCGCTCCTCACCTTGGGGTTCCCGGCCGTGCGCCTCGCGCCAGTGCTCCAGGTGCTTGTGTGCATTTTCGATCATCACCACCGCTGCATCGACCATCGCACCAATGGCGATGGCGATGCCACCTAGCGATAGCAAGTTGGCGGAGATGCCCTGGGCGTGCATCACGATGAAGGCCGCCAGGATGCCCAAGGGCAGGGTGATGACGGCCACCAGCGCCGAGCGTAGATGCCACAGAAACAGCAGGCACACCAGCGCTACGACCAGGAACTCCTCGCCTAGCTTGTGAGTGAGATTGCGCACTGCGTCCTGGATGAGCTCGGAGCGGTCGTACACCGGAACCACTTCCACGCCCTCGGGCAAGCTGGACTGCAACGCCTGTAGTCGCGCCTTGACGTTCTGAATAGCTCCCAAGGCATCCTTGCCGGTGCGCAGGACGATCACGCCGCCGGCCACCTCACCTTGACCATCCAACTCGGCGATACCACGGCGGAAAGTCGGGCCGCGACTGATCGTGGCCACCTCGCCGAGCAAGACGGGGATGCCGTCGTTGCCGTTCACCGGCACCTGCTCGAATGCCTCCTGTGTGCGCAGGTAGCCTTCGCTGCGCACCATCAGTTCGGCTTCGCCTTGTTCGATCACCGAGCCCCCGGTAGCGCCGTTGGCCGCATCCACCGCCTCGATGAGCTCAGCCACCGTGAGTCCACGGGCCGCCAACGCCTGCGGATCGGGCTGGATCTGCCAGGCGCGCACCGCACCGCCCACACTGGCTACCTCAGCCACGTCCGGCACGGTTTTTAGCTCATAACGAAGAAACCAGTCCTGCAACGCACGCAGCTGCCCCACATCACGTTGACCGGTCCGATCCACCAAGGCGTACTGGTAGATCCAGCCGAGTCCTGTCGCATCAGGACCCAGCGCCGGATTCACGTTCGGCGGAAGTCGATCGCGCACCTGGCTCAAGTACTCGAGCACTCGAGAGCGTGCCCAGTAAAGATCAGTGGCATCGTCAAACAGGATGTAGACGAACGAATCACCGAAGAAGGAGAAGCCGCGTACCGCCTTCACGCCCGGCACGGACAACATCGTGGTGGCCAACGGGTAGGTGACCTGATCTTCGATGATGCGCGGGGTTTGCCCGGCCCATTGCGTGCGGATGATGACTTGGGTATCGGACAGGTCCGGCAGCGCATCCAACGGCGTGTTCTTTACCGACCAGATGCCGACCACCGCCAGCAGCGCAGCGGCAACCAGCACCAGCACACGGTTGGCGATGCAAGCATGGATAAGGCGCGCAATCATGGCGTGCCCTCCATCGCTTCGGGCATGACCTCGCTTGCCTGGCAATCTGCGGCTGCGGCCGAGCCGAACTTGGGTACCAGTTGCATATCCATGAACGGTGACTTGCCCGGCTTGTCGAAATGCTTCTCCGGCACCATCGGGTCATACCAGTACTGCACCGGGCAGCGCGGCGGCGTGGAGTTGGAGGCCTCTGGCGCGACAGGCGCAGGCTGCCTGGGCGGTGTTGGGACGACCGTGCGCGCATCGTGACCAGCGTCATGGCGCTCGTGTTCACCTGATGCGCTGGCAGGGCCGGTGGGTTGTGCAGCGCCCAGGCGCTCCAACGCACCGGAGAGACTGGCTTCGGAGTCGAGCAGGAACTGACCGGAGACCACCACGCGTTCACCACCGGCCAAGCCGGTCACGATCTGCGTGCGCCCTTGCACGCTACGTCCGGCACTCACCCGTACTGGCCGGAAGCTCCCATCCGGATCCTGCACGATGACTCGGCTGTCCCGCCCGGTGGCAATCAGCGCCTCCGTGGGAACGACCGGCAAGGCCTGCTCGGTATCGGGCTGCACCAGCACCTCGGCGAACATGCCCGGCACCAGCCGACGCTGTGGATTGCGCAGCACGATACGCGCTCGCTGCGTGCGACTGGCCATGTCGACCTGGGGAAGCAACGCCTGGATCTGTCCGGCAAAGCGCTCTGCCGGCCACGCACTGACCGTGGCCTGCACTGAGGTCCCCGGCCGCAAGGTGCCCAGCGCTGCCTGGGGCACCGAGGCCTCCAGCCACAGCGTGTCCAGTCCATTGATCTTAAACAGTGGCGTACCAGGCATCACCGTCTGCCCTTCGCGTACCAGGATCTCGGTCACCACACCACTGTGGTCTGCGCCAAGCACGACGCCGTTGCGGGCCGAGGCGCCAGAAGGAACGCCCAACGAACGCAACCGTTGTTGCGCGGCACCCTGTAGCTCACGCGCGCTCGCGGACTGAGCTTGGCTCAAGGCATGGGCTTCGGCGATGGCGGCGTTCCATGCCGGGGCTTGCACGGTGGCCAGCGCTTGACCACGACGAACCTCGGTAAAGGGCGCCTTTACCTGCACGTGGGTGATCAAGCCCTCCATGCGCGCACTGACCACAGTTTCCTGGGTCAGATCCCATGTCAGCGTGCCGGGCACGCGTACAGCAGTCCCTAGTGACTCTACCGTCACTTCTTGCGTACGGATGCCGACGTTCTGCTGCAGGCGCGGATCGATCTGCGTTCCGTCCCCCATGGCCTCATCTTCGTATTTGGGCAGCAACTCCATATCCATGAAAGGAGATTTGCCCGGCTTGTCGAATCGCTGCTCCGGCGCCATGGGGTCGTACCAGTACAGCACCTTGCGCGCTTGACCCGCGCCGTTCGTGCCGGTGGACGGGGGCGTATCAGAGCTTCGGGTCATCCAGGCGTACCCGCCGGCAAAGCCGAGCGCCAGCAACCCGAGGGCCACGGCGAGCTGTGTGAGACGCGTCTTGGTCGGGTTCATGGCGTGTTCTCCTCATGGGGCAGCAGATAGGCCAATGCCGCCCAGGCACGGCCCTGTTCGCCCAGCAGACGGGCGTTTTCCAGTTGCAGTTCGATCTCATCGCGCCGCGCTTCCAGCCACGGCTGCAGGTCGGCACCGGCGCTGTAGGCGGCCAACGCCGTGCGTGCGCGATCGCGCGCCAATGGCAGGCTCTGCGCGTTCTGGCGCTCCAACTGGCCGGCTAGCCCGCGCCATCGCGCCATCGCGCGGTGTACCGACTCGGCTTGGATGCGTCGGGCCTCATCGCGCTCTGCGGACACCGCCTCCAGCTCGGCCCGTCGTGCCGCGATGCCTCGTGCTTGGCGGTTCTTCTGGAACAGCGGCAAGCCCACGCCCACTTCCACCATGAGCATGTCGCTGCGCGGCATGCCGTCGGGCGCGCGCTCGCGACGTCCGTAGGTGAGCTCCACACTCCAATCCGGACGGGTCTGGGCCACGGCGGCATCCACCTTGGCCTGGGCAACGTCCTGACGCGCCTCCCAGCCCAGTAGGGGCGCATGTTGGTCCAGCTTGGCCAGCAATTGGGTGGGCTCAAGTGGCAACCGCGAAAAATCCGGGGCCGGACCGCTGGCCCGTACCGTTTCAGGTGAGATACCCAACCATCGCGCCAGACCGGCCTGTGCCGCGGCGTGCTCCGCATGTATCTGTTCGAGGCGATCATCCAACTGCAGTAGCGCGGCCTGGGCGGCAAGCACGTCGCTGGCCCCGGCCGTGCCGCCTGCCAAGCGAGCACGCGCCGCACGCTCGGCGATGCGCGCCGGCTCGCGCAAACCTTCCAACGCATCTACGGCTTGCTGCGTACTCCACAGCTCGATCCAGGCCTGCGCGGTCGCTTGGACCACCATCTGCTGTTCGGCCATCGACAGTGAGCGCGCTTGCGCCAGCGTCGCTTGCGCCAGCGCTTGCTCGGCACGTCGTTTCGCACGCGCAGGAAACTCCTGCATCAGACCGACTTGCTGGGTAGTCATCTCATCGGCCCGCAGGCTGAAGGCATCGGGTCCGCTGACGGGCCAGTTCGCAAGCCCCACGATCAAACGTGGGTCGGGCAGCGCGCCAGCACGCGCGGCTTCTTCGGTACTGGCATCGATCTGGGATCGGCGCACCTGCAGGGTAGGGGCGTTAGCAAGCGCCCGTTGTAGGGCTTCTGTGTAGCTGATCGGGATTGCGGGCGGTGCTGCCACCACAGGACCACTGAGGGCCAGGGCAAACACGAATCCACACGCCATCCTGCGCCTTGCACGCAAGAAGAAAGACATCTCCATAAGACCTCCGGACAAACGACAACGAGCGCGCTGCAACGCATGCAGCACGAGCACGGGTCAATCCAGGAGGGGGCTTAAATCAGCAGGCTACAGAAGCGCTGCAGGGGAGGCGGATCGGACACGCACACCGGAACATCCCGATAGAACTGCGCGTGTACCGGTGGCAACAGAGCCTGCACCAGCGCGAAGGCGACCAGCGCCGGCTGGTAAGGCACTTGAGGGGCCTTCGCATCGGCCGTGGCGATGTGATCGCGCTGGCAATGCTGGTCGCACAACGCCGGAGCATCGGGATCCGGCGCGGACATCTCTTCGCAACCGACCATCAGGGTCGCTCGTCCGGCTTCCACCGATTCCAACGGACAGGCGTAGGCCACCAGTGCCAGCTGCTGCAACAGCAGCGCCCACAGTCCCAGCCATGCCAGTCGGGCACGAGGACGGGGGCGCCGCCATCGCCTCAGCAGCTTCACCATGACCGCTTCCGCACGCCCGAAGCAGCGCCTGCGGACGCTGGGCGGATCAGGGCAGGGGACGTGTGAGCTCTCATGATGGCCAGTCTAGCCCTCTTGGGGCCGACGGGCATTGATCAGGATCAAGCCCTTGCGTGGCCTCAGCGGTGGCATCCGCCGCAGCAGGAGGATGCAGCCGGGGTGGGTGGCGTATCGGCCTCAGAAGGGAGCACGGCGGCGATCACATAGCCTTGCCGCTGGATGGCCTCCACCGCCTGTTCTACGGCAAGCAGGCCCTCGATCTTGACCATGCCACTGCCCAGATCGACGTCCACCTGGGCCTGGGGCTCAACGGCCTGAATGGCTTGGGTGACCGTCCGGACACAATGACCACAGGTCATACCTTCAACAACGAGATTCATGGACAACCCTCCAAAAGCATCGGCGGTTTGCCGACGGTGTCACGATGGGCCTTCCCACGGTGGGAAGGTCAAACGACAGGCAAGTTCAGTGATGCCCCGTCCCGCGTTGTTGACCTTCCCATCATGGGAAGGCTCAGGCTACCTGCTCGTTCCTATTGGTCCTTACTCCATGGACATAACGCTCACTTCGCCGCCGCCGGCGCCTACGGACACGCATCGCTTTGGCGTCGCCGGCATGACATGCGCCTCATGTGTAGGCCGGGTAGAACGCAGCTTGCGGGCCGTTGCCGGCGTGAGCGATGCGTCGATCAATCTGGCAACAGAAGTGGCCGAAGTCACCGCGCCGGCAGCCGCGTTTCCTGCCTTGATCGCTGCGGTGAAGCAGGCCGGTTATGAGGTTGCCAGCCAGGAGCGGGATCTGATCATCGAAGGGATGACCTGCGCTTCCTGTGTGGCACGGGTAGAGCGTGCGCTGCGCGCTGTGCCGGGCGTAATGGAGGTGTCGGTCAATCTGGCCACCGAGCGCGCGCGCATAACGACCACGTCACTGGTGGAGGTCGCATCCCTGGTTGCCGCGGTCAGCGCAGCGGGCTACCGCGCGATCGAACCGCAGACCCCGGCAGGCAACGCCGATACAGCGCCGGCGCGCCAGGCGCTCAGTGGTGACACCCTCAAACTGCTGATCGCTGCAGCCCTGTCCCTGCCATTGGTCGTCCCGATGCTGGGATGGGTCGCAGGTCAGCACTGGATGCTACCGGGCTGGCTGCAGTTTTTGCTCGCAACGCCGGTGCAGTTCTGGATCGGTGCGCGCTTTTATCGCGCCGGATGGCACGCCCTGCGCGCCGGCACGGGCAACATGGATCTGCTGGTCGCTTTGGGGACCAGTGCCGGTTATGGACTGAGTGTCTATCACTTGTTCAATGATGCCGGACACCACGGCGATGCCCCGCTGTACTTCGAGACCTCGGCGGTCATCATTACCCTGATCCTGCTGGGCAAGTGGTTAGAGGCCCGCGCCAAGCAACAAACCACGCAAGCGATCCGGGCCTTGCAAGCACTGCGGCCAGCCACCGCACGCGTGTATCAGGACGGGCAAGAGCGCGAGGTTGCCATTCACGAGGTTGCCGTCTCGGACATCGTCAGTGTGCGGCCAGGCGAGCGCATCCCTGTGGATGGCGTGATCGCGGAGGGCCGCACGCACGTGGATGAGTCCCTGATCACGGGAGAGTCCATGCCCGTGGCGCGCGGGGAGGGCGATCGCGTTACCGGTGGGGCCATCAATGGCGAAGGCCGCATCCTGGTGCGCACACTGGCCATCGGCGCCGAGACCGCCTTGTCTCGGATCATTCGCCTCGTGGAGGATGCACAGGCCAAGAAGGCACCTATCCAGCGAACCGTGGATCGGGTGAGCGCAATCTTCGTGCCGGTGGTGATTGGCCTGGCTTTGCTCACGCTGCTCGGCTGGGGTCTGGGAACGGGAGATTGGAACCAGGCGATCCTGAGCGCGGTAGCGGTGCTGGTGATCGCATGCCCGTGTGCGCTGGGGTTGGCGACCCCAACGGCGATCATGGCTGGCACCGGCGTGGCTGCCCGAGCGGGCATTCTGGTCAAGGATGCCGAGGCGCTGGAAGTGGCACGTACCGTCAAGGTGGTGGCCTTCGACAAAACAGGCACGTTGACCCAAGGACGTCCGGTACTGGCCGAAGAAATTGCCACCCGTGGCCACGCGGCCGATCTGTTGCCGTTGGCGGCGGCCCTGCAGCAAGGCAGCGAGCATCCCTTGGCCAAGGCCGTACTGAGCGTGATGGGCCAGCGCGCCATTCCGCTCGCACGCGACGTGCAGGCGGTGCCTGGCCGCGGCATCACCGGCACGGTGGATGGCAGGAACCTGTTGCTGGGCAGCACCCGCATGATGCTTGAGCATGGCGTGGCGCTCACGGCATTGCAGACCCGGGCCGACCTACTCAGCCAGACCGGCCACACGGTGTCCTGGCTGGCAGAGCAGGGCACCGATCATCCGCAGTTGCTCGGCATTCTGGCCTTTGAGGATCCGCCGCGTCTGGGTGCAGCCGCAGCTGTGCAACGGCTGCACACGCTGGGTCTACGCACCGTCATGATTTCTGGCGACAACCCCGGCGCGGCCGCCTCGGTGGCCAAGGTACTAGGCATCCACGAGGTGCGCGCCAATGTATTGCCTGAGCAGAAGGCTGCCTTGGTCGCAGAATTGGCTCAGTCGGCACCGGTGGCCATGGTCGGCGACGGGGTCAACGATGCGCCAGCACTGGCTGCCGCCAACCTGGGGGTGGCCATGGGAACCGGTACCGATGTGGCGATGCATGCCGCTGGAGTTACCCTAATGCGCGCTGAGCCGGGCCTGATCGCCGATGCCATCGACATTTCCCGCCGCACGACCCGCAAGATCCATCAGAACCTGTTCTGGGCTTTCGGTTACAACGTGGTCGGGATCCCTCTGGCGGCCCTGGGCTTGCTTGATCCGGTCATCGCCGGCGCAGCGATGGCCTTGTCCAGTGTGAGCGTGATTGCCAACACGCTGCTGTTGCGCCGTTGGCAGCCAACCAAGATCGATGTGGGAGAGGCATGATGGCAACCAGACGCAGTTCCAAGGTACTGCGGCCCGAACTGGCCGATGCGCGCGAAGCCGGATTGCATAACATCGGCGAGGCCGCCGCGCTCAGCGAGGTCAGCGCCAAGATGATTCGCCACTATGAAGGGATCGATCTGATCCCTCCGGCCAGTCGCACCTTTGCTGGCTATCGCCTTTACACCGATGCCGATGTGCACAGGCTTCGGTTTATTCGTCGTGCCCGCAACCTGGGATTCTCCATCAAACAGATCCAGTCGCTCTTGGGCTTGTGGAGCGATGACCGGCGAGCCAGCGCCCAGGTCAAGAAACTGGCCCAGGGCCACATCGACGATCTGCAGGTCAAGATTACCGAGATGCAGGCCATGCAGCGAACGCTGCGCGATCTGGCCAGTCGATGCCATGGCGACAACCGTCCGGAATGTCCGATTCTGGACGATTTGGCGAGTCCGACGAACGGGCATTGACGTTCCCACAGTAGGAAGCCTGACGCTGGCTATCCCTGCTGGTTGGAGCAGCAACGCATGCATCGACTACATATCCCGGCCATGGTTTGCAGCGCATGTGTGGCACCCATTCGACGTGCGTTGATGAGCGTAGATCCTTCGATGCGGGCGCAGTTCATGCTGGACCAACGCCGTATCAGCCTCGAAACCCGCCGTCCGCTTGAGCTGATAAAGCAAGCACTCAGCGCGATCGGCTATCCGGCCCACATTCATCATTAGTAGCGCTAAAGATGCGTTGTGCCCTTGCGTCATCTCGATCGCCCCCTATCACCTGACTCGCCGAATGAGCCTCATGCACGCCTACCGTGTCACCCGTGGACAGGGTCCACAAAGTCTCCACAGAATCGAGGTTCCGCCCTCGTCCTTGGGTGAGAACCAGGTGTTACTGGCCGTCAAGGCCGCCTCGCTCAACTACCGTGACTTACTCGTTGCTCACGGTCAGATGGGTGCCGGTGAAGCCCGGATCCCACTGTCGGACGCCGCCGGACAAGTAGTAGCTGTCGGTCCTGCAGTCACCGACTTCTCTATCGGTGATGCCGCACTTCCCATCTTCTTCCCGCTGTGGATTGATGGATCTCCCAGTGACCAAACGCTGTCCCTGTCGCTGGGTGGCAACATCGACGGTGTGCTGACGACACATTTGGTGGTCGACCAAAGCGCATTGGTGCACGCGCCACGCACTCTGTCATGGGAGCAAGCTTCTACGATCGCGTGCGCAGGGGTCACGGCCTGGCACGCGTTGTTTGAGCTGGGTGCGTTGCCCGACGATGCTCATGTGCTGATTCAGGGCACCGGCGGCGTGTCTACATGGGCGGTCCAGTTGGCGTTGGCAGCCGGCTTGCGCGTCACGGTGCTCTCTGGGAGGGAGGAGGGCATCGAGCACATGGTGGCATTGGGGGCACAAGCTGCCATCAACTACAACACCGATCCCAACTGGGACGAAACGGTGCTCCGCACGACCGGCGGCGTAGATCTGGTGATGGACATCGGTGGCGCCGGCACGATTGCTCGCTCGCTGCGAAGTCTGCGCCCCGGCGGCCAAGTCGTGACCATCGGTGGCGTCGCTGGCGGATTTGCATTGAGCATCGATCCATTCTCACTGATCGGCGGAAAGTCGCTCACCGGAGTGGTAGTGGGTTCCAAGAAAATGACCCAAGCGCTTATCCGCTTCATCGACGAGCACGCCATCGTGCCAGTTATCGACACCATCTTTCCTTTCGCTAAAGCTGCTGACGCGTTTGCGCGCATGGAACATGGAAGGCCCATCGGCAAAGTGGTCATCGCCATCAACTAGCCTCTCGGCTTAACACGAGCCCCTTCATGCCTCTGATCAACATCAAAGTCTCTGCATCTAGTTCTCCGGCGGTGACCGCGGAGATATCTGCCCTGGTAAGCGATCTGACCAGCCGGATTTTAGGAAAGAAGGCGGACCTGATCGCGACAATCATCACGTATGTCCGGCCTGAAGATTGGCTGATCGGAGGAAAGACGCTGAGCGAGATTGGCGTCTCAAGCTTCTCGCTGGAGATCATCGTGACGGATGAGACCAACACCAAAGCAGAGAAGGCAGAGTATCTTGCCGAGGTATTCGCTTGCTTTGAGCGCCTGTTAGGCCCCGTGCACCCGACAAGCTATGTCCATGTCCACGATGCGCGCGCCTCGGCCTATGGCTACGGTGGGCGGACACAAGAAGCGCGGCTCCATCAGTCCTGACATTCCCGTTACGCGCATATCTCGCTTGAAAGGGCACTGTCCAGACAAGTTCTCAGGAACTTCCATACCTAGGAGCTTTCGCCGGGTACTGAAAAGATCTGTCTGATGTCCATGGGGGTCGTGCGGCCATCCTTTGCTACGAGCTCATGAAAAGCTTCTTGAACTTTGGAGAGATGGGCCATCGGCAAAGTGATTTCATCCGATCTGGCCGGATCGCACCAGTACGCCGTGTTGGTCAACGCAACATGCTGGCGGCAGACCATTGGACGGTCCTCGTAAATCGAGCATTGTTCCTGGATAAGGAAGGGGCAGGGCGAACCATGGAAGTCGGCACTAGGAAGCGGCTTCGGCAACCGAGAATGCGAGGAGCGCTTCTCAATAAGCTCGGCCTCAACGGGATAAAGGTGCACCGGGTAGTGGCAACATGCCGAGCAGCCCGCACTGCATGCGACATAAGGAGCCATCGCCGCTGACAGGATCTCCATTTCCTTGTGCAAGGTGCGCAGCTTTTTTATCGGACTTCCAGGCAAGGCGGCCAGCCGACTGGCCAAGCTGGCTTCTCTGTCTTGGATTTCCATCGGAATGCCAGTAAGCATTCGATCGAAATTCGCCTGGGCATTCTTCTTGGCCTGAGTAGGATCGCGCTCTGAGTCATCCGTTTGCTGCGTCATCGGTGCCCCCAAGTGTGCCGCGTTGATGCTCAAGACCTACCAAGCCTGCGTACATCATGCTCGCGGAGGTGAAGGCTATCAGGGCTGGAGCGGCCGGTGCGGGCTAGCCGCAACGCGAGCAAGACACCAATCGAGGACGCAGCCATTCAGACGCCAGGCTCACCGCACCGGCCACGCCGCGGTTTTACATAAGCGACGTTATGCGAAGTAAGCTATTGATTATATTATATATATTGAGAAATCGCAAGGTCTGTAATTGCGCCGTGCGCTGGCCGGCCACAGACGCGATAAGCTAAGCATTCCTTAGCACTAGTCCTCCTTGATGTCATGACGATGCCATCTGAGCGCACCCGCAATGTGCTGCAGGCGGGCGCGTTCCTCAGGCAGCTAGCCGCCAGCCAAACCGTGCCCAAAGAGGTGCGGCAAGAGGCTTACCGACTGCTGCGGCACTATCCCACCGTCAGCGACGTCGAAGCCATTGCTGAGCACGAGGAACGGTTGCAAGCGTTGACCCAGTCGGCTTTCGTTCGCCCATATCTGACCAGCCAGATCGAACCCGACTGGTTCTCCGGATACCCGCTTGGCCCTCATCGCATATGACCATGAAGCAACCGAGCAGGCCGCGAGGAAGAGGGACTACGTCTGCGGAGGCAGCGCTGGAGGCTTCCTTTGAACGGGCCCGCGACAGCGCAGCCGAGGAGCGCGCATTCTTCAAGCGACTGATGGATGCGATCGTGTACGTGCATGCGCCCGTCTCGGACAACGCGCGGACAACACGGCTGGTCCAGTTCCGCCATCCTGACGGTTTCGATGCGATCCCCTTCTTTACCTCGCTCGACAAGGCGCAGGCGGCCAGCTCGGCTGCTGTCAAAATTCTGGGAGTGTCAGGCCGTGAGCTGCTAATCGGTACTCGCGGCGCGACGTTGATGCTCAATCCAAACGACGGCGGCGTAGTCCTGTACCCGGAAGAGGTTGCGACATTGTTGGATACGGGCTTTCTGGCCAGGGTGGAACGGCTAGCGCCGGCGGAGTTCGCAGTAAGACCTGCCCAGGCCGAACCGGCTTGGCTCGCTCCGGCCATCAGCGGCAGCCTTGAGCATGCCGACTTCGTCTCGTCGGCGTATCTCCTGGAAACTCACTCGTCAGGAGGCGTCGAACAGCGTCCCGGCCTGTTGATCTGGCTGGTGGTCGACCTGGCTTTCGCCGAGCGGGCCGCTCGTCTGGTGACCACCGCCATACAGCCCTTATGCTCAGATTTGGACGTCATCATCGACTTGGCGGTCCACGACGTATCGCAGCCTTTGCCGGCGGGCCTGGATGATCCCCAGATCCTGCCCATATTCACGAGAATCAAGCGAACCTGAGCCCAGCTCATTGATTCCATGAGCCCCGAAGAAAAGTTACTAGCACTCCTTCCAGAATTGACCGAGGAAGAGAAGGATCGCCGGACCCGCGAGGGTTTGGCCGACGTCGATGCCGGACGGACGATCCCGCACGAGGAATTCTTGCACTGGGTCCGGCGACTGTTGGAGCCTTCTTGAGTGTTTCCGTTAGGTCAGGTCTGAGCGGCACCGCCGCAATGCCTAACGTCGAGGGGCGATTCCTCGTTAAATCATGACTTTAGAGTCGATTCGGCTGTTTTTCTCACGAATCCCTGCCGACCCTCTTCCATGGTCACCCCCGGCGCGATGATACCCGGGGTGTAGGGGCAGCGCCCCTACGGTCAACGCCTCACACGCGGCCTAGATGCCTGCAAGCTGTGGCGAAGGATGCTCACGCGCGGGTCCCGGTCCGAAGGCCGATCCATCCCCTGGATAACCTCGCCTCGGCGCTCGGCCATCATGAAGGTCCATTCCCTTGCGATGTTGCAGGTAAGGGACCACCACGCCATTTGTTCGGGGTAGAGCGTGAAACCCTCCGGCGTCCACATGTGTCCTTGCTGGAAACCAAAACCGGCCCAAAGGCCGGTCAGTTCGTGTCGCTTGGTCGGGTCTATCAGGCCCATGCAAACGCCTCCCTGTGTGCGGAAGGGGGATTACGCATAAACCATGCCAGCGCCCGGCGATACCATGGCAATTTCGCATAATGCCTATTATGTACAAGGCAACGTGCGGGCCAGATCAGATCCCGGCACGGTTCTGCCGATACCAGGCCACCGCTCCCAGCAGCCCCAGCTGGCCATGCTCCACCCGCCAGACCGGCACCCGTTCCAGTTGCTCGGTCATCACGCCCTTGTTGAGGTAGCGCTGCAGGAAGCGCCCGTCGTGCAGGAACTGTGGAATGTGGCCGGTCACGCCGCCGGCCAGATAGACCACACGCGCACCGAAGATGATCGCCAGATCGCCGACGACGCTGCCCAGCCAGCCGCAGAACGTCTCCAACGTCTCCCGGGCCAGCGCATCCGATGCCGCCGCGGCCACCAGCGCGCCCGCATCCGCGTGCACGGGCGTCGCATTGCGGAGTTCGCACAGGCACCGGTACAGATTCATCAGGCCGGGGCCGGACAACACGTGCTCGTTGTGCAGGTATGGCCGGTCCTTGAGCAATCGGCGGACGATATCCAGCTCCAGCGCGTTGCCGGCCGCCAGTGACGCCTGGCCGACTTCGGTCGGCAACACACGCGGCGGCTGGCCCTCGATCCAGACCGCAGCCCCCAGGCCGGTGCCGGGACCGATCACCAGGGCCGGCGACGAAACACCGGACGACGCCAAGGCCGTCAACGGCGACAACGTGTCCGGCGCCAGCGTGGGCACCGCATTGGCCACCGCCTCGAAATCGTTGATCAGCTGCACCCAGGCCAACCCGGCGCCGGCACGTGTCTGTTCCACCGACACGGCCCACGGCAGGTTGGAATTGATCAGCCGATCGCCTTCCAGCACGCCCGCGATCGCCACGACCGCGCCATGGCACGGTGTACCGGCCGCGTAATCGCGCAGGATCGAAGCGAGATCCGGGTGCTCCGCGCAGGCGTATCGCCGGTAGTCGTGGATCTCGGTGCCGCCGTCTGCGTCGATCCAGCCCAGCCGCGCATACGTGCCGCCCACGTCCGCCACGATGATGCGGGTGGAAACGGAATCCTTCTGGGAGGAATCGGTGGGAACGCCCGCCGGCACCTTGTTCATCATTACCGTGCCCGTCATGCGATCGCCACGTTGTCCGGAGTCTTCACCAACGCGGCAAGGATATCGCGTCGCCGTGTACCTTGGCATCGTGGACCATCGTCTCGCACCCTCTGACGCCCTACGCCACGGTACGTCAGGCGGCATGGCGTATGATGCCGGCATGCCCCGCGTCGCTGCCCTGCTCCGTGCCCTGCTCTGCCTTGCGCTGCTGCTCAACGGCACTGCGTATGCGCATGCCGCCACGCGCATGGCGATGGGCGACATGGGGGCGGCCGCACAGTCCGGCCACGACGACATGCCGCCATGCCACGAGAGCATGGACATGGCGATGGATGACCTGGGTGCAGCCGGGGCCGACCATCACGACGACGACGCAGGCCTGCCCGATTGCTGCAGGGCCGGCAGTTGCGACGGGTTCTGTGCCCAGCACGCGCCCGCACTGAGCTGGTTGGTGGTATTGGGAACACCCCGCTATCCGGCGGCCGACGCACCGGTCTACCGCGCCGACGTCCATGCCTCCGTGCGCCTGTCGCACCGTCATCGACCTCCCATCCTGGCGGCTTGACGCCGCCACGTTGCGGCTTGCCGCAGGACCGGACAGCGCCTGACGCGCGCCGGTCCCACGACCACGACGGACGCCACCGCGACAGCGGTCGGTCGACCGACGATGCACAGGATGGTTTGAATGGAACACGATGACTCCACACCGGGGCGCCTGGGCGCGTTCCGGCCTACGCGCCGCCAGTTCGTTACCGGCCTGGCGACCGGCGGCGTCGCACTCGGCTTCGGCCTCGCCCGCATGCCCGCCTCCGCCGGGATCCCCGCGCGACGCGGCTGCGCCGCGTTGATCGCAGGCACCGATTTCGCACTGAACATCGGCGCGATGCCGGTGAACATCACCGGGCGCACGCGACCGGCGATCACCGTCAACAACAGCCTGCCCGCCCCCACGCTGCGCTGGCGCGAAGGCGACACCGTCACCGTCCGCGTCAGCAACCGGCTGCGCGACATGACCTCGATCCACTGGCACGGCATTCTGCTGCCGTCGAACATGGACGGCGTGCCGGGCCTGAGTTTCAACGGCATCGCGCCCGGCGAAACGTTCCAGTACCGCTTCCAGCTGAAGCAGTCGGGCACGTACTGGTACCACAGCCACTCGTTGTTCCAGGAACAGGCGGGCCTGTATGGCGCACTGATCGTCGATCCGCGGGAACCGGCGCCGTACCACCACGACCGCGAACACGTCGTGCTGCTGTCGGACTGGACCGACCTCGATCCCGCCGCACTGTACCGGCGGACGAAGAAGATGCCGGAGCACGACAACTACTACCAGCGCACGCTGGTGGACTTCGTCCGCGACGCGCGCCGCGATGGGCTGGGGAAGACCGTCGAGGACCGCGGCATGTGGGGGCGCATGCGGATGACGCCCACCGACATCTCCGACATCAACGCGCACACCTACACCTACCTGGTGAACGGCGCGGCGCCCGACGGCAACTGGACGGGCCTGTTCAAGCCGGGCGAGAAGGTGCTGCTGCGCTTCATCAACGGCAGCGCGATGACCTATTTCGACGTGCGCATCCCCGGCCTGAAGATGACCGTGGTCGCCGCCGACGGACAGTACGTCCACCCGGTCAGCGTCGACGAGTTCCGCATCGCCGTGGCGGAGACGTTCGATGTGCTGGTCGAACCGGTGGGCCAGGACGCCTTCACGATCTTCGCGCAGGACATGGGTCGCACCGGCTACGCGCGTGGCACGCTGGCGGTGCGCGATGGGCTGGAAGCACCGATTCCCGCACGCGATCCGCGTCCGCTGCTGACGATGGCCGACATGGGCCATGACATGGGCAGCCATGGCGCCCACAAGGGCATGGAAGGCGGCTGTGGCGCGATGATGGGCGAAGGCGGCTGCGGCGCGAACATGGCGGCGATGGACCACGGTGCGCATGCCCCGGCATCGGTTGCCCCGGACCATCCCGCCAGCGAGACCGGCAATCCGCTGGTCGACATGCAGTCCTCCGCCAGCGAACCCAAGCTCGACGACCCCGGCATCGGCCTGCGCGACAACGGCCGCCAGGTGCTGACCTACGGCGCGATGCGCAGCCTGTTCGACGATCCCGATGGCCGCGAGCCGAGCCGCACGGTCGAACTGCACCTGACCGGGCACATGGAGAAGTTCGCCTGGTCGTTCGATGGCATTCCGTTCGCCAGCGCCGAGCCGCTGAAGCTGAAGTACGGCGAGCGCATGCGCATCGTGCTGGTCAACGACACGATGATGCAGCACCCGATCCATCTGCACGGTGTGTGGAGCGACCTGGAGAATGCCGACGGCGACTTCCACCTGCGCAAGCACACCATCGACATGCCACCCGGCACGCGGCGCAGCTACCGGGTGCGGGCCGATGCGCTCGGACGCTGGGCCTTCCATTGCCATCTGCTGTACCACATGGAAGCCGGGATGATGCGGGAAGTGAGGATCGAGGCATGAAGACCCTTTCCCCTGCCCCGCTCCATCTCGCCAGCGCGCTCGCGTTGGCACTCGGTGCCGCGGTGCCGGCCTTTGCGCAGCATCACGATCATGCGCAGCACGCGACGACCGATGCGCCGGAGCGGGACGAACACGCGCAGCACGACCATGCGGCGATGTCGCAGGCAGCACCGGCGATGGAATCGGCGGCGCCGCGCGAGCCCATCCCCGCCATCACCGCGGACGATCTGGCGGCGGCGTTCCCGGCCATCGATCACCACGCCATGCAGCACGCACCGGCGTTCAACCACAAGGTGACCTTCAACCGGCTGGAAGCTTGGGATGCGGATGAAGGCACCGGCCAGGCCTGGGAGGGCATCGCCTGGTTCGGCACCGATACCGACCGACTGTGGTTGCGCAGCGAGGGCGAGCGTGTCGGTGGCCACACCGAGAGCGCCGATCTGGAAGTGCTGTACGGCCGCAGCGTCTCGCCGTGGTGGGATGTGGTGGCGGGCGTCCGCCACGACTTCACGCCCGGCGATGCACGCACCTGGGCCGCCGTCGGCGTGCAGGGCATGGCACCGTACCGGTTCGAAGTCTCGGCAACCGCGTACATCGGCGAAGACGGCCGGGTCGCCGCCAACGTCGAGGCCGAGTACACGTTGCGCATCACCAACCGCCTGGTCCTGCAGCCGTTGGTGGAAGTCGACATCGCGGCGAAGGACGATCCGGACTACGGCATCGGGCGTGGCGTCTCCGGCTTCGAAGCCGGCCTGCGTCTTCGCTACGAAATCGGCCGCCGCTTCGCGCCTTACGTCGGCGTGGTGCACGAACGCGTGTTCGGTGATACCGCCGGGTATCGACGTGCCGACGGAGAATCCCCCCGCGACACCCGGGTCGTGGCGGGCGTCAGGCTCTGGTTCTGATGGAGGCCCTCATGCGATATCGCACTCCCCTGCTCCGCGGCGCCTCGGCCGTGCTGGTCGCGGCGCTCGCCTCCGCGTGCACGCAGGCGGTTCCATCACCTGTGAGTGCTGCCCTGGCCGCACCGACGACGAAGGCCACCGAAACCCTGCCGCGCATCACCGTGCACCGCGATGCGTATTGCGGGTGCTGCCACCTGTGGGTGGAACACCTGCGAGAAGGAGGCTTCGAGGTGGACGACCGCGTCGAGGACGACATGGGCTTGGTGAAGCAGCGTCTGGGCATCGCGCCGGCGCATGCGTCCTGCCACACCGCCGAAGTCGGCGGCTACGTGGTGGAGGGCCATGTGCCGGCGTCCGACATCCGCCGGCTGCTGAGGGAACGGCCGACAGTCCACGGCCTCGTCCTGCCGGGCATGCCGATGGGTTCACCTGGCATGGAGGTCGAGGGCGTCGAGGCCGAGGCATACACCGTGCTCAAGTTAGATCACGACGGCACGACGTCTACCTACGCGCAGCACCAACCATGAACCGCTGAAACGCATGCGGCCGCCCGAAGGCGGCCGCACCGGAATCCCATTCGCTTACTTGACCTTGGCGTAGGTCGCCTTGAACGCGACGCCGCTCATGATGCCGCCCGCATGGCACTCATAGTTGGTGGCGCTGCGGAACTCCTTCTTCTTGAAGTAGCTGACGATGTCGATGACCGCGTTGGCGCCGCGGTCCTTGGCGCCTTCCTGCAACGCCTTCAGCGCCGACAGCGCCACCCAGCGGCAGGACTCGGCATCGGACTTGCCCACGCCATTGGTCTTCTTGTTGGTGACGTCCTCGCCGAAACGGGACACCACGGCCGGCGTCTTCTGGCCGGCAAGGTAGAAGCGCACGCTGCCATCGATGCCGGCGGCCTTCGCTTCGGGCGAGTTGATCAGGTCCTGCAGCGGCAGTTCGAGGCGCGTGTCGGCGGCGAACGCCGGGGCGGCGGCCAGCATCAGGCAGGTCACACCGGTGGTCAGAAGTCGTTTCAAGGTCTAGCTCCTGGGGGATGGGCGGCCGGGCCGCTGAAGATGGAAGCTTGCCAACCCGGATGTTCGGGCGGCGTGGAGGACCGCATCGACGCCATCGCAGGCGTCACTGGATGGGCGGAACATCCTCGTCGGGTCCGATCTCGATGGTGTTCTGCTCATCCTGGAACTGCACCCTGAAATCGCCTCGGCGCAGCCACGCTGCCGTGTCGGCGGCCAGTGCGTCGCTGATCTTGCTCAGCGACGAGCACCCACCGCGGAACATCGTCATCGTCCGCCGGTACGGCTGGAACTGGCCGATGAGCTTGCCGTCCTCGAACAGATCGGCCCGGATCACGGCCCACTTGGGACCGGAGAAACCACCGCCTTCCGCACTGCGCATGTGCATGATGCGGATACGTAGGGTACGGCCAGGCACCGTATCCAGATCCTGGTCCGTGAGTTCCACCAGTCCTTTCGAGTACTCGACCAGGTGCGCCGGCAGTTCTTCCGCCCATTCGCACTCCTTCATGAACTCCGGATACCCCGCGTAGCCATCGCGCAGTGTGATCGTGGGGCTGGTGCGGATGACATCGCCGGCAACGGCCGATGCCAGCGGTGTCGCCAGCGCCAAGGCCATCCACACGCGCATCAGTACGCGGTTCAAGGCGCCTCTTCCGGCGCCGGCGCCGTGCTCGCGGTATCGGGCTGATGGAACACCGGCGAGTTCTGGATATCGAACGCCAGGTTGCGGATCCAGCGGTTGTAGTTGCCGTGGATCTCGGGCGTGCCGCGCTTGATCTCGTAGTTCATCTCCCTGCTGGAGACGTACTCGATCTTGAAACCGTTGGCGTCGTAGCGCACCGCCACGATGACCTCGTGCGTGCGCGGCGCATAGCGCAGCGTGACCTTGCCGGGCTCGCTGTCGGTGACCGTCCAGCCTCGCGACTTTCCCGCATGGATGATCGCGGCCTTGATGCGTGCGGCCGTGGGCGCGATGCCGTTGGTGGATTCCACCTTCTCGTAAACCGGAATGACCATCGGGTCCTGCTTGCCGGCGATGGCGGGCGCACAGGCAGCGGCCAGTACGGCCGCCAACAGCAACGAAACGGAACGCTTGCTCATCCTTCCCCCTGTTGTCGTTGGAAACGCCGGTGCGGGCACCCCTGCCCGTTCGCTCACCAGCGCTTGAAGATCAGCGACGTGTTGATGCCGCCGAAAGCGAAGTTGTTGTTCATCACGTAATCGGTCTGGAGTTCACGGCCCTCACCGGTGATGTAGTCCAGGTCGGCACAACGCGGATCCCGCTCCTCCAGGTTGAGCGTGGGGGCGAACCAGCCCTCGCGCATCATCTGCAGCGTGATCCACGACTCGTAGGCACCGCAGGCGCCGAGCGTGTGGCCGACGTAGCTCTTCAGCGAACTGATCGGCATGCGGCGGCCGAACACCGCCGCGGTCGCCGCGGTCTCGGCGATGTCGCCGTGGTCGGTGGCGGTACCGTGCGCGTTAACGTAACCGATGGCGTCCGGCGAGAGCCCGGCATCCTCCAGCGCCAGCCGCATCGCCTGCGCCATCGTGTCGGCGCTCGGCTGGGTGACGTGCTGGCCGTCGCTGTTGGTCCCGTAGCCGACGATCTCGGCCAGGATGCTGGCGCCGCGCGCCTGCGCATGTTCCAGGTCCTCCAGGATCAGCGTGCACGCACCCTCGCCCAGCACCAGGCCGTCGCGGTTGGCGTCGAACGGGCGCGGCGTGAGTTCCGGCTGATGGTTGCGCACGCTGGTGGCGAACAGCGTGTCGAACACCGCCGCCGCCGTGGCATCCAGCTGCTCGGCGCCACCGGCGATCATTGCGACCTGCTTGCCGCTGCGCACCGCTTCGTAGGCACAGCCGACACCCTGGCTGCCCGACGTGCAGGCGCTCGAGGTGGTGTACACACGACCGGTCAACCCGAAGAACACCCCGATGTTCACCGGCGCGGTGTGGCTCATCATCTTCAGGTACGTGGTCGCGTTGATGCCTTCGGTGGTGAGGTTGTTGAGCATGCGACCGAAGTCGCCGACCGCCTCGTGGCTGCCCGCGGACGAACCGTATGACACGCCCACCCGCCCGCTCTTCAGTACCGGATTGCCCAGCAGGCCCGCCTGCTCCAGCGCCAGTTCGGTCGCGCGCACGGACATCAGGGCAACGCGGCCCATGCTGCGTGTGGTCTTGCGGTTGTAGTGCGATGGCAACTCGAAGGCTTCGGCCGGCGCGGCGAGGCGGGTGTTCAGCCCTTCGTACTTCGCCCAGTCGTCCATGTGGCGCACGGCATTGCGGCATTCGCGCAGGCGCAGATGCACGCTGGGCCAGTCGTGGCCGAGTGGACTGATGGTACCGGCGCCCGTCACCACCACGCGTCGATCGTTGCGACTCATCCGACCAGTCCTCCGTTGACCGAGATCACCTGGCGGGTGACGTACGACGCCTGCGGCGACATCAGGAACGACACCACCGCGGCCACTTCCTCCGGCTTGCCGACGCGCTTCATCGGAATCATCTTGAGCGCCTCGTCCACCACTTCGCCACTGACCATCTCGGTGTCGATCAGGCCTGGCGCGACACAGTTCACCGTGATCTCGCGGCTGGCCAGTTCCAGCGCCAGCGCCTTGGTCGCGCCGATGATGCCGGCCTTGGCCGCGCTGTAGTTCACCTGTCCGCGGTTGCCCACCAGGCCCGACACCGACGACAGCGTGACGATGCGGCCGGGCTTGCGCCGCCGCACCATCGGCATGACCAGCGGATTGAGGATGTTGTAGAAGCCGTCGAGGTTGGTGCGCAGCACGTCGTCCCAGTCCTCGGCGCTCATCGCCGGGAAGGCGGTGTCGCGCGCGATGCCGGCGTTGCAGACGACGCCGTGGTAGGTGCCGTGTTCGCCGATGTCCGCCTCCAGCGCATGCGCCGCGGCGGCGCGGTCGGCCACGTCGAAGGCGAGCACGCGCGCCGCGCGGCCCAGTCCGCGGATCTGGCCGGCGACGGCTTCCGCTTCGTCCACCCGGCTGCGGCAATGCACGACGACATCGAAGCCGTCCTGCGCCAGCCGCAGCGCGATCGCCCGCCCGATGCCCCGGCTCCCCCCGGTGACCAGGACCGTATTCTCTGCACTCATTCCTGCGTACTCTCCAGATAGGCCATCGCGTCCGGCGGTTCGAACACCGACACGTTGGCGGTCGCCAGTTCCTCGCCCTCCCCCAGGATGCGGCAGCGGAACATGCCCAGCCCATTGTCGCCCAGCAGCTCGCGGATCGCCTCCACCCGCAGCACGGTACCGGCCGGGAACCAGGAGGTGCGGCTCTCGTAGCGGCGGGTGCCCAGCAGGAAGCCGATCGACGGTTCGCGCCCCGCGGCCCGCGCGTGGCATCCCGCCCACGCCGCGATGGTCTGCGCCATGTATTCCACGCCGACCCAGGCCGGCACGCCTTCGGCATGGCTGAACGGTCCTTCCTCGGGAACCCGCAGCTCAACGGCCACGGTGTCCTCGTCCCAGTCCACCAGCCGGTCGACCAGGCGCATCGTCCCGCGATGCGGCACCACGCGTTCGATGTCGTACAACTCGCGCATCACTCCCCTCCGAACACCAGCACGGCATTGCTGCCGCCGAATGCGAACGACTGACTCAGCACGTGGCGCAGCGGTCCGTTCGCACGATCGCCGGGCGCGACAAAGGCCAGCGGCGGCAGCGTGGGATCCGACGCCCCGTCCCACCAGTGCGGCGGCAGGCGATGCTCGGGATTGTCGGTCATCGCCAGCCAGCAGATACCCGCCTCGACCGCACCGGCCGCGCCCAGCGTGTGGCCGGTCAATGGCTTGGTGGAACTGACCGGCACGGCGCCGCCCAGTGCCGTCGTCACCGCCCGGCTCTCCATCGCATCGTTCTGCGGCGTAGCCGTGCCGTGCAGGTTCACGTAGTCGATCTGCGCCGGCGACAGTCCCGCCCGCGCCAGCGCCAGGCGGATGGCTTCAATGGCACCGATGCCCTGCGGTTCGGGTGCGGAGATGTGGTGCGCATCCGCGGTTTCGCCCCACCCTGCCAGCCGCACCGCGCCGGGTGCGCGCGTCATCAGGAACAGGGACGCGCCTTCGCCGATGTTGATGCCGTGGCGGTGCGCGGAGAACGGATTGCAGCGCTCGGCCGAGACCGACTCCAGCGCCATGAACCCGCGCACGGTGAACTCGCACAGCGAATCGGCACCCCCGGTGATGACCGCATCGACCAGGCCGGCGCGCAGCAGGCGGGCGGCGGACGCCATCGCCTTCGCGCTGGAGGAACAGGCCGTGGAAATCGTCCAGGCCGGCCCACGGGCGCCGGACTCGGCGGCGAGGAAGCGCGAGGGCGCGCCGATTTCCTGCTGCACGTAGTGGAAGCCTGCGGGCCACCCGCGGTGCTGCTGCCAGTGCGCCATCGCCCGCTCGGCTTCGCCGATGCCCGAGGTGCTGGTGCCCACCACGATGGCGACGCGCGCAGGGCTATACCGTTCGATGGCCTGCTGCACGGGGTCGTGGATCTGCAGGTAGGCCGCGCGCAGCAGCGCGTTGTTGCGGCCACGCAGCTGCACGGGATGGTGGTCGAGCGAGGGCAGCCCATCGGCCACCTTGCCCAATGCCAGCGCATGTCCGGGCACGAGCGTGTCGTCGACGGCCACACCCCCCGGCGCATCGTCGCGGAAGAGCGCCGTGCGCACCGAGGCGATGTCCCCGCCGAGCGCACAGACGATGCCCAGGTGATTCAGAAAGATCGGCGCGTCGCTCACGGGTCCTGGACTCCGCCAGCCACCGATTCGATCGTCAGCTCGTAGTCGTCGGCGCCATTGCGGACACGCAGTGTGCCGGCATCCACCTGCTCGCGCTGCAGCCAGACCTGGCCGTTCCTGCGCAGCTCCCGGAACGCGCCGCGCTCGACCAGTTCCCAGTCCGCAGGGAGGGCGGCGCGGATGGCATCCGCGGGCCACAGGCTGAACTGCACATCGTCGAGGACGCGCTCGCCACGCACCGCAGCGGGCAGCCACGGCGCGCGCTGCTCTGCCAGATGCTTGCCATCCCATTGCAGGCTCACGCCGGTCCGGCCCATCGCCTGCACGGCCAGCCGCACCTCGCTCGCGTCGACTTCGAGCAGTGCATCCAGCTCACGCAGGTGCGTGCCGAAGCGGAACGCCAGCCGCTGCTGCACGGCCAGTTCATGGCCCAGCGCGGACGGTGCCAGGCGCAACGCAGGCAGCTCGACCGCCGGCCTGGCCGGCCGCGTCGCGCACGCGGCCAGCAGTACGCACAGCAACAGGACGATCAGCCGCTGCACAGCTGCTCCAGCACCTGCAGGCGGCGCTGCGTATCGGCGACGTAGGGATTCTTCTTGTCCCACGCATAGCCGGCCAGTATCGAACAGATCATGCGGCGGATGTCGGGCTGCGGATCGGGATGGAAGATGATCTTCTGGAACCCCCCCGCGTACCACGACTCCACGAAACGGCGGAACGTCTGCACGCCGCCACGCAGCGGTACCGAATAGTCGGCTTCCCAGTCCACGGTTTCGCCGGCGTAGTGCCGGCGCAGGCATTCGCTCGCCAGCTGCGCCGACTTGAACGCGATGGTCACGCCCGACGAGAACACCGGGTCGAGGAACTCGCCGGCATTGCCGAGCAGCGCATACCCCGGCCCCCACAGCGAGGACACGTTCGCGGAGTACCCGGTGATCTGCCGTACCGGCAGCACCGCCCACTCCGCATTCTTCAGCAGGCGCGTGAGGTTGGGGTCTTCGCCGACGATCGCCTGCAGCCGCTCCAGATCGGTGCCCTGGTAGCGGTTGAGGAAGTCCATCTCGGCGACCACGCCCAGCGAGCAGCAGCCATTGGAGAACGGGATGGTCCAGTACCACACGTCGACATGCTCGGGATGCGTGGTGATCAGGATCTTGTTGCGGTCGAAGCCGGCGTCGTGCGGGATGTGGTCGCGCACATGGGTGAAGATCGCACCGCGCACCGGGAAGTTCGACGGCGACTCCAGCTTCAGCAGGCGCGGCAGCAACCGCCCGAAGCCGCTGGCATCGAGCATGAAGTCCGCTTCGATAACGTACTCCTCCCCTTCCGGCGAGCGCACGGTCACGCGCGGCGTGTCGCCCGGTTCGGCCGAGAGCACCTCATGGCGGTAACGCACTTCCGCGCCCATGCGCTCGGCGCCTTTCGCCAGCACATGGTCGAAGTCGGCGCGTTGCACCTGGTAGGTCGTACCCCAGCCCTGCGAGAACTTGTCGCGGAAATCGAACTCCGTGGTGCGCTCGCCGCGCACGAAGGCTGCGCCGTTCTTGTACTGGAAGCCGGCCTGCACCACGTCCTGCAGCAGGCCTGCCGCCTCGATGTAATCCATGCTCTGCGGCAGCAGGCTCTCGCCGATGGAGAAGCGCGGAAACTGCTCGCGCTCGACGATCAGGACCTTGCGCCCCTGCTGCCGCAGCATTGCCGCGGCCACAGACCCGGCCGGGCCGGCGCCGATGATCAGGATGTCGGTGCGTTCGGTTTTCATGCAGCGGTGTTTCCATGCGAGGAGGAGTCATCCGGCGGGGGCCGGAACAGGGGCGACAGCAACCAGACCAGGCCTATGCCGAACAGCAGGGTCAGCCCGAACGCGCGCAACGCCGGTGTGGCCGACAGACCCAGCAGGCCGAACGAGAGCCAGGTGCTCGCCGCGCCGACGCAGACCGCCAACCACGCGCTGGCATCGCCACGGTGTTCGACCAGGAAGATCCCGTAGTCGATGCCCATGCCGAGCAGCAGCATCAGCGCCAGCACGTTGAACAGCTGCAACGGCTGGCCGAGCCAGCCCAGCAAAGAGATGGTCAGCACGCCTGCCAGCAAGGTGGGCGTGATCACCCGCCAGGCCTGGGCGCGGTAGCGGATTGCCAGCACGGCGAACACCACCGCGACGCCGGCCAGCAGCAGCCACGACATCATGTGGCGGTAGTGCGTGAGCAGGCGTGAAATGTCCGCGGTGCGGTCGACCCAGCGCACGCCGTCCAGGCCGTCGGCCTGCGCGGCGAACGTGGCCAGCGCGTCCGGGCGCGACAGGTCGTTGACCATCACCACCGACGCCATGCCCTGCCCCACCTGTCCCAGCCAGAGATGGCGTACGGGCAGCGACGCGGGGGATGCGAGGAAGGCGTCGATCTCCATCGCAGAGGCAGCGAACGCGCCACGCGCCAGCGACTCGCCGGTGGCGGCCGACAAGCGCTCCATTACTTCCTGCTCGACGCGCGCGGTCAACGCAGCATCGGCCGCCTGCTGACGCTGCGAAGGCAGCCAGTCGCTCAGTGCGCGATGACCACCCACCTGTCCCTTGGCCTCGGCACGGCGCAAGCGTTCGATCAGCTGCTCTTCACGCTGCAGGACCTGCTCCGCATCGCGACCCTGCACCAGAAAGAACTGCGCCGGGCTGGGCATGCCCAGCAGCCGACCGACATCGCGCTGCTGCGCGATCAGTTCCGGCGGCGACGATTGCAGGCCGCGCAGGTCGTCGTTGCCCTGCACGCGCATCAGGCCTGGCACGACAATGACCAGTACCACCACGGCGAGCACGATGCCGGCGCGACGCGTTGCCAGCCGCGGCCAGCGCGCCAGCGTGCCGCCCAGCCAGCGCGAGAACCCGGTCGTTCGGACCTGCCCGCCATCGAGCCAGGGGAAGAAGAAGATCACCGTCAGGAACGCCGCCGTCAGTCCGACCACGGAGAACAGCGCCATCTGCCGCAGGCCGGGAAACGGCGCCAGACCCAGCGCCAGGTAGGCCATGGCGCTGGTCAGCAGCGCCAACCACAGGCCGGGCAGCAGGTGCCGCAGCAGCGACCACCGTCGCTCGCTGGCCACACCCTGGCGCGAGGCGAACCAGTGGATGCCATAGTCCTCCGCCACACCCACCAGACTGGCACCGAAGATCAGCGTGAGCAGATGGATCTTGCCGAACACCAGCACCGTCACCGTCAGCGCGACCGCGCAGCCGACCAGCAGCGACACCGCCACCAGCAGCAGCGGACGCAGCGAGCGGAACGCCAGCCAGACCAGCAGCAGGACGGCCGCCAGCGATCCCCAGCCGATGGTGTTCACCTCGCGGTTCGCCTGTACCGCCGCGGATTCCGCATGCAGGGGAACGCCCGCGTTCAATACGCGGAGATCGGGAGCGGCGGCCTTCGCCGCCGCCGTCGCGCCATCCAGCACGTCCTGAAGATGCCGTTCGCCGTCCAGCCGGAACGCGGATCCTTTCAGGGTGTACTGCATCACCGCCCAGTGGCGGCCCTCGGCCTGCAGCAGGCCGTCACCGTCCAGTGCCATGCCGGAGGCAGCGGCCTGCGCCTGCCACCACTGCGGCCACAGTCCGAGCGGATCGCTGCGCCACTCGGTGAGGCGTGGTGCGCCCATCGGGCCGTACAGCGCCGCCAGCGCGGACTCCGCCAGTGCGTCGGACGAGGTTGTTTCGAGCGCTTCGCGCTGTGCCGGTGTCAGCAGGCGATCCCGGTGAGGCGCCAGGGCGTCACGCGCCTGGGCGAACCAGTCTTCCGGCGAGCCCGTCGTCGCCAGCATGGCCTGCGCGGCCGGGGTCGCCAGCGCCCCCGCGAACACCTGCCGTGCCTTCAGCGCGGACTCGGCGTCCTCCGCGCCCAGCATCACCACGACATCGCGTGAACTGTTGTCGGCGATGCGCCGGGTGGCATCGGCCACCGTGGGATCGCCCGCTTCCCGCGGCAGCAGCGCCAGCACGTCGCTGTCGATGCGTGGCGCCTGCCAGAACTGCCATTGGTGCCAAGCCACTGCGACCAACACCAGCAGCCACGCGAGCGCGAGCCATCGCCAGCCACGCAATGGATGGCCCGACGTTGCGGGAAGTGCAGGATCAGTCAAACCGGGCCGCCTCGTCGCGCGACAGCGCGGCCGGCGCTTCGCTGATGCCGCTGAAGCGCAGGCGGGTGAGGTCGCCATTGGCTTCGCGCAGCTCCACGTCGCGGACATAGCGGTCGCCGGACAACCGTACCGAGGTGAAGGCCTGCGCCAGCTGCCGCGAGCGCGGTACCAGCGTCATCTTCCAGCCACCCGCCGCCGGTTCTTCCTTCACGTCGAAGGTCGAGGTCAGCGCTTTCATGTCGCCGCTCATCAGCGCGAACATCATCGCGTTGACGCTGCGCAGGCCGGGTTGCTGCTTGCCGTCCACTTCCACCCGGCGGCTGCCGTCGCGCTGGCGGCTGAGGATGCGGTCCTGGGTGATGACGATCTCCGACGGGAACGGCGCGGTGGTGGTCCACAGCACGCCCTTGTCGCGGGCGAGCAGGAAGCGGCCGTTCGAGCGCAGCGGGTTCTTGAAGCCGGCGACCTGCTTCTCCTGCGCGAACTCGCCGCGCAGCACCGGGACCTGCGCCACCTGGGCGCGCACCTGCGCAAGCGGGTCGGCCGCGGCGGCCGGCAGTACGACAACGCCTGCAACAGCGAGCACGAGAACGGACATGAGTCCGCGGATCGTCTTCATGGTGTATCGACTCCCAGCCGCTCCCAGAGCACCGGCGGGCACAGATACCGCATCTCGCCTGAAGCGGCGTCGACCGCGACCTGGATGGTGTGCGCACGCGTCAGCACGTCGCCGCTGGCGGCGTCGCGGATCTCGTACTCCATCTTCAGCCGGTTCTCCCACTCGCTGATGCGGGCCGCCACGATCACCGGCTGGGCGTACCGCAGCGGCCGGATGTACTTCACGCGCGTGTCGACGATCGGCCACATATAGCCGGACGCGTGCATCTGCGGGTAGTCGTAGTCGAAGCGCTGCAGCAGCGCGCAGCGCGCGATCTCCAGATACTTGAAGTAGTGCCCGTGCCAGACCACCTGCATGGCGTCGCAATCATGGAAGGCCGGACTGAGCCGGATCTCGATGGCGAAGTCGTCGCGGTCAGCCGACATAGACATCCCAGCGTCCTTCACGGATGTCGACCAGCAGCTGGCGCAGCTCGCCGTCCAGCGCGCGATCCTCTTCGACCAGCGCGATGCGCTGCTGCAGGTCGGCATACATCGCCGCCGGTCCCTCGCCCAGCGTCGACTGCAGGCCGACGCGCTCGCGCAGGGCCAGCGCCTGGCGCGCGGCGATCAGCATGCCGGCGACGACCTGTTCGGTCAGTTCGATCACGCGCAGGCAGTCGCGCGCGGCGATGGTGCCCATGCTGACCTTGTCCTGGTTGTGGCACTCGGTGGAACGGGAGAACACCGAGGCCGGCATCGTCAGCTTCAGCGCTTCCGCCGTCCATGCCGACACGCTGATCTGCAGCGCCTTCAGGCCATGGTTGATGGCCGCCCGCGGTCCGGTCGCACCGGACAGGTTCGCCGGCAGGCCATGGCTGTAGCGCGCGTCGACGATCAGCGCCAGCTGGCGGTCCAGCAGATCGGCGACGTTGGCGACGGTGTTCTTCAGCGAGTCCATTGCGAAGGCGATGTGGCCGCCGTAGAAGTGGCCGCCATGCAGGATCTGCTCGCGCTCGGGATCGATGAGCGGATTGTCGTTCGCGCTGTTGAGCTCGGTCTCGATCAGCTGGCGCAGGAACGGCAGCGCGTCCTCCAGCACGCCGATCACGTGAGGGGCGCACCGCAGCGAGTAGCGGTCCTGCAGGCGCTGCTCGTTGCGCGGTGGGCGATCACTGTGCAGGTCCTCGCGCAGCCGTTGCGCCACGCGGGACTGGCCGGGGTGCGGCTTGGCGGCGAACAGCACGGCGTCGAAGTGGTGCGCGTTGCCATCCGCCGCCAGCACGGTGAAGGCGGTCAACCGCGTGGCCAGGCGCGACAGGTACTCCGCGCGATGGAACGCCAGGCACGCCAGCGCGGTCATCACGGCCGTACCGTTCATGATCGCCAGGCCTTCCTTCGGGCGCAGCGTCAGCGGCGCCATGCCGATCTCGGCCAGCGCGTCGCGCGCCGGACGTTGCCGCCCGCCATGCATGACCTCGCGTTCGCCGCACAGCACCGCCGCCACGTAGGACAGTGGGGTCAGGTCGCCGCTGGCGCCGACCGAACCTTCGGCGGGAATCAGCGGCAGCACGTCATGGCGCAACAGCGTCGCCAGTCCTTCCAGCAGCGGCAGGCTGACACCGGACATGCCACGCACCAGCGACGCCAGCCGCGCGGCAAGCACGGCACGCGTCTCGGTTTCGTCCAGGAACCGGCCCAGGCCGCAGCCGTGGTAGGTGTACAGGTGGTGCGGCAGTTCCGCGACCAGCGCCGGCGGGATGTTCACCGTGCAGGAATCACCATAGCCGGTGGTGACGCCGTAGATGACGCCCTCTTCCTCCAGCAGCCGGCTGAGGAAGTCGGCACCACGCGCGATCCGCGCCCGGAAAGCCGGATCGTCCGACAGCACGGCCGGTGCGCGCCGCTGCGCGAGCGCGACCACGTCCTCGATGCGCAGGGGTGCGTCGCCGAACACGGGCGCCACGGGTTCATTCATTGCGGGCGTCATGCGTTACCTGATCCCAGAAGGGGTAGAAGTTGAACCAGTCGTACGGAGACAGGCGAACCTGCCGCTCCATCCATGCCGAGAACTGCGCAGCGTAGCCGGCCAGGGCTGCGTCGCGCGAGCCGCGCGGCAGCACGATGCGGTCGGCGAAGGCCTCCAGCCGCACTTCGTAACCGTCGCCATCGTGCGTGCAGGCCATGGTGAACACGGGGCAGCGCAGTGCCGATCCGAGCACGTAAGCGCCGATGGGGAACGGCGCATCGTGGCCCAGGAAAGGTGCGACAACGCTGCGCCCGCCGCGCAACGGCACGCGGTCGCCGGCGATGGCGATGAATTCCCCGCGCGTCACGCGCTCGGCCAGTTTCACCGCATCGGCCGGCCCCAGGTCGGTGACCTGCAGCAGTTCGACACGGCTGCCCGCGTCCAGGCGCCGGATCAGCCGGTTGAAGCGCTCGGCATGGGCGGTATGCACCAGTGCGGTCAGCCGGAAACCGGGGACCAGGTCGGCCATCACCTGGCACAGCTCCAGGCAGCCGAGATGTGCGGTGACGATCAGCCCGCCCTCGCCCGCCTGCACGCGCGCCAGGACGTCCTGCCTCAGCATCCGCACCTTGTCGACGGGATAGCGCTGCCCCAGCGCCAGGATCTTGTCGAGCATCGTCTCGGCGAACATCGCGAAGTGATGCAGGCTCTGCCGCATGCCGGGGCGCGGCGACGGCACGCCCTGGTACTCGTGCGCGCGTTGCAGGTACTGCAACGACGCGCGCCGCGCCGTGCCGTTGAGCAGCCAGTGGACGAAGACCACCGGATACACGCACACCCGGAACGGCCAGCGGCCCAGCCAGCGATGCACCGCGCAGAGCAGCAGGATGCCTCGGACCGACGTGGATTCGCCGATGTCGGCCCAGTGCTCGCTGCGCCCGCTCATGCCGTGGCCTCGGGTGCGCGGCGCGCGAGCAGGCGCGGCAGCCGGCGCAGCATGCCGAAGAACAGGCGCGTATGCATGCGGCTGATGCGCACGTTGTCACGCCAGACGTCGAAGTGCGACACGCCGTCGAGCGGGTACGTCACCCGCGTCGGCAGGTTGCGGACGACGATGCCACGCCAGAACAACCGCACCAGCACTTCCACGTCGAAATCCATGCGACGCCCGATGGTTTCCTCGTCGATCAGGCGCAGCACCGGCGGGAGCGGATAGACACGGAAGCCGCACATGGAATCGCGGATGGCGAACGACACCGTGTTGATCCATACCCAGACATGGGTGAGGTAACGGCCGTAGAGCCGTCCCTTCGGCACGCTCGCGTCGTACAGCGGCACGCCGCACACGACATCGGCCGGGTGCGCCTGCGCATCGGCGAGGAAGCGCGGGATGTCGGCCGGGTCGTGCTGGCCGTCGGCATCGATCTGCAGGACATGGGTATATCCGTGGCCACCCGCGTCGCGGAACCCGGCCAGCACCGCCCCGCCCTTGCCTTGGTTGACGGGCAGGCGCAGCAGTCGCACGCGCGGCGCATGCAGCGCCGTCAGCCGGTCGAGTTCGCGCGCGCACGACGCACCCGAGCCGTCGTCCACCAGCAGGCATGGCGTGCCGCTCGCCAGCACGCCCTCCACCATCGTGGCGATCGCATGCTCGTGGTCGAACACCGGGATCACCACCAGCGGGCGGAAACCGGCCGCCATCGGCGCAGGCTCATTCGCCATCGGCGAACACCACGCGACCGCTCGCATGCGCCCCGTGCACCGAGGTGTAGCGGAACACCAGCGTGCCCCGCTCCGCCTGCCAATCGAGATCCAGCCGGATCAGGTCGCCGGGACGCGCCACCCGCTGGAACTTCAAGGCCTCCATGCGCAGGAAACTCGGCGGCATGGCGAACGCTTCGCGCGCGAACTGCACCGCCCAGTCGAGCTGGGCCACACCCGGCAGGATCGCCGCCTGGGTGAAATGACCGTCGAACACCGCAAGCGACGCATCCAGCAGCAAATCGACGTGCGCCCGGCCGGATTCGCGCAGCGTCCAGTGTGGCTCGGGCCGTTCGGGACGGAACAGCGCGGTCAACGCCGCTTCGGTCACCTTGCCTTGCGCGTTGGACGGCAACGCCACCACGAAGCGCCAGCGGCGTGGACGCGTGACGGCATCCTGCGTCGCCGCCAGGTGTCGCGACAAGGACTGCGACAACGCGCGGCGCGATGCCGCATCGGCCGGCACCGGCACGCCGTCGGCCATCGCGACCACCGCTGCCAGCGCGCTGCGTGCGCCACCGAGCAGCAGCACGCGCGCATCCTTCACCGCGGGATGCGTCTCGATCTGGCGTTCGAGCGCGTCGAGCGACACGCGCCGCTCCTCGACTTTCACGATGCGGTCGGCCCGCCCCAGCAGACGGAAACCGCCGGCCGCATCGGCTTCGGCGCGGTCCTGGCTGCGCCACCACGCATCCCCGGACAGATGGTGCGAATGTACTTCGAGCACGCCGTCCTGCACGCGCCACTCGACACCGGGCAGCGGGTGCCAGACCGGCACTTCCGTCTCCCAGCGACGCCAGGCGATGCCGCCGGTCTCGCTGCTCCCGAGGATCTCGGTGGGCGGCACGCCGAGCAGGCGGGCAACCTCGTGTGCCGCCTCGGCAGGCAGCGCGCCGCCCGAGGAGAACACGGCACGCAGTTTCCCGTGCAGCGATGCCCACGACAGCTGTGCCGGCAAACGCTTCAGATGCGCGGGGCTGGCGATCAGCACCGCGTCCTGCCCGTCCATCGCCGCCAGCAGGTCTTCGGGAAAGAACGCCCGTGACACGATGGCGCGCCCGGCCGCCAGCGGCCACAGCACGCGGAACAGCAGTCCGTAGATGTGCTGGTGCGAGACGGTGCCATGCACGGCCACGCCGTCGAGCGGCGTGCCGAGCGCCGCTTCCAGCGCATGCACCTCGGCGTCGAGCTGGCGAAGCCGCTTCTCGATGGCGACCGGTTCACCGGTGCTGCCCGAGGTGAACACGACCAGGCGCGTCGTGTCGGCGTCGAGCGCCACCATCGCGGCATCGGCATCCGGCGCATGATCCGGCGCGGGCATATCGCTCTCGATCCAGTCGCCGACGAAGCCATCCACCCGCGTCCGCAGGCGCGCCTGGGTACCGGTCAACGCATCGCCGGGCAGCACCACGGTCTTGCCGGCGTGCCATGCCCCGTAAAGCGCCGCGGCGAAACGCGCGGCGTCCTCGAAATGGAGCGCCCAGGTGTCGCCGGCCCGCGCGCGGAAACTCGCCTGCCAGTGCAGAACTTCGCGATGGAAGTTCGCATGGTCCGCGGACGCGGCGCCTGCGGCGAGGAACGCGCGTCCCGGCAAGGGCCGCACGGCGACGTCGGCGAGCGCGCGCCACTCAGCCATGCCGGTACCCCGCCCTCACCCGCTGCCGCACCAGCCATTCGGCCCCGAACAGCAGACCGATCAGCGCATACGCGATCAGGCCGTTGTAGAGCGCCCAGGCGCGGTCCGACATCCACAACGCCGTGATCAGCGCGAGCGCGCCATTGAAGACGAAGAATCCGCACCACACCTGAGTGACGCGGCGCGTGTAGGCCACGCCGGCGGGCGGCAGGTCGGGCTCGGTCATGCGTGCGATGCGTTCGACCGCCGAGGGCGGGAAGACCAGGCTGGTCGCGAACACGACCAGCATCACCGCGTTGATCAGCGCCGGGTACAGCTTCAACGGCAGCGCTTCATTGAAAGCGGTGGCGAGCGCCGCCAGCAGTGCGGCGCCGGCTGCCGCGACCAGCCAGATGGCCTGCCGGGTCGCGATGGCGCGCAGCACGGCCAGGACCAGCAGCAACACCGCCAGCCAGCGCGGCTCGAAGCGGCCCATCGCCCAGTACACCACCAGGGGATACGCCACCGACAACGCCACGAAGATGGCCGCGCCTATCCGGGACACGGGAACGCGGCCGGCGTCAGGCGGCTTGGTCGCGGATCAGGCCGTACAGCACGTCCACGATGTCCTGCACCGTGCGCACCGACTTGAACGCATCCGGCTGCAGGCTGCGCCCGAGCAGCGGCTT
Source organism: Pseudoxanthomonas japonensis (assembly GCF_010093445.1). GTDB lineage: Bacteria > Pseudomonadota > Gammaproteobacteria > Xanthomonadales > Xanthomonadaceae > Pseudoxanthomonas_A > Pseudoxanthomonas_A japonensis. The sequence goes on along the minus strand of NZ_PDWW01000013.1, from coordinate 6,711 downwards.
GAGCTGCACGATCAGGTCCACCGCATCGATGCTGTCGATGTCGAGGTCGTCGTAGAGACGGGCCTCGGGCGTGATGCGCGCGGGCTCGATCTCGAAGCTGTCATGCAGGATCGTGACGATCCGGTCGAAAAGTTCGTTCTTGGTCATCTTGCCAGTCCTGCCGTCCCTGCTCAGGCCTTGCCCTGCGAGGCGACGAAATCCGCCAGGGCACGCACGCTGGCGAAATGCCGGCGGGTTTCCTGCGAGTCTGCGGAGAGTGCGACGCCGTAGCGCTTCTGCAGCGCCAGCCCCAGTTCCAGGGCGTCGATCGAGTCCAGCCCGAGACCTTCGACGAACAGCGGCGCACCGGTGTCGATGTCGTCGGGCGTGATGTCTTCCAGCGACAGCGACGAAATGATCAATTCCTTGATCTCGTGCTCAAGTGCCTGCACGCGATGGATCTCCCGCAAAGTAGTTGGCCAGATGTTCCGTGAGCCGCCGGGCTGCCAGCGCCTCTCCCCCTGCCGATGGATCTCCCCCCTCCATTCCGTTCAGGAATGGGGTGATCGGCAGGTCTTCCTGAACATCGATCACCATATGGAATCGCACCGGCGGCACACGATACCACTTCTCCCCTTTCCCCAGCGTCAGCGGCGAGCAGGATATCCGTACAGGCGTGATGTCCAGCGCGCCCCGCACGGCGATGTTCGCGGCGCCCCGTTGCAGCTTCAACGGTTGCCCCGGGGTGGTCCGCGTGCCCTCGGGGAAGATCACCAGCGCACCGCCGGCCCGCACGGCGGCGATGCAGTCCTCGACCAGGCCTGCGCCGTCGTCGTTGGCCACGTAGCCTGCCGCGCGCACCGGCCCCCGCATGAACGGATTGCGGGCCACCGCGGACTTCACCACGCAATCGGCATTCGGCAGCAGGGACACCAGCAGGACCACGTCGATCAGGGTGGGATGGTTGGCCAGCACGAGCAGGCCATCGCGCCGGAGGCGTTCACGCCCACGGACTTCGTACGTCATCAGGCCGAGGCTCCGCATCAGCTCGACGTGGGCCGAAAAGCTGGCCTGTACCACGCGTCGTGACCAGCGACGACGACGGTCCTCATCGCGGACCAGCAGGAGCATGACCGGCAGCACCACCACGCCCAGGAACAGGCCGCCCACGCCGAAGGCGAGGAAGCTCAGCCCCGTGCCGAATACGCGCCAGGCATGGTCCAGGCGATCAAGCATTTCGTCGCCAGCGCCACATCGAGCCCTCGCCCGCCAGCGTCAACTCGGATTCGCCCGACAGGAAGAAACGCAGCACTTCCAGGCCATGCGGCAAGCCGGCGACCGCGCCTTCCCCCGGACGATCCGGCGCCCACGCAAGACGGTAGGCCGGCGCGCCGGCACCCTCGGCCGCGATACGCCAGCACCAGGCGAAACCGGCATCGGGCTCATCCGCGAAATCCGCATAGACCGCGGGCAGCGGCGCGTCGTAGATCACCAGCAGCACCTCCAGCGCGCCGTCGGCGATCAGGCCGGCGGCCTCCACGCAGGCCGCTTCCACCGTCGCCATGCCACCGGCCAGCGCCGTGTAGTTGCCGCGTTCACGGCGCAGGATCGAATACAGCGCCGCGATGGCATTGTGGACCGACAGGCCGAAGGTCGTGGGCGATGGCGGCTCTTCGGCGGCCAGCGCCTCGAGCAGTTCCATCGACCGCGCCACATCGCCATGGCGCGACGCGAACACCAGCGGTATGCCGCTGTCATCGGCCTGCTGGCACCAGAATGCCGTCTGTATCGCCATGCGCCCGAGCCGCTCGATGCGCCGCCGTTGCATGGCCGGCACCTCCGCCAGCGCGGGCGTGTCGTCGCCCGCCGGCAGCCACGGCGCAGCAGCCCACGCGCGCCATGCATCGCGATCCACCAGTCCCGGCGCCCACGCCGACCACTCCTTCACTGAAAAACCGATCATTGCTGCGCGACGCCTTGCCGATTCCGGAACGGCCTATTTCAACCTGCACGCCCCGACGTTCGCCAGTCGTGAATTTTTTCGTGGCGGATGCTTGCGCATCGGAAACAGCCTAAGTATTATTCCGCTCCTGCCAGCACGTGGGGCCATAGCTCAGCTGGGAGAGCGCCTGCATGGCATGCAGGAGGTCGGCGGTTCGATCCCGCCTGGCTCCACCAACTTCCGGACAATAGGCCGTCCGGAAAGAAAACCTGGCAACACTTTCGTGCGTCCCCATCGTCTAGAGGCCTAGGACATTACCCTTTCACGGTAGCGACCGGGGTTCGAATCCCCGTGGGGACGCCAATTCTTCAGAAGGCCCGGGAAACCGGGCCTCTTTTTTTGCGCTCGCGACGGATGGTAACGCGGCTTTCGCGGGCGTTTACGCGCCACTTACCCCGGGCGGCGTAGAAGCGTCACACGCCCGGAGGAGCCCGCCGCGATGACCCACAACGCCCTCGCTGACGAACTGGTATCGCAACTTCCCATCCACCGCGACACGCGATGGACCGCGGGATCGCTTGGACTGGATGGCGCCGCCTTCGACGCGCTGGCGCAGCGCCTGCTGGAACTGGAAACCGTCGGGGCGATCGATGTGATGAACCTGTCGCGCGATGCGCATCACGGTCTACGTCGACTGAACGCGATCCGCTTCATGCGCCTCGCATGAGTCAGCACAAGGAACTGATCGTCATGCGACGTCGCGAACTGCTCCCGCAGGATGCAGGGTGGCGACGCCGTGCCCCTGCTCGGCGAGATACTCGAGCCACTTGCCAAGGAAGGTGTTCATGCGCATGCGGTGGCTGATGACCTCCGCGGGCGGCGGATACAGCCCGATCACGTCCTGCCAGCGTTTGCCGACATAGCAGTGCGTCGCTTCGGCCTGGTGCGCGTCACGGTACAGGCGGACGAACGCGGAGGGATCCGGCTCGCCGGTCAGCGGGTCGCAGATGTCGTAGGTCAGGCGCATTTCTACCGTATAGCGGTGCGTTTCGATGACCTCGAGCCGCACATCCAGCCCATCGCCGATGCTCGACACGTACGTCCCCACCTGCAGGTGTTCAGGCGCGAACAGGCGCGTGAGTCGCGCGTGGTTCTCCGCATACAGCGCCATCAACCAGCCGAAACGGCCCAATCGGGGGATGCGTGCGGTACGTGCGAGGGCCTGGGACATGGGCCGATCCTACACGGCAGATCCCCGCCGCGGCAGCATTGACGTGCTGCCGCGTGCGGCCTAAGTTAAGGATTCCCGGCGCGTCCTTTTTTCACCTGCCGCCGAGGCCCCTCGACTCAGTACATTTCCCGCTGCAGGCCCAGCGTGGACAGAACCTTGCTGGAGATTTCCTCGATCGACTTGTTGGTCGTGCTGAGGGTCGGCAGGCGCTCCACCTGGAACATCGCTTCGGCCGCTGCCACTTCGCGCTTGCAGGTCTCCATCTTCGCGTAGCCGGAGTTCGGCCGGCGTTCCTGCCTGATCTGGTGCAAGCGCTCCGGATCGATGGTCAGCGCGAACAGCTTGCGCCGGTATGGACGCAGGCGGGCCGGCAGGCGGTCGGTCTCCAAGTCGCCGTCGGTCAACGGGTAGTTGGCCGCGCGGATGCCGTAATGCAGCGCCAGGTAGACGCAGGTCGGCGTCTTGCCGGCGCGCGACACCGCCACCAGGATCACGTCGGCCTCGTCGTAGTTCACCGCCATGCCGTCGTCGTGCGTCAGCGCGAAGTTCATCGCGTTGATGCGGCGGTGGTAGGTATCGAAATCGACCAGGCCATGCGCCTGGCCCACGCGCGACTGCCGCTGCTCGCCCAGCTCGCGTTCCAGCGGCTCGATGAACGGCGCGAACACATCCAGCATCAGCGCTCCGCTCTCGGCGATCAGCGCACTCAGCGCGGGATCGACGCAGGAACTCACCACGATCGGGCGCGCACCCATCCGCTCTCCGGTCCGGCGGATGCGGTCCGCGGCGTCCCGTGCCTTCTCCCCGTCGTCGACGAAGGACAGCCGGTCGGTCTGGAAACGCATGCCGGCGAACTGGGTCAGCAGGCTGTGGCCGATGGTCTCGGCGGTGATACCGGTGCCATCGGAGACGTAGAACACCGGGCGCAACTCAGACATGCCCGCCCCTTCCCTGCTTCACCATGGAAACCCCCGTCAGATCAAGCTTGTCTGCAATTGGTATGCACTGCATCATATCGCCTCTTTCCCCATGGACACGGCACCCCACGCCGGTGGTCATCGGCATGGCGCGGCCTGCTTCGGAGCATTGCGCTTGAACGAGAACATCCTGTGGTTGCACGAGCTGCGCCTGGCCGACCTGGCCCGCGTCGGCGGCAAGAATTCGTCGCTGGGCGAAATGATCGGCCACCTGGCCAACCTCGGCGTCTCGGTCCCGGGAGGCTATGCGACCACGGCGGAAGCCTTCAAGGCCTTCATCGCGCACAACGACCTGTCCACGCGCATCTTCGACAAGCTGGCCACGCTGGATGTCGAGGACGTGGCGGCGCTGACTGCCGCCGGCAAGGAGATCCGCGGCTGGGTGATCGACGCCCCGCTGCAGCCCGACCTGGATGCCGACATCCGCACGGCGTACGCGAAACTCTCTTCCGAGAATGGCGGCGGCGACATCGCGGTGGCCGTGCGTTCCTCGGCGACGGCCGAGGATCTGCCTGACGCCTCGTTCGCTGGCCAGCAGGAAACCTTCCTCAACGTCACCGGCGCCGACGATGTCGTGCACAAGGTGAAGGAAGTCTTCGCCAGCCTCTACAACGACCGCGCCATTGCCTACCGCGTGCACCATGGCTTCAAGCACGAGGACGTGTTCCTGTCCGCCGGCGTGCAACTGATGGTGCGCTCGGGTGTCGGCGCGTCGGGCGTGCTGTTTACGCTGGACACCGAATCGGGTTTCCGCGACGTGGTGTTCGTCACCTCCAGCTTCGGCCTCGGCGAGATGGTCGTGCAGGGTGCGGTGAATCCGGACGAGTTCTACGTCTACAAGCCCACGCTGAAGCAGGGCAAGCCGGCGATCCTGCGCCGATCGCTGGGCAGCAAGGCGCTGCGGATGGTGTATTCCGATGTGCCGGGCGAACGCGTGCGCACCGAGGACACGCCGGCGAACCTGCGCAACACCTTCTCTATCACCGACGAGGACGTGCACGAGCTGTCGAAGCAGGCGCTGGTCATCGAGCAGCACTACGGCCGTCCGATGGACATCGAGTGGGCGAAGGACGGCGTGACCGGCAAGCTGTTCATCCTGCAGGCGCGCCCCGAAACGGTGAAGTCGCGCGCCAAGGCCACGCAGATCGAGCGATATGCGCTGGAAAAGCGCGGTGAAGTGATCGCCGAAGGCCGCGCCATCGGCCAGAAGATCGGCAGCGGCGTCGCCCGCGTGGTGCGCTCGCTGGACGACATGGCGCGCGTGCAACCTGGCGACGTGCTGGTCGCCGACATGACCGACCCCGATTGGGAGCCGGTGATGAAGCGCGCCAGCGCCATCGTTACCAACCGCGGCGGCCGTACCTGCCACGCGGCCATCATCGCGCGCGAACTGGGCGTGCCGGCCGTGGTCGGCACCGGCAACGCGCTGGACCTGATCGAGGACGGCGTCGAGGTCACCGTCAGCTGCGCCGAAGGCGACACCGGCTTCATCTACGCAGGCGCCCTGCCCTTCGAACGCACGACGACCGACCTGGCCGCCATGCCGCCGGCGCCGTTGAAGATCATGATGAACGTGGCCAACCCGGAGCGCGCGTTCGATTTCGGCCAGTTGCCGAATGCCGGCATCGGCCTGGCACGCCTGGAGATGATCATCGCCAGCCACATCGGCGTGCATCCGCTGGCGCTGCTGGAGTACGACCGTCAGGAGCTCGACGTCCGCAAGAAGATCGACGCCAAGACCGCCGGCTACGCCGACCCGGTCAGCTTCTACGTGGACCGCCTGGCCGAAGGCATCGCAACGATCACCGCCTCGGTCGCGCCGCATCCGGTCATCGTGCGCCTGTCGGACTTCAAGTCGAACGAATACGCCAACCTGATCGGCGGCACGCGCTACGAACCGCATGAAGAGAATCCGATGATCGGCTTCCGCGGCGCCAGCCGCTATGTCGATCCGTCGTTCGAACCGGCGTTCGCGCTGGAATGCCAGGCCGTGCGCCGTGTGCGCGACGAGATGGGCCTGGACAACCTCTGGGTGATGATCCCCTTCGTCCGTACGCTGGAAGAAGGCCGCAAGGTGATCGAGGTGCTGGCCAAGCACGGCCTTCGCCAGGGCGAGAACGACCTGAAGATCATCATGATGTGCGAGGTGCCGTCGAACGCCCTGCTGGCCGAGGAATTCCTCGACATCTTCGACGGCTTCTCGATCGGCTCGAACGACCTGACCCAGCTGACGCTGGGCCTGGACCGCGACTCCAGCATCGTCGCCAACCTGTTCGATGAGCGGAATCCGGCCGTCAAGAAGATGCTGTCGATGGCGATCAAGGCCGCACGCAGCAAGGGCAAGTACGTCGGCATCTGCGGCCAGGGTCCCAGCGACCACCCGGACCTGGCCGAGTGGCTGATGGCCGAGGGCATCGAATCGGTGTCGCTGAATCCCGACACCGTGGTCGACACCTGGCTGAGGCTGGCGAAGACCAAGGCGGGCTGAGACGCCGGCGACCGCTTTCACGCAAAGGCAGGTACCATCCTCCCGCAAACCCGGCACGCCCCTGATGGGGCGTGCCGGGTTTGCGGGAGGATGG
>NZ_PDWW01000012.1 GCF_010093445.1 Pseudoxanthomonas japonensis | reverse complement strand
CCGCCCCACCCACCCCAATCGCGGTGACGCGCGTAGCCACCACCCGTGGAGACCGAAGCAAGCCCGTAAAGCAATCCGAACACGCCGGCGATCCCCGCCGGGATCAGCGACGACAGCAGCAGCGCGACCCCCGCCGCCGCGCCGCCGGTGAACACGCCGCGCAGCCCAGCCGGCGCACGTCCGAACACGCCGCGCACGACCGTCGCCACGATGAAGGCCGCGAACAGCGCGAAGAACCAGTCGCCGCCCCCGCGCCGGGCAGGCTCGCGATGCGTGCTGACGGGCGCCGGCAGCGCTTCGCCGTCGATCAGCTTCATCAGCGTCGCGGTGGCGTCGACGATGCCGCCGCCGAAATCGCCGGCGCGGAACTTGGGCGCGAGGTATTCCTGGATGACGCGGTTGGCGATGGCATCGGGAATGGCGCCTTCCAGTCCATAGCCCGGCTGGATGCGCACGCGACGGTCGTCCTTCGCGACCAGCAGCAGCACGCCGTCGTCCACGCCCTGCCGGCCCAGCTTCCACTGGTCGAAGACGCGCTGCGTGTATTGCTCGATGGTTTCCGGCTGCGTGGTCGACACCATCAGCACCTGCAACTGGCTGCCCTTGCGCTGCTGCAATGCCAGGGACTGCGCTTCAAGCTGCTGCTTCTGCGTCGCATCCAGCGTGCCGGTGGTGTCCACCACCGGCGAATCGAGCGCGGGGATGGGCGCCAGCGACTGCGCCCAGGCGGGCGCAGCCATCAGCAGTAGACAGAGCGCCAGCGCGCGGAGCATGGCAGGGGTGCGTCGCCGCTCAGTTGTCCGGGGACGGTGCCGGCGGCGGTGTGGGTGCTTGCGGCGTGGCCGGTGCGGGCGGAGGCGTACCGAAATCCACCGCCGGCGCTTCCGAGATCGCAGCTTCGTTCTCGACGGTGAAGTTGGGCTTCTCCTTCGCCCCGGTGATCTTGGCGGTGATCACCTGCGGGAACTGGCGGATATACGTGTTGTAGTCCTGCACGGTCTGGATGTAGCGGCCGCGCGCGACGGTGATGCGGTTCTCGGTGCCTTCCAGCTGCGCCTGCAGGTCGCGGAACGACTGGTCGGACTTCAGGTTCGGGTAGTTCTCGGTCACCACCAGCAGCCGCGACAACGCGCTGGAGAGTTCGCCCTGCGCCTGCTGGAACTGCTGCAGCGAGGCGGCGTCGTCGGCATTGACCTGGATCTGCCCGACGCGCGCACGCGCGTTGGTCACGTCAGTCAGCACCTGCCGCTCCTGCTGGGCGTAGCCCTGCACGGTCTTGACCAGGTTGGGAATCAGGTCGGCGCGCCGCTTGTACTGGTTGAGCACCTCGGACCAGCCCGCCTTCACCGCTTCGTCCTTCTGCTGGATGGCGTTGTAGCCGCAGCCGGGCAGCAGCGCGACGAGCAGGACGATCAACCACAGACGCGACACCTGGCGCATGGCACGACACTCCGTTGAAGGACGCGCCGATTGCAGCACCTCGCCCGTGACGGCGCAAGCGTCATGCGGCGCGCGAGGCAACGCCCACGGACTTGTTACCTGTCCGTGAAAAAGAAGGGCTCCCGAGGGAGCCCTTCGCGATGCGACGTCGGCGTGCGCTTACTCGCGCAGCATGCGCTGGCTGGCGCGCTTCTTCGCCCACAGGTTGAGGCACTCGACCACCGCCGAGAAGCCCATCGCGCCGTACAGATAGCCCTTCGGGATATGCATCTCGAAGCCGTCCAGCAGCAGGTAGGCACCGACGGCCACGATGAAGGCCAGCGCCAGCATCTTGATGGTCGGGTTGTTGTCGATGAACTGGCCCAGCGGCTTGGCCGCCAGCAGCATCACCGCCACCGCCAGCAGGATCGCCGCCACCATCACCGGGGTGTGGTTGGCCATGCCGACCGCGGCGATCACCGAGTCCAGCGAGAACACGATGTCGATCACCGCGATCTGCGCGATGACGCCGGCGAACGACACGGCTGGACGCGTATGCACGTCCTCCGAATCCGGTTCGCCCTTCACCAGTTCCAGGATCTCCTTGGTGCCCTTCACCAGCAGGAACAGGCCGCCGACGATCAGCACCAGGTCGCGCACCGAGATGCCCTGGCCGAACAGGGTGAACAGGTCGGTGGTCAGGCCGGCCAGCCAGGCCAGCGTCAGCAGCAGCATGATGCGGGTGATGCATGCCACCGCGATGCCGAATTTGCGCGCGACTTCGCGCTGGTGCGCCGGCAGTTTGCTCACCGCGATGGAGATGAAGACCAGGTTGTCGATGCCCAGCACGATCTCGATCGCGCTCAACGTGATCAGCGTGATCCACACCTGCGGATCGGTAAGCAGTTCCATCATGGGGGAGTACCTTGGTTCAGATCAAAAGTCAGAGATAGCGGGGCACAAGGATCAGGCCCCAGCACAGCAGCACGTTCATCATCAGCACGAAGACGGCGGCGGAACCCATGTCCTTCGCACGACCGGCGAGCTCGTGGTGTTCGGGGCCGTAGCGCTCGATGACGGCTTCCACCGCGGAGTTCAGCAGCTCGGCCGCCAGCACCAGCAGGCAGCTGCCGATCATCATCGCGCGCTCCAGCCCACCCTCTCCCAGCCACAGTGCCAGTGGCGCCAGCACGACCAGCAGGTAGACCTCCAGGCGGAACGAGGATTCGTGGATCCACGCCGCCCGCAGCCCCTGCATGGACCACACGGTCGCCTTGAGGATGCGGCCCGGGCCGCGGGGGAGATGTCCGGTTTCGTCAGCCATGGGCAGGTCGATGCGAAGGAGGTCCCGCATCGTCCCCGGCCGGCCAGGCGGTGCCTGGACCAGCGGGAGGTCGGATCGGGTGGAACCGGCGCAGGTAGCGCGCCAAGACGCGATTTTGCCACAAGGCAGCCCGCGGCCGGTTTGCATCACCGGTCCCGGGCTGGTCCACTGGGGGCTGACCGCCCCCGAGGAGCCCTTCCCCCGTGACGTTCCCGAACTCCCTGCGCCTGCCCCTGTGCGCCCTCGCGCTTGCCGCCGTGCTCGCCGCCTGCGCGGGCGGCCCGCCCGCGACGTCCGCCACGCCTGCCGCCACGACAACGGCGAAGACCGCGCCGCGCATTCCGGAGCAGGTCTCCAACGCGGAGTGGGAGAACGACATGCAGCGTTTTGCGGCGGAAGACGCGCAGTCGCCGCCACCGAGCGGAGGCGTGGTGTTCACCGGCAGCTCGTCGATCCGCCTGTGGGACACGCTGGCGCAGGATTTCCCCGGCGTGCCGGTGATCAACCGCGGCTTCGGCGGGTCCGAACTGCGGGACAGCACGTGGTACGCGGACCGCACCATTGTTCCCTACGCCCCGCGGCAGATCCTGATCTACGCCGGCGACAACGATCTACACTCGGGCCGCACGCCGCAGCAGGTGCGCGCGGACTTCATCGCCTTCGTCGACCGCGTGCGCCGCGACCTGCCGAAGGCGAAGATCGCCTACATCAGCACCAAGCCCAGCCCGTCGCGCGCGCAACTCCTGCCCGCCCAGCGCGAGGCGAATGCGCTGGTGCAGGCAGAAGCCACGCGCCTGGGCGTGGATTACATCGACATCTTCACGCCCATGCTGGATGCAGGTGGCCAGCCCAATGAAGCCCTGTTCATCGAAGACCGGCTGCACATGAATGCCGCGGGCTACGACATCTGGCAGCGCGTGATTGCCCCGTACGTGAAGTGATCCCGTCGCCGCGCCGCGCTCAGTGCCGGCGCGGCGCGCCCTCGTTCTGGTGCAGGCTCAGCACGTTGCCGTCCGGATCGAGGAAATCCAGCGACAGTCCGCCGTCGGGCGACTCGCTGACCGGCACCACGATCTCCACGCCCTTCGCGGCCAGCGCTTCGGCATGGTCGTCGATGCCGCCCTCGAGACTGAAGACGACGACCGGCGATTCGCCCGCGCGCGCCGGCCGTGGAATGAAGACGAGCGCGAGTTCACCGACCTCACCCATCGCGAACGGACCGTCATGTCCGTCCATGGCGTCAATGGGCAGGCCCAGGGTGTCGCGATAGAACGCCACCGACCGGGCCAGGTCGGAGACGAAGAACACGATGGCGCCTACCTTGCAGTGCGTGAGCATGGGATGTCCTCCTGTGTGATTCCCTTCTGTTGGTTGCCGCGGGAAGGCGATGTGTGAGCACCGGCATCGATCAGGAGCAGGTGCCCATCCGGATCGTGCGTTCCCAGGCCCTCGCCGGCCTGCATGGCGGCCTTCAGCGCACGCCGGGCCAGGCCGAAGGCCAGATCGACGCTGCGTGCAGGGTCGCGCAGTTGCGACAACGCGATGCTTTCGGCGCGCACCGTCGGGGACTGCGCAGCAAGCGTCTGGCGGATGCGGGTCAGGCGCTGGCGGAATGCGGTCGGCTCGATGCGCAGGATCCAGCGGATCTCGTCCGCGGACAGGCCGTGCAGCGCGAGGACCGCCAGCCGACGCGCCGAGGGCGGGAGCGTCGCCAGCCAGGGGAGGTGCGTCGCGGCGGGTCCGGATGCCGGGTGCGATGCCTCGGCGACGACGTCGTCTTGATGGAGTTCGGCCAGCGCTTCGCGACGACGCCGCCGGACCGCCGTGCGTACCACCATCGCCGCCTGGCGACGGAGTACGCCGGAGAGCCAGGGCAGGTCATGGCGTCCGGCGACCATGCCGGCAAGCAGCGCCTCCTGCACCAGGTCTTCCGCTTCGTCCGTACGACGGCACAACCGCAGCGCCTGGGCGCGGAGAGTGCGATAGATCGCCAGCGTCAACGCATCCGCGCTGCGCTCCGACGGCACCGTCACTCAGGTGTCCTGATATATGGCCGTGCCTCGCGTGCCGTCGGGCCGCACCCAGCCGCGGTACATGCCGCGCGTATTGAGGACCAGCGCCAGGTTGCCGTCGCGGTCCACCGCGATCGCACCGCCATCGCCCCCATGCTGCGGCACTTCGCCGAGGATCACGTCCTCCACCGCATCGCGAAGGCGATCGCCCCGGTACGCGATACGCGCGGCGATGTCGTGCGCCGCCGCGTTGCGGATGTAGAACTCGCCCCAGCCGCTGCACGAGACCGCGCAACGCGCGTCGGCCCAGGTGCCGGCACCGATCACCGGCGAATCGCCGACACGCCCCCAGCGCTTGTTGGTCATGCCGCCGGTGGACGTGGCGGCCGCCAGGTGCCCGCGGCTGTCCAGCGCCACCGCACCGACCGTACCGAAATACTTGCCCCGCAGATCGTCACTGCCCTGCCAGGCCTGCTGCTCGCGCTGTTGCGCATCGCGCAGCTGCACGCGCCGCGCCTCGGTCGAGAACCAGCCGTTCGGCACGCGCTCGATGCCCGGCTGCGTATCGGCGAACTGCTCCGCGCCGTCGCCGATCAGGAACACATGCGGCGAATCCTCCAGCACGCGTCGCGCCAACCGCACGGGATGGCGCACCGTCATCAGGCCGGCGACCGAACCGGCACGGCGATGCCTTCCGTCCATGATCGACGCATCCAGTTCGTGCCGCCCTTCGGCGGTGAACACCGAGCCGCGCCCGGCGTTGAAGTGCGGCGAATCCTCGAGCATCGTCACCGCGGCTTCGACCGCGTCCAGCGCAGTGCCGCCCGTGGCGAGGATGGCGTGGCCGACATCGAGGGCACGCGCGAGTTCGGCGTGGATCGCGGTTTCCACGTCGGCCCCCAGGCTGCCCGGCTCGATCACGCCAGCGCCTCCATGGATGGCGAGTGCAAGCGGCCGGCGGGACGAATGCGGGCTCATGGCGCAGGACCGGTGGGCACAACGGGCGTTCAGCATACTCCCGCCGCTGCGCCACGCCAGTCCTGGCGCATTACTGGGAGCGCAGCGCCTCGATGGGGTCGAGCTGCGAGGCTTTGCGTGCCGGGTAGTAGCCGAAGAACAGGCCGGTGGCGATCGAGAAGCCCGCCGCCAGGCCGATGACCTGCCCGTTCAACGCCACCGGCAGGTCACTGAACTTGCCGACCAGCAGCGCCCCGGCCACGCCGATGACGATGCCCAGCACGCCACCGCCCAGCGACAGCAGCATGGCCTCGGCGAGGAACTGCCGGCGCACGTCGCCCGGTCCGGCGCCCACCGCCATGCGCAGTCCGATCTCGCGGATGCGTTCGGTCACCGACACCAGCATGATGTTCATGATGCCGATGCCCCCGACGATCAGCGAAATGGTGGCCACCGCGCCCAGCAGCAGCGACATCAGCCGGGTGGTGGCGGTACGGGTGGCGACGATCTCGGAGATGTTGCGGACGTTGAAGTCGTCGTCCTCACCCGGGCCGATCTTGTGCCGCTGGCGCAGCAGCGCTTCCACCTCGCCCTGCACGTAGCCCAGGTCCTTGGCGTCGGCCACGGTCAGCGCGATCTGCTGCACGGCGCCCGGCGGCAACCCCATCGACCCCATCAGGCGACGGCGCGCGGTCTCCAGCGGCACCATCATCACGTCGTCCTGGTCCTGCCCGAAGCCGCCCTGCCCCTTCGACGCCAGCGTGCCGACCACCGTGAACGGCACGCGACCCAGGCGCACGGTCTGGCCGACGCCGCTGTCCTCGCCGAACAGCGTGCGGCGCACGGTCTCGCCGAGGATCACCACCTTGTCGGCACTGGAGTAGTCCTGTGCGTCGAAGCCCTCGCCGTTGGCGATGACCCAGCTGTTGATGTCGAAGAAATCGGCCTGCACGCCCTGCCAGCTGGTCGATGCATTGTTCTCGGCGAACACGATCTGGGTATTGCCGCGCAACGCACCGGCCACGTACTGCACTTCCGGGATCTCGTTGCGGATCGCGTCGACGTCGCCTTCCTTGAGCGTGTAGAAACTGCTGGAACTCATCCGCACGCCGCCACCGCCGGGACCACGGCCGGCGCCCGGGCTGATGTCCAGCCGCTGCGAGCCCAGCCCGGATACCAGCTTGTCGATCTCGGCCTGCGTGCCCTGGCCCACCGACACCATGACGATGACGGCGGCGATGCCGATGATCACGCCCAGCGAGGTCAGCGCGCTGCGCATCCAGTTGCCACGCAGCGCGTGCAGCGCGGTGCGCAGGATGTCGGAGAACTTCATGGTTGGAAGCCGTGATTGGTGATTGGTGATAGGGAATTCGCAAGAGCAAAGCAACCGCAGCCACGCTGCACCGAAATATCGCAAGCTCGTTGGGGAATCGGCCTCATGGCGCCTCCCTTCCAATCACGAATCACGAATCACCTCCTCCTCATGCAGCTCGCCGTCGCGCATCACCAGGATGCGGTCGGCATGCGCGGCGACTTCGGCGTCGTGGGTGATCAGGATGACGGTATGACCGTCGTCGCGCAGGCGCTTGAACAGCGCCAGGATCTCCTCACCGGTCTTGCTGTCGAGCGCACCGGTCGGTTCATCGGCCAGCAGGATCGGCGGCTGGTTGATCAGCGCGCGCGCGATGGCCACGCGCTGCTGCTGGCCACCGGACAGTTCATTGGGCCGGTGGCCGGCGCGCTCGGCCAGACCGACCGCGGCCAGTGCCTGGCGCGCGCGTTCGGCGCGCTCGCCCGGCGGCACCTGCGCGTAGCCCAGCGGCATCGCCACGTTGTCCAGTGCGGTCATGCGCGGCAACAGGTGGAAGCCCTGGAACACGAAGCCGATCTTCTCGCGGCGCAGGATCGCCAGCTGCTCGGCGTCCAGCGTGGCCACGTCGATGCCGTCGCACAGGTAGCTGCCGTCGGTCGGCGTGTCCAGGCAGCCGATCAGGTTCATCAGCGTGGACTTGCCCGAGCCGGACGGCCCCATGATGGCGACGAAATCGCCGCGGTCCACGCGCATGTCGACACCGCGCAGCGCGACCACTTCCGCCTCGGTGCCGGCGGAATAGACCTTGCCCAGCGCATGCGTCTGGATGACCGGCACGCGGTCGCCGGCGTTCGCGGACGGCGTGCTCATTCCTTCGCGCGCTCGCCCACGACCACCACGTCGCCTTCCTTCACCGCACCGGACACCTCGGTGCTGGTGCCGTCGCTGGCGCCCACGCGCACCTGCACCATGTCCGGCTTGCCGTTGACCAGCTTGTAGACCGGCGCGCGCTTGGCGCCGAGCAACGTGCGCAGTTCGCCATCCCAGCGCTGTCTCTGCTGCTCGTCCAGAGTGGCGCGGAACGGCGCAAAGTCCTGCTGCATGCGTTCGGCCATGCGTTGGCGGATCTGCGCCTGCATTGCGCCTCCGCCACTGCTGCTGTTGCCGCCGGAACGCGGGCCGCCGCCCGGCCCACCGAACATGCTCGCACCGCCTCGCTGCTGCGCCTGCGCCGCACGCGCGGCCTGGCGCTCACGCAACGCGGCCAGTGCCGCGTCGAATGCGGACTGCTGTTCCGGCTTCAGCTGCAGGGTGCCGGCGACGCGCACCAAGTCGTCGCTGACGCCGCTGCCGCGGTTCTGGCCACCCTGCGGCGCCTGTGCGGCGGCCGTGGCGTTGGCCTCCTCGCCGGTCGGCTTGTAGCGCAGCGCGGCGTTGGAAATCTTGAGAATGTCGTCCCGCTTGCTGACCTCGATCTCGGCATTGACTGTCAGTCCCGGCAGCAGCGTGCCGTCGCTGTTGTCCACACTGACCACCACCGGATAGGTCACCACGTTGCTGGTGGTGGTGGCGGACAGGCGCACCTGCTGCACCTCGCCGCGGAACTGGCGGTCGGCGAAGGCATCGACGGTGAACGAGACCGCCTGCCCGACCTTGACCTGGCCGATGTCGGCTTCGTCGACGGCCAGTTCGATCTTCATCTTCGACAGGTCTTCGGCGATGGTGAACAGCTCCGGCGCCTGCAGGCTGGCCGCCACGGTCTGGCCGGGTTCGATGCTGCGGGTCAGCACCACGCCGTCCACCGGCGAGCGGATGACGGTACGGTCGAGGTTGACGCGGGTGGTCTGGGTGGACGCGGTCTGCTGGCGGATCGACGCCTGCGCGGCGTTGACCTGCGCACGCGCCTGGTCGCGCGCCGCGCGGGCCAGGTCGACGTCGCTCTGCGCGACCAGCTTCTGCGTGCCGAGGTCGGCCTTGCGGGTGTAGTCCAGTTCGGCGTTCGCCAGCGTGGCCTGCGCCTGCTTCAGGCTGGCCTGTGCGTTCGCGATCTGCGCATTGCCCTGTTCGATCTGGGCTTCGTAGGTGCTCGGGTCGATGCGCGCCAGCACCTCACCCTTCTTCACCTCGCTATTGTAGTCCACCAGCACGTCGGTGACCTGGCCGGAGATCTGGCTGCCGACGGTCACGGTGGAGATCGCGCTGAGCGTGCCGGTGGCCGAGATGGCCACGCGGATGTCGCCGCGCTCCACGGTCGTGGTGCGATACGCGCTCTCGGCGCCGTCGGCCTTGCGCGAGGTCCAGTACCATGCGCCCGCACCGAGGATGGCGACGACGGCGACCCCGAGCAGGATCCTGGGCAGGGGAGATGTCTTGCGGGGGGCAATGCGTGCTGGCTGGCTCATGCAGTGAGTCGGCTCGGAAAGTGGGGAGTCGGGAACGGGAACGCGCCGGAGGCTGCCGCGTTGACAGCCCGGAGCACCGGTCAGTTCCCATTATGGATTACGGAACGAAGCGGATCGTCGCCGTGGTCCCGCGACCGAGCTCGCTGTCGAGCTCGATCTTCCAGCCGAAGCGGTCGCACAGCCGGCTGACGATCGACAGGCCCAGGCCACTGCCATGCGGGCGCGTGGGGTCGGCGCGGTAGAACGGCTCGAACACGCGCTGCATCGATTCGACGGACATGCCGATGCCGGTGTCCCGCACGACCACGCGGTCCGGCTCCAGCAGCACATCGATGCGGCCACGGTCGGTATAGGCGCAGGCGTTGCGCAACAGGTTGCTGACGACCACCTGGAACACGCGTGGCGGTGCATGCAGGCGCGGGCGCGCGTGCAGCGTGACTTCCAGGTCGACCGGCTTGTTGAGCAGCAGCGTGCGCGCGTTCTCGGCTTCGTCCATGACGATGTCGGCGACGTCGAAGTCCTCGCTCTGCGGCTCGACCTCGGCCTCGCGGGCCAGGATCAGGAAGGCATCGATCACCGCTTCCATGTCGCGGCCGGCGCGCTGGATGCGCTGCAATGCGCGCGCCACGCGCGGCGGCGAATCCTCGGCCATGCCCATGTCGGTGGCCACGCGGATGACCGTCAGTGGTGTGCGCAGTTCATGGCTGGCATCGCGGGTGAAGTCGCGCTCGCGCGCCACGTGCGCGCTCACACGCTGCGCCAGCCCGTGCAGCGCCGCGGCCAGTTGACGGGCTTCGCCCTGCACATCGTTCGGCAGGCGATCGGCGGCCAGCGCACTGACGTCGGGGCGGCGCGGATCCCACTCCGCGACCTGCCGCGCCAGCCAGCTGACCGGCGACACCAGCCGCTTCGACGCCCGGTAGGTCAGCCAGGACACTAGGTAGATCGCGACCAGGGTCATGATGATCGGCACGGTGCCGAAATAGAACGCCAGGCGTTCGGCCTGCGAGCGCAGGAACACCAGGTAGAGTCGGCCCTCGGACTGCTCGTCGACGAGCACCAGCAGGTCGTCGTTCTTCAGTTCGTGGAACCCGGGACGGAGGTCGCGCAGGTTCTCCGGCAGCACCAGGTTGGAATGCCCCTTGAGCACCAGATAGCCGCGCAGGTTGTACGTGTTCGGTGGCGGCTGCGCGGTGCTGGCGCTGTAGAGCTGCCAGAAGTGGGCGGCCTCCTCCTGCAGCGCCGTGTTCATCAGGCTGTGCTTGATGACGGCGGAGATCAGGTAGACGCCCAGCACGATGGCCAGGCTTACCATCACGGCCTGCAGGATGAAGGCGATCCTGAGTTTGCGGGGCAGGCCGTGGTGGCGCATCGGCGTATCGTCCGGCGGAGTGGCCATGATGCCGCGCGCCGACGCTCAGGTCAGCCGATATCGGCGATACGGTAGCCCGCGCTCTGCACGGTGTGCAGCAACGGCTTGTCGAAGGGTTTGTCGATCACCTTGCGCAGGTTGTAGAGATGGCTGCGCAGCGTGTCGGAATCCGGCAGGCCATTGCCCCAGATCTCGCGCTCGATCTCCTGCCGGGTCACCACGCGGGGCGACTCGCGCATCAGGATGGTCAGAAGGCGCAGGCCGATCGGCGACAGCATCAGCTCGGTACCGCCGCGGGTCGCGCGCATGCTGACGGGATCCAGCACCAGGTCGGCGACCTTGAGCACCTCGGCACCCACCTGGCGGCGTTCCCGGCGGATCAGGGCGCGCAGGCGTGCTTCCAGTTCCTGGATGGCGAACGGCTTGGTCAGGTAGTCGTCGGCGCCGGAACTGAGGCCGGTCAGCTTGTCGTCCAGCGTGTCGCGCGCGGTCAGCATCAGGACGGGCGTTGACTTGCGGGCCTCGTTCCTCAGGCGCTTGCACACTTCCATGCCGTCCAGCCGTGGCAGCATCAGGTCCAGGACCAGCACGTCGTAGCTGTTCTCCACCGCCAGGCGGTAGCCGTCGAGGCCGTCGGTGGCGTAGTCGACTTCGAATCCCCGCCCTTCGAGATACTCGCCGATCATCTCGGAAATATTGCGGTTGTCTTCCACGACCAGCACCAGACCCGCGGTTTCCTGACTGTGTCGCATACCGGCTCCTTGAGAGGCTTCAGGTTTGTGAAGCTACCGGTCGACCGGTAGACACCGCGTGAAGACGCCCTCTGCATTCAGCTGGCAGTTGGGATTACGCTTTGCGTCCTTTCCCCGACGGCCCCGCCATGATCGACCGCATCCTGCCCCTGTTCCTGTTGCTGGCGTCCAACATCTTCATGACGTTCGCCTGGTACGGGCACCTGAAGTACAAGGCCACCCCCCTGTTCGTCGCCATCCTGGCCAGCTGGGGCATCGCCTTTTTCGAGTACACCCTGATGGTGCCGGCCAACAGGATGGGCAGCGCGGTGTACTCGGTCGTGCAACTGAAGACGATCCAGGAAATCCTCACCCTGGTGGTCTTCGCCGGCTTCAGCACCTGGTACCTGGGCCAGCCGCTGAAATGGAACCACTACGCGGCGTTCGCCCTGATCGTGGGCGCGGCGTTCCTGATGTTCTACGAGTGAGGGGTCGCGAGGCCGCTCATGGGGCATATCCGGCTCGAGCCATCAGCCGCTCGGCATGTGTCTCCAGCCGCTGCCTGTCCCGCAGCATGTAAGACGGTCCCTGTACGATCGCAACGATGCGCGCCGCCTCGATGGGCGCCAGCGCATCAAGGGACTTGCCGTGCTCGCGTCGTGCAAGACGATCCAGGCCCTTGTCGACACCGTTGTAAGCCTGGGATGCGTAGAGCCCATACATTTCTTCATCGCTGAAATGCATGGGCAGCAGGATCTGCCAGAGCGCAGTTCTCGCATGCCAGTCCATGGCGGACCGAGAATGATAGAACTGGCGGACTGCCATGCTGGCCACCGACGGCGCCGGTGATCCCACGCTCGCGTCTATCAGACGGCGGATCAGGAGTGGCGGCGATGCATCCTGGCTATCAGCCTGCGCGAGGATCGCCTCCATGCCGGCCACATGCGGCCTGACCGCCACCAGGTCGTAGGCGAAAAGCCCGGTCAACGGTGCACCGATCAGCAGCGCGACCGCGCGGACGGCGTGCCGGACGACACGGCTCATGCGTCGCTCAGAACCGGATCTTCCCGGTGAGGATGTCCTTGAACATCACCCAGTCGCCGGCGAACGAATAGAACGGGTGCTTGAAGGTCGCGGGGCGGTTCTTCTCGAAGAAGAAGTGACCTACCCAGGCGAAGCCGTAGCCGCAGAACAGCGCGGCGAGCAGCCACCACGCGTTGCGTTCGACGATGGCCAGCACCAGCAGGGCGAGCACGCCGCAGCTGCCGATGAAGTGCAGGCGGCGCGAGGTGCGGTTGCTGTGCTCGTCGAGGTAGAACGGATAGAACTCGCGGAAGCTGGCGAAGCGGCTCATGTCCCCTCCCACAGGGTCAGGCGGCGCGTGGCGCGAACATGATCACCGCCATGCCGGCCAGGCACAAGCCGGCGCCCAGCAGGTCCCAGCGCGTCGGCTTCACCGCGTCCACCGCCCACAGCCAGCCGATCGCCATGGTGACGTAGACGCCGCCGTAGGCGGCGTACACGCGTCCGGACGCGGTGGGATGCAGCGTGAGCAGCCACGCGAACAGCGCCAGGCTGGCGGCCGCGGGCAGCAACAGCCACGCGCTGCCGTCCTTGCGCAACCAGAGGTACGGCAGATAGCAGCCGACGATTTCGGCCAACGCGGTG
The DNA here is from genome assembly GCF_010093445.1 of Pseudoxanthomonas japonensis. Lineage (GTDB taxonomy): Bacteria > Pseudomonadota > Gammaproteobacteria > Xanthomonadales > Xanthomonadaceae > Pseudoxanthomonas_A > Pseudoxanthomonas_A japonensis. The sequence goes on along the minus strand of NZ_PDWW01000012.1, from coordinate 93,523 downwards.
ACGAGGAACAGCAGCAGGGTTTTCATGCCGACAGCGTAGGGCGGGCCCTGGCCCGCCGCCAGCCCAGGGATCCCGGCAACGCAACGCGTCCGGCGATGCGACCGCTGCCGTCTTCGCACGCGAATCACCGCGCCGGTTCGGTGCGATGTTGCAAGTCGCTGGGTTCCCGCCTTCGCGAGAATGACGGTCCAACGGTGGTCGGGCAGGACAACCGCCCCCCCCCCGTAGAGCGGAGCTTGCTCCGCTGCGTGTGCCCTCCCTGCCAGGAACGCCGCGACGGCGAGGCCGAGAAGGCTGACGCTACATGCCTTCGCCTTGCTTGACGCGTCCCCACAGCGCTTCCTGCTGCTCCAGCGACAGCGCAGACATCGTCGTGCCCTCGGCGGCGGCGATCGCTTCCATCGCACGGAAGCGGCGCTCGAACTTCAGGTTGGCGCGGCGCAGCGCGCCGCCCACGTCGACCTTGGCATGGCGCGCGAGGTTGGCGGCGACGAACAGCAGGTCGCCGATCTCGTCCTCGAGTCGCGCGTCGCGTTCGGGCGAAGGCGCCGCGGCGAGTTCGACGCGCACCTCGTCGATCTCCTCGCGCAGCTTGTCGATCACCGGCGCGGTGTCTGGCCAGTCGAAGCCGACCCGCGCCGCGCGCGACTGCAGCTTCACCGCACGCTGCCATTCGGGCAGGCCGCGCGAGACGCCGGCCAGCGCGGACGTGTCTTCTTCGCCCGCGGCCTTGCGCTCGGCGGCCTTGATCGCTTCCCAGTTCACCGTCTGCGCTTCCGCATCCGCGAACGAGGCAGCCTGTCCTGAGCCCGTAGAACGACCGAACACGTGCGGATGGCGCCGCACCATCTTGTCGCAGATCGCCTCGACGACATCGCCGAAGGCGAAGGCGCCCTGCTCCTGCGCCATCTGCGCATGGAAGACGACCTGCAGCAGCAGATCGCCCAGTTCGTCCTTCAGCGCGGGCAGGTCATGCCGGTCGATCGCATCGGCGACCTCGTAGGCCTCTTCCACCGTGTACGGCGCGATGGTCGAGAAATCCTGCTCCAGGTCCCACGGACAACCGCCGTCGGGGTCGCGCAGGCGGGCCATGATGGCCAGCAGCCGCGCGATGCCGCCGTCAGGCGATGCGGGCATGTCCATTCGCACCGTCCTCGGCATTCGCAAGCCACGTACGCCACGGCAACGTCATGTCGCCCAGCGCCACGAAATCGCCGTTGAGCAGCGTCTCGCGGCGGTTGTAGCGGAACGCGCGGCCGTCCGGCGCCAGCAGCGCGCCGCCAGCGGCTTCCAGCACGCACTGCGCGGCAGCGGTGTCCCACTCGCTGGTGGGACCGAAGCGCGGATAGACGTCCAGCGTGCCCTCGGCGATGCGGCAGAACTTCAACGACGAGCCGAGCGAGACCTCCTCGATGTCGCCCATGCCGTCGAGGAAGGCCTGCGTGCGCGCGTCGCGGTGCGAACGGCTGGCGGCAACCTTCAGCGTGCCGGTGGCCGGCGCACGCGTACGGATCTGCGCATCCACGTCGCCGACGCGGCGGTAGGCGTTGCGGCCCTGGCGCGCGTGCCAGGTCTCGCCGGTCACCGGCGCGTGGACCACGCCGAAGACGGATTCGTTCTGCTCGATCAGCGCGATGTTGACGGTGAATTCGCCGTTGCGCTTGATGAATTCGCGGGTACCGTCCAGCGGATCCACCAGCCAGTAGGTCGGCCACTGGCTGCGCTCGGACCACGGGATGTCGGCGGCTTCCTCGGACAGCACCGGCCACTGGGGGGTCAACCGGCGCAGGCCATCGATGATCACCTGGTGGGCGGCCATGTCGGCGGCGGTGAGCGGGCTGTCGTCGTTCTTGCGCTGCACGTCGAAGGCGCCCTCGTACACGGCCATGATGGCCTGGCCCGCTTCGCGGGCGATGACGATGACGGCTTCGTGCAGGTCGGCGGTCATCTTGGTCATGTCCGCGCGTTCAACCATTCGCGGGCGATGAACAGTGCCGCCAGCGAACGACCTTCCGAAAAATCCTCGCGCAGCATCAGCTGGTCGAGGTCTTGCAACTTCCAGGGCACTACTTCCAACTCCTCGGGTTCATCCCCCGGCAGACGCTCGGGGTACAGGTCTCTTGCCACCACCAGCCAGGACTGGTGGCTCATGTAGGTGGGCGCCAGGGTCAGGGCGCGCAGCACGTCGAGGCGGCGCGCGCCGAAGCCGGCTTCTTCCTTCAGTTCGCGGTCGGCGGCCTGCTCGGGCGTCTCGCCGGCGTCGATGCGGCCCTTCACCAGGCCCAGTTCGTAGCGGTGCATGCCGGCGGCGTACTCGCGCACCAGCAGTACCGTCTCGTCGTCCTGCATCGGCACCACGACCACCGCGCCATGCCCCTGCGAGCGCAGGCGGTGATACCGGCGGCGCTCGCCGTTGCTGAATTCCAGGTCCAGCTCCTCGACATGGCGGTCCGGCCCATCGGTGCGCTGGGTGATCCCGTGGATGGTCGGCAGGCGGCTCATGCGACGGCGCGGCGTCCGCGCGCACCACGCAGGGCGTGGCGACGGCAAGGGGCGGTGCCCGATATCATGAGGGGATGCGACAACGGGATCATCAGACGGGAATGCTAGCAGAGGCGGACGCGTGGCGTGCCCGTGATCTGTCGGTGCTGTGGCATCCCTGCACGCAGATGCGTGAGCACCCGCACACCTTGCCGCTCGTCCCGATCGCCCATGGAGAGGGTGCGTGGCTGGTCGGCCACGACGGCACGCGCTACCTGGATGCGGTGAGCAGCTGGTGGACCAACCTGTTCGGCCATGCCGAACCGCGCATCGGTGCCGCCATTGCCGCACAGGCGCAGTCGCTGGAGCAGGTGATGCTGGCCGGCTTCACCCACGCGCCGGCGGTGGAGCTGGCCGAACGGCTGCTGGCGGTGGCGCCGCACCAGATGGGCCGCGCACCGCTGGCCAAGGTGTTCTACGCCGACAACGGCTCGGCGGGCGTGGAAGTGGCGCTGAAGATGGCCTTCCACTGGTTCCACAACCGTGGCGAACACACGCGGACGAAGTTCATCGCGCTGGAGAACGGCTACCACGGCGAAACGCTGGGCGCCTTGGCGGTGGGCGACATCCCGCTGTACCGGCGGGTCTATGCGCCGCTGCTGACCGAGGCGCTGTTCGCGCCCTCGCCCGATGCCTACCTGGCGCAGCCCGGCGAGTCGCCGGCCGACTGTGCGCGGCGCGCCGCCGATGCATTGGCGACGCTGCTGGAGGACCATGCGGGTGAGGTCTGCGCCGTCATCGTCGAGCCGCGCGTGCAGTGCGCCGGCGGCATGCGCATGCACCACCCCGACTACCTGGCCCGCGTGCGCGAACTGTGCGACGCCAGCGGCGCGTTCCTGATCGCCGACGAGATCGCGGTGGGTTTCGGCCGCACCGGCACGCTATTCGCCAGCGAACAGAGCGGTGTGATGCCCGATCTGCTGTGCCTGTCGAAAGGCCTGACCGGCGGCTTCCTGCCGCTGGCGGCGGTGCTGGCCACGCAGGCGATCTACGATGGCTTCCTCGACGACTCGCGCGAGCGCGCCTTCCTGCATTCGCACAGCTACACCGGCAATCCGCTGGCCTGCGCGGCGGCGCTGGCGTCGCTGGACATCTTCCGCGCCGACGACGTGCTGGCGCGCAACCGGGCCACGGCACGGTCGATGGCGACGCTCGCCGAACCGCTGGCCGCGCATCGCCACGTGGCCGACGTGCGCCAGGCCGGCATGATGCTGGCCTTCGAACTGACGCAGGACGGCGACAAGGCCACGCCCTTCCCCGCCACGGCGCGCATCGGCCTGAAGGCCTACCGCGCGGCACTGGCGCGCGGCGTGGTGCTGCGTCCGCTGGGCGACGTGCTGTACTGGATGCCCCCCTACTGCGTGGACGACGACGCGCTGCAGTTGCTCGCCGACGTCACCCGCCACGCCATCGACGAGGCCACGTCATGCGCCTGACCCGCTGCCATGTCGACGCCCCCCTGAGCGTGGGCACGTCCCTTGCCCTTCCCGAAACCGCCGCCAACCACTTGGCCCGCGTGCTGCGGCTGCGCGAGGGCGACGGCTGCGTGCTGTTCAACGGCGACGGGCGCGACTTCGATGCGCGTATCACCGCGATCAGCAAGCGCGGCGTGGTGGCCGACATCGTCGGTGCGCGCGCGATCGACAACGAATCGCCGCTGCGCGTGATCCTGCTGCAGGGCATCGCCCGCGGCGAGAAGATGGACCTGATCCTGCAGAAGGCGACCGAACTCGGCGTCGCGGCGATCATTCCAGTGATGGCGGAGCGCACCGAGGTGAAGCTCGATGCCGAACGCACCGAGAAGCGCGTGGCGCACTGGCGCAGCGTGATCGCCTCTGCATGCGAGCAGAGCGGCCGTGCACGCCTGCCGAGCCTGTCGGCGCCGGCGTCGCTTGCCGATGCGGCGCGTGATGTCGGCACCGGCGCGACGAAACTCACGCTCGACCCGACCGGCGACGTAGCGCTGGCGACCGTCGAGATCGCATCAGGCGCGGTGGTGGTCGCGATCGGACCGGAAGGCGGCTGGTCGCCGCGCGATCGCGACACGCTGTCGGCGGCGGGCTTCACCGGACTCCGTCTCGGCCCACGCATTCTGCGCACCGAAACCGCCGGCCTGGCCGCCATCGCCGCCCTGCAATCGAGATTCGGCGACCTGTAGGGCGGGCTGTAGGGCGGGCTCAAGCCCGCCATCGCACGGCGTCGGATGTACCGACCACGTGCCGAAGCATCCCGGTGACAGACTGCGAAACGGTGGGCCAAGGCCCACCCTGCGGGACGTCAGGCCGCGTTGGCCAGCGCCTCGTCGATCATCGTCTCGACGAGTTCCAGATCGGGCAGTACCGCGGCTTCGTCGCCCAGCAGCACGCGGACCTTCACGCCCACCGGCAGGACCTCCTCGGTCGCGTCGGCGAGCAGGCCGTCGCGCGGCACCGATACCAGGCGCGGGAACGACGGCGTCAGCAGGGCGAAGTAAGGACGATCCTTGTCGCCGCTCAGCGCCTTCAGCACGACGATCTTGCTGTTCAGCGCCACCGGTTCGCCGGCATTGCCGGTCAGGCGGCCGAAGGCGACCAGCGGCACCGGCCAGCCGTGCCAGTCGATGCGCCCCGGCAGCCAGTCGGGCATGTCCGCGACCGGCTCGACCGGTGCGCGCGTCAGTACTTCGGCGACGGTGGCGTTGGGCAGCAGCAGGCGGTACTCGCCGGCCTGGATCAGGACGCCGCGGATTTCGTCGTTGGAATGGGCCATCGTATGTTCCTCAGAACCAGCGGTCGGTCAGGCGCTGCGCGATCTGCGCGGGCGATCCCAGGTCGGCGCCGAGCGCCGCGAGCGCCTTGGGCGCGGCGGGGTCGTAGCAGCCTTCCTGCGACTGGCCCATGACCAGCGCACCCTCGCTGCCCAGCGCGGCGGCGGCATCGACCAGCGCGGTGTCGCTGCCGCTCAGCAGCAGCACGGCGCTGTCGGTCGGCGGCAGTTGCGGGATCACCGTGTGGATCACCGCGCCGGGACGGAAGCCCACTGCGCCCGCGTCGACGAACGGCACCACGTCGCCCGGCAGCACGTAGACGTGTCCGGCATCGGCGTTCTTGCCGGCTTCGGCGAGCAGGACCGGCATGTGCGACACGCGCTCCATCTGCCGGACCAGGTTGTCGTAGCGGCCGCCATCCAGGCGCAGGTGCACCATCACCGGCTTGGGAAAGCCCGTGGGCAGGTCGGCCAGCAGCTTGCGCACGGCGTCGGGTCCACCGATGCCGGCGAACACCAGCACGGCGCCCTGGATGCGCGCGGACGCCAGACCACCGCCTTCCAGCGGCTCCAGCTCGAGTCGGGACAGGTCGAAGCCGGAGGCTGCGGGCGCTGCAGGGGGCAGGGGCGGCGGTACGGCCGATGGCGTTTCCGGCAGCGGCGGCGCGGACGGGGTTTCCGCCGGCGCGGAGGCCGACCGCAGCCAGGCATCCGCGTCGATCACCTGCTCGTCCGTTTCGCGCGCCTGGAAACTGCCGGTGTAGGCGAAATCGTCGCTGGGCAGCTCCAGCGCCATGCCGGCGACCGACGCCAGGTAATCGGACACGTTGTCGCCTTCGTGCAACTGCGCAGGCGTGACGGGCAAGCCAGGCTCGAGTTGCAGGCCGACGTCTTCCTCGCGGCCAGGCGGCAGCACGTCGCGGTGGCCGTGCAGCTTGGCGGCCAGGTGGCGCGCCCAGCGCTGGGCATCCCAGCCCTGGCGGCGCGCGGCCAATTCGGCTTCGTCGAAGATCACCGCGACCGCGGGATCGTGCAGCACGCTGTCGAAGCGCTCCAGGCTGTCCTCGATGGCCGGTTCCAGCGCCACCAGCACCACCTGCGGCGCGCTGTTGCCCAGTGCCTCGGCATCGAGTGCATTGGGGTCGTCTTCCAGCACGATCTCGGCACCGGCCTCGTGCAGCGCCACGCGCAGGCGCTCACGCGCCTCGCCCGGGCGCGCCAGCAGGGCGACGCGTTTGGCTTCACTCACGGACACGGGCGATTCCCAGCAGGTCGTACACGTTGCGCATCAGGTCGAGCTCCTGGTACGGCTTGCCCAGGTAGCGTTGCACGCCGATGTCGAAGGCGCGCTGGCGATGCTTGTCGCCGGTACGCGAGGTGATCATGACGATGGGCACGTCCTTGAAGCGTGGATCGGCCTTCATCGCGGTGGCCAGCTCGTACCCGTCCATGCGCGGCATTTCGATGTCGAGCAGCATCAGGTCGGGCACGCGCTCTTCCAGCTTCTCCAGCGCCTCGACGCCATCGCGCGCGGCGTTGACCTCGAAGTTGTGGCGCTCCAGCACGCGGCTGGTCACCTTGCGCATGGTCAGCGAGTCGTCGACCACCATCACCAGCGGCACGCGGCGCTGTTCCACCGCGGGCGCCTGCTGCGCGGGCTCCTGCGGCTGCGCCAGGTGGCGGCGCACCAGCGGTGCGGCGTCCAGGATCACCACCACGCTGCCGTCGCCGGTGATCGTGGCGCCGTAGATGCCGGGGATCGAGGCGATCTGCGGGCCGACCGGCTTGACCACGATCTCGCGGTTGCCGAGCACCTGGTCGACCGCCACGGCGGCACGCAGGTCGCCCGAACGGACGAGCAGCAACGGCACCTGCGGCTGGCCTTCGGCCTTGGCCGCGCCCTGGCCGACCAGATGGCCGAGGTTGTACAGCGGATAGTCTTCGCCGGCGTAGTGGTAGCTGCCCGCGCCGGCGCTGAAGCGGGCGTGGCTGATGCGGCCGATACCGCTGACCGCCGCCACCGGCACCGCGAACTGGGTTTCGCCGATCTGCACGAACACGGCCTGGCTGACCGCCAGCGTCTGCGGCAGGCGCAGGGTGAAGGTCGCCCCCTTGCCCGGCACCGAGCTGATTTCCAGCGAACCGCCCAGCTGGCGGACTTCGTTGTAGACCACGTCCATGCCCACGCCACGGCCGGCCAGCTGGCTGACCTTGTCGGCGGTGCTGAAGCCGGGCTCCAGGATCAGGCGGTCCAGCGCGGTGTCGGGGAGCACGGCGCCCGGCTGCAGCAGGCCGCGCTGTTCGGCGCGCTTGCGGATGGCGTCGCGGTTCAGGCCGGCGCCGTCGTCGGACACCTCCAGCACCATTTCCGAGCCTTCGCGGCGCAGCGCCACGTGCACGGTGCCCTCTTCCGGCTTGCCGGCCTTGCGGCGTTCCTTCGGCGTTTCCAGGCCGTGCGCGACCGAGTTGCGCAGCAGGTGTTCCAGCGGCGCGGTCATGCGGTCCAGCACGTTGCGGTCCATTTCGCCGTGCGTGCCGGAGAACTGCAGGCTGACCTGCTTGTGCGTTTCGGTCGCGGCCTGGCGCAGCACGCGGCGCAGGCGCGGCACGATGCCTTCGAACGGCAGCATGCGCGCACGCATCAGGCCGTCCTGCAGCTCCGAGCTGACGCGCGACTGCTGCTGCAGCAGGCTGTCGTACTGGCGCGCGAGGTCGTCCAGCACGCCCTGCAGGCCGCTGATGTCGGCGGCCGATTCGGCCAGCGCGCGGCTCAGCTGCTGCAGCGTGGAGAAGCGGTCCAGTTCCAGCGGATCGAAGGTCGGATCCTGCTTGTCGTGCTCGCGCTGGTAGCGGGCGACGATCTGCGCCTCCGTTTCCAGATCGAGGCGGCGCAGCTGGTCGTGCATGCGGATGTTGGTGCGGTCGAGTTCCGCCATCGCGCCGCGGAACGCGCCCAGCTGCTGCTCCAGGCGCGCGCGGTAGATCGCGACTTCGCCGGCGTTGTTGACCAGGCGGTCCAGCAGATCGGCGCGGACGCGGACCTGCTCCTGTTGCCCGACCGGGAAGAACTCTTCCTCGACCGGTGCGGCGGCGTCGGTATCGATCGGTGCCGACAGCGGCGCCAGTTCGACCGGTGCGGCCGGCGTTTCCGCCGACACCGGCGCATCCGGCAGTTCGATGCCGCGGGCGCGGGCCGTGAACTCCGCGATCATGCCGTCCGGGATGGAGACGGCGCGCCGCGCGGTGACACGGGCGAGCTGGGCGTGCAGGGTGTCGAAACCGCGTTCCAGCAACTGGATGCCACGGCGGTCCAGCTCGGTGCGCTGGCCCGCGATCGATTCCAGCATCGACTCGATCGCGTGGCCCAGGTCGCCGACGGCGTGGATACCCGCCATGCGGGCGCCGCCCTTCAGCGTGTGCAGATCGCGCTGCAGGCCGGTGAGCAGCGTGCGGTCTTCCGGCGTCTCGCGCAGCTTGGCGATGAGGTCGTCGGAGTGGTCCAGCAGGTCGTTGCCTTCCTCGATGAAGATCTCGACCAGGTCCAGGTCGAGCCCGGTCAGGTCGAGCGCGTCTTCCGGCTCCGGCATGTCGGCGGGTGCAGTCACGGCAGACTCCTCGACTTCGACGGAGGCAACGGCTTCGACTTCGATGTCCTGCGATGCGGGTGCTTCCGCATCGGGTGCGTCTTCGACGTCCGCGACATCCACGACGTCCTGGATCTCGACGGTTTCGTCAACGGCCGGTGCCGGCGCGGTTTCCTCGACGAGGGCATCCTCGATGGAAAGCGCGGCGTCGGCGTCATCCGTGGACGCGGTATCGATGGCGGACGCGTCGTCTTGCTGGGCAACGGACAGCGCTTCCACCGCCACTGCGTCGTCTTCCACCGCGACCGTCGCGGCATCAGGACCTTCGTCGGCATCGCCTGCGACGGTGATCCCTTCGACCGCGTCGGTGACGTCTGCCGTCCAGGCGGCAGTCTCCGCGTCGGCGGTCGTCGCGGTGTCGGAAAGTTCGGTGGGAACGGCTTCGTCCTGCGCAGCGACGCCATCGTCCGCGACGGACAGATCCGCTTCTGCCACTACGTCGCCATCGCCAGCCTCGGCCGGCGATGCGTCGTCCGCCTCGACGAGGAAGGCGGGCAGGTCGCCATCGACCACCAGGGCATCGTCTTCGACGCTGGGGACCGCTTCGTCGGATGCCTGCTCGATGACGTCCTCGCCGGAGACAACTACGGGCTCTTCGATCGGCGTCGACGCATCCCCGGCCACATCGGCCTGGCCGGCATCTGCTTCGGCTTCGGCAACGACGATCTCCTCCACCTCGGCGAACGCTTCGTCCTCGTGGGCGTCGCTGCCCGCCTGGACCGCAGGCTCGGCATCCGGCGCGTGCGTGCGCGGCAGGATGCGGTAGTCGATGTCGTAGAAGGTGACGCTCTGGTCCACCGGCGCCGGTGTTTCCGGAACCGTGGATGCGTCGATCGACGACACGGCTTCGGTGGCGTCGCTGGCGATCTCGTCGGTCGACGGGGTCGCGACGTCGCCGACGGTGGCGCCCTCGACGGAACGGGTGGCGTCGAATCCGCCAGCCCCGCTGGCCGCTTCGGCATCGAGATACGCCGACAGGTCCATCGCCAGCAGCTCGACATCCGAGGGGCCGACCGGCGGCGCGATCGGCGTCTGGCCGACGTAGGTGCCCTGCCGGGTGTCGTCCACGATCTGCGCACCCTGGCGCAGGTCGGGGAGGCGGTCGGCGAGTGCGCGCAGCTGGCCCGCCAGTGCGGCGAACGCCGGGATGCGCGGCGACGGTGCCTGCAGCGCCGCGACGCTGCGACGGATCGCCTGCGCGGTGTCCGCGAAGGCAGCCACGCCCTCCGGCGTCGGCGTTTCGCCGGCCGCCAGCAGGCGCTTGGTGTACTGCTCAGCCGCCGAGGTGACGTGGATGATTTCCGGCACGTCGGCCATCGCCAGCGCACCGTTCATCGTGTGGATCGCGCGCAGCAGTTCCTCGCTGACCGGCACAGGCTCGACCTGCGCCTTCTGCAGCCAGTGATCGACGGTGTCGAGGTGGTTGTCGACTTCCGCCTCGAGGATCTCGCGCAGCACGGCATCGACCGAGGCCGGCGTGCCTTCGGCTTCCGGCTCGAACACGGCCGGCGCCTCGTCGACGAAGGAAACGGGCGCCACGGCGGCCGGCTCCACGACATCCAGTTCGACGTCCTCTTCCAGCACGGTCGGCTCGGCGCTGTAGTACGCGTCCTCGCCCGCGGCGAGGCGGTCGGCCACGTCCTGCAGGCCGGCCAGGTCGGCGGTGACGCTGCCCTGGCCGCGCAGCGCGGCGTTGAGCTGCGGCAGCGTGTCGCAGGCCTGCTCCAGCAGCACTTCGACGGCATGGCTCGGTGCGCGCGTGCGGTCGAGCACGCGGTTGAGCATGTTCTCGACTTTCCAGCTGAACTCGCCGAGGGTCTTGGCGCCGACCAGGCGGCCACTGCCCTTCAGCGTGTGGAACACGCGGCGGATCGGCCGCAGGCGTTCCAGGTCTTCGGTATTGCTGCGCCAGGCCGGCAGCAGCTGCCGCAGGTTGACGATCTCTTCGTCGAACTCCTCGAGGAAGACCTCGCGGATGTCGTCGTCGATGTCGGTGCTGTCGCCATCGAAGCCGCCGACGACGGCGGACGGCACGGCGGCCGCGGCGGCGGCGATCTCGTGCCGCAGGTCGGGCAGCGCATCGGATTCGACCACCGGCGCGGACACGTCCGCGGCGGAGGTTTCGACCGGCACGTCGAGCGCGGCGCTGTCGTCGGCATCGGCTGGCGCATCGGCCACGGCGATGTCACCCGCATCGACCGGCAGGTCGAACGCAGGCGTCTGCTCCTCGGCCGGCGACGGCGATGGTGCGCTGTCTTCCTCGAAGCCGACCGGATCGAACGGGTTCGCGCCGGCGTTGGACGGCGGCATGGCATCGAGGGGCTCAAGCGAGAGCGCACCGAACGATGCCGGCGCGGGTTCGACGACGGGCTCGACGTGCGCCACGGAGGGCGCATCGGCGACCGGTGCCGCCGTGGCGGCCGGCGCTTCGACAGCGGGCGTCTCTACGGGCGCGACGGCGTCCGCCGGCAGCGGCCAGTAGCGCAGGGCTTCCAGGCTGCCGCGGGTGATCTCGAGGATGTCCTCGCGGTTGGGGCGCCGCTCGCGCAGCGCTTCCAGGTAGTACTCCAGGCTGGCCATCGCATCGGCCAGCGTGTCCAGCTGCTGGCCACCGGGCACGCGCTTCTTGCCGATCAGCTCACCGCTGACGTAGCGCTTCACGCCGACCACGTAGTCGCCGGCCTGGCCGAGTTCGAGCATGCGCAGCGCGCCCGCCACTTCGTCCAGCAGGCGCGGGACGTCCGCCAGTTCGGCGTGGTCCCAGTTGGTTTCGATGAAGGCGACGAAGCGCTCGCGCGCGCCGGCGAAGTTGATGATGGCTTCCTGCGCGAGGATCTCGACCGTGCGCTGCGATTCGGCGGCGCTCGGGTCCTGCACGGCATCGCCGCTGCCCAGACGCGCGACCTGGTCGTCCAGCGACGCATCGACGTACAGCAGCGCACCGGCGACATCGAGCAGCGTGCCCTCGTCGGCCGGACGCGACCCGGAGGCCACCTCGCGCAGCGTGTCGCGCTGCTGCAGCACCACGTCCCGTGCCACGCCCAGGCCCATCATGCCGAGCGTATCGGCGACGTTGCCCAGTTCGGTGACCTGCGAGTCGAGTTCGTTCGCGTCGCTGCCCGTGCGCAGGTGCAGATCCAGCGCGTCCTTCACCCGCAGCAGTTCTTCCTTCACCGCATTGCCGACGGTGTCGAGCAGCTCGCGGTTGCGGCCGCTGAGGCTGCTGCGCGCGTGGTCGATCTCGGCTTCGCTGGGTGCCGCCTCATCGCGGGCGCCGGCCGGGAACAGCATGCTCTCGTTGAGGCCCGGCGCGCCACGCGAGGCGCGTATCTCGTTGAGCAGCGGCAGCAGCACGATCGGAATGTCGCGGTGGCCTTCCTGCAGGCGCTCCAGGTAATCCGGCAGCAGCACCGCACCGCGCATCAGCGTGGCGCAGGCTTCGTCGCGGTCGCCCACGCCGCCGTCCTGCAGCGCCTTGGCGAGCAGTTCGAGTTCTTCGGCCACCATCGCCGGCGCATACAGTTCCACCATGCGCAGGGTGCCCTGCACCTGGTGCAGGTAGCCGGCGCAGAAGCGCATGCGGCTGGTGTCCGACGGCGTTTCGACGAACGCTTCGATCTCCTGGCGGACCAGGCGCAAGGTTTCGTCCAGCTCGGGTTTCACCCAGCCGAGCACGGCGTGGCTCATGGCTTCGCGGAGCGCACTCATCGGCGTGCTCCCGCGGCGACGGCGGAACCGTCAGCCTCGCGCTGCTGGCAGGCGGGAAGGCGTAGGAAGTTCATGCAGTGCGTCCCGTCCTCAGCCCGGCAGCTTGAAGTCGGCGACCGAACGGCGCAGGTCCGCGGCCAACTGCGCCAAGTGTCCGATGGATTCGGCGGTCTGCCCGGCGCCCAGCGAGGTCTGCGAGGTGATCTGGCGGATCACGCCCATCGTCTGGGTGATGTCGAGGGCGGCCGACGACTGCTGCTGCGCGGCGCTGGAGATGCCCTTGATGAGGTTGTTCAGGTCGTTCGACACGCGCTCGATCTCGCCCAGCGCGGTACCCGCGTCCTCGGCCAGTCGCGCACCGGACACCACTTCGGCGGTGGTCTGCTCCATCGAGCTGACCGCTTCGTTGGTATCGGCCTGGATGGTCTGCACCAGCGATTCGATGCGGCGCGTCGCGCCCGAGGTGCGTTCGGCGAGGCGCTGCACTTCGTCGGCCACGACCGCGAAACCGCGGCCCGCCTCACCGGCCGAGGCCGCCTGCACGGCCGCGTTGAGCGCCAGGATGTTGGTCTGTTCGGAAATGTCGTTGATCAGTTCCACGACCGAGCCGATTTCCTGCGAGGACTCGCCCAGTCGCTTGATGCGCTTGGAGGTTTCCTGGATCTGGTCGCGGATCTGGTCCATGCCGCGGATCGTCTCGCGCACCACGCCGGCACCCTCGGTCGCGATCTGCACCGAGCGTTGCGCCACTTCGGCGGACTCGGTGGAGTTCTTCGACACCTGGTCGATGCTGGTCGCGATCTCGCTGATGCGGTCGGACGCGGTGGTGATCTGGTCGGCCTGGTGGCCGGCGGCTTCCGCCAGTTGCAGCGCGGTGGCCTGGGTTTCCTGGGTCGAGGCCGCCACCTGCACCGAGGTGTCGTTGATCGTCGTCACCAGGTTGCGCAGTTCGTCCACGGCGTAGTTGATGGCGTCCGCGATGGCGCCGGTCATGTCCTCGGTCACCGACGCCTTCACCGTCAGGTCGCCTTCACCCAGCGAACTGATTTCGTCCAGCAGCCGCATGATCGCCTGCTGGTTGCGGCTGTTGTATTCCACCTGCGTCTGGTAGCGCATTTCCTGCTCGCGCTGGCGGGTGCGGTACAGCGACCACAACAGGCCGATGATGGACACCAGCGCCGCGATACCCGAGGCGATGCCGAGCCAGAAGTTCGGGAACAGGCGCGTGTCGCGCACCGAGCCGAAGGCCGAGAACGCCTGGAACAGGTTGGTGCTGTCCTGGAGCATCTGGCCGGAGCCGTTGGTCAGCGCGGCCGCCGCCGACTGCGCGGCGAACAGGTTGCGCGAGCTGGCCAGGATCGCGTCCAGGTCCTTCTTCATCGCCGTCCACAGGGTCTGCGAGTTCTGCAGCGCCGACAGCGCCGCGGCGTTGCGGACCGGCGCGATGCCCAGGTCCGGATTGCCGTCGCGCAGGCCGTCCAGCACCTGGCCGAACAGCACGGCGTCGCGGCCCAGCGCGTCGCCGGCGGTCGCGGCGCCCGCGCCACCGGCGCGGATTTCGGTCACGCGGCGGGCCATGGTGCCGGCCAGCACGACCTGCTGCAGCGCGCTGTAGATCTGCGACGACGGTGCGCCGCCGGCGGACATGGCACGCACGACTTCGTTGAGCTGCGCCTGCAGCTGCGGCACCTGCGTGGCGAAACGGTCGGCGTTGCCGGCGAGCGCCAGCACCGCGGCCTCGGACGTGACGATCTGGTCGGCGTTCTTGCCCAGCGGCGCCCAGGTGGCGCTCAGCTTGGCCAGCGGGCCGGAGATGGCGCCTTCGTTGCCGAAGCGCGCCTGCAGGTCGGACACGGTGGATTCGACCGACTGCTTGGTTTCCTTGAACGCCTTGAACGCCTCGGCGTTGCCGGCGACCGCCTCCCTGCCCTGGTTGGCCAGCTGCTGCGACAGCACGCGCATGTCCGAAGCGCCGGTGCTGGCGCCGGACAGGCGACTGCCCTGGTAGGTAGCCACGCCGGTGTTGGCACCGAAGACCAGCACCGACAACGCCAGCAGCAGCAGCCAGAAATTGTTGCCGAAACTGCCGACCTTGCCGGCGCTAGGAGAATCCGTCGCAGTGCTCATCGTTCAACCCCTGATTGTTCTTGTCGTCCGCGCTCAGAGCGCGGTCTGGCGGAATTCGGGCGTGCGCGCCAGCAAACCCAGCGCGAAGACGCCCCACCGCTGATCGTCGCTGGCGAAAGCACGATCGATGAAATGCCCGTAGCGGCCGTCCGCCAGTTCCCCCGGCTCGACCTGCTGCGATTCGTGGAAGCTGCGCTGGCCGTACAACTCGTCGATGGTCAGCGCGACGTCGCCGCCGGCCTGGCGCATGACCAGCACGCGCTGGCCCTCGTGCAGCACGGTGCGCTCGCCTTCGAGGAACTGCTTCAGGTCCACGACCGGAAACAGGTTGCCGCGCAGGTTGCCGATCCCCAGCAGCCAAGGCTGCGCGCCCGGCACCGGTGTGACCGGCGGCATCTGCACGATTTCCACCACTTCCCCGAAGTTGGAAATCAGCCTGCGCTTGCCGACGCGGTAGCCGACGCCGCGGTACTGGTCCTGCGCGATCTCGCGCGCCGGCTGCACCACGGCGTGCGCCAGGCTGCGGCGCTCGTATTCGGCCAGCGTATCGAACGGTGTGCGGATCATCGCCCGCCCCCTGTGCCTTCAGTGCGAATGATCGTCATGGCGCCAGCCCCTCAGGTGCTGACGTGGGCGCGGATGGCGTCGAGGAGCTCCTCGCGCGTGAACGGCTTGGTCAAATACTGCTCCGAGCCGACGATGCGCCCGCGCGCCTTGTCGAACAGGCTGTCCTTGGACGACAGCATGATGACCGGCGTGGACTTGAACACCTGGTTGTTCTTGATCAGCGCACAGGTCTGGTAACCGTCCAGGCGCGGCATCATGATGTCCACGAAGATGATCTGCGGCTGCTGGTCGGCGATCTTGGCCAAGGCCTCGAACCCGTCCGTCGCGGTCACGACTTCGCAACCCTCGCGCTTGAGCAGGGTTTCTGCGGTGCGGCGGATGGTTTTCGAGTCATCGATCACCATGACCCGTAGGCCGTGGAGTCCACCGGCCTGGCCTTCGTTCTGCGTCATTACCTGATTTCCCCATGCGCGCGTGGCTTCATTGACGAACCGGCCACGCTGCGTTGCTGCCTATATCCCCCATCCCGGCGCGCACTGTCAAGCCACGCCTTTCCGGTCCGCGTCGCTGAACGGCATCATGCGATCCACGTCTCAATTTTCCGCCGCCGCGCGAACGCGGTGTTCCGCCGGCGTCCGGGGCGGCGCCGACGCCCGCCCTGATACCATGCGGCGTCTCCCGCAGAACCGCTCCCCATGCCGCTGGACGTCATCGTCGTCATGGACCCGATCGGGTCCATCAAGATCGCCAAGGACACCACCTTCGCCATGCTGCTGGAAGCCCAGCGGCGCGGTCACCGCCTCCATTACGTCATCCCCGGCCGGCTGTCGCTGCGCGAGGGCGTGGCCCAGGCCCAGGTCGCGGCGTTGACGGTGAAGGACGACAAGGCCGGCTGGTCGACCCTCGGCGACACGCGCACGCTGACCTTCGGCCCTGGCCAGGTCGTACTGATGCGCAAGGACCCGCCGGTCGACGAGCAGTACCTCTACGACACCCACGTGCTGGGCATCGCGCAGCAGGCCGGCGCGCTGATCGTCAACGACCCGCAGGGCCTGCGCGATTTCAACGAGAAGCTGGCGGCGCTGCTCTTCCCGCAGTGCTGCCCGCCGACCCTGGTGAGCCGCGACCCGGCCGCGCTGAAGGCCTTCGTGGCCGAGCACGGCGAGGCGGTGCTGAAACCGCTGGACGGCATGGGCGGCCGCTCGATCTTCCGCGTGAAGGCCGGCGACCCCAACACCAACGTCATCCTGGAAACCTTGATCGGCGATGGCAGCCTGACCCTGGCCCAGCGCTTCATCCCCGGCATCAAGGACGGCGACAAGCGCGTGCTGCTGGTCGACGGCGAGCCGGTGGACTACGCGCTGGCGCGCATCCCGCAGGGTGACGAGTTCCGCGGCAACCTGGCCGCCGGCGGCCGCGGCGAAGGCCGTCCGCTGAGCGAGCGCGACCGCTGGATCGCGGCGCAGGTCGGGCCGGAGATGAAGCGGCGCGGCATGCTGTTCGTCGGCCTGGACGTGATCGGCGACTACCTGACCGAGGTCAACGTGACCAGCCCCACCTGCGTGCGCGAGCTGGACGGCCAGTACGGACTGAACATCGCCGGCCAGCTGTTCGACGCCATCGAGAAGAAGCTGGCGGCCTGAGATGTCCGCCGTACCGGCAAGCCCGCCGAAGATCGGCGCGAACGAACGCCTCGGCGCCACCCTGGCGCTGTCGCTGATCGTGCACGGCCTGCTGGTGCTCGGCGTGGGCTTCGCCCTGGATGACGCCGCGCCGGTGATGCCGACGCTGGACGTGATCCTCAGCCAGACCAGCACGCCGCTGACACCGAAGGAAGCCGACTTCCTCGCTGCGGCCAGCCAGCAGGGCGGCGGCGAGAGCGAGCAGGCCAAGCGTCCGCGCGACAGCCAGGCCGGCTGGATTCCGCAACCCGACACCGGCCTGGCGCCGCAACCGCTGCGTGCGCAGACCACCGCACCGGTGCCGCCGCCGGAAAGCCGCGTGGTGACCACGCGCGACAGCGACACCCGCGCGCCGGCCGCGGAAGCGCGCCCGCAGCCGGACCGGCCCGAGCTGCCGCAGGGCGAACAGAAGGTGCAGCGCGATGCCGAGATGGCGCGACTGGCAGCGGAGTACCACCTGCGCTCGGAGCTGTACGCCAAGCGGCCGAAGCGCAAGTTCGTCTCGGCCAGCACCAAGGAATACGTCTACGCGAATTACCTGCGCGCCTGGGTGGACCGCGCCGAGCGCGTCGGCAACCTCAACTATCCCGACGAAGCGCGCCGCCGGCGCCTGGCCGGCACGCTGGTGATCAGCGTGGCCGTGCGCCGCGACGGCAGCGTCGAGCAGACGCGCATCATCCAGTCCAGCGGCATCCCGCTGCTGGACTCCACCGCGCAGCGCATCGTGCAGTTGTCCTCGCCGTTCCCACCGCTGCCGGAGACGGCCGAGAACGTCGACATCCTGCACGTCACCCGCACCTGGCGCTTCCTGCCGGGCGGTGAAGTGCGCGACGAGTAGCGCGCGACGCGGTCAGGCGCGCGAGGCGCGCAGGGCTTTCTGTTCTGCCAAGGTCAGCGCGACGTTGTTGCGCAGGTAGGCCGGTTCGACAAGTTCCGGCGCGACCACCTCGCCCCGGCGGAAAGCGTCCGCCGCCAGCCGCGCGAGATCCGCCGCGTGCGGCAACGCCTGCGCATCGACGCGGGCGAAACGGGCCTGCAGGCGCGTGGCGAGCGCACCGTCGCCAGCCGCAAAACCGGTGCCTACGCCGATCCAGCCACCATCGTCGCCGGCCAGCGCGTAGTCGGCCGGTGCGATCACGGCTTCCCCCGACGTCGCCTCGAGGCGGTCGCCGCGATGCACGAAGGTGCCGGTGTAGATCTCGCCCATGCGCGCATCGATGGCGGCCAGGATGGGATGCGGAATACCGACATCGCAGCCGCCCTCGCCTGCGGTCACCGGCGGTGGCGGCACCTGCGCGGCCAGCACGGCGAGCGTGGACACCGGCACCAGCGGGCGGTCCAGCGCCAGCGCGATGCCCTGCGCGAGCGCGATGGCCAGGCGCACGCCGGTGAAAGCACCCGGACCACGGCTCAGCGCGATGGCGTCGAGCTGGCTGCGCGCGAGGCCCGCATCGGCCAGCAACTGCTCCGCCCACGGCAGCGCGAGTTCGGCATGCCGCCGCGGCGCGATCTCGAAGCGCTCGCGCACCTCGCCATCGACATGGACGGCGACGGAACAGGCTTCGGTGGCGGTTTCGAAGGCGAGCAGCTTCATGGGCAGCGGGAAAGTCGTGAGGCGCCTAGCTTAAACGTTGGGCACGAAGGCGGCGGTCAGAAGCGCGCATCGGCGAACCAGTCGTCCGAATCCCTGGCGCGGGTCGGCGCCACGATGTCTTCCTCGACCTCAGCGCCGAAGAAGCGTTGCACGTCCTGCACACGCTGCGTGCGGCGGAACGGCGGCAGCGAGTCGAGGAACACGCGCCCGTACGGCTTGCCGGTCAGGCGCGGATCGCACAGCACCAGCACGCCGCGGTCGGTCTCGCTGCGGATCAGCCGGCCGACCGCCTGCTTCAGCGCGATCACCGCCTGCGGCAGTTGCTCGTCACGGAACGGATTGCCGCCGGAACGGCGCACCGCCTCCAGCCGCGCCTCGAACACCGGATCGTCCGGCGCGGCGAACGGCAGCTTGTCGACCATCACCACGCTCAGCGCATCGCCGACCACGTCGACGCCTTCGCGGAAACTCGCCGCGCCCAGCAGCACGCCGTTGCCGGATTCGCGGAACCGCTCCAGCAACGTGCCGCGTGGCGCCTCGCCCTGCACGAACAACGGCCACGGGCCGCCACGCAGCGCCTCCGCGGCCTCGCGCAACGCACGGTGCGACGCGAACAGCAGGAACGCGCGCCCCTTCGACGCCTCCAGCACGGGCCGCAAGGTCGCGATCAGCCCCTGGCCGTAGCCCGGCGCATTCGGATCGGGCAACCCGGTCGGCAGGTAGCACAGCGCCTGCTGCGGCCAGTCGAACGGACTCGGCTGCAACAGCGTCGGCGGATCGTCCAGGCCCAGCCGCACGGCGAGGTGGTCGAAGCGCCCACCGACCGCCAGCGTGGCCGAGGTGAACACCCACGCCGCGCGCGACTGCTCGCGGTGCTGGCGCAACGGGCCGGAAACATCGAGCGGCGTGCGCTGGCAGCGGAACGCGCGCGGCGTCAGTTCGTACCAGAGGACGTCGCTGGCGTCGTCGGCTGGCGCGGCGTCATCGTCGAAGGCATCCGTGGTCGGCGCCGCGTACCAGCGCGTCAGCCGGGTGGCGAACTCCTTCGCGCGTGCCGCGCACGCTTCCAGTCCCAGCGAGGCCTCGACCAGCGGCGCGAGCGCGGCGGTGAGCTCATCCAGCGCACCAGCGAGCGCATCGAAGCCGGCCGCGACGCCGGGCTTGGCGAGCAGGCGCTCGCGCGTGCCCCGTGCGGGCAACCCTTCCATCGCCGCGCGCAGTTCGCGCAGTGCCTGCTCCAGCGCGCGCACGGGCGGCTGCAGCGCCGACAGCGCGCCGGCCGCGTCCTTCGACTCGGTCAGGCAGTCGCGCGCCAGTTCCTGCAACGGGCGCATGCCGAAGCCTTCACCGAAGAAGTTCGCGGCCAGTTCGGGCAGCTGGTGCGCTTCGTCGATGACGAACGCCTGCGCGCCCGGCAGGATCTCGCCGAAGCCTTCCTGCTTCAGCGCCAGGTCGGCGAGGAGCAGGTGGTGGTTGACCACCACGATGTCCGCGGACTGCGCGCGCTGGCGTGCCTGCACCACGAAGCAGTCTTCCCAGAACGGGCACTCGCTGCCCAGGCAGTTGTCGATGGTGGACGTGACCAGCGGCAGCAGCGGCGAGTCGTCCGGCAACGCGGCCAGCTCCGCCATGTCGCCGAATTTGGTGCGTCCGCCCCAGGCGACGATGCGCTGGAATTGGTCGACCTGCTCGCGACTGGTGAACGTGGTGCGCAGCGCCTGCGGGTCGCCCTTGGCCTGGTTCAGGCGGTAGCGGCACAGGTAATTGCTGCGCCCCTTCAGCAGCGCGGACTTCAGTCCGGCCACGCCGAGCGCATCGCGCACGCGCGGCAGGTCGCGGTGGTAGAGCTGGTCCTGCAGCGCGCGCGTGCCGGTGGAGACGATGGTCTTCAGCCCCGACAGCAGCGCAGGCACCAGATAGGCGAAGGTCTTGCCGGTGCCCGTGCCGGCCTCGGCGAGCAGCACGTCGCGCGCATCGAAGGCGTCGGCGATCGCCGCCGTCAGGCGCTGCTGTGCATCGCGGGGCGCGAAGGCATCGAGTCGTTCCGCCAGCGCACCGCCCTCGCTGAGGGCGTCGCGGCTGGCCTGGGCTAGCTGGGACATCGGGAAAACGGAGGGCGGCGTGCAGCGGCAAGGGTACCGCGTCACGGACGCGGCATGCGCCTCACATCCGCTCGATCACCGGCACGGTGCACGCATCGCGCTTGCTCTCCGCCTCGGCGATCGCCGCTTGCAGGGCCGCAGCGCGCGCGGCATGGGCGGCGGCATCCTCCGGCGTGTGGCGTGCGGGCAACGGTTGATGCACCGCGAGTTCGTGCTGGCGCACCTGGCGCACGGTTTCCCAGTGCTGGCGGCACAGCGGACCCACCTGCGAACCCAGCTGGAAGGCGCGCTGCGCCAGCGTGTCGGCGCGTGCGTAGTCGCCCTGCAGCATCGCCACTTCGGCCCGTTCCTGCAGCACGGCAGGATCGTCCGGCACCAGCAGCAAGGCCTGGTTCAATGCGTCCGCCGCCCTGGCGACATCGCGCGACGCGCGTGCCTGCTGCGCCGTCTCACGCAGGTCCTCGACCTGTGGATCGCGCAACGGCTGCACGGCGAGCTCGCGGTCGTCGGCGCCCGCGGCGGCATGGATCGCGGCGACACGCTGGTCCGGCGTCACCGGATCGCGTACGACCGGTGCCTCGGGCACCGGTGCGGAGACGCAACCGGCCAGCAGGATCAGCAGGAGGGGGAAGGCGTACTTCATCTTCATGGTTGTTGCGCGGGCGGGTCCTGGGGAGGCGGTGCGGGTTCTTCCTTCTTGCGGTCCAGGCCGAACCAGCTGCGCCAGCCGCCACCGTCCTGCTCTTCGCCTTCGACCGGCACCTGCTCGATGACGCACGGCGCGTAGGCCGGCGCGAAGCCGGAGACGAACGGCAGCTGCCGGGCTTCCGGACAGCTGGCGTCGGTACTGTTGGACCCGACTACCCACTGCCAGTCCAGGCCCTTGCCCGACACCTTCAGCGGTGCACTGGGCAACCGCGCGAACAGGCCCGACCACACGCGCATGGCACCGGTGCCACCGTACAGGCCGGTCTGCTCGTTCTGGTCGTTGCCCATCCACACCACCGCGAGGTGGTCGCCGGTATAGCCCGCATACCAGCTGTCGCGGCTGTCGTTGCTGGTGCCGGTCTTGCCGGCCGACTGCAACCTGCCCAGGCCATCGCCGATCAGCTGGCGGCCGGTGCCGTTCGACACGACCTGCTGCAAGGCCACCGTGATGAGGTTGGCGGCGATGGAATCGCCTTCCTGCGCGGGCGCCGGCGTCTTGTCGTAGCGCTTGAGCAGCTTGCCGTCGGGATCGAGCACGCCGCGCACCGCGTGCAGCGGCTGGATCTCGCCGCCGGAGGCGAGGAACTGGTACAGCTGCGCCATCGCGTACGGGCTCTGGTCCGTGGAACCCAGGATCAAGGCCGGGTTGGGTTCGGCCTGGATGCCGGCCAGCACGCGGATGAGCTGCGCCAGGCGGTCCGGTTCGACCTTCATGCCCACGCGCACGGTGGCCTGGTTGTACGAACGCGCCAGCGCATCGACCAGCCGCACGGTGCCGTGGCTGCGGCGGTCGGCGTTGTCCGGCGTCCAGCGCCGGTTCTTGCCCAACTGCACGGTCACCGGGGAGTCGTCGACCCAGGTTGCGAGCGAATACTGGTCCGGCTGGGCCAGTGCGAGCAGGTAGACGAAGGGCTTTAGCAGCGAACCGACCGGCCGCTGGGCCTCGACGGCGCGGTTGAAGCCGACTTCCGCCACGTTGCGGCTACCGACCACGGCCAGCACGTCGCCGTCGTGCACGTCGGTCACCACCATGCCGGCCTGCAGCGGCGGACGGCGCTTGTTCTCCAGCGCCTTGATCGTGCGCGTCACCGACGCTTCCGCATACGCCTGCGCCGACGGCGACATGCCGGTCAGCACGCTCAGGCCCGCGCCCTGCAGGGCGCTCTCGGGATAGTCGCGCGCCAGCTGGCGGCGGACCAGATCCACGTAGGCGGGGAAGCGATTGGCCGCGGCCATGCCCGGCGTCTTGGTCACGCCCAGCGGTGCGGCGCGCGCGCGCGCGTATTCGGCATCATCGATGAGGCCTGTTTCGTGCAGCTTGGAGAGCACATAGTCGCGCCGTTCGGTGGCGCGCTCCGGATTGCGTCGCGGGTTGTACCAGGACGGACCCTTGACCAGTCCGATCAGCAGCGCGACCTGTTCGGTGGTCAGGCTGTCCAGGTCGCGGCCGAACCAGAATTCCGCACCGGCGGCGACGCCATGGATCGCCTGGCTGCCACGCTGGCCCAGATCGACCTGGTTGAAATACGCCTCGAGGATGGTGCGCTTGTCGTAGCGCGCTTCCAGGATCAGCGCATAAAGGATCTCGTTGAACTTGCGTGTCGGCGTCTGTTCCTTGCCGATCCCCAGCAGGCCGCTGCGCGCCAGCTGCTGGGTCAGCGTGCTGGCGCCCTGCTTCGTATCGCCACCGGAACGCACCAGCAGCCATGCCGCGCGCACCATGCCCGACAGGTCGATGCCGTGGTGGTCCTTGAAGTCGCGGTCCTCGACCGCCTGCAGGCCGGTCACCAGCAGTTCCGGCACTTCCTCCAGCCGCACCAGCCGGCGCTCTTCCTGCTTCTGCCCGTACAGCGTGGCGATGCGCGCCGGATCCAGCCGCGCCGCCTTGAGGTTCTGCTTGCGGCCAAGGTCGCGCACCGCGGCGACGCGGCCGTCGGACAGGCTGACCTGCAGCCGGCGCGGCGCCACGCGCCCGTCCACGTCGATGAAGCCGCGGCTGGAAATGGTGAAGCGACCGCCGTCGCGCGCGTAGGTCCCGGGGCGCTCGCCGGCACCATCGTCGCGGTAGGCCGCCGCATCGAGTTCGGTCTTCAGCGTCTGCGCGTCCATCGCCAGCCCCGGCGCGACCTGCAACGGCCGCGCATAGACGCGGGTTGGGATCTGCCAGCGCAACTCGCCGAAACGCTCGGTGACCTGATGGTTCAGGTACATCGTGTAGGGGATCAGGAACCCCAGGCCCAGGCCCACCGCGGCCAGGCCCCACGTCAGCAGGCGCTGCCGCCAGCCGGGGCCGTCGCCGTCGTCGATGTCGTCTTCGTCCAGTGCTTCGTCGTCGTAGTCGTTGCGGGCCACAGGGGATGCGACAATGGGAAGTCGGGCGAGTCTAGCGCAGTCCCCCAGGGATGGCCGGCCGGCCGACATCCATCGATTCAGACTGAGACCCGTGCCGCCCCTGCTCCGTTACCAGCTCGACAACGCGTTGTCCCGCCTGCATCGCGCCAGGGTCCTGCTGCACGCCAGGGGATGGAAGGCGCTTCTTTCACGCGCCGCGGCCGCTGTCCCCGCTGCGGCCATCCCACCGGCGGCCGTCGCGCACGCCGACATGCTCGACGTGCCGCAAACGGATCGACCCTTGTCCGTGCTATGGGTGGACGAGCAACTGCCCGAGCCCTCGCGCGATTCGGGTTCGCTGAGGATGTTCAATCTGCTGCGGCTGCTGGTGGCGATGGGGCACCGCATCGACGTGCTGCCTCTGTCCCGCATCGGCAACACCACGGGACAACAACGCTTGCAGGATATCGGCGTGCACTGCCCAGACATCGGCGCGCAGCGGCCCGAATCATGGTTCGCACGCGAAGGCATGCATTACGACGCCGTCATCGTCAGCCGCTACCACCTGGCATGGTCGTGGCTTCCGTTCCTGCGCCGCGCCCATCCGCGCGCGCTGAAGATCGTCGACACCGTCGACCTCCATCACGTCAGGGAACTCGGTGAAGCGAACCTCCGCTCGCGCCGCCTGTTGCGGTCCGCCGCACGCGCTACCCGTCGCCATGAGTTGCGTGCCATCCGGGACGCCGACGTAACCTGGGTGGTCAGCGAGGCGGAGCGCGACCTGCTCCGCGACATCGCGCCGGATGCGCGCGTCGAAATCGTCTCCAACATCCACCTGCTTCCTGCGACCGCACCGAGCAGGCCAACCGGTGCAAGACTGGTCTTCGTGGGAGGCGCCCAGCATCCGCCCAACCTGGACGGCGTGCGCTGGCTGCTGACCGACATCCTTCCGCTGATCCTGCGTCGCCGGCCGGAATGCGAACTTCACCTGGTGGGACGCGGCCTGGAGGCGGCTGCACACGACTTGGTCGTTCCGCACAACGTCGTCTTCCACGGCCAACTCGACGACGTCCAAGCACTCTTCGAGACTTGCCATGTCGGTCTTGCTCCGCTCAGGTTCGGAGCTGGCGTGAAAGGCAAGATCAACCATTACATGGCCTTTGGCCTCCCCACCGTCGCGTCCCCGAGCGCCGTCGAGGGCATGCATCTGCGGCACGGCCACGACGTACTGGTCGCCGGCGATGCCGACGGCTTCGCGGACGCCGTGCAGCGATTGCTGGACGAGGGTGCGCTGTGGGTATCGCTGTCGCAACAAGGCCGCGAGAACGTGCGGCGCCATTTCTCGATCGCCTCAGCGATCCCGGGGATCGAAGCCTCGCTCGATATCCGTTGCCACGGTCGCGACACCTGAATGCACATCCTGCTGATCGCCTACGAGTTTCCGCCCAGCCCGTCGCCGCAGTCGCTGCGCTGGACCTACCTGGCCCGCTACCTGGCAGAGCGCGGCCATCGCATCAGCGTGCTCACGATCAACCTGGGTGGCACATCGACGGGATTGCCGGCGCTGCCCGCGGACATCGTCGTGACCCGCACGTTCGCGGGACCGGTCCGCGGCTGCCTGGCGACGCTCCGCGAACGACGCCATCGCCGCGGACTTCGGCGCGACCGCGCGGACGTTGCGGATATTGGCGGCGTGCCCGCCCTCGCGCCAACCAATTCGGCCAGTCGGCAGGGCTGGAAGCAGGCCCTGTCCGATCTGCTGCAGGGCGCGGCGGCAAGGGTTATCTTCCCCGACGTACGCGGGGAATGGCTGCCTTGGGCGCGTCGCCGGCTCGACCGGATGCTCGAGACGGATCCTCCCGACCTGGTCATCAGCTCGCACGAACCGGCGACATCGCTGCAGTTGGGGCTGCGTGCGAAGCGGCGCGGACTGCCGTGGATCGCCGATCTCGGCGATCCCGTGCTCGCACCCTACACTCCGGCCCGCTGGCGGAGGCGCGCGTGGATGCTTGAACGGAAGGTGGCCGAGACGGCGGACCACATCCTGGTCACGACACCGGCCGCCGCCGCCCTGCTGGCCGAACGCCATCACCGTGATGCCGGCGTCACCGTGGTGACCCAAGGCCATGCGGGCGATCATCCCGTGCCGCCGGGCGATGATGGCCTGTTCGCGCCGTATCGGCTTGAGCTGCTGTACACGGGCAGCTTCTACCGCTTCCGCCGGCCGGACGCGTTGCTGGAAGCGCTGCGTGAGCTGCCCGAAGCCCGGCTCAACATCGCGTCGGTCGCCCTGCCGGCGAGCGTGATCGAGTTCGCCCGCGAGCTGCCGGACCAGGTGCGGGTCCTCGGCTTTCTTCCGCATGCGCAGGCGCTAGACCTGCAGCGGCGCGCGGACGTGCTGGTCAACATCGGCAACGCCGACCCCAGCCAGGTACCGGGCAAGATCTACGAGTACCTCGGCGCCTGCCGTCCGATCCTCCATCTGGGCGACGCGGACGATGCGATCGCGACGTTCGTCGCCGGCCTCCGCCGTGGCTGGTCATGCGAGAACCGCGAAGGCCCCATCGCGGAGCGCGTGCGCAGCCTGATCGCGGACAAGCGGGCCGGCCGTTTCGCGGACGGACTGGATCTCGGGCCGGCGTCGGTCGCACCCTGGCACTGGCGCGCGTCGGCCGCCACGATCGATGCGCTGGCGCGGTCTCTGGTACGGAAGGCCTAGGGGCTGCGACCGGTCGTCGCGGATTGCACGCGCTGCTCGAACTCTGCGAAGCCGCCGGCCTGCGCATCGAGCGCATGTGCCTGGTCCCGTGCCTCGGTCGCGAACGCCAAGTCGCCCGCCCCGAGCCGCTCTGTGCCGACGGCGATCCATTTTTCCGCCAGCCTCCGTCGTGCGTCCACCAGCGCTGGATCGCGCGGCTGCAGGGTCTGCCAGGCTTGCTGGCAGGCCTGCGCGCGACGGATGCGATTGGCGCGCAGTTCTTCCTCGTAGCAGTTGCGGACGGCGGGCAGCAGGCGGGTCGCGGCCTGCTTCACCGCTGGGCTGTCAGGCGAGAGCGCCTGCGCCGCGCGCAAGGTGTCGTAGGCGCTTTCGCCGGGCGGCGTCAGCCATTGGCCCTGCGCCTCGGCCTGCGCCATCCGCGCGAGCAGCGCGACGACGCGGCGCTCGCGTTCACGCGCACCGAGGGACGCGGTCGCGCCCTGACGTTGCTGTACCTCGCGTGCCCGCGCGACGGCCTGCTCCGCCTGCGCCAGACGACCCGACTGCGGCGCCAGTTCGCGGGCGAGGCCCAACTCGTGTCGTGCCTGCACGAAATCGAAATCGCCCGCCTCGCGCTCCGCCTGCCGCGCGTGTGCGATGCCGATCTGCTCCAGGCCCTGCCGCGCACCGCCGTCGTCGGGCGCGGCAGACAGGACCGCTTCGTAGGCCGCGCGTGCGGACGCCAGCCTGCCGCGCGCCAGATCGCGCGCACCGGCGCGACGTCGCGCGTCGACGGCCGCGGCCAGCGCCGCTTCCGCCTGCGGCAGGTCGACATGGCCGGCGTCGAACGTGCGCGCCGAGGTGATCCTGGCGGCGGCTTCGCCGATCTCGCCGCGGCGGAGATGCGATCCGGCCTCCTGCAGCAGGTCGGACAGCGCGTCTTCCCTGCCCTCCAGCGCCTCGATGCGCGTCGGCTGCAGCGCCAGCACGCGCTGGTACAGCGGCAGGGCCGTGTCGTCGCCGCCCCACAGGCGCTCGTCCGCCTGCGCGCGCGCCGCGGCGGCGAGCAGGCCATCGACACCGGCATGCTCGGCTTCGCGCGTGCGCAAACGCAGCGCCAGCGCATCCGCCTGCGGTCGCGGCACCTGCAGGTCGCGGGCGAGCGCGAGGTGCGCGCGGGCCTCGTCGAAACGGCCCTGTCCGAGCGCGACGTCCGCCGCACGCAACGCGGCCTGCGCGACGCGGCCAAGGCCGTCGGCAGCCTCGGTGCGGTCGTTGTCCAGCGCCTGCGCGGCTTCGTAGAGCTGGCGCGCGCCGCTGCCATCGGTCGCATCCAGATGGCCGGCACGCAGCGCCTGGTCCGCCTGGTCGAGCAGCGACTGGATACGGGTCTGCGGCCACAGCACGTCTGCCAGCGGCTGGCGGAACGCGATGACGAGCACGATGAAGAGGATGGCGAGACCGGCGACCCAGCGCCAATGCCGGCGATCGCGCCAGGCAGGGACCGCCGCCACGCGGGGCGCCGCGGGATCGCCCGCCGCGCCGCGCGTCCAGTCGATGCGCGGTTCGATGCGTCGGCCCCGTCCGGCGCCCTGGTGGTCTTCGCGGGTCACGCCCGCAGCATACCCACTCAGCCTGAACGTCGCGCGTCTTCGACCCCGGGCAATGCATCGAGCTTGCCCAGCAGCGTGGAGAGCTGGCCGAAGTCGGCCACCTTCAGCCGCAGGCGCAGGTGCACGCGGCCACTGGTGCGGTTGCTCTGGCTGTTGATGTCCAGCACGTTGGCTTCTTCCTGCGCGATCAGCGTGGTGATGTCCTTGAGCAGCCACTTGCGGTCGAGCGCGGTGACCTGCACGTCGACTTCATAGCCGCCGCCGGCCTGCCCCCATTCCACCGGCAGCACGCGTTGCGGGCTGGTGGCCGCCAGGCGCGCGAACGCCGCGCAGTCCGCGCGATGCACGGTCACGCCACGCACCCGCGTCAGGTAACCGGCGATGGGTTCGCCGGGCACCGGCTGGCAGCACTTGGCCAGCTGCACCAGCAGGTTGCCCACGCCCTGCACGGTGAACTTCGACTTGCCAGGCTTGGCGACCCTGCGCGGTGGCCGCAGTACCGGCAGCGACACCGCATCCGGCTCGGCCGCCGCACGTTGCTCTTCGTGCAGCGCACGCCCGACCTGGTGCGGGCCGACATCGCCCAGCGCGACCTGGATGTACAGCTCCTCGACGCTGTCGGCATGGAACTTCTTCGCCGCGCCCGTCAGGTCGGCGTGGTGCAGTCCGAGCCGCTTCAGTTCCTTGTCCAGCAGCTCGCGCCCGGCCTGCAAGTTGCGCGCGCGGTCGAGCTTGTGGAACCACGCCCGCACCTTGTCGCGCGAGCGCCCGCTGGCGAGGAAGCCGTTGGCCTGCAGCAACCAGTCGCGACGCGGCTCCGGCTCTTTCGACGTCATGATCTCGACGCGGTCGCCGCTGCGCAGCACGTGGTTGAGCGGCACGATGCGGCCGTTGACCTTGGCGCCGCGCGTGCGGTGCCCGACCATCGTGTGCACGTGGTACGCGAAGTCGAGCACGGTGCCGCCGCGCGGCAGGTCGACCACCTCGCCCTTTGGCGTCAGCGCATAGATGCGATCCTCGACCAGTTCCGCATCGAGTTCACCCGCCAGGCTGCCTTCGCCCACGGAGCCGTCGCCCGCGCCATCCAGCAGCCGGCGCATCCACGCGATCTTGCGATCGAAGGCATCGCCGCCGCCCTTGCCTTCCTTGTATTTCCAGTGCGCCGCCACGCCCAGTTCGGCCTGCGCGTGCATCTCGTGCGTGCGGATCTGCACCTCCACCGTGCGACCTTCCGGGCCGACCACGGCCGTATGCAGCGAGCGGTAGTCGTTGGCCTTCGGGCGAGCGATGTAGTCGTCGAACTCGCTGGGGATCGGCACCCACAGTGCGTGCACGATGCCCAGCGCGGCATAGCACGCGGCGACGTCGTCCACCGCGATACGCACCGCACGCAGGTCGTACAGCTCGTCGAAGCCGACCTGCTTGCGCTGCATCTTCCGCCAGATGCTGTAGATGTGCTTCGGCCGACCACTGACGTCCGCGTGGATCCCGTTCTCGGCCAGTGCCGCCCGCAGCGCGTCGATGACCTCGCCGATGTAGCGCTCGCGACCGAGGCGCTTTTCATCGAGTTGCGTGGCGATCTGCTTGTACACCTGCGGCTGCAGGTAGCGGAACGCGAGGTCTTCCAGTTCCCATTTCAGCTGCCAGATGCCCAGCCGGTTGGCCAGCGGCGCATGGATGTCGCGGGTGAGGCGCGCCAACGCCTGGCGCTCCGATTCCGGCAAGGCGCCCGCGGCGCGCATGCGCGCGAGCTGTCGGGCCAGCAGGATGGTGACCACGCGCAGGTCGCGCACGATCGCCAGCAGCAGCCGGCGCAGGCCTTCCGTGTTGCCGCTGCGCGCCTGCTCCGCGTGCAGCGCCCAGACCTGCGCGGCCGCGACCTGGCCCTCCAGCAGATCCGCCAGTCCGGGCACCTGCTTGCCTGCCATGATGCGTCCCAGGGCGGGTTGAAGCGCCGGCAGCCCATGCAGGAGGGCGGCCAGGATGACGTCGGCGTCCGCACCCAGCGTCACCAGCGTGTCCAGCGTATCGGCCAGCACCTCGGCCGCATCGGGCATGCCGATCCGCGCGTCCGTTGCCGTCGCGGCTTCGGTCAGCGCTCGCCGCGCAGGGTCCGGCACCACCCCAAGGGCGGGCCGCTGCAGCAGGGTGGCGATGTCGTGAACGGGGGGATTCATGGCAATGTGGACGTGCGACCAAGGGCCGCAGGAATGACTACACTACCGGCCAGCCGACCATAGGAACACCCATGAAGATGAGCCGCTTGTTTCTATCCATCGCATTGGCGACCGCACCGGTGCTCGCCTTCGCACAGGACAACGCCAACGACGCGCGCTTCGCCAACCTGCGCGAGTCGATGACCGCCGACGAGTTCAAGGCCGCCGGCCTCGACAAGCTCAGCGATGCTGAACTCGCCGCTCTGAGTGGCTGGCTCACCCGCAAGGTCGGCGCGGAGACCGCGCGCGCAGTGGAACAAGTGCGCCAGGAAACGCAGACCGCCATCACGCAA
Source organism: Pseudoxanthomonas japonensis (assembly GCF_010093445.1). Taxonomy (GTDB): domain Bacteria; phylum Pseudomonadota; class Gammaproteobacteria; order Xanthomonadales; family Xanthomonadaceae; genus Pseudoxanthomonas_A; species Pseudoxanthomonas_A japonensis. Next base: position 62,954 of record NZ_PDWW01000012.1, on the reverse strand, counting down.
GCCAAGGATGACACGCGAAAGCAGGTCGAGCAGGAGAACCGCGGGTTCTTCGATTTCGGCTCGGATGAGCCCATCAAGAGCACGCTGGCCGGCGAATTCAAGGGCTTCTCCAAGGGCAACCGCTATACGCTTGCCAACGGCCAGGTCTGGGAACAGATCGAGGCTGCAAGCCTCAACGGCGTGCGCAAGACGAACCCTGCCGTCACCATCAAGCCGGGCTTGTTCAACAACTGGTTCCTGCGCATCGACGGCTACAACACGCCCGCCAAGGTCCGTCGCATCAAGTAAGCCGCCTCACCCGCGCAGCGCCTGCAGGCGCTGCGCGAGTTTCTTCGGCGACACGCCGCTCTTCGCGCCCAGTTCCTGCGCGAACACCGATACCCGCAGTTCCTCCAGGTCCCAGCGCAGCGCCTGCCAGTCCGCCGCCTGCGCGATGCCGTCCTCGTTCGCCTGCGCCAGTGCGTCGGCGAACGGCTTGAGTTCCAGCATGCGCGCCTGGTCCTTCGCCGGATCGCGCTTGGCGCGCTCGGCGCGCAGCGTCATCGCCTTCAGGTAGCGCGGCAACTGCGCCAGCGCGTCGGCGGGCGTGTCGCGCAGGAAGCCGGGATGCACCAGCGCCGCCAGTTGCGCGCGAAGGTCGTCGAGGTTGCCGCGCGCCCAGCCCATCAGCGGTGCGTCGAGTTGCGGCTTCAGCTCCGCCACCGCGGACAGGATCGCCTCGGCGAGTTTCAGCCGCTCCATCGCTTCGCCGAACAGGCGCTTGCCGGCGTCGTCGCGCCGGTGCTCGAATGCGGCACGGTCGCGGATCGCGTCCAGCCCGCCCGCCAGCACGGCATTCATCGCCGCATCGACGATGTCGCCCCGCAGGCGCTCCTGCGATTCGATCGCCGCATACAGCAGGCCAGTCTTCGGCGACACGGGCAGCTGCTTGCGTGCTTGCTTCACCTTGTCGGCCAGCGCGATCTCCAGCAGGCGGCGCACGCCGCGCGGATGCGCGGCATCGGCTTCGGCACGGTCGGCGAATACCTGCAATGCCACCGTCTCGCCCTCGTCGCGCAACGCCGGATAGGCCGGCACGCCGGCCTCGCCGGGCACCTCGCGCGGGATCGGCTGCGCAGGGAACTCGCGCAATCCCGTCGCCGCCATCTCGCGACCGGCACGCGCCGCGAACGCCTGTCCCGCCTTCGCACCGAAGCGCGCACGCAGTGCATCGAGATCGCGTGACTCGGCCAGCACTTTTCCTTCGCCGCCACCGCGCGGATCCTCGCGCAGCCGCAGGTTCATGCGCAGGTGCGGCTCCAGCGCCGCGTCGTCGAAGTCGAGCGCGCTGACCGCCACGCCGGTCGCACGCGACAGGAACCGCGCCAGTTCGCCCCGGATGTCGTCGGCGGTCGGTTTCGCGAACGCTTCGAAGAACGCGCGACCGAAATCCGGTGCCGGCACATAGTTGCGCCGCATCGCCTTGGGCAGGCTGCGGATCAGCCCGGCCGCCTTGTCGGCGACGAACCCCGGCGCCAACCACGACAGGCGTGCGGGATCCAGCGCGTTGAGCAGGTGCAGCGGCACCTCCAGCGTCACGCCATCGTCAACCGAACCCGGCTCGAACCGGTAGTGCAGCGGCAACCGCGCATCGCCGAGCGCGAAGTACTTCGGATAGCGGTCTTCCTCGCTGCCTTCGCCCGGCAACAGGTCGGCCAGCGACCAGTGCAGCGCACGACGCTTGTCCGGCGGAAGCGCCTTCCACCACGTATCCAGGCTGGCGGCGGAATGAATCTCGGACGGGATGCGGTCCAGGTACCAGCGTGCCTGCCAGTCCTCGTCGGCGACCAGGCCGGCGCGGCGCAGCTTGGCTTCTTCTTCGCGCGCCTGCTCCAGCGTCTTCAGGTTGTCGGCGACGAAGGACGCGCGCGTGTTGATCTCGCCGGTCACCAGGCCCTGGCGCACGAACAGGTCGTGCGCTTCGCCCGGGGCGATGCGGCCGTAGTGCACCGGCTTCTTCGGCGCCAGCACCAGCCCGAACAGGCTGATCTGCTCCGACGCCAGCACCTGGCCCTGCGCGCGCGACCAGTGCGGATCGAAATGTTTGCGCAGCAGCAGGTGCGGCAGTTCGGCGATCACCCAGTCCGGCTCGATCGTGGCCAGGGTCATGCCCCACACCTTCTGCGTGTCCAGCAGGTTGGCCGCCAGCAGCCACGGCGGCGGCCGCTTGGACAGCGGCGACCCCGGGAATGGCAGGAAGCGGCGCTGGCGCGGCGCCTGGTAGTCGCCCTTGTCGGTGCGATGGCCGATCTGCGTGGGCAGGCCGGCCACCAGCGCGCGATGCAGCGTCTGGTAGGCGCTGGCGCGCACGCGCTCACTGAAGCCACCACCGGCAGGCGCCTGGTCCTGCTGCGCACGCACGGCCACCGGTGCCGGCGCGGGCTCGGCCTTGCCTTCGCGCGCCAGGCGTGCGGCGCGATGCAGCTGGCCACGCGTGGCCTTCACCGCCGCGGCGCTGTCCTCGCGCGCGGCCGGCGGTGCGCTGCTGCCGGCGAGCAGCGGCGCCAGCGACGCTTCGCTGGCTTCTTCCTTCCAGCCCAGTTCCTCGCACAGCAGGCGCAGTTGGCGATGCAGCTCGCGCCATTCGCGCATGCGCAGGAAGCCAAGGAAATGGCGGCCGCACCAGTCGCGCAGCTTCGACTGGGTCAGGTCCTCATGCGCCTGGCGGTAGGCATCCCACAGCCGCAGCACGCCGACGAACTCGGAGCGGGCGTCGGCGAACTGCGCATGCGCGGTGTCCGCCGCGCCGCGCGCGTCGGCCGGGCGTTCGCGCGGATCCTGGATACCGAGGAACGAGGCGATCACCAGCATCGGCCGCAGGCAGCCCGCCGCCTGCGCGGCCACCAGCATCCGCGCCAGCTTCACGTCCACCGGCAGGCGTGCCATCTGCCGGCCGATCGCGGTCATGCGGCGCTCGCCGTCGATGGCGCCGAGCTCGGTCAGCTGCTGCCAGCCGTCGGCGACGGCCCGCTCGTCCGGCGCTTCCAGGAACGGGAAGTCTTCGATCCGGCCCAGGCCCAGTTGCAGCATGCGCAGGATCACGCCGGCCAGGCTGGAACGGCGGATCTCGGGATCGGTGAATTCCGCGCGCGCCTGGAAATCCGCTTCCGAGTACAGCCGGTAGCAGATGCCTTCGGCGATGCGTCCGCAGCGGCCCTTGCGCTGGTTGGCGCTGGCCTGCGACACCGGTTCGATGTGCAGACGGTCGAGCTTGCTGCGCGGGCTGTAGCGCTTGACGCGCGCGAACCCGGGATCGACCACGTAGCGGATGCGCGGCACCGTCAGCGAGGTCTCGGCCACGTTGGTGGCCAGCACGATGCGCCGGTTCGGGCCGGGGTTGAACACCCGGTCCTGGTCCTGGTTGGACAGCCGCGCATACAGCGGCAATACCTCGGTGTTGCGGTACTTGCGGCGCTCCAGCGACTGGTGCGCGTCGCGGATCTCGCGCTCGCCGGGCAGGAAGATCAGCACGTCGCCGCGCGCGTCCAGCCGGGTGATCTCGTCCACCGCCGCCACGATGGCGTCGTTGACGGTGCGGTCGCCTTCCTGCTCGCCCTCGCCGTCTCTCTCGCTTTCGGGCGCGCGGTAGCGCACCTCGACCGGGTAGGTGCGGCCTTCCACGCTGATCACCGGCGCGTCGTCGAAGTGTCTGGCGAAACGCGCGGTGTCGATGGTGGCCGAAGTGACGATGACCTTCAGGTCGCGGCGCTTGCGCAGCAGCTGCTTCAGGTAGCCGAGCAGGAAGTCGATGTTGAGGCTGCGTTCGTGCGCCTCGTCGACGACGATCGTGTCGTAGGCCGACAGCCAGCGGTCGCTGGCGATCTCCGCCAGCAGGATGCCGTCGGTCATGAACTTGATGTGGGTGTCTTCGCCGACCTGGTCGTTGAAGCGCACCTGGAAGCCGACGCCGCGGCCGAGTTCGGTCTTCAGTTCGTCGGCCACGCGGCGTGCGACCGCGCGCGCGGCGATGCGGCGTGGCTGCGTGCAGCCGATCATGCCGGCCACGCCGCGGCCGGCGGCCAGGCACAGCTTGGGCAGCTGGGTGGTCTTGCCGGAGCCGGTCTCGCCGGCGATCACGACGACCTGGTGGTTCCGGATCAGCTCGACGATGCGCTCGCCCTCCCGGGCGATCGGCAGCGCCTCGTCCAGCGTCACCACCGGCACGGTCGCCAGACGCCGTTCGCGGGTGGCGATAGAGGCGGTCAATGCCTGTTCGAAGGCCTGGCGCGCACCGGCATCGGCCGGCTTGCCCTGCCAGCGCGACCACAGCCCGTGCAGGCGGCCGCGGTCGCGGCTTAGCGCGCGGTCGAGCGACTGCCGGCCCTGGTCGAGGGCGGCGCGGTCGGGACGGGGGGAAGGGTTACGGGGAGTACTCATCTTCAGCACGCGCTTGAAACTTTTTGCTCACGCCACATGTTCTAGTGTGTCCATTGTGCCGTCTCAACCCACCTACAGGAGCATCCGCATGGCCAAGCCGAAGACCAAGCCCGCCAAGACCAAGCCCGCCTCCGTGGCCGCGCCGCTCGCGGCCGCCCCGTCGGCACCCAACATCGATATCGGGATCAGCAGCGGCGAACGCAAGAAGATCGCCGACGGCCTGTCGCGCTTCCTGGCCGACAGCTACACGCTCTACCTGAAGACCCACAACTTCCACTGGAACATCACCGGCGCGATGTTCAATTCGCTGCATACGATGTTCGAGACGCAGTACACGGAGCAGTGGACGGCGCTGGACGAGATCGCCGAGCGCATCCGCGCGCTGGGCTTCAATGCACCCGGCTCGTACCGCGAGTTCGTCAGCCTGACCTCGATCCCCGAGGAGCCGGGCCTGACCGACAGCGCCGACTGGCGGGAAATGGTACGCCAGCTGGTGATCGGCAACGAGGCGGTCTGCCGGACGGCCCGCAAGGTGCTGGACATCGCGGATGATGCGGACGATGCGCCGACGGAGGACCTGCTGACGCAGCGTCTGCAGACGCACGAGAAGTACGCGTGGATGCTGCGCTCGCTGTTGCAGTAATCGCGTCGTTCTCGGCTTCCTGGAAACGCCCGGCCTGGTCCGGGCGTTTTCGTTTCTGGACGTGCGGATGGATCTCGCCGCGGGGCCTTGCTTGACCAGCCATTCGGCTGTTGATGAGCGCTTCTTTGCTTGTGAAAGGAAAGCGGGCGCTTTTTGTTTGTGGACGTGCGGATGGATCGCCTCTATGGAGGCATGGTGCCGCTCGCCGCGGGGGGCATTCTTGACCAGCCATCCGGCTGTTGAAGAGCACTTCTTTGCTTGTGCAAAGAAAGAATCAAAGAAACACACCCCAGGCGGCACGCCCTGCGCTGCGCGCAGGGTCCGCGAGCGGTCCGGGAATTTCCGTAAGGCACATCCATGCGCCATACGGAAACGCCGTCATCCATGACGGCGCCCTTCGGGTTGTACCCAGCCCACTCGCCGTGCCTCATGGGGACCCGAAGGCAAGCAAAAGCAAAGCTGCAGCCTCGGATGTATCAGGCGTGGCTCTTGGGCCCCCTGAGGTCCGGCAGTCACGACGGGTAAAACCCGCAGGGCGGCGCACAGGGATGTGCGCCGTTTTCGGCCGGGGCAGGATGCCCCGTACGAAAATTCCCGCCGGGACTGCGAACCCGCCGCACAGCGGCGGGCGGACCGCCGGGGTGTGTTTCTTTTGCCTACTTTTCTTTGCACAAGCAAAGAAAAGTAGGGCCTCCGCGGTCAGCGGCGCCATATTTAAGAAATGGGAAGTGCCTCCCGGCAGGCCATCAAGAGCAGAGCCCATCGCGGATGTGGCCACTACCAACTCGAGACGAAGACACGGACTCCGTTGCCCCTCACCCCAACCCCTCTCCCGCGGGGAGAGGGGCTTCAGCCGCTACGCTCGCACCAGGATGAACTCCTACCTCTAGCCAGAGGGATTTCCGATAGCCCCCGGTGTCCACCAAGCAGGCCGACACGCGTCATCGCGCTATCCTTGCACCCATGTCGTCCCCCGCACTCGAAACCCTCCAGCGCGTCTTCGGTTACAGCGCCTTCCGTGGCCACCAGCAGGCCATCGTCGAACACCTCGCCGCCGGCCACGATGCCCTGGTCCTCATGCCGACCGGCGCCGGCAAGTCCCTCTGCTACCAGGTGCCCGCCCTGCTGCGCGACGGCACCGGCATCGTCGTCTCGCCGCTGATCGCGCTGATGCAGGACCAGGTGGACGCGCTGCGCCAGCTCGGCGTGCGCGCCGCCTTCCTGAATTCCTCCCTGGCCGCCGACGAAGCCCAGCAGGTCGAACAGGCCCTGCTGCGCGGCGAACTGGACCTGCTGTACGTCGCGCCGGAGCGGCTGCTGACCGGGCGCTTCCTGTCGCTGCTGGACCGCAGCCGCATCGCCCTGTTCGCCATCGACGAAGCGCACTGCGTCTCGGCCTGGGGCCACGACTTCCGCCGCGAATACCTGGAACTGACCCTGCTGCACGAGCGCTGGCCGGACGTGCCGCGCATCGCGCTGACCGCCACCGCCGACCCGCCGACCCAGCGCGAGATCGCCGAGCGGTTGAATCTGGTCGAGGCCGAGAAGTTCGTCAGCTCATTCGACCGCCCCAACATCCGCTACACCGTGGTGCAGAAGGACAATGCGCGCCACCAGCTGCGCGACATGCTGCGCAAGCACCAGGGCGAAGCCGGCATCGTCTACTGCCTGTCGCGCAAGCGGGTGGAGCAGTTCGCCGACTACCTGGCCGAGCAGGGCTTCAACGCCCTGCCCTACCACGCCGGTCTCGATGCCAGCGTGCGCGCGCACAACCAGCGCCGCTTCCTGCGCGAGGACGGCATCGTCATGGTCGCGACCATCGCCTTCGGCATGGGCATCGACAAGCCCGACGTGCGCTTCGTGGCGCACGTGGACCTGCCCAAGTCGATGGAAGGCTATTACCAGGAGACTGGCCGTGCCGGCCGCGACGGCGAAGCCGCCGAAGCGTGGCTGTGCTACGGCCTGGGCGACGTGGTGCTGCTGAAGCAGATGATCGAACAGGGCGAGGCCGGCGAAGAGCGCAAGCGCCTCGAGCGGCGCAAGCTCGACCAGCTGCTCGGCTATTGCGAATCCACCCAGTGCCGGCGGCAGGTGCTGCTGGCCGGCTTCGGCGAGACCTACCCGCACGAGTGCGGCAACTGCGACAACTGCCTGAGCCCGGCCGAAACCTGGGACGCCTCCGAGGCCGCACAGAAGGCCTTGAGCTGCGTGTACCGCAGCGGCCAGCGCTTCGGCGTGAACCACGTGATCGACGTGCTGCGCGGCAGCGAGAGCGAGCGCATCCGCCAGTGCGGCCACGACCACCTGACCACCTACGGCATCGGCAAGGACCTTGACGCCACCGCGTGGCGCAGCGTGTTCCGCCAGTTGGTGTCGTGTGGTTTGCTGGAAGTGGAGGCCGAATTCGGCAGCCTGCGCCTGACCGAGGGCAGCCGCGCGGTGCTGCGCGGCGAGCGCCGCCTGCAGCTGCGCAAGGAACAGCGCGAGAAGCGTGAGCGCGACCGCGGCGCGCGCAGCGGGGTGCCGGTGCAGGCGGCCGACCTGCCGCGCTTCCAGGTGCTGCGCGACCTGCGCGCACAGCTGGCGCGCGAACAGAACGTCCCCGCCTACGTCATCTTCCACGACAGCACGCTGCGCAACATCGCTGAGCAACAGCCCGCCACGCTGGCCGACCTGGCGCGGGTCGGCGGCATCGGCGGCGCCAAGCTGGAGCGCTACGGCCAGCGGGTGCTCGACGTGCTGGGCGCGGCGGGATGAAGTTCCCGGCATCCGGACGTCGATCTCAGCCGACGTTCAATTCCCGGCTGTTAGGTTGCCTTTCAGGTCCGCCAGCCGGCGCGCCCTCCTTCCGGGATGTCCCATGAAGACCTTGCCCATCGCATTGCTGGCCTTGCTGACCACCGGGCCTGCGCTCGCGCAGCCGACGGCGGAAGCACTCGACCTGAGCGTGCCCCGGGAGGCGACCTACGCAAAGGACCCGCCCGGGACCTGGTACGGCGACACGCAGCCAGCACGTCCGAAGAAGGCCGCGTCCACGACCCCGGTCGATCCCTGCGTCTACTACGGCGACGACGACGGCGATGGCGTGTCGGGCAGCGTCACCACCGGCATCGGCTACAGCAAGGGCCATGGCCGCAGCACCTACAACGCGGCCAACCTCAACCTCTGCAAGACCACGTACGACGACGAAGGCAAGCCTCGTACGTTCAACCTCAACATCAACGTGGACCGCTACGACGGTCCCGGCGGCTATTACGGCGGCCCGTATGGCGGCTACCCCGGCGGCCCGATGATGCGCGGCGCACCGCGCCCGTAAACCGCTCAGTCGCGCGTGGCGAAGCGCGCGACCGACGCCACCGCGACCAGCAGCACGACCAGCAGGCCCAGCGCTGCCGCCAGCGAGGTGAGCTTGGCGATGAAGCCGAGCGCGGCCGGTCCCAGCAGCACGCCCGCATAGCCCATCGTGGTGACCGCAGCGACCGCAAGGTGCGTGGGCATGCTGCGCTGGCGCCCGGCGGCGGAGAACATCACCGGCACCACGTTTGCCGCACCGGCACCGACCAGCGCAAAGCCCGCCAGCCCGGCCAGCGGCGACGGCGCCAGGATCGCCAGCGTGAAGCCCGCCGCCGCGACCAGCGCACCGCACAGCACCACACGGAACGCGCCCAGCGCCTGCACGATGCGGTCGCCGGTCAGGCGGCCTATCGTCATCGTCACCGCGAAGGCCACGTAGCCGAAACCTGCCGTGGCCGGATCGGCGTTGCGCACGGAGGTGAGGAAGACCGCGCTCCAGTCCAGCACCGCGCCTTCCGACAGGAACATCGCGAAGCACACCGCGCCGACCAGCAGCACGCGCCCGCGCGGCAGCACAAAGGCCGGATGATCGCCGTCGCCACCGTCGACGAGCAGGCCACGCCGTGCGCTGGCCAGCAACACCGCGGCGATCACCGCCATGCCGCCGATCGCCAGCAGCGGCGACGCGCCCAGTGCCAGCGTGCCGGCCACGCCACCGGCGCCGGCGATGCCGCCGACGCTGTACATGCCGTGGAAGCCGGACATCATCGCGCGCCCGCTGGCGCGTTCGACGATCACCGCCTGCACGTTCATCACCACGTCGAGCACGCCCATGCTGGCGCCGAACACGGCCAGCACCAGCGCGAGCATGGGAATGCTGGGCGCCAGCATCAGCGCCGGCATGCACAGGCAGATCATCGCACCTGCGGCGAGAATCGAGCGGCGGCAGCCGAAGCGCGCGGCCAACCCGCCCGCCAGCGGCATCATCAATACCGAGCCCACGCCCAGGCACAGCAGCATCAGGCCGAGCTGGCCGTCGTCCAGCGCCAGCTTGTGCTTGGCGAACGGGATCAGCGGCGCCCACGTCGAGATGGCGAAGCCGCCGATGAAGAAGACGATGCGGGTGGCGATGCGTTCGCGCGCGCCGGGGGCCGGCATCGCGGCGTCACCCACGGACATGCGGCTCAGGGCGCCAGCAGTTCGAACGGCACCGCTTCGCCGACCGCGCTGGACGGCGCGACCCACAGGTCGAACAGGCCGGGCTCGGCGACAGGGCGATTGTCGACGCCATGGAACTCCAGATCAGCGCGCGTCAGCGTGAATTCGACGTCCTGCGACTCGCCCGCAGCCAGCGCGATCTTGCGGAAGCGCTTCAGCTCGCGCACCGGCCGCACGCGGCTGGCGGTGCGGTCGCGCAGGTACAGCTGAACGACTTCTTCACCGTCGCGGGTACCGCTATTGGCGATGCGCGTGCGGATGGTCAGCGTGTCATCCCAGCCCAGCGTCTGCGTATCGAGCTGCGGCACGCCGTAGTCGAAGCGGGTGTACGAGAGGCCATGGCCGAACGGATACAGCGCGGCGTGGGTAACTTCGCGCCAGCGCGTCTGGAAGAAGCGCGGCGTGCCAGGCACGTTGGGCCGACCGGTGGCGGGGTGGTTGTAGAAGTACGGCTGCTGGCCGGCGTCCTGCGGGAAACTCACCGGCAGGCGCGCGGACGGGCTGTAGTCGCCGAACACGACGTCGGCGATGGCCGGACCGGTCTGCGTACCGAGGAACCAGCCCACCAGGATCGCCTGCGCATCGCGCACCGCGCCCTCCAGCGCCAGCGCGCGCCCATTGCGCAGCACTATGACTAGCTGCGTGCCGGTGGCGGCGACCGCCTCGGCCAGCGCCTGCTGCGCGGCGGGCAGCACGATCTGCGTGCGCGACTGCGCTTCGCCGGAGAACTCGTGCGGCTCGCCCACGGCCAGCAGCACGACGTCGGCATCGCGCGCGGCGGCGACCGCGGCGTCGAGGCCGCCGTCGAGCGCGTCTTCGATGCCACTGCCCGGCACCACGACCAGCGCGGACGGATCGTCCAGCGCGGCGCGCACGCCGGTTTCCACGTCCACCATGCGCGAGGCGTCGCCGAAGATGTTCCAGCACCCACCGAGGTTGGCGGTGTCCTGCGCGAACGGTCCGATCAGCGCAATGCGCTGGCCGGTCTTCTTCAGCGGCAGCAGGTCGCCGTCGTTCTTCAGCAGCACGATCGAGCGGCGCGCGCAGTCGCGCGCCAGCGCGTCGTGCGCGGCGATGTGCGACTGGTCGGCTTCGCGCTCGGCATCGAGGCAGCGGTAGGGATCGTCGAACAGGCCGACGGCGGCCTTCACGTGCAGCACGCGGCGCACGGCCTCATCGACCTCGTCCATGCTCAGCCGACCTTCGGCCACCAGCGTGGCGACGTGGCCGGCGTAGATGCCGCTCTGCAGGCTCATGTCCAGACCGGCCGACAGCGCCTTCTGTGCCGCGTCGGCCTCGTCGCTGGCGTAGCCGTGCGCGATCAGTTCGAGGTCGGAGGTGTAGTCGGAAACGACGAAACCCTCGAACTTCCACTCGCCGCGCAGGATGTCGGTCAGCAGTTCGCGGTTGGCCGAGGCCGGCACGCCGTTGATGTCGTTGAAAGAACTCATCAGCGTCAGCGCGCCGGCGTCGATCGCGGCCTTGAACGGCGGCAGGTGCACGTCGCGCAGCGTCTGCGGCGCCATGTCGACGAAGTTGTAGTCCAGGCCCGCCGAGATCGCGCCATAGGCGGCGAAGTGCTTCGGCGTGGTCAGCAGCGAATCGGGAGCGGTCAGATCATCGCCCTGGAAGCCGCGCACGCGGGCGGTGGCGAACTCGCAGGACAGGTACACGTCCTCGCCCGAGGTTTCCGCCACGCGGCCCCAGCGCTGGTCGCGTGCGACATCGACCATCGGCGCGAAGGTCCAGTGGATGCCCGCGGCGGTGGCTTCCTTGGCCGTAGCGCGCGCGGTGCGTTCGGCGAGGTAGGGTTCGAAGCTGGCCGCTTCGCCCAGCGGGATCGGGAATACCGTGCGCATGCCGTGGATGACATCGGCGCCCAGCAGCAGCGGAATGCCGAGCCGGCTCTCCTCCACCGCGATGCGTTGTGCCTCGCGGCCTTCCGCCGCGCCCACGCCGTTGAACAGCGCACCGACACGGCCGTTGCGTATCTGCTCGCGTACCTGCTCGGCATCGCGCGCGAAGGTCTCCGGATTGACCTCGAAGGCGAACGGCCGCAGCGCATCGGCGAAGGCGCCGAGCTGGCCGATCTTCTCCTCCAGCGTCATCCCGGCGATCAGGCCTTCGATCCTTCGCTGATGCGGCATGTAAGCGGTCCTCCCGGGAACGCCGGTGTAACGGGGGAGCCATTATGAAAACGTTTACAGGCGGGGTCAAACCGGCTGGAAACGGGGTCCGCCCTACCCTCCGGGATCCGCCGCGACGCTCAGCCGGCCATGCCGGAATGCCGCAGCAGCGCATCGATCCGGGGCGCGCGGCCGCGGAAAGCGCGGAAATTGTCGGCGGCGGACCGGCTGCCACCACGCGCCAGCACCTCGCGGCGGAAGCGCGCGCCGGTGTCGGCGACCTGCGCCGGCGCCTCCTCGAAGGCGGCGTAGGCGTCGGCACTGAGCACCTCGGCCCACTTGTAGCTGTAGTACCCCGCCCCGTAGCCGCCAGCGAAGATATGGCTGAACTGGTGCGGGAAGCGGTTCCAGTCCGGCGGGAGGTTCACCGCCACCTCGGCGCGCACGCGATCCAGCAACGCAAGCACGCTGTCGTCGGCGGGATCGAAGCCGCTGTGCAGCTGCATGTCGAACAGGCCGAATTCGAGCTGGCGCACGGTGGCCATGCCGCTCTGGTAGTTCTTCGCCGCGACCATCCGGTCGAACAGGGCGCGCGGCAGCGGTTCGCTGGTGTCCACGTGCGCGGTCATCGCCTGCACGCGCTCCCATTCCCAGCAGAAGTTCTCCATGAACTGGCTGGGCAGTTCCACCGCGTCCCACTCGACGCCGTTGATCCCGGCCACGCCCAGTTCGCCGACCTGTGTCAGCAGCTGGTGCAGGCCGTGGCCCATTTCGTGGAACAGCGTGGTCACGTCGTTGTGGCTGAAGGTGGCCGGCGTGCCGTCCATGCCCTTGCCGAAGTTGCACACCAGATAGACCAGGGGCGTTTGCGCACCGCGCGCGGTGTCGCGGCGGTTGCGGCAGTCGTCCATCCACGCACCGCCGCGCTTGCCTTCGCGCGCGTATAGGTCGAGGTAGAACTGGCCGACCAGCGCGCCGTCGCCATCCACCAGCCGGTAGAAGCGGACGTCGGGATGCCAGGTGGGCGCTTCGTCCTGCTCCACGCGTAGGCCGTAGAGATCGCTGATCACGCCGAACAGCCCGGCCAGCACCGCGGGCTCGGTGAAGTACTGCTTCACCTCCAGCGCGGAGAAGCTGTAGCGCGCCTGCTTCAGCTTCTCGCTTGCATAGGCCAGATCCCAGGCTTCGAGTGTGTCCAGGCCGAGCTGCTCTCGGGCGAAGGTGTCCAGTTCCTCGCGGTCGCGCTGCGCATGCGGCCTGGCGCGCGCGGCGAGATCGCGCAGGAACGCCAGCACGTCATCCGGCGTGTCGGCCATCTTGGTGGCCAGCGAATACTCCGCGTAGCTGGCGAAGCCGAGCAGTGCAGCGAGTTCGGTGCGCAGTGCGAGGATGCGATCAATCAGCGCGGAGTTGTCCAGCGCCTCGTTGTCGGCCAGTTCCGACGCGCGCACCGCATTCGCGTGGTACAGCGTCTCGCGCAGCGCGCGATCGTCCGCATACGTTTGCACCGGCAGGTAGCACGGCATCTGCAGGGTGAATTTCCAGCCCGGCTCGTCGTCGGCCTTGGCCGCGGCGCGTGCCGCCGACACCACGTCGGGCGGCAGGCCACCGAGGTGCTGCTTGTCCTTGATCCAGAACTCGTACTCGTCGGTCGCATCGAGCACGTTCTGCGAGAACTTCGCCGACAGGCCGGCGAGTTCCTCCTTCACCGCGGCGAAGCGCGCCTTCTGTTCGTCCGGCAGCTCGGCGCCGCCAAGGCGGAAATCACGCAGCGCGTTGTCCAGCACCTTGCGGCGCGCGTCGTCGTACTGCGCCGTTTCGGGTGCATCGGCCAGCGTGCGGTACTGGCGGTACAGCGCGAGGTTCTGCCCCAGCGCGCTCCAGAAGCGCGTCACCTTAGGCAGTTGCGCGTTGTAGGCGGCGCGCAGCGCCGGTGTGTTCACCACGGCTTCCAGGTGAGTGACCTGGTTCCAGCCCCGCGCCAGACGTTCGGTGGCGTCATCCAGCGGCACGACGAACGCGTCCCAGGTCACCGGGGCGACGGCTTCCGCCGCTTTCACCGCCGCCTCGGCCTCGGCCAGCAACTGGTCGATGGCCGGTGCGATGTGCTCGGGACGGATCGCGTCGAAATGCGGCAGGCCGGAGAAGTCGAGCAACGGGTTGGTCATGGGGATGCCTCGTTCAACAAAAGGGATTCAGTCCGGCCAGTCGGCCTGCGCAAGCGAAGGCAGCCCGCGCCCGGCCACGGCGGTGGCGATCGCATCGTCGCTGTCCACGATGGGGATGCCGCGCTCGAGATACCAGTCCCGGTTGTAGTAGCTGTGCGCGTAGCGCTCGCCGCTGTCGCACAGGATGCTGACGATGGAGCCGGCTTCGCACGCCTCGCGCATGCGCGCCGCGGCTGCCAGGATGCCGACGAAATTGGTGCCGGTCGACCCGCCGACACGCCGCCCCAGCACCGCGCTGACGTGGCGCATGCCCGCCAGGCTGAGGGCATCCGGCACCTTCACCATGGCGTCGATGCAGGCGGGGATGAAACTGGGCTCGCAGTGCGGGCGGCCGATGCCCTCGATGCCGGAACCGCGCGCACAGGTCAGCGTCGTATCGTCGCCACCGGCGCAGGCGCCGCGATACTGGTCGAAGAACACCGAATGCTCTGGATCCGCGCACAGCACGCGCGTCGGATGCCGGCGGTAACGCACATAGCGCCCCAGCGTGGCGCTGGTGCCGCCGGTCCCCGGACTGCAGACGATCCACGCCGGCACCGGATGCGGCTCGGCCTCCATCTGCTTGAAGATGGACTCGGCGATGTTGTTGTTCGCCCGCCAGTCGGTGGCGCGCTCGGCGTAGGTGAACTGGTCCATGAAATGGCCCCCGCTCTCCTGCGCCAGTCGCCGGGAAACTTCGTTGATCTCGGCCGCCTGCTCGACGAGATGGCAGCGCCCACCCTGGAACTGGATCGCGGCGATCTTGTCGGGCGACGTCGACGACGGCATCACGGCGATGAAGGGCAGGCCGAGCAGACGCGCGAAGTAGGCTTCGGACACCGCCGTCGAACCACTGGACGCCTCGATCACCGGCGCACCCTCGCGCAGCCAGCCGTTGGCCAGCGAATACAGGAACAGCGAGCGCGCCAGCCGGTGCTTCAGGCTGCCGGTCGGGTGGCTGGATTCGTCCTTCAGATAGACGTCGATGCCGGGAAAGCCGGGCAGCGGCAGCGGGATCAGGTGGGTGTCGGCGGACCGGTTGTAGTCCGCCTCGATGCGCTGGATCGCCTGCGCCGTCCAGTCACGCGCTGCCGTGGTCACTCGTGGGATTCCCTGCCGGGCGCCGACGCGAACGCAGCGCAGTCATGGCGCGTCGGCGGGATGTGCGTGGTGGGCCGTGAAGGATTCGAACCTTCGACCAAAAGATTAAAAGTCTTCTGCTCTACCGACTGAGCTAACGGCCCGGAAACGCATCCCGGCCTTGCACCGGGACGCGCATTCTAGCGCATCGTCCGCAAAGGGGCGAAATCCGACCGGCTCACACGTAGTGCGTGGGGTCCGGCACGCCGGCGTCGGCGAAGCCGGCCGCGCGCAGGCGGCAGGCATCGCAGTGGCCGCAGGCGCGGCCTTCCGCGTCGGCCTGGTAGCAGGAGACGGTCTGCGCGAAATCGACGCCCAGGCGCACGCCCTCACGCACGATGTCGGCCTTGCTCATGTGCAGCAGCGGCGCCTGGATGCGCAGGCCCGCGCCTTCCACGCCGGCCTTGGTCGCCACGTTGGCGAGTTTCTCGAACGCTTCGATGAACTCGGGCCGGCAATCCGGATACCCCGAGTAGTCCACCGCGTTGACGCCGCAGAAGATGTCGTTCGCGCCCAGCACCTCGGCCCAGCCGAGCGCCACCGACAGCATGATGGTGTTGCGCGCCGGCACGTAGGTCACCGGGATGCCCGGCCCACCGGCTTCCGGCACGTCGATGTCGTCGGTCAGCGCGGAGCCGCCGATGCTGCGCAGGTCCACGTGCACGGTCTTGTGCGCGGCAGCACCCAGCGTGGTGGCGACGCGCGCGGCGGCATCGAGCTCGGAGGTGTGCCGCTGGCCGTAGCGCACGCTGAGCGCATGCACGGCGAAGCCCTGCTCGCGGGCGATGGCGACGACGACGGCGGAGTCCATGCCTCCGGACAGGAGGACGACAGCGTTTTTCATTGGATAGTCGTGATTCGTGATTCGTGATTCGTGATTCGTGATTCGTGATTCGTGATTCGGCCAATGAAGACCGATTCTCCGAATCACGAATCACCAATGACCAATCACTGCCTCACCTCCCCGGCTCGTCGTTCCACAACAGCTTGTGCAACTGCATCTGGAAGCGCACCGGCAGGCGGTCCTCGACGATCCAGTCGGCCAGCTCGCGTGGCGACAGTTCGGACTTGCTGGGCGAGAACAGCACGTCGCAACGCTCGGCCAACCTATGCTCGGCGAGCATGTCGCGTGCCCATTCGTAGTCGGCGCGCCCACACAGCACGAACTTCACCTGGTCGCGCGCGGTGAGCAGGGGCAGGTTCTCCAGCCGGTTGCGCGCCATCTCGTTGGAGCCCGGTGTCTTCAGGTCGACCACGCGCGACACGCGCGGATCGACATCGGCGATGTCGATCGCGCCCGAGGTCTCCAGCGACACATCGAGGCCGGCATCGCACAGCTTTCGCAGCAGCAGCAGGCAACGCTTCTGCGACAGCGGTTCGCCACCGGTGACGCAGACGTGGCGGACGCCGTAGGCGACGACCTCGGCCACGAGGTCGTCGATCTCGCGCCACTCGCCGCCATGGAAGGCGTAGGCGGTGTCGCAGTACTGGCAGCGCAGCGGGCAGCCGGTCAGGCGGACGAAGACCGTGGGCCAGCCGACCGCATTCGCCTCGCCCTGCAAGGACAGGAAGATCTCGGTGATCTTGAGACGTTCCAGCGGGGACTGGACGATTTCGCTGGGGCGGGCGGCGTCATTCATGGGGTGCGCATGATACGCCCTGGCGACCCGTCATCCGGCCATGGGGGCCGGACGAAGGCGGCTCAGCGCAGGCGGCCGAGCTGGATGGCGCGCAGGCGGTCGTCGGCCGTGCGGGCAACGTCGGTGCCCGGGTACTTGGCAATGACTTCGCCCAGGGTGCGCTCGGCCTCGGGCAGCTTGCCCAGTCCGTAGTCGCACAGGCCGATCTTCAGCAGGGCGCCGGACGCCTTGTCGTGGGTCGGGTACTGCGCCAGCAATGCGCGGAACTGGTCCGCGGCCAGCGCGTAATTCTGGGTGACGTAATAGCTCTCGCCCAGCCAATACAGCGCGTTGGGCGCATACACGCCGCCGGGATAGAGCTGCAGGAAGCTGGTGAACAGCTGTGCCGCATCGGCGTATTCGCCGGCCTTCAGCCGGTCGAAGGCGACGTTGTAGGCGGTGCGTTCGTCGCCGGCGGCGGACAGCGCGCCCATGTCGCCATGGACGCTGGGCGCTGCCTCAGCCATCGCGGCGTCGACTGGCGCCGGTGCAGTGGCCGGCGCATTGCCCAGCGGGGGAGCAGTGGCCGGCGTGCCGGCCGGGGCCGGTACGGCACCGCCTTCCAGACGGTTGAGGCGACCGTCCAGATCGAGGTACTGGTCGCGACCGCGCTGCTTGAGCTGCTCGTTCTCGTGCTGCAGTTGCTCGACCTGCGCACGCAGGTTGCGCAGTTCGGCTTCCTGTTGAGTGACGCGGTTGAGCAGATCCAGGTTCTGCTGCGGGTTGTTGGCCTTCGCCTCCAGCGCGGCCACGCGATCGGCCAGGCTGACGCGTTGCGCATGCGCGGGAGCGGCGGCCACGAGGGCCGCCGCCAGGACCAGCAGGTACGTCTTCTTCGCGATCATCGTGACGACGGCTTACTTGGCCGTGTAGACGATCTCGACGCGACGGTTCTGCGACCAGCAGGACTCGCTGGAATCGGTGCAGACCGGACGCTCTTCGCCGTAGCTGACCACGGTCAGCTGGCTGGCCGAACCACCGCTGGCCTGCAGGGCCGAATTCACGGCGTTGCCGCGGCGCTCGCCCAGGCCCAGGTTGTACTCGCGGCTGCCGCGCTCGTCTGCGTGGCCTTCCAGCGTGATGCGCGAGGACGGACGGTCACGCAGGTACTTGGCGTGGCATCCCATGATGGCCTGGAACTCCGGCTTCAGGGCGTCCTGGTCCAGGTCGAAGTACACCACGCGCTGGCGCAGGCAGGCATCGGTGTCCAGATCGTTCGGACCGTACACGCCGGACGTGGTCGGGCCCGTCGGGGTGGTCGGGGTGGTCGTCGTGGTGTCGGCCGGAGCTTCGGGCTTGACGGCCTTTTTGCAGCCAGCCAGCACGGCCACGGACATCATGGAGAGCAGCAGAACACGGGTGGTGTTGTTCATGGTCATTCCTTGCGTCGTTTGAACGGGGGATCGGTGGAACCGGGAGTCACATTGTAGACACAAAATTAACGCTGGGTGCGGTAGGGCGACCACGCCGGCTCGCGCACGTCCGCATTGGCCACGACCAGGCGCTGGCGCACGCGCGCGTCTGCGGAAATGGCGTACAGCACGCCCCTTCCGCCTTCCCGCGCGGCATACAGCACCATGCTGGCGTTCGGCGCGAAGCTGGGGGACTCGTCCAGCGAGCCCGGCGACAACGAGGTCCAGCGTGCGCCGCCCAGGCTGGTGTCCATCAGCGCGATCCGGTAGTTGTTGCCGCTGCCCTGCACCACCGCGATCTTCTTGCCGTCAAAGCCGATGCTGGCAGTGGCGTTGTAGTTGCCTTCGAAGGTCACCCGGCTGGCGCTGCCCCCGCTGGCCGGCACGCGGTAGATCTGCGGGCGACCGCCACGATCCGAGGTGAAGTAGATGCTGCCACCGTCCGGGCTCCACACCGGCTCGGTGTCGATGGCGGACGTGGTGGTCAGCTGGCGCAGCGAACGGCTGCCCAGGTCCATCACGTAGATCTCCGGGTTGCCGCTGCGCGACAGGGTCAGCGCCAGCTGGCGACCGTCGGGCGAGAACGAGGGCGCGCCATTGATGCCACGGAAGCTGGCGATCTTCTCGCGTGCACCGGTGGAGATGTCCTGGATGTAGATCGCCGAATTGCCACTTTCGAAGCTCACGTAGGCCAGCTTGCGACCATCCGGGCTCCACGACGGCGACAGCAGCGGCTCGGCCGAGCGCACCACGGTCTGCGGGTTGAAGCCATCGGAGTCGGCCACCATCAGCGCGTAGCGCGTCGCCTTGCCGGTGCCGGCGGCAGTGATGTACGCGATGCGGGTCCAGAAAGCGCCGCGTACGCCGAGGATCTTCTCGTAGATGGCGTCGGCCATCTGGTGGGCGACGTCACGCAGCGCATTGGAGCGTGCGGTCATGGCCAGGCCGAGCAAGCGCTCCTGCTTCGCCACGTCGAACAGTTCGTACTCGACGCGATAGCCGCCATCACCAGCATCGACCACGCGGCCGACCACGATGTAGTCCTGGCGCAGGGCCTGCCAGGTCGGGTACTGGATCTCGCCCCCGCGGGTGGGACGTTCGGTGATGCGGGCCTCCGGCAGCGTACGGAAAGCACCCGAGCGCTCCAGATCGGCACGCACCACGGCCGATACGTCGGTCGGCGGCGCGGCGGCGCTGCCCTGGTAGGGCATGGGCACCACCGTGATCGGCAGGGCGGAGGCGTTGCCGCCGATGATGTCGATCTCCAGACCCTGCTGCTGGGCGGAGGCCAGCGCCGGAACGAGGGTGAACAGGAGCAATGCGAACCAGCGCAGCGGTTTCTTCATGGGCAACGACTCTGCGGTTGTGCGGGGCGGCAAAGGGATACCAGTCCCCGCGTGAACGTTTTAACAATTGTGAACGGAATGGAGCGAAACGCCGCGTGAAGTCAACGGTCCCTGGCCTCGAAATTGAGGGTCAGGGTCCGCGCGAAAACCGACTCGAAGCCGCGGTACGGCAGCGGCCGCGCCTTGAGTACCGCGCGCTCGATGGAATCCTGGCCCGCCGCGTCCATGGCGCAGCCGGGCTGGACTTCGGCGCTGACCACGTCGCCACCGGGCAACTGGCGGATCACCACCCGGCAACGGGTACCTACGGCGACCGATTCGGGGCGGGTCCACTGGCGCAGCACCGCTTCCTGGATGGCGGCGGCATAGCGGCCGCGCAGGTCTTCATCGGTGCCGCCATTGCCGACCGGGCCGGTCGCGGGCGCCGATGTGGAAGCCGCCGCGCTGGCCGCCTGCCGGGCACGTGCGTCCGCCAGTTGCCGCAGCTTCTGCTCGGCCAATTGCTGCTCCCGCTGCGCCTGGGCGCGCTGGCGACGGATTTCCTCCAGTCGCTTCTTGTCGGCCTCGGCCTTCTGCGCGGCTTCGGCAGCGATGCGCTTCTGCCGGTCCTCTTCCTGCTGGGCGGCCAGCCGTCGCTGCTGCTCGGCCTGCTCCTGGCGCTTGCGTTCGGTCAGGTCGATCTGTTCCTGGCGCCGCTTGGCCTCCTGCTCCTGGCGTGCCTTCTCCTGCGAAATCGCATCGCGGCGCGCTTCATCCTGATCCACGGTATCGGGCACGGGGATGCGTTCCTGGGCCTGCGCCTGCCGCTCGACCGGTGCATCCTGCGGCCTCGGCTCGGGGATCGGCTGCGGCGGCGGAATGGTGTCCTCGGGCGCCGGCTCCTGCACGGGCTCGGGCATCGGCGCCGGCTGGAAATCGAGCGCGCGCTCGACCGCGCGCTGGTCGGCGGCGGACACATCGAGCGTGGCCTCCATCGACTGCGAGCCAGCCGCATTCAGCCGCTCGCGGTCCCACTTGAAGTACGGCGACAGCAGCAGGATCGCAAGCAGCAGCAGGTGCAGGCCGATGGCCCACCCCACCGACCGGCCAAGCCCTTCCTCTTCAGGGGGGCGCTGGCGCTGGAGCACCTCAGCGTGCATTGCCGCCCGCGTTGGTCATCAGGCTGACATTGCCGACCTTGGCCCGCCGCAGCACGTCCATCGCATCCAGTACCTTCTGGTAGGGCGCGGATCCCTCGGCGGCCACCATGATGCGCAGCTCGTCGCCCTGCTCGGCACGGATCGCCGCGACGCGGGATTCCAGCGTCGCCGCATCCAGCACTTCAGGCTGCTTGGCTTCGGGTAGCTTCAAGCCGAAGCGCCCGTCCGGATACGCGACCACGATGACCGGTTCGTTGCGCGTCTCCACTGCCTTCGCGTTGGACGACGGCAGCTTCACGTCCACGCTCAGCGTGAGCAGCGGCGCGGTCACCATGAAGATGATCAGCAGCACCAGCATCACGTCGATGTAGGGCACGACGTTGATCTCGGACTTCAGCTTGCGCCGCTTGCGATGGAAGATGCTTCCGGCCATGGGGAACTCCGCTTACTCGGCCGCGTTCTGGCGCTGCAGGATGGAGCTGAATTCTTCGGCGAAGCTCTCGTAGCGCACGGCCAGCCGCTCGACGCGGGTGGTGAAGCGGTTGTAGGCCCACACCGCCGGGATCGCGACGAACAGGCCGATGGCGGTGGCGAACAATGCTTCCGAGATGCCCGGCGCGACGGCGGCGATGCCCGCCTGCTCGCCGCTGTTGAGCATGTCGTGCATGGTCACCATGATGCCGAACACGGTGCCGACCAGGCCCACGTAAGGCGCGGTCGAGCCGATGTTGGCGAGCAGTTCCAGGTTGCGCTCCAGCTGATCGACTTCGCGCGTATAGGTCACGCGCATGGCGCGCTGCGCGCCTTCGAGCTGGGCACGCCCATCGAGGCCACGCTTGTCGCGCAGGCGGGTGAATTCGCGGAAGCCCGCTTCGAAGATCGCCTCCAGGCCGGTAACCACGCGGTTGCGGTCGGCGGCACCGGCATACAGCTTGTGCAGTTCGGCGCCGGACCAGAACCGACCCTCGAACTCGTCGGCGTCGCGGTTCGCGGTCTTGAACACGCGCCCCTTGCGGAAAATGATCACCCAGCTGATCACCGAGCCAACCAGCAGCAGCAGCACGATCAGCTGCACCGGCAGGCTGGCCTTGAGCATCAGGTCGATGTAGTTGATTCCGCTGTGCGTGGTGGCGGCGGCCGCCTCTGCCGCAGTGGCCGTCGCTTCGGGCGGCAGCGCCTCGGTCACGACTTCCTGGAAGGCCAGCAGCGTTGCGATCATCCGTCGTTCCTCGTATCTCGGTTCGTGTTGCTTGTCGGGTTAAAGCGGCTGGCCCGGGGACTCGAGCCGGCGGAACTCTTCGTACAACGCGTCGGGCAGCCCAACGGGTTTGAACGTCGACGCGCGGAGCGCTGCGACCTTCACCTCCGCCGTCAGCAGGACCTCGCCGTCCCGTTCGATGGACTGGGCGAAGACCACGCTGGCCCGCTTGCACTGGTGGATGCGCGCACTGACCTGCAGCAGATCGTCGAGCCGGGCGGGGCGCAGGAAATCCAGGCGCATCGAACGGACGGCGAACACCAGGTCGTGGGTCTGGCGCAGTCGTTCCTGGGCGTGGCCACGGGCCCGCAACCATTCGGTACGGGTCCGTTCCAGGAAAGCGACGTATTGCGCGTGGTACACCACGCCACCGGCGTCGGTATCTTCCCAATAGACGCGTGTCGGAAAGATGAACGGAGCCGTATCCACGGCGATCCTCGTCGAATCAGTCGTCAAAGCATGCGCTCCCGCACGGTGTCGTGCATACCAACCTGTAACCAGTGGAGCTCAGAACAGCTCACCCGATGCATCGCCCGATTCCGGCACCCTGCCCTTCGGCGTCAGCCCCAGGTGCAGGTAGGCCTTGCGGGTCGCCATGCGTCCGCGCGCGGTGCGGATCAGGAAGCCCTGCTGGATCAGGTAGGGCTCGATCACGTCCTCCAGCGTGCCGCGCTCTTCGCTGAGCGCCGCGGCCAGCGACTCCACGCCGACCGGGCCGCCGTCGAAGCTGTCGATGATGGTGCGCAGCATGCGGCGGTCGAGCTCATCGAAGCCCTCCGGGTCCACCTTGAGCATCTGCATGGCGGCACGCGCCACGTCGACATCGATGTGGCCGTTGGCCTTGACCTGGGCATAGTCGCGCACGCGCCGCAGCAGGCGGTTGGCGATGCGAGGCGTGCCGCGCGCGCGGCGCGCCACTTCGGCGGCGCCTTCCGGCACGCAGTCCATGCCGAGGATGCGGGCCGAGCGCTGCACGATACGGGTGAGCTCCTCGGGCGAGTAGAACTCCAGGCGCTGCACGATGCCGAAGCGGTCGCGCAGCGGCGCGGTCAGCAGGCCGGCGCGCGTGGTGGCGCCGATCAGGGTGAACGGCGGCAGGTCCAGCTTGATCGAACGCGCAGCCGGGCCTTCGCCGATCATGATGTCGATCTGGAAGTCTTCCATCGCCGGATAAAGCACTTCCTCGACCACGGGCGACAGGCGATGGATCTCGTCGACGAACAGCACGTCGTGCGGCTGCAGGTTGGTCAGCAGCGCGGCGAGGTCGCCGGCCTTCTCGATCACCGGGCCCGAGGTCACGCGCAGGTTCACGCCCAGCTCGTTGGCGATCACGTGACTCAGCGTGGTCTTGCCCAGCCCCGGCGGCCCGAAGATCAGCACGTGGTCGAGTGCCTCGCCGCGTCCCTTCGCCGCCTGGATGTAGATGTCCAGCTGCTCGCGGACCGGCTTCTGGCCCAGGTATTCGTCCAGCCGCTTGGGGCGGATGCTGGCTTCGATGGCGTCGTCTTCGCGGGTGGCGGAGGAGTCGATGATGCGGTCGGCGGTCATGGCGGGATTATGGCCGAAATGCCGGCCGGTTCCCCGTCAGATCTCGACCTGTGCGCCCAGTTCGACCAGCCGGTTGCCGGGAATGCGGAAGAAGCCGGTCGCCGGCGCCGCGTTGCGATGCATGGCCGCGAACAGCTTGTCGCGCCACATGGGCATGCCGCCGTGACGTGCGGCGACGATGGTTTCGCGGCTGGCGAAATACGTGGTTTCCATCGGATCGAAGTACACGCCACCCTGGTCGCAAGAACTCATCAGCGCCTGCGGCACGTCGGGCGTTTCGGCGAAGCCGTAGCTGATCACCACGCGGTAGAAATCGTCGCCGATCGGCTCGATCTTCAACCGCTTCTTCTTCGGCGCGTAGGGGACCGTCAGGGTCTCCACAGTGAGGAACACGTTGCGCTCGTGCAGCACCTTGTTGTGCTTGAGGTTGTGCAGCATCGCGTGCGGCACCACGCCCTTGTCGGCGGTCAGGAAGATCGCCGTACCCGGCACGCGCACCGGCGGCGCCAGCATCAGGCCCGGCAGGAACGTATCCAGCCGGATGCCTTCCTTCTGCACTTCGCCATGCAGCAGTTCGCGACCACGGCGCCAGGTGCGCATCATGGTGAAGGCGGAGATGCCGATGAACAGCGGCACCCAGGCGCCGATACCGGTGACCAGCTTGGCACCGTTGGCGAACAGGAAGGCCAGGTCGATGACCAGGAACACGCCGCACAGCGGCAGCACCCACTTGCGCGAATCCGGCCAGCGCGTGTACGCCACGATCGCCAGCAGCAGCGTATCGATCAACATCGTGCCGGTCACCGACAGGCCATAGGCGGTGGCGAGCGCACCGGAGCTCTGGAAGCTCAGCACCAGCACGATCACCGCGAAGTACAGCATCCAGTTGATCGACGGCACGTAGATCTGGCCGATCGTGTCCTTGGAGGTGTATTTGATGTGCAGGCGCGGCAGGTAGCCCAGCTGGATCGCCTGGCGCGTCACCGAAAACGCACCGGTGATGACGGCCTGCGACGCGACCGCCGCCGCGGTCGTCGCCAGCACCAGCATCGGGACCTGGGCCCAGCCCGGGATCGACATGTAGAACGGGTTCGCCACGGCCTCGGGATGGCGCAGCAGCACAGCGCCCTGTCCGTAGTAGTTCAGCACCAGCGCCGGCAACACGAAACCGAACCAGCCCCAGCGGATAGGCTTCTTGCCGAAGTGCCCCATGTCGGCGTACAGCGCTTCGCCGCCCGTCACGGTCAGCACGACCGCGCCGAGGATCAACACCGCGTGCCAGTCGTGGGTCGTGAAGAAATGCCAGGCCCAGTACGGATTCAGCGCCGCCAGCACCGACGGGTTGTGCGCGATGTTGTAGATGCCGAAGCCGGCCAGCACGATGAACCAGGTGATCATCACCGGGCCGAACGCCTTGCCGACCTTCGCCGTGCCGAAACGCTGCATGGCGAACAGGCCGGTCAGGATGACCAGGCTGATCGGCACCACCCATTGCCGGAACACCGGCGATACCACTTCCAGACCTTCCACCGCGCCCAGCACAGTGATCGGCGGGGTAATCATGCCGTCGCCGAAGAACAGCGCCGCACCGAAGATGCCGAGGATGCCGACCGTGTAGCTCATGCGCGAGCCTTTCGCCAGGCTTCGCTGCGCCAGTGCGGTCAGCGCCATGATGCCGCCTTCGCCGTCGTTGTCGGCGCGCATGATGACGATGACGTACTTCAGGGTCACCACCAGCAGCAGCGACCAGAACCCGAGCGAGAGCAGCCCGCGTACCGTGTTCGGGTCCGGCGTCAGCCCGAAGTGCGGGTGGAACATCTCCTTGATCGTGTACAGCGGACTGGTGCCGATGTCGCCGAACACCACACCGACCGCACCGGCGACCAGGGCGACCATGCCTGCCCGCGAATGACCGTGCTGCCCGCTGTTGCCGGCATCGGCGTGAGAAGAAGATGGGGTGGACATGGCGGCCGGCAGGGTAGCGCTGTGGAAGTGAAGGGATGCTCTAGAACGGCGATCAGCGCAGCGCGGCCTGCAGGGCCTTGCGGATGATCGTCGCGGCATCGTCGCCGGCGGCGGTGGCGTCGCGCGCCATCCGCGTGGCTTCGGCCGGCTTGTAGCCCAGTTGCTGCAGGGCGATGGTGGCTTCGGACTGCGGATCCACCGGCAGCGCGGTGATGCCGCCGACGCCGGTACCCATCAGGTCCGCCGCGCGGTCGCGCAGCTCCACCACCATGCGCTCGGCGGTCTTCTTGCCGATGCCGGGGATGCGCGTCAGCGCGGTGATGTCGCCGGCCTGCACCATGCGCGCGAACTCGTCCACGCTGGCGCCGGACAGCACGGCCAGCGCGATCTTCGCGCCGATGCCCGTGACCTTCTGCACGTCGCGGAACAGCCGCCGCTCGCCCTCGCGCAGGAAGCCGTACAGCGACACGCTGTCTTCCTTCTGCGCGTAGTGGGTGAACAGCAGCACCTCTCGCCCCACGTCCGGCAGGTCGTAGAACGTGCTCATCGGCGCCTCCAGCTCGTAGCCCACGCCGCCGACATCGATCACCAGCCAGGGCGGCGACTTGTACGCCAGGATGCCGCGCAGACGTCCGATCATTTCCTGCTCCAGGCCAGTTGCGAACTCACGCCCAGCCGCTTTGCCGTGGCGCGTACGTGTGCGTGGGTGATGGCGACGGCCAGCGCGTCGGCAGCGTCGGCCTGCAGCTTGCCGTGCAGGTTGAGCATCAGGCCGACCATGTGCTGGATCTGCGCCTTCTCGGCGCTGCCGCGGCCGACCACGGCCAGCTTTACTTCGGTGGCGGCGTACTCGTGCACCGGCAGGTCGCGCAGCACCACCGCACTGATGGCGGCGCCGCGCGCCTGGCCCAGCTTCAAGGCGGAATCAGGATTGCGCGCCATGAAGACGCGCTCGATGGCGACCTCGTCGGGTTGCCAGGTCGAGATCGCTTCGCCCAGGCCGTCCAGCAGCCGGCGCAGGCGCTGCGGAAAATCGTCCGCGCCCAGCAGCACCAGCGGCGCGTGGTGGACATGCGTGACCTTGCCCGCCGCATCGACATCGATGATGCCGATGCCGGTGCGCTGCGAGCCGGGGTCGATGCCGAGGATGCGGGTCACGGAACGTGATTCGTGATGGGTGATTCGTGATGGGAAGAAGCAGCGGGGAAGATGATCGAGGAAACGCGCACTCGCGAATCACGAATCACGAATCCCCATTCACTGCTCCTACGCATACACGTCCGCGCCCAGGTCGGCATTGGAATAAACGTCCTGCACGTCGTCCAGGTCTTCCAGCATGTCGAGCAGCTTCTTCACCTGCAGAGCGGTTTCGCCTTCCACGCGGATGTCGTTGTCGGCGCGGTAGGTGGTCTCGGCATGGTCCGGGGCCAGGCCGGCGGCCGTCATCGCATCCTTCACGGACTGGAACGCATCCGGCGTGGTGACCACGTCGATGGACCCGTCGTCCGGGTAGACGACGATGTCGTCGGCCCCTGCTTCGATCGCGGCTTCGGTGATCTTCTCTTCGTCGGCGCCGGGCGCGTAGCTCAGCACGCCCAGGCGCTTGAACATGAAGGCCACCGAGCCCTCGGTGCCCATGTTGCCGCCGTGCTTGCCGAAGGCGTGGCGCACTTCGGCCACAGTGCGCACGCGGTTGTCGGTCAGGCAGTCGACGATCACCGCGACGCCGCCCGGCGCATAGCCTTCGTAGCGGATCTCCTCGAAGACCACGCCTTCCAGCTCACCGGTCGCCTTCTTGATGGCGCGTTCGATGACGTCCTTCGACATGTTGGCCGACAGGCCCTTGTCCACCGCCGCGCGCAGGCGCGGGTTGTTGGCGGGGTCGCCACCGCCGGCGCGGGCTGCCACCCCGATCTCGCGGATGATCTTGGTGAAGATCTTGCCGCGCTTGGCGTCGGTGGCGTTCTTGCGGGCTTCGATCGACGGGCCTCTGCCCATGGTGGATTCCGGAGTGCACTGACAAGGGCGCGGATTATACGCGCCCCCGTGCAGCCGTCAGTCCTGCCCGTCGAACCGGCCCTCACGCAGGAAGCGGGCGGCCTGGCGCGCAGCGTCCGCGGAGAACACCAGTCCCGTGTGGCTGGCGGGGACCACGCAGTGCGCGGCCAGCCCCGGCAGGCGGGTTTCCGACAGGCCCACCGTGCCGTCCGATTCGCCATCGAAGCGTGCGATCAGGCGACCGATGCCGCGCGCCACGTTGCCGGCCACCATGCCGACGGGCACGGACCCCGCCCACGGCGCACACCCGGCCTGCAGCAACCTGCCGCTGCGGCCCAGCACGGGCGCCGTCCAGCGACGTTGTCCCAGGCTGCGCGCCGCCTGGCTGCCGCAGAGGGGCGAGCCCAGGCAGACCATCCGTTGCACCGGAAGCGCCGGTGCGCGCCGCAGCGCCTCCATGCCGATCAGCCCGCCCAGGCTGTGCCCGACCAGGTGGACGGGCGGGCCGTCCTTGAGCTTTTCGATGAGCGCGGCGATGGCCGGCTCCGGACCGCCCAGGATGCTGGGGTAGCCGAACACCTCCACCTCGAACCCGTCCCCACGCAGGCGCCGCGCCAGCGGGGCGAGCCAGGATTTCGCATTCCAGATGCCATGCACCAGCACGACGCGCGTCGTGGACGAGCGGGATTCTTCCATGCCGCCAGTGTCGGCCAACTCGGATGGGCTGACCAGTCGGCCAAGCGGGAATGGAAACGGCGCCGGGTTCCCCCGGCGCCGTCGGACAGCTGCAGCGTCGGCCGGGATCAGTGGAACGTGTACTCGAACTGCACGGCGACCTCGCGGCCGATCGGGTTGTAGGCATCGTAGAAGAACGGGAAGTCGCCGTTCGTTTCGTCTTCCGGATGCAGGTTGTTGAACAGGTTGTTCACGTAGAACGTGACCTTCGCCTTGTCGGTGATCTGCTTGCCGAGATTGGCGTTCCACAGGAAGTGGACTCCGGTCCTGCCCGCCTCGCTGTCCAGCTTGGGCAGGCTGCCGTAGCGCGTACTCGACAGGTTGGCGCTCCAGTCGCCGCCGCGCCAGCTCACCGATGCCTTGGCCTTGCTGCGGAAGTCCAGGTTTTCCGGGTCGTCGCGCCAGTCGCGATCCACCGGATCACCCGCGTACAACTGGCGCTCGGACGCCAGCGTGTGCGACCAGTCCAGCCCAAACGTGAAGCGGCCGAAGCGATCCGTCGGCATCCTCCAGCGGAAGCCGGCATCGATGCCCGCCACGCGCAGATAGGACTGGTTGATCGGTCCGGACAGGACCTGGGTGACCCGACCGTTCGGATCGCCAGGATCCGCTACGCGGGTCACGCGCGACAGGATCGTCTGGCAGTAGCCGGAATCGGCGGCGAACCCGAACGGCGATCCGTCCAGCCGGAGACCGGTGCGGCAGCCCGCCTCGTCGGCCAGCACGTTGTCCGCCTCGAGCAGGTCGATGGCGCCGTCCAGTTCGATGTTCCAGTAATCCACGTTGACGGACATGCCGTCGGTGACGTCCCAGACGAAGCCGATGCCCCACGACTTCCCGGTCTCCTCTTCCAGCGCCGCGTCGCCGCGCGAGATGGTCATCATCGAGAAGTCGTAACCCTCGCAATCCGGATTGTCGCCCGCGGAAATGCAGCGCAGGGCATCGGTGTGCGAACCGAAGCTGCCGCTGCCTTCGCTGAACACCCAGTGCATGTCCGGCGCCTTGAAGCTGGTCGCGTAGCTGCCCCTGACCAGCAGGGAGTCCACGGGACGCCACTCCAGGCCGGCATTCCACGTCTTCGCATCCCCCAGGTCGGTGATGTCGTTGTACTTGTCATAGCGCCCGGCCAGGCTCGCCTTGAGCGTTTCGTGCAGCGGGATGCTGAACTCGACACCCAGGGCATAGCGCTCGCGGTCGCCGCCGCCATTCGTGCCGGTGAGGTTGTACAGCTCCGCCACATCGGGCTGCACGCGCGGATCGCTGTCCATGTCGTAGCCCTGCCGACTGGCCTCGACGATGAAGGCCGAACCGACCGGGCCCGCAGGCAGGTCGAACAGATCGCCCGTCATCACGAAACTGGCCGTGTCCACCCACGACTCGGCCTCGTAATGGGCGATGGTCGACAGTGACGCGTACTCTGCGGCAGTGAGTGGCCTCAGCCAGTGATCCAGGTTCAACTGGTAGATCGGATCGCCGCTACCGGTGACGCCCTGCTGCTCGCTGAAGAACCATTCGTTCACCCGGTCACCCACCATGCGGCGGCGGTTGCGTTCGAAGTAGTACTCCGCATGGCTCAGCGTCGCTTCCCAATCGAACCGGCCAACGCGCCCGCGCAGCCCCGCGGCCACGTCCACGGAGAATTCCTTGTAGTGCTGGTCCATTGCCGAGACGCCGCCCAGTTCGTACGGGGTCAGATAACGGTCCAGGCCGATCACGGTGCCGAACTGCGGATCGTAGAAGGCGCCGATGCGACCCACCCCATTGGTGTGCGGACCGGTGATGCTTTCGAAGCCGCCGTTCGACGTCGCTTTCGCGTGCCACGCCTGCAACGACGCCCAGCCCTCCAGGTCGGGCGAGAACGTCCACGTGCCGAACAGGTAGCCGGCCAGTTCGTTCTTGCCCTTGCTCAGGCTCTGGTTGCGTGCATCGCCCCAGTACCCGCAGAAATTGCCCATGTCCCGCACCTGGCCGCCGCTGATGCGCAGGTAGGGCGTGTCATGGAAGTCGCCGCCCCACTGCTCGCACGTGCCCTCCGGAAACTGCCACAGCGGCCGACTGCTGCTGTCCGCGCCGAGGCGGATGCGCAGGCCCGTCGGCGGCACCACGCCGGTGCGCGGATCAGCGGTGGGATCGAGGCGGGCATCCCAGTCGTCTCGCTGCGTTCCGTACAGGAGCTCCTGCGCGTAGTACTGGAACGCGTAGGTCAGCCCCCACTGCTCTCCCGTTTTCCCGCCCGTCCATTGCAGGTCCACGCGATCCCGCCCGCCCATCGTGCTGGTACCGCCGCGCAGCTTGACCTCGTCGCCTTCATAACCCTTCTTCAGGACGATGTTCACTACGCCGGACACGGCATCGGCGCCGTAGATCGCGGACGCACCGCCCGCCAGCACTTCGATCCGTTCCACCGCACCCGAGGGAATGTTGCCGAAATTCTGGAAATTGCTCCGTCCACCGTAGGGAAACGGATAGTCGGCGGCGCGGCGCCCGTCGATGAGCAGCAGCGAGCGCCCGGGTCCCAGGCCACGCAGATTGAGCGGGTGGGCATTGGCGGAAAAGCCACCCGACAATTCCGTCTCGACGGCGCCGCCGGCCATGACCAGCGAGTCGAGCGCCTCGAACACCGTGGCATGGCCTTCGGCCTCGATCTGCTGCGCGGTGATGATGGTGACCGGCGACGGGCCTTCGATCTCCGCGCGCTTGATGCGCGAGCCGGTCACCTGCACGGCGGCCAGGTCCTGCGTGTCGGGAGGATTGTCCGCGGCCGCCGGGACGGGCTTCGGTGCCGGTGCCGGGGCTTTCGCGGGTGTCGTGGTCTCCTGCGCGCGCGCCACCGTGATGACGCCGCCACGCGTGCTGCGATGGGTCAGGCCGCTGCCGTCCAGCACTTTGTCCAGCGCCTGGTTGACGGTGTACTGCCCCGACAGCGTGGGTGCGGTGCGTCCGCGCACCAGGTCGGGCGGCACCATGATCTGCACGCCGGCCGTCTGCGCGACGCGGTTGAGCGCATCGCCGAGCGGCTGGCTGCCGACCGCGAACTGGTGGGTGGACGATGTCTGCGCCGCCGACACCGGGGCCGCGGCCATCAGCGATGCGCCGAGGGCGGTGGCCAGAGCCAGTGACATGACGGTGCGGCGGTGCGGCGTGGTGGTCTTCATCAAGTCGTCCCCCTTGGACGTGCTGGGAAATGTGAGATATCGGATGGCGCTCCCCTTTCAAGGCAGACGCAGCGCATCGGCGATTCCTCACTGCGTCGCGTGCGGTTGCGTCGCGCGGTGCCTCCGCTTACTTTTCTCTGCGCACCGCAGCCTCCGGACACCCGTCGCGTGAATCCGATTCCACAACGCACCGCCGGTGGCGACGCCGCCACCGCAGCCGGCCACGACACCGCGACGGCCGATACCCAGCGCTTCCGGCCGATGCTGGTGCGCTACTTCCGCCGGCACCTGCAACACGAGGCGGATGCCGAGGACCTGGCCCAGGAAGCCCTCATGCGCCTGGTGCGCTCGCCTACGCAGGTGGACCACGCCGAGGCTTACGTGGTGCGGATCGCGGCCAACCTGCTGCGCGACCGTTTCCGGCGCGAACGCAGCCACCACACCGGGCTGCACGACCCGCTCGACGACACCCTGCACGAATTGCCCAGTGAGGAACCCGCCACCGACGACGTCTACGCAAGCAGGGAGCGGCTGGAACGCCTGCTGTCGGCGCTGGACGAACTGTCGCCGCGCTGCCGGCAGGTGTTCCTGCTGCAACGCTACGAAGGCATGACCTACACCGCCATCGCGCGGCAGCTGCAGGTCAGCGTGAGTGCGGTGGAAAAACACATGATGCGCGCGCTGCTCCACCTGCAGGCACGCCTGGCGGAGCCATGAGCAGACCGGACCTTACCCTCATCGATGGCGGTGACGGCGTCGACCAGCAGGCGACCCGCTGGTTCGTGCGGCTGCGCGCCGACGATGCCAGCGAAGGCGACCGCCGGGCGTGGCAGCAGTGGCTGGAGGCCAGCCGCGACCACCGCGATGCCTATGCGCGCGTGGAGGCCTTGTGGTCTTCGTTCGGCGACTTTGCGACGTCGCCGGAGATCGGCAGGCGCATCGCCGGGGCTTCGCGTGCGCCGCAGGCCGCACCGGTGCAGGCGCGCACCGCGCGGCGACGCTGGCCCGCCGCGATGGCCGCGACGCTCGCGCTGCTGGCCGTCGGCACCTTTGCGGCGCTGCGCCTGACGGCGCCCACGGAAGCCGCCTACCGGACTGCGGTGGGCGAACGCCGCTCGGTGCAGTTGGACGATGGTTCCCGCGTCGATCTGGACGCGGGCACGCACCTCAGCGTGCGCTACGACCGTGGCGGCCGGCATATCGTGCTGGAGCAGGGCCGCGCCTTCTTCCAGGTGGCCAAGGACGCCGCGCGTCCGTTCGACGTGGTCACCGACGCCGGCAGCGTCCGCGCCCTCGGTACGCAATTCGAGGTTTCCCATGTTGCCGGCGCGGCTGATGTCGCCCTGTACGAAGGCAGCGTGGAACTGCGCGCACGCGCGGCTGCCGAGGCGCCGGTGCAGCGCCTGGGCGTGCTGGTGCCGGGCCAGCAGGCGCGCCTGTCCGCAGGCCGCATGCAGATGCGCGCGACGACCGTCGCCGCCGGGGCGCGCCCGGCATGGCTGAGTGGACGCCTGGTCTTCAGCGACACGCCGCTCGCCGAGGCCGTGGCCGAGTTCAATCGCTACAGCACGAACCGCGTGGTGCTGGCGGACCCCGCACTCGGCGCCCAGCGCGTCAGCGGCGTTTTCCGCGGCGACGACGTCGACGGCTTCATCGGCGCGCTGGGCGAGGTCTACGGCATCCCGGAACACCACACCGCCAACGGCACGCATGTGCTGGGTAAATCGCCATGATGCGCAGACGCCTTCTTGCGGCCGGTCTCGCCCTCGCCTGGCTGTCGCCGGTCGTGGCAGAAGAGGTCACCGGACAGCCCGCAGCGACGCTAGACGATGGTCCGTACGTGTTCCAGACGACCGCGCGCCGCTATGACGCCTGGTGGGTCTGCGACGGCAAGGTCGAACATGACGTGCAACGCAAGCGACGCAAGGACACCGTGATCGCACCGCGTTGCGGCTACGGTCGACCGGCGGTGATTCCGAACCACGTCGCGGACCCGGAATCCGTGCCGTACACCGGCGGCCGCATCGTCGCACTGTCCGACATCCACGGGCAGTACGACCTGATGGTGAAGCTGCTGCGCGCGCATCGCGTGATCGACGGCAACGACAACTGGGCGCTCGGTCGCGACCACCTGGTCATCACCGGCGACGTGTTCGATCGCGGCGACAAGGTCAACGAGGTGTTCTGGCTGCTGTTCCAGTTGCAGCAGCAAGCGCATGCCGCCGGCGGCGCGGTGCACTTCCTGCTGGGCAACCATGAAACCATGGTGCTCTACGACGACCTGCGCTACATCAATCCGAAGTATGTCGAGGTCGCGCGCCTGCTCGGCCGTCCCTATTCCGCGCTGTATGGCGCCGACACGGTGATCGGCGGCTGGCTGCGCACGCGTCCGGTGATGCTGAAGCTGGGCGACACGCTGTTCCTGCATGGCGGCATCGCACCGGAAAACCTGGACCTGGTCACCGGCATCGATGCCACCAACGCGACGTACCGCGGTTCGCTGGGCGTCGCCAAGGACACGGTGAAGGCCGATCCGGCGACCGCGCGCCTGTACGACGGCAAGCGCAGCCCGATCTGGTACCGCGGCTATTTCAATGGCGAGCTCGATACCCCGGCCGTGGGCCGCGTCGTCGACCGGCTTGGCCTGGCGCGGATCGTGGTCGGGCACACCACGATGGACGAAGTAGTGAGCTTCCACGGTGGCCGCATCATCGCCATCGACAGCGGCATCAAGCGCGGCGAATCCGGGCAGCTGCTCTTCATCGACAAGGGACAGCTGAGTCGCGGCCTGCTGGACGGCACGCGCGAGGCGCTACCCGAGCGCCAGGTTGCGCCGCCCGACAAGGACTGAATGTTCAGGCGGCGACCTGCTGCCGCTTCCATTCCCGCGGCGACACGCCGCTGTGCGCCTTGAACGCGCGCGACAGCGCGGCTTCGCTGCCGTAGCCCACGTCCGACGCCACCACCTTCAACGGCTTGCCATGCCGCAGCGCCTGCTGCGCCAGGCCGACGCGCCACCCCTGCAGGTATTGCCCGGGCGTGATGCCCAGCGACTCGCGGAAGCTCGACGCGAACACCGTGCGCGACATGCCCGCCACGCGCGCCAGATCCTCCAGCGACCAGTCCTTCGCCGGCGCCTCGTGCATCGCGACAATGGCATTGCGCAGGCGCGGATGTCCCAGCCCGGCAAGCATGCCGCCCTTCACTTCGCCGCTTTCCATCAGTTGGCGCAACACCTGGATCATCACCACTTCGAACAGGCGGTTGACCAGCGCCGTGCGTCCGCAGCGCTGGGT
Organism: Pseudoxanthomonas japonensis; assembly: GCF_010093445.1. Taxonomy (GTDB): domain Bacteria; phylum Pseudomonadota; class Gammaproteobacteria; order Xanthomonadales; family Xanthomonadaceae; genus Pseudoxanthomonas_A; species Pseudoxanthomonas_A japonensis. Next base: position 28,379 of record NZ_PDWW01000012.1, on the reverse strand, counting down.
GAAAGCCTCCTCGAACAGCAGCGCCAGCACGTCCCCGGCGCCATGGATGCCCGACAAGGGCAGGCAGACCGCGTCGGGCAACGCCGCACAGATCGGATTCTGGTCGCCGCCCTCGAACCGCAACGTCGCGCAGGTCATGTCGGCACCGCGTACCGCGTCGCTGATGAAGCGGTGCGTCAGCGCGCGCGGGAACAGCAGCAGGCTGGGCTCGTCGATGCGCAGCGACGTGGTGCCGTAGACCACCTCCAGCGGCCCCTGCCGGATCAGGTGCAGCTGCCCCACGCCCGTTTCCGCCTCCAGCGTATTGATGCCGCACAGCGCACCGGCATTGAACACCTGCGCGCTGACCGAGAACCGGTCCAGCAGGACCGCCAGCCGATCGACCATGTCGGAACTCCAGATCAAGTTTTCAGGATTCTATATCACCTTTCGTACAGGAATGGCGCGCAAAGTACACCTCACCGGACGGCCACCCGCCTCCCGCTTCCCAACCCACCAAGGAAACCGCCATGTCCATCGAAAAGATCCTCTACACCGCCACCGCCACCGCCTCGGGGGGCCGCGAAGGCCAAGCCACCTCGTCCGACGGCGTACTCGACGTCAAGCTGATCACCCCGCGCGAGCTGGGCGGCGCCGGCGGCGACGGCACCAATCCGGAACAGCTGTTCGCCGCAGGCTACTCGGCCTGCTTCCTGGGCGCGCTGAAGTTCGTCGCCGGCAAGCAGAAGGTCGCCCTTCCCGCCTCCACCACCGTCACCGGCAAGGTCGGCATCGGCCAGATCCCCACCGGCTTCGGCATCCAGGCCGAACTGACCATCGCCGCCCCGGGCGTGGACCGCGAGCAGCTGCAGGCCCTCGTCGACGCCGCCCACATCGTTTGCCCGTACTCCAACGCCACGCGCGGCAACATCGACGTGACGCTGGTACTCGCCGCCTGAACGCTTTCCTGACCCACCACCCCTTGCAGGAACCGAACCCATGAATGTATTCACCCGCACCATGGCCGCCACGCTGCTGGCCGTCGCCACCCAGGCCAGCTTCGCCGCCCAGCCTGCCACCGCGCCGGTCGCCGTCGAACGCACTGCCAGCACGCTCACCACCGCCGACGGCGTGCAGCTCTACTACAAGGACTGGGGCCCGAAGAACGGCCCGGTCGTCACCTTCAGCCACGGCTGGCCGCTGTCCTCGGACAGCTGGGAATCGCAGATGATCTTCCTGGCTTCCAAGGGTTACCGCGTGGTCGCCCACGACCGTCGCGGCCACGGCCGCTCCAGCCAGCCGTGGGACGGCAACGACATGGACCATTACGCCGACGACCTGGCCACCGTGATCAACACGCTGGACCTGAAGGACGTGACCCTAGTGGGCTTCTCCACCGGCGGCGGCGAAGTGGCGCGCTACATCGGCCGCCATGGCACCGGCCGGGTCAAAAAGGCCGTGCTGATCAGCGCCGTGCCGCCGCTGATGCTGAAGACCGCCGACAACCCGGGCGGCCTGCCGATCGAGGTGTTCGACGGCCTCCGCAAGGGCTCGCTGGACAACCGTGCGCAGCTGTACAAGGACATCGCCTCGGGTCCGTTCTACGGCTTCAACCGCCCCGGCGCGAAGGTCTCGCAGGGCCTGATCGACAGCTGGTGGGCGCAGGGCATGCAAGGCGGCCACAAGAACACGTACGACTCCATCGCCGCGTTCTCCGCCACCGACTTCCGCGCCGACCTGAAGAAGTTCGACATCCCCACCCTGGTGATCCACGGCGACGACGACCAGATCGTTCCCATCGACGCCGCCGGCAAGGCCTCCGCCGCGCTGATCAAGAACGCCAAGCTGATCGTCTACGCAGGCGCCCCGCACGGCCTGACCGACACCCACAAGGATCGCGTCAACCAGGACCTGCTCGACTTCCTGCAGAAGTAAGGAACAAGCCTCCGCAAACAGCAACGGCCGCATACGCGGCCGTTCGCTTTTGATCTTCAGTGATTCTCTGAACAACGCACCGTCTGCCCGTCATTCCCGCGACAAGCGGGAACCCGGTGCCTTTGCTTTCCGTGGCCGGAAGTCGCTGGGTCCCCGCCTGCGCGGGGATGACGGCGGTTACTCAAATAGCCACACCGCCGCTCCCGCGATCCCACCAGACCCGAAGGGCGGCGGACAAGGATGTCCGCCGTCTGGCACTGATCGTCTGGAATTCTCTGAACAACGCAGCGTCTGCCCATCATTCCCGCGAGAGCGGGAACCCAGTGTCTTTGCTTTCCATAGCCGGAAGTCGCTGGGTCCCCGCCTTCGCGGGGATGACGGAGGTTATTCGGACTTCGCTTGACCGCATCGATGCACCAGCGATCCCACCAGACCCGAAGGGCGGCGGACAAGGACGTCCGCCGTCTGGCACTGATCGTCTTGGATTCTCTGAACAACGCAGCATCTGCCCGTCATTCCTGAGAAAGCGGGAACCCAGTGCCTTTGCTTTCCATGGCCGGAAGTCGCTGGGTCCCCGCCTGCGCGGGGATGACGGCAGCTATTCGGACCTTGCTTGACCACACCGCCGCTCCCGCGAACCCACCAGACCCGAAGGGCGGCGGACAAGGATGTCTGCCGTTTTCGGCCTCGCCAGGATGGCGAGTCGGAAAATCCCGATGGCAGCACTACGATGGGATTGCTTCGTCGGGGAGGGCGCTTTCTTTTGGTGACTTTTCTTTGCGCCAACAAAGAAAAGTCACCCGCTGGCCCGAAGGGCTAGCGGAACGCTCTTTCAGTCAAACGAAAGCACCCCGCCGCAGGATGAACTCATCATCCAACGTCTTCCCCACCGGAAACTTGTACTCCCCCACTCGCACGAACCCCTGCCGCTCATAGAACCGTTGCGCGCCGAAATTCTCCGACCACACCCCGATCCACAAGGTCCGCGGCCCGTCCCTCAACAGCCAGCGCTCCACCTCGGCGAACAGCTTCCCGCCCCAGCCGCCATTCTGATGCGACGCCAGCACATACAGCCGCTTCAGCTCGCCATCGCCCGCCTGCACGTCCGGATGCGGCAAGCCGCAAGGACCGGCGGCCGCGTGTCCCACCGCAACGCCGTCGTCCTCCAGCAGCCACACCGCGTAGTCCGGGTGAGACAGGATGACGCGCTGTTTCTCGACGTCGTACGCATAGGCGAGGAACGCCGCCAGATCTTCGGCCGGATACAGATGGCCGAAGGTCTCGGTAAAGCTGCGCGATGCCAGGTCGGAGACGAACTGCGCATCATCCACGGTGGCGCGACGGATCTGCACGCTTACACGTCCTCTTCTTCCTCGTCGTCTTCCTCGTCCGACTCGTCTTCTTCGTCGGCGTCCTCGTCTTCCTCTTCGTACTCTTCTTCGTCTTCTTCGTAGTCGTCTTCGCCGAAGTCCTCGCCGTCCCAGCGGCCCTGGCCGTCCGGCACGAAGGTCACCGCCATCGCTGCAGGCGACGTGCCGACGCGCACCAGCCAGCCGCCGAACACGCGCGCGCGTTCCGTCACCAGGCCCGCATCGGCGCCTTCATTGCCCAGGCGTTCCCACTCCAGCGAAAAAGCGTATTCCGTCATTGCGTGTTTCTCTCTCAGTCCTTCTTGGGGCGAACCTGGATGTGGACTTCCGCCAGCTGCTCGTCCGGGATCGGCGACGGCGCGCCGGTCATCAGGCACTGGGCGCTGGTGGTCTTGGGGAACGGGATGACGTCGCGGATCGACTCGGTGCCGGCCATCAGCGCCGCGATGCGGTCGATGCCGAACGCGATGCCGCCGTGCGGCGGCGCGCCGAAGCGCAACGCATCCAGCAGGAAGCCGAACTTGGCCTCCGCCTCTTCCGCGCCGATGCCGAGCAGCTCGAACACCGCGCTCTGCATGTCGGGGCGATGGATACGGATCGAGCCGCCGCCGATCTCGTTGCCGTTCAGCACCATGTCGTAGCCGCGCGACACCGCCGTCTTCGCGTTCGCGCGCAGGTCGCCGATGTCGTCGACCGCGGGCGCGGTGAAGGGGTGATGCAGGGCGACGTAGCGCTGCGCTTCGTCGTCGTACTCGAACATCGGGAAGTCGGTGACCCACAGCGGCGTCCAGCCGTCCTGCACCAGGCCGAAGTCCTTGCCGGCCTTCAGGCGCAGCGCGCCCATGAAGTCGGAGACCTTGTTGTAGCCACCGGCACCGAAGAACACGATGTCGCCATTGCCGGCGCCCACATGCTTCAGCAGTGCGGCGAACGCGTCTTCCGCGAAGAACTTCTGGATCGGCGAGCTGACCGCGCCGGCCTCGTCGATCTTGATGTAGGCCAGGCCCTTGGCGCCGTACTTGGCGGCATGCGCGGCGTACTCGTCGATCTGCTTGCGGCTCAGCGACGCGCCGCCGGGGATGCGCAGCGCGGCGACGCGGCCGTCCGGATCGTTGGCCGCACCGGTGAACACGGCGAATTCGCTGGACTTCACCAGCTCGGCCACATCGACCAGTTCCAGCGCGATGCGCAGGTCCGGCTTGTCCGAGCCGTAGCGACGCATCGCCTCGGCCCAGGTCATGCGCGGGAACGGATTGGCCAGCTCGACGTCCATCACTTCCTTGAAGATGTCGCGGATCATGCCTTCGACGGCGTCCTGCACGTCGCGCTCGCGCACGAAGGCGAACTCCATGTCGAGCTGGGTGAACTCCAGCTGGCGGTCGGCGCGCAGCGCTTCATCGCGGAAGCAGCGCGCGATCTGGTAGTAGCGGTCGAAGCCGGCCACCATCAGGATCTGCTTGAACAGCTGTGGCGACTGCGGCAGTGCGTAGAACTCGCCCGGATGCATGCGCGCCGGCACCAGGAAATCGCGCGCGCCTTCCGGCGTGGCCTTGGTCAGGATCGGCGTTTCGATGTCCTGGAAGCCGCGCGCGTCCAGCCAGCGGCGCAGCGCCTGCACCAGCCGGATGCGGGTGCGCTGCTTGCGCTGCATGTCGGCGCTGCGCAGGTCCAGGTAGCGATACTTCAGGCGGATGTCCTCGCCCGGGTTCTCGTGGTGATGGAACGGCAGCGGCTCGGCCTTGTTGAGCACGGTGATGTTCGTGGCGATCACTTCCACCTTGCCGGTGCGGATCTTGCTGTTGACGGCTTCGCGCGCACGCACGATGCCCTCGACCTGCAGCACGTCCTCGTAGCCCAGCGATGCGGCGACCTTGAACACCTCGGCGCTGGACGGATCCACCGTCACCTGCACGATGCCCTCGTGGTCGCGCAGGTCGATGAAGCAGACGCCGCCGAGGTTGCGGGCGACGTCGGTCCAGCCGCACAGGGTCACGGTCTGGCCGATCATGGCCTCGTCGACGAGGCCGCAGAAATGGGTACGCATGGGGAACTCCAGGGGGTCATCCGGCCGGGGCCGGAAGGGGTGCAACGGCCGTCGGCCGTCCTAGCCGGTTAGTTTACCCGCTCCCCCGGCCGGCCTCTGCTCCGGATTAACATTCCCGGCGTATGCTGGCGCCTCCCCAGGAGGGTGCCGCCATGAAGAAGCCGTTGTTGCAGTCCGTTTTCGTACTGTTGCTGGCCCTGGCGGCCGGCAGCGCCGTCGCCCAGATCACGCCCAAGGCCTATGCGCCGGAGAACCTGCGCACGCTGTCCGTGCAGGACCAGACCCGGGTGATCAGCCTCGAATACTCCGAGCAGTCCCGGGGCCGCCGAATCCCCGACGACCAGTTGCGGTTCTATCTGGACCAGGTCAACCGTTCCAACTGGACCTTCAGCCGCATCAAGCAGGACATCGCCCAGTCGCTGGGTGGCAACAACGGCGGCTGGAACCCCAACCCGCCACCGGTCAGCGGGCGGACCATCGTCTGCGAGAGCAAGAGCGGCGACGCGCGCCGCTGCACGCCGCCGTGGCGGGGCCCATCCCGTCTGGTGCGGCAGATGTCCAACAGCCGCTGCGAGGAAGGCACGACCTGGAGCTCGCAGGATGGCCTGATCACCGTGTGGAAAGGCTGTCGTGGCGAATTCGCGGCCGCCACCACCTCGTCCACCGGCACGATCCGCTGCGAAAGCTCCGATGGCCGCGGCAGGACCTGCCGAACGCCGTGGCGGGGGCATTCGCGCCTGACCCGGCAACTGTCGAGTGCCGCCTGCGTGGAGGGCCGGAGCTGGCAGTCGCAGCAGGGCCAAGTCTACGTGGGCAACGGCTGCCGCGCAGAGTTCGCTGCGCGCGACGGCGGCTCGATCGGCGGCAACAGCGGCTACACCATCACCTGCAGCAGCGACGACAACCGCCGCAGGACCTGCGCCTACGACGCCCGCCAGGGCCGGCCGATCCTGTTGCAGCAGCTGTCCAACAACAGCTGCCGCGAAGGCTACAGCTGGGGCTACGCCGGCAACCAGGTGTGGGTGGACCGCGGTTGCCGCGGCCGCTTCGGACCGCGCTGAATCCGGTCGCGCTGGATCCTCCCAGAGCCGTCATCCCGGCGAAGGCCGGGACCCAGCGACGTGCTTCAACAGAGTTGCGCGATATGACGTGCAGCCAACGTCCATTTGGGTCCCAGCTTTCGCTGGGACGACGGCGTCGAGTTATCTCTGGCTTTCGTCGTCCCAGCGAAAGCTGGGACCCATGTTGACGCTTGCAGGTCCTGCCTGGCGACGAGACGCGCGCTTCAGCCCTCGCCGGTACCCCACGGCGCTGGCGGCAGTTCAACCGGCGTGCCCAGGTCGAACTCCACCCGGAACAGCCTTCCGTTCGGCCGGCTGAGTTCGTAAACGAAGGTCTTCGCCGGCACCATTTCCATTGCCCAGGTGTTGGTCACCGAGGCCGACAGGCCCTCGCGCTGGAACATCGCCACCGATTCGGCGTCCACCGGGAACGCCTGGCGCTGCGGCGTTCCCGCCACCGCCGTGTCGCCGCCGTACATCGTCACCGGATCCGGGCTGCCGTCTTCATGTCGATGGTCGTGCTTGAGCCGCAAACCATTCTCCGTGCGCGTCAGCACCCAGGTGCGCGAATGATCGTCGCCGACATGGAAGGGCACGCGGATCTCCTCGGTCGGCGCGTCGCAGCCACGCACGTGCATGACCAGCGTCTTGCCTTCGAACGGGTCGGGCGTTGTCGATGCCGGCTGGTTCGCGGTGATGCGGCCGGAGTAGGCCTTGCCGCAATGCTCGGCCAGTGACGCGAGGAACGCGTCCGCCGGCAGCGGCGCCTCCCTGCCATGCGCCGAGGCCGCTGCGCCCAGGGCCAGCAACGCGTATCCACCCATCATCCACACGGTCCGCTTCATTCATTTTCCCCACGCTGATGCAATGCTGCTTTATACCGCGGAATGCAGGCACGTCACAGGCGCGAATGATGAGGGCGCATGCGGTCGCGATGCGCGCATGACGACATCATGTTCAGTTTGCGCATGGCAGCGTCGGCACATCCATGTTGCAGGGGATTGACCGACTCATGACATTCTTGCGACCGCACGCGCCATCGCGGGCAAGGAGCCGCGCAACGATGCGGGAGGGCTGAACGATGTCCCTCTGGCTTGTTCCGTGCTCGCTGCTGCTCGCCTGCCTGCTGGTGGCGTCGCCCCGCTGGCGCCGCGTCAAGGCGGCCGTGTTCTGTGCATGGCTGCTGTCGCTCGCGCTGTGGTGGCTGGTGGATCGCCTGAGTGGCGATGGCATCAATGCCGCCACGCTCTACCACCTGCAGACCGGCCTGAAGGGCGCGGGCATCGCCGAGTTCCGCAACGTGATCGCGGTGTTCTCCGTGTTCTCCCTGCTCGCCCTGGCCTCGCTGCTGCTGCTTCGCGTGCGCCGCTTCCGGATGCACCGGCACGGCGGGTGGCTGTCGGCGGCATTCGCCTTCACCTTCGTCGCAGCGGTCGTGGGCAGTCCGCTCTTCGCCGATGGACTGCGGCTCTACCGGGCCACGCTGCCGACCAACGTCACCGCCGTGTCCGCCGAATACGCCATCCCGCACGTCCCCGTGGAGCGGGCACGCAACATCGTCTGGATCTACGGCGAGAGCCTCGAGCGCACGTACCTGGACCAGCAGGTCTTTCCGGACCTGATGCCGCATCTGTCGCGCCTGGCGGGACAGGCCGCCGACTTCCGCGGCATCGCGTCGCCGGAAGGCAGCGGCTGGACCATCGCCGGCCTGGTGTCGTCGATGTGCGGCGTGCCGTTGACGACCGCGCGCGGCGACGAGAACGCGATGGGCCGCATGGGCCGCTTCCTGCCCGGCGCGTACTGCCTGGGCGACTACCTGAAACAGCAGGGCTACCGCCTGCATTTCAGCGGCGGCGCGGATGCTTCGTTCGCCGCGAAGGGCAGCTTCCTCGCCAGCCACGGCTTCGACCGGATCAAGGAACGCGGCTACTACGAGCAGGCGGGTGTGGCGCGCGAGCACTTCTCGGACTGGGGCATTCACGACGATGTCCTGCTCGATGACGTGTTCGAGGACTTCCTGACCCTGTCGGCGCGCGGCACGCCCTTCATGCTGACCACGCTGACGATGGATACGCACCACCCCGCCGGCCACCTGCCGGTGTCGTGCAAGGGTGAGCGCTACGAGAGCCGTCATGGCGACGTCGGCCTGCTCAACGCACTCAAGTGCACCGACCGCCTGATTTCCTCGCTGGTCGACAGGATCCGTAACAGCCCGTATGCGCAGGACACCCTCATCGTGATCGCTTCGGACCACCTGGCCATGCCGAACGATCTCAGTGGCGTGCTGGCGGACATGCCGCGCGAGAACCTGTTGCTGATGCTGGCGCCCGACCTGCCCGCGGGCCAGATCGATCGTGGCGGCAGCACGCTCGACACTGGCGCGACGGTCCTGCAGATGCTGCATCCGCAGCTGACCGCGCTGGGCTTCGGTCGTTCGCTGCTGGCGGATCCGCCCAGGGATGGTGCGAGCCTCGCCGCCCGCGAGGGCGATGCGTCCGGGTATCGTCCCTACCTGGGCTACGCACGCCAGCTGTGGATGGGGCGCGACACGGGCACGCTGCGCATGGACGGCGACCACGTGGTGGTGGGCGACCAGCAGATCCGCCCGCCGGTGATGCTGGAGTACGACAAGACCTGGAACATCAGCTCGATCGTGCTGGAGGACGCGCCGCGCCAGTTCATGCGCGATCCCGACAACGTGCTGGCCTATGTCGACCGCTGCACGGCGTTCGAGGATGCGCTGCCGCTGGGCGAATGGTGCGCGCTGCTGGTGGACCGCAACAACGACCTGAAGCTGTACGCCGATGCCGACCTCGCGCGCGGCGTGAAGATCGATACGCCGCTGGAAGCCAGCAACGAACCGCGTCCACGCCCTCGCCGGCCGTTGACCCTGAGCATCGAATCGCGACGGATGCTGGCCGGGCAGTACCAGGTGCGGTTGCGCCCGCAGCGGTTGCCCAGTCATCCGTTCTGGCTGGAAGCCGTGTCCGCGGATGGCAAGGTGATCCATGCGCGCGAATGGGTGAACGTGGCGCCGGGCGCCGGCGACCAGATCCGCCTGCCGATGTGGCTGGACACCGCCGTGGACGACCTGGTGATCCGCGCGTGGCTGGACTACACCGAGGAGATGCCGCTGGAGGGCATCGCCATGACCCGCGTTTCGGGCCGTCCGCGTTCCTGATGGCCTGATGGCAACGACCGCGCCGTGCAAGGCGGCGCGGCGGCCTGGCGTTACTCCGCGGCGGGCTTGGACGCGCTGGGCTTGGCGTCCGCCTTCGGTGCGTCGCTCTTGGGTACCGACGAGGTGTCGCCGGCAGGCTTCGCCTCACCCGACGGCTTGGCGCCCTCACCGCCGTCGGCGAGGTTGCGCTTCTTGTCGCCGTCCTTCTTGAAGTCGGTCTCGTACCAGCCGCTGCCGGCCAGGCGGAACGACGGCGCGGTCAGCTGCCGCTTGACCGCATGGGCGCTGCACGCCGGGCAGGTATCGGGATCCGGATCGGACAGCTTCTGCAGACGGTCGAAACTGTGGCCGCACTGGGTGCATTCGAAGGCATAGATGGGCATGGCGTCAGGCTCGAGGGTATTCCGGGGCGATCACGTGGGGGTCGGCGGCCGCAGGTTCAAGGGACGGTGCGGCGCCGTCCTGTTCGATCGGCGGCAGTGCGTCGCTCAGCGGGTCGACGTCGAACGGCGTGCGGAACACCAGTGACGGCAACAGCGTGCTGAGGCTGGCGTAGAGCAGCAAGCCACCGAACAGGGCGTCGTCGATGGCGAAGCGGTCGCGCAGGATCGCGGCCAGCACCAGGGTAAAGATCAGCGTCGGCGACAGAGCCAGCGCCACGCGCAGGCTGCTGCGCATGTCCTCGCCGAACAGCACGCGGCGCTGCACCCAGACCACGGCGATGCGCAGCGGCAGCACCACGGCGGTGATCAGCAGACCGATGCCCAGTGCCGTCCAGCTCAGCGCGCTGGCCGGCACCTTGGTGCCCGCGTAGAAGAAATAGAACGGCACGAAGAACGTCGCGAACAGGCGCACGGCGTGCAGGTTCTCGTCCGAGGCCAGCGCCGGCATGCGCTGCCGCAGCAGGCGCGCGACCAGCCCGGCGATGAACGCACCGACCAGGTAGTACACGCCCAGCTTGTAGGTCGCGAAGGCCGCGATCAGGCCCACCATCACCAGCAGCGAGAACTCCGAGCCCGGCGCCTGCGGCGCGACCCAGCGGCCGAGCGCGACGAACAGCAGCGGCAGCCCGACCAGCAACGCCAGCAGCGCCATCGACGACAGCGCCATGTGCGCCGGATCGCCAGCCTGCAGGATCAGGAACAGCGCCGCCAGCGCCAGCAGCTCACCGGCGATCGCCTTGTTGGTGACCCAGAAGCGCTCCGCTTCGTCCAGCCCCAGCCTTCCCAGGGTGTCGATGATGAAACCGGTCGAAGGCGTCAGCAGCGCCAACGCCAGCAGGGCGGCCGCCTGCCAGGACAGTCCGGCGTACCGCCATGCCAGCCAGGCGACCCCGGCCAGCGTGGCGCTGCGGATCACCAGATGGGCGAGCAACGGCCACAGCCCACGGCGCAGCGCATGCAGATCGACTTCCAGCCCCGCGAACAGGAACAGCGAGGAGATGCCCAGCGTGGCGAGCAGCGCGATCACCGGATCGTGTGTGCGGTCGCCCAGCCACAGCATGGCCGCGATGCCGAAGACCAGGCAGGTCAGCGGCGCAGGCACCCTGAAGCGCTGCAGGGCGCGCGGCACCACCAGCAGGCCGAAAATCAGCAGCAGATAGACGAGTTCCTGGCTCATGGCGATCTCAGGGAGTAGTGCAGATCATTCGTACAACGCCGACCAGTCCGCTTCGGCCTTCGCGAGCTGCTGCTGCAGTGCTTCGCGGTCCCGGCCCAGCCGTGCGGCGAGGTCGGCATCGGCGTAGCTGTCCGGGTCGGCGAGCTGCGCGTCGAGATCGGCCAGCTTGCCTTCCAGTTCGGCGACCTTGGCTTCCGCGGCGGCCAGCTTCACCGGATTGACCTTGCGCGCAGGGGCCGGCGCGGTCTTCGGTGCCGGCGCTGGTTCGGCGCGCAACGGCTTGCTGCCCTGCGCGGAGGCGCGCGTGCGCAGCCAGGCGGCGTATTCATCGAGGTCGCCGGCGAACGGTTCGACCTTGCCGTCGGCCACGCGCCAGAACGTGTCGCACACCAGGCCGATCAGGTGGCGGTCGTGCGACACCATGACGATGGCACCGTCGAAGTCGCTGAGCGCTTCGGCCAGCGCTTCGCGCATCTCGAGGTCGAGGTGGTTGGTGGGCTCGTCGAGCAGCAGCACGTTCGGCTGCTGCCAGGCGATCAGCGCCAGCGCCAGGCGCGCACGCTCGCCGCCTGAGAAGCCGTCGACCGGCTCGAACGCGCGGTCGCCGGGGAAGTTCCACTTGCCCAGGAAATCACGGAACGACTGGTTGCTCGCGTCCGGCGACAGGTCGCGGAAGTGATCCATCGGCGACTGGCCTTCGTGCAGCGACTCCACCGTGTGCTGCGCGAAGTAGCCGATGCGCAGGTCCGGGTGCGCCATGCGATCACCGGCCAGCACCGGCAGTTCGCCCACCAGCGTCTTCACCAGCGTGGTCTTGCCGGCGCCGTTGGGGCCGAGCAGGCCGATGCGCTGGCCGGCTTCGAGTCCGAAACCGACGTCGTGCAGGATCACCGCATCGGGGCCATAGCCGGCTTCGACATGGTTCAACCGGATCAGCGAGAACGGCAGCTTGGCCGGTTCGGCGAATTCGATGCGGAACTCGCGCTCGGCGCGCACCGCTTCGGTGCCGGCCAGCTTGGCCAGGCGCTTCATGCGGCTCTGCGCCTGCGCCGCCTTCGAGGCCTTGGCCTTGAAGCGGTCGATGAAGCTCTGCAGGTGCGCGCGTTCGGCCTGCTCCTTCTCGTGCGCGATCTGCTGCTGGCGCAGCTGTTCGGCGCGCTGGCGCTCGAAGTCGGTGTAGCCGCCGGTGTAGAGCTTGGCACCGCCGCCGTGCAGGTGCAGCGTGTGCGTGGCGACGTTGTCGAGGAACTCGCGGTCGTGCGAGATCAGCAGCAGCGTGCCGGGGTACTTCAGCAGCCACTGTTCCAGCCAGAGCACCGCGTCCATGTCGAGGTGGTTGGTGGGTTCGTCGAGCAGCAGCAGGTCGCTGGGCATCATCAGCGCGCGCGCCAGGTTCAGGCGCACGCGCCAGCCGCCGGAGAACGACGACACCGCGCGGTGGTGCGTGTCGGCAGGGAAGCCCAGGCCGTGCAGCAGCTTGCCCGCGCGCGCTTCGGCGTCGTAGGCGCCGAGTTCGGCCATCTTCTGGTGCGCGTTGGCGACCGCTTCCCAGTCCTCGCGCGCGCTGGCATCGGCTTCGGCCTGCAGCACCGCCGCGACCTCGGTATCGCCGCCGAGCACGAACATCAGCGCCGGATCGGGCAGCGACGGGGTTTCCTGCGCCACGCTGGCGATGCGCACCTTGCCGGGCAGGTCCAGGTCGCCCTTGTCGGCTTCCAGTTCGCCCTGCACGGCGGCGAACAGGCTGGACTTGCCCGCGCCGTTGCGGCCGACCACGCCCACGCGATAGCCGGCATGCAGGGTCAGGTCGACGTTGGACAGCAGCAGGCGCTCGCCGCGGCGGAGCGCGAAATTACGAAGGGCGATCAAGAAACAACCTAAGGGGATTTGGGGAGAAACGGCCGCGTAGTTTATCGATAGCGCACCCGCTCACACTTGTTAACAAAGCATTGACACGCCCTTCCCGCCCCTGTAACCAGAACAGGTAGCACCTAAGTCCATGGTTTCAAAGGAAACTTTGCAAGCCCTGATCCACTTGAAGTCGTACTTCGCTGTCCTTCCCGGAGCTTCCCCCATGACCCGTACGCTGTCCCCCCTGACCCTCGCCATCAGCCTGGCCCTGGTCGCCCCCGCCACGTTCGCGCAGGAGTCGGCCCCCGCCGAGGCCCGCACGCTCGATACCCTGATCGTCACCGGCACCCGCGTCTCCGACCGTACGGTGGCCGAATCGCAGTCGCCCATCGACATCATCACGCCGGAAGTCCTGCAGTCGACCGGCACCACCGAGCTGGCCACGGCGCTGGCCCGCGCGCTGCCCTCGCTGAATTTCCCGCGTCCCGCCGTCACCGACGGCACCAGCGGCGTGCGCCCGGCGCAGCTGCGCGGCCTGTCGCCCGACCAGGTGCTGATCCTGGTCAACGGCAAGCGCCGCCACATCTCGGCGCTGGTCAACGTCAACGGCAGCATCGGCCGCGGCTCGTCGGCGGTGGACCTCAACGCGATCCCGGTGTCGGCCATCGAGCGCGTGGAAGTGCTGCGCGACGGCGCATCCGCGCAGTACGGTTCCGACGCCATCGCCGGCGTGGTCAACATCGTGCTCAAGGGCGCCGGCAAGGGCGGCAGCCTGGCGGTCGACGTGGGCGGCTACTCCGCCGGTGACGGCGGCAATACACAACTCTCCGGCGATACCGGCGTGTCGTTCGGCGACGGCCGCGGCTTCGTCCATGTCGCCGGGCAGCTGACCCAGCAGGACGAAACCAACCGCGCCGGCCCGTACCAGGGCACGGCACCGAACACCGGTAACAATCCCGCGGTGGGCCAGGTCGCCTTCGTCTACGGCGATCCCCAGGTCGATGCCGGCGCCGTCTCGGCCAATGCCGGTTTCGACTTCAGCGACAACGTCAGCGCGTACGCCACCGCGATCGCCAGCAATCGCGACATCGTGTCCTTCGCCTTCTATCGCTCGCGCAACCACAGCAGCCAGGGCGCGCTGCTGGCCCAGGTCTACCCGGACGGCTACGTGCCCGAGATCAACCAGCTGTCGCAGGACCGTTCGCTGGTCGCAGGCATCAAGGGCGACACCGAGAGCGGCTGGAAGTGGGACGTCAGCTACAACTACGGCTACAACCACCTCAAGTTCTACACCCAGAACAGCATCAACTACAGCCTGGGTACGAGCAGCCCGCGACGCTTTTACGACGGCGCGCTGGAGTACACCCAGAACGTGTTGAATGCCGACGTCAGCAAGCCACTGGAGATCGGACTGGCCTATCCGGCGACACTGTCGTTCGGCGCGGAATACCGGCAGGAGAAGTGGAACCAGTCGCCGGGCGAACTGAATTCGTACACCGGCGGGGGCGCTCAGGGCTTCGGCGGCTTTACCGCCGAGAACGCTGTGCATTCGGATCGCGACAACTACGCGGCCTACGTGGCCTTGGAAGCCGACGTCACCGATAGATTCTCCGCCGGCATCGCAGGGCGCTACGAGGATTACTCCGACTTTGGCGATGCGGTCACTGGGAAGCTGTCGGCACGCTATGCCTTCACGGACACGCTGGCCGTTCGCGCCACTGCGTCCACCGGCTTTCGCGCGCCTTCGCTGGCCCAGCAGAATTACCAGGTCATCACCAGCTCGGTGGATAGCAGTGGCGTGTTCACGCAGCGCGGCACCTTCCCGGCGACCAGCGCCGCGGCCGCCGCGCTCGGTGCCGAGGCGTTGACGCAGGAAGAATCCACGTCCTACAGCCTTGGCCTGGTTCTGCAACCCAGCGAACGGTTGTACGTGACGGTAGACGCCTATCAGATCAAGATCGACGATCGCATAGTGCTGTCCTCGCCGCTGAACATCGACCCGACCGCCGCAGCCAACGCCGGCAGTCCGTCCAGGCTCGCCGCGGCTAATGCAGCGCAGGCACTGCTTGCAGGCCTAGGCATCAACGGCGTGACGTCGTTCAACTACTTCACCAATGCCGTCGATACCCGTACCCGCGGTGTAGATGTGGTCGCCAGCTACACCGTTCCCTTTGCCGCTAGTTCGCTGGAGCTGACCGCGAGTTACGGCTACAGCGAGACCGAGATCACCTCGATCGCCGCCGACCCAGCCGCATGGGCCACTTTTGCCGCGCTGTCGCCCTCGCGCATAGGCCGTGATGAGATCGGCCGCATCGAGGAGGGGTATCCCAAGGACAAGGCCATTCTCGGTGCCACCTGGAAAACTGGGCATTGGGCCTTCGCACTGGCTGCCACGCGCTATGGCAGCTTCACCAACCGCCCCTCCAGCGGCGCCGCCAACGACCAGACCTTCGACGACCAATGGATCCTCGATGCCTCGGCCAGCTACAAGCCAACCACGCAGTGGACATTGACCCTTGGCGCGGACAATCTGCTGGACTCGTATCCGGACCGCAGCATCTTCGCCAACTCGACCTCCGGCATGCTCCCCTACAGCAATTATTCGCCAGCCGGCTTCAACGGCGCGTATGTCTACGGGCGCATCGCCTACAAGTGGTGATGGGCGTCATCGCCTGATCCATCCGGAACGCCCCGCCCCGCGCGGGGCGTTTCCGTTTGCGCGCAGCGAGGTGCGCACGAGCGCGCGTGCACCCGCGGTCAGTTTTCGTTTGCCGCAGGGCGCTCGCATCGGCGACACTCGACCCCTATGCCGAGGAACACTGCCGATCGATGCATCATGACACCGACCTGATCAACATCATCGCGGTGGGCCTTGCCCTGGCCTTCGTGCTGGGCGCGGTCGCCCACAAGCTGCGGTTCTCGCCGCTGGTCGGTTATCTGGTTGCAGGCATCTTCGTCGGCCCGTTTACGCCCGGCTTCGTCGCCGACCAGGAACTCGCCACCCAGCTGTCCGAACTCGGCGTGATGCTGCTGATGTTCGGCGTGGGCCTGCATTTCTCGCTGGAAGACCTGCTGGAAGTGAAGGCGATCGCC
Organism: Pseudoxanthomonas japonensis; assembly: GCF_010093445.1. Taxonomy (GTDB): domain Bacteria; phylum Pseudomonadota; class Gammaproteobacteria; order Xanthomonadales; family Xanthomonadaceae; genus Pseudoxanthomonas_A; species Pseudoxanthomonas_A japonensis. The sequence continues at coordinate 12,245 of NZ_PDWW01000012.1, read as the reverse complement.
ATTCCCGGCGCCATCGTGCAGATCGCGGTCGCCACCGGCCTGGGCTGGGCACTGGCCTGGGGCATGGGTTGGACGCCGCTCAACGGTTTCGTGTTCGGCCTGGCGCTGTCGGTGGCCAGCACAGTGGTGCTGCTGCGTGCGATGGAAGAGCGTCGCCTGCTGGAGACCACGCGCGGGCGCATCGCGGTGGGCTGGCTGATCGTGGAAGACCTGGTGATGGTGCTGGCGCTGGTGATGCTGCCGGTGCTGGCGTCCACGTTCGGCCCGGACAACGGCGGCGAGCCGGCGACGTTCGGCCGCTTCGTGGTGGAGATCGCCTGGACCTTCATCAAGCTGGGCGCCTTCGTCGCCTTCATGCTGCTGGTCGGACGCCGCGTCATCCCGTGGACGCTGGAGAAGATCGCCGCCACCGGTTCGCGCGAGCTGTTCACCCTGTCGGTGCTGGCCATCGCGCTGGGCGTGGCGTTCGGCTCGGCGATGATGTTCGGCGTGTCGTTCGCGCTGGGCGCGTTCTTCGCCGGCATGCTGCTCAACGAATCCGAGCTGAGCCACAAGGCCGCCAACGATTCGCTGCCGCTGCGCGACGCGTTCGCGGTGCTGTTCTTCGTGTCGGTGGGCATGCTGTTCAATCCCGCCATCCTGGTCGCGCATCCGTGGCAGGTGCTGGCCACGTTCGGCATCATCGTGCTGGGCAAGTCGGTGGCGGCGTACTACATCGTCAAGGCGTTCAAGCACCCGACCGGCACGGCGCTGACGATCTCCGTCAGCCTGGCGCAGATCGGCGAGTTCTCCTTCATCCTGGCCGCGCTCGGCGTGGCGCTGAAGATCCTGCCGCCGGAAGGACGCGACCTGATCCTGGCCGGCTCGCTGCTGTCGATCATCGCCAATCCATTCCTGTTCACCTGGCTGGACCGCTGGCAGAAGAAGCAGGAAGCCCTGGCGCCCGTGCCGGCCGAGCCGGACGTACCGCCCGGCCCGTCGCTGGACGTCACCGACCACGCCATCATCATCGGCTACGGCCGGGTGGGCAGCGAACTGGCGCGCGTGCTGCGCGACCGCGGCGTGCCGCTCATCGTGATCGACGACAACGGCGACCATGTGGCTCGCGCGCACGACGCCGGCATTCCGGCCATCCGCGGCAGCGCGGCGGCCGACCGCGTGCTCGCGGAGGCCCATCCGGAGCGCGCCAAGATCGCCGTGCTGGCCATCCCGCAACCGCTCGAAGCCGGCGAGACGCTCGCGAAGCTGCGCGCGCTCAATCCCTCGCTGACCCTGCTGGCGCGCGCGCACAGCGAGGGCGAAGTGAAGCACCTGCTGGAACACGGCGCCGACGGCGCGGTGCTGGCCGAACGCGAGCTGGCGTTCTCGCTGGCGGAAATGGTGATGTCCACGCCTCCGTACCGCCGGCAACGCGCGACGGTCTGAGCCCGGGCTCAGTCGCGCGCGGCCTGCGCTTCGGCCGCCACGTCCGCCAGCACCTCGGCCAGCGGGCGCGGGGCGCCATAGAGGTAACCCTGCACGCGATGCACGCCGAGGCGCCGCAGGCAGAACTCGGTGTCCTCGTCCTCGACGAACTCGGCCACGGTGGTCGCGCCGAAGGCCTTGGCCACCGCGACCGAGGCCTGCACGACGGCATAGTCCTTGCCGAGCTGGGCGACGTTGCGCACGAACGAGCCGTCGATCTTGATCACGTCCACGGGCAGCTCGCGCAGGCGCGCGAAGCTCTGCATGCCGGTACCGAAGTCGTCGATGGCGATGTGGCAGCCCAGCGCGCGCAGGTCGGTGAGCAGGTGGCTGGCGGCCGCCGTGTTGGAGATGGCAGCGGTCTCGGTGACCTCGAAGCACAGCGCGCTCATCGGCAGCGGCGACCCGGCCAGCAGCGTGCGCAGTTCGACCTGGAAGCTCATCGACGCCAGGCTCTGGCCGGTGAGGTTGATCGCGATCTCGCGGCAGTAGGGCAACGCCTCGGGCGACTTCCTCAGCAGCCGGAACAAGGCGCGCATGACCGCCAGGTCGAGCTCGGCGCCGCGCCCCGCCGCCTCGAGCGGCGCCATGAAGCGCGCGGGCGACATGATGTCGCCCCGCTCGTCCAGCAGGCGGCAGAGCACCTCGCCGGACAGCATGCGGGGTTCGCCGCTGGCCCCCATGTCGGCAGTGAGGTCGCGGATCGGCTGGAAGTACAAGGCCACGCGCTCGCTGCGCAGGCTGGCCAGGGCCTCGGTGGCGTCGTGCAACTGGCGACGGTGGGTGCGGCGTACCTGCGTATCGCCGACCTCGCTGTAGCGCGGCCGCAGCTCGCCGTGCTGGCGGGCTTCGAACGCCAGGTGCGACGCCGCCAGCACGGCCCCGTCGATCACGCTGGGATGCGTGCCATTGAACGCGGCCACCCCCAGATAGGGCAGCAGGCGGATCGGTTCGCCACCGACATCGATCTCGGCGTGCTCCACCCGCGCCATCACCCGCTCCCACAGGTCGGCGTCGCGCCCCGGGCGCGGCAGCAGCGCGAACTGGCCGGTGCCCACGTAATAGGTCTCGACCAGGTCGTCCAGGCGGCGCGCCGTCGCGTTCATGGCCTGCGCCTGCGTGTCCAGGCCGAAGCCGGCGACCAGCGTGTCGGTCTGGTCGAGCAGCAGATAGCCCAGTTCGGCGCGCGGCATCGGGCGGCCCGTGCGCTCCCGCAAGGCCTTGAGGTTCGGCAGCCCCGTCACCTGGTCGCGCAGCGTCTCTTCCGACAACTGTTCGGCCAGCGCGGACCGGTCGCGGTTGGTCAGCCACAGGTAGAGCATCGCCAGCAGCAGGATGTTCATCTCCAACGCGATGTGCAGCAGGTTGAAGAAGCCCACGGGCGTGTTGGCGTACTCGGCCGTGCCGGCCACCATGCCGACCAGCAGCAGCAGGGTCAGCGCCAGCGACAGCATGGCCCAGCGCGGCGGCAGCCTCAGCATGCACCACGCCAGCACGACCAGCACCGCGAACCGGTAATCCATCAGCACAGGCCCGGACAACAGCGTGGTGAAGCCATTGAACGCGTGGCGCACCTGCACGCCCGCCCACAGGCTGACCGCCAGCCCCACGCCCAGCGCCACCGGCCACAGCCAGTGCGTCCCGGCGCCGGACCGCGGCGCCCGCTCGCTGCGCTCCAGCCAGCCGATCACCAGCGGCAGGGTCACGACCACCACGCCGAACTGCTTGGCGAAGAACATCTGGAAGGCCGCGCTCAACGCGTCCGCCGGCGACGACAGCAGCACGATGCTGAGCCCCAGCAACGCCATCACCAGCGGGAACAGCAGCAGGCCGATCGCCGCGAACCGCACCAGGTCGCTGCGCTGCATGCGCGCGCCCGCATGGCGCGGCCAGCCCATCCAGCGCACGCACGCCAGGGTCCAGGCGAACTGCAGCAGATACGTCACGGCACCCCATCCCAGCATCCAGGTGGGTTGCCCGTTGTCGAACAGGTAAAGCTGGCGGAGCGTCCAGCCGACGAACGTCAGCGCGAAGCAGCCCGCCACGACGCGGCGGTCGCGGACCAGCATGGCGATGGCGAGCAGCATGCCGGTGTGCAGGTGGATCAACGAGGCGTCGGCGATCTCGCCGAAGAAATCGATGCGGTAGCGGATCGGCACCTGCTGGAGCAGCAGGCACAGGCCACCGAGCACGAGCACCTGCATGCTCGCGCCCAGGCCACGCACCGGTTGCCCTGCATGATCGGCCATCGGTCCGTCCTTGCCCCTTTGCACCCTCCGCCAGCGCGGAGACGATACGACGCGGCCCCCTACGTCAGGCCGCCCCATAACGTACTACCACGCGATGGCGGACGAAAGCAGGACACGCCGCGCCGACCGCCGGTCAGCGCGTGACGTCGAAGACCAGCTGCCCGCCCTCCGCACGCACGCGTACCGTATCGCCCGCACCGAATGCGCCCGACAGGATCTTCTGCGCCAGCGGATTCTCCAGCTGGGCCTGGATCGCGCGCTTCAGCGGACGCGCGCCGTACACCGGGTCGAAGCCGGTGTTGCCCAGCAGCATCAGCGCTGAATCATCCAGCTCCAGCACGATCTGCCGCTCGGCCAGGCGCTTGGCCAGGTAACGCGTCTGGATGCGGGCGATCTCGCGGATCTGGGCCTTGTCCAGTGGATGGAACACGACGATGTCGTCCAGCCGGTTGATGAACTCCGGGCGGAAGTGCGCCTGCACCACGCCCATCACCGCGGCCTTCATCTGCGTGTAGCGCTCCGGACTGTCGGCCGCGCCATCACCGTCGGACATGTCCTGGATCAGGCTGGACCCGAGGTTGGACGTCATCACGATGACCGTATTGCGGAAGTCCACCGTGCGCCCCTGGCCGTCGGTCAGGCGACCGTCGTCCAACACCTGCAGCAGGATGTTGAACACGTCCGGGTGTGCCTTCTCCACCTCGTCCAGCAGGATCACGCTGTACGGGCGGCGGCGCACCGCCTCGGTCAGGTAACCGCCCTCCTCGTAGCCGACATAGCCCGGAGGCGCGCCGACCAGCCGGCTGACCGCGTGCTTCTCCATGAACTCGCTCATGTCGATGCGGATCATGGCGTCGCTGCTGTCGAACAGGAATTCGGCCAGCGCCTTACACAGCTCGGTCTTGCCGACGCCGGTCGGGCCGAGGAACAGGAACGAGCCGCTCGGACGGTCGGGATCGGAAATGCCGGCGCGCGAACGACGGACCGCGTCGGACACCACCTTGATCGCCTCTTCCTGGCCGATGACGCGACCACGCAGCGACCGCTCCATCTGCAGCAGCTTCTCGCGCTCGCCCTCCAGCATCTTGCTGACCGGGATGCCGGTCCAGCGGCTGACGACCTCGGCGATCTCCTCGTCGGTGACCTTGTCCTGCAACAGGCGGAAACCCTTCTGCTCGGCTTCCTGCGCGGCGGACAGCTGCTTCTCCAGTTCCGGCAGCTGGCCGTACTGCAGCTCGCTCATGCGCGCGTAGTCCTGCTTGCGCTGCGCGGCTTCCAGTTCCAGCTTCACCCGCTCGATCTGCTCCTTGATCTTCGTCGCGCCGGTCAGCGTGGCCTTCTCGGCCTTCCAGATCTCTTCCAGATCGTTGAACTCGCGCTGCAGCGCTTCGATCTCGGTCTCGAGATCGGCCAGGCGCTGCTTCGACTGCGCGTCCTTTTCCTTCTTCAGTGCCTCGCGCTGGATCTTCAGCTGGATCAGCCGACGCTCCATGCGGTCCATCTCTTCCGGCTTGGAGTCGATCTCCATGCGGATGCGGCTGGCGGCCTCGTCCATCAGGTCGATGGCCTTGTCGGGCAGCTGGCGGTCGGCGATGTAGCGGTGGCTCAGCTGCGCGGCGGCGACGATGGCGGGGTCGGTGATCTCGACGCCATGGTGCACGGCGTACTTTTCCTTGAGCCCGCGCAGGATGGCGATGGTGTCCTCGACGCTGGGCTCGCCCACGAACACCTTCTGGAAGCGACGCTCCAGCGCGGCATCCTTCTCGACGTATTTGCGGTACTCGTCCAGCGTGGTCGCGCCGATGCAGTGCAGTTCGCCACGCGCGAGCGCCGGCTTCAGCATGTTGCCGGCGTCCATCGAGCCTTCGGCCTTGCCCGCGCCGACCATGGTGTGAAGTTCGTCGATGAAGAGGATGATCTGGCCCTCGTTCTTCGCCAGATCGTTCAGCACGCCCTTCAGGCGCTCCTCGAACTCGCCACGGAACTTGGCGCCGGCGATCAGCGCGCCCATGTCCAGCGACAGCACGCGCTTGCCGCGCAGGCCTTCCGGCACTTCGCCGTTGACGATGCGCTGGGCGAGGCCCTCGACGATGGCGGTCTTGCCGACGCCGGGCTCGCCGATCAGCACCGGGTTGTTCTTGGTGCGGCGCTGCAGGACCTGGATGGTGCGGCGGATTTCCTCGTCGCGGCCGATCACCGGGTCGAGCTTGCCGCTTTCGGCGCGCGCGGTCAGGTCGATGGTGTACTTCTCCAGCGCCTGGCGCTGGTCCTCGGCATTCTCGGACTGCACCTTCTCGCCGCCGCGCAGGCGGTCGATGGCGGCACGCAGCTTCTGCTTGTCGGCGCCACTGGCCTTCAGTTCCTGGCCGGCGGCGCCGCTGTCGTCCAGCGCGGCCAGCAGGAACCACTCGCTGGCGATATAGGTGTCGCCCGCGTCCTGCGCCAGCTTGTCGGTGACGTTGAGCAGGCGCGACAGGTCGTTGCCGATGGACAGGTTGCCGGCCTGGCCGGTGACCTTGGGCAGCTTGTCCAGCGCCTCCGTCAATCGTTCACGCAGCACGGGCACGTTGACGCCGGCCTGCGCCAGCAATGGCCGCGAGCTGCCGCCCTGCTGCTCGAGCAGCGCGGCCAGCACGTGGACGGGTTCGATCATGGTGTGGTCGCGGCCCACGGCCAGCGATTGCGCGTCGGCCAGCGCATGCTGGAAACGCGAGGTCAGTTTGTCCATCCGCATCGGGAGAACCTCAAGGGAGTCAGGGGCCGGCGAACCCGGCCGATGCTACCCAGATGCGGTTAAGCGCCGGTGTTTCAAGAGCTGTTGAGACCCGGATTCACGCAGGGTGGGCCTTGGCCCACCATCCGCGCATGTACCGGAGACGGCGGGCCAAGGCCCGCCCTACGGCTTCTTCTGCAGGGACAACAAACCCAGCAACACCGCCAGCGCGGCATACGCCCCGGCGAACTGCCACAGGATGGTCGCGCGCAGCCCCTCCTCATCCCACGGCAGGTAGATGCCGCCGCGCGGATCGACCGAGTGGATGACGCCGAACAGCGTCAGCACCGCACCGACCAGCAGCGCGCCGACGGCACGTCCATTGCGTCCGTCGATCATCGCCACCAGCGCGGTGGTCCAGATCATCGCGGTGATGATGAAGCCGTTGCCCAGGGTGACGATGGTGGCCAGGTCCGGCAGGCCGTGGCCGTCGACGCCTTCGTACAGGCCGGCGAAACGGTCGGGGGCGATCCACGCCGGATTGCCGAACTTGATCGTCAGCAGATAGGCGACCGACGGCAGGAAGCCGAGCGCCACGGCGATGGCGTGCTTGCGCGGCGTTTCGGTGAACGCCTGCACGGTGATGTCCAGGCCGACGTAGACGATGATCGGCGCCAGCACCGCGACCGGCAGCCACTGCACCAGGCCCGACACGTAGCCGAGCACACCACCGAGGCCGATGAAAATGCCCGTCAGCAGCGTGTAACCCTTGCGCGCGCCCATGTGCTTGTAGGCGGGCTGGCCGATGTAGGGCGTGGTCTGCGCGACGCCGCCGCAGAAACCGGCGACCAGGGTGGACACCGCTTCGGCCAGCAGCACGTCGCGCGTGCGGTAGTCGTCGCCGGCTGCGCGTGCGCTCTCGCTGACATTGATGCCGCCGACCACCATCAGCAGGCCGAACGGCAGCAGCAGCGGCAGGTAGGGCACGGTGTAGGCCAGGCCGTCCAGCCAGCCCAGTGTGGGCAGCGGCAGCGTCACCGCCAGCGGCACCGCATCCGGCACCTTGAAGCCGGGCGCGCCGAGGCCCGACAGGCCGAGCGCGTAGTACAGCGCGGTGCCGACGATGAAGGCCAGCAGCACGCCGGGGATCTTCACCGGCAGCTTGCCCTTCGCCACCAGCACGTACAGCAGCAGGCCGAAGGTCACGAAGCCGACGATGGGCTGGCGCAGCGTTTCGATCAGCGGCAGGAAGCCGAGCAGCGTCAGCGCCGCGCCGCCGATGGAGCCGAGCAGGCCGGCGCGCGGCACCGCCCGCGTGACCGCATCGCCGAAGAACGACAGCACCAGCTTCAGCACGCCCATCACCACCAGCGACGCCATGCCGAGCTGCCACGTCGCGGTGGCCGCGGCCTGTTCGTCCATGCCGGCCTGCTTGAAGCCGATGAACGCCGGACCCAGCACCAGCAGCGCCATGCCGATGCTGGTGGGCGCATCGAGCCCCAGCGGCATCGCGGTGACGTCGTCGCGGCCGGTCTTCGCCGCCAGCCGGTGCGCCATCCACGTGTAGATCAGGTTGCCGACCAGCACCCCCAGCGCGGTGCCGGGGAACATGCGGGTGAACACCACCTCGGCCGGGAACTGGAAGATGCCGATCAGCGCGGCGGCAATGAAGCCGAGGATGGACAGGTTGTCCACCACCAGGCCGAAGAAACCGTTGAGGTCGCCGGGGACGAACCAGCGGCGCACGGGAGAAGCCGATGCGGTCATAGGGGGGAGGAAAAAGAAGGGGAAAAGACGGAACTGGAGTGAAACAGGATAAGCCCCCTCCCCCGTTTACGGGGGAGGGTTGGGGTGGGGGCGACGGAGCCGATCACGCTGTCCGCAGGACGCAGCATCGCGGGTTGCGTCCCATGCATCCGGCGCGGCTGATCCACACTGACCATCAACGCGCATGCGCTCGCCCCCATCCCGCCCTTCCCCCGCCAGCGGAGGAAGGAGCAGCTCGCTTCAGAACGACACGTCCACGGCGTGCCGCGACCACAGCACCGACTGGTGCCCGGTGGCTTGCTTCCATGCCAGGCGGATCGCCTCGATGTCGGCACGGCGTTGCGGGGTGTCCTCGTGCAGCACCACCAGCACCTTGGTCTTCAGGCGGTTCGGCTCCTTCGCGCCGCGGAACAGCCACTGGCCGTAGGCGTCGAACACCGTGAGGCCATCCGGGAAGCGCGAGGTCACCTCCTTGTCGAGGAACGCGCGCCAGGTCGCGTCGGTGATCGGCTCCGCCTGCGGGCGGTCTGCAGGACCGGTCTCCTCGCCCACGCCGAAATACAGCTCGCTGCGCACCCAACCGGTGGCGCTGGCCGGACGCAGGGCGTCGCCTTCCAGCGCGGCGGTGGTCGCCGACGGCGTGGCCTGCGGCGGGGCGGATGCGCACCCGGCGAGGGCGAGAAGGACGAGCAGCCAGACGGCACGATGCGACATGGGAAACCTCACGGGGGACGGGCAGCATGCGTTACCGGCGTCGGGTTGCCTTATGACCGGAGAGCATAAGGAGATGGGAAGCGGCGATGACAGGCAGGCTGCAGGGGCGGTTAATATATCGCTTCATCGCAATAAAGCGATAGACTTTGTCCGTTCTTCCTGTCCTGCGAGCCCCCCATGCCCCACGCTGTTCTTGCTCCCCTGGCCGCCGCCATCACCCTGGCGCTTGCCCTGCCCGCCTTCGCCCAGACCGCGCCCGCCGGCGCGACCGACCTGGATGCCGTCATCGTCACCGGTACCCGCGCGAGCGATCGCACGGCGCTGGAATCCACCTCGCCGATCGACGTGCTGACGGCCGAGGACATCCGCAAGGCCGGCGTGCTCAACGGTGAACTGGGCAGCGCGCTGCAGGCGCTGTTGCCGTCGCTGAACTTCCCGCGCCAGTCCAACTCCGGCGGTGCCGACCACATCCGCGCCGCCCAGCTGCGCGGCCTCAGCCCCAACCAGGTACTGGTGCTGGTCAACGGCAAGCGCCGCCACAGCAGCGCGCTGGTCAACACCGACAGCAAGATCGGCAAGGGCAACACGCCGGTGGACTTCAACGCCATTCCGGTCAGCGCGATCAAGCGCATCGAGGTGCTGCGCGACGGCGCCGGCGCCCAGTACGGCTCCGATGCGGTGGCCGGGGTGATCAACGTGATCCTCAACGACGCGCCGGAAGGCGGTGCGTTCGAAGCCAGCTATGGCGCGCACCACACCGACGTCGAGCCGATCGGCCGGACCGTCACCGACGGGCAGAGCGGCTTCTTCAGCGCGCAGGTGGGCGACCGCATCGGCCAGGACGGCTTCTTCCGGCTGGGCCTGGAGTACAAGCAGCGCGACGCGACCAACCGCGCCGGCTTCGACCAGATCCCGTTCTTCGAGGAACAGACGCCGGACAACCTGGCCCTGGCCGGCCAGCGCAACTACGTGCTCGGCGACGGCAGCTCGAAGGCCATCAACGCCTGGCTCAACGCGGCGGTGCCGCTGGGCGACGCGGCGGAGTTCTACGCGTTCGGCACGTATCACCAGAGCGATACCGAAGGCGCCAACTACTTCCGCTACCCCGATGGCGTGGCGAACTGGAAGCAGGTCTATCCGAACGGCTATCGCCCGATCTCCGAAGGCGAGAACCTCGACGTGGCCGGCGTGGCCGGTGTGCGCGGCCAGTGGGGCGAATGGGACTACGACGCCAGCCTCAATCACGGCCGCAACGAGTTCACCTACCGCCTGCGCAACTCGCTCAATGCCTCGCTCGGCCCGACCAGCCCGACGCGCTTCAAGACCGGCGATTACCAGGGCACGCAGACGCTGGCGAACCTCGATCTGAGCCGCGTGTTCGGCGCGCATACGTTCGCCACCGGTATCGAATTCCGCCACGAGACCTTCGAGACCGGCGCCGGCGATCCGGCTTCGTACGCCGCCGGGCCGTTCACCGACCGACCGACCGGCTCGCAGGCCGGCGGCGGGCTGACGCCGCAGGACACCGCCGACCTGGACCGCGATGTGTCCAGCGTCTACGCCAGTCTCAGCAGCCAGTGGGGCGAGAAGTTCACCACTGACCTCGCCGCGCGCTACGAGCACTACGACGACTTCGGCGGCGAACTGACCGGCAAGGTCGCCGCGCGCTACGAATTCGCGCCGGCGTTCGCGCTGCGCGGTTCGGTGTCCAACAACTTCCGCGCCCCGTCGCTGAGCCAGATCGGCTTCGAGTCGACGTCGACCGGCTACGACGCGTCCGGCCAGCTGACCCAGGGCCGCCTGCTGTCGGTCAACAATCCCATCGCGCGGGCGTTGGGCGCGCAGGACCTGGACCCGGAAAAGACGCTGAACCTCAGCCTCGGCTTCACCAGCCGCATCGGTGAGCACTTCGACGTGTCGCTGGACGTGTTCCGCATCGACATCGATGACCGCGTGGCGATCACCGAACGCATCAGCGGCGACGCGCTGACCGATTTCGTGCTGGACAACTTCGGCGTGCCGGGCGTGCAGAGCGCCAACTTCTTCATCAACGCCGCCGACACCCGCACCGAGGGCGCCGAGCTGGTCGCCAACTGGCGCCAGCCACTCGGCGACGGCAACCTGCTGCTGACCGGCGCCTACAGTTATGCGAAGACCGAGCTGAAGAACATCGCCACCACGCCGGCCGAACTGCTCGCCATCGATCCGGACTACGTGCTGTTCGGCGTGGAGGAAAGCAACACCCTGACCGATGCGGCACCGCGCACGCGCGGCATCTTCACCGCCAGCTGGGACAGCACGGCCTGGTCGCTGCTGGGACGCGTCACCCGCCACGGCAGCGCCAAGCGCGTGTTCAACTTCGGCGGCGGCTTCGAGCCGGAGCAGACCTATGGCGCCGAGTGGCAGCTGGACGCTGAAGTGGAGTACCGCTTCTCGCCGAAGTGGAGCGTGGCGCTCGGCGGCCTCAACCTGACCGACGAATATCCGGACCTGTCGAGCGCGGACATCTCGTACTTCGGCAACCTGCCCTATGACGTGCTGTCGCCCATCGGCAGCAACGGCGCGTACTACTACACCCGGCTGCGCTACACGTTCTGATCGACCCGACCGTCATCCCGGCCCGCGCCGGGATGACGGAGTAGCGTGCGCCATGCGCACGACAGCGGCATCCATACACCGCGCATCGTGCGGACTGTGCACGCTACAGGAAGCGCGCGCGTTGCTCGTCCGTCGGCACGTGGCAGGCCGTGGTGCCGAACAGGCGATAGCGGTTGCGCGCGATCCAGCGGTACAGCGGATCACGCACGGCACGTGGCACCCACGCGATAACGCCGGCAAGCCGCCACATGCCACCCAACCCGGTCAGCACGCGACCGATCGCATCGTTGTCGGTCCATGCGTTGTCGCCATCGACGAGCAGGAACGAGGCCGGATCGTCGGGGTCCAGACCGTGCGTCGCCAGCAGCGCGCGTCCCGACGCCGACTGCATGGCGGCGAAGCGATAGCGTCCGGCACGGTCGTGCTTGAGCAGAAACCGCACCCAGCCGTTGCACAGCACGCAGATGCCATCGAAGACGATGACCGGCACTCGCGGACTGGACGAATCCCTTGTCGTCACGCAACCTCTCCATCAGACAGGATGATTCCCCTCTCCCCGCGTGCGGGGAGAGGGTGCCAACGGCGGGTGAGGGGCGAACGGAGCCTGCCCCCCCTCGCGCCACCGCACAGGCGCAACGCGCGATGCACTGACGCCCCCCCCCCCCCGTCGACAACAAGAAACGCCCCCCATCCGCACCTTGCACCCACTCTCCTTTTATACATCCCTCGACCACGCGAAA
>NZ_PDWW01000011.1 GCF_010093445.1 Pseudoxanthomonas japonensis | reverse complement strand
ACCGGGAGGGTGGCCGGGCCTGCTCGAGGGCTTCCAGTGCCTGCGACAGCAGCGCCAGGTCCTGCAGGACGCCGAGCTGGTCGACCAGCCGGGAGACATGGCGAAGGCTCACGCCGCCCCGACCGGCCAGGCCGGGACGCACGTGGAGCTTGCGCAACGCACTCAGCTGCATGCGCAGCCGTCGCGAACGCCGGCGCCACTCATGCAGGTCGTCGACGGCGCCCGATGCGAGCGCCGTGGCCTGGGCCCGCGCCTGCCGGCGTACCGAGCGCTCGAGCGCCTCGCGCAGGTCGCTGCCGCGGAGCCGATGCCAGGGCAGCTGTTGCAGCCGTTCGGCCTGCCGGTGCGCCTGTGCCTGCCGACGCACGAAGCCGGGATCCTCGCGCAGGGCGTCGGCGAGCCGCTGCCGCTGGCGTTCGGCCAGCAACGGCCGCAAGGCGTCCCACGTGGCGCGTTCGCCGGCATCGTCCGCCTCGTCTGCCACCTGCCGGGCCGTCTCCATCACGACCTGCCCGTCGCGCAGGGCGGACAGGTCCCGTGCCAGTGCACGCAGTTCATCGTCGATCGCATCGACCGCGTCCCTGCCGAGCACGCGCCGGCCCATCGCGAGCAGGGAGCGCAGCCGGCGGACGCTCTTGCGGGCCTCGTGCACGCCCGTCGGGTCGACGGGGGCGATCGCCAGTGCCGCGGCCAGCGCTCCGGCATCGCCGGCCGCGAGCGCGGCGGCGCGTTCGCCGGTACAGGAGGCGTCGGCGCGGGGGCACATGGGCAGGCTCCACGGGCGGGAGAGTCGACAGTCTACGTCCGGGCGCCGCCGCGGCCGGCACCTCCACTGGCTGAATGCGTGCCGCCCGTCGGCTCGCGACGCCCTTGGCGGTGCGTGCGGGAAAAGGTATAAATCGTTTATACAATTTCAAGGTGCGCCGTGGCCAAGTCCCGCAAGACGCGTGGTGCCGCAGATATGGACGAGGCCAAGGCCGCGGCGCCGGCCCGGCTGGTCCGCGACAGTTTCACCATGCCGGCCGAGGATTTCGCCCTTGTCGATGTGCTGAAGGCGCGCGGGCTGCAGGTGCAGCGGCCGGTGAAGAAGAGCGAGCTGTTGCGCGCCGGCCTGCATGCCCTGTCCGGCCTGTCGCCGCAGGCGCTGGCGAAGGCGCTGGATGCGCTGGCGCCGGTCAAGGCCGGTCGTCCGAAGAAGAAGTAGAGGCCGCGCCCGCGCGACGGCCGTGTTGTCCCGTCCATGCGCTGTCGGGTGCGTGGGATTCCCCAGTTCCGGATGTGGTGTCGATGAACGTTGCCGCCTTCTTCCGCCGCCATCGTGTGGCGGTCCTGCTGTCCCTGTTGCTGCTGGCGCCGATGCTGGTGGCGTCGTCGCATGTGCGTATGGGCGGCGATGCCGGCTTCGAGATGCACGCGGGTTACCGCGTGCAGGACCTGGACTGGGTGGATCCCGCGCGCGGCCGCGCCGTGCCGGTAAAACTGTTCTGGCCGGACGCGGCGCGCACGGGCAAGGTGCCGCTGGTGGTGTTCTCGCACGGCATCGGCAGCGCGCGCGATGGCTACACCTACCTGGGCCACTACTGGGCCAAGCACGGCATCGCCAGCCTCCATGTGCAGCATGTCGGCAGCGACCGTGCGTTGTGGCAGGGCAATCCGTTCGGGCTGGTGTCGCGCTTCCAGCACGCCGCCAGCGAGGAAGAAGCCGTCGCCCGCGTGCGCGACCAGCGCTTCGCGCTCGACCGGGTGCTGGCCGGCGGGTGGGGCCAGCACGTCGATCGTGCGCGCATCGTCGCCGCCGGCCATTCCTATGGCGCCAACACCACGCTGATGTCGGCCGGTGCGCGCGTGGTGCGCGACGGCAAGGCGATCCAACTGCGCGATCCGCGCTTCAGCGCCGCCATCGTCATCTCAGCGCCGCCGTTCTACGGCGACGACGACTTCCGCCCGATCCTCGCCGGCATCACCATGCCCACGCTGCACGTCACCACGGCCGACGACATCATCCGCATCCCCGGTTTCGGCTCGGGCGTGGAGGACCGGCTGAAGGTGTTCGATGCCATCGGCGGCGCGCACAAGGTGCTGGCGGTGTATCGCCACGGCACCCACAACGTGTTCACCGACCACCGCTACTTCGATTCGCGCGAGGTCAGCGAGCAGGTGAAGCAGGCGACAGCGTCGTTGTCGCTGGCCTTCATCGACACGGCGTACGGCGGTTCATCCGCGGAGCTCGCGCAATGGCGCTCGGGCCACCGCGCGTTGCTGGCCCGCTACGACGCGCGCTGACTCAGGTCGTCGACCAGACGGCGAGTTCGTAACCGTCGGGATCGGTGAACTGGAAGCGGCGGCCACCGGGGAAGGTGAAGATCGGCCTGGTGATGCGGCCGCCGGCCTTCTCGACCTGCGCCAGGCTGTCTTCCAGCGCGGTCGAATACAGCACCACCAGCGCGCCGCCTGGCTGCGGCGTGCCGTGCGCGAAGCCACCCGTCAGGCGGCCGTCGCGGAACTCGCAGTAGTCCGGGCCGTAATCCTGGAACGTCCAGCCGAATGCGGTGCCATAGAAGGCCTTCGAGGCGGCGATCGAGGCGACGTTCAACTCGAGGTAGTCGATGCGGTGATGGTGTTCGGCGGCGCTCATGGCAGGTGTCCGTGGAAGAGGCCGACAGTCTGCGCGACCTCATCGTCCCTGTCTTGGCGAAATCGGACCGTCAGCGTGCGACCTGCGCCAGCAGCTGTGTCGGCGTCAGGCCGGTGAGGCGTCGCGCATCGCCGGCGAGCTGGGCGGCGTCGTAGTAGCCGGCGTCCAGCGCCATGTCCACCAGCGTCGCATCGTCGTGCTGCAAGCGCAGGAAGCGTTGCAGTCGCAGGATGCGCGCCAGCAGCTTTGGTCCGTAGCCGAACGCGTCGTCGCATCGGCGCAACAGGGTGCGTTCGGTGAGGCCGAGGTCGCGCGCGAGGTGCGCGACCGAATCGGGCTGCGCTCGTGCCAGTCGTGCATGCACGACCTGCATCGTGTCCGTGCCTGACGGCGTGTCGGCCAGGATCCGGTCGGCGAGCCAGCCCATCGCATCGGTGCGGGCCGCCATCCGGTCGGCCAGCGTCGCAAGGCGGGAAACGCCGAGATCCCGCAGCTCCACGCGCTGGTCGGCGAGCACATGCAGTGGCACGCCCAGCCAGTGTGCGGCCACCGCGGGCGCAAAGCGCAGCCCCTGCACGCGCTGGCCGGGGCAGATGCGGGCGTACTGCGCGCGCGTGTCCGGCCCCGCGATGCTCAGCCGCGTGCCGTCCCACAGCAGGTCGACGCAGGCATCCGGCAGCACCAGCGCAGGCATCGCCTGCGCGCCCTACAGATAGTCCCAGCGACACAGCAGGGCTTGGCCAGCCGCGAAATCGTGTTGTCGGTAACGGCCGCTCATGAAGGGGCGTCAGCGCTCGGAGTGTCCGCTCTCATCGTAATCGCGACGCTCGAACAGGTGCGGCTGGATCAGTTCGATGAACGCACGTGCCTGTGGCGACAGGAACTTGCCCTTGCGCACCACCACGCCGTAGCTGCGCGACGGGAACCACTGCGCCAGCGAGCGTGCCGCCAGCCGGTCGCGATCGCTGTCGGTCAGGCAGATCGAGGCGATGATCGAGATGCCCATGCCCATGCTGACGTACTGCTTGATGACCTCCCAGCCGCCGACTTCCAGCGCGACCGTGTACGGCACGCGCGCCTGCTGGAACACCAGGTCGACCAGGCGGTAGGTGATCAGGCGCTTCGGCGGCAGGATCAGGCCGTAAGGTGAGAGGTCCTCCAGGCGCAAGTCGCGCTTCTTCGCGAGCGGATGCTCCGGCGGCGTGATCAGCATCGGCTCGAAGCGGTACACCGGTGCGTAGCTGAGGTCGGCCGGCACGTCGAGCACTGAGCCCACGGCGAGGTCCACCGCGTCCGAGCGCAGCAGGTCGGTGCCGTCGGCGGTGGCGGCGTTGTGCAGGGTCAGCTTCACGTCCGGGTGCTGCTGGCGGAAGTGCTCCACGATCTTCGGCAGCAGGTAGAGGATGGTCGAACTGTTGGCGGCCACGTTCAGCTCGCCGGCTTCCAGCCCGCTGACCTTCTCGCGGAAGGTCGCGTCCAGCCCGTCCAGGCCCGCCACCAGCGGCTGCGCCAGCTCGTACAGCACCTGCCCCTCCCGGCTCGGCGTGAGCCGGCGCCCGCTGCGCTCGAACAGGGTGACGCCCAGGTCCCGTTCCAGCGCCTGCAGCTGCAGCGTGATGGCTGGTTGGCTGACAAAAAGTGCCTCGGCCGCCCGCGATACCGACCCCAGCCGCACCGTCTGGCAGAAGGCGCGCAGCGGCTTCAGGCGGTCGGATTTGTAGGGAAATCGCGGGGTTGGCGCTTCTTTATAGCTCACGATCTAGTCAACTATAAGCAGAGCTTATTTAGTGCATTGACAAAACTGTTTTGTCAAATAATTCGAGCGGGGAGCACTGTGCATCTCCAGCAAGTCGCCAGGAGACCCCCATGTCCGCTCCCGCTTTCGCCCTGCCGCCGCGCGATGCACGCGCCGACCGTCCCACCCCCGGCATCGCCCTGACCGCCCGCCTGGCGGACCAGGACGCACTGCTGCCGCCCGGTGCGCTGGCGTTGCTGGTCTCGCTGCACCGTGCGATCGAACCGGAGCGCCAGGCCCGGCTGCGGGCCCGCCGCGAGCGCCAGGCGTTCTTCGACGCCGGCGGACTGCCGGACTTCCGCGACGACACCCGTGCGATCCGCGACGGCGACTGGACCGTGGCCCCGGTCCCGAACGCGCTGCAGGACCGCCGCGTCGAGATCACCGGCCCGGTCGATCCGAAGATGGTCATCAACGCGCTGAATTCCGGCGCGAAGGTGTTCATGGCCGACTTCGAGGATTCCACCTCGCCGACCTGGCAGAACCTGCTGACCGGCCAGCGCGCGCTGATCGGCGCGGTGGCCGGCGAACTGACCTTCACGGGCGACAACGGCAAGCATTACGCGCTGAAGCCGCAGGACGAGCAGGCCGTGCTGCTGGTGCGCCCGCGCGGCTGGCACCTGGACGAGAAGCACGTGCTGATCGATGGCGCACCGATCGCCGGCGGCCTGTTCGACGTCGCCGTGTTCGCCTGGCACAACGCCCGCGCGCTGCAGACGAAGGACCGCGGCCCGTACTTCTACCTGCCCAAGCTGCAGAGCATGGAAGAGGCGGCACTGTGGGAGACCGCGCTGTCGCACATCGAGGCCGCGCTGGGCCTGCCGCACGGTCAGATGAAGGTCACCGTGCTGATCGAGACGCTGCCCGCCGTGTTCGAGATGCATGAAATCCTGCATGCGCTGCGCGAGCGCATCGTCGGCCTGAACTGCGGTCGCTGGGACTACATCTTTTCCTACCTGAAGACCTTCCGTCGCCATGCCGACAAGGTGCTGCCGGAGCGCGGCCAGGTGACGATGACGCAGCCGTTCCTGAAGGCCTATTCGGAACTGCTGATCCAGACCTGCCACCGCCGCGGCGCGCATGCGATGGGCGGCATGGCGGCGCAGATCCCGATCAACAACGACGAAGCGGCGAACGAGCAGGCGCTGGCCCGTGTGCGCGCCGACAAGCTGCGCGAAGTCACCGCCGGCCACGACGGCACCTGGGTCGCGCATCCGGCGCTGATCCCGGTGGCGAAGGCGCTCTTCGACGAGCACATGCCGCAGACCAACCAGCGCGGCGTGCTGCGCGAGGACGTGGCGGTCACGCGTGATGACCTGATCCGCCCGTCCACCGGCACCATCACGCGCGCCGGCTTCGAAGGCAACGTCGAAGTCTGCGTGCGCTACCTGGCCGCGTGGCTGGACGGCAACGGCTGCGTGCCGATCCACTGGCTGATGGAAGACGCCGCGACCGCCGAGATCTCGCGCACGCAAATCTGGCAATGGCTGCACACGCCGGACGTGCACCTGTGCGACGGCACCCAGATCGACTACGCGCTGCTGCAACGCACGCTGGCCGCGTTGCCCGCGAAGCTGGGCGACCACTCGCGCCTGCCGGGCGGCGAGCGCATCTCCGAAGCCATCGCCCTGCTCGACCACCTGAGCCGCGCCGACGAGCTGGCCGACTTCCTGACCCTGCCCGCGTACGACCGCATCGACTGACCCATCGACCGATCACCCCCACCACGACGCCCCACGACGAAAGAGAGCCCGCCATGAGCACCAAGCAACAGCAGATCGACGCCATCCAGAACGACTGGGACAACAACCCGCGATGGAGCGGTATCAAGCGCGACTACGCCGCCGCCGATGTCGTCCGCCTGCGCGGCAGCCTGCAGCCGGAGCACACCCTGGCCAAGCGCGGCGCGGAGAAGCTGTGGAAGCTCGTCAACGGCGAAGCGAAGAAGGGCTACGTCAACGCCTTCGGCGCGATCAGCGCGGGCCAGGCGATGCAGCAGGCGAAGGCCGGCCTGGAAGCCGTCTACCTGTCCGGCTGGCAGGTCGCCGCCGACGGCAACACCTCCGAGACCATGTATCCCGACCAGTCGCTGTACGCCTACGACTCGGTGCCGACCATGGTCCGCCGCATCAACAACACCTTCCAGCGCGCCGACGAGATCCAGTGGAAGAACATCTGCGACGGCAAGGCCGACGAGAAGGACGCGATCGACTTCTTCCTGCCCATCGTCGCCGACGGCGAGGCCGGTTTCGGCGGCGTGCTGAACGCCTACGAGCTGATGAAGAACATGATCATCGCCGGCGCCGCGGGCGTGCACTTCGAAGACCAGCTGGCCGCCGTGAAGAAGTGCGGCCACATGGGCGGCAAGGTGCTGGTGCCGACGCAGGAAGCCGTGCAGAAGCTGCAGGCCGCGCGCCTGGCCGCCGACGTGCTGGGCGTGCCGACCATCGTGCTGGCGCGCACCGACGCCGAAGCCGCCAACCTGCTGACCTCGGACTTCGATGCCAACGACCAGCCCTTCGTCACCGGCCAGCGCACGGCGGAAGGCTTCTACCGGGTGAAGAACGGCCTGGAGCAGGCGATCAGCCGCGGCGTCGCGTATGCGCCGTACGCCGACCTGGTGTGGTGCGAGACCGGCACGCCGGACATCGGCTTCGCGCGCGAGTTCGCCCAGGCCGTGCACGCCAAGCACCCGGGCAAGCTGCTGTCGTACAACTGCTCGCCCAGCTTCAACTGGAAGAAGAACCTGGACGACGCGCAGATTGCCCGCTTCCAGGACGAGCTGTCGGCGCTGGGCTACAAGTACCAGTTCATCACCCTGGCCGGCATCCACATCAACTGGTTCAACACCTTCAAGTTCGCCCACGACTACGCCCGCGGCGAAGGCATGAAGCACTACGTCGAGCAGGTGCAGGAAGCCGAGTTCGCCGCGCGCGAGAAGGGCTACACCTTCGTCTCGCACCAGCAGGAAGTGGGCGCCGGCTACTTCGACGACGTCACCACCGTCATCCAGGGCGGCAGTTCCAGCGTCACCGCGTTGAAGGGCTCCACCGAGGAGGAGCAGTTCTACGAGAAGGAAAAGGCGGCCTGACCGCTGTTGCAGGGATGCAGGAAAAAGAAACGCCGGCTTGCGCCGGCGTTTCTTCGTTGCAGGGAAGCTGAAGGCTTACTTCTTCACTTCCTGCGTGTGGCGCTTCAACGCCTCCGACAGGCCGAGGACGCCATCGGCGCCGGTCGGCACGCTGATGCTGGAGCCCTTGAGATCGTTGCCGATCGGCTCGGCACGGCCACCGAGGCACTGGGCGAGGAAGCCCTCGGCCACCGCGTTGAACGCCTTGCTGTTTTCCGGACGCGCGAAGCCGTGGCCTTCGTCGGGGAACAGCACGTAGGTCACCGGGATCTTCTTCGCTGTCATCGCCTTGACGATCTGGTCGCTCTCGTCCTGTTTCACGCGCGGGTCGTTCGCGCCCTGGCCGATCAGCAGCGGCTTCTTGATCTGGTCGGCGCGGGTCAGTGGCGAGCGCTCGGTCAACCAGGCCTTGCCCGCCTCGGTACGCGGGTCGCCCATGCGCTTGGCCAGTTGCTCGAAGAAACTCGCCCAGTAAGGCGGCACCGTGCTGAGCAGCGTGTTGAGGTTGGACGGACCGACGATGTCCACGCCGCAGGCGAACGTATCCGGCGTGAAGGTCAGGCCGGCCAGCGTGGCGTAGCCGCCGTAGCTGCCGCCCATGATGGCGACCTTGTCCTCCGTTGTGACGCCCTGCTTGACCGCCCACTGCACGGCGTCGATCAGGTCGTCGTGCATCTTGCCGGCCCACTCGCCGTTGCCGGCATTGGTGAAGTCCTTGCCGAAGCCGGTGGAGCCGCGGAAGTTGACCGACAGCACCGCATAGCCGCGGTTGGCCAGCCACTGGTTGTAGCCGCCGTAACCGTAGGAGTCGCGCGCCCACGGGCCGCCATGCACCAGCAGCACCAGCGGCACCGGCGCATTGGCCTTGCCGTCGTTGTCCGCGTCGGCGCTGCGCGGCAGGGTCAGGTAGCTCACCAGCGTCTTGTTGTCGCGCGAGGTAATCTCCACCGGCCATTGCGGCACCAGCGGCTTGCCTTCCAGCTTCGGGCGCGCTGAGAACAGCTTGGTCAGCGTGCCTGCCGGACGGTCGTAGCGGTAATACACCAGCGGCGCTTCGGCGGCCGAGTACGCGACGATCCAGGTCTTGTCGTCCAGCGTGCGCGTGTTGACCGACACGTCGCCCGGGCCGATCGCCTCGAGCTTCTCCAGGTCGGCCCGGATCGACGGATCGACCACCTTCCACTCGTCGCGCAGGTAGTCCACGGACACGGCCTGCACCTTGCCCGTCTTCGGATCGGCCAACGTGCCGCCGACGTCCGCGCGGGCATCTTCCAGCACCAGCGTGCGCTTGCCGCTGGCCACGTCCACCGCGAACAGGGCGGAGGTGTTGCGGCCGCGCGAATCGGTGAAGTACAGCGTCTGGCCGTCCAGTGTCAGGCCGCCGGGACTGGTGGTCAGCCCGTCCTCGAACGGAATGTCCTCGACCTTCTCCCAGCTGCCGGACGCGCTGTGCTTCAACACGTCGGCGCCGCCATCCGGGCGCGAGCGCGTGGCGTAACGCAGCTGGTAGTCGGCATCGGCGATGTAGCCACCGATCTCGGATTCGTTCTTTTCCAGCAGCGTGCGCTGCCCGCTGGCCAGGTCGACCTTGTAGATGTCGTGCCATTTGGTGTCGCGGTCGTTCATGCCGACCAGGATCGTGCCGGGATGTTTCGGGCTGACGCCGGCCACCTGCGCGGTGGTCTTCGGGAACGGCGTCAGGTCCTTGGCCTGCCCTGTCTTCAGGTCCACCGCGTACAGGTGGAAATCCTCGTCGCCGCCGCTGTCGCGCAGGTACAGCAGGGTGTCGGGGTTGTACGACCAGAAATAGCTGCGGATGCCGCGCGCCTTGTCCTGCGTGACCGCCTTCGCCTGTGCGGGGTTGTCCGCGGGAGCGACCCAGACGTTGAGTACGCCATCGACGGCGGCGACCCAGCTGAGGTACTTGCCGTCGGGGCTGAGCTGCACGTTGGCACGTTCGGGATTGCCGAACAGCGCGTCGCGCGCGATCAGCTCGGTACCGGCGATGCGATCGGCGGCGGACGGGGCGGCGTGCGCGGCCTGCGCGGCGAGCGCGACGGCGACGGTCGAGGCCAGCAACGTGAGGCGGAATGCGGTGTGGCGCATGGGCGGGCTCCTGGGTGGCGAGAAGGTGGCAGCAGGCAGGACGCCTGCCGGTGCGATGTGTGACCCGAGTAGATCACACCCCACCTTCAACCGCCGTAGCCGGAGGTCATGCTGCGCTGCCGCGGTCCAGTCCCCGGTAGCCCAGGGCTTCGGTCAGGTGTGCGGTTCCGATGGATTCGCTGTCCGCCAGGTCGGCGATGCTCCGCGCCACACGCAGGATGCGGTGCAGGCTGCGCGCGGAGAGTTGCAGGCGTTCGACGGCGCGCTCCAGCAGGGCCTGGTCGCGCGGTTGAAGCCGGCAATGCGCCATCGTCTCGGCCTGTCCCATGCGTGCATTCGGCCGGCCGCACCTCGCCTGCTGCCGTTCGCGTGCCGCGACCACGCGTGCCTGCACCGCCGCCGTGCCTTCGCCGTCCGGCGCATCGGGCCGCAGTTCGTGCGGCGGCAGGCGCGGGACGTGCACATGCAGGTCGATGCGGTCCAGCAAAGGCCCCGACAGTCGGCTCCGGTAGCGACGCACTACATCGGCGCCGCAGCGACAGCGTCCGCTGGGGTCGCCGGCCCAGCCGCAGGGGCATGGGTTCATGGCGGCTACCAGCTGGAAGCGTGCGGGGAATTCGGCGGTCCTCGCGGCACGCGAGACGGTGACCGTGCCGGATTCCAGCGGCTCGCGCAGCACCTCCAGCGCTGCGCGGCTCCATTCGGGCAATTCGTCCATGAACAGCACGCCGTTGTGCGCGAGGGAGATTTCGCCGGGTCGCGGCTGCGCGCCGCCTCCGACCAGCGCCACCGCGCTCGCCGTGTGGTGGGGAGCCCGGTAAGGACGCTGCCGCCAGCGCGCAGGATCCAGCCCGCGGCCGCTGACGGAGGCGATGGCGGCGCTCTCCATGGCTTCCGCGTCGCTGGCATCCGGCAGCAGGCCGGGAAGCCGCGACGCCAGCAGGGTCTTGCCGCAGCCGGGAGAGCCGATGAGAAGCAGGTGGTGTCCGCCTGCCGCAGCGACCTCGAGTGCCCGGCGTGCGTGCGCCTGCCCCCGGACGTCGGCCATGTCGGGAATGGAGGGCGGCAACGGCGGCGGCGCAACGGCGGGCGGCAGGATCTTGCGACCCTCCAGCAGCGCGCACACTTCCAGCAATGTGCGGCCGGTGCGGGCCTGTCCCTGTCGCGCGAGCGCCGCTTCCGCACCGCTGGGCTCGGGCACCACGAGGGTACGGCCGGCCGCGGCCACGGCCAGTGCCGCCGGCAACACGCCATCCACGGCACGCAGTTCGCCGGTCAGGCTGAGCTCGCCGAGGAACTCGTACTCGGCCAGCGCTTCGCGACGGATCTGCCCGCTTGCTGCCAGGATGCCGAGGGCGATGGGCAGGTCGAAACGGCCCCCATCCTTCGGCAAGTCCGCGGGCGCCAGGTTGACGGTGATGCGACGGGTAGGGAACTCGAACTGCGCGCAAAGGATCGCCGCACGGACGCGATCGCGCGCTTCGCGCACGGCGGCTTCGGGCAGGCCGACGATCTGGGTGGACGGCAGTCCGCCGGACAGATGCACTTCCACCCGCACCGGCGGCGCGGACACGCCCGCCCGTGCCCGGCTGTTCACCAGGGCCAGACTCATGGCGGCGGGGTCAGGACTGGGCGGGCTTGTCGGCCAGCTGGGCTTCCAGCGTGGCGACGGTGCGTTCCAGCGTTTCGAGCTTCTCGCGGGTGCGCAGCAGCACGGCCTGCTGCACGTCGAACTCCTCGCGGGTCACCAGGTCCAGCTTCGCCAAGCCTGCCTGCAGCGCGGACTTGAAGGTCAGCTGCAGTTCCTCCTGCGAGTCGCGCAGGCCGGGCGGCACCAGCTGGCTGAGGCGGCGGGCGAGGTCGTCGATGTGGTTGAGGTCGATCATGTCTGTTCTCCGGCAGTGCATCGAGCTTGCGAGGCCGACGCCGATACCGGCCATCGGGATTCGCTGCGCAGCGCTGTCGGGAAAATCCGGCGGCGAGGTGGCCATTGAACCGCGAGACGGCCCGCAGCCGCAACCGCACGCCGTCTCGTCGCGCTATCCTGCGGGCAGCATCGACGGGAGCACTCTGCATGAAAATGGTCATGGCGATCATCAAGCCGTTCAAGCTGGACGACGTGCGCGAAGCGCTGGCAGAATCCGGCGTGGCCGGCATCACCGTCACCGAAGTGAAGGGCTTCGGCCGGCAGAAGGGCCACACCGAGCTCTATCGCGGCGCCGAGTACGTGGTCGACTTCCTGCCGAAGGTGAAGCTGGAGGTCGCGGTGACCAACGACCAGGTCGAACAGGTCGTCGAGGCCATCGTGAAGGCGGCGGGCACCGGCAAGATCGGCGACGGCAAGGTCTTCGTCTACGACCTGGAGCGGGTGGTGCGAATTCGCACCGGCGAGCTCGACGCGGATGCGCTGTGAGCAAGCGAACCAAGGGGACAACGGAATTCGTCCGCTGGATGGGACCGCTGCTTGATTGTCTGCGTTCGGTAGGTGGCTCCGCGAAGCCTAAAGAAGTGTCGAGCTGGATCGCGAGAGCACTCGATCTTCCGCCAGAAGTGACGGATCCAACGATCAAGTCTGGAGCAAATAGATTCCATAACCAGGTTCAATGGGCCCGACAGTACCTGGTTTGGCAGGGGATGATTGATGACTCCCGAAGGGGAGTCTGGACATTGACTCCACTGGGGTGGAAAACCCATCTTGATGATGTTGCCAGCCGGGCGATCTTTCTCTCGACAGTAAAGCAGTATCAAGAGACTCGCCGAACTCCCGTAGAGGCAGAGATTGCGACGGCAGTGCCTGTGGACGATCTGCCTCTCGATGAGCAACAAGAGCAGTCATTGCTTGAGGTGCTTCAGTCGTTGCCGCCCTACGGATTTGAACTGGTATGCGAGCGCCTATTGCGTGAACACGGATTCGAATCCGTATCCGTCACTCAAAAGTCCAGAGACGGGGGTATTGACGGGTATGGTGTTCTGAGGCTGAGCCCTTTCGTCAGTCTTAAAGTCGCTTTTCAGGCGAAGCGCTACAAGGACGTGGTCGGTAGGGCGGCGGTAGGCGAATTCAGGAATGCCTTGCTCGGGAGAGCGGAGAAGGGCGTTTTCATAACCACCGGACGCTTCACGTCTGATGCGGAAATGGAGGCCGCCCGCGACGGTGTAATCCCGATAGAACTGGTGGACGGAGACCGTCTGGTAACTCTCTTTGAAGACGTCGGACTGGGTGTGCGGCCAAAACAGATCATCGAGATCGACTACGCATTCTTCGAGCAGTTCAGATCGCAGGGGTAGAGGGTTGCCAGAGCTGACAGGAAGTCGCCAAGAAAAAAGCCCCGCGTAGCGGGGCTTTTTAACGAAAACGAAAGGGGCCTTACTCCCCCAGCGCCTTCGCCACGAACGGCGGCGCCACCAGCACACCGGTATGCAGGTGCGCGGTGTAATACAACGTATCGAACGGCTTGGCTGCCGCGTCCGCCTGGCGGAACGCGAAGTCGGCGCCGGCTGCCTTGCTGGCGATGGTCACGCTCCACCAGCCGGTCGGATAGCACGGCTGTGGGAACGGCAGCGTCTTGAACGACTGGAAGCCGGCCTTGCCCATCTCGGCGCGCATGTCCTTGATCAGGTCCAGCAGCGCCAGCGGCGACTCCGACTGCTGCACCAGCAGGCCGTCCGGCTTCAGTGCGCGGTAGCAGCTCTCGAAGAACGCCTTGTTGAACAGGCCTTCCGCCGGGCCGACCGGATCGGTCGAGTCGACGATGACCACATCGACGCTGCCGGGTTCGCAGTTCGCCATGTAGGCCACGCCATCGTCGAACAGCAGCTCGGCGCGCGGGTCGTTGTTGGATTCGCACAGCTCGGGGAAATACTTCTCCGCCATGCGCGTGACTTGCTCGTCGATATCGCACTGCGTCGCCTTCTCCACGCCCGGGTGCTTCAGCACCTCGCGCAGCGTGCCGCAATCGCCGCCGCCGATGATCACCACGCGCTTGGGCGCGGCGTGGGTGAACAGCACCGGGTGGCTGATCATTTCGTGGTAGAAGAAGTTGTCGCGCGTGGTCAGCATCATCGCGCCGTCGATCACCATCAACTTGCCCCAGTCGGTGCTGTCGTAGATCTCGATCTTCTGGAACGGCGACTGCACCTCGTCCAGCTTGCCGGTCGTGCGGAAGCCGATGGCCGAGCCGGTGTGCGAGAAGTGTTCGATGAACCAGGTGTCGTTGGCGGTCATGGGGTGGTGTCCTGCGGGTGAAGGAGTGAGGTAGCTCTCTTCTCCCTCCGGGAGAAGATGGCGCGAAGCGCCGGACGAGGGTGTGCCCCGGTCGCCTGTCCGCCTCTTTGCTGAAGAACGAGCCACAGCGAGTGAATGAGGTGAACAGCCGATGGTTCGCCTTCATGGCTCGCTGCGGCTCGTCCATCATCAGTGTGTCGGACGAGCTAC
The DNA here is from genome assembly GCF_010093445.1 of Pseudoxanthomonas japonensis. Classification (GTDB taxonomy): domain Bacteria; phylum Pseudomonadota; class Gammaproteobacteria; order Xanthomonadales; family Xanthomonadaceae; genus Pseudoxanthomonas_A; species Pseudoxanthomonas_A japonensis. The sequence goes on along the minus strand of NZ_PDWW01000011.1, from coordinate 94,590 downwards.
GGAGGCGCCCCCAACCCCTCTCCCGGCGGGAGAGGGGCGTCAGCGAGGCGGCGCATTGTAACGGACCCGTGTGACCGCAGCCTGTAGAATGCGCGTCCGCGCCGCGGTGGACGTTCCGCCCCGGCAATGAAGAACGCGTCGCCACGCGCCAGCCCAGCGAATAGCCATGACTTCCAGCCCCACCTGGTCCACCGACCACGCCCGCAAAACCTACTCCGTCCCGCACTGGGCCGAAGGGTATTTCGACGTGGACGCCGCCGGCCGCATCGTGGTGTCGCCCAAGGGCCCGCAGGGCCCGCTGATCCCGTTGCCGGAGGTGGTCGACGCCGCACGCGCGCAGGGCGCGCAGCTGCCGCTGCTGGTGCGCTTCCCCGACATCCTGGGCGACCGCCTCGGTAAGTTGCAGGCCGCGTTCGCGCAGGCGCAGGCCGACTGGGACTACCAGGGCGGTTACACCGCGGTGTATCCGATCAAGGTCAACCAGCATCGCGGCGTCGCGGGCACGCTGGCCTCGCACGCCGGTGAAGGCTTCGGCCTGGAAGCCGGCAGCAAGCCCGAGCTGATGGCCGTGCTGGCGTTGTCGCGCCCCGGCGGCCTGATCGTCTGCAACGGCTACAAGGACCGCGAGTACATTCGCCTGGCGCTGATCGGCCGCAAGCTGGGCCTGCAGACCTTCATCGTCATCGAGAAGCCGTCCGAGCTGGCGCTGGTCATCGAAGAGTCGCGCGCGCTGGGCGTGAAGCCCGGCCTGGGCGTGCGCATGCGCCTGGCGACGCTGGGCGCCGGCAAGTGGCAGAACAGCGGTGGCGACAAGGCCAAGTTCGGCCTGTCCCCGCGCCAGGTGCTCGACCTGTGGAAGCAGCTGCGTGAGGCCGGCCTGCAGGACACGCTGGGCCTGCTGCATTTCCATATGGGGTCGCAGATCAGCAACGTGCGCGACATCGCCAACGGCATGCGCGAGGCGACGCGCTATTTCGTCGAGCTGTCGAAGCTCGGCGCGACCATCAGCCATGTCGACGTCGGCGGCGGCCTGGGCATCGACTACGAAGGCACGCGCTCGCGCAGCTATTGCTCGATCAATTACGGCATCGGCCAGTACGCGAGCAACATCGTGCAGCCGCTGGCCGAAGCCTGCGAGCAGCACGGACTGACGCCGCCGCGCATCGTCACCGAGTGCGGACGCGCGATGACCGCGCACCATGCGGTATTGGTGGTCAACGTGTCCGAAGTCGAGCAGGCTCCGGAAGGACGCGTGCCGCCGTCGCACGACGACGAGCCGGCGGTGATCCGCCACCTGCGCGAGATCCACAGCGAACTCGATACACGCCCGGCCGTCGAACTCTTCCACGAGGCGCAGCACCACCACAGCGAAGGCCTGTCGCTGTACGCGCTGGGCCAGATCGACCTGGTCCACCGCGCGCGCATCGACGACCTGTTCTATGCCATCGCGCATGCCGTGCGTGCGCGCCTGAGCAGCGACGAGCGCAGCCACCGCGACCTGCTGGACGAGCTCAACGAGCGCCTGGTCGACAAGTACTTCGTCAACTTCAGTGTGTTCGAATCGATCCCCGACGTGTGGGCCATCGACCAGGTGTTCCCGATCGTGCCGATCGAGCGGTTGGATGAGGCGCCGGCGCGCCGCGGCATCATCGCCGACATGACCTGCGACTCCGACGGCATGGTCAAGACCTACGTCGAGAACGAAGGTCTGGATTCCTCGCTGCCGCTGCATGCGATGAAGCCCGGCGAGAGCTATCGCCTCGGCATCTTCCTGGTGGGCGCGTACCAGGAAATCCTCGGCGACATCCACAACCTGTTCGGCGATACCGATGCGGTGGAAGTCAGTGCCGATGCCGGCAACGGTTACCTGATTACCCAGCAGCGGCGCGGCGACACCACCGACGTGATGCTCGACTACGTGGGCTACAGGCTGGACGATCTGCGCGCGGTGTATCGCCAGCGCGTGGAAGCAGCCGGATTGCCGGCGGCGGAATCGCAACGGCTGGCGGATGCGCTGGAAGCGGGCCTGACCGGCTATACCTACCTGTCGGATGAGCCGCTGGGCTGACGCCTGCACGTTGCCTTGACGGCGTTGGCTGCAGCCTCCGCCGGCTTGTCATGGCGTCGGCGCCGATGGTAAACAGACAGCGAGCGGCATCGCCTGCGGAATGGCGATGCGTGACTACATGCATGAAGCAACCAGGGAGTCAGGGATGAGCAGAACGATCAGGCGCGTGTCGTGGTGGAGTGTCGTGGCTTTCTCGATGGTGGCGTGGCCCGCCGTGGCCCAGCTCAGGACGTCTCCCAAGGTGGATACGCGGCCACAGGTGGAGCACGTGCAGCCGCAGGTCGCCTTCGACAAGGCGCAGGCCGTCGCGGCGCTGGACAAGGGCAGCGCCAACATCACGGGTGTCGCGTGCTCCTACCATGACGGTCGTTTCTACCTGGCGGAGAACCGACAGGTGATGCTGTTCCCGGCGACGCCGTATTTCGAGGAGTGGGTCAGGCTCCGCAAGAAGGATCAGCGGAACCGCGTAGCCACGATGTCGGACGATGCGTACGCCACGCGGGTCGAGACGGAAACCGATGAGAAGGGCAATTTCCGGTTCCAGGACATGCGGCCGGGGCGCTACTACCTGTTCATGCAGTTCGAGTTCAACCAGGCGATGTCGCGCGATGTCTATGCGGGCACCAGCAACACCGGATACGGCGCGGTGAACCACTACCAGCGTCAGGACTACACCGTGGCGCGCAGCGACGAGATGATCAAGGACGTCGAGATCAAGGCGGGCGACACGACGGTGAAGACCGCGCTGACCCGGGGTGGCCGGTTGGCGGCGAAGCTGCTGCCCTGCAAGTAGGGCAGCGTCAGGTCGCGTCGCGCGCGACCTGGAACCCCGCAAACGACTGCGTCACCGGCATGATCTCCAGCCGGTTGATGTTGAGGTGCGGCGGCAGGTTGGCGACGTAGAAGATGGACTCGGCGATATCCTCGGCGGTCATCGGGTTCGCGCCGGTGTAGAGCTTGTCGGACGCGGCCTGGTCGCCGTGCGTGCGCACCAGGGTGAATTCGGTTTCGGCCATGCCCGGCTCGATCGTCGTCACGCGCACACCGGTGCCGTGCAGGTCGCTGCGCAGGCCGAGCGAGAACTGGCTGACGAAGGCCTTGCTGCCGCCGTAGGCGTTGCCGCCGGGGTACGGATACACGCCGGCGACCGAACTGATGTTGATGATCGCGCCCTTCCGCTCGACCAGTTGCGGCAGCAGGCGGTGCGTCAGCACGACCAGCGCGGTGACGTTGGTGTCGATCATCGTGCGCCAGTCCGACAGCAGTGCGGTTTGCGCAGGCAACGTGCCTTGTGCGAGGCCGGCGTTGTTCACCAGCAGGTCGATGTCGCGGAAGCCTTCCGGCAGCGCGGCGAGGGCGGCGTCCATCGCGGCCTCGTCGCGGATGTCGAACGCGGCCGCGTGCACCTTGTCCGCACCGACCTCGTCCATGAGCGCCTGCAGGCGGTCGGCGCGGCGCCCGGTCGCGATCACGCGCCAGCCGGCGGCCGCGAAACGACGGACGGCGGCGGCGCCGAAGCCGGAGGTAGCGCCGGTGATGAGGGCGGTGCGGGTCATGGGAGTTCCTTGGGGGAGGACAACGGAATGCGGTCAGCGCCGCGCGGCGCGGCGCGCGTACCAGAGCGCGCCGAGCCAGGTGCCGAGTGCGGCTGCCACCACCGAGAGCGTGGCGCTGAGCGCATTCGTGCGCAGCAGGTAATCGAGCGGGTAGGCGATGTCCGAGGCCGAGCCGGCGATGCCGGCGAGTACCGACAGCGTCGCGATCCACACGGCCAGCGTCAGGCCGACGGCGACGATCAGGAAGCGATGGCCGGCCAGTGCGCCGCCCAGGCCCATGCAGGCCGCAGTGACGAAGTAGCTGACCGGCGTCAGGAATCCCCAGCGGGTCTGCACCACGTCCTGCCAGGCTGTAGGCAGAATGCGCCCGACCAGCCATGATGCGATGAGCAGCGACACCATCGCCGCGGCCGTCGCCATCACCAGGCGCTGCCAGGGCGGTCGCGCGTGGCTCACTGCGCTTTCACCGCCATCGCAGGCAGACCGCCGCTGGCGAGCTTCTGCTTCGCTTCGGCCAGTTCGCTGGCGGTGCCGTAGGGCCCCATGCGGACGCGGTACACGGTCTTGCCGTTGATCTGCGCCGATTCCACGCGCGCGCTGAGGCCGAGCATGGCGATCTTGGCCTTGGTGGCTTCGGCATCGCCGGACGCGCCGAACGCGCCAGCCTGCAGGATGTAGCGCGCGCCGGTGTCGGCGCTGGCCACGGTGGTGGCGGGCCTGGGCGCGGGGGACGCCTCCGCGGCACGCGGTGTTTCCTGCGCGCGCGGCGCGGGGGTTTCATCGATGGGCGAGGGTTGGGTGGCGTCGGTCGCCGTCGGCGTGGCCGCGATCGGCGACTGGCCGCTCAGTGCAGCGCGGGCCTTGCGGGCATCCTCCTCGCGGGCGCTGGCGGCGAGCTCCGCATCCGACATCTGCACTTCCTTGCCGGGCAGCAGCGTATAGAAGTCGTACTGCGTTTCCTTCGGCGTGGCGGCATCGGTCGTTGCGGCAGCCGGCGCATCGGCTGGCGCGTCGGGCACCACGGCATCGACGTCGGCGCTGTCGATCGGCGCAGGCTGGGCGTCGGGGTTCGGCTGCGGGCGGAAGAAGCCGTCGCCGTCCTTCTTGCCGAGGCCGGGCACGATGAAATACACCGCCAGCCCGATCAGCAGGCCGAGGATCAGCCACACCCAGGGCGGGGTGGCATGGCCGGAATTGCGGGTGGCCTGGTTCTTGCCGCGCCTTGCTGCCATCTACTGCTCTCCGCTCACATCTTCTCGGGCGCGCTGACGCCCAACAGGTCCAGTCCATTCGCCAGCGCCTGGCGGACCGCCAGCGCCAGCGCCAGTCGCGCATCGCGTGCGGCGGCATCGTCGATCAGCACCGGCGTGCCGGCGTACCACGTGTGGAAAGCATAGGCCAACTCGCGCAGGTATTGCGCCACCAGGTGCGGCTCCAGCGATTCGCCGGCGGCTTCCACCACTTCCGGGTAGCGCGACAGTTCCACCATCAGCTGCAGCGAGGTGTCGTCGTCGAGTTTCGCCAGGTTCGTGAGGCCGTTGGCCTGGTCGTAGGCGTAGCCCTTCTCACCGGCCTGGCGCAGCAGGCTGCACACGCGGGCATGCGCGTACTGCACGTAGAACACCGGGTTGTCGTTGCTCTGCTGGCGGGCCAGGTCGATGTCGAACGTCAGCTGCGAATCCGGCTTGCGCGCGATCAGGAACCAGCGCGTCGCGTCGGCGCTGGTTTCCTCGATCAGGTCGCGCAGGGTGAAGTAGCTGCCGGCACGCTTGGAGAGCTTCACTTCCTCGCCGCCACGCATCACGGTGACCATCTGGTGCAGCACGTACTCCGGATAGCCCGGAGGAATGCCTTCGCCCAGCGCCTGCAGGCCGGCCTTCACGCGCGCCAGCGAGCCGTGGTGGTCGGCGCCCAGTTCGGTGATGGCGCGTTCGTAGCCGCGTTGCCACTTGCTGAGGTGATAGGCCACGTCCGGCACGAAATAGGTGTACGTGCCGTCGGACTTGCGCATCACGCGGTCCTTGTCGTCGCCGAAGTCGGTGGACTTCAGCCACAGCGCGCCGCCTTCCTCGTAGGTGTGGCCGGAGGCGACCAGCTTGCGCACGGTTTCCTCGACCTTCTGGTCGGCGTAGAGCGAGCTCTCCAGGAAGTAGCGGTCGAACGACACGCCGAACGCGGCCAGGTCGAGGTTCTGCTCGCGGCGCAGGTAGGCCACGGCGAAGCGGCGGATGGCGTCGAGGTTCTGCGGATCCTTCTCGCCAGTAACCACGTGGCCTTCGACCTCGACCGAGTCGCCGTTGAGATAGGCCTGGGCCACGTCGGCGATGTAGTCGCCGCGGTAGCCGTCTTCCGGCCAGCCTTCGCCGTCCGGCACCTTGCCCAGCGCGCGCGCCTGGGTGGACCTGGCCAGGTTGTCGATCTGCACGCCGGCGTCGTTGTAGTAGAACTCGCGCTTGGCGTCCCAGCCGTTGGCGGCCAGCACGCGGGCGATGCAGTCGCCGATGGCGCCGGCGCGACCATGGCCGACGTGCAGCGGACCGGTCGGGTTGGCCGACACGTATTCGACGCCGACGGTACGGCCCTGGCCGCTGCCGTTGCGGCCGTATGCGTCGCCCTGCGCCAGCGCCGCGGCGACTTCGCGCTGGTAGGCGCCTGGGCTCAGGTGGAAGTTGATGAAGCCGGGGCCGGCGATCTCGACCTTGGCCACGTCGTCGCTGGCGGGCAGGGCGGCGACCAGCGCCGTCGCGATCGCGCGCGGATTGGTGCGTGCGGCCTTGGCCAGCTGCATGGCGGCATTGGTGGCGAAGTCGCCGTGTTCGCGCGTCTTGGGTCGCTCGACCACGAAATCCGGCGTGGCGACGTCGGCCGGCAGGGTGCCGGCGGAGCGCAGGGCGTCGATGCCCTGGGCGATCAAGGCGCGGAGGGAAGCTTTCACGGAGGTCCGTCGTGTTGCGTGGGAGCCGCCTATTCTAGGTTTTCCCGGTCCCCGCGTGGGATCGGTGCGGTTCAGCGAGACACGTTCCAGGCCTGGCGCTCAGACCCAGCCGCGTGCGGCCATCGATTGCGCCGGCCCGTCGCCGATGACGAAATGGTCGAGCAGGCGCACGTCCACCAGCGCCAGCGCCTGCTTCAGCCGCTGGGTCACGGCCCGGTCGGCGGCCGACGGTTCCGGACATCCGGACGGGTGGTTGTGGCCCACGATCAGCGCCGTGGCGTTCAGGGCCAGCGCGCGCCGCGCCACTTCGCGGGGATGCACTTCCGCGCTGTCCACCGAGCCCTGGAACAGTTCCTCGAACGCCAGCACGCGATGGCGGGTGTCGAGGAACAGGGCGGCGAAGACTTCATGGGGACGACCGCGCAGGCGCTGGGTGAAGTAGCGGCCGGCGGCCTCCGGGTCGCCGATGGCGTCGCCACGCGCCAGTGAGGCGTGCAGCATGCGGGTCCCGAGCTCCAGGGCCGCGGCCAGCGCACAGGCGCGCGCCGGACCCAGGCCCGGCAGGTCGGTGAGTTCGGCCGGTGGACGCTCCAGCAGCGAGCGCAGCGGGCCATGCCGGCTCAGCAGGTCCCGGGCCGTGGCGACTGCGTCCCGCCCGCGCAGGCCGGAGCCGAGGAAGATGGCGAGCAGTTCGGCGTCGCTGAGGCTGCCGGGTCCCCGGGCCAGCAGCTTCTCGCGGGGGCGTTCGTCCAGGGGCCAGTCGCGGATATGCATGGCCCCATCGTCGGCCTGGATCGCCCGCGCGTGCATCGGGCCTCGCGGGGCGTTCGGGTAAGCTAATCGCCGGTATCGACGTAGGAATGGGCCGACGTGAGCGGATCGGACAAGACGCAGGGTCTGGCGGGGCAACGCCTGCTGCTGTGCGTGGGCGGCGGGATTGCTGCGTACAAGGCATTGGAACTGGTGCGCCGGCTGCGCGACGCGGGCGCGGAGGTGCAGGTCGCCATGACGGCGGGTGCGCAGCAGTTCGTGACCCCGCTCAGCTTCCAGGCCCTGTCCGGCCACCCCACCCGCACCACGCTGTGGGACAGCGCCGCCGAACAGGCGATGGGCCATATCGAACTGGCACGCTGGGCGGACCGGGTGATCGTCGCGCCGGCGACCGCGGACCTGATGGCGCGGCTGGCGCACGGACTGGCGGATGACCTGGTGACCACGCTGTGCCTGGCGACCACCGCGCCGCTCACGATCGCACCGGCCATGAACCACCGCATGTGGCAGCACCCGGCCACGCAGGCCAACCTGGCCACGCTGCGCGGCCGTGACGTGCACGTGGTCGGCCCGAACGACGGTCCGCTCGCCGAGGGCGAATCCGGGCCCGGCCGGCTGGCCGAGCCCGACGAGATCGTCGCGGCGCTGGCGGGGCAGGCCACGGCCGTGCCGCAGGGGCCGCAGGATCTCGCCGGGTTGAACGTCGTGGTCAGCGCCGGCCCCACGTATGAAGACCTGGATCCGGTCCGCTACCTCGGCAACCGCAGCAGCGGGAAAATGGGCTTCGCCGTCGCCGCCAGTGCGGCGCGGCGCGGCGCAGCCGTGACGCTGGTGGCCGGCCCCGTCCATCTGGCGACGCCGGCGGGCGTGACCCGGGTGGACGTGCGCTCGGCGGCGCAGATGCACGAGGCCGTGTTCGCCGCGCTGCCGGCCGATATCTACATCGGCGCCGCCGCCGTGGCGGACTACACGCCGCGCGAACCGGCCGCCAACAAGATCAAGAAGTCCAGCGAATCGCTGGCGCTGGACCTGGTGCGCACGCCCGACATCCTGGCCGAGGTCGCCGCGCAGACGCAGGCGCTCAAGCTGGTGGTCGGTTTCGCCGCCGAGACCAACAACGTGGCCGAGTACGCGCGCAAGAAGCTGGACGCCAAGCGGCTGGACATGATCGTCGCCAATCGGGTCGGCATCGCCGACGGCGGCTTCGAAAGCGACAGCAACGCCATGACCGCCTACTGGAAGGACGGCGAGCGCAACTTCGCCTCCGCACCCAAGACACAGCTTGCCGATGAACTGATCGACCTGATCGTGGAGCGACTGGACGCATGAGCGTAGCGCGCGCGGTGGAAGTGAAGCTGCTGGACCCCCGCTTCGGCGATGAATGGCCGCTGCCGGCCTACGCCACCGAGGCCAGTGCCGGCATGGACCTGCGCGCGGCGCTGGAAGCGCCGCTCGTGCTCGAGCCCGGCGACGCGGCGCTGGTACCCAGCGGCATCGCGCTGCACCTGGGCGACCCGCAGCTCTGCGCGGTGGTGCTGCCGCGTTCCGGGCTGGGCCATCGCCACGGCATCGTGCTGGGCAACGGTACCGGGCTGATCGATGCCGACTACCAGGGGCCGCTGCTGATCAGCGTGTGGAACCGCGGCCACGAGGCCTTCACCATCCAGCCGGGCGACCGAATCGCCCAGGTGATGGTGCTGCCCGTCGTGCGCGTGAGCCTGCAGGTGGTGGATACTTTCGCCGACAGCGCACGGGGGACGGGTGGTTTCGGCCACACCGGCGTGCGATGACAGGGGACAAGACGATGGACACGACGAACGGAACCCGCGCGCGCATGCCGGTGGGCGACCTGCGCAGCGCATTGCCGAAGCTGGCGGTGCTGCTCGCCTTGCTGGCAGCGCTGATGGCGTGGAGCGGTATCCGCCAGTGGCGCGACGCCGGCCTGCTGGAAGACACCGAACGCGCGCGCGACCAGGCGGTCGAGGCCGTGCTGGCCAGTCATGCGGCGCAGGTCAAGCAACTGGAACAACGGCTGGCCTCGGCGCCAGTTAAGGCAGCCCTGGCCGCGAACGACACCGCCGCCGCCGCCGAGGCGATCCGGGACGGCTGGAGTGGAGCCGAGCAGGTCGAGATTCTCGACGGTGCGTTGATACCGGCCTATGACGATGCGCCGACCTTCGGTTACAGCAAGCTGGCCCTGCTGGAAGCCGGCATGCAGGGCGACGCCGTGGCGACGCGCGTGGTGAAGGATGGCAAGCAGACCTCGTTCGGCCTGGCGGCGGCGGTGCCGCAGGGCGCGGTGTACGTGCGGCTGCCGCTGGCGCGACTGACCGACGGGTTCGAGCGCGTGGCGATGCCGGCCGATGGCTACCTGGCGTTGCGCCAGGGCGGTTACTCGATCGCGCAGCGTGGCAACAGCCGGCTGGCGGACGGGGCCGAGCGCATGGCGCATGCGGTCGGCAAGACCGGCCTGCGCGTGGCGACGGCGGCCCCCGACAGCGAGTCCGGTCCGCTGGGCCTGGGCGCGATCCCGGCACTGGTGGTGGCGGCCCTGCTGGCGGGCCTGGCCATCGCCGCCGTGCTCGTCGCGCGTGGCGGCCTGCGCCTGGGGAACATTGGAAAGAAAGGAACTGACATGCATGACACGGACGAGCCCACGCTGGGCGAAGCGCTGCTGCGCGATCCGCCACCCGCGTCCGCGGGGCGAGCCGTCGCGGCTTCCGAAGAAGGCGGCGACGATGCCTACCGGCAAGCCGACGGCAAGACGGTCGAGGTGGATCCCGGCATCTTCCGCGCCTACGACATCCGCGGCATCGTCGGAACGTCGCTGAGCGTCGAAGTCGCCGAACTGATCGGCCTGGCCATCGGCTCGGTGATGCGCGACGAGGACCTGACCGACATCGTGGTGGGTCGCGATGGCCGCCTGTCCGGCCCGGACCTGGCCGGCGGACTGATCGAAGGCCTGCGCAAGGCCGGCCGCAACGTCATCGACATCGGCCTGGCGCCGACGCCGGTGGCCTACTTCGGCGCCTACCACCTGCGCGCGGGCAGCTGCGTGGCGGTCACCGGCAGCCACAATCCGCCGGACTACAACGGCTTCAAGATCGTGGTCGGCGGGCAGACGCTGTCGGGCGACGCCATCACCGACCTGTACGAGCGCATCCGCGACAACCGCCTGTACGTGGCCGGCATGCCCGGCGACCTGCAGCAGCGCGACATCGCCGCCGACTACATCCAGCGCATCGCCGACGATGTGCAGCTGGAGCGTCCGTTGAAGATCGTGGTGGATGCCGGCAACGGCGTGGCGGGCGACATCGCGCCCCAGCTGCTCGAGGCCATCGGCGCCGACGTGATCCCGCTGTACTGCGAGGTCGACGGCACCTTCCCGAACCACCATCCGGACCCCAGCGAGCCGCACAACCTGGAAGACCTGATCCAGACGGTGAAGCGCTTCGACGCCGACATCGGCCTGGCCTTCGACGGCGATGGCGACCGTCTCGGTGTGGTGACGAAGGAAGGCGCGGTGATCTTCCCGGACCGCCTGCTGATGCTGTTCGCCGCCGACGTGCTGGAGCGCAACCCCGGCGCGCTGATCATCTACGACGTGAAGTGCACCGGAAAGCTGCAGGGCTGGGTGCTGCGGCATGGCGGCACGCCGATGATGTGGAAGACCGGCCATTCGCTGATCAAGGCCAAGATGCGCGAGAGCGGCGCGGAGCTGGCCGGCGAGATGAGCGGCCACTTCTTCTTCCAGGAGCGCTGGTACGGGTTCGATGATGGCCTGTACTCCGCCGCGCGCCTGCTGGAGATCCTGGCCAACCGCTCGGAGACGCCGTCCGAGGTGCTGGCCGAGCTTCCCGATGGCGTGTCCACGCCGGAGATCAAGGTCGACGTGGCGGACGGTACGCCGCATGCCATCGTCGAGCGGTTCGTGGACGGTGCCGAGTTCGAAGGTGCGCGCCTGTCCACCATCGATGGCCTGCGCGCGGACTGGGACGACGGCTGGGGCCTGGTGCGTGCTTCGAACACGACGCCGATCCTGGTGTTGCGCTTCGAGGCCGACAACACCGCCGCGCTCGAACGCATCAAGACCGAGTTCCGCACGCGCCTGCAGGCGCTGGCGCCGGAGTTGAAGATGACGTTCTGAGTGCCGGAACGCGGTACGCCTTCATGACAACGCCGGGCATTGCCCGGCGTTGTCGTTTCCAGGGCGGCGCCTGGCGCGTGCCGCGGTGCCTTACCTGCGGACCGGCGTGGACGCTTCCGGTGCCGCCGATTTCAGGGCGGCGTCCTCGGCCTGCTCCGGCGTGATGCCCTTCATGGCGCGGAAGCGCTCCAGGATGCCGGCGATCTCGGTATCGAGGTCGGCGCGCTGCTTCTCGAAACTCTGCTGCAGGCGGCGCGTACGGACCAGTTCGGCGTGGCGCTGGTGGATGGAGGCCGCCATTTCCTTCTGCACGGGCTGGCCGGCCAGTTCGCGGTCGCCGGCGGTCTGCAGCAGGCTGATCAGGCCGTCGCGCAGGCTGATGGCGTTGTAGCGGGCGGTGCGGACGTTGTTGTCCACGATGGCGGTGCGCTCGTTGAACACGCGCCGCAGCTCGTCCTCGTTGCGGTACGACAGCAGCATGGCGGCATCGGTCCGGCGACGCATGTCGGCCGCCGCGGCATCGATCAGCTGCTGCTGCGCCTCGATGGCGGCCTGTGCCCGCTCCTCGTCGGTCATGGCGCGGCCCACGCCGCCGGTGCGCAGGCCGCTGGCGGCGCTGATCTCTTCGCGCGCCACGTTCACGGCATCGGCCGGCAGCGCATCGCTGCAGACACGCTGGCCCTTCTCTTCCCAGCAGAAGAGTTTCTTGTTGGCCGGCGCCGCACCCTTCTTGCTTTGGGCGTGCACCAGGGGCGCAGCCACGAGCACGGCGGCCAGCAGGTAGAAAGTGGAGGTACGGACGGTCATGGCAGTCCCCAACTGCGGTCAGTCCTGGGTCGCGCTGCCGTAGCGGGCCCGGTAGGCCAGCAGGTCGTCGCGATGGCGGACAAGGTCGGCGCTTTCGCCGGCAAATGCAAGCAGGTCGTGCAGGTTGGCCACGGCGACGACAGGGACGCCGGTCTCGTCCGCCACCGATTGCGCGGCCGAACGGCGCGCTCCGTCGGTGCCCGGTTCGCCCAGCACTTCCTGGCGATCGAGCGCGACCACGATCCCGGCCGGCGTGCCGCCGCCGGCGCGGATCAGGCCCAGCGCCTCGCGGATCGCGGTGCCCGCCGTGATCACGTCGTCGACGATCAGCACGCGGCGGTCCTCCAGCGGCGCGCCGATCAGCAGGCCGCCTTCGCCGTGGTCCTTCGCTTCCTTGCGGTTGAACGCCACCGGCAGGTCGCGTCCGCGGCGCGCAAACTCGCAGGCCACCGCGGTCGCCAGCGGGATGCCCTTGTAGGCCGGACCGAACAGCAGGTCGAACGACAGGCCTGCTTCTTCCACCGCATCCGCGTAGCAGGCCGCCAGCCCGGCCAGCCGCGCACCGCTGTCGAAGCGCCCGGCGTTGAAGAAGTACGGGCTCTGCCGCCCGGACTTCAGCGTGAACTGGCCGAAGCGCAGGGCCTGGGCATGCAGGGCGAGCTGGAGGAAGCGGGCGCGGTGATCGGTCATCGGCAGGACTGGGCTGAACAGGTGAGGTGACAGGATAACCCCGCGCCGGCCGCGGCCGCGCGACGGATGCGCCGGTTCGGGTACGCTTGCCCGGTCTCCGACGAACGACGTGCACATGCGCATCATCAGCTTCAACGCCAACGGCCTGCGCTCGGCCGCCACGAAGGGCTTCTTCGACTGGTTCACCACGCAGAATGCCGATGTGCTGTGCGTGCAGGAGACCAAGGCCCAGGAGCACCAACTGGCCGGTCCGGAATTCCTGCCGCCGGGCTACAAGGCCTGGTTCCGCGACGCCAGCACCAAGAAGGGCTACAGCGGCGTGGCGATCTACGCGAAGCGGGAGCCGGACGAGGTCCGCACCGCGCTGGGCTGGCCCGATTTCGACGAGGAAGGGCGCTACATCGAAGCGCGCTTCGGCGACCTGAGCGTGGTGTCGTTCTATATCCCGTCGGGTTCGTCGGGCGACGAGCGCCAGGGCTTCAAGTTCAAGGTCATGGATTGGCTGGCGCCGGTGCTGGACGAATGGCGCCGCAGCGGTCGCCATTACGTGCTGTGCGGCGACTGGAACATCGTGCGCAGCCGGCTGGACATCAGGAACTGGACCAGCAACCAGAAGAATTCCGGCTGCCTGCCACCCGAACGCGACTGGTTGAACGGCATGTGCGTGGACGACGGCGGCTGGGTCGACGCCTACCGCGCGCTGCATCCGGAAGGCCAGGACTACACGTGGTGGAGCAACCGCGGCGCCGCGCGCGCCAACAACGTGGGGTGGCGGATCGACTACCAGTTCGTCACGCCCTCGCTGCGCGACCGGCTGAAGGCGTGCTCGATCTACCGAGAGCAGCGTTTCTCCGACCATGCGCCCTTCATCGTGGACTACACCTGATGACGACGGCCGCCGATCGCCCGGCCAAGCCCTCGGTCTGGCGCGCGTTCGCGCAACCGTCGGCGTGGACGATGTTCTTCTTCGGCTTCGCCTCGGGCATGCCGTTCCTGCTGGTGGCCGGCACGCTGGCGTACTGGCTGACCGAGAACGGGCTGGAGTTGAAGAACATCACCCTAATCGCCAGCGCCGGCCTGACCTACACGCTTAAGTTCCTGTGGGCGCCGCTGGTGGATCGCTGGCGCCTGCCGCTGCTGGGGCGGTTCGGCCAGCGCCGGGGCTGGCTGCTGCTGGCGCTGGGCGTGGTCATCATAGGCTTGCTGCTGATGGCGCACCTGACGCCAGGTCGGCTGGCGCCCTTCATCTGGGTGACGCTGCTGACGGCCTTTGCCGGCGCCACGCTGGACATCGCGGTGGACGCCTACCGCATCGAGATCGCGCCGCAGGAATCCCAGGGCGCGCTGCTGGCCACCTACTCGCTGGGCTACCGCATCGCGCTGATCATCACCGGCATGCTGGCGCTGGTACTGGCCGACCATGTGCCGTGGCCGCAGGTGTATGTCGCCATGGCGGTCTTCATGCTGATCCCGGTCGTCGCGGTCCTGATCGCGTCCGAACCCGACGTGGTGCGCGTGCGCATGACGACGTGGGCGCAGGGCCTGCAGGAAGGCGTCGTGGAGCCGTTCCTGGATTTCTTCCGCCGCTTCGGCGCGGCGCTGGCGCTGGCGCTGCTCGCGTTCATCCTGCTGGCGAAGATATCCGACCAGTCGCTGGGCGGCGGCATCATGGCGCCGTTCTATCTCGGCCAGGGCTTCACCAAGACCGAGATCGCGACGGTCACCAAGTTCTACGGCATCTGGGTGGGCCTGGGCGGTGTGTTCCTGGCCGGCATCGCGATCGCGCGCTGGGGCGTGAAGTGGCCGCTGCTGGCGGGTATCGTGCTGGGTGCGGTCAGCAACCTGTTGTATGTCTGGCTGATCGGCGCGGATGGCGATATCTGGAAGCTGACGCTGGTGATCTCCGGCGAGAACCTGGCGCAGGGTTTCCAGGGGACCACGCTGGTGGCGTTCCTGTCGGCGCTGGTCAACCAGCGCTTCACCGCGACGCAGTACGCCCTGTTCTCGTCGCTGGTGATGCTGCCGGGCAAGCTGCTCAGCGCCGTCTCCGGCGGCATCGTCGAACAGACCGGCTACGGCGTGTACTTCTGGATCACCGCGCTGGTGGCGGTGCCCGCGGTCGTGCTGTTCTTCTGGCTGGCGCCGCGCATCCGCTTCGGCGGGGGGCACGAGGCGGCGACCGGCGTCGACGCGCCGGATACGCAGGCTTGACCGGCTGCGCTACAGTTTCCGGAAGGGGTTGGTGGGGGAAGGCGGAATGACCGACATCGTGCTGAAGGACGTGGATCCCATCCTCGCCGAGCGCATCCGGCGCGTCTCGCATGCACGCGGCTGGCCGATCCACGACACCATCTTCAACCTGCTGGAGCAGGGGCTGTTCGTCTGCGAGTCGGAAGTGCGCGGCGGCTTCGACGACCGCGAGGTCAACGCGCTCGCCGAGGCGATCAGCGCGCTGAAGGATGTTCCCCCCGGCAAAGGGTTCTAGGCCGGATACACCGTGCCCAGCACGCGCCGCCCGGTCGCGCCGGTGACGGCGGGCAGGTTGCCGGGACGACCCGCGAGCGTTTCGCGGGCCAGCCACGCGAAGCCCATCGCCTCCACATAGTCCGGGTCCAGGCCGTGCGAGGCCGTCGATTCCACGACGGCCTGCGGCAGGTACGCGGCCAGGCGCGCCATCAGCATGTGATTGCGCACGCCGCCGCCGCAGACCAGCACGCGGCGCGTGTCCGGCTGCGTCATCTGCAGGGCGTCCGCCACGGTGCGTGCGGTGAGCTCCAGCAGCGTGGCTTGCACGTCGGCAGGCGCGACCACGGCGTCGTCCATGCGCGCCTGCAGCCAGTCCAGGTGGAAATGCTCGCGCCCCGTGCTCTTCGGCGGCGGCAGCGCGAACCAAGGATCGGCCAGCAGGCGGGCCAGCAGCGTCGCGTTGACCTGCCCGCTGGCCGCGAAGGCGCCGCCGGCGTCGTAGGCGCGGCCGGTGTGGCGTTCGCACCAGGCGTCCATCAACGCGTTCGCCGGGCCGGTATCGAAGCCGCGGACGTCACCGGCCATCGGCAGCAGGGTGAAATTGGCGATGCCACCCAGGTTGAGCGCCGCACGGTCTTCCTGCGCGGAACCGAGCACCGCCGCATGGAAGGCCGGCATCAGCGGCGCGCCCTGGCCACCCGCGGCCACGTCGCGGCGGCGGAAGTCGGCGACGGTGGCGATGCCGCAGCGTTCCGCGACGACGTTGCCGTCGCCGAGTTGCCAGGTGAAGGGTGGGTCCGCGTGCGGACGGTGGCGGATCGTCTGCCCGTGCGAACCGATCGCGCGCACGCGGCCGCGCGGCACGCCAGCCTCCTGCAACAGCGACAGCGCTGCTTCGGCGAAGGCGAGCGCGATGCGTCCGTCCAGCATGCCCAGCGCATCCAGCGACACCATGTCCGCGCCCTGGCCCAGCGCCACCAGTTGCGCACGCAGCGCCGCGTCCCAGCCGAACGTGCGGCCGTGCAGTAGTTCGCAACGCAGCGTGCGGCCCTCGCCTTCGAACCGCACCAGCGCGGCATCGATGCCGTCGGCGCTGGTGCCGGACATCAGGCCCAGGTAGAGCTCGGAAGCGAGGGCGTCGGCGGCGTGGGTCATGCGGGATCGTCGGGCAAAGAAAAAGGCGGGACAGTGTCCCGCCTTTTATGTCTCGCCGCTACGCAAGCGCCGGCGGCTAGCCCTTCTTGGTCGCCGTGGCCTTGGCCGCGACAGCGGTCGGCTTCCTGGGAGCTTCTTCCGCGGGACCGACGTCGGCGTAGATGATGTCTTCCACCGTGCGGATGCGCGCCAGCGCGTTGGCCGTATACGTGCGGTATGCGGCGAGTTGCGCGCCGGCCAGCGGCTCCGGCGGCGGCATCGTCACCGACAGCGGGTTGCGGTGCACGCCGTTGATGCGGAATTCGTAATGCAGGTGCGGACCGGTCGACAGGCCGGTGGTGCCGACGTAGCCGATCACCGTGCCCTGCGCGACGCGCTGGCCCTGCTTGATGTTGCCCATGCGCGACATGTGCGCGTACAGCGTGGTGTGGCCGCGGCCATGGTCGAGGATCACCGTGCGGCCGTAGCCGCCCTGCCAGCCGGCGAACTGCACGCGGCCGTCGCCGGCGGCCATGATCGGCGTGCCGGTCGACGCGGCGTAGTCCACGCCCTTGTGCATGCGCATCGTGCCCAGCACCGGATGGCGACGCGCACCGAACTTCGAGCTCATGCGCGCATAGGCGATCGGCATGCGGATGAAGTTCTTCTTCAGCGGCCGGCCGGCGGCGGTGAAGTACTCCGGCTTGCCGCCCGGACGGGTGAAGCGGAAGCCCGAATGCAGCTTGCCGTCGACGGTGAACGTGGCGGCCTGCACCGGGCCGGTGCTGATCAGCTCGCCCTCGCGCCAGGTCTGTTCGACCACCACGCTGAAGCGATCTTCCGGCCCCAGGTCGGAGTTGAAGTCGATGTCGTACTTGAAGATCTCGTCCGTCATCGAGTTGATGTTGGCGGACGTCAGGCCGGCCTTGCGGGCCGACCGGTTCAGCGAGCGCCCCACCTTGCCGCTGAGCACGACGGTGCGGGTAGTGGTCTCGCGCGCGATGACGCGCTCGGTGACCTTGTCCTCGCCCACCGTCAGCTCGACGCGGTGGCTCGGGTCGCGGTCGTAGCGCAGGGTGCGCAGGCCGCCGGTGACCGGCAAGTCGAAGGCGATCTCGGTGCCGGGCTTCAGGCGCGTCAGCGCCTTCTTGGCATCGGCGTTGTCCAGGATGCGGTGCAGGGTGGCGGCGGGGATGCCCAGTTCCTCGAAGATCGCGCCCATGGTCTGGCCAGGCTTCACCCGCACCACCTGCCAGCTGTCGCCCGCGATGCCGGCCTGGCGTGCCGCCGACAGTTCGGGCAGGTCGAGCAGCAGGGTGTTTCGGGGTTCGGAGACCGGTGCCTGGATCGCGCTGGAAAAGCCCGGCACGATGGTGGCCATCAGCACGCCGATGGTGGTGAACAGGCTGGCGTGGATCCAGTGGCGGCGGGTCCAGCGCCCTTGCGGCAGATGCCGCTTCACCGCGGTATCGCGAAGCACCCCAAGGCGTTCCCGGAACTGTTGCTTGCGGCCGTTGCCGCCCCCATGAGTTTGCATCAAGGTTGCATCCCGGGGCCAAGGCAAAGCCCCAATCGGCGTACCATAGACACGCGAAGACTTCGCGTCAAACCATTGAGTCAAATAGCTTTTTTGATTGGTATCACTATTTACTTTCTTTTAACGGTAACTTCACGTCACTGACTTGGCCTTCACCTGGCCGCCCTACTGGAACCGCTATCCCGTGTCCTCCGCAGAAGCTCTTGCCCTGATCGGCCGTGGCGCCGACGAAATCCTCAAGCCCGAAGACCTGGAGGCCCGGCTGAAGCTGGGTCGCCCCCTGCGCGTGAAGGCGGGATTCGACCCCACCGCGCCCGACCTCCATCTGGGCCATACGGTGCTGTTGAACAAGATGCGGCAGTTCCAGGATCTCGGGCACCAGGTGATCTTCCTGATCGGCGACTTCACCGGAATGATCGGCGACCCCTCCGGCAAGAACGCCACCCGCAAGCCGCTGACCCGCGAAGACGTGCTGGCCAATGCGCGCACCTACGAGGACCAGGTGTTCAAGGTGCTGGACCGGGGGAAGACCGAGGTCCGCTTCAATTCCGAGTGGTTCGGCAAGATGGGAGCGGCCGACATGATCCGCCTGGCCGGTCAGCACACCGTCGCCCGCATGCTGGAGCGCGACGACTTCGCCAAGCGCTACGCCGCGCAGCAGTCCATCGCCATCCACGAATTCCTGTATCCGCTGGTGCAGGGCTACGACTCCGTGGCGCTGCAGGCGGACGTCGAGCTGGGTGGCACCGACCAGAAGTTCAACCTGCTGATGGGCCGCGGCCTGCAGGAGCACCACGGCCAGGCGCCGCAGATCGTGCTGACCATGCCGCTGCTCGAGGGCCTGGACGGCGTCAACAAGATGTCCAAGTCGCTGGGCAACTACATCGGGGTCAGCGAGCCTGCCATCGATATCGTCACCAAGACCATGAAGATCGGCGACGACCTGATGTGGCGCTGGATCGAACTGTTGAGCTTCGAGATCGGCGTGGCGGAAGCGGCCGCGCTGAAGGCCTCCGTGGCCGGTGGTGGGCTGAACCCGCGCGACGTGAAGCTGCGTCTGGCGCGTGAGCTGGCGACCCGTTTCCATGATGCGGGCGATGCCGAAAAGGCCATCGCAGGCTGGCACGCCGTCGTCACCGGCCAGGGCGACACCTCGCTGCTGGAGCTGAAGGATGTCGTGGTGCCCGCCGAAGGCATCCGCATCGCCGCCTTGCTCACGGCTGCCGGCATCACGCCGAGCAATTCCGAAGCCAATCGCAAGCTCAAGGAGCGCGCGGTCAGGCTCGAAGGCGAGGTGGTCGAAGACCCGGCTCTGCAGCTGACCGCGGGTTTCGAGGGGGTCCTGCAGGTGGGCAAGCGCAACTTCGCGCGCGTCCGCCTTGTGACGAACTGACCGCAGCGCGCCGTTGTCGGAAGGGTGGTGGACGGGGCGTGAAAATTTTCGCCTGAACCCCTTCACAAAGGTCATGGAACCAGCCATACTTTCCCTCCCCCGACGCACGGGGCCTTGCCGGACCGGCAGGGCGCCAAGAGAAAGGGAAACGAATCGCCAACAACTTCGAAAAAAGATGTTGACGAAACGAAAAAGTACGCCATAATAGGCGGCTCACCACGGCGGAAACGCTGCGGTTACGAAGGAAGGCGCTGAGGCCGACTTCGAGGCTCTTTGACAGTGTGCGCAGGTGACTTGTGTGGGCGCCTGCAGGAAGGACTAGCTGTCCATCTTGCAGACGTTCGATTCATGAGCATCTTGTCAATTGTAGAAATGCAAGCGATACGTAAAGCTTGTGATCAGACGATCTGCATTCAAAGCATTGGCCTTCGGGCTAAGTAGTTTTAAGTGAAGAGTTTGATCCTGGCTCAGAGTGAACGCTGGCGGTAGGCCTAACACATGCAAGTCGAACGGCAGCACAGGAGAGCTTGCTCTCTGGGTGGCGAGTGGCGGACGGGTGAGGAATACATCGGAATCTACCTTTTCGTGGGGGATAACGTAGGGAAACTTACGCTAATACCGCATACGACCTACGGGTGAAAGTGGGGGACCGCAAGGCCTCACGCGATTAGATGAGCCGATGTCCGATTAGCTAGTTGGCGGGGTAATGGCCCACCAAGGCGACGATCGGTAGCTGGTCTGAGAGGATGATCAGCCACACTGGAACTGAGACACGGTCCAGACTCCTACGGGAGGCAGCAGTGGGGAATATTGGACAATGGGCGCAAGCCTGATCCAGCCATACCGCGTGGGTGAAGAAGGCCTTCGGGTTGTAAAGCCCTTTTGTTGGGAAAGAAATCCTGTCGGTTAATAACCGGTGGGGATGACGGTACCCAAAGAATAAGCACCGGCTAACTTCGTGCCAGCAGCCGCGGTAATACGAAGGGTGCAAGCGTTACTCGGAATTACTGGGCGTAAAGCGTGCGTAGGTGGTGGTTTAAGTCTGCTGTGAAAGCCCTGGGCTCAACCTGGGAATTGCAGTGGATACTGGATCACTAGAGTGTGGTAGAGGGATGCGGAATTTCTGGTGTAGCAGTGAAATGCGTAGAGATCAGAAGGAACATCCGTGGCGAAGGCGGCATCCTGGGCCAACACTGACACTGAGGCACGAAAGCGTGGGGAGCAAACAGGATTAGATACCCTGGTAGTCCACGCCCTAAACGATGCGAACTGGATGTTGGGTGCAACTTGGCACCCAGTATCGAAGCTAACGCGTTAAGTTCGCCGCCTGGGGAGTACGGTCGCAAGACTGAAACTCAAAGGAATTGACGGGGGCCCGCACAAGCGGTGGAGTATGTGGTTTAATTCGATGCAACGCGAAGAACCTTACCTGGTCTTGACATCCACGGAACTTTCCAGAGATGGATTGGTGCCTTCGGGAACCGTGAGACAGGTGCTGCATGGCTGTCGTCAGCTCGTGTCGTGAGATGTTGGGTTAAGTCCCGCAACGAGCGCAACCCTTGTCCTTAGTTGCCAGCACGTAATGGTGGGAACTCTAAGGAGACCGCCGGTGACAAACCGGAGGAAGGTGGGGATGACGTCAAGTCATCATGGCCCTTACGACCAGGGCTACACACGTACTACAATGGTAGGGACAGAGGGCTGCAAACCCGCGAGGGTGAGCCAATCCCAGAAACCCTATCTCAGTCCGGATTGGAGTCTGCAACTCGACTCCATGAAGTCGGAATCGCTAGTAATCGCAGATCAGCATTGCTGCGGTGAATACGTTCCCGGGCCTTGTACACACCGCCCGTCACACCATGGGAGTTTGTTGCACCAGAAGCAGGTAGCTTAACCTTCGGGAGGGCGCTTGCCACGGTGTGGCCGATGACTGGGGTGAAGTCGTAACAAGGTAGCCGTATCGGAAGGTGCGGCTGGATCACCTCCTTTTGAGCATGACAAGCGCTTCTTGTCAGGCGCCCACACAAGACACCTGCATTTTTCAGAGTAAGCCCGTACAACGGGGCCTTAGCTCAGCTGGGAGAGCACCTGCTTTGCAAGCAGGGGGTCGTCGGTTCGATCCCGACAGGCTCCACCACTGAGAACGACTTTTGGGTCTGTAGCTCAGGTGGTTAGAGCGCACCCCTGATAAGGGTGAGGTCGGTGGTTCGAGTCCTCCCAGACCCACCAAAACCAGGCTGGCTATTACTTCTGAAACCTGCAATCGCACACTAAAAGATTATTTTGAAACGGATCGGCGCTGAAGCCGGCTTCGTGTTCTTTAACAACTTGTGACGTAGCGAGCGTTTTAGATTTTCATCTAGACGTGTCGTTGAGGCTAAGGCGGGGACTTCGAGTCCCTAATAAATTGAGTCGTATGTTCGCGTTGGTGGCTTTGTACCCCATCAACACGGCATGTAACTCCGAGGCGACTTGGGGTTATATGGTCAAGCGAATAAGCGCACACGGTGGATGCCTTGGCGGTCAGAGGCGATGAAGGACGTGGCAGCCTGCGAAAAGTGCGGGGGAGCTGGCAACAAGCATTGATCCCGCAATGTCCGAATGGGGAAACCCACTGCTTCGGCAGTATCCTGCAGTGAATACATAGCTGCTGGAAGCAAACCCGGTGAACTGAAATATCTAAGTAACCGGAGGAAAAGAAATCAACCGAGATTCCCTGAGTAGTGACGAGCGAACGGGGACCAGCCCTTAAGCTGGATTGGTTTTAGAAGAACAGTCTGGAAAGACTGGCCATAGACGGTGACAGCCCGGTATTCGAAAAGACCTTTTCAGTGAAGACGAGTAAGGCGGGGCACGAGAAACCCTGTCTGAACATGGGGGGACCATCCTCCAAGGCTAAATACTCCTGACCGACCGATAGTGAACCAGTACCGTGAGGGAAAGGCGAAAAGAACCCCGGAGAGGGGAGTGAAATAGATCCTGAAACCGTGTGCGTACAAGCAGTAGGAGCCCGCAAGGGTGACTGCGTACCTTTTGTATAATGGGTCAGCGACTTACTGTTCGTGGCAAGCTTAACCGTATAGGGGAGGCGAAGGGAAACCGAGTCTGATAAGGGCGCATAGTCGCGGGCAGTAGACCCGAAACCGGGTGATCTAGTCATGCCCAGGGTGAAGGTGCCGTAACAGGTACTGGAGGCCCGAACCCACTCCCGTTGCAAAGGTAGGGGATGAGGTGTGATTAGGAGTGAAAAGCTAATCGAACCCGGAGATAGCTGGTTCTCCTCGAAAGCTATTTAGGTAGCGCCTCGTATGAATCTTCTTGGGGGTAGAGCACTGTTATGGCTAGCGGGACATCGCGTCTTAGCAAACCATGGCAAACTCCGAATACCAAGACAGAATGTACGGGAGACACACGGCGGGTGCTAACGTCCGTCGTGAAAAGGGAAACAACCCAGACCCACAGCTAAGGTCCCAAATTTCGTGCTAAGTGGAAAACGATGTGGAAAGGCACAGACAGCCAGGAGGTTGGCTTAGAAGCAGCCACCCTTTAAAGAAAGCGTAATAGCTCACTGGTCGAGTCGGTCTGCGCGGAAGATTTAACGGGGCTAAGCACGAAACCGAAGCTTGGGGTGCATAACTTTGTTATGCGCGGTAGAGGAGCGTTCCGTAAGCCTGCGAAGGTGGCTTGAGAAGGCTGCTGGAGGTATCGGAAGTGCGAATGCTGACATGAGTAACGATAATGCGGGTGAAAAGCCCGCACGCCGAAAGCCCAAGGTTTCCTTGCGCAACGTTAATCGACGCAGGGTTAGTCGGTCCCTAAGGCGAGGGCGAAAGCCGTAGTCGATGGGAAGCAGGTTAATATTCCTGCACCTCGCGTGAGTGCGATGGAGGGACGGAGAAGGTTAGGTGTACCGGGCGTTGGTTGTCCCGGGGAAAGGCGGTAGGTTTGGATCTTTGGCAAATCCGGGATCCTTTAAGACCGAGCACCGAGACGAGTCCTTTAGGACGAAGTCACTGATACCACGCTTCCAGGAAAAGCTCCTAAGCTTCAGCTCACGCAGACCGTACCGTAAACCGACACAGGTGGGTAGGATGAGAATTCTCAGGCGCTTGAGAGAACTCGGGTGAAGGAACTAGGCAACATGGCACCGTAACTTCGGGAGAAGGTGCACCCCCTTTGGTGGCCCATGCGGGCTATAGCTGAGGGGGGTCGCAGAAACCAGGCCGCTGCGACTGTTTATCAAAAACACAGCACTCTGCAAACACGAAAGTGGACGTATAGGGTGTGACGCCTGCCCGGTGCTGGAAGGTTAATTGATGGGGTCAGCCGCAAGGCGAAGCTCTTGATCGAAGCCCCAGTAAACGGCGGCCGTAACTATAACGGTCCTAAGGTAGCGAAATTCCTTGTCGGGTAAGTTCCGACCTGCACGAATGGCGTAACGACAGCGGCGCTGTCTCCACCCGAGACTCAGTGAAATTGAAATCGCTGTGAAGATGCAGCGTTCCCGTGGCAAGACGGAAAGACCCCGTGAACCTTTACTATAGCTTTACATTGAACGTTGAGTTCGTCTGTGTAGGATAGGTGGGAGGCTATGAAACCGAGGCGCTAGCTTCGGTGGAGCCAACCTTGAAATACCACCCTGATGTGCTTGACGTTCTAACCTAGGTCCGTAATCCGGATCGGGGACCATGTATGGTGGGTAGTTTGACTGGGGCGGTCTCCTCCCAAAGAGTAACGGAGGAGCTCGAAGGTACGCTCAGCGCGGTCGGACATCGCGCACTGTGTGCAAAGGCATAAGCGTGCTTGACTGCGAGATCGACGGATCAAGCAGGTACGAAAGTAGGACTTAGTGATCCGGTGGTTCTGTATGGAAGGGCCATCGCTCAACGGATAAAAGGTACTCCGGGGATAACAGGCTGATACCGCCCAAGAGTTCATATCGACGGCGGTGTTTGGCACCTCGATGTCGGCTCATCACATCCTGGGGCTGTAGTCGGTCCCAAGGGTATGGCTGTTCGCCATTTAAAGTGGTACGCGAGCTGGGTTCAGAACGTCGTGAGACAGTTCGGTCCCTATCTGCCATGGGCGTTGGAGATTTGAGAGGGGCTGCTCCTAGTACGAGAGGACCGGAGTGGACGAACCTCTGGTGTTCCGGTTGTCACGCCAGTGGCATTGCCGGGTAGCTATGTTCGGAAGCGATAACCGCTGAAAGCATCTAAGCGGGAAGCGCGCCTCAAGATGAGATCTCCCGGGGCACAAGCCCCCTGAAGGAACCATCAAGACTAGGTGGTTGATAGGTCAGGTGTGTAAGTGGGGCAACCCATTGAGCTAACTGATACTAATGATCCGTGCGGCTTGACCATATAACCTCAAGTGGCCTTGGACTCGACGATATCGTCAGAGAAAATCCAATGCCCGCTACGTCACAAGACCCTATGAGAGATTGGCGCCTTAATCCGTTAACTGGATGGCGACGCTCCAACCCTCTCCCTGGTGAAATTAGCGCTGTGGTCCCACCCGTTCCCATCCCGAACACGGAAGTGAAACGCAGCCGCGCCGATGGTAGTGTGGCTTAAGCCATGCAAGAGTAGGTCATCGCCAGGGGCTTTACCCAAAAACCCCCAGCCGTAAGGCTGGGGGTTTTTTCTTGCGCGGCTTTCGCCAACAATCGGATTTCATCTCATCCGAGGGGGCGAAGCATGAGGTTGTGTCGGATAGCGTTGGCCAGTGCGCTGACAATGATCTGTATCGATGGGGCGGCGGCCGAAGGCGTGTCTGCAGAGGTGAGCCGCGTGCACGAGGACGCGATCGTGCTGGATACCCATCTGGATACGCCGGCCAACTTCCGTCGTCCCGGCTGGAGCATCGCCGACAACCATGCGCACGAAGGCGATCTCTCGCAAGTGGATCTTCCGCGCATGAAGGCGGGTGGCCTGGATGGGGGGTTCTGGGTCATCTACACCGCACAGGGCGCCCGTGACGAAGCCGGGAAGCGCGCCGCGCGCGACCACGGTCTGGATCGTCTTGTGAGCATCCATGAAATGCTGGCGGCGAATGCAGGAGAGATGGAGCTCGCGCTTACCGCGGACGATGCGGAACGCATCGCGAAAGCCGGAAAGCGTGTCTCCTTCATCAGCATGGAGAACGCAGCGCCGCTCGCCAGCGATCCCAGTCTGCTGACCGCCTACCATCGCCTCGGGCTGAGGATGCTCGGCATCACGCATGTACGGAACAACGATTTCGGTGATTCGTCGACGGACCCGGCAGGTGCAGAGTGGAATGGTCTGAGTCCTGCCGGCAAGGCATTGGTACAGGAAGCCAACCGGCTCGGCATCGTGCTGGATGCTTCTCATGCCAGCGACGCGGTCTTCGATCAGCTGCTTGCGTTGTCGCAGGCCCCGATTGTCCTGTCGCATACCAGTGCGGATGCCCTGTATGACCATCCGCGGAACATCGATGACGGCCGGCTCCGCCAGTTGGCGGTGAAAGGCGGCGTCATCCACGTGAATGCATACGGTGGCTATCTGATCGATATCCCGAAGATTCCCGAGCGCGAGACAGCCATGGGCGCGCTGAGTGAGAAGTACGGACCCGAGAGCGAACTCGCGGTAGATCGCGTGCCCGCTTATCTGGCGGAACGAAGGGCGATCGAAGCGCACTACCCCGCCAGGCGGGCGACCTTCGACGACTACATGGCGCACGTGCTTCACATCCTGAAGGTGGCCGGCGTGGATCATGTCGGCATCGGTGCCGATTGGGACGGTGGCGGCGGCGTGGCAGGGCTGGAAGACGTCAGCGCGTTGCCGAAGATTACCGAAGCGCTGCTGGCGGCCGGCTACACGGAGCAGGATGTGCGGAAGATATGGAGTGGCAATCTGCTGCGCGTGATCCGGGAGGCGCAGGCGATCGCGTCATCAGAGGGCTGAAGCCGGTTTCGTCTTGGCGTAATGCGGCGCGCGGGAAAGTGGTTCGGACGCGTGGCCCCAAGAGGGAGGCATCATGGAAGAGTCGATCACCGCCAGGCGATTCACTGCCGCGCTTCCCCGTGACATTCCGCGGCACTGGTTGCCGGACAATGAAGTCGTTTCGTCGCTGCTCAACGCTTACACCATCCTGGTGCCGGCCAATGAGGCGTTCTATATCCGCACGCTCAATGCATGCCTGCCGAAGGTGTATGACGACGCCCTGCGCCAGCGCTGCCAGGCATTCATCCGGCAGGAGGCGCAGCATGGCGTTGCGCACAAGCGCTACTGGGGCAATCTGGATGCGCAGGGCTACGCATACCGGGGCATCGAGCGCGCGGTGGATCGGGGCATCTTCCGTGTGATGGATCGTGTCGCGCCGTTGTGGTTGCGCGTGTCGCTGGTGAGTTGCGTCGAACACATCAACGCCTTCCTCGGCTACGAATTCCTGACGCAATCCATCCTTGCGGATGCCGATCCGCGCGTGCGCGACCTGATGGAGTGGCACTTCGCCGAGGAGATCGAGCACCGGGCGGTGGCGTTCGACCTGCTGCAGGCGGTCTCGCCCCGCTATGCCGTACGGGTGCTGGGTGCGGTGATGACCACCTCGCTCTTCTATCTGCTGCTCGTGGGGCTGGCTGCGTCGCTGCTCGTGCAGGATCGCCGGCTGTTGCGGTTGGCCACGTGGCGCCAACTGACGCACCACGTCGGCGCAGGGCATGGCATGGGCCGCCGGACGCTGCGGCATCTGACGGAGTACCTGCGCCCCGGCTTCCATCCTTCCCGGCTGGCGGCGGACGCCGATGCCATGGCCGCGACGGTGCTGCGGCGGCAGGCGACTGCCGTGCCGCCTTCCGTCATGCCGATGCCGCCGCCGCGGACCTGAACGAAAGCCTTTCGTCCGCCTCAGGGAATGACGAGGGTCGAGGACAGTACCTGCAAGTCTCTGATTACAAAGGCAGGTTGGTGCGAACTGGATCGGCGGCTGTTCGTTGCACCACTGGAACAATACGGAACTTCCGGCACGGTTAGCAGTCGAACTCCCCGACTGCTAACATCCATGCCCATGAGCCAGAACACCCCCACTACCGCCCTGGTCACCAACAACCTGCCGATCCCCACCGCCCTGGGTTCGCTCGACGCCTACATCAGCGCCGTGCACCAGATTCCGGTGCTGACGGTGGAAGATGAGCGCGCGCTCGCCAACCGTTACCGCGAGGATGAAGACCTCGACGCCGCCCGCGAACTGGTGCATTCGCACCTGCGCTTCGTGGTGCACGTGGCGCGCGGCTACAACGGCTATGGCTTGCCGCTCGGCGACCTGATCCAGGAAGGCAACATCGGCCTGATGAAGGCGGTGAAGCGTTTCGACCCCGACATGGGCGTGCGCCTGGTGAGCTTCGCGGTGCACTGGATCCGCGCGGAAATGCACGAGTTCATCCTGAAGAACTGGCGCATCGTCAAGGTCGCCACGACCAAGGCGCAGCGCAAGCTGTTCTTCAACCTGCGCAAGTCGAAGACGCGCCTGGGCTGGATGAATGCCGAAGAAGTCAGCGCCATCGCGAAGGATCTGAATGTCTCCGAGCGGGAAGTGATGGAGATGGAGTCGCGCCTGTCCGGCCGCGACATCGGCTTCGATGCGCCTTCGGACGAGGACGAAGACCACGCGCCGCCCTCGCCGGCCAGCTACCTGGTCGCGCGCGACGAGGATCCGTCGCAGGCGTACGAGCGTGCCGACAGCGAAGACAACCAGATGGAACTGCTGCGCGAAGGCCTGGCGAATCTCGACGAGCGCTCGCGCGACATCATCAAGCGCCGCTGGCTGGACGGTGAGAGCAAGGTCACGCTGCAGGAGCTGGCGGACGAATACGGCATTTCCGCCGAACGTGTCCGTCAGGTCGAGGCCAATGCGCTGAAGAAGATGAAGGCGCTGTTCGCCGCCTGACCTTCCTGGTTGTGACGTGATATCGAAGAGGCCCCACCGGGGCCTCTTCTCTTTTGTGGCGTGCGCATCGGGGGATGTGGTCCACTACGCCGCGGCCCGACATGGGTAGCGCTATAACCGGAAGGAGCAGGACATGGGGTGGGGCAACAAGCGACGGGGGCTGTTCGTGTGGGTGTTGGCAGTGGCGAGCGGTCTCGCGGCTGCGTCGGGTGTCGCGGCGCCGCATGCGGCCGACGATGGCAACACGAAATCGTCGGAAGCACAGGGCGGCGTCCGGTTCTCCATCGATCGCGAAGAGTACGACGCGCAGGCACGCGCTGCGATGCAGGTGGATCCCGTGGTCGCTGCGCATCTCGGCGCGATCCGCACGGTTGCGCTTGATGACGCCGCGAGCATGGACGAGCCGGGTCCCGACGTGCTGGTGTTCGATGTCGAGGGCAGCCGCGGCAAGGGACGTGTCACCGCGCGCTTCATCACCGTCAGCGCCACGCAGGAGGCCCTGGGTCCCGGCATGCTGGTCATGGCCGACGGCACCCGGCACGAGATCGAAGGCGACGCCGACGCGCTGGCCGCGGAGGATGGCCCTCCTTTGCACGACCACGCGCATGACGAAGACGTCGAAGCCGGCGCGAATGCCTTCATCCGCCAGGCTCAGGAGGCGGCGCAGCGTTATCCCCTGATCCGTCAGCACATCGGCCAGATCGCCAGCTTCGAGATCGACACCGATGCCAGCGGTGCCGCACCGGGCATGAACACCTTCGTGTTCGACGTCGCCGGCGACAAGGGACGTGGGCGGCTCGAAGCCGACTTCATCACGGTCAGCGCGGACACCGAGCGCCTCGGCAAGGGCGTGCTGACGCTGGCAGGCGGTCGCAAGCTGCCGTTCGAAGGTGAGCCCCGCGGTGAGGACGAGCCGGAGGACGGCGTCAGCGCCGCTGACCTGTTCGGCGGCGACAACATCTTCACCCGCCAGGCGCGTGTGGCGGTGCAGCGCTATCCGCTGGTGCAACAGCACATCGGTACGCTCGCATCGTTCGAGCTCGATCTCGCTGCCACCGGCGAGGCGGAAGGCGCGGAAGAGTTCGTGTTCGCGCTCACCGGCGACAAGGGGCGCGGACGCATCCTCGCCGAGTTCATCACGGTCGATGCCGACACCGAACGCCTAGGCAAGGGCGTGCTGACCTTGGCGGATGGCCGCGAGATCGCCTTCGAGGGCGAGGCGCCGATGGAAGGCGAACTCGCCGCGCCGCGCATCGATTCGGATCGTGGCGAGGCCCCCGACACGTTCGCGCGCCAGGACGGGATCTTCGTGCTGCAGGCCAACGCGGCCATGCAGGCGCACCCGGTCGTGCAGCGCCATATCGGCGATATCCGCGAAGCCGCCTTCGACCGCGACGCGTCGTGGAAGGCGGACGGCGAGCGCTACATCTTCGACTTGAAGGGCAGCAAGGGCCAGGGACGCCTGGAGGCCGAATTCATCACCGTCGATGCCGACAGCGAGCGGATCGGCGACGGCGAGCTGGTCATGGCCGACGGCAAGCGTTACCCGCTGGACGGCAAGTAGGTCGCGCAAGATCCGGATAGCGCCGCCGGTGAGGCGGCGCGAGCATGGCATCACTGCTTCGGAGTGATGCCATGTCGTTCGTGATCCGCGGGCTCTCGCCCGAACCGTTCCGCCCCCTGTTCGCCCTCGACGATGCCGCGCTGGCGGCACGCAACATCCGTCGCGTCATCGCGGACAGCGATCGAGGATTTCCCTGCCGCGTCACGCTGCAGGACGCGCGACAGGGCGAAACGTTGTTGCTGCTGCCCAATCTGCACCACGATGTCGCGGGGCCGTATCGGGCGAGCGGTCCGATCTACGTGCGCGAAGCCGCCATGCAGGGTGGGACCGCCGAATTCCACGATCAACTGCCGCCCTCGTTTCCCCGCCGGCTATTGTCGCTGCGCGCCTACGATGCCGATGGCCTGATGCGCGACGCCGAGGTCGTGGAGGGGGTTGAAGCGATGCCGTACCTGCAACGCCTGCTTGACCAGCCGGGCGTCGCGTACCTTCACGTGCACAACGCACGTCCCGGCTGCTACGCCTGCCGCGTCGACCCGGCCTGATCCTCGTCCTTGCCCAGGATGATCCGCGCGCCACGCTGGTAGCTCCAGTACGCCCAGCACCAGTTCAGAAGCACGACCAGGCGATTGCGGAAGCCGATCAGGAAGAACACGTGCGCGGTCAGCCAGAACCACCACGCCAGCAGGCCGGAGAACTTCAGCCGGCCGAAGTCCACTACCGCCGCCATGCGGCCGATGGTCGCGAGGTTGCCGTAGTCCTGGTAGCGGAATGCACCGGGCGACGTGCCGCCTGACAGTCGTGCACGGAGCACCTGTGCCACGTGCCGGCCCATCTGCTTGGCCGCCGGCGCAACGCCGGGAACCGCTCGACCGTCCGACGTCACCGCGGCGAGGTCGCCAGCGACGAAGATGTCGGGATGCCCCGGCACGCTGAGGTCGGGCTGCACCAGCACCCGTCCGGCGCGATCCAGCGGCACGCCCAGCGAGCGCGCCAACGGCGACGCCGCGACGCCGGCGGCCCACACCACCGTCTTCGCCGGCACGAACGTGTCGCCCAACCGATAACCGTCGCCGGTGATGTCGCTGACCGGCGTGCCGGTGACGACCTCCACACCCAGTTTCTCCAACTGGCGGCGGGCTTTTTCGGACAGCGCTTCGGGGAACGAGGCCAGCACGCGGGGTCCGGCTTCCACCAGGCGCACGCGCGCCTGCGAGGGGTCGATGTGGCGGAACTCGTTCTTCAGCGTATGCCGTGCGATCTCGGCCAGCGTGCCCGCCAGCTCCACGCCGGTCGGACCACCGCCGACGATGGCGAAGCTCAGCCATGCGGCGCGTTTCGCCGGATCGGTTTCGGCCTCGGCGCGTTCGAAGGCGAGCAGCAGGTGGCGGCGCAGCTGCAGCGCATCGTCCAGTGTCTTCAGTCCCGGCGCATGCTGCGCCCACTCGTCGTGGCCGAAGTAGGCATGCGTCGCGCCGGTCGCCAGCAGCAGATGGTCGAACGCGAGCGTCGTGCCGTCGGCGAGCACGACCTGCTTGTCCTGCGGTGCGATCGAGGCAACCTCGGCCAGCCGCACCTCCACGTTCTTCTGCTTGCGCAGGATGTGGCGCAGCGGCGCGGCGATATCGGGGGCGGACAGGCCGGCGGTGGCCACCTGGTACAGCAGCGGCTGGAACAGGTGGTGGTTGTGCCGGTCGATGAGGGTTATGCGGACCGGCGCGTTCGCCAGCGCGCGCGTCGTCCAGAGACCACCGAAGCCGCCGCCGATGATGACGACGTGGGGACGTGCTGCCTGCATGCTCATTCTCCTGTCACCGCATGCGATTGTCGCATGCGTCGCGCGTGGCTCAGGCCGGGTCGCGATCGATCAGCGACGTCTCGCGCGTGTCCGGCATCCACAGGTACACCAGCAGCGAGCAGGCGATGCAGGCGGTGACGTACCAGTAGAAGCCGGTTTCGTGACCGATGCGCTTGAACCACAGCGCCACCGCATCGGCGGTGCCGCCGAAGATCGCCACGGTCAGCGCATACGGCAGGCCGACGCCGAGCGCGCGGATCTCGACCGGGAACAGTTCGGCCTTCACCACCGCATTGATCGCGGTGTAGCCGCTGACGATCACCAGCGCCGCCATCACCAGCCAGAAGGCCTGCGTGGCGCTCTGCACGTCCTGCAGCTGGCTGAGGATGGGCACGGTGCACAACGTGCCAAGCACGCCGAACGCGATCAGGATGCGCCGCCGCCCGATCTTGTCCGACAGCGCGCCCACCACCGGTTGCAGCAGCATGTAGAAGAACAGCGTGGACGCATTGATCAGGCTGGCCGTCTCGGCCGCCATGCCGGCGCTGTTGACCAGGAACTTGTGCACGTAGGTGGTGTACGTATAGAACGCCAGCGTGCCGCCCATGGTCAGGCCGACCACCGCGAACACGGCGCGCGGGTGCCGCATCAGTGCACGCAGCGTGCCCTCGGTGCGCTGCTGTCCCGTCGTCGCCGCATCGTTGCGCTGGAACGACTCGGTTTCCACCATGTTCCGGCGCAGCCACAGCGCCACCAGCGCCGCGACCGCGCCGATCGCGAACGGAATGCGCCAGCCCCACTCGCGCAGCTGGTCGTCGGTGAGGAACACGCGCTGCAAGGCGATCAGCACACCCAGCGCGATCAGGTGGCCCATTACCAGGGTGACGTACTGGAAGCTCGACCAGAAGCCGCGGTGCTCGCGCGTGGCCATCTCGCTGAGATAGGTCGCCGACGTGCCGTACTCGCCGCCGACCGACAGGCCCTGCAGCAGCCGTGCCAGCACCAGCAGGATCGGCGCGGCGATACCGATGCTCGCGTAGCCCGGCGTGCAGGCGATGATCAGCGAGCCGCCGCACATCATCACCACCGACAGCATCAGGGCGCGCTTGCGGCCGTGGCGGTCGGCATAGCGTCCGAGCAGCCAGCCCCCGAGCGGACGCATCAGGAAACCCACCGCGAAGATCACCGCCGTCTTCAGCAACTGGCTGGTGCGATCCCCGCCGGGGAAGAACACCTCGGCGAAGTACAGCGAGAACGCCGCGTACACGTACCAGTCGTACCACTCCACCAGATTGCCGACCGAACCGCTGAAGATGCTGCGCAGCCGCTGGGTGGGGGTCAGGGCGGTACGTGGCGTCTGCGTCATCAATAGAGGTCCATGGGATCGACATCGAGCGACCAGCGCGTGCGGCGCGCTTCCGGCAGGGCGTGGATGTCCGGCAGGGCGAGAGCGAGCGTGCGATGCAGCGTGCGGCGCTCGGGCGAGGTCAGCAACAGCTGCACGCGGTGCAGGCCGGCGCGGCGTGGCATCGGCGCCAGCAGCGGACCGTGCATTTCGAGCGTCTCGTCGTGCCGGCGCAGCGCCTGCTTCGCTGCCTGCAGGAACTGCTGCGCGGCGTCGACATGCTGGGCTTCGGCGCGCAACAGGGCGAGGTGCGCGAACGGCGGGAAGCCGGCCATGCGCCGCTGCTCGAGCTCCGCCTCGGCGAACGCGTGGTAGCCGCCGCTGATCAGCGTGTTCAAAAGCGGATGGTCGGGATGGTGCGTCTGCAGCCACACGTCGCCGCGCTTGCCCGCGCGCCCTGCGCGACCGGCCACCTGGATCAGCTGTTGCGCCAGCTTCTCGCCGGCACGGAAATCGGTGGAGAACAGGCCTTCGTCCACGCCGACGACCGCCACGCGCGTCAGGTGCGGCAGGTCGTGGCCCTTGGCCAGGATCTGCGTGCCGACGAGGATGCCGGGCGCATCGCCCAGCTTCGCCAGCTGCTGCGCCAGACCGTCGCGCTTCTGGGTGGTGCCGCGATCGACGCGCAGCACGGGCACGTCGGTGAACTGTTCGGTCAGCAGTTCCTCCAGCCGTTCCGTGCCGATGCCCTGCGGCTGCAAGGCCAGTCCACCGCAGTCGGGACACGCGGGCGGCGCCGCCTGGCGCGCGCCGCAGTGATGGCATTGCAGACGCTTGCCACCGGCATGCACGGTCATCGGGCTGTCGCAGCGTTTGCAGTGCGCGCTCCAGCCGCAGTCGTGGCACAGCAGCACGGGCGCGTAGCCGCGGCGGTTCTTGAACACCAGCACCTGGCCGCCGGCGTCCAGCGCCTGGCGGATCGCCTGCAGCGTGTCGGCCAGCAGGCCCGCCTGTTGCAGGCGCTTGCGGACGTCGAGCACGCGGACGGTCGGCGGCTGCGCCTCGCCCGCGCGGCGCGACAGGCGCAGGTGCACGTAGCGGCCCGTGCGCGCGTTGTGCAGCGTTTCCAGCGACGGCGTCGCACTGCCCAGCACCACGGGCACGTCGAGCGCCTTGCCGCGCACCAGCGCGAAATCGCGCGCGTGGTAGCGGATGCCGTCCTGCTGCTTGTAGCTGCCGTCGTGCTCTTCGTCGATCACGATCAGTCCGGCCTCCGGCAACGGCGTGAACACCGCCGAGCGTGTTCCGACGATGACGCGCGCCTCGCCGCGCAGGCAGGCCGCCCACGTGCGGGCGCGCTCGCCGTCGTTGAGGCCGGAATGCAGCGCGTGCACCGGCACACCCAGGCGCTCGCGGAAGCGCGACAGCGTCTGCGGGGTCAGGCCGATCTCCGGCACCAGCACCAGCGCCTGCCGCCCGCGACGCAGGCAGTCGGTGATGGCATGCAGGTAGACCTCGGTCTTGCCGCTGCCGGTCACGCCGTCGAGCAGCAGGGCGCCGAAACCGGTCGTGCCGACGATCGCCTCGGCGGCGGCCTGTTGTTCCTCGTTGAGCGCTGGCCCGGGTCGAGGCGCGGGCGCCATCTGCGCGGCGGCTGCGGGGTAGCGTTCGGCGAGGCCGCGCTTGCCCAGATCGCGGGCGGTGGCGCGGCCGCTGTCCAGGTGCAGGTCCAGCACGTCTTCGTCGAGCGAAGAGTGCTCCGCCAGCAGGTCGGCCAGGCGGCGCGGCCGGCTGCCGGTGCGCAGGCGGTCGCGCTGCAACTGGCCGGCTTCGGTCAGGCGCCAGTGCCAGGCATGGGTGTCGGGCAACGGATCGCCCTGGCGCAGCGCGGTGGGCAGCGCGGTCGCGACCACCTCGCCCAGCGGGGCGTGGGTGTAGCGGGCCAGCCAGTGCAGCGAGTCGAGCAACTCGCCCCGCAGCAAGGGCGCATCGTCCAGCAGGGCATCGGCCGGGCGCAGCTCGAGGGTAGGGTCGGCTGGCGGGCCGACCTGGGCGACGAGACCGGTCAGTGACCGGTTGCCGAACATCACCTTCACCCGCTTGCCGACGTCCCCGAGCGAGGTGACGAGACCGGGCGGTGGCAGATAGTCGAACAGCCGTGGCAGCGGCACGGGCAGGGCGACCTGGAGGACGGAAACGGGCGGCATTCCGGGCAGTGTATCGGCCCGTCCGGGCGCGGGTCACATCTCACGCAGTTGCGTCCATGTCCTGTCAGAATCTTGACGAAATTCACGCAAGTGCTGATCCCTGAAGGAGATTCCGGTTTATCCACACCTGCTGTGGATAAATCTGTGCATGGCGGGAATGCTTCACGGCGCGACGGCGCTTCCATAAGCCTCCGGACCGGGTTGGCCAAAAAAGTGCCAGCACGGCTTTATTCAATGTAATCAGACACTTGGGCGTGAAACGCGATTGACATATGGCATCGGTCCGATTCACGGGGGCAGTGGATGACAGATCGGTGACTGCTGTGCACAACGTTTTTCGCCGAAACCCTTGTGCCGCCGGGGAGAGCAGATTTCGACGCCCTGTCAAGCATCCGTACGGGCGCCCCGGGTGACTATGATCGGCACGTCCGCAACCGGTTCCAAGATGGTCTCTTCCCCCGCCTCGTCTTCTCCCGCGCCCGCCGCGCTTGCCGCCTTCCTCCGCGGCTGCGAACGCCGGGGGGCCGTGTTCGCCGAACTCCAATGCGGCAATGCCGATCGCGGCGACGTGGCCCTTGCCGCGGCCCTGCGTGCGTTCCGCGGCAAGGCCGCCGCCCTGCCGATGGCGGACTGGCCGGTGCGCTTCTGGGCGCTGCTGGCGGCGACGCCGCAATTGCGCGCCGACGGTCCTGCCGCCCAGTGGCCCGACGCGTTCGCCGCCCTGGCCCGTCCCGCCACCGCGGACCGCGCGGCCTTGCTGCTGCGCCTCGCCGGGGGGCTGCAGGAGGCGGAGGCGGCCGACGCCCTGGGCCTCGATGGCGCGGCCTACCGCGACGCGCTGGCCCGCGCCTGTCCGCGGGACAGCCTGGGCCACCCCGATGCCGGTGCCTGGCGCGCCTTGGCCGACGCCATCCAGCAGCATCTTCGCGAACTGCCCGATGATCGGCTGGCCACGCTCACGCGCCTGCGCGAGGACGCACTCGCCGGCACGCGGTTGCCGCCTGTCGAGGCCAAGGCGCCCGCGCCGGTCGTTGCGCGGACGCCCCGGCGCTGGCCGTGGATCCTGTCGGCCCTTGTCCTGCTGGCTGCGCTGGTGGGCGGCCTGTGGTGGTGGCGCGGTTCCGGATTGTCGACGTCGTCCGCGTTGCCACAGGCGATTCCGACCGACGAAGACGGCGTATCGCCACTGCCGCCCGATCCGGTGATCACATCGACCGCGCTTCCCGCCGACAACACGCCGCTGCCAGCCCCGGCCGAAGCGGTCGCGCCTGCCTCGCACCCGGATTTCCAGCTCCTCACGGACGCCGACGATGAAGCGCGCGCGCGCGAGGCGGATTTCCTGGCCTGGTATGTCGCGGGTGCCGGTGCCACCGCGGCGCCTTCGCCCGATGCGGATGCAGGAGGGGCAGATGCGCGTTGACCGCAGGCGCCGTGCCGCAGCCTGCGTGATGGCAGGCCTTGCCGTCGTGGTGGGCATTGCCGCGTCGTCCGCGCAGGATGCCGCGAATGCCACCCGCTGGGCCGCGATGTCGCCGGCCGCGCAGGCCGACTGGCAGCAGCGCCGGTCGGCGTGGGATGCCTTGCCGAGGCACGAGCGTGAGGACCGGCGCGCGCGCTATGCCGCCTGGCGTGCCCTGGACGAGGTGCAGCGTGCACGCCTGCGTGCCGCCGCCAGCGAGATCGCGGCGCTGCCGCCGGAGCACCAGGCCGCGCTGCGCACGCAGTTCAGCGTGCTGGACGGCATGCAGCGGCAGGGCTGGCGGCTGGGACCGGAACTCGGTGCGGACTGGCCGCGACTGCAGCCGCTGTTCGCGTACGTTCCGCCGGAAGAGCGCGATGGACTGCTCGCATTGCTGCGGCGCCTGGATGCGGAACAGCGCGACGACCTTGCTGCGCTGGCACAGCGTCTTCCGCCGCAGGATCGCGAGGGGTTCCGTCGTGCGTTGCTGGCCGTGCCCGAGGGCCAGCGCCGCGCGTGGCTGCGGCAGCGACGGGACCGTTAGCCGCGCTCCACCGTGGCGTGCGCCATTCGCAGGACCACATAAGTCACCGCGTGCGCATGGCGCACGCTACGTCGCTAGGCGTTTACCCAGGTCGTCAGCGTCAGGAAGATCAGCGCCGTCAGCAGCATCATGAAGTACAGCGCGCCCAGCACCGAAAACTTGATCAGCGTGACGATCTTGTGCTGCCGGTACACGCGCTGCTGCATCTTCAGCAGGTAGATCGGCATCCACACCAGGATCGCCGTCAGCACCGTCCAGTAGGGGATCTTCCACCAGAAACTGTCCGTCGCAATCACGCTGCCGAGCGCCTGGGTGAGGCACAGCGCCAGGATGCAGAGGCACAGGTAGGCATGGCTGTACAGCGCCACGACCAAGTGCTCCAGATAGACGCGCCGCGTCCCGATGTAGGCGAGTTTCAGCAGCAGGGCGAAGACGGGCACGAGCACGAACAGCGCCGACGGTACCGAGCCGATCAGACGGGTGAAGAAATACTCGGGGTCCTCCGCCACGCGCGGCATGTTCTGCTCGGCACGCGCCAGCTTCCTGTTGATCCAGCCGTTGGCGAAATCGGGTAGCCAGCCGATCTTCACCGGGTTGCTCTGGGCGTCGAACGGCTTGTCGCCGATCGAGATCAGCGAGCCTTGCGGCACCTCCGGCAGCGGCTTGCCCTCCGGATACGGATCGGGTTGCGCCAATGCCGGATGATCCGGTTGCAACTGGATAATCCGTTCGCGCGCCAGTCGCTGGGTGGCGAAGATGTTCTGGTCCATGCGCTCGCGCACGAAGCCCAGGCCGGGAGGAAGCGTGGTCCGTGCCGCCACCAGGCCTTCCAGGGTGCGGTCGCGCTCCTTGATGACGGCTTCGACCGTGGCCTGCCTGGCGAAGCTGATGCCGGATTCGTCCGGCTTGGCGACCAGGTTGGTCTGGCCGTCCGCGGTCGGTGGCGGCTCCGGCAGCCTCACTTCGCCGATATGCAGGGTCAGCCTGGCGACGAAGAACGTCAGCACGCTGACGATGACGAACAGCCGCAGCGGCGCCACGTACGGCGCGCGGTGGCCTGCTAGGTAGGCGTTGGCCAGCTTGCCGGGCGAGAGCAGGGTGCGGAGGGTGCGGAAGATGCGCCCGTCCAGGTGCCAGAACGATTCGAACACCTCTTCCACCGCATGCCCGAAGCTGCGCAGCGGGTTGTGCGCGTTCTGTCCGCAGACGTGGCAGAAGCCGCCCTGCAGCGGCGTCCTGCAGTTGTCGCACGCGCTGGCGTGCACGGCGTCGGCATCGTGCGATGGGGTCATGGGGCGTTCGGGTGGCGCGGCGGGCGAGCGGGTAAGATACCGGCCTCCCGTGACCCGGTGCCAGCGCGATGCCGCGCGACCGCAGTCCGGCGGTTGATCCTCATGTCCGTCTCCCCCTCCCCGACCCCGCGCTTCGGCCAGGAAGTGCGCGCCACGGGCACGCTCGCTTTGCCGCTGGTGCTGGGCCACGTGTCCACCGGCCTGATCGGCTTCGTCGACAACGTCATCGCCGGCCACCACGCCACGGCCACGCTGGCGGCGGTGACGGTGGGCACCGCGCTGCTGTGGCTGCCGATGATGGTGCCGATCGGCACGCTGATCTCGCTGACCGCGTCGGTCTCGCAGCTCGACGGCGCCAAGCGGCGCGCCGAGATCGGCCCGTTGTTCTGCCAGGCGCTGTGGCTGTCGCTGGGCCTGGGCCTGCTGATGTTCGCCTTCCTCAGCGTGGCGCCGTACGCGCTGGCCGCGTTCGGCATCGCGCCCGACATCATTCCCGGCGCCACCGCCTTTCTGCACGGCATCCGCTGGGGCGTGCCGGCGCTGACGTTCTACTTCTGCATGCGCTACCTCAGCGAAGGCACGCACTGGACGCTGCCGACCATGATCCTCGGCTTCGGCGGCCTGCTGGTGCTGGCGCCGGTGGGCTACGTGCTGGCGTTCGGCAAGTTCGGCTTTCCGGAGCTGGGCGCGGGCGGGCTGGGCATCGCCTCGGCGCTGACCATGTGGCTGCAGGCGATCGCCTTCGCGATCTACCTGACGCGTGCGCGCCGCTTCGCCGACCTGCAGCTGTTCGCGCGGTTCGATCCGCCGCGCCGCGCGCCGATCATGCAGCTGCTGCGCACCGGCCTGCCGATCGGCATCACCGTGCTGATGGAGGGCAGCCTCTTCATCGTCACCGCGCTGCTGATCGCGCGCCTCGGCGCCATCCCGGCGGCGGCGCACCAGATCGCCATCAACGTGTCGGCGCTGTGCTTCATGATCCCGATGGGCGTGGCCGAGGCCACCACGGTGCGCGTGGGCCATGCGGTGGGCGCGGGCAACACGCCGGGCATCCGCCGCGCCGCGCACGCGGGCTACGTCATCGTGCTGGCCACGCAGGCGATCTCGGCGCTGTTCCTGCTGCTCGGCCACGACCTGGTGGTGTCGCTGTACACCGACGACCTGGCGGTGGCCGCGTTGGCGGGCACGCTGCTGCTGTTCGCCGCGGCGTTCCAGTTCCCCGACGGCATCCAGGTGCTGTCGGCCGGCGCGCTGCGCGGACTGAAGGACACCCGCGTGCCCATGTGGCTGGCGGTGGTCTCGTACTGGGGCCTGGGCATGCCGCTGGGCGCCGGGCTGGGCCTGGGCCTCGGCTGGGGCCCGCAGGGCATGTGGCTGGGCCTGATCGTCGGCCTGACCGCCGCGGCCGTGCTGCTGGGCTGGCGCTTCGAGCGCAGCAGCCGGCGCTGGTCCGCGTCTCCCGCCCCGGTCACGGTGACCAACGGGGCATGAAACCCTCACACGCGCACGCTACAGTGGCCCCAGTTTCCCGGAGTTTTCCATGAACCAAGTCGCACCCCCGCCGCGTCGCAGCCCCATCGTCGCCTTCTTCGTCGGCCTGTGGGACGTGATGAACTTCACCCGCAAGCTGGTCCTCAACCTGATCTTCTTCGGGTTGCTGTTCCTGGTCTTCATCGTGTTCGTCATCGCCGCCGGCAGTGGCGGGGTGAAGCCGATGATGGAGCGCACCACCTTCGTGCTGGCGCCGGAAGGCCGCCTGGTCGAGCAGTTCACCACCGATCCCGCCACGCGCGCGCTGGCCAAGGCGTTCGGCGACAAGAGCGCCGAGGAAGTGCAGCTGCGCGACCTGCTGCGCGCCATCGAGGCCGCGCAGAAGGACGACAAGATCGAGCGCATGCTGTTGCGCGTGGACCAGCTGCAGCCCACCGGCTACGCCTCGCTGCGTGAAGTCGCCGCGGCGCTCGCGAAGTTCCGTGCCTCCGGCAAGCAGATCGTCGCCTTCGGCGAGAACATCAGCCAGACGCAGTACCTGCTGGCCGCGCAGGCCGACGAGGTCTATCTCGACCCGATGGGCAGCCTGATGCTGGAGGGCCTGGGCCGCTACCGCCAGTACTACCGCGAAGGCCTGCAGGAAAAGCTCGGCGTGGACGTGCACCTGTTCAAGGTGGGCGAGTACAAGTCGGCCGCCGAGCCCTACGTGCTGGATGGCGCGTCGAAGGAAGCCAAGGAAGCCGACCTGTTCTGGATGAACGACGTGTGGCAGCGCTTGCTGGCCGACATAGCCAAGGTCCGCAAGACCACGCCGGAAGCGCTGGCCGCCGGCATCGACACGCTGCCCGAAGGCATTGCCGCCGCCGGTGGCGACCTGGCCAAGTACGCGCTGCAGCAGAAGCTCGTCGATGGCCTGAAAACGCAGGAAGAAGTCGAGAACCTGCTGATCGAGCGTGGCGTGGCCGATGAGGATTCCGACACCGGCTTCCGTGCGGTCGGCCTGGCCGGTTACCTGACCCACCTCGACGCCAAGATCAATCCGCTCGACAAGCGTCCGCAGGTCGCCGTAGTCGTGGCCGAAGGCGAGATCACCGATGGCGACCAGCCGGCCGGCCGCGTCGGTGGCCTGTCCACCTCGGCGCTGCTGCGCGAGGCGCGCGACGACGACGACGTGAAGGCCGTGGTGCTGCGCGTGGATTCGCCGGGCGGCGGCGTGTACGCCTCCGAACAGATCCGCCGCGAAGTGGCGGCGCTGAAGAAGGCCGGCAAGCCGGTGGTCGTCTCGATGGGCGACCTGGCCGCGTCCGGCGGCTACTGGATCAGCATGAATGCCGACCGCATCTATGCCGATCCGTCCACGATCACCGGTTCGATCGGCATCTTCGGCGTGATCCCCACCGTGCCGCGCACGCTGGAGAAGATCGGCGTGCGCACCGACGGCGTGGGCACCACCCGCTTCGCCGGCGCGTTCGACATCACCCGTCCGCTGGACCCGGCCGTGGGCCAGGTGATCCAGTCGGTCATCGACAAGGGCTATGCCGATTTCACCGGCAAGGTCGCCGAAGCGCGCAAGAAGCCGGTCGAAGAGATCGATGCCGTCGCGCGCGGTCGCGTGTGGAGCGGTGCGCAGGCGAAGGAGCGCGGGCTGGTCGACGAACTCGCCGGCTTCGACGCGGCGGTGGCCGACGCGGCCAAGCGCGCCAAGCTGGGCGAGCCGGACAAGTACCGCGTGCGCTACATCGAGAAGATGTCCTCGCCGTTCTCGCAGTTCATGGGCGGCTTCGCCGGCAGCCGCATCGGTGCGGCTTGGTTGAAGGACTCCGATTTCGCCCGCGCGCTGCTGGCGCGCAGCCTGCCGGAGATGGAAGCGCAGCTGCGCTTCGTCGACGAGGCGGTGAACGACCGCAACGGCGCCCCGGTGAAGAGCCTGGCGTACTGCTTCTGCGGGTTCTGAGTCCACCCGACAACGCGTGATCGACGGGCCGCGTGGGCAACCGCGCGGCCCGTTGCGTGTCGGGGTGTCGGATGCCGACGGGCGACGTCGCGTGCCATGCGGCGCCATCCGCGCCGTGTGGCGATGATCCGCAGGACTCAGGCGGTCTCGGGCGCCGCCTGAGGTTCCGGTGGATCGTCGGTGGGCGGTGGCTCGGGTGCGCGGCAGGCGGCGCAGGCCAGCAATGCGATGGCGAGCAGGGTGAGGCGGAGCCGGGTCATGGCGACGGTCCTCCTGTGACGTGGCGCTATGCTACGCCCTTCGATGAAGGAGGCGCATGTGGCGGCGAACCGGTGGCGACTGGAAGGGCAACTGGCACTGGTGACCGGTGCCAGCGCGGGCATCGGGATGGCGATCGCACGCGAATTGCTCGGCTTCGGCGCGGACGTGCTGATGGTGGCGCGCGACGAGGATGCGCTGCAGGACGCGCGCACGGACCTGGCAGACGAGTTCCCTGAACGCACCATCGCCACGCTGGCCGCCGACGTGGCCGACGACGAAGACCGCCGCGCCATCCTCGACTGGGTGGAAGACCACGGCGACGGCCTCAACATCCTGGTCAACAATGCCGGCGGCAACGTCACCCGTGCCGCGGTGGACTACACCGAGGACGAGTGGCGCGGCATCTTCGAGACCAACCTGTTCTCGGCATTCGAGCTGTCGCGCTATGCGCATCCGCTGCTGACGCGGCATGCGGCCTCGAGCATCGTCAACGTCGGTAGCGTGTCTGGGATCACCGCCGTGCGCAGCGGCGCCCCCTACGGCATGACCAAGGCCGCGCTGCACCAGCTCACCCGCAACCTCGCCGCCGAATGGGCCGAGGACGGCGTGCGCGTCAACGCGGTGGCGCCGTGGTACATCCGCACGCGCCGCACCTCCGGCCCGCTGTCCGATGCGGACTACTACGACGAAGTCGTCGCGCGCACGCCGATGCGCCGGATCGGCGAGCCGGAAGAGGTTGCCGCCGCTGTCGCCTTTCTCTGTCTGCCCGCCGCCAGCTACGTCACCGGCGAATGCATCGCGGTGGATGGCGGGTTCCTGCGGTACGGGTTCTGAGCCGTCGTCTGCCACACGTCGTATGCCGCATGTTGGCCAGCATGCTCGCTCTGGTGACGGCGGCGTGCGCCTCGACGTCCACGCTGCTCACGTCGGACGCATACAGCCTCACTGTCACCGACAACCCGGCCAAGCGCCGATTCGATGTCGTACTGCAATCGCACCACGATCGCGCGCTGTGCGTGGGGGCGCACGACTGGCCATCGTCCGAAGGGACGCTGGTGGTCGAGAGCCCCGTCGTATCGCTGTCGACTATGGACGGTCTGCTGGCGGTGAAGAGCTCTCTCCTCAGCGTCTATTGCCCCGGCGGCTGCGGTAGAACGCGGATCGAACCGGGCGCAGCGTTGACCGGCCATTTCGCATACGCCGCGTTCGGCGATGCCGAGCGGATTGCATCGGATCCAAGCCGGCGACTGCAGTACACCATCACGCCGCAGGTCTGTCGGCGTCACCGCAGATGATCGTCATTGCAGACGTACACGTCCGCCGGCCGCATCCACGCGCCACAGTTCGTCGCCCTCGTATAGCGCGGCCTGCGGGGTTTGCTCGGCGTGGTGCACATCCAGACGCAGCAGGCGCCCCTGCTGCTCCAGCGTGATGTCCGGCACCAGCGTGTGGCCGATGGCGAGGCGCTTGACGCCGTAGCGGGCAAGGACTCGTTGCAGGTGGGCGGCGGGATCGGCTTCGCGACGCTGCTTCGCGTCGTCCGGCATCGCCATGCCGCGGTACCAGGTCAGGCCGGTGCGGCCGAGCAGGGTGTCGGCGTCGCCCTGCAGGCTCTCCGGTTCGGCATGCAGGTGCGGTTGCGCGAGGGCGTTGATCTGGTCGATGTCCAGGTCGAGTGCCAGTACGTCCCCACTGATGCCGCCGTGGACGAACAGATGGTCGCCAACGCGCGCGATCACCGGCTGTTCCGCCAGCCATTCGCCGAGCACGGACTGTGAGGAAAACAGGCGCTCGTCGCCGTCGTCGCCCAGGGCGGTGGCGAACGCGACCAGGCCGCCGGGCCAGTACTTCTTGCGGCCCGACATCGCGAGGTGCTCATGGTTGCCCAGCACGTAGTGGACGCGTCCACCGGTGGCATCTGCTTCCGCCTGAAGCCGGTAGATCAGCCACAGCACCGCGGTCATGTCGTCGCCGCGGTCGACGAAGTCGCCGACCAGCGCGACATGGCCGTCGCCGTAGCGCCAGTGCAGGGCGTCGTCGATGACGCCGTTCGCGCGCAGCAGCGAGGTGAGCCTGTCGAACTCGCCCTCGATGTCCGACAGCATCAGCAGGCGCGGAGGATTGTCGGCGTGCACCGCGCTGCGTGCGGGCGATGCCGGCCGCAGCGTCACTTGGAAGCGCGTCTTCGATGCATTGCCGACCTGCACGGTGAGCGTCGGCAATGGCGATGCGGGCAGCTGCGTGCGGACCAGTCGCCAGGCATCCGCATCCTGCTGCGTGGCGAGCACTTCGTAGCC
The DNA here is from genome assembly GCF_010093445.1 of Pseudoxanthomonas japonensis. GTDB lineage: Bacteria > Pseudomonadota > Gammaproteobacteria > Xanthomonadales > Xanthomonadaceae > Pseudoxanthomonas_A > Pseudoxanthomonas_A japonensis. The sequence goes on along the minus strand of NZ_PDWW01000011.1, from coordinate 49,967 downwards.
GCCGTCGTGGAGGAAGACGTGCGGGCCTTCCGCGGCCAGCATCGGCTTTTCCATGATCTGGAAACGCCGCGCGTCCGCATCCCAGCCGAACGCGATGTTTCCCTGCGGATCCTTCAGGCGGAAACCACCGAACACCACCAGTCCGATCACCGCCGCGACGGCCAGTGCGGACACCAGCGCCAACCGCTTCATCCATGTCGCCATCGCGCACGCCCTCGCCGGAATGCGGATGACGTTACGCGTCGCGAGCGCACGCTTTCATGGGCTGGAAGCCATGCCCGAGTGTGAGGCGATGCGCGCACGGCAGTCGCGCGTCGCGTACCTGCGCTACGGCGTCCGGGTCGCCGCCTCCGGCGCACTGAACACCACGCGGCCGTCGGCATCCAGCACTTCGATGCGCGCGTCGCCGGCGCGGTCCACGCGCAGGCGGATGCGGTCCTTGCCGCTGGCGTCGGCCAGCAGGATCTCGGCATCGTTGCGGTCGTTCTGGATGGCGATGCGGCGCGTGGCCTGTTTCGCGGCGTCCAGTACCTTCACATGCGACGGCACGGCCTGGTTGATCTGCAGGCCACTGCTGATCGGCTCGCCGTCGGCGCCGATGCGCGTCATCAGGCCGATGGCATCCATGTTCGGATTGTCGAAGGCGAGCGCGGAGATCTTGCCGGCCTCCACGTCGGTCAGCGCCAGCCCACCCACTTCGTTGCCCTTGCGGTCGTAGAACACCAGCCCCGCGGGCGTGACCGCGCGCTTGAACGTCTCGCCGTTCAACATGGGCGGCGGAAAGCGCTGCTGGTTGGCCAGCACCATGCGCGTGGCGCCATCGGCATCCACGATGTCCAGCCGCTCGACCGACAGACGTTCGAAGTGCGGATCCGGTGCCTTGAAGGCCGTCAGCAGCACGGCGACGAAGGCGAGGGTCAGCGCACCGGCGTACAGGCGCAACAGGCGCATTTCGCGCAGCAGGCGAGGCATCGGGTCGTGCGGCATCGGAGGTCCTTGCGGTGGGAAACCGTCGATTCTAGCGAGCGTGCCGTGCGCAGGGGCCTCACGCGTGTCCGCAATGCTGGGCCGGGCCACCGCCGCCGGCGCGATTGACGTTCGTTTTACACGCGATGCGTAGCGTGGCTGCATCGACGGAAGCGGGAGCGGACATGAAGCGATGGATCACGCGCGGCCTGCTGGCGTGCCTGGTGGTCTTGCTGGTGGTGGGTGTGGGTGGCTTCGCCTGCGTGCATGCGCTGGACCTGCAGTTCATGCATGACGGCATGAGGGGCACGCGCGGTTGAGTACCGCCTACTGCCGGCAGCTGCTCTCGGCGACGATGCGCGCGACGCGTTCGTACTCGGCGCGGTTCTTCTCGGCGTTCTCGGGGCGGGCGAAGCGGAAGGCGACTTCGGTTTCGTCGCGGCGCTGCTTCCACGCATCGCACAGCGCGCCGTCGGGTACGCGCGCGCAGACGTCGCGCACCACTTCGCAGGCCTGGCCGGCCCCGGACTGCGGGTTGCCGTCCAGCCCGATGGTCTGCAGCGCGACGCAGCGGGACGCCGGTTCGGGATCTTCGGTGACGTAGCGGCCCTTGTCGTAGGTCGTGCACTGGAACATGACGGGCGGCGGCAGGCGTCGGATGTCGGGGCTTGGCGTCGCGGGCGGCGTGACGACGTCCGTGGCGGGCGTCGTCGCAGGAGCGGGTGCGGCGGGCGCGGTGGCCGGTGGCGGCGCGGTACCCGTCTGGCCGGGCGCCATCGGCACGCTGTTCACGCCCTGCATGGTCCGGGCTTCCTGCTTCATGCCCTTGGGACAGGGCGCGTTCTGCAGGGTCAGTGCGCCGCTGGCGTCGGTGCACCGGTATATGGTGATGTCGGCGGCCGTCGCGGTGGCGATGCCGGAGATGACGCACGACAGCGCAAGCAGCAGGCGGGCGAAGGTGCGGACGGTGGGGCTCATCATTACCTGCAGTCGTTGGCCAGGCGCGCATCGATGCCGCGCTGCTCCAAGTCTAGCGTGCGGCGTTCGCTGGGCAGTGCGGCGCCGTAGCGGCGGAGGATCTCGTAGCGCCGGTCGGACAGGCGTGCGCAGACTTCTTCCTGCGGCAGCGGATGGCAGGCATCGCGTACCCAGGCGCCGCCAGGCACGATCACCGGGCCGTGATGATGGCCGCCGCCTCCCGGGGGACGCGGAGGACGACGGTCGCCGCTTTCGAACGACAGATTGCCGTTGCCGATCGAGACGCTGCCCGACACGCTGCCGCCGCTGGCGCGCGGCCACGCCGGATAGGCGGCGTACCCCACGCCATACGGCACCCAGCGTGGATTGCCGTCGTCGTTGTCGCTCGTATAGACCCGACCCTCGGGCGTGGTGCACTCGTACATGGGCTTGGGCGGACTGAGGTACACGACGCGCGCGGGTGGAGCCGGTGTGGGCGTGGCTTGCGGTGCGGGCACCGGGGCGGCGACGGCGGGGCGCGGCGGCGGATCCTGCGGCCGCTGCATCGCGCGGACTTCCTGCTTCTCGCCCTTCAGGCAAGGCGAGTCGCGCAGGGCGACCGTGCCGTTCGCGGCGACGCAGCGGTAGATGGTCACCTGGCTTCCCGTGGTCGCCTGCGCACGCGCCGCGGACGGCACGGCCGTCAGCAGGACCAGCAGCAGGGGCAGGGCGAGGTGCATGGCGCCATGGTGCGCGCCGGAGCGGTCGATGGAAAGGCGATGGCGCGGCCCGTATGGCCGTCAGTCACGCAGCGACTGGCCCGTCAGTGCGTCGCGGATGGCGGTGGGGCGGTCCAGGCCGCCGGTCGCGCCCGGCACGACGGCGTCGACGCGCGCCAGCAGGGCGGGATCCAGCGCTGCCTGTTCGCTGACGGCGGGTTGGCCGCTGAGGTTGGCGCTGGTCGACACCAGCGCGCCGCCGTAGGCCTGGCAGAGGCCGACGACGATGGTGTGCTGGCTGACCCGTACGGCGATGCCGCGGTGCGCACCGGTGACCCAGCGAGGCGCCTGTACGGTCGCCGGCATGATCCACGTATGCGGGCCGGGCCAGCTGGACAGCACTTCGGTCAGGCGCTCGGTGGGCACCGCCGACACGTCGATCAGGGGCTTCAACTGGTCCAGCGTGGCGGCGATGAGGATCAGGCCCTTCTCGACCGGTCGCTGCTTGATCGCCAGCAGGCGGTGTACCGCGCCCTCGTCGAACGGATCGCAGCCCAGGCCCCACACGGCCTCGGTGGGGTAGGCGACGACGCCGCCGCTGCGGATCGTTTCCGCGGCTTCCTCGATGGTCCTTTCGATCGGCATGGTCTGGGCGTCTGGGTGGAATCAGAAGGGCGCGTCGTCTCCGGCGACCACCTTGGAGGCGACCTTCTTCACCGTCGTCGTCTTGGTCGCGGCCTTCTTCGTGGCGGTCTTCTTGGTGGCTTTCTTCGCGGCTTTCTTCGCTGGCGCTTTCTTGGCTGCGGCCTTCTTCGGCGCGGCTTCCTTCTTCACCGCGGCCTTCTTGGCGGGCGCCTTCTTGCCGAAGCCCTTGCGCACCGGCTTGCCGGTTTCCTCGAGCAGCTTCTGCACTTCCTCGAAGGTCAGCGAGGCGGGCTCGCGGTCCTTCGGGATCTTGCCGTTGAGCTTGCCATCGCTGATGTACGGGCCGAAGCGGCCATTGAGCACCTGGATGTCGCTGCCGTCGAATTCCTTGATGATGCGGTTGCGCGCGATCTCTTCCTTCTCTTCGATCAGGAACACCGCGCGCGCCAGGTCGATCGTGTACGGATCGTCTTCCTTCTTCAGCGATGCATAGGTGCTGCCGCGCTTGGCGAACGGGCCGAAGCGGCCGATGCCGACGCTGACCTCCTCGTCCTTGTCCTGGCCGAGCTTGCGCGGCAGCTTGAACAGCTCCAGCGCGTCTTCCAGGGTGATGGTGTGCATCGACTGGCCGGGACGCAGCGAGGCGAACTCCAGCTTCTCGTCGGTGTCCTTGTCGCCGATCTGCGCATACGGCCCGTAGCGGCCGAGGCGCACGCTGACCGGCTTGCCGGACTTGGGATCGCTGCCGAGCTCGCGCGCGCCGGTGGCTTCGCTGCGGTCGACGGTCTCGGCCTTCTCGTCCACCAGTTCCTTGAACGGGCCCCAGAATTTCTCCATCAGCGGCACCCACTCTTCCTCGCCGCGCGAGACGGCGTCGAGCTCGTCCTCCAGCTTGGCGGTGAAGTCGTAGTCGACGTACCGGGTGAAGTGGCCTGACAGGAACTTGGACACCGCGCGGCCCACGTCGCTGGGCTTGAACGCACGGCCTTCCATTTCCACGTACTTGCGGAAGATCAGCGTCTGGATGATCGAGGCGTAGGTCGACGGACGGCCGATGCCGTATTCCTCCAGTGCCTTCACCAGCGCGGCTTCGGTGAAGCGCGGCGGCGGCTGGGTGAAATGCTGGTCGGCGTGGATGCGGTCCAGCGGCACGGAGTCGCCGGGCTTCATCGGCGGCAGCTTGCGGCCTTCGTCGTCGTCTTCGGCGTTCTTGGTGTCCTTGCCTTCCTCATAGACAGCCAGGAAGCCGGGATCGACCACGGTGGTGCCACTGGCGCGGAAACTGTGCTGGCTGCCGGCGGCGAGGTCGACGCTGACGGTGTTGAGCGTGGCCGGCACCATCTGGCAGGCGACGGCGCGCTTCCAGATCAGGTCGTACAGCTTGCGCTCGTCGTCGCTGAGGTACTTGGCCACCTGCGCGGGCGTGCGCAGTGCGCTGGTCGGACGGACGGCTTCGTGCGCTTCCTGCGCGTTCTTCGACTTGGTGACGTAGACGTTCGGCTTGTCCGGCAGTGCCTGCGTGCCGTAGTCGCGCGCGATAACGTCGCGGATCTCGGCCAGCGCATCCTGCGACAGGCTGACCGAGTCGGTACGCATGTAGCTGATCAGGCCGACCGTGCCTTCGTCGCCGATGGCCACGCCTTCGTACAGCTTCTGCGCCACCTGCATGGTCTTGCGGGTGGTGAAGCCGAGCTTGCGCGAGGCTTCCTGCTGCAGCGTGGAGGTGGTGAACGGCGGCGCCGGGCGGCGCTTGCGTTCCTTGCTGGTCACGTCGGTGACGTGCAGGGCACCCTGCGCAGCCTGCTGGATGCGCAGGCGGGCGGCCTCGGCGGTGTCGCCGTCGGTGACGGTGAACTGCTCGAACTTCTGGCCGTCCAGCTTGGTGAGCTTGGCGGTGAAGGCCTGGCGCGGATGCGCGCACTCCGCCTCGATGCTCCAGTATTCGCGGGCGGTGAAGGCTTCGATCTCTTCCTCGCGCTCGACGATCATGCGCAGTGCCGGCGACTGCACGCGGCCGGCGGACAGGCCGCGCTGCACCTTGCGCCACAGCACCGGCGACAGGTTGAAGCCGACCAGGTAGTCCAGCGCACGGCGCGCCTGCTGGGCATCGACCAGGTCGCCGGCGATCTGGCGTGGCTGGGTCATCGCTTCCTTGATGGCGCGCGGGGTGATTTCGGTGAACACCACGCGGTGCAGGGGCTTGTCCTTCAGCAGGCCGCGCTCTTTCAGGATCTCCGCGATGTGCCAGCTGATCGCCTCGCCTTCGCGGTCCGGGTCGGTCGCCAGGAAGATGTCGTCGGCGCCCTTGGCGGCCTTGGCGATGGCGTCGACGTGCTTTTCGTTCTTCTCGATCAGGTCGTAGCGCATGGCGAACCCGTTGGCCGGGTCCACCGCCCCCTCCTTCGGCACCAGGTCACGGACGTGGCCGTAGGACGCCAGGACGGTGAAGTCCTTGCCGAGGTATTTGTTGATCGTCTTGGCCTTGGCGGGCGACTCGACGATGAGCAGGTGCTTGGGCATGTCAGGGGTTCAGGGGTTCGGATGGGCCGTCCGGGGCCGGCAAGGGTGGCCCAGATGCGGGCGCCAGAGAAGCGGACGCCCGGAGCGGGGGCCCCGGGCGTTCAGATTTCCTTTTTATAGTGGTGTCACGGGCGGGGCCGGCCTGTCAAGCCGCCGTACCGGGCCGGACGCCGGGGCCGCGACCCCGGTCACGCCCCGGGGCGGGTTCAGCGGCCCATCGAGGCGATGGCGAAACCGGCCGCCACGGCGAGCACAAGCAGGCCGACGATCAGCAGGCCGCCCAGAACCAGCACGACCACGGCCACCGTGCCCAGTTCATCGCGCTGCCGCTCCGGGTGGGACGTGAAGGCCCACTTGTCGACCACCAGGGTGTCGCACATGAAATCGTGCAGGCCCTGCTTGCGGCCGGTGAAGGCGGCCATCAGCAGGCCGATGCACAACAGCAGGCTGCTGAGCATGTACGCCCAGTAGCGCGCGAAGCCGCGCAGGAAACTGATCCGGCCGCCGTCGGTGCGGACCACCTTGATGCCGATGGCCAGCTTGCCGGGCGTCGCCAACAGGCCGGCGCTGGAATGGAACCAGGCGAACACCAGCGCGCTCAACACCCAGGACATGACGGTCTCGGCCGGATTGAACTGGCTGCGTCCCAACAAGGTGCCGCTGAAGCTGCTTCCCCAGCCCAGCAGGCCGCCGACGATCGTCACGATGATGGCGACCGGAATGCCGAGGGCGAAGCCGTCGATGAGGCAGGCCGCCACCCGTTTCCAGAAGCCCGCGTAGACGACGTGTCCCTCACGCACCGCGGGGGCATAAGCATGGGCGCCGATGTCCGCGTGCGGTGCGGCGTAGGGAGAGTCGCCGGTCGTGACCGTGGCGTCCGGATGCGCGACCGGCGCGGCGGCGGGTGCGTAGGTGGGCTCACTTGCCGTGAACACGGCGCGGCCCGTGAGCGGGCGGACTTCCTCGGCCGTGGCCGTGGCCGTGACCGGTGCGTCGGTCGTCTCGGGCACGGGTGGAAGCGGCGGCGTCATGTCCAGCCGCAACTCCGGTGCCACGTTGATCAGTGCGGTCCACTCCTGCATGCCTTCGCGCCAGACCAGCGATGTCCGCGTGAGGGTGCCGTCGCGGAAGAGGTCGGCGACCCTGCCGGGGTCGACCGGACCGTGGCGCTGCTGGTGCGCATCGACGTAGTACCACTGGCTCATGACAGCCCCTTCATCATCAGCGCGCCCATGACGCCGTAGATCGCCAGGCTGCCGAAGATCATCAGCCCGGCCAGCACCAGGATGACGATGGTGACCACGCCCAGCTCATCGCGCTGCCGCTCGGGGAATGCGGTGAAGGCCCACTTGTCGACCACCAGGGTGTCGCAGAGCATGTCGTGCAGTGCCTGCTTGCGGTCGGTGAACGCCACCATCAGGCCGGAAATCAGCACGCCCAGGCCGCAGGTGACCATGGTGAAGACCAGGTAGGCCAGCGAGCGCAGGAAGCCGCGCCAGAAGCTCATCCGCTGCCCGTCGGTACGCGTCACCTTGATGCCCACCGCCAGTTTGCCCAGGCTGGCCTGCAGCGACGAGGACTGCATCCAGCCGAAGTAGACGCACGGCGCGAGGAACAGGATCGGATAGATCGCCAGCATCGAGGCGAGGCCGGCCCCGGTGGCGAACGGATTGTCGGAGCCGCCGGCGCCCATCACGCCCACGCCGATCAGCATCAGCGGGATCATCAGCGCGTAGCTGACGACAGTGGTGACGATGCCGTCGATGAAGCTGGCGGCGAAGCGCTTCCACAGGCCGCCGTGCACGATGTGGCCGGCGACCACCGGCTGGAACGAAGCGAGGTCGGCGGTCGGCGGCGTGTAGGGCGCGTCCGCCGCCGGCACGACGGCGTCCATGGCGGGCGCGGCCGGCGCGTCGAGTGGCAGGCCGAGTTCCGCCGCCACGCTGGACAGCGGCTGCCAGTCCTGCAGCCCCTCGCGCCACACCAGCGACGCCGCACCCAGGCGCGCGTGGCGCACGTGGCCTTCCAGTTCCTCGGCCGAGAACGGCCCCTGCCGCTGCCCGCTGGCGTCGGCGTAGTACCACTGCGTCATTGCATCATTCCCCGATGAAAAGCGTGGCCCGCGTCGCCACGCTGACGTTGTTCAGCCGCGGCAATCCAGCGGCAGCCACTTGTCGTCGATCTCCGACGAGCAGTGCCACTCGCTGTTGTCGCTGCCCAGGTCCCACCACAGTTTGCGGCCGTCGATCTCCGCGTTGCCGGTGTTGCCGAACTCCAGCTCGAACCCGCAGGTGCCGTCGTCGAACTCGCCGACGGTCGCGCGCGTGACGTAGGTGCTGGCGTAGCGCTCGGGCGTACCGATGTTGCCTTCGCCATTGCTCGGGCAGCGGCCTTCCGCCTCGAGGAAGGCTTTGACGTCGGTGCGCAGTCCGACGTTGTCGGTGATCGCCTGCGTGACCTTCGTGCGCAGCGTGTACTGCTGATAGGCGGGCAGCGAGATCGCGGCGAGGATCGCGCCGATGCCCAGGCACGGCACCAGCAGCACGGCGATGACGATCAGCGCGATCTTGCCGCCCGACATGCGCGGCCTGGGGGCGGGCGCCACGGGTGTGCGCAACAGACGGTCATGCGGCGAGGCGGAGGCGGGCGCGGAAGGCGCGGACGGGACCGGGGGCGGCATGGTGGCCGCCTCGACGGGGGAGGGATTCAGGCCGATTTCGTCGGCGAAATCGCGCAGCGGTTGCCACTGCGCCATGCCCTCGCGCCAGACCAGGCTGTCCAGCGCGATGCGTCCGTAACGGAAGTGGGTGACCAGTTCATCAGACGAGACCGGACCGTGCTGCTCACGGTTCCGGTCGGCGTAATACCAACCCGACATGCTTCCCCCTGAAGCGGATCAACGTCTCAGTGTACCGGCTCGGGCTCGTCGGCAAACATCTGGGTTTCCATCCACGCGTAGGCGGCTTCGGAACCCGGTTGGTTGAACAGCACCATCAGCACGACCCACTTCAGGTCGTCCAGGTCCAGCTCGTCCTGGTCCAGTGCCATGGCGCGGTCCAGCACCAGCTCGCGCTGGTCCGCGTCGAGGACCCCATGCTGCTCCAGGAACAGCAGGAAGCCGCGGCAGTCGACGTCCAGCTTCTCGAGCTCCGGCCCGTGGAAGACGCGGGTCGGGCCACCGACGCGCGGCGTGGATGCCGCGGGCCGCTGGTCGGCCAGGGCGTCGAGCCAGTCGAAGGCCTTGCTGATCTCGGTGGGGCTGAAGCCGGCCTGGATCAGGCCGTTCTGGAGAGAGTCGCGGTCGCGGACAGGGTCCGCATCTTCGGTGAAGTAGTGTTCGAACAGGTACAGCAGTACATCCAGGATGCTCTCTTTCATTGCCCCTCGGCCTGCGTCGTCGACGCTGTGGAGGTGAAGAAACCGGTCTTTCTCTGGTATCGGCCGTGTTCCGCCGTTACTAAGCCATCCAGTTCCATGACCAGCAGCATGGAGGACAGTTCCGCGGCCGTCAATCGGGTGCGTGAGACGAGCTGATCCATACCTGTTGGGTCATGACCGAGTGCCTCCCACAATCGCTGGTAGTCCGGGTCCAGGCGTTGCGGTGTCTCTCCCGGGCCTGCGATCGCCCCCGATTCAGCCTCGCCCAGCCGCGCGCGCAGGGCGTCGGCGAGGTCGGCCGCCAGATGGGCGAGGCCGTCGACGACCTCACGCGGGTCTTCCACGAGCGCGGCGCCATCGCGGATCAGCCGATGGCAGCCACGGGCCCTGGGGTTGTGGATCGACCCGGGAACGGCGAAGACCTCGCGTCCCGCTTCGCCGGCCTGCCGGGCGGTGATCAGCGCACCGGACTGCTCTGCCGCTTCCACGACCAGTGTGCCCAGCGCCAGCCCGGCGAGGATCCGGTTGCGCGCCGGGAAGTGGCTGCGCACCGCGGGCGTGCCGGGCGGGTGCTCGCTGACCACGGCCCCCTGCATGGCCAGCCGGTCGCGGAGGCGGTCGTGGGCGGGCGGGTAGGCGATGTCGGGGCCCGTGCCCACCACCGCCACCGTCGTGCCGCTGCCGGCGGCCAAGGCGGCTTCGTGTGCGGCCGCGTCGATGCCCCGCGCCATGCCGCTGACCACGACGATCCCGGCCGAAGCGAGCGCGCGCGCGAAGTAATGCGCATTGTCGCGGCCCCCGCTGGTCGGGCTGCGGCTGCCCACGATCGCGACCGCGGGACGCCAGAGCAGGGTGGGGTCGCCATCGACGAACAGCGCGAGCGGTGGGCTGGGCATCGCGCGCAACTGGGCGGGGTAGTCCGCGTCGTGCCAACCGATCAGGTGGTGGCCCGGCCCCTCCAGCCAATGCCGCGTGCGCGCCAGCGCGCCATCGGTATCCCCGCCTTGCAGGTGTGTGATCTGGACGGCGTCCAGTCCCTCCGCCCGCCAGGCGCCGGTTCCGGCGGCGAGCGCAAGCGCTGGCGCCGCATGCTGCTCCAGCAGGCGGCGGCGGGGCAGGACGGGACCACCGGCCAGGACAAGCCGGGCCAGCGCGATCAGGTCTTCGTTGGGCATGCGCCAGCGTAGGCCGCATATGGCGACGGCGCCCTCGGGCGCCGTCGCGGTGTTGCGTAGGACTTGCCTGACCTGCGTCGTCAGTACGTCGCGTCGGGATGCTTCAGTTCGTAGCCGACGCGCGTGACGTCCACGCCTTCCATCACCAGCGCGTAGCTGACCTTGTCGAAGGTGCGGAACACCATCGCATGGCTGGCGTACTCGTCCGGCAGGCTCACGCGACCGGCGCCCGGCTTCGTCGATTCGCTGATGCGCGAGGACCCCGGATGGGCCATGCGGTTGGCGGTGTGGCTGCCGTTGCGCCAGATCGAGAACACGGTGCCGTTGTCCACGCCGTCCAGACGACCGCCGGAAATGGCGATCACATCACGCGTGCCGCCCGAGGTCAGGGCGTCGGCCACGGCCAGCACGCGCAGCTTGCCGGCCGGATCGGCGGCGGGCGCATGCGGGAAGAAGTGCAGGTCGTAAGGCTGGGCATCGACCGGGATCAGGCGGTCGCCGACGCGCACTTCGTGACCGCCGATGTCGGCGACCAGCGTGCTGACCTCGGTGCCCGGCACGACGCCGCGGGTGAAGGTGGCCACGTTGACCTTGGCCAGTTCGTAGCCGAGGAACGCGCCCTTGCCCGTCTGCTCGACGATGTCCTTCCACTGGTCGATCTCGCCGCGGATGGTCTTGCCGCGGAAGTCCAGGTCCTGGGCGCGCGGGTTGTCGGTGAACCGGGCGGTCGGACGGACGACCAGGAAGCGCTGGCCGGCCTGCGCGCCGTCGAGGCCGCGCACGTAGATGTTGTGGCCACCGGAACCGCGCAGGCGGTCCTCTTCCAGCGCCGCCACGTGCGGGAGGTGCTCGAAGCTGTCGACGACGCGGCGGTCCTTCAAGTAGGCCTCGATGTCGGACAGCGGAATGGCGTTGAGCGGCGCTTCCTGGCGCGGACCCGGCTGTACCGCGACGCGGTCCAGGTAGGCCAGGCTGATCACGTCGCCCGGATAGATCAGGTGCGGGTTCTGGATCTGCGGGTTGGCCTGCCAGATCTCCGGCCACAGCCACGGCTTCTTCAGGAAGCGGGCCGAGATGTCCCACAGCGTGTCGCCACGCTTGACCACATAGGTATCAGGATGGCGTTCCGCCATCTCGGCGGCAGCCGCGTAGGTGCCGACGGTCAGCACCGCAACGGCGAAAACCGTACGAAAACATTTAAACATGGCGGTATCTACCTGATTCCCCGACAGGTGGTCAGCACTATAGTCCAGAAAACCCGGCGCAACGCAAGCGCCCGCGTTAGAATTCGTGAGGCCTTGCCGGATTCCACTGGCGCCCCCATCCCGAGACGTACCATGGCCCTGCTCCCCATCCTCGAATTCCCCGATCCGCGCCTGCGCACGAAGGCGGTGCCGGTCGACGCCGGTCATGTGACGACGCCCGCATTCCAGCGCCTGCTCGACGACATGTTCGAGACCATGTACGACGCTCCCGGCATCGGCCTGGCTGCCAGCCAGGTGGACGTGCACCAGCGTTTCATGGTGATCGACATCAGCGAAGAGAAGAACCAGCCGCAGGTCTTCATCAACCCCGAGCTGAGCGACAAGGGGGGCGAGCAGGTGTACCAGGAAGGCTGCCTGTCGGTTCCGGGCATCTTTGCCGACGTCACCCGCGCCGACGAGATCACCGTGCGTTTCCTCGACCGCCAGGGCCAGCCGCAGGAACTGCGCGCCGACGGTCTGCTGGCGGTGTGCATCCAGCACGAGATGGACCACCTGGACGGCAAGCTGTTCGTCGACTACCTCTCGCCGCTGAAGCGCGAAATGGTGCGCAAGAAGCTGGCCAAGCAACGCAAGCACGTGGCCTGATCGCCGCGCCGCGGAACCGGGCGTACGGGATGCTCCCGCCGGTTCCGTCCTTCCCCTACTCATATCGGTCCCCATGAGAATCGTCTTCGCCGGCACGCCGGCTTTTGCCGTTCCCTGCCTGCGCGCGGCCCATGCCCACCATGAAGTCGTCGCGGTCTACACCCAGCCCGACCGGCCGGCCGGCCGCGGGCGTGGCCTGACGCCCTCGCCGGTGAAGCTGGAGGCGATCCAGCGCGGCATTCCGGTCTTGCAGCCGGTGTCGTTGAAGAAGAAGTCCACCCAGGATGCGCTGCGCGAGATGCAGCCTGACGTGATGATCGTGGTGGCCTACGGCCTGATCCTGCCGCAGGCGGTGCTCGACATTCCGCAGTACGGCTGCTGGAACGTGCACGCCTCGCTGCTGCCGCGCTGGCGCGGTGCGGCGCCGATCCAGCGCGCGATTGAAGCCGGCGACGATGAAACCGGCGTCTGCCTGATGCAGATGGAAGCCGGTCTCGACACCGGCCCGGTGCTGTTGGCGCAGAGTCTGCCGATCGGGCCGGACGACACGGGCGGGCAGTTGCACGACCGCCTGTCCGATCTGGGTGCGCAGGTGTTGCGCGATGCGCTGGGCCTGCTGCGCGCCGGCGTGCGCTTGCCGCCGCATCCGCAACCGGAGGTGGGCGTCGAGTACGCGCACAAGCTGGACAAGGCGGAGGCGAAGCTGGACTGGGCGCAGCCGGCCGAGGTGCTGGCGCGCAAGGTCCGTGCCTTCAATCCGTGGCCAGTCGCCGAAGCGCAGGTCGCCGGCGAGCGCCTGCGCATCCATGGCGCGGTGGCGGTCGAGCAGGCGCATGCGGCGGCACCGGGCACGCTGTTGACCGCCAGCCGGCAAGGGCTCGACATCGCCTGCGGGGCCGGCGTGCTGCGCCTGCGCGTGGTCCAGCGCGAGGGCGGCAAGGCGATCACCGCCGCCGACTATCTCAACGCAAGGCGCGACCTGGTGTCGTCGTGACCACGCAGGCCGGCGTGGCCGTGCGGGTGATGGCGGCACGGGTGGTGGATGCCGTGATGTACCGCGGCCGTTCGCTGAAGGCCGAACTGGCGGCGAACCTGCCCCGGATCGAAGACCCGCGCGATCGCGCATTGCTCGAGGCGATCTGCTTCGCGGTGCTGCGTTCGCGTGCCCGCAGCGAGGCCGCGCTCGCAGCCTGGATGCCACGGCCGCTGGGGCGCGCCGACAACGAACTGCGCGCGCTGCTGCATGTCGGCTTCGCGCAACTGGTGGTCATGGAGTTGCCGGCCCATGCGGCCCTGTCGGCGACCGTCGAGGCGGTCCGTGCGCTGGGACGTCCGCATCAGGACAAACTGGTCAATGCACTGCTGAGGCGCGCGCAGCGCGAAGGGCTGCCGTCCGCGCCCGCCGATGCCCTGTGGCCCGCCTGGCTGCGACGGCAGGTGCGCGAGGACTGGCCGTTGCAGGCCGATGCGATCTTTGCCGCCAGCCAGCAGGAGGCGCCGCTGTGGTTGCGGGTCAACCGGCGGCATGGCAACCGTGACGACTATGGGCAACGGCTGCTGGACGCGGGCATCGAGGCGGAAGTTCCGGACGGGGTGCCGGACGCGCTGCTGCTCCGCGCTCCGGTGGCTGCGACGGGTCTGCCCGGATTCGCCCAAGGCGATGTGTCGGTGCAGGATGGCGCCGCGCAACGCGTGGCGGACCTGCTGGACGGGCTGCCCGCCGGTGCGCGGGTGCTGGACATGTGCGCGGCGCCGGGCGGCAAGTCCGCGCATCTGCTCGAGCGCGACCCCATGCGGCGCCTGCTGGCGATCGATGTGGATGCGCGCAGGCTCCAGCGCGTGCGTGAGACCTTCGATCGCGTCGGTGTGCAGGCCGACATGAAGCCCGCGGACGCGGCCGATCCCTCGGCATGGTGGGACGGTGAGCCGTTCGATGCGGTCCTGTTGGATGCGCCCTGTTCCGCCATGGGCATCGTGCGCCGCCAACCCGATGTGCTGATGCATCGGCGTGCCGACGACCTGGTGGCGCTCACTCGCCTGCAGGCACGCCTGCTCGATGCCGCGTGGCAGGTGCTGCGTCCGGGCGGACGCCTGGTCTACACCACCTGCTCGATCCTGCGCGCCGAGAATGCGCTGCAGTTGGAGGCATTTCGCGCACGCCACGCCGCGGCGCTGGTCGAGTCGCTCGATGAAACGTGGGGGCATGCCGATGGGGGTGGTCGACAGCGGCTGCCGGGCGAATGCGACATGGACGGATTTTTCTATGCCGTCCTGCGGAAAGCGTGATTCGCGCAGCAGTGCTCGGTAACGCCACGCGCGTAGTGATGCACTGCTGACGTTCCATTCCCTGAGTGCGCGATACTGACGACGAAGGCAGCGTGCCGCTGTTCACCTCGCCTTGACGTGGCGGGGACGGAGTAGGCGCAGACTCCGTCGTCATGGTCGGTTCGCACACGCTGCCTTCATGAACGTGTCGTCGCGCAGGGAAGGATCCAAGGCAATGCAAGGCAGGAGCCATCGTCGACAGGATGTCGCGCGCGTGTTCGCGTGGCTGTCAGGATTCAGTGCCCCTGCCTTGCTGGTGGTACCCAAGGGACTGGGTGCGTTCGCCATGCTGATGCTTGTGGCCACAATGCTGGCGCTGCCGGATGCCTGGCGTGGTCGTGACGCGCGCACACCGCGTGCCTTGCATCTCTTGCTGGGTACAGCGTCGGCGGTCCTGGCCGTCGCCGCGCTTTCCATGTGCGGCAGCGGCGCCGACCTGTCCGCGCTCGACAATCCCTCGCGCGCCTTGCTGCTGCCGTGGTGTGCCTGGCTGGCATGGTCCACGTGCATGCGCGCGACGAGTCTCTGGTATGGCGCGCTGGCGGGATTGGCGCTTGCGTTCACGATCTCGATGGCGCAGGCGTCGTGGGGCGTGGAGCGCGCGGGCGGCGAGGCCAACCCCATTGTGTTCGCGAACGCCGTGCTGGCGCTGCTGGTGGTGGGCGTGTTCTGCCGGCCGGCACGCAACGGATTCTCGATGCAGTTGCTGCTGGCCGCGCTGGTGGCGCTAGCCGTGGTCGCCGTGATCCTCAGTGGCAGCCGTGGCGTGCTGCCCGGTCTCGGGCTGGTGCTACTGATGCTGCTTGCCGGCAACGAAGCACGGCATCGCGGGTGGCGGCTGGGCGCGACCGGCGTCGCGCTGGCGCTGCTGCTGGCCGCGTTGTGGACGGTGCCGTGGCTGTCGGCGCAGTTCCGGTTCGACCAGTTGCACGCGGACGTGGCGGGTTACGCGCAGGGTCAGGTGGACCAGCCGATCAGTGCGCGGCTGGCGTTGTGGTCGGTGGCGTGGGATGCATTCCGTGAGGCGCCGTTCACGGGTGTGGGGATCGAGGCCTTCAAGTCGCGGGTCGACGCCAGCCTCTACTGCCAGGGCGCGTCACGGCATTTCTGCGGACTGGAGCATGCGCACAACGATGTCGCGCAGTGGGCCGCCACGATGGGAATTCCGGGTCTGGCGGTTTTGCTGGCGCTCTATGGCGTGCCGCTGGCGATCGCGACTCGTCAAATCCGCCGTAACCGCCTGCACGCACCCGTCGGTCCCTCCTGGGCCGCGGGGATGCTGGTGTTCGCCTACCTGGTGTCCGGGCTGACACAGTCGATGTTCTCCCATGCCCTCAGCACCAGCGCCTACGTGGTGCTGGTCGGACTTTTGCTGGGCATGGGGATGGTGCCTCGCGACGCTGCGGGGACTGCGGAGGAAAACGGCTCGGAATAGCGCTGTCCGCAGGAGAGATGCAGGAAGGCGTGAGGTGTCCGTTCGGCGCAGTCCATCCGGGCAAAGGATGCGTCACCGCAACCCGATATTCCGCGAGCGCCTCACCAGACACTCGGCGGATCGGCCACGGGTTGAGGTGAGGCAGGCATGTCCGGCATCTGCATCGGCCCGTGGCGCCGTGGTTGGCCGTCTTCGCCGATGAGCCTGCCCGTGGACGCCAGGTCCTGGCTCGGATTGGGCTCGGAGTCGAGCGAGGGCACGCCTGCCAGCAGCCGCGCATAGACAGCCTCGGTGTGATCGAGGAAGGTTCCGATGCCGAATTCGGCGAGCGCGTGATCGCGGGCCGCCTTGCCGCGGCGCAGGACGTCTTCGCGGTCGTTCAGCATGTCGCGCAGCGCCGCCGCCATCGCGGCGTGTCCATGCACCGGCACGATCCAGCCATCGGTGCCGGGGCGGATGTTCTCCGGCAGGCCGGCGTAGTCGGTCACCATGACCGGCTTGCCCATCGCCATCATCTCGCGGCAGGCGAAGGAGATCGTTTCGATGTCATGGGACAGCACGAAGCCGGCATCCAGTCGGGCAATCATCGGACGCACGTCGTCCAGCAGGCCGGGAAAATGGAAGCGGTCCTGCAGCCCGGATCGCGCAAGCATCTCCCGCTGGGCCGCAGACGGCGGGTGGCCGGCAATGACGACCTGGATGCGGTCGCGCTCGTCCGGCGTCAGCAACGCCAGCGCCGCCATCAGGTCGGTCCATCCCTTGTAGTCCGCCGTGCCGGCGTTGCTTCCGATCCAGAGCTGTCGCGCATCCGCGCGGTCGGCTGGTTCGGCAGGTGAGTAGAACGCGGTGTCGACGCCGTTGTAGACGGTTTCCGGTTGGCATCGACGATAGGGGGTGTGGCTCAGCTGGCGGCGCACGAATTCGCACACCGCGATCACCTTGTCGGTCCCGAAGCGCGCACGCCACGCATGTTGCAGGCCGCGCATCGGCTTGGTGTTGTGCTTCGTCAGCACGACCAGGGGGCGGGGCTGCAGGCCTCTCAGGGCCGCGATCACGAGACGGTGATCCGCCGACCCGTTCACGTGCACGATATCGAAGCGATGTTCCTCGAGGTACGCCCGCAGGTGTGCGCAGGCGCGCCTGCGGGCGGGCCGCAGGCGCAGGCCGTTGGGATAGGTCTGGGTGAAGGCGTGGAGGCGCGGGATCTCCCGAGCTTCACGCAGCAGCCGACTGTCCTCCGGTGCCGCGACGTGCACTTCGTGCCGAACGGACAGTCCGCGCGCTAGTTCGCGGATGTAGGTGGTGTGTCCCCCGCCGCTGCCGCTGTGGAAATTGGTGTACAGGAGTTTCATGCGGTGGTCGGGGTGGTAAGCGGGGCGCAAAAGCCGCCGCTGCTGTGACGGAAGTTCGTTGGCAGCACTTTCACCGTTTCGCTCGCTGCTTGGCACGAAAATAGAGCTTCACGATACTCAGGCTCCTTTCTACCTTCTTGAATATGCTGGTGCGGTCACGCCAACATACCTCCATGTAGCGCCGGGTCTCGCTCCAGTCCGGCGCGGGCTTGGTTTTGTATTCCAGCTTCGCTAACTCGAGGCAGGAGTCGTCCAGGCCGGCCACGCGCGCGTAGTGTCCGATCAGGCCGCGAGACCGCAAGCGATTGTGATAGACCTCTGTATCACCACGCTGAGACCACCAGCCATTCTTCCCGTGTATCCGATATTCGACTTGGCCGGTAGGGACGTAGCATTTCCTCGCGCCCTGAAGGCTGGCGCCATACACCAGGCAGTTGTCGGCCGATAGTCGCCATATGCGTGCCAGTTCTTCCGGGAGGCTCAGCGCCCATGTCGCCACGGCGCTACGCATGGACAGGGCCGATGTCGGCGCTCCGTACCAGTACGTGAGCGCATAAGTGCTGACGGCGGTGTATCCCAGATCCACCATGTGAGGTGCAAACCGCAAATGGGCCTGCTCGTTCCCGAACAGGATGATGTCCGAGAAGATGAATCCGACGTCAGGTCGCTGATCGTAGACGCGCGCGATCTGCTCAAGATAGTCGGGACCCCAGCGGTCATCGGCATCGAGGAAACAGGTGATCGTCGAAGCGACGAGCGACATCCCGCGCTGGAACGCAGTCAGCTGGCCGCCGTTCTCACTGAAAATCAGATTGATGCGGCTATCAGCGCCAAACTTATCCTGGAGGACTTGCCTGGATGCGTCTGTCGATCCGTCGTCGATCACGATGATCTGGTTGGCTGCGCGATTTTGTCGCAGAACGCTTTCAATCGCCTCTACCACGAAGCTCTGGTAGTTGTAGTTGGTGATGATGACGGCGTACGTAGTCATGCTGCGTCCTGCAGCAGTCGGCGGAAATATGCGATCGTCTCTTTCAGCCCGTCATCCAGGCTTACTCTAGGCTCCCAGCCTAGCTTCTCGCGCGCCAGTTCGATGTCGGGCTGGCGTTGGCGCGGATCATCGTGTGGCAGCGGCATGTAGGTTAGCTTCGAGCGTCCGCCCACCAGCGATAGTACTTTTTCCGCGAGTTCCAGCATGCTGAATTCGCCCGGGTTTCCGATGTTGATCGGGCCGGTGAAGCCTCGCTCGGTAGACATCATCCCCTGCATCGCATCGATCAGATCG
The DNA here is from genome assembly GCF_010093445.1 of Pseudoxanthomonas japonensis. Taxonomy (GTDB): domain Bacteria; phylum Pseudomonadota; class Gammaproteobacteria; order Xanthomonadales; family Xanthomonadaceae; genus Pseudoxanthomonas_A; species Pseudoxanthomonas_A japonensis. The sequence continues at coordinate 31,360 of NZ_PDWW01000011.1, read as the reverse complement.
TCGACGTAGCAGAAGCTGCGCGTCTGGCTTCCGTCGCCATAGATGGTGATGTCTTCGCCACGAAGCGCTTGCACCACAAAGTTGGAAACCACCCGGCCATCGTTCGGATGCATGCGCGGGCCGTAGGTGTTGAATATCCGTACCACCTTGATGTCCAGTTTGTGCTGCCGGAAGTAATCGAAGAACAATGTCTCCGCGCAGCGCTTGCCTTCGTCGTAGCAACTACGGATGCCTATGGGGTTGACCCGACCCCAGTAGTTCTCTTTCTGGGGATGCACCTCCGGGTCGCCGTATACCTCGCTAGTTGATGCCTGCAGAATCCGGGCGTCAAGGCGCTTGGCAAGTCCGAGCATGTTGATGGCGCCATGCACGCTCGTCTTGGTCGTCTGCACGGGATCATGCTGATAGTGCACCGGCGACGCAGGGCATGCGAGGTTGTAGATCCCGTCCACCTCTACGTACAACGGAAACGTCACGTCGTGGCGCATCAGTTCAAAGGAGGGGTGACCTAGCAGGTGCGAGATGTTCCGTTTGCTGCCGGTGAAGAAATTGTCTAAGCAGAGAACGTCGTGACCTTGTTCAACCAGTCGCTCGCACAGATGCGAGCCCAGAAAGCCGGCGCCGCCGGTAACCAGAATGCGTTGCATGGGGGCTGGGGCAAAGTGATGTGTGATTAACAATTGTCCGGGCTGCGTGCCCCCCGGACAGCAGGGGTCTTGCCATCGAGACAGCCCCCAGTCAGAAATTGCGCGGCAACCGGGACTTCGCGGCCCTCCCCGGGAGGGCCCACGCCCCCTAGAATGTGACGATGCCAAACTTGCCCTTCTCCCTCGTCGTCATCGCCCACAACGAGGGGTTGAACATCGCCCGCTGTCTGGACAGCGTCCCGCTCGCAGCGGACAAGCTGGTGGTGGACAGCGGCAGCACCGACGACACCATTGCCGTCGCGCAGGCACATGGCGCCAGGGTGGTGCACCAGGACTGGCTGGGGTTCGGTCCGCAGCGCAACTTCGCGAGTACCCAGGCGGCGCATGACTGGATCCTGGTCCTGGATGCCGACGAGTTCCTGTCTCCCGAACTGGCAGCGCAACTCGAGAAGGAGTTGCCGGCGCTGATGGCATCGGCGAAGGCCGGCGCCTGGTTGCGCCGTCGTACCTGGCTGATGGGGGCGCCGATGCGCTGGTACCGGCCGATGGTCGGCGAGCGGATGGCGCGCCTCTACCATCGCGGCCGTGCGCGCTGGACAGATGCGCGCGTGCACGAATCCCTGCGGTTCGATGGCGAGACGGTGGAGTTCAAGGCGCCGTTCAACCATGTCGACAACCCCAGCCTGGTGCACAAGCAGCTGAAGGTATTGCGCTACAGCGAGCTGAAGGCGCTCGACTGGCGCGACAAGCGGCGGCCGGTCTACATGTGGCTGACGCCGCTGGTCTACCTGTCCAGCTTCATCAAGGATTACCTGCTGCGCCTGGCGTTCCTGGACGGCTGGCGTGGTTTCATCATCGCGCAGACCGCGGCCAGCTACGCCATATACAAACGCATGCGCTACTACGAGATGCAGCACAATCCCCCATCCATCGACGCCGCGCACCGCAAGCTCGCCCACCACGAACTGGAACACTGATGGCCAAGCACTACCTCCTCTACGGCTCCGAGCGCTATGCGCTGGCGATCCTGCGGCCCGTGCAGGAGGCCATCCGTGCGCGCGGCGGCGAGGCTGCCTGGTTCTTCGACGGCCCCGGCGCCGAGGATCTGCATCCCGACGAGAAGCTGCTGACGACGACCGAGGAGGTCCGCCGCTGGAACGCCATCGCCGTGATCACCGGCAGCAATGCGGTGCCGCACTTCTTCCCCGGCGTGAAGGTGGAAACCTTCCATGGCTTCGATGCCGGCAAGCCGCGCCATATCTACATCCGGGGATTCTTCGACCTGTACTGCACCACGGGGCCGCGCGACACCGCGCAGTTCAAGGCCATCGCCGACAAGGTGGGCCACTTCAGCGTGGTGGAGACCGGCTGGCCGAAAATCGATCCCTTCATGCAGGAGATCGCCGGTGACCTGCCGCCGGTGCGCCAGCCACCGGTGATCCTCTACCACTCCACGTTCTCGCCGTCGTGGAGCGCGGCGGAAACGCTGTACGAGGAAGTGAAGCGGCTCTCGCGCACCGGCGAGTGGAAGTGGATCGTGACCTTCCACCCCAAGATGAGCCTGGACACGGTGGCGAAGTTCCGCGCGCTGGAGAACGAACACCTGCGCTTCGCCGACGACGACAACATCCTCGAGCTGTTCCCGCAGGTGGACATGATGTGCTCGGACACCTCGTCGGCACTCAACGAGTTCCTGCTGACCCACAAGCCGGTGGTGACGTTCAAGAACCGCCGTCCCGGCCCGCAGTTGATCGATATCGACGATCCTGCGCAGTTCGAACCGGCGATCCGCCGCGCACTGTCGCGGCCGCCGGAATTGATGCGGGCCATCGTCGATTACGCCGACAGCATCCATCCCTACCGCGATGGCCGTTCGAGCGAGCGTGTGCTGGAGGCCATCGATGCGTTCATCGCTGCGGGCGCGCGCAATCCCAGGCCCAAGCCGATGAACCTGTGGCGCAAGCTGAAGATCCGCCGGCGCATCGGCTATTGGGGCCCGGCCTGAGGCCTGAGGCCGGAGACTGGCGGTGCTGCTGGCTGTCATCCGGCCCAGGGACAATCCGTGCGGGAACAAGCGTCGCCCCGATGGGGCGTCGCCGCTGTTGGCGTATGGAGAGGCACCATGAAGATCACCGTCATCGCCAGTACCTACAACGCCGAGGAATGGCTGGAAAAGGTCCTGCTGGGCTACCGCTGCCAGACCTGGCGCGATTTCGAGCTGATCGTGGCGGACGACGGGTCGCGCGAATCGACCCGCGCGCTGGTGGAACGGTTCGCCGCCGACTATCCGTTGCCGCTGCGGCATGTCTGGCACGAAGACGAGGGCTATCGGCGACAGGAAATCCTCAACGTCGCCATTCTGGAAGCGCGGCACGACTACCTCCTGTTCACCGACGGCGACTGCATCCCGCGGCGCGATTTCGTGCAGGTCCATGCCGAGCAGGCGGAGCCGGGCCGGTTCCTCTCCGGCGGCTACTGCAAGCTGAGCATGAAACTCAGCAAGGCGATCGGTCCCGACGATATCCGTGACGGACGCGCCTTCGACCGCAGCTGGCTACGCGCGCAGGATCGGCTCGGCCTGTCGAACACGCTGAAGCTGGGTGCCGGTACCGTGACGGCGAAGCTGCTGGACACCATCACCACCACGCGGCCGACGTTCAACAACTGCAATTCATCGGCCTGGAAGTCGGACCTGCTGGCGATCAACGGCTACGACGAGCGGATGAAGTACGGCGGGCCGGATCGCGAGCTGGGAGAGCGGCTGGAGAACAACGGCATCCGCGGCAAGCAGGTCCGCCACCGTGCCGTCTGCGTGCACCTGGACCATGCGCGCGGCTACAAGACCCGCGAGTCGGTGGAGCGCAACCTCGCCATCCGTGCGCAGACGCGTGCGCAGCGCATCACCTGGACACGGTACGGCATCGACAAGTCCGCCGGCAGTCCGGCGGGCTGAACGCCTCAGCCGGCGTCGCGGTCCGGCAGCGTCGACCATGCGGCGATCACGTCGGTCGCCGGGATGTCGCGCACACGGCTGGTTTCACCCCGTTCGCCGCCCAGTACCGTGATCGCACCGGGTCCGATCGGGCGCCATTTCGCCGGCGACGCCGCCCCGAACATCACCACCAGCGGGCAGCCAAGCGCCGCCGCCGCATGCGCAGGACCGGTGTCCACCGAGACCAGGCTGTGTGCCTGTTCAAGCAACGCGAGCAGGCGTGGGATCGGCAGTTCGCGCGCGGCGTTGTGCATGCGGGGATCGTGACCGGCCGCGGTCGCGATCTCCTCCAGTACCCCGTGCTCGGCGGGCGATCCGCAAAGCACGATGCGAGCCTCCGGCAGGTCGCGCCATATCGAAGCCGCCAGCGCGGCCCATGCCGACGGCGGCCAGTACTTGGGGTGCGAGGCCGTCGCCACATTGCCCCGCTTGTGCGTGCGCTTGTTGCCGGGCTGGAACAGCACGCAGGGGCCTTCCAGTCCATGTCCGGCACGCCATCGGGCTAGGTCGCGGCGATCCTCTTCGGTGATCCGCAGGCGCGGATACAGGTACTCGAGCGGATCCACCTCGCGCGTCGGATACGCGTGCCCGGGATCGCGCATGCCGATCCGCAGCCAGCGGTCCGGCCACAGGCGCGTGATGCCGTCGCTTTCGTCGTCGTCCCGGGTGCGTTGCACGCGGTCGTCCGGATGCAGGCCGGCACGCGTCAGCAGCTGCAGTGTCGCGGCATCGGTGTCGCAGACGTAGACGGGGCCGCGGCCGCGTGCGCGCAGCCAGCGGATGGCGGCCCACTGGCTGGGACACAGCAGGTAGGGCGTGTTGCGGCTGGTGACGATCCGGACGTGTCCGATCTCCGGCAGGGGCTCCAGCAGGGGGCCGGTCCAGCCTCCTGAGCCCAGCACATCGACAGGCTGGCCGTACCGTGCATGCAGCAGCCGGACCATGGTGGTCAGCATCACCACGTCGCCGAAGGCGCCACAGCGCACGACCAGGGGAGGCGCGGAGGTCGCGTCGTTCACGGTCAAGCGGACTTCCTCAACTCATGCAGATGTCGATACTTGCGAATCACGGCGCGCGCGTGGTTGGCATGGAACCACCAGCCCTGGCGACCGTCGCGCCAGGCACCGCGCAGCAGATACATCATCGGCCAGTAGGCGGCCGCATGCGTCCATGGGCTGATCGCGGAGCAGCGCTTGCCGTCCTCGTGCCGCTGTTCGGTCCACAGGCGCGCATAGCGGTCGTTCTTGTCGCTGCCGTCGGCGAGCCACTCGTCCGCGTCCATCAGCAGCAGCCAGGGCTGCGTGGCACGGCGGATGGCTTCGTTCGTCTGCTCTGCGAAACCCAGCCAGTCCTGGTGTTCGACACGCGCGCCGTACGACTGCGCCAACACGACCGTTCCGTCGTCGGATCCGCAGTCCAGCACCAGGATCTCGCTGCACACATCACGCACCGAAGCGAGGCAACGACCCAGCCGGTCGGCCTCGTTCCTGGTGATGATGACGGCGGAGAGGGGAAGCGGGGACGTCATGGCGTCGGAACCTGGATCAGCATCGGGTCACCAGTGCAGGCGTCGCCGTGCCAGCGCCGTGGTCAGCCGTTCGTGGACGACCACGGCGTCGGCCTCGGGTATGAAGCGCAGCGCCAGCGGCGCGGACATGCCGCTCGCGCCGGCCGTGTCCAGCCACAGCGTCGCGGTGCCCATGCGGTGGTCCAGCGGCGAGCGCGACAGCCGTAGCGCCTGCAGCTTGTCGATCTCGGCGAAGCGCCAGTAGCGGGACCACCAGCCGCTGCGCACGGCGACCAGGTGGTCGTCCAGCGCCCATCCGATCCGATGCGCCTGCCGGCGTGCGGCGTACGCGGCCGCGAGCATCCACGCCAGCCCCGGTAACCACACCCAGGCACCGAACTGCCAGGCGACCAGGGCCGTCACCGGCAGCAGCCATGCGAGCGAAGGCAGCCACAGGCGCCAGCGCGCGGACGCATCGACCGCCCGCCAGTCGTCGCGCGGCCAGTGCGCCTGCGGCAACAGGTGGGAGATCAGCGCGTCGCAGGCCTCGGGTGGCGCGATGGGGGCGACATCCTTCAGTGCGCGCGTGTCCTGCTGTCCCGATTTCTCGGCGACCGCCGTGTCGATGCGCAGCGAGCGGCGCCCGAACAGCCGATGCAGCACGCCTTCGTGCAGCGTCCACGCCTGGATGCGCCGACGCGCCACGCTGGTGCGCAGGCGCGCGAACAGGCCGCGTTCCACCATCAGGCGGCGCGGCTCCTCGGTCAGTCGGAAACCATGGAACTGCGACAGCGCCAGCGCGACGGACAGCAGGCGCACCAGCGCCAGCGCGACACCGATCAGGGCGACGCCGCCGACGGCGCCGGTCAGCCAGCCCAGGTGCAGGCCCTCGGCATAGCCATAGGCCTGTTTCGCGCCCTGGCGGAAGAACTGCGCCATCACGTTCTCGGGCAGGATCTGCCACGCGGCGCCGAAGCCGGCGGCCACCACGATCATGCCGCGATTGGAGATCAGGCCCAGCCGTAGCACTTCCATCGTCGACAACGACAGCAGCGTGGTGCCTTCGTCGCGCGGCGCCGCTTCCTGCCCGGGGGCAACCGGTGCGGTTCCGTGCGACTGGTGGCGCACCAGGTCTTCCAGTGCGAGCGCATCGTGCAGGCCGAGCACGCGCATCTGCGCTTCCGGCTTGGTGCCGCCGGCCGATTCCAGCCGGACTTCGGCCACGCCGAACACGCGGTGCAGCAGCGACTGGTGCACGACCACGTTGTGGATGCGCGAGAACGGGATCTCGCGGCGCGAGCGGTGCAGCAACCCTTCGCGTACGGTCAGTCCGTCGCGCCCGATCGTGTAGCGATACGTGAAGTACTGCAGGATGGCCAGGACCACCAGCACCGTGATGCCGATGACGGGCGCGAGCGAAGCCCACAGCTCGCCGTCGCCACTGCTCCTGCGCGCGCCGAACACCACCAGCGCGACCAGCGGGAAGATGAACTGCTTGAGCTGCTGCAACAGCACGAACAGCCACGACCAGGGATGCAGGCGGCGTTCGTCCGGCGACGCGCCCTGGCGTGCTCCGTCCATCACAGGGCGTCGTCGTGGTCGACCTGGGTCGCCAGCCGCTCTCGCAGCCGCTCCGCATCGTCCGCATCCAGGCCCGAGACGCTGACGGAGGCCATGCGCGTACCGGCCGTGTGCACGACCAGCGTGGACAGCCCGGCGCTGCGCTCCAGCGGCCCGCGCTTCAGGTCGAGGTGTTGCACGCGCGAGATCGGCACGTGCGTTTCGCTCTGCCACCAGTTGCCGCGGCGCACGGCGAAGCCGCGGTCGTCGAGGCGCCAGCGCGTGCGCCGGTGGCGCTTGACGGCGACCCAGGCACCCACTGCGGCACCGACGATGGCCGCGACCGGCACCGCCAGCCAGGGCGACACGATATCCGTCGACCGGGAAATGAAGAACACCGGGAAACCGAGCGGGAACAGCAGCGTCGCCCCGCCGAGTGCGGCCAGCCAGGCGCCGCGGCCGGGCAAGGCATGCCACGCGTCGGTCGAAGGTGCATCAATGCCGGGGGATGTCACTGCTTGCCTGTCCTGAGTTCGTCGATCATGCGGTAGTCGAGCACATAGTCGCGCCCGGCGCGATAGCGGTTCAGACGCGCCTTCATCCGCTTCAGCGTCGCCGTCCGGTCGCGGCCCGTGTACTCGGGATCCGCGCCCATCTTCGTCACGGCAAGCTGCTGGAACCGGACCGCCTGCGGGAAGTCGCGGTTGGCGGCCAGCGCTGCGGCCACGGTGTCGAGTTCATGCCATTTCAGGGTGTCTTCGCGCCCGATCATGTACTGCGCGAGTGCCAGGGCCTGGGCAGGATCACGCTGGCCCTCCACCGGGCAGGTGGCCCAGATCCAGACGCGCTCGTTGCGCGCGCTTTCCACGCCGGCTTCTTCGGCGCGCGTGGCCCACTCGGCGGCCTGCCTGCAATCGCGCGGCAGCCCGGCCATGCCATCCAGGTAGTAGTTGGACTGGGCCAGCAACGCGTCGGGTGGCGTGCCTTGGGCGGCCGCACGTTGCAGGTGGGGCAGGGCGCGCAGCGCGGCCGCGTCCGTCTGCCCGTCTTTGCCGTCGGTGATCGCCATGAAGGCCATCCAGGCCGCCAGGCCATGTCCGTTCTGGCTGGCCTTCTCCCACCATGCCAGGCCGGCGGCTTCGTCCTTGGGCGCGATGGCCGGCATCTCGCCCACGTAGGTGATGCTGCCCGCGGCGTACTGCGCGAGCGCATCGCCATCCTCCGCCTTGCGGAAAATGGCACGCACGCGCAGCTGCAGCCACTGGGCGTAGTCGGGCCAGGCCTCGTTGAGCCGTGTCCGCCTGGCGGCGTCGTCCAGCGGCGCGCGGTCCAGGGTGGCCAGACTGGGCGCCGGACCTTTCAGTGCATTGGAGATCGACATTTCCAGCACACGGGATTCGTTCATCCCGGTACGCCGGATCTGCTCGTCCATGACGGTGGACATATCACCCACCATCGACATGTAGAGGAAGCGCCAATGGCCGTCTTCGCGAACGAACGCCGGCCCGAAATGGAATTGCGTTTCCGTCGGCGGGCTCAGTTCCCCGATGGCCTGGTCGCCCAAGACGGTGACATGCGACAGGCTAGGCAACGCCATTCCCGCCTGGGGCGCCCGCACATTGATCCAGCCGCGACCCACGCACAGCGTGGCAACCGCGCGAGCGTCCATGGCCTGCAGGGCGTCGTCGGTCTGCGAGGCCCGCAGAAGGTAGACGACGATGCGATCGAGGACCGGCAGGCGGCGCAGCTGCTCGGTCGAGGCATACAGCGCCATGTCGCGGAGAAACCCCACATGCGCCAGGCTGGACGCCGACAGCATGTCCACGGACTCGATCTTGTCCTGGCTGCTCAGGGCGCTGTAGCGCTCCCAGGTCCGCGACACGTCGTTCATCGTGGACACGTCCTGTGTCGCCCATGCCGGCAGCGCCAGCACGCCAGCCAACATCCCGGTCAGCCATCCCCGTATCCGCATCGTCGTCCCCTGTCCGTTCCCCTCAGCGGTAGGGTGTGTCCTCTCCGCTGCCCGCAGGCCGCAGCGTATAGCGTTTGTACGTCCACTGGTACTGCGCGGGATCGCGGCGCGCGATCCGTTCGACGGTTTCGTTGAGCGCGGTGACCGCTGCCACCGGATCCGCATCCGCGATCGCCGGGGATGCGGGTTCGACGTGCAGCGCGAAGTCCGGCCCGGGTCCGATCCGTTCGCACCAGGCGAACAGGACGACCGCGCCGGTGCGCTCGGCAAGCCGCGATACCAGCGTCATGGTCAACGCCTGCTTGCCGAAGAACGGTGCGAACTCGCCGTCGCCGGCCTTGGGCTGCTGGTCCGGCAGGATGCCGACCGCGCCGCCTTCCTTGAGCACCTTCCACAACTGGCGCACGGCCGGGCCTTCCGCGCGCACCTGGCGGATGTTGTCGGCGCCCCGCACGCGCAGCAGGAAGGCGTCGCCCGCGGGCGAGGCTGGTGGGCGATAGACGATGGCCAGCGGGCCGCGCGATGCCAGCCATTGGTTGAGCAGTTCCCAATTGCCGAAATGCGGCGCGGCGACGATCACGCCCTTGCCGCTGGCCAGCGCGGCGTCATACAGCGCCTCGCCGTGGCGCTCGCGCAGGTGGGCGAGGTTCTCGGCGGGCGGGCGGGTCCAGAAGCGGAGGGTTTCAAGGGCCTGCCGCGCCGTTGTGCGGAGGATCGCGCGATGCAGGTCCTCGCGCTGGCTGGGCAGCAGATCGGGGTAGGCGATCTCGAGGTTGCGCCGCGTCACCCGGCTCTCCCGCGCATCCGCCTTGCGCCACGCCCATGCCATCACGTCGCCGAGCGCGCGCAACCAGGACCAGGGGAGGCGCCCGAGCAGGGCGGCAGCGTGGTAGCCGAGGGCGGCGAGGGTGTCCGGTTTCATCCGTCGAGTGTAGCCAACCCGGATGGCAGGCCCTGGTGGTCCGGAGGTGGAGCGCCGTTATCCTGTCGCTCTCCGTCCGGATGTCTGCCCATGCTTTCCCTGATCCAGCGCGTGACCCGGGCCTCTGTGGCCGTCGATGAGCTTGTCGTGGGAGCCATCGACGGCGGCCTGCTTGCGCTGGTCGCGGTGGAGCCGGGAGACGGCGATGCGCAGATCGCGCGCATGGCCGAGCGTCTGCTGGGGTATCGCGTGTTCGCCGACGAGGCCGGGCGCATGAACCGCTCCCTGACCGACACGGGCGGTGGCCTGCTGCTGGTCAGTCAGTTCACGTTGGCTGCGGATACCCGGTCGGGGATGCGCCCCAGCTTCACCACGGCCGCCCCTCCCGCCGAGGCTGAACAGGGCTTCAACCAGCTGGTCGCAATCTGTCGCCAAATGCACTCAGGGAGGGTGGAAACGGGCCGTTTCGGTGCCCATATGGTGATCAGCCTCGTCAACGACGGGCCCGTGACCTTCCTGCTCCGTCCCTGACGTTTCCCCCTTGCCGGGCACCAGGTAGCAGGAACCCAAGCCGGTCCGGGCTGGTATAATACGGGGTTCTCCCTTCCTCACTCCCGGTGGCGCAACCTCCATGGCCAACGAACGTCCTGCGCAGCAGTCCGACATCAAGCTCTTGATCAGCAAGGGCCTGGAGCAGGGCTATCTGACCTACGCCGAAGTCAACGATCACCTGCCGGACGACCTGGTCGACCCGGAGCAGATCGAGGACATCATCGGCATGATCAACGGCATGGGCATCGACGTCCATGAAGTTGCCCCCGATGCCGAAACCCTGCTGCTCGCCGACGGCAACACCGGCAACCGCGAAGTCGACGAGACCGCGGCCGAAGAAGCGGCCGCCGCGCTGACCTCGCTGGACACCGAAGGCGGCCGCACCACCGACCCCGTGCGCATGTACATGCGCGAGATGGGCACCGTCGAGCTGCTGACGCGCGAAGGCGAAATCGCCATCGCCAAGCGCATCGAGGAAGGCCTGGGCCAGGTGCAGGCGTCGCTCGGCAACTTCCCGTGGTCCATCGAGCTGCTGCTGGAAGAGTACGAACTGCACAAGGCCGGCAAGAAGCGCTTGGCCGAAGTCGTGGTCGGCTTCAACGACGTCGAAGAGCCGACGCCTGAAGTGCCGGCCGCCGAAGAAGCCTCGGATTCCGCCGAAGAGGCGGACGAAGACGACGACGGCGACGACGACACCGCCGAGGAAGCCGCGCCGACCGGTCCGGATCCGGAAGAGGTCGCGCGTCGCATGCAGGTGCTGGCCGACGGCTACACCAAGTTCAAGAAGTCGTACGCCAAGAACGGTGCAGACAACAAGGCGGTCGCCAAGCTGCGCGCCGAACTGGCCGAGACCTTCGTCACGCTGAAGCTGCCGCTGCCGCTGACCGACACGCTGGTCCGCAAGCTGCGCGAGGTCGTGGCCCAGGTGAAGGACCACGAGCGCCGCGTGCTGCACCTGTGCGCCAACGTCGCCAAGATGCCGCGCAAGGAATTCCTGCGCGCGTGGGAAGGCAACCAGACCAACCTCGGTTGGGTGGACGAAGTGCTGAAGCGCAAGCAGAAGTGGTCGTCCGGCCTGCGCGACGTGCGCGAGCAGATCGTCGCCGAGCAGGAAGCCACCATCGCCGTCGAACAGGCGATGCACCTGACGCTGGCCGACATCAAGGACATCAGCCGCGCGATGGCCTACGGCGAAGCCAAGGCACGCAAGGCGAAGAAGGAAATGGTCGAGGCCAACCTGCGCCTGGTCATCTCCATCGCCAAGAAGTACACCAACCGCGGCCTGCAGTTCCTCGACCTGATCCAGGAAGGCAACATCGGCCTGATGAAGGCCGTGGACAAGTTCGAGTACCGCCGCGGCTACAAGTTCTCCACGTACGCCACGTGGTGGATCCGCCAGGCCATCACTCGCTCGATCGCCGACCAGGCGCGCACCATCCGCATCCCGGTGCACATGATCGAGACGATCAACAAGCTCAACCGCATTTCCCGCCAGATGCTCCAGCAGTACGGCCGCGAGGCCACGCCGGAGGAGCTGGCCAAGGAAATGGACATGCCCGAGGACAAGATCCGCAAGGTCATGAAGATCGCGAAGGAACCGATCTCCATGGAAACCCCGATCGGCGACGATGAAGACTCCCACCTGGGCGACTTCATCGAGGACACCAATGTCGAGTCCCCGATCGAGAACACCACCAACATCAATCTCTCGGAAACGGTCCGCGACGTGCTCGCCGGCCTGACCCCGCGGGAGGCGAAGGTGCTGCGCATGCGGTTCGGCATCGACATGAACACCGATCACACGCTGGAAGAAGTCGGCAAGCAGTTCGACGTCACCCGCGAGCGCATCCGCCAGATCGAAGCGAAGGCGCTGCGCAAGCTGCGCCACCCGTCGCGGTCGGAGCAGCTGCGCAGCTTCCTCGACATCGACTGACGCATCCGCCAACGAGATGCACCAAACAGACGCGGCCCCGATGGGCCGCGTTTGTTTTTGGTGCAGGCCGCGCGACGCCATGACGCCAGCCTTTTCATCTTCATCACGCACGCCTGCATAGACTGACGGTACCCCACGAGCAAGACTTCCGCGTGCAGCGACGGGACGCAGTGAAATCCGTCCTCGCCATGGCGTTGCTGGGCACCATGCCCCGCGTGATGGCGCAGGCCTCCACAGCGGCGAACACCGCCGCACCACTTGCACGATTCGACTTGGAAACGGTTCCACGCCTCGCGCAGGCGATGGCGAAACAGCCCTTCCGCGCGCCGGACGACCGCCTGCCTGCCGCGTTGGCCGCCGATTACGATGCCTACCGCGACCTGCGCTTCGATCCGGAACAGGCGATCTGGCGCCGCGAAGCCCTGCCGTTCCAGTTGCAGATGTTCCATCGCGGTTTCCTGTTCAAGCAGCGCGTGGATCTGCATCTGGTGCACGACGGCGTCGCCACGCCGCTCGTCTATTCGCCGGGAATGTTCTCCCTGCCACCCGGCGTCGGCGCGGAGTTGGGAGAAGACACCGGGTTTGCGGGATTCCGCGTGCATGCGCCGCTCAACCGGGCGACGGTGTATGACGAACTGATCGTCTTCCTGGGCGCAAGCTACTTCCGCGCGCTCGGCAAAGGACACCTCTACGGTCTGTCCGCGCGCGGGTTGGCGCTGGGCAGCGGCGATCCTGGCGCGGAGGAGTTCCCCGTCTTCCGCGCCTTCTGGATAGAGCAGCCCGCATCCGGTGCGGACCATCTGGTCGTCCACGCACTGCTCGACAGTCCCAGTGTCACGGGTGCATTCCGTTTCGCGATCCGGCCCGGCGGAGAGACGATCATCGATGTGCAGTCGCGCCTGTATCCGCGCGTGGATCTTGCCCGTGCGGGTATTGCGCCGTTGACCAGCATGTTCGAGTTCGACGCCGGCGACCGTGTGGATATCGACGACTACCGTCCTGCCGTGCACGATTCCGACGGACTGGCGATCCTCGATGGCGCAGGCGAGCAGATATGGCGGCCGTTGGGCAATCCGCCGCGCGTCAGGATCAGCGGCTTCACGGATGCGCGCCCGAAAGGCTTCGGCCTGATGCAGCGCAAGCGCCACTTCGCCGACTACGCGGATACGGAAGCGCGTTACCACCAGCGGCCGAGCCTCTGGATCGAACCCGTGGGCGACTGGGGCGACGGCGCGGTGGTGCTGGTGGAGATTCCCACCGCCGACGAATACCACGACAACATCGTGGCGTTCTGGCGGCCGCAGCAGCCCTTGCGTGCTGGCCGCGAATACCGTTTCGATTACCGCATGCACTGGTGCGACACGCACCGCTCGGAGGCAGCGCTGGCCACCGTCGGCGCCACCCGCATCGGCGCGGCCCCGGACGCGACACGGCGCCTGGTGGTGATCGACCTGGAAGGCGGGCGCCTGGCATCCATCGCCCACGACACGACGCTGACGCCCGACGTGTGGGCGGCCCATGGCGACGTCGTGAATGCAGTCGCGTATCCGAATCCGGAAGCGGGCGGATGGCGGCTGAGCTTCGAATTCCGTCCCCATGGGGACAGACATGATGTGGAACTGCATGCGCGCGTGCTGGAGGGGCACGTGCCGCTGTCCGAAACCTGGCTGTACCGCTGGAGCCCGCCATGAACGACCGAACCCCGCATTCCTCCCCTCTGCAGAATGAGTGGCTGCCCCTCGAATCCCCCCTGCCCATGCCCGTGCAGGAACTGCGCGAGGGTCGTCTTCCATCGCGTGTTCCGCCTACGTCCCCCGCCGGGATCGGAGGACGTCGCGCGCTGGTGATGGGCGTCGCAGCGATGCTGACGATCTTCGCGACCTACCAGGTGTGGTGGGTGCTGCGGGGCGATGGCATCGACGTACTCGAGGGCATCCTGCTCGTGCTGTTCGTCGCGCTGTTCGCGTGGATAGCGCTCTCGTTCTCGAGCGCCCTGGCAGGCTTCGTCATGCTGCTCGCGAGGCGTTCGCATCCGCTGGGTATTGATCCGGATGCGCCGTTGCCCACGCTGACCCAGCGCACCGCGCTCCTGGTGCCGACCTACAACGAAGATCCGTGGCGGGTCCTCGCGGGTGTGCAGGCGATGCACGAATCGCTGGCGGAGAGCGGGCAGGGGGATCGCTTCGACTTCTTCATCCTGAGCGATACGACCAGGCCGGACACGCAGCAGGAAGAACTCGCGGCCGTGCGGGAATTGCTGCATCGGCTCGGCAGCGGCGCCCGCGTGTTCTACCGGCGTCGCCAGAAAAACACCGAGCGGAAGGCGGGCAACATCGCCGAGTGGGTCCGTCGTTTCGGTGGTGCCTATCCGCACTTCCTCATCCTGGACGCCGACAGCCTGATGACCGGCGACACGCTGGTCCGGCTGGCCGCGGCCATGGAGCGGCAGCCCGCGCTGGCGCTCGTGCAGACGCTGCCGATGATCGTCAACGGGCGCACGTTCTTTGCGCGCATGCAGCAGTTCGCCGGCCGCGTGTACGGGCCTGTCGTCGCGCACGGTATCGCGTGGTGGCATGGTGCCGAAGGCAACTACTGGGGCCACAACGCCATCATCCGCACCGCGGCGTTCGCGCGGCACGCAGGGCTGCCGCATCTGGGAGGCGGAAAGCCGTTCGAGGGCGCGGTACTGAGCCATGACTTCGTCGAGGCGGCATTGCTGCGGCGGGGTGGCTGGGCGGTGCACATGGCGCCGGGCCTGGGCGGCAGTTTCGAAGAGGGCCCGCCCTCGTTGACCGACATGCTGGTGCGTGATCGACGCTGGTGCCAGGGCAATCTGCAGCATGGTGCCGTGCTGCCCGCACGCGGCCTGCACTGGATCAGTCGCCTGCACCTGCTGGTGGGCATCGGCCACTACTTCACCGCGCCGATGTGGGCGATGCTGATGCTGGTCGGCCTGGCGATCCCGCTGCAGCAGGCGGGCTTCCATCTGGACCAGCCGCAGCTGGCGGGATTCACGCCTGCGCTGTACTGGCGCGGTGGCGACCCCGAACGCTTCCTGTGGGTCTTCTACTTCACCATGGCGGTGCTGCTTGCCCCGAAAGTGATGGGCTGCATCGCCACGATGCTGGACCCTGCGCTCCGGCGGCAATGTGGCGGCGCCGCCCGCATCGCCGGCAGTGCGCTGCTGGAAACGGCGATGGCGGCGCTGATGGCACCCGTCACCATGTACGTGCAGTCGCGTGGCGTGGCGGAAGTGCTGGCCGGCCGCGACTCGGGCTGGGAAACCCAGCGTCGCGACGACGGCAGCGTCGCGCTCGCCGGCCTTGTGCGGCGATATGCCGGGCTGACGCTGTTCGGCCTCTTCTGCGGCGTGCTCGCCTACCTCGTGTCGCCGGCGCTGGCGGCGTGGATGGCGCCGGTGATCCTGGGCATGGTGCTGTCGGTGCCGATCAACATGGTGACCGCGTCGCCCCGAGTCGGAGGCCGCCTGTGTGCCGCAGGGTGGTTCCGCACCCCGGAGGACACCACGCCCCCGCCCGTGCTCGCCCGCGCGCTCGAACTTCGTTCCCGGAACGAGGGCATGCCTTCAATCGTTGAAGCCTCCGGCACAACGCTGTCGCTGAGGAGCTATGGCCCGATGGTCGGCGCAGAGGACGCGTGATCCGATGCTGCCGGGGCTTTTCGGCATGCCGCGAATTCCGCTTCTTGCCTAAGCGACCTGGAACAAGGCGCCTTGGCACTGTCGGTGCCGCTGTCAACGACGCCTGATCGGCCGCTCCGGCTCAGCTCCGGCCCCAGCCATGGTCCCGCGCCAGTCGAATGGCCGCCCGCTCCGCCGCCTCCGTCGAGGCGTGCCGGGATGTCGTGATCACGTCGCCCCTGGCGGTCTGGTTCGCCACACGAAACATGGCCCGGGCCTGCCAGTAGCTCAATCCGGAAGCGTCGGTCCTCTGCAATATCTGGACTGTCAGCTGGTGTCCATTCTCAGTGATCGTCTTCACCGTCATGCTTCATCCAACCCCGTGCCGCACGCGCCGGATTCTATTCCGCGACGCGCCCATTTCAACCGTCGAGACGTCGGGCTACGGAACGCCACTGGCAACGGGCCATGTCCCGTAACCGAGCTACGGTGAAGAACGCCACGCGCGCGGGTGAGGACGCTGCACCCACCCGCCGACAAGGGGCTGGAAGACTCACGCAATGGCCGAACGCTATACTCACGCGGCTCCAATGCGGCGCGCGATGGACCGCTGCGGAACCGGCTTTCCGGAAGCAGGGGTACACCGGATTGCACCGGGCATCGCACACATCCGCTTGAAAGCATCGTCGGGCCTATAGCTCAATGGTTAGAGCAGAGGACTCATAATCCTTTGGTTCCAGGTTCGAGTCCTGGTGGGCCCACCATAAAGCAATCCGGCAGTATCCGGATTCTGCGCGATCCAGCCAAGTTTGGCCATTTGGGACAAACCTTGATGGATGTCCGACAAGTTTGGCCGCTTGGGGCAGGGGGACTAGGCGGTGCGTGGACGGGTACTCCAACTTAAATGGCGTCAAAGTTGACGCTATCTCGTAGGAAAGTAGTTCCACCAGTTAATGCATGGCCGTAATCAACGCAGTGCCGTCCACAATGCGGGGTTCCCAGTGCCCATCGCGGACCCAACCCAACTTCGGGGTACTAGGACTTAGGGTCCGTGCGGCTTTGTCAGGCCGGGAGACTTCTAGAGTTGGTTCAAGCAGCTGCTCTGAGTAATTGGAGTTAGCCTTCCAGTTTGAGCTGGCGCCGATGACCAGCATGTTGGCGATCAGCGACCAACTGATAGCGTTAGCAATTCGGACCCGAGTAGCGATGCTGGGGCTGCTGGCAGAAGCATGAATTGTCTCGAGGCAAGACCAAGACGCAGCAATGGGGTCGCCTTCCTTACGCCGCGCTGGGCCACGTTCAAGTGTTTGTATCGCCGCACAGAGAGGATGCGCGGACATCATCTAAGGCTACTCAGCCGCTATCGTTGGTCGAGGAACTCGAAAGAGACGGTTGGCCTCGCGGTACCGCCTGTAATTCCAATCGCTTGTCACTTTCTTAAGGGCTGCTTCGACAGCAAGCCGAGCAACCCGCACTCCGACGCCAGTCTCGCTGACGGCGGCGGCGACAAGGTGATCATGACTTGGATACTCGGCAGAGGGGTAGCTCAAAACAGGGCCGTTGAGGAGGTAGTCCGCAGCGAGGCGAATTCTCTCGACGTGCTTAAGATATCCATATTGCTTGCGATGACGAGCGTACCGTGCGCAAAGCTCACGTAGCCTATAGCGTAGAAAGCCTTTAGAAACCCCAAGCTGCTTCGCGATAAAAGCTAGAGAAACCATCGAATCGAAGTCGGTCTTCTCGAGTTCTGCTTTAAGCCACTTCTCGGCGATTTTTGTAAGGTGCTCAGGCCGCTTTGGTTTTCGATCTTCTGGCACCGTTGCAGCCGCCAGATCAAGAAGGTCAACTGAGTTGAACGTCCCGATTGGATCCCTGATCAGATCAACCGGGCTGACACCCAGCAAAACGCAGCGCTTCATTAGCGTGCGCAAGTGTGGGCGGCCAGAGGTACGCAGAGTAATTCGAGTCACCGCCATCGAGATGTGACTCTTACGGCCGAAAGCATCGTAGATCTCAGGTCTGGACTTGATGCCCTCCTTGAGGAGCATGCTATAGGCATCGGGAACAACAGTTTCAAGGTTCCCAGTAGAGATCGCCTCAACCAACTCGAAGCATTCCTTCTCATACATTGTCGTATCGAGCGCCGTTTGCCATCCGGACGAAGCTTGGCGTAAAGATCCTTTGCATCTGAAGCACAAGGCCATTTGTCCAAGATGATGGTACCGCGCCTGGCGGCTCCCACACCGCGGGCACAGGGTTTGAAGGGATATTCGGTGAATTGTGCATCGCTTGATGACGGGAATAGCCCAAATCAGTCGATCATAGAACTGGTTCTGGCTGCTAATGGCCTCCTCCAAGCAAGCGGGACACCATGCGCGACCCTCTCGAACTATTCCATGCCCTTGCAAGCTTAGTACTGGCGTGAGCGCCAAGAACGTTGTTCGTTTGAGCGTAGGACAACCTACAGCCTCGCTTAAGAGATCTACGAATGATTGAACGATCAGCCCGGTGCCGCAGAACATTGGATTCTTGCCATTGATGCCGCCTATGCTGAGCTCGAAAACGCCCGGATTCTGGCGTAGCCACCAGCTGCGGAGATGTTTGGACAGGGCATGGATGGTTACGCTGTGGGATACAGCCATTCTGCAGAACAATGAACCGAAAGCCTCAATCTCGACCGTGCCTTGGCCTAGCGGCGATATCGGCAAGTACTCAGTCGTCGTCATGAACAACAACCTCCGCGGCAGCATTGCGGTTTGGCGCACGTTGGAACGGCGTGTTTCTTTGACTGGAGTTATCCGCCTTGTCGCCAGGCCCCTCTTCTTCTTGGCGTGACTTCCCTGAACTAGGAATGGAGAACTGGGAGCTGGATTGGAGTGCTTCCTCGCCCCTTCGGATGTCCTCAGCGATAGCCTTTCGCTCCCGCTCGGGAGGGGCACATGCCCTAAGGAGCGCTCTGTCTATGTACATATGGCGCGCACGAGCCTGCACGCTGCACGACCAGAGGTGCTTGTCAAGCAGTCCGACCGTTCCGTTGTTCCAGTGCAAGAGATTGACGGCTTCGTCTAGGAGTAGAGATTTCGGACTCAGTTCAAGCTTCCCGCTGTATGTCTTTAGAATCCGTGCCCAGGACTCGAGATCGTCGGGATTGCATGCACCGTAGTGGCCGAAATTAAAGCTTAATACACGTCCGCAAAAGTGGGAGGAGTCGAATAATCCTTTGTATGCCATCTCGTATCCGCCACTCGCTATGAGAGTTCGATCTATCGCGCATGTTGACTTGATGGACTCAAGAATTGCGGCGCGGAGTTCTGGGTCCTTGGTCCGGGTAAGAAGGTGCGCTTCATCTAGGCAGGTGCGACGAGTGAACCTATGACTAAGCGCTTCCTTCAGCGCGATGCGAATGGTGGACTCGTCCCGGCCTCGCGAAGGAAAGTAGTGCTCGTTCTCATCTAAACCTCCGATATGCTTGTATATCGGATGTTCAAGCGACTTCAGCAACTCGATTCCGATCCACTTCGCCTTCGCGCGTCCCTCGCTGACAGTTTCAATCTGTAGGCTCACTATGGGGATTGCACCGGGACGACTATCTTGGAAGGAATCCTTCAATGCCGTAACTATCTCGTGAAATATGATGGACTTTCCGGACTGCGTCGGGCCAAGAAGCAGGAGTACGAGTCCATCGGACGCATCACGACACAGTGGAACGAAGATATCCCTTGCTCTTTCAAGAAGTCGATGCTTGATTACGCCGTTAGTGACTCGCGACAAACGATTCATCTATAACGTCTCGTTCTCGTACGGTTCGACGTCGTCGAAGTTGAATGGCACGAAGGTGGACGAATCCCGAACGTCATCCGTCTGGTTGTCATTGGAGGTAGGTCGGGTGGAGTTAGATTCCTTGCGTTCGGCAATTTCGTGAAGTTTGCCGTTGACTATTTCAGCGACGCAACGATTCATGTCGTTTGTAAGTTCAACACGAAGTGCCGAAAGATCGTGTCGTTCCGCAGTCCGGAAAAGCAAGCTTGTTTCGGACATGGCTAGCTGTAAAGGAGAGTCGGAGTTCCTGCACTCAAGCCATTTCCCTTCAATGCAAACGTAGATAACGGAATCGGCATAGGGCTCGATCCTAACGGAAAGGTCCTTCTTGTAGCCGCGATACGCCAACAACTTCGGAGAGCTATACCACTTACCGTGAACATGGATGCCGCGCCCAGTCCATAGCTTGTAACCTGCGTCGGGAGATTCAACTGAGGTGGCGATCAGGAACCTCATATCCCAAGCGATTCTCCGGCCGCCATGTGGATAGGTGCGCTCCGCCTTGTGGCGCAGAGCGTAGCGTGACGATACTTCTCCGGGTTTAGAGCCATTGTTGTAGCCTTGAAACACGAACGCCTCAAGGGCTTCGAAAGCGTCCAGGAGCGTAAGGGTTGAGCCCGCCGCCGCCTTGAACGCGCCTGAAACGGCACGAGAGCGCTCAATGCTGATGCCGAAGCCAGGAAGGCCGCGAGCGAATCGTTCTTTAAAGTCTCTGAAGAGACGCTCAACCTGCTGTCCGAAGCGCGGGTCTTCAGGTGGCCGCTCACATCGGACAACCTTCAAAGAAGCAAGCATCACAAAGAAGTGACTGCTCCTAAAGTCACTTCCGCCGTCGACAATGACCATCTCCGGCAATCTGCCATGACGTCTTGCGCAGTCTCGGATTACCATTGTGCAGGATTTCTTGCTCGGGTCAGCGAATGACAGCCAGATTGCCAGCACTTCTCCACTGAATGAATCGACCATGGCGGTAAGCCATGCTCGCTTTGTTATCTTTGCTCCGTTGATGTATCCAACAACAAGATGAAGGTCTGTCTTCCAGTGGTCGATATGGGCAACTGCAAACGGCCGAGTAGCGAGGATCGTCCTCTTTGCGGGATCAAACGAGTCAGACTGCTCGTTGCGGAGTCGCCTCCCGCCCTTCTTGAAAGAGTCTTCATTGTTGAGAGCTATGCGATCCCAGTACGTGTAGAAAGTTGAACGGGACACGGGGTGCTCATCGAAGAACTCGAGTTGGCGTCTTGCTTCAGGAAATGCTGTCTGATAGGCAAAGAAACATGCGCTAATGGATGTGTGGTGGCGGTCGCTTTTGCCTGCACGAATAATGGATTCAAGGAACGACAAATGAACTATTCCGATAAGAGGGTCGCGATTTCCGCAGTTACTCCAGCGCGGCGTAAGGCTGAGAGGGTCGCCATTGGCATCCTGAAAGGCCTTCCGATAGCGCCGTATGGATCGATCTGAGACATTCTTGCCATTGCTATTTGTACGCGTTGTTCCCTGGACAAGGGCGAGACGGCTGGCGACCTCTAGCTCATAACGAGGGTCAACTACTTCATCGGTACCGAGTTCGTCAGATCGGAGATTAGTCGCGAGCCTACTGCACGACTCTTGCGCAATCTTGGCGAGCTCCAAGCTTGTTGATAACCAGACGCTATTGGGGTCCGCCAGAGTTACACGGTCTAGGTCTGCAAAGATCTGCTCAGCGTCCAAGAGTTGTAGGACTGGGGTTCCATCCGGCATCCCGAGCCGTTCAAGGATGTCGGACATGCGCAGGGTTGACTCATGCTCTAGCAGGGTCAAAATCGCTTTCCTGGTCCAGCGGTATCTCTTCGTGTCCGGCGCCTCTCGAGAGCTTGTGAGAAGTCGAAGATTGTCTGCCCGAAGCGAGCTCAATGAGCTAATCGGGACGACGACATGATCAATTCCCATTGAGCTGAAATGCTTTGATGCTGGGACATAGTGATACTCACTATCCTGCACGATCCAATCCCTGGGGCGCTCTCGGACCAGCCTTTCGAGTTCCGAGTCGGCCTTTATCTCGTAGACACATACGCTGCGGCTGTAGATCACCAGGTAGTCGGCCGTGTAAGTTGTTCGGGTTCTGCGACCTCTGCTGTCGGTGATGCAGACCTTGATGGTTATCGGCTGGTCAAAGACCGCGGTGAGATCAGGGCGTCGATCAAGTTCGACTAGGAAGTTGAACTCGCCAGTCATCGATTCGGCTTGGAGAACGACGCCTGGGATGCTCTTAAGCGGTACATCAAGTATTAGGTTGCGGCGCCGCCTCCTGCCAACCTTCTTGGCCGGAGGAGAAATCGCGGTCTCGACGACATACGAGATGCCTTCGGGCGAAAGGTCGAGATGTGAAACCGCCTGTTGATTCAGCCCAAGCTTTTCCAGTAGATCTTGACGCGTGACAGCATCGAGTGGAAGCGCAGCCATACAGATTCACCCTTCGGGCCACACGCGACCCAGATTCGCCTGTGCTGTGGTCGTGAAGCTGCATCAGGGTCCCACAAGGTGTGACCCGGGCGCGTCCTTTTATTCCCAAAAGAAGGGGGGATAATCCGAACACGACACATGCGAGGACAGGTCTATGCATACGTCTGCTGCAAGTCGCGCCTCTTCGACGTACACGTATCCCGCAGTTCTTGACTATGTCCGGATTTCAGACCTGGTTAGATATCCGCGTAGAAGGAGAGGTCAGCCCGACAGCGACTTGGCAGACGTCTTAGCGACGCACGTTATCTTGGGCGCGGCGGAGACTATCGTGGGTGGTAGAGAGGACCTAGTTCACAAGGCAGCCCTCGCTTGGGGTATCCATCCCCGTAACGCTGGGCGGCAGTTCTGGCTATATGAATCCGGCCAGCGCAGACTCACACGTGATCGAATGGAGGCGTTGTCAGTAGAGGTAGCGCTTGGTTTCGTGACGGCCATGCCTTGGGAAGCACTGCATCCGAGACGACTAGATAAGGAGCCAGCTATCAGGCTCTCTACCAAGGTCGGTGAGGACGTGACCACAGCAGAATTCTGGTGGTCACTCTGTGAGTGGCGGCGCGCGTTGGGTGGTCGAGATGTACGTACATTGCTGTCGCGAACTGATCGTTTGCTGTCGATGATAGGTCCAATGGCGCATAGTCCTATGATGCAGCGCTACGAGATTGAGTTCATCGATGTGCTAGATCGGTTGCTAGACCTGATGCCGGAGCAACTCCTCCCGTTACATGCGATTTTGCCTGGTTCCGAAGTAGGCATATTCGATGACTGTGAAGGGAGTCGCATTCTTTCAGAGCGCGGAGCTGTGATTCAGCAGGTGATGGGAAGATGGAGGCACTTTAGGTGGTCCAAGCGTCGCTTGATCTCGCTTACAAATACTCGAAGGGCTTCGGTGAGAAATCAACCATTTACCTGGCGCTTCTTGAGCGAGAAAACTCGAGAGCTGATGTTGATGCGGTCAAGTGCGCCACCGCGCTTTTGGCCTTGATCTGACGAGATGAACGTTCTAACAAAGCCAACGAGCGATCGATGCGTCACGAACACCAGCACCGTCGCTTGGCGCAGATCGTATCTGTGGTTTGCCGCACGTACGCTCGCGACGTCGCGCAGGTTCTCCCGGGTAATGACAGGACGCGAGCGAAGCGAATGCGAGTGGCCTGACTGGTGGGCCACCTTCATTCCCACATTGGGTGAGATCACAGCGAAGTACCTGAGGAAGGAAACCGAACAGCTAATCAAGCTGCTCGGTGACCCCCCCATCTCTTAACGCGACCCGCATGCCATTGGCCTACACCCTGACTCCACAGCCAAAGATCCATCTGCTCGTCGTTCGTCATGATGCGCACTCGTCAAAGGGGACACTGCATGGGCCGAATTCGCTCTGCTTAGCAGCCCGGCATGTACCACGAGCATAACTTGCGCTCCCGCGGGGGCCGCCTCGAGCCTAGACATGGATTAATCGTGTCAGCCCGCCAAATCGTATTGCTAATTAATGCCATTGAGACACGGTCACTCATCAAAAGCCGTCAGTAGGCCCTTTGGCAAGAATGCGTAGGGTTCATGCCTAACCTAGCCAAATCAGGTAGCTAGCTGAATTGATCGCTTGCTGACGAAATTTATAAGGTTAGAGAGCGCTCCACTTACCTCCAAGGAAGGCTAGGCGTCTGGCATCTAGCTCTGTCCGATAATGACTCACGAGCCGGTCGAGTTTAGAGGTTTGGCAGATGTCCGCTTGTGGCCGATAGCGGACTCTCTAGTTTGTGTTAGAAAACTCAGCCGTTGTCTAACAAGTGTGGAAGTCGCAAAGCAGCTGTATCTGCGACCTCGCTAACCAGAGCGAAGCTGGTGTTCTGATGTGACCAGTACTGAGCCAGCAGGTCGCCGTCGCGGCGCTGACCTGTACCCTTCAGCTTGCCGCGCGGGCGGAGATAGAACCCCACACGGGCACCTGATCCATCTTGATAGACCAGCATGGCGGCAGTGCCCTGTTCGGTGGACAGCACGCGTCCACCCATCAGCCGGTAGCCCGCCGGCTTGAGGTCGGGGACACGGCCAACTTTGCCGAAATGCCGCTGCAGCCAGCGTTGCAGGTCCGCGCTCCGACTGGCATCGAAGTCCATGGCAGGCGCATCGGCATCGGCGAACTGGCGATAGGCCGCTACCGCGTCGGCCATGGGCATGGGCACTGGCTGCAGGTCACGTGCCCACCAACCCACACCAGCCCCCAATCCAAGCGCCAGTATCAGGGAGGCAGCGATGCCCATGCGGTGCCGGCGACTTGCATGCAGGCGCCGCCGTATCCGTAGAGGCTCCAGTGCCGCGTTCGCCGCCCACTGCTCCGGATGCGCGTGCAGTGCGCGCAGGTGCCCGGCATCGCGCTTCCAGTCGGCTATCTGGCGGGCACGCTCAGGATGGCTGTCCAGCCAGCATTCGACGGCCTCGCGACGCGCCGGCTCGAGCTGACCATCCACGTAAGCATGGAGTTCACTCTCATCCGGTTCGGGCTGTGTGGTCTGGATGTTCATTTCATGACTCTCAACGATGGGGCAGGGGGTCCGTCCTCCTGCATGGCACGCAGTGCCTGCCGCGCCCGCGACAAACGGGACATGACAGTGCCAATGGGTATGCCAAGCGTCTCGGCGGCCTCGCGATAGCCCATGTCCTCGACGCTCACCAGCATCAGCAAGGCGCGCTGTTCCACCGTCAGGCGGGAGAAGCCGGCCAGCGAGGTGCGGGCGGCAAAAACCTGTTCGGGCGTGGCCGCCTGTGCCTCCTCCTCGGCTGCGAATAGCCATGCGATGCGCCTCCAACGGGTTACGCGCCGCTGCTCATCGACGAATTTTCGGTAGAGCACGGAGAACAGCCACGATTGCAGCGCCGCTTCCTTCGTCCGCTCAGCGCCGTGTGTAAGCGCTCGCTCCAGCGTCGCCTGGACCAGGTCGTCCGCAGCGACTGGATCCTGGGTCAGCGAGCGCGCGAACCTGCGCAGGCGAGGAATCAGGTCTCGCAGGCTGTCGTCATCCAGCGGAGGCAATGAAGCGGTCATGGGTCGCGTGAACGGGGCAGGTCTAAGGTGAGACGTGCGGGTAGCCCGATTATTCCTCGGAATCGAAAGATGTCGCGGATGTGAAATAAATCCCGCGCCCGGGCGTCATACGGTCATTGCACGATGCCGGAGCCATCCATGTCGACACCTCACGAAGCAACCCACCCATCCCGGACCCGCGTCCCGTGGCTTGCCTTGACGGCCATTGCCGCCATTGTCATGGTGCTAGCGGGCGCATTCGCATGGACTGCAGGGTGGATTGGGCCCAAGCGCCTGACCGCACCGCGGCTGGTGGACGCCATCGAGGGTGGCAAGGCCTATCCGGGGTTTCGTCGGGCCCACAGCAAGGGCGTATGCGTAGCAGGGTACTTCGAACCATCGGAGCCGGCGGCCGCATTGTCGCGCGCGCGCATCTTCAGCCAGCCTCGCACTGAGGTATCCGGCCGCCTGTCGATCGCGGGGGGAGATCCATATGCCCTGGATGCACAGGCCCGGGTGCGCAGCTTGGCGCTGCTGCTGAAGACGGATGATGGGCAAGAGTGGCGCACCGCGATGAACAGCTTCCCATTCTTCGCGGTGGCTACGCCGGCCGGCTTCCACGCCCAGCTACTGGCGTCGCGCCCCGATCCGGCGACGGGCAAGCCGGATCCGGCGAAGATGGCCGCATTCGTGGCGCAGTACCCCGAAGCCAAGCGCTTCCAGGCGTGGGCCAAGTCCGCACCCTGGTCCAGCAGTTGGGCCAACACGACCTACAACGGCGTCAACGCGTTCCGCTTCATTGATGCGCAAGGCCGTGTTCGCTTTGTACGTTGGTCGATGCAGCCCTTGGCGGCGTTCGAACCGCTCAGCGAGGCCGAGCGGCAGCACGCCGATCCCGACTACCTGCGGGAAGACCTGCAGACGCGATTGTCGCAGGGGCCGCTGCGCTGGCATCTGGTAGTCACCGAGGCCAAATCGGGGGATCCCATTGAGGATCCTTCGCGCGCCTGGCCCGAGGACCGACCCAACTACATCGCAGGCACGCTGGTGCTGGAAAGCAGCCAACCGCAGGCAACGGGTGCATGCCGCGATGTGAACTACGATCCGACCGTGGTGCCTGGCGGTATTGCCTTGTCGGATGATCCAATTCTGGCTGCCCGGGCGGCGGCGTATTCGGTCTCGTTCAACCGGCGCGAGCGAGAGATCGCGCATGGGCAGGCGCCTGAGGCGACCGGGGCCACCGTGCAGGAGGCCGCACGATGAACCGGCATGGACATTTTGATGGACTGGCGCGCTTGCTTCATTGGTGCATGGCGCTGTTGATCGTGGTGATGCTGTTCATCGGCGTCGGCATGGTCTCATCGTTGTCGCTGCGGCCGGCACTGATCGATCTGCATCGACCGCTTGGCATCGCTATCCTGCTGTTGGCGCTTCTCAGGCTTGTACATCGGTGGCGTAGTCCGCCACCGCCCCTGCCTGCAGACCTGCCGCGACTGCAGGCAGTCGCTGCAAAGGCGTCGCACTGGCTGTTGTATTCCTTGATGCTAGCGATGCCACTGCTTGGATGGGCCATGTTGTCGGCGGGCGGATATCCCGTACATATGGTCGGCACACTGCGGTTGCCGCCGCTCTTTCCACAGGATCCCGCGCTCTATACCTGGCTTAGGGAGGCGCACGGGGCGTTGGGCTTCGCCTTGTTTGCGCTGGTGCTGCTACACCTGACCGCCGCGCTATATCACGCGTGGGTACGTCGTGACGGCGTGTTTGGATCAATGGCGCGGAGCGGAGCCGTCGCAGAACTGCCGCCCGCTCGATCCGACATCGAGCCGAATTGACGCGGTGGACCTGGCCGATATCGCATTGGGCGCTTACATTGAGCCCCAATGCAGGCAGGGACAAGAAGCGGACGGGTCATCATGTCCGCTTCTGGCCGGAAGCGGACGTAACATCAGCATTCAGATCCCGTGCGTCTGCTTGATGATTTCCGCAGCGCGCTCGCCGATAACGACGCACGGCGCCATGGTGTTGCCGCTCGGCATGCTGGGCATGATCGACGCATCCGCGATCCGCAGTCGCTCAATGCCGTAGACCTGCAGCTGGCCGTTGACGACCGACATCGCATCGCGTCCCATCTTGGCCGTGCAGGCCTGGTGCCAGAACGTTACAGCCGCGTCGCGGAGATACGCTTTTAGGTCGGACCTTGCCAGGTTTCCAGGCATGGCTTCGCGCTTCAGCAAGCGCTTGAACGGTGAGGCGTGCGCCATCTCCTGGGCCAGCGCGATGGTCGCCATGGCATCGCGCAGATCGTCGGGGTGCGATAGCGTGTTCGCTACGATACGGACGGGTGCGCTGACATCGGCACCCGTGAGGTGCAGAGAGCCGCGGCTCTTGGGGTGCGACAACCCGGCGAACGTCATCCAGCCGTGCTCGGGCACGCCACGATGCGCCGTTTCCGGTGTCGGTACCGGAAACTCCAGTTGACAGTGGAAGACGTCTGGCGAGGTGAGCGCAGCATCCGTCTTCCAGTAGAGCGTGGCCTCCGATCCGCCATTACCCACGCCGACTGGCGCATTCGCCTCGAACAGGCAGCCGAACGAGACGTGGTCCTGGTGGTTCCGTCCGACGCCCGGCAGAGACTGAATCACCGGAATGCCATGTGACTGCAGTTCGTCTTCCGGACCGATGCCGGATTGCATCAGCAGCTTGGGCGTATTGATCGCGCCCATCGACAGGATCACCTCGCGCTCGGCGGTGATGCGCGTACGGCGGCCGTTCTGCATCACGTCAACGCCGACGACGGTGGTGCCTTCGAACACGAGCTTGCTCACCTGTGCATTGATCATCACCGTCAGGTTCGGCTGCCCCAGCTTCGGGAAGATGTAGGAGCGAAATATTGAAGAGCGCCGGCCGGCCTTCACGATCAGGTCGTTGAGTGCAACGCCACCGCGGCCTTCCATCATCACGCCGTTCGGGCTGTCGAAGGTCGGCATGCCCAGGGCTTTCGCGGCCTCGACCATGGCGATGGCCACTGGCTGTGGATGCGGTGGCGTTTCCACATGCACCGGTCCGCCGGTGCCACGGCGGATGGGATCGGGCATCCCTCGCCAGTCTTCGATGCGCTTGTAGATGTCGAGCACCGCACGATAGCCCCAAGCACCGTCGCCGGCTTCCTCGGCGAAGTGATCCCAGTCGCTCTGGTGACCGCGTGCCCACACCATCACGTTGATGCTGGAGCCGCCGCCCACCACCTTGCCCATGTTCAGTGGAATGGCACGGCCATGCAGATGCTGATTGGGCTCGGCGACAAATGCCCAGTCGCGATCGGAGCCGAGGTTCGATGGCCACTGCGTAGGATCGAGAATCTCCGGCAGCTCGTCGGCGCCGCCTGCCTCGATCAGCAGTACGCGCACGGCAGGATTTTCCGCGAGCCTGCCGGCAAGGGCGCAGCCGGCAGGACCCGCGCCGCAGACGATGAAGTCGTAGCGCCCCGGATGTTGCAGGTCGGTGGCGTAGGCGGGGACGGTGGGAGAGGACGTGGGCATGGTGACAGAAACTCCGGGCGACGTGGGGCCTTCAGGCAGCGCGGGTTGCGCCACCTGTCGTGGGGAAGGGCAATTCAGGGGGAGAGATATCGGACGCGACGGCCGCAGATGCCGTCGCGTCCCAGCGGCGCTTACTTCGCCTGCGCCGCATCCTTCGCTGCGCGGTCGATCGTGTCAGCGACCACCTTCGGCTGCGTCATGAAGACCGCGTGGCTGGCGGAGACCTTGGTGATGCGCGCGTTGATGCGCTCGGCCATGTGGATGAGCATGGCCTGGTCGAAAGCCTTGTCCTCGATGGCGATCACCGCCCAGCTGGGCTTGCTGCGCCACGCCGCGTGCGTCAGCACGGTGCCGAACGACGCCATGTTGATCGGCACCTGCGAATCGCGCAGGAACGCCGCGTCCGCATCCGTCGTGTCGTGCGCGAAGCCGGCCTTGAACTTCGCCGGGGCGATGAAGCCGAACCCATCGGCGCTGGTGTCGATGACGAACTCAGGCGTCGGCGCGAAGCCCGTGTACTGCTGCGCCGTGGTCTCGCCTGCGTCCGGCGCCAGCGCCGACACATAGACCAGGCCGGCCACCTTGTCGTGCACGCCGGCTTCGGTGATCACCGTGCCGCCCCACGAATGTCCGACCAGGATGGCCGGACCGTCCTGGCGGTCGAGCACGCGCCTGGTCGCGGCGACATCGTCGGCGAGCGAGGTCAGCGGGTTCTGCACGATGGACACGCGATAGCCGCGTGCGGTCAGGTCGTCGTACACCGGGCGCCAGCCGGCGCCGTCGGCGAACGCGCCGTGTACCAGCACCACGTTCTTCACTGCACCGCTGTCGCGGGCGGACTCGGCGGCGTGGACGGCGGGGGACAGGCTGGCGGCCAGGGCGGCGGCGAGCAGGGCGGGGATGAGCTTGAACATGGTCGTGTCCTCGGGGCAGTGGTGGGTGGCGTTCGGGGTGCGGCGTTGGCCGGCAGGGGTACTTTGCCGGCGTATCCGGAACCATAAGGCACGTAACGTCCTGAAAACTTGATCGATCGTACGTTCCTGCCGTGCGCCCTGCCGGGTCTGCCCGCCGCGGTGCCGGCGGGCAGGGAGGCCATCGGCGGCGCTTACGCCGTGGGCACGGTGCCGCCGTTCCGACCCCGAGATGGACGCGGCGCGGGGCGAGACCAGGAACGCGATGAGGTCGGCGACCTCGGAGGGCTTGGCCGGTCGCCCGACGGGAATTCCGCCCAGCGCGTTCATGACCATCTGCTTGGCGCCTTCGTAATCCGTGCCGGCGTTGGCCGCGATGTCGCCGAGGAAATCGATCGAGGCTTCGGTCTCGATCCAGCCCGGCGACACGCGGACCACGCGCACGCCCTGCGGCGTGACTTCCTTCGACAGCGCCTTGCTGTAGGTCGACAACGCGGCCTTCGCGGCGGCGTAGGCAATCGTGGAATCGTGCAGCGGCAGCAGGCGCTGGATCGAGGTCACGTGCAGGATCACGCCGGACCCCTGCGCGAGCATCGCCGGCAGCAGGGCGCGGTCCATGCGCACGGCCGACATCAGGTTGAGGTCGAGCGCCTTCGCCCACTCGCCATCGTCCAGTTTCGCGAAGCCGCCCAAGGGCGCCGACGAGCCGCCCACCACGTTGATGAGGATGTCGACGCCGCCGAGATGGTGCTGCGCTGCCTCCGTCGCGGCGCGGACGCCCTCGGCGGTGACCAGGTTGGCGGCCACGTAGTGCACGCCGTCGATGGGCTGCTTCGGTGCCGACAGCGCGGTCGCCACGATGCGTGCCTGCAGCGAAGAGAGCAGTTCGACGACGGCGCCGCCGACGCCGCGCGTGCCGCCGGTGACCAGAACGCGCTTGCCCGCCAGGGAGAGATCGAAGCTCATGGCGCCGATGCTATGCGACATGGACGAGGCCGTGGCGAAGGCGGTAGGTACGAGCGCACGCGCCGCGGCTGGGCCGTTTCGCAAAAGCAAATCCCGATGTCGTGCTCGACATCGTGATCGACGACGCGCTGAGCGACATCGCCGGCGAAGGCTTCGATGCCGGCATCCGCGTGGGCGGCCGCCTGCAGAAGGACATGGTGGCAGTGCGGCTGACGCCGGACATCGAACTGCTGGCGGTGGCCTCGCCCGAGTATCTCGCGCAGCATGGCGAACCAAAGACGCCGGCCGACTTGGATCGCCATGCGTGCATCAACTGGCGCTTCCCCGGCAGCGGCAAGATCGCGGGCTGGTCGTTCGCGAAGAAGGGCAAGACGGTCGAGGTCTTCGGCGAGGGCCGGGTGATTTCGAACCACCAGGACATCATCTTGCCCGCCGCGCTGCAGGGGCTCGGCATCCTCTACGCCTACAACGACGACGACATCGCCGAGGCCTTGCGCGACGGACGGCTGAAACGCGTCCTGGCCGACTGGTCGCCGACCGTGCCTGGCCTGTACCTCCATTACTCGAGCCGCCGCTACCTGCTGCCGGCGCTACGTGCATTCATCGATTGCCTGCTGGATCGTGACCTAGAAGGTAAAGACGCTCCAATCCCAGCAAGCCCCCGCTGATTGGTTGCAAGAGCTGATCGACTTCCTTGATGTCAGCTTCCGACCCAATTCAGGTGTTGGGCGATGTCCGCTTCTGACCGCGGATTCATATGATCGACGCAACACACGGATAGCTGCATAGGCAGCAGGAGTGTTGCGAATGAAGCGCAGGAAGAGGCTCTACTACACCGACACCGAGAAGGCACTGATGTGGGATCGCTGGCAG
>NZ_PDWW01000010.1 GCF_010093445.1 Pseudoxanthomonas japonensis | reverse complement strand
GGGTTGCATGAACGCCACCGCCCTCCCCGCTTCCCTGACGGACGTGCGCACTGCGAAAGACGCACGCGCCGACACGCTGTTCCGGCTGACCCTGACCGGCGCCGGCCTGTTCGTCCTGTTCTCCCTGATCGCCGCTGCCGTCTCGATGTTGTGGGGCGGCCGTGAAGCCCTGCAGACCTTCGGCCTCGGCTTCTTCACCAGCACCAACTGGAACGTCGGCACGCGCGAGTTCGGTGCGCTGGTGCCGATCTTCGGCACGCTGGTCAGCGCCGGCATCGCCATGCTGATCGCCGTGCCGGTGAGCTTCGGCATCGCGGTGTTCCTGACCGAAGTCGCGCCGGCCTGGATGCGCGGTCCGGTCGGCATGGCCATTGAACTGCTGGCCGGCATCCCCTCGATCATCTACGGCATGTGGGGCCTGTTCGTGCTGGCGCCGCAGCTGAGCGAACACGTCTATCCGTGGATCAACGACAACCTCGGCCAGCTGCCGCTGGTCGGCGTGCTGCTGTCGGGCCCGCCGCTGGGCATTGGCATGATGACCGCCGGCCTGGTGCTGGCCATCATGGTGATCCCCTTCATCTCGTCGGTGATGCGCGAGGTCTTCCTGACCGTGCCGGGCCGCCTTAAGGAATCCGCGTACGCGCTGGGCTCGACCAGGTGGGAAGTGGTCTGGGACATCGTGCTGCCCTACACCCGCTCCGCGGTGATCGGCGGCGTGTTCCTCGGCCTGGGCCGCGCGCTCGGCGAAACGATGGCGGTGACCTTCGTTATCGGCAACGCCTACGCGATCAGCCTGGCGCTGCTGGAACCTGGCACCTCGATCGCCGCGACCATCGCCAATGAATTCGCCGAAGCCACCGACCCGCTGCACAAGGGCTCGCTGCTGCTGCTCGGCTTCACCCTGTTCGTGCTGACCTTCATCGTGCTGGCGATCGCCCGCCTGATGCTGCGCCAGCTCGCCAAGCGGGAGGGCAACTGATGTCCGCTTCGCTCTACACCTGGCGCAAGGTCAAGAATGTCGCCGCGCTCTCGCTGTCCATCGCCGCCGCCGCGTTCGGCCTGATGTGGCTGGTCTGGATCCTGTGGACCACGATCACCAAGGGCATGGGCAGCCTGAACCTGGACCTGTTCACCCAGATGACGCCGCCGCCTAACGAACCCGGCGGCCTGGCCAACGCGCTGTTCGGCAGCGTGGTGATCAGCCTGCTGGCGATCCTGCTGGGCACGCCGATCGGCATCGCCGCCGGCACCTACCTGGCCGAATACGCCAACAAGCACTGGCTGGGCGAAACCGTCCGTTTCGTCAACGACATCCTGCTGTCGGCGCCGTCCATCGTGCTGGGCCTCTTCATCTACACCGTGATGGTGGCGCAGATGGGCCACTACTCCGCCTGGGCTGGTGCGGTGGCGCTGGCATTCATCGCACTGCCGGTGATCGTGCGCACCACCGACGAGATGCTGCGGCTGGTGCCGCAGCAGATGCGCGAAGCCGCGCTGTCGCTCGGCGTGCCGCAGTGGAAGGTCACCACCCAGGTGCTGATGCGCTCGGCGTTGCCGGGCATCGTCACCGGCATCCTGCTCGCCCTGGCGCGCATCAGCGGCGAAACCGCTCCGCTGCTGTTTACCGCGTTCAACAACCAGTTCTGGAGCACGGACCTCAACCAGTCCATGGCCAACCTGCCCATGGTGATCTTCCAGTACGCGATGAGCCCCTACGACTCGTGGAACTCGCTGGCCTGGGCCGGCGCCTTCCTCGTCACCGGCATGGTGCTGGTGCTCAGCCTGATCGCGCGAACCATCCTTCTTCGAAACAAGGTGACCCATGAATGACGCCGCCCGCATTGCCGTGGTGACGCCGCAGCGCCACGACGACCTCGCCGCGCCGGCCAGCGTGAAGCTGGCGGCCAAGGGCCTGGACTTCTATTACGGCGACTTCCACGCGCTGAAGAACATCAACCTGGAGATCCCGGAAAAGCGCGTCACCGCGCTGATCGGTCCCTCCGGCTGCGGCAAGTCCACCCTGCTGCGCGTGTTCAACCGCATCTATTCGCTGTACCCCAAGCTGCATGCCAAGGGCGAGGTACTGCTGGATGGCGAGAACATCCTCGACACCAGGTACCCGATGAACCGTCTGCGCAGCAAGGTGGGCATGGTGTTCCAGAAGCCGGTGCCGTTCCCGATGACCATCTTCGAGAACGTCGCCTACGGCATCCGCCACCACGAACGCCTGAACAAGGCCGACATGGACGTGCGCGTCGAGCAGGCGCTGCGCCAGGCGGCGCTGTGGGACGAAGCCAAGGACAAGCTGAAGCAGAGCGCGCTGGGTTTGTCTGGCGGCCAGCAGCAGCGCCTGTGCATCGCGCGTGCGGTGGCGCTGCGCCCGGACGTGATCCTGCTGGACGAGCCGACCTCGGCGCTGGACCCCATCTCGACCAGCAAGATCGAGCAACTGATCGAGGAACTGAAGCACCAGTACACCATCGCCATCGTCACCCACAACATGCAGCAGGCGGCGCGCGTGTCGGACTACACCGCCTTCATGTACCTGGGCGAGCTGGTGGAGCACGACGCCACGTCGACGATCTTCTCCAACCCCGGCAAGCAGCAGACCGAAGACTACATCACCGGCAGGTTCGGCTGATGCCGGAACCCGTGATTCGTGATTGGGGATTGGTGATTCGCCAAAGCGAGCACCCCAGCATGAAACGGCACCGGTTCATCCCATCGCGAATCACCCATCACGAATCACCAATGACGGCGTCCCCATGAACACCCAACCCAACGACCATATCGTGAAGAGCTACGACGAAGAACAGCGCCGCATCGTGGCCGAGATCGTGCGCATGGGCGAAACCGCGGTCGCGCAGCTGGAAGCCGCGCTGGACGTGGTCGAGCGCCGCGACGACAAGGCCGCCCAGCGCATCATCGCCAACGACGAGGCCATCGATGCCATCGAGCACCAGGTCAGCCACGACGTGATGCACCTGGCGCTGCGTGGCCCGATGGCGCGCGACCTGCGCGAGATCCTCGCCGGCCTGCGCATCCCGGCCGACATCGAGCGCATCGGCGACTACGCGGCCAACGTGGCCAAGCGGTCCATCGCCCTCAACGTGTCGCCGCCGATGCCGCAGATCACCGGCCTGCGCGCGCTCGGCAAGCTGGCGGCCCGCCAGGTGCGCGACGTGCTGGCTGCCTACCAGAACGGCGACGCCGAACAGGCGGTGCAGGTCCGCGCGCGCGATGCCGAGCTGGACGCACACTACACCGCACTGTTCCGCGAGCTGCTGACCTACATGATGGAAGACCCGCGCAACATCACGCCGTGCACGCACCTGCTGTTCATGGCGAAGAACCTGGAGCGCATCGGCGACCACGCCACCAACATCGCCGAGAACGTCTGGTTCCTGGTGCACGGCGAGCAGCCGCTGCCCCCGCGCGACAAGCGCGACGAGACCAGCACCACCGGCGCGGTCTGAGCCGGGCCGGGCCGACCCGTTCCGCACCGCAACACCACCTGCGCCCCGCTCCCATGCGGGGCGCAGGCGTTTCAGGCCCTGCATACGGCCGGCTAACGGACTGCGTCTACACTGTCGCCACTTCCCGTGCGGCCCCCGTCGCACCTCATTGGAGAGCATGACGATGTCCAAGACGAACAAGCCCGCCGCTGTCGCCATCGCCCTGGTCGGCGGCCTTGCCCTGACCGGTTCCGCCTTCGCCATGGAACCGCTGGCGCAGGGCTACCTGCTGGCCGCGCAGGACGCCGCCAAGACGGCCGAAGGCAAATGCGGCGAAGGCAAGTGCGGCATGGCGAAGATCGACACCGACAAGGACGGCAAGGTCTCGCAGGCCGAGTTCACCGCCGCGCACCCGGACAAGGCGGCGAAGTTCGCCGAGATCGACACCAACAAGGATGGCTTCATCGACGCCGCCGAGCACAAGGCCCATGCCGGCACCAAGGGTGCCGAGGGCAAGTGCGGTGAAGGCAAGTGTGGCGAGGGCAAGTGCGGCGGCGACAAGAAGACCGGCGACAAGTAAGCCCTGATCGGTCGACGCGGATCCTGGCGCACCGCCGGGATCCGCGCACACCCCGCGCATGAGCCATCCCCTCTCCACCCACACTGCTGGCCTCGGCCTGCGTCGCGCACTGCTGGGCGAACTGCTGGATGCGCCGGCCGGCGCGTTCGATTTTCTCGAGTGCGCGCCGGACAACTGGATCGGCGTGGGTGGCCGCTACGGCGAAGCACTGCAGGTGCTGTCCGCCCGCCATCCGGTCACCTGCCACGGCCTGTCGCTCTCGCTGGGCGGCATGACGCCGCTGGACGACACCTTCCTAGCACGCACGCGGCGCTTCCTCGACCAGCATGGCGTGTCGCTGTACAGCGAACACCTGAGCTACTGCAGCGACGACGGCCATCTGTACGACCTGATGCCGATCCCGTTTACCGAGGAGGCGGTCCGCCACGTCGCCGCGCATATCCGCCAGGCGCAGGATGCGCTGGGCCGCCGCATCGCCGTGGAGAACGTCTCCTACTACGCCGCGCCCTACCAGGCGATGGCGGAAGCCGACTTCATCGCCGCGGTGCTGGGCGAAGCCGACTGCGACCTGCTGCTCGACGTCAACAACGTGTTCGTCAACGCCATCAACCATGGCTACGACGCGCGCGATTTCCTGGCGCGCATGCCGTCTGCGCGGATCGCGTCGTACCACATCGCCGGCCATTACGACGAAGCCGACGACCTGAAGGTCGACACGCACGGCGCGCCGGTGAAGGACGACGTATGGTCGCTGCTGGCGGCGGCCTATGCCACCCATGGCGTGCGCCCTACCCTGCTGGAACGCGATTTCAATTTCCCGCCACTGGCGGAGCTGTGCGCGGAACTGCAGCGCGTCCGCGACCTGCAGGCGATGCATGCGAACGGCACGACCGCCCAGGCCACGCATGGCTGACACGCTGCACGACCAGCAGTTCGCGCTGTCGCGCCACCTGCGGGATCCGTCGTCGCAACCCCCGCCGCCCGGCATCGAGGACCGGCGACTGGCGGTCTACCGCGATCTGTTCTTCAACAACATCGAAGGCCTTCTGGCCGGCAACTTCCCGGTGATCCGCAAGACGCTGGGCGACGATGCGTGGCGTGCGCTCGTGCGCCGCTTCTACGCCGACCACCGCAGCCAGACACCACTGTTCCCGGAGATCGCGCGCGAGTTCATCCGTTACCTGGAATCGCGCGAAGACGATGGGCTTCCTCCCTGGCTGCGCGAACTCGCACACTACGAGTGGGTCGAGCTGGCCCTGCAGATCGCCGACGACGCAGTCCCGGCGCATGTGCCCGATGGCGACCTCCTTGCGGGTGAGCCCGTCGTGTCGCCCTTCGCCTGGGCATTGGCCTACCAGTGGCCCGTGCATCGCATCGGTCCGGCGTTCCAGCCCGACGCGCCGCCGGTCGAGCCGACCCTGCTGCTCGTCCGGCGCGACGCCGGCCACCAGATCCGCTTCGCCGCCATCTCGCCGCTGGTGTACCGCCTGATCGAGCTGCTCGGCGAAGGTGGCCGCAGTGGTAGTGATACGTTGCGGAAGCTCGCGGTGGAAGCAGGCGTCGACGACGTGCCCGCCTTCGTCGAACAGGGCGCGACAATGCTGTCGCGCATGCGCGAGGAAGGCACGCTGCTGGGGACCGTGCCCAGCCGCTGCCCCCCTGTAGGAGCGACGTAAGTCGCGACCGGAAGCCATGTGCGACCTGGGACGTTGCGAACGAGCGCCGGAGAACACTGTCTGCTTTCACCCCCGACACCAATCCTCCAGCTTTTCTCGGGACGTCGGGTTTGCGGTCGCGACTTACGTCGCTCCTACAGAAGGCCTGGCCGGCGTTGTGCTTCCAGCCGAGGAAGCACCGGCTGCCTCTGCTACGCTTTCCCCCATGGAAAACACCGCCGAACCCGCCCGCATCACCCCCATGGCCCAGCGCTTCCGCGGCTACCTGCCCGTGGTGGTGGACGTGGAGACCGGCGGCTTCGACTGGAACCGGCATGCGCTGCTGGAACTGGCCGCGGTACCGCTGGACCTGGACGAGAACGGCCTGCTGGTCTGCGGCACCACGTCGAGCGTGCACCTGCATCCTGCGCCAGGCACCGAGATCGACCCGAAGTCGCTGGAAGTCACCGGGATCGACCTCGACCACCCGTTCCGGTTCGCCAAGCACGAGAAGGACGCGCTGGACCACGTGTTCGCGCCGGTGCGCTCCGCGGTGAAGAAGCACGGCTGCCAGCGCGCGATCCTGGTCGGCCACAACGCGCACTTCGACCTCAACTTCCTCAACGCCGCCGTCGCGCGCGTGGCGCACAAGCGCAACCCGTTCCACCCCTTCAGCGTGTTCGACACGGTGACGCTGGCCGGCGTCGCCTACGGACAGACCGTGCTCGCCCGCGCCGTGCAGGCGGCCGGCTTCGACTGGAATGCCGAGGACGCGCATTCCGCCGTGTACGACGCGGAGCAGACCGCGCGCCTGTTCTGCAAGATCGTGAACGCGTGGCCGAAGCCGCTGGGCTGATCGCGCGACGCTACGCCTCGCCGCTGGCCGCCGTCGTCACCGGCGCGCGCGAGGTCATCGCCGCACCGGCGGATGCCACGATGATCGACGCGATCGCCAGCCACTGCAGCATCGACAGGCGCTCGTGCAGGAACAGCAGGCCGCACAGCGCGGCGATGGCAGGTTCCAGGCTCATCAGCATGCCGAAGGTGCGGGTGGGCATCTTCGTCAGCGCCACCATCTCCAGACTGTAGGGAATCGCGGTGGACAGCAGCGCGACCGCCAACGCAACGGGCAGTAATGCAGGCGCCAGCAGCGCGGTGCCGGCGTGCGCGACGCCGAACGGCACCGCCACCGCGGCGGCGATGCAGCTGCCGATGGCGACCGTCTGCGGACCATGCACGTTGCCCGCCTTCTGGCCGAACACGATGTACATCGCCCAGCAGGCGCCGGCACCCAGCGCGTAGGCCGCACCGACGAGGTCCAGCGGCTGGCTGCCCTGCTCCGGTACCAGCAGCACCAGTCCGATCACGGCCAGCACGACCCAGCCCACGTCGCGCAGATGACGCGAACCCAGCAGCGCCACCGCCAGCGGTCCGGTGAATTCGAGCGCGACCGCAATGCCGAGCGGCACCGTTTCCAACGACTTGTAGAACAGCAGGTTCATCAGCCCGAGCGAGGCGCCGTAGAACAGCAGCAGCGGCCACTGCTCGCGGGTGACGCGCGCGCGCCACGGGCGGAACACGGCCACCAGGATCACGGTCGCCAGCGCAAGCCGCAGCGCGGTGGCGCCGGTGGCGCCCACGGCCGGGAACAGGCTCTTCGCCATCGACGCGCCGGCCTGGATGGACAGCATGGCGACGAGCAGCAACGCGATCGGCTGCCAGTGGATGGTGGGATGGGAGTTGGAGGACGACATGACGACACGACCTGCGGACACCGGGAGCGGAGCGCCGCGCTTGAAGAGGGATTCGATTGCGCACTATATTGCGCAGACCGAAGCTTACAGGATGCGCAATATAGTGCGCAACCCTCGCCCATGAGTGTGCTGGAACACGTCGCCGAGAATATCCGTCGCCTGCGGGCCGACGCGGGCCTCAGCCAGCAGGCGCTGTCGGTCGCCGCGGACGTGTCCCGCCGCATGCTCGTCGGGATCGAATCCGGCGACGCCAATGTCAGCCTCAACACCCTGGACCGCATCGCCGAAGCGCTGAAGGTGACGTTCGCCGACTTGGTGAAGCCGCCCAGCGCGCCCGGCCTGGACCGCATCGAAGCATTGGCCTGGAGCGGCCGCACGGCAGGATCGCAGGGCGTACTGCTCGCAACGGCGCCGGCCTCGCACGACGTGGAGCTGTGGGCGTGGACGCTGATGCCCGGCGACCGCTACACGTCGGCAGCCGATCCGGCCGGCTGGCACGAGATGTTCTTCGTCATCGAAGGCCGTCTGGTGATCGAACTGCCGGACCGCGAGCACGTCGTCGTGGCCGGCGACTTCTTCGTGTTCCCCAGCGACCGCGACTACGCCTATCGCAACGACGGCGACGCGCCGCTGCGCTTCATCCGCAACGTCGTGCACTGATCCCGGAGGATCACTCTGTCGGCGGTGCGATGCCGTGCTGCTTCAGGATCCGGCGCACGCGATCCAGCGGGATCGCCTCGACGGTCTCGCCATTGCCGCTGACCGTGGTCGCCATGAAGATCGAGTTGTAGATCGCCTCTTCCACCGCCTCCACGCTGGCCTGGAACACCGCGCTCATCTGTTCGTTGGCAAGTTCCGACGTCTCCAGCCGCGGCGCATCGAAGGCACGCCGCACCGAGTCCGCGGTGGAGAACGCGAGGATGTAGTCGCCGCTGCCGTTCGACGCCGAACTGCCGGTGCGGCCCAGCCCCATCATCGCGCGCGAGGCGACACGGCGCAGGTTGCGGTCGCTCAACGGCGCATCGGTGGCGATGACGATGATGATCGAGCCATCGCCGCGGTCGTCCGCCGACCCGCGCTGCGCACCGGCCTGCATGGCGACGGCCTTCTGGAAGGCGTAGCGGTCCAGTTCGCGACCGACCGGCGCACCCGAGACCTGCAGCACGCCGCCGAAATTGCTCTGCACCAGCACGCCGACGGTCCAGCCGCCCAGCGACGCGGGCAGCGTGCGGGAGGACGTGCCGATGCCGCCCTTCCAGCCGAACGCCACCGTGCCGGTGCCGGCGCCGACGCTGCCTTCCTGCACGGCGCCGCCAGTGGAGGTATCCAGCGCGCGGCGCACGGCGTCGGCGGTGACCGGGCGCGCACGGATATCGTTGAGTCCGCCATCGTTGGTCTCGCCGACCACCACGTTGAGCGAGCGCACCTGCTGCATGTCCGGCTTGGCCAGCATCCAGTCCGCCATCGCATCGGCGGCCTTCCACACGCACAGCGTGCAGGTCAGCAGGATCGGCGTTTCCAGTTCGCCCAGTTCGTTGACCTGGGTACTGCCGACGAACTTGCCGAAGCCGTTGCCGACATGCACCGCCGCCGGCACGCGCGAGCGATAAACGTTGCCGGCATGCGGCAGGATCGCGGTGACGCCGGTGCGGACGGTGTCGCCCTCCTTCAGCGTCACCTGGCCGACGCGCACGCCGGGGACGTCGGTGATGGCATTGTGCGTGCCGGGCGCGAAGATGCCCGGGGCGACGCCGAGGTCGCGCGCGCGGACGCGCGTTTCGTCCTTCGCGGTCGCGGAGAACGAACACGCCACCAGCGACAGCGCGACCAGGTGGCGAAAGATGCCGCCGCGTTCCTTGCTCATGTCTTCTCCTTGTTTACTGGCGCTGGCGGACGGCCTCGAACAGCGTGATGCCGGCTGCGACCGAGACGTTGAGGCTTTCGATGTCGCCGGGCATGGGGATCTTCACCAGCCCGTCGCAGTGCTCGCGGGTCAGGCGGCGCAGGCCATCGGCTTCGCCACCCAGTGCCAGCGCCACGTTGCCGCGCAGGTCGGTCGCGTACAGCGATGCGGTGGCTTCTCCGGCCAGGCCATAGATCCACACGCCCAACTGCTGCAGGTCGCGCAGGCAGCGCGACAGGTTGGTGACCTGCACCACCGGGATGCGGTCGGCGGCACCGGCCGAGGTCTTGCGCACGGTGGCGTTGACGCCCACCGACTTGTCCTTGGGGATGATCACCGCGGTGACGCCGGCCGCCGCCGCGCTGCGCAGGCAGGCGCCGAGGTTGTGCGGGTCCTGCACGCCGTCCAGCACCAGCAGCAACGCCTTGCCGTCGGCGGCTTCGACCAGGCCATGCAATTCGTTCTCGTCCCAGGTCGGCGCAGCGGCGTAGCGCGCGGCCACGCCCTGGTGGCGCAGCGCGCCGGCCACGCCGTCCAGCGCCTGGCCGGTGACGCGGCGCACGTCGATGCCCTTGCGGCGCGCATTCTCTTCGATCTCGGTCAGGCGCGCATTCTTGCTGCCGCCCTCGACCAGGATCTCGCGCACGTTGTCGGCGTCGTTCTCGACGGCCGAGGCGACCGCGTTGACGCCGACGATCCACTGGTTCTGCTTGCTCATGCGCTGTACGGCCGCGTAGGAAAGGCCGGCATTATCGCACCGACCGCCGGCTCAGCGCGGCGGCCACGCGGTCGTGTCGTGGTCCGGATGCTGGAACGAGACCACCCCGGCCAGGAACGCCGCAGCGGCCTCGTCTTCCTCGGTCCGCCGCTGCGGCAGTGCGGACAGGCCGTCCACATAGGGCAGCTTGCCCTCCACGCCGTACTGCACCCACGGCGCCAGCCCGGCCGGATCGTCGAAAGCCCCTGCCGCCAGCGCCACGCCATCGGGCGCCTCGTAGGTCAGCGGTGTGCCGCAGTCGGCGCAGAAGCCACGTTGCACGACGTTCGACGACCGGAAGCGCTTCGGTTCGCCTCGCGTCCATTCCAGCACCGCGCCGCGCGTGGACACCAGCGGGGCGTAGTAAGCGCCGAAGGCTTTCTGGCACATGCGGCAATGGCAGATCGATGCGTCCTTCAGCTCACCCGTGACGCGGAAGCGGACCGCGCCGCATTGGCAGCCGCCGCTGTGGATGTCGAGGGACATAGTCGCTCCGCATCAGGCAAGGGAAAACACGGCAATCCATGCCGTCATCCCGGCGCACGCCGGGATCCATCCTGATTCTGCACGTGCCTTGAATCATCCGGACAAAAGCAACATCAAGATGGGTCCCAGCGTGCGCTGGGACGACGGCGTGGTTGTTCAATACTTCTTCTTCGTCCGCTTGGCCGGCTGGCCGCGCGGCGGGGGCGGCGGCACCCCCGTATCGGTCTTGTCCTCGACCAGGCGAAAGTCGATCTTGCGCTCCTCCAGACTTGCCTTCAGCACGATGATGCGCACGCGGTCGCCCAGGCGGTACGACAGGCCGCGGCGCTCACCCGCCAGCGTCTTGCGTACCGGGTCGAAGTGGTAATAGTCGTGCGGCAACTGGGTCACGTGGACCAGGCCGTTGACCTTGGACTGGTCCAGCTCGACGAACAGGCCGAAGCTGGTCACGCCGCTGATGACGCCGTCGAACTGGCCACCGACATGCTTTTCCATCCACGCGGCGCGGAAGCGCTCGTCGACTTCGCGCTCGGCCTCGTCGGCGCGGCGCTCGCGTTCGGAGCACTGCAGCGCCAGCGCGGCCATGTCGCGCGGCGAGTACTGGAACGCATCCGGATTCTTCCTGCTCAACCCGTGCTTGATCGCACGGTGCACCAGCAGGTCGGGATAGCGCCGGATCGGCGAGGTGAAGTGCGCGTACGCCTCCAGTGCCAGACCGAAGTGGCCGACGTTCTCGGGCGCATACACGGCCAGGCTCTGGCTGCGCAACAGCACCGACTCCAGCAGCGCCGCATCGGGACGCTCGCGCACCTTCTTCAGCAGGTTGGTGAAGTCCTTGGGCTGCACCTTCCCCCACGACGGCATGGAGAGCTTGAACTCCTTCAGGAATTCCAGCAGGTCCATGTACTTGGTTTCCGGCGGCTTGTCGTGGATGCGGTACGGCGCCGGAATGTGCGCGGCGAGCAGGTACTTCGCTGCCTGGACATTCGCGGCGATCATGCACTCCTCGATCAGCTTGTGTGCGTCG
Source organism: Pseudoxanthomonas japonensis (assembly GCF_010093445.1). Taxonomy (GTDB): domain Bacteria; phylum Pseudomonadota; class Gammaproteobacteria; order Xanthomonadales; family Xanthomonadaceae; genus Pseudoxanthomonas_A; species Pseudoxanthomonas_A japonensis. The sequence continues at coordinate 97,908 of NZ_PDWW01000010.1, read as the reverse complement.
TTGCGTACCAGCATGCCGGCCTGCGTGACCTCACCGCGGTTGTCGAGGACGAAGCGCACCTCGGAACTCTCGAACTCGATGGCGCCACGCTGGGTGCGCGCCTTGGCCAGCACGTGATAGAGCTGATACAGGCGCTCGACGTGCGGCAGCACGGGCGCGATCTGCGCACGGACCTCCTCGTCGTTTTCGCCGACCGCCTTCCACACCTGCGTGTAGGTCAGGCGCGCATGCGAATTCATCACCGCTTCGTAGAACTTCGATTGCGTCACTTCGCCGTCGCGGTTGACCTGCATGTCGCAGACGAAGGTCATGCGGTCGACGTTCGGATTCAGCGAGCAGATGCCGTTGGACAGCGTCTCCGGCAGCATCGGCACCACGTAGCCGGGGAAGTAGACCGAGGTCGCCCGCTTCTGCGCCTCGTCGTCCAGCGGCGTGCCGGGACGGACGTAATGCGACACGTCGGCGATCGCGACGACCAGGCGGAAACCGTCGCGCGTCGGCTCGCAGTAGACCGCATCGTCGAAGTCCTTCGCGTCCTCGCCGTCGATGGTCACCAGCGGCGTGGAGCGCAGGTCGACGCGGTCGCCGATCATCGCGGGCTCGACCACGAGCGGCACCGCGGTGGCTTCGTCCAGCACCTCCTGCGGGAACTCGTGCGGCAGGTTGTGGCCGTGGATGGCAGCCTCGACCACCAGCGACGGCGTGAGACTGTCGCCGAGCACGGCGATGACCTTGCCGATGGGCGGACGGCGCGCGTCGGGCGCCTGGGTCAGTTCGACCACGACGAGCTGACCGTCGCGCGCGCCGCCGGTGGCGTCCTGCGGTATCTGCACATTGCGCTGGATGCGCTTGTCGTCCGGTGCCACGTAGGCGATGCCGACCTCGAAGCCGAAGCGTCCGATCAGGCGGGTGACGCCGCGCTCCAGCACGCGCGCGATGCTGCCTTCGCGACGGCCGCGGCGGTCGATGCCGGTGACGTTGGCCAGCGCGCGGTCGCCGTGCATGACCTTGCGCATTTCATACGGCGGCAGGAACAGGTCGTCGCCACCGCCCGTGTCCGGCCGCAGGAAGCCGAAGCCGTCGGGATTGGCGATCACCGTGCCGGCGATCAATGCGGTGTGCTGGACCGGGGCGAACCCGCCGCGGCGGTTCTGCACCAGTTGCCCGTCGCGCACCATCGCGCCCAGCCGCTTGGACAGCGCGTCGAAGCGGTCGGGCGCCTCCAGCCCCAGCGGGCCTGCGATTTCCTCGGCCGTCTGCGGACCGTCCGCCGCCTCGAGGAACCCCAGGATGGCCTCGCGGCTGGCGATGGGCTGTTCGTAGCGCTGGGCCTCGCGCTGCGCGTGCGGATCGACGAATCCGCCGGCCGCGCGTGGCGTGTGTCCGGTGGCCGGTCGCCGGGAGGGCGCGTTGCCCGCCGACGGACGGGACGGCGTGCGCGCAGCGACGTCAGGCATCCACGGTGGCAGGCTCTTCTTGGCCGGCTTGCCGGACTTGCCGGCGGTGCGCGAGGCGGCGGTGCCGCCTGGCTTGCTTCCTTTCCCGGCGGGCGTCTTGCCGCCGCTTTTCGTTGGTTTCTTGGTCATGACGGGATGGTACACCTCGCCTGAACAACCTCATGCGAACGAACCGTTGACATTCCCCCGCCCGATCCTCAAAATGCGCGCCTCGCTTACCTGCCCAGGTGGCGGAATTGGTAGACGCACTAGTTTCAGGTACTAGCGGGTAAAACCGTGGAGGTTCGAGTCCTCTCCTGGGCACCACGCATAACGAAGACCCTCGCGAAAGCGGGGGTTTTTCGTTTCCGGCGTCGCACGGATGCCGGATCACGCGTCCTCACGCCGGCCCGCGCTAGGCTGGCGGCACAAGCACCACGATTTGTCGCCAGGGGGCGTGCATGGAGTTCCAGCAGATCCTGTTCCTCGCCATCCTGGCGATCACCTTGGGTCTGTTCGTCAGCGAGAAGCTGCGTGTCGACCTGGTCGCCCTGCTGGCCCTGCTGGCGCTGTCCCTGACCGGGATTCTCAACCCGAAGGAAGCGCTCTCGGGCTTCGCCAGCGAGCCGGCGATCATCGTAGCCGCGGTGTTCGTGCTGTCCGCCGGCCTGTCGGCGACCGGCATCACCGAACGCATCGGCGCGGGCATCGGCCGCGCGGCCGGTGGCAGCGAGTGGCGCACGATCGCCGTGGTGATGCCCGCGACCGCGGCGCTCGCGGCGTTCTCGCACCACGTCATGGTCACCGCGATGATGCTGCCGATCCTGATGCGCATCGCGCGCGAGCAGAAGCTGGCCGCCTCCCGCCTGCTGATGCCGATGTCGCTGGCCGCGTCGCTGGGTACCACGCTGACGCTGTTCAGCGCGCCGGCCTTCCTGCTGTCGAACGACCTGATCAAGCGTGCCGGCCTGCCGGCGCTCGACATCTTCGCCATCACGCCCATCGGCATCGCGCTGGTGCTGCTCGGCACCGTCTACATGCTGCTGGGGCGCTGGCTGGTGCCCAAGCGCGAGGGCGAGTCGCCGCAGGGAGACTACCTGAAGCTGGACCGCTACTACACCGAGCTGCTGGTGGAAGAGGATTCGCCGTGGATCGGCAAACCGCGCGGCGATTTCGCGAAAACCTTCGACGACCGGCTGCAGGTGGTGGACTGGCTGCGCCACGGCATGCGCCGCCGCAACCAGCGTTCGGACAGCGTGTTGGCCGCCGGTGACGTACTGCTGGTACGCGCGTCGCCCGACGAGATCGCCTCGATCCGCGACGAACCCGGCCTGGCGTTGCACGCGGTGGCCAAGTACGGCGAGAAACGCGAGGAAGGCAAGAGCGAGGCGCTGGGCGAGGAACAGCTGGTGCAGGCCGTCGTCGCGCCGCATTCCGAGTTCATCGGACGCAGCGTGGCCGACATCGATTTCCTGCGGAACCTCGGCGTGGTCGTCGTGGGCCTGTGGCGGCGCGAAGGCTGGTTGCACGGTGAACTGTCGGAGATGGTGCTGCAGGAAGGCGACCTGCTGGTGCTGTGGGGCCAGCAGCAGAACTTCGAGCCGTTGGCCGCCCATCACGGCTTCCTGATGCTGGTGCCGTTCGGCGGGCAGAAGAAGCCGCGCCGTCGCGCGCCGGTCGCGCTCGCGATCATGGTGGCGGCGGTAGCGGCCGCCGCGACCGAAACGCTGGCGCCGCATATCGCCTTCCTGGCCGGCGCGGTGGCGATGGTGCTGACCCGCTGCGTCGACATCGAACGGGCCTACCAGGAGATCGACGTCCGCATCTTCGTGATGATCGGCGGCGTGATTCCGCTGGGCATCGCGATGGAGAAGACCGGCACCGCGGCCGTGGTCGCCGACCTCCTGCTGAACCACGCAGCGCACTGGTCGCCGCTGGTGCTGCTGCTGGTGATGTTCGGCACCGCAGCCCTGCTGACGCAGATCCTGTCCGACGCCGCCACGACCGTGCTGCTCGCCCCGATTGCGCTGGCGCTGGCCAACGGCCTGGACCTGAACCCGGTGCCGTTCGTGGTCTGTACCGCGATGGGCGCGGTGGCCTCGTTCCTGACCCCGATCGGCCACCACGGCAACCTGCTGATCCTCAACCCGGGGCGCTACACCTTCGGCGACTTCCTGCGCGTGGGCATCCCGCTGACGGCGGCCATCGCCCTCACCACCGCCTGGCTGGCACGCTGGCTGTGGCTGGACGGTCCGCTGTGGCCGGGTATCGGCGGCTGAGACGGGGCGGCGGGTAGAATGGCCGGGTTTTCCGACCCGCAGACCGCACGCCCGCAATGACCGAAACGATCCGCCCGACCTTCCACGGTTTCGAACAGATCCCGCTGCGCGAATACGCCGAGCGCGCCTACCTCGACTATTCGATGTACGTGGTGCTGGACCGCGCCCTGCCCTTCATCGGCGACGGCCTGAAGCCGGTGCAGCGGCGCATCGTGTACTCGATGAGCGAGCTGGGCCTGAGCGCCGGTGCCAAGCCGAAGAAGTCCGCCCGCACCGTCGGCGACGTCATCGGCAAGTACCACCCGCACGGCGACAGCGCCTGCTACGAAGCGCTCGTGCTGATGGCGCAGCCGTTCTCGTACCGCTATCCGCTGATCGAGGGCCAGGGCAACTTCGGTTCACCGGACGACCCGAAGTCGTTCGCCGCGATGCGCTATACCGAGTCCAAGCTCACCCCCATCGCCGAAGTGCTGCTGGGCGAACTCGGCCAGGGCACGGTCGACTGGACGCCGAACTTCGATGGCACACTGGAGGAGCCGACCTGGCTGCCGGCACGCCTGCCGCACCTGCTGCTCAACGGCACCACCGGCATCGCCGTCGGCATGGCGACCGACGTGCCGCCGCACAACCTCAACGAGATCGTCAGCGCCTGCATCCGCCTGATCGACGATCCGGACGCGACCGTCGCCGACCTGTGCGAACACGTGCGCGGCCCCGACTATCCGACCAGGGCGGAGATCATCACCGCCGCCTCCGACCTGCGCGCGATGTACGAGAACGGCACCGGCAGCGTCCGCGCGCGCGCGGTCTGGCGCAAGGACAACGCCAACATCGTCATCGACGCCCTGCCCTACCAGGTATCGCCGTCGAAGGTGATCGAGCAGATCGCCGCGCAGATGCGCGCCAAGAAGCTGCCGTGGCTGGAGGACATCCGCGACGAGTCCGACCACGCCAATCCGGTGCGCGTCGTGTTGATCCCGCGCTCCAACCGCGTGGACGCCGAACAGCTGATGGGCCACCTGTTCGCCACCACCGACCTGGAAAAGAGCTACCGGGTCAACCTCAACATCATCGGGCTGGACGGGCGTCCGCAGGTCAAGAACCTGAAGATGTTCCTGACCGAGTGGCTGGCGTTCCGCAGCGACACCGTCACCCGCCGCCTCAAGCACCGGCTGGACAAGGTCGAGCGTCGCCTGCACCTGTTGGAAGGCTTGCTGGTCGCGTTCCTCAACCTGGATGAAGTCATCCGCATCATCCGCACCGAGGACGAGCCGAAGGCCGCGCTGATCGCGCGCTTCGGGTTGAGCGAGGAACAGGCGGACTACATCCTCGAGACCAAGCTGAAACAGCTCGCCCGCCTGGAGGAAATGAAGATCCGCGGCGAGCAGGACGAGCTGCGGGCCGAGCGCGAGAAGATCGCCGGCATCCTCGAGTCGAAGGCCAAGCTGAAGAAGCTGATCAAGGACGAACTGACCGCCGACGCGAAGAAGTTCGGCGACGCCCGCCTGTCGCCGCTGGTGCAACGCGACGCCGCGCAGGCACTGGACGAGACCGAACTGGTCGCCAGTGAGCCGATGACGGTGGTGCTGTCGGAGAAGGGCTGGATCCGCGCGGCGAAGGGCCATGACGTGGATGCGTCCACGCTGTCGTACCGCGATGGCGACGGCCTGCTCGGCGCGGTGCGCTCGCGCAGCACCCAGCAGGTCGCGTTCCTCGATTCGGAAGGCCGCAGCTATTCCACCGCCGTGCACACGCTGCCGTCCGCGCGCGGCAACGGCGAGCCGCTGACCGGACGCTTCTCGCCGGCCGCGGGCGCCTCGTTCCAGGCGCTGGCCACCGGCGACAACGACGCCCGCTTCGTGCTGGCGTCGTCGCATGGCTATGGCTTCGTCACCCGCTTCGAAAATCTGACCGGCCGGCAGAAGGCCGGCAAGGCGATGCTCAACCTGACCGTGGGCGCTAACGTGCTGCAGCCCGCGCAGGTGCCGAATACCGGGACCGACCGCATCGTCGCCGTCACCAGTGCCGGCCACCTGCTCGCCTTCCCGGTCAGCGAACTGCCGGAACTGGACAAGGGCAAAGGCAACAAGATCATCGAGATCCCGAAGGCCAAGCTGGGCACCGAGCGCGTGGTCGCGATCGCCGCGGTGTCGCCGGGCGCGACGCTGCTGGTCAAGAGCGGGCAGCGCACGATGAGCCTGTCGTTCAAGGACCTGGACGAATATGTGGGTGCGCGGGCGACGCGGGGTGGGTTGTTGCCCAGAGGTTGGCAGAAAGTCGATGGACTGGATGTCCAGTAGTTCATCAGCCGGGCGCGCTGCGGCGCGTTCGTCATCGCCACGGCCTGCTTTCCAGGGGGCGCGGCAGAAGGTCGATGGGCTGGATGTTCAGTAATTCACCTAACGGACGCGCTGCGGCGCGTTCGTCATCGCCACGGTCTGCTTTTCAGGGGGCGCGGCAGAAGGTGGACGGACTGGACGTCCAGTAGTTCGCCGCACGGGCGCGCTGCGGCGCACGCGTGACAGCATCGCCGTTGTAGGAGGGGCTTCAGCCCCGACGCTTCACGCCTCAAGGCGGTCGGGGCTGAAGCCCCTCCTGCAGCGGGCCGGCAAGTTCGCTTCCCTGTATCTACCGCGAGGGCTGCACGATGGACGCCGATTTCTGGTTGCAGAAGTGGCAGGAAGGCCAGATCGGCTTCCACCGCCACGACGTGATGCCGCTGTTGCAGAAGCACTGGCCGTCGCTGCAGCTGCCGGAGGGTTCGCGCGTGCTGGTGCCGCTGTGCGGCAAGTCGCTGGACATGCATTGGCTGGCGGCGCAGGGACACGACGTGCTGGGCGTGGAGCTGTCGCCGTTGGCGGTGACCCAGTTCTTCGAAGAGGCGGGGTTGGAACCGGTCCGGACGACCAGTCACTACGGCGAGCACTTCAGCGCCGGCCCCATCGAGATCATTCTCGGTGACGCATTCGGATTGGATCCCGCGCTGCTGGCGGACGTCGCCGGCGTTTACGACCGCGCGGCGCTGATCGCCTTGCCGCCGGAGCTGCGCCTGCGTTACCGCGATACGGTCTACGCCGCGCTGCCGGCCGGCTGCCAGGGGCTGCTGATCACCGTCGAGTATCCGCAGGAAGAGAAGGCCGGGCCGCCGTTCTCGGTGACGCAATCGGAAGTGGAAGCGCTGTTCGCGGCGCCGTGGCGGCACACGCTGCTGGAGCGGCGCGACATCCTCGACCAGGAGCCGCGCTTCCGCGAGGAAGGGCTGAGCGCGCTGGAGACGGCGGTCTACCGCCTCCGCCGTTCGTAGAGCGGAGCTCGCTCCGCTGCTTTTCATCCGAGCGGCATCGCTATCGCGCAAAGCCGAGCAAGCTCGGCTCTACGGGGAACGGTCACTCGGCGGCGGGTTCGCCGTCGAGCTTGGAGGTCAGGTACAGCTCGATGCCCAGGCGCTTGATCAGGCCCAGTTGCTGTTCCAGCCAGTGCGCGTGGTCTTCCTCGGTGTCCTTGAGCTGGGTCAGCAGGATCTCGCGGCTGACATAGTCGCCATGCTGCTCGCACAGCGCCACGCCCTTGGCCAGGTGCGCACGCACGGCGTACTCGACCTCGAGGTCGCGCTGCAGCATCTCTTCCACCGTCTTGCCGGGCACGAACGGTTCCGGACGCATGTCCGGGTCGCCCTCCAGGAACAGGATGCGGCGCAGCAGCGCGTCCGCGTGCTCGGTCTCTTCCTGCATCTCGTGGTCGAGGCGATGGAACAGGGCCTTCAGCCCCTGGTCCTCGTAGCGGCGCGAATGGATGAAGTACTGATCGCGCGCGGCCAGTTCGCCGCGCAGCAGGAAGTTGAGGTAATCGACGACGTCGGGGTGGCCTTTCATGGGGGCGGCTCCGGGGGCGAGGCGCGCATGATGCCCCATCCTTCCGGACGATGACCGAATCGGAATCAGTCTCGTTCGTCGCTGCGGCGCGGCAGTGCCGGTCGTGGCTTCCGTGGAATAATCCGGCCACCCCGCCCTGCCATTCCCCGCAAGGACTCCGCAATGCTGAAGTGGACCCGGCGCATCGCGCTGCTGTTGTTGGCCCTGGTGGTCGTGGCGTTGCTGGTGGCGTGGTGGTCGATGCGGAGCAGCCTGGCCCGCCTCGATGGCGAACAGGCGCTGCCCGGGCTGTCGGCACCCGTCTCCCTCCAGCGCGATGCCCTGGGCGTGGTGACCATCGACGCCGCCAGTGAAACCGACGCCATGCGCGCGCTCGGTTTCGTGCATGCGCAGGAGCGCTACTTCGAAATGGACCTGATGCGGCGCAGTTCCGCCGGCGAGCTGTCCGGCCTGTTCGGCCCGATTGCGGTGGACATGGACAAGGGACGCCGCATGCACCGCATGCGCGCACGCGTCGATGCATCGCTGGAGGGCTTCGCCGGCGACCGCATGCCGCAGCTGCAGGCCTATGCGGACGGCGTCAACGATGGCCTGGGGGCATTGAAGTCCCGCCCCTGGCCGTACCTGCTGCTGCGCCAGTCGCCGCGCAAGTGGGAAGTGGCCGACTCGGCGCTGGCCGGCTATGCCATGTACTTCGATCTGCAGGACGCGGACAACGTGCGCGAGCTCGGCCTGTGGAAGATCCGTCGCCAGGTGCCGCCCGCACTGTATGCGCTGCTGGCCCACGACGGCACCGAGTGGGATGCGCCGCTGCAGGGCGAGCCGCGCGGCAATGCGCCCCTGCCGACCGCCGACCAGGTCGACCTGCGTACGCTGCCGATGCCGGAAGCCGGCACGCACCAGCGCCTCGCCGACAAGGGCACGCCCGGCAGCAACAACTGGGCCGTGGCCGGCGCACTGACGGCCGACGGCCGCGCCATCGTCGCCGACGACATGCACCTGGGGCTGCGCGCGCCGAACATCTGGTTCCGCGTGCGCCTGCGCTATCCGGATCCGCGCGCGCCAGGCGGCAAGGTCGATGTCTCCGGCTTCAGCCTGCCCGGCCTGCCGGCGGTCATCGTGGGCAGCAACGGGCACGTGGCGTGGGGCTTCACCAACAGCTACGCGGACACCGCGGACTGGTACCCGGTGAAACCCTGCGGGGAGGACGATGCGGCGGAGACCTGCGACGCGGTCGAACACCATGCCGAAACGATCGAGGTTGCTGGTGGCGAGCCGGTGACGCTGGACGTGCCGGAAACGCGCTACGGGCCGATCCTCCATGCCGCGAAGGACAAGCAGCCGGCGCTGGCCTTGCGCTGGGTCGCGCACCAGCCAGGCGCGCTGAACTTCGGGCTGGCGGACTTTGCTGCGGCCGGCGACCTGTCGGCCGCGCTGTCGGTGGCGCAACGCACCGCGACGCCAGCGCAGAACCTGGTGATCGCCGACCACAACGGCCGCATCGCCTGGCGTATCCTCGGCCCGCTACCGTCGCGCGCGGCGTCGTGCCCGCATACGCTGGAACTCGCACCGGCAGCGCCCGCGAACGACGTGGCGCCGCAGCCGCCCGGCAGTTGCCGGCCCTGGGTCATTTCCAGCCAGCTCTCGCCGGTACTCACCTCGCAGACCAGCCACCGCCTGTGGACGGCGAACGCGCGCGTGCTGGATGGCGCTGCGCTCGACCGCGTGGGCGACGGCGGCTACGCGCTGGGTGCACGTGCAAAGCAGATCCGCGACGGCCTGCTGGCGAAGGAGCGATTCACCGAGCAGGACCTGCTGGCGATCCAGCTCGACGACCGCGCCTTGTTTCTCGAGCGCTGGTGGCAGCTGCTGCAGGACGAAGCGAAGCGGATGCCGGCGGATTCGTCGGTGAAGACGCTCGCCGATGCCGGCAGGACCTGGGAAGGCGTCGCCAGCGTCGATTCGGTGAGCTACCGGCTGGTGCGCGCCTGGCGCCTGGCGGTGCATGCGCGTATCGCCGACGGCCTGACCGCGCCCGCGCAGGCCGCGCTGGGCGACGACTTCGTCATGCCCGACCTGCCGCAGCTGGAAGGCGCGGTGTGGCCGCTGCTGGAACAGCGCCCGCCGCACCTGCTGTCGCGCCGCTACACGACGTGGGATGCGCTGCTGGAAGACGCCGCCAAGGAAGTGCGCGACGATCTCGCCGGACAAGGTCCGCTCGCACAACGTCGCTGGGGCGAGCGCAATACCGCGAAGATCTGCCACCCGCTGGCCAACGCCCTGCCTGCCTTCCTCAAGCCGACGCTGTGCATGCCGGGCGAACCGCTCGCCGGCGACGGCGCCATGCCGCGCGTGCAGGGTCCGGCGTTCGGTGCGTCGGAACGCATGGTGGTCTCACCGGGTCACGAAGCCGACGGCATCATCCACATGCCGGGTGGCCAGAGCGGCCACCCGATGTCGCCGTTCTGGGGCGCTGGTCACGATGACTGGGTGCATGGCCGGCCGACGCCGTTCCTGCCTGGCGATGCACGACACACGCTGACGCTGAGGCCCTGACGTATTCCCGTTTCCCCGTGCGGGGAAAAGCAAAATGCCTGCAGCGCCGCTTCATGCAAGCTGGACACCGCCCGGCCCAACGTAGCGCCCGACGCCGCCCTTCTCCCCATCGCCCGCGATGGGGAGAAGGTGCCGAAGGCGGATGAGGGGCGCTCTTGCCTCTCCCGCTTCGGCGCCGTCCGCACAAACTGGCTTCGCTCGCCCCTCATCCGGCCTGTCGGCCACCTTCTCCCCGCATGCGGGGAGAAGGGAGAGGGCTACAGCGCCGCGTTGTGTACGCCTGACACGGCGCGACCGGACGGATCGGCCATCTTCGCGAAACTCGCATCCCAGGCGATGGCCGCCGGCGACGAACAGGCGATCGACTTGCCACCCGGCACCGTCTCCGCGCAGGCCTGGCCCGGATAGTGCTGCTCGAACAGCGTGCGGTAGAGGTACGCCTCCTTCGTCTGTGGCGGGTTGACCGGGAAGCGCTTGTCGGCGGCCGCGAGTTCGCGGTCGCTGACCTGCGCTTCGGCATGCGCCTTCAGCCCGTCGATCCAGCCGTAGCCGACGCCATCGCTGAACTGCTCCTTCTGCCGCCACAGGATCGATTCCGGCAGGTAGCCGTCGAACGCCTCGCGCAACACGCCCTTCTCCATGCGCTGCGCACCGGCGCTGCCCTTGTCGATCATCTTGTGCAGGGCATCCATCTTCATCGCCACGTCGAGGAACTCGACATCGAGGAACGGCACACGCGGCTCCACGCCCCACGCCATCATCGACTTGTTCGCGCGCAGGCAGTCGTAGTTGTGCAGCGCATCCAGCTTGCGTACCAGTTCCTCATGGAACTCGCGCGCGTTGGGCGCCTTGTGGAAGTACAGGTAGCCGCCGAAGATCTCGTCGCTGCCTTCGCCGGACAGCACCATCTTCACGCCCATCGCCTTGATGCGGCGCGCCAGCAGGTACATCGGCGTGGACGCGCGGATGGTGGTGACGTCGTAGGTCTCGATGTGGCGGATCACCTCGGGAATGGCATCGAGCCCTTCCTGGAAGGTGTACGTGAAACCATGGTGCACCGTGCCCAATGCCTTGGCCGCGACTTCGGCCGCCGCCAGGTCGGGCGAGCCTTCCAGGCCGATGGCGAACGAATGCAGGCGCGGCCACCAGGCTTCGGTCGTGTCGTTGTCCTCGATGCGGTGACGCGCGTAGCGCGCCGCAACCGCCGCGACCAACGACGAATCCAGTCCACCGGACAGGAGTACGCCGTAAGGCACGTCGGTCATCAGCTGGCGGTGCACCGCGCGTTCGAACGCCTCGCGTAGTTCGTCCTTCGCCAGTTGCACGCCTTCCACCGCCGCATAGTCGCGCCACGCCGTGTCGTAGTACTTCCGTAGGGCGGGCCTTGGCCCGCCATCCTCAGCATCCGTCGAGAACTCGTAATAGTGCCCGGGCGGGAACTGGGCCACGTCCGCACAGATCGGCGCCAGCGCCTTCATCTCCGACGCCACGCAGAGGCGGCCCTCGCGATCATGGCCCCAGTACAACGGACACACGCCGATGGGATCGCGCGCGATCAGCGCACGTCCCTTCGCCTTGTCCCACAGCGCGAACGCGAAGATGCCGTTGAGGCGGTTGAGGAAGGAAGCAGGTTCATCCTCGCGATACAGCGCGTTGATGACCTCGCAGTCCGAGCCGGTCTGGAAGGCGTAGTCCTGCGCCAGTTCCGCCTTCAGCTCGCGGTGGTTGTAGATCTCGCCGTTGACAGCCAGCACCAGTTCGCCGTCGGCCGAACGCAGCGGCTGCGAGCCGCCGGCCGGATCGACGATGGCCAGGCGCTCGTGCACCAGGATGGCGCCGTCGTCGTGGTACACGCCGCTCCAGTCGGGACCACGATGGCGTTGCTTCTGCGAAAGTTCCAGCGACTGCCGTCGCAGCGCCTGGACGTCGTCACCGGGCTGCAGCCCGAAGATGCCGAAGATGGAACACATGGAAACACTCCTGGTGGGGTTCGATGGCGGGCGCCCGGAACGAAAAAACCCGCATCTCGCGATGCGGGTTTCTGGTATCCGGCAGGTCTTTCGTTGCCTAGTCGCAGAGCCGCATCGCCCGCGTCCGATTGTTCGGGCGCAGGTTATTGCGGTTGTTGTTGATGGCGTTGCGGCTGGGCATGGCGCGAACGTAACCGCTCAGGCCAGGGCTTGGCAAGTCCTGCAAAAGTTGCGTCTGCAACCACCCTCTCCATTCCAGGAGCGCCCATGGGCGCGATGCTCTTCAGGAAAGAATCGCAAAAGCGTCGCGCCCATGGGGCGCTCCTACAGCGCCGGGCGAACCGTCAGCATCAAACGCTCGATCAGCTTCTGATAAAGACCCGGCAATGCTTCCAGATCGGCCATGCGGATGTTCTCGTCCACCTTGTGGATGCTGGCGTTGACCGGCCCTACCTCGATGCACTCCGCACCCAACGGTGCGATGAAGCGCGCATCGGACGTACCGCCGGCCGTACTCTCCTCCGGCGGCAGGCCGGCGAACTCGCCCAGCACCGCGCGCGCGGTGGCGCGCAGGTGGCCTTCCGGCGTGTAGAACGGCTCGCCGCCACGCAGCCACTGGATGCTGTACTCCAGCCCATGCTTGCGGAAGATGCCTTCGATCTCCCGCTCCAGCCGTTCAGCCGTCCAGCTCGGATTGAAGCGCAGGTTGAACACCACCTGCAGTTCACCCGGGATGACGTTGCTGGCACCGGTGCCGGCGTTGATGTTGGAGATCTGCAGGCTGGTCGGCGGGAAGGTTTCGTAACCGTCGTCCCACTGACGCGCGGCCAGTTCGTCCAGCGCGGGCAATGCCTTGTGGATGGGATTGAGCGCCTTGTGCGGATAGGCCACGTGGCCCTGCACGCCGTGTACCTGCAAGGTGCCGGTCAGCGTGCCGCGGCGACCTACGCGCAACAAGTCGCCCAGCGCTTCCTTCGAGGACGGCTCGCCGGTGATGCACCAGTCGATCCGCTGGCCTCGCTCACGGAACAGCTCGGCGACTTTCTTGACGCCATCGTGCGCGGGCCCTTCCTCGTCGGAGGTCACCAGCAGCGCGACCGTGCCCGGATGGTCGGGATGCGCATCGACAAAACGTTCCAGCGCGATCGTGCACGCGGCCACGCTGCACTTCATGTCGGCGGTACCGCGCCCGTAAAGCACGCCATCGCGCACCGTCGGCACGAAGGGATCGCTGGTCCAGGCGGACAGCGGACCCGGCGGCACCACGTCGGTGTGGCCGAGCAACACCAGCACCGGCGATCCCGTTCCGTGCGTCGCCCACAGATTGTCGGTGTCGCCAAAGCGCAGGTGTTCGCACTGGAAACCCCACTGTGCCAGCCGCGTGGCCAGCACCTGCTGGCAGCCCGCGTCGTCCGGCGTCACCGAATGACGGCGGATCAGCTCGCTGGAAAGCTCGACGACATCGCTCACGACCCGGCTCCGAACTGCTTCTTGAAGCCATTGTCGCTGAAGCCCTGTGAAAAGCCCGCCACGCCTCCGATGACGACAGGACGGCGGATCAGCTGCGGATACTCCTTCAGCAGCAGCTTCCATTCCGCATCGGAACCGGGCGTCTTCCGGTTCTCGGGCAACTGCCGCCACGTCGTCGACGACTTGTTGATCAGCGCGTCCCAGCCACCCGCCTTCTCCGCCCAGTCCTTCATCGTCTCGGGCGATTGCCGGTGGTCGCGGTAGTCGATGAATTCATACGCGACACCGAAGCGGTCCAGCCACTTGGTCGCCTTCTTGCAGGTGTCGCAGTTCTTCAAGCCATACAGCGTGGTCGTCATGATGCTCCAGAGATTTGTAGGAGCGCGCCATGCGCGCGATGCTTTTCCGACGTGAGCCGGACATGCCGCAGGAGCATCGCGCGCATGGCGCGCTCCTACAAGACGTACGGACTCGACCCGCCGCTCAATCCGCCAGACCGCGCAGCAGCTCATTGACGCTGGTCTTGCTGCGCGTCTTCTCGTCGACCTGCTTGACGATCACCGCGCAGTACAGCGAATGCGACCCGTCGGCGGCCGGCAGCGAACCCGACACGACCACGCTTCCCGGCGGCACATAGCCGTAGGTGATTTCCTTCGTCGCGCGGTTGTAGATGCGCGTGGATTGGCCGATGAACACCCCCATGCCGATCACGCTGTGGTGGCCGATCACCACGCCCTCGACGACTTCCGAACGCGCGCCGATGAAGCAGTGGTCCTCGATGATCGTCGGGCTGGCCTGCAGCGGTTCCAGCACGCCACCGATGCCGGCGCCGCCGGACAGGTGGCAGTGCTTGCCGATCTGCGCGCACGAACCCACGGTCGCCCAGGTGTCGACCATCGTGCCCTCGCCCACGTAGGCGCCGATGTTGACGAAGCTCGGCATCAGTACGACATCCTTGCCGAAGTACGTGCCGCGGCGCGCGATCGCGCCCGGGACGACGCGCACGCCGAGCTTGCGGAAGTCGTTCTCGTCGAACGCACCGAAGCGTGCCTCGACCTTGTCCCAGAATGGCGCGGGATAGGCTTCGACAAGTTCCATCTCGTTGACGCGGAAGTACAGCAGCACCGCTTTCTTCAGCCATTCGTTGACCTTCCAGCCGCCCTTGCCGTCCGGCTCGGCCACGCGCAGCTTGCCGGCTTCAAGACCTTCGATGGCCAGTTCGACGGCGGCACGGGTGGACCCCTCGATCTCGGCCGGCGTCAGCTCGGCGCGGCGCTCGAAGGCGCTTTCGATGGTGGACTTCAGTTCTTCGGTCTTGCTGGCTTTGCGGGTCATCAAAGGGTCTGCCGGATGCGTGTCAGGGGGACGTCTCGAGGCCGGCGCGAAGCGCATCGCGCAACGCGTCCTGCAAGGACGTATCGGTGAGGGGCTGGTCGTGCTCGTCGGTAATCTGGAAGACGTCTTCCGCGCGCTCGCCGAAGGTCGCGATGCGGGCGTCGTGCACGCGCAGGCCTTGCCGGCGCAGCACCTGGGCCACGTCCGACAGCAGGCCGGGGCGGTCGGGCGCGACCAGGCCAAGGACGGTGCGGCGACCGTCGGGCGTGGTGCCGAATTCGATGCGCGGCGCGAACCTGAAATGCTTCAGCTGCCGCGGCATCGCGCGGCGCGACGTGCGCACGCTGTCGAGCGGACGCGACAGCGCGGCACCCAGGGTGCCTTCGATCTCGTCCGGGTCTCGCGTAGCGTAGGTGTCGGCCGGCAGCAACTCGAACGTATCGAAGACAGCGCCCTGTGGCCCCACCAGCACGCGCGCCTGGTGGATCGCGAAGCCCATGCGGTCGAGGGTGGCGAGGATGGCGGCGAACAGGCCATCGCGGTCGGGCGAATGGACGAACACCTCGATCGCATCGGCATCGTCGGCGATGCGGCGCGCGCGTACGCGCGTCTCGCCCGCATTCGCGCCTCGGATGGCATGCGCCTGCCAGGCGAGCTGTTCGGGCCGGAAACGCAGGAAGCTCTCTTCCGGCATGGTGGTGAACAGCGCATCCGCCTGGTCCGCCGACAAGCCCTGCACTTCCAGCATGGCGCGCACGCCGCCGCGCGCTTCGTCCAGCCGCTCGTCCACGGCCACCGGGTTTTCCAGACCCTCGCGCAGCACGCGGCGCGCAGCGAAGTACAGGTCCGCGAGCAGGCGGTCCTTCCACGCGTTCCACAACTTGGGGCTGGTGCCGGCGATGTCCGCGCAGGTCAGCAGGTACAGGTAGTCGAGGCGCTCACGATCCCCCACCAGCGTGGCGAACCGGTGGATGACGTCGGGGTCGGCGATGTCCTGCTTCTGCGCCGTCACCGACATGCGCAGGTGCTGCTCCACCAACCAGGCGACCAGCGCGGTGTCGCCGTCGCTGAGCGCATGCGCCGCGCAGAACTCGCGCGCATCCACCGCGCCCAGTTCCGAATGGTCGCCGCCGCGGCCCTTGGCGATATCGTGGAACAGGCCCGCCAGCAGCAGCAGTTCCGGCTTGCGCAGGCGCGGCCAGACTTCGTGCGCGATGGAGAAGCGCTCGTCGGCACGACCGGCGGCGAAGGCAGCGATATTCCGCAGCACCATCAGCGTGTGCTGGTCGACGGTATAGACATGGAACAGGTCGAACTGCATGCGCCCGGACACGCGGGCGAAGGCAGGTATCCACTGCCCCAGCACGCCGAGGCGGGCCATGCGGGTAAGCGTCTCCACCGCACGCGGGCCGCGCAGCAGTGCCATGAAGGCGTCGCGCTGGGCGCGCGTGGCATCGGGATAGGCGGCGAGCTTCGGCAGCGATTCCGCCAGCGCGCGTGCGGTGCGCGAATGCAGGCCGCGAATCTGCGGATGGGCGGCCCACGCGGCGAACAAGGCGAAGACCTGCCCCACATCGTTCGCCGGCCAGCCGCCCTGGCGCGCAGCCAGGTAACCGCGACGCAGCGCGAACTGTTCGTCGAGGGGCTCGGGCAGGGCTTCGCCGTCGAACTGTTCCTCGAACCGCTGCAGAAGCCGATCGCTGATCCGCCGCACGATAGCGGCGCTGCGGTAGAAGCCCTGCATCATCTTCTCGACACCGAGGCTTTCGGCGTCGTCGGCGAACCCCAGCCGCTGCGCGAGCGTCTTCTGGTAATCGAACCGCAGCCGTTCCTCGGGCCTCCCCGCGACGCGATGCAGGCCGTAACGCAGGCGTCCCAGCGCGCGGCGTTCGCGCGCCAGTGCGACGGCTTCGTCCGGACCCAGGTGGCCCAGTCCCACCAGCGCTTCCAGATCGCGCACGCCGAAGGTGCGCAGCGCCATCCAGCCCAGCGTGTGTAGGTCGCGAAGACCGCCTGGGCCGTCCTTGATGTTGGGCTCCAGGTTGTCGGAGGTATCACCGAACCGCGCGTGGCGGATGCGCAACTCCTCGCGCTTGGCGACGAAAAAGTCGCGTGCGGGCCAGACGCGTGCCGGACCGATGGCATCGATCAGCAGGGCTTCGTCGACCGGCTCGCCGACGATCAGCCGCTCCTCGATCAGCGCCGTGAGCACGCTCTGGTCGGCCGCCGCCGCGGCCGTGCACTGCGCCGCCGAGCGCACACTGTGGCTGATCGGCAGGCCGGCGTCCCACAGCAAGGCGAACAGGCGCGCCACGGCATCGTGGTGGGTCTGCTGCACGTCGGCCGGCGCCAGCACCAGCACGTCGACGTCGGAATGCGGAAACAGTTCGCCACGCCCGTAGCCGCCGACCGCGAACAGCGCCATCGGCGCATCCGCGGGGATGCAGCGCAGCCATGCGTCCTTCAGCAGATGGTCGACCGCCCGCGCGCGCAGCGCGAGGATGCGGTCCATGCCGTCGTCCTGGTCGAAGCGCTTGTCCAGGCGCGCGTCGGTATGACCCAGCGACACCCGCGCCGCCGCCGACCAGGCCGCATCATCGGCGGCGTCCGGGCCGATGTCCGGAAGCCGCGTCGCCTGTCCGTTCGCGGCCGAAGGGGTGCTCACAAGTCGTTGTCGTCGCCCGGCACGCGGGTCAGGATCTCCACGCCGTCCTCGGTCACCGCCACGGTGTGTTCCCACTGCGCCGACAGCTTGCGGTCCTTGGTCACCACGGTCCAGCCATCGGGCAGCACACGGGTATGACGCGCGCCTTCGTTGATCATCGGCTCGATGGTGAAGGTCATGCCCGGCTTCAGCACCACGCCCTCGCCGGGACGCCCGTAGTGCAGCACCTGCGGCTCGTCGTGGTAGACCTTGCCGATGCCGTGCCCGCAGTACTCGCGCACCACGCTGAAGCGCTCGGCTTCGGCGTACTGCTGGATCGCGTGCCCCACGTCGCCCAGGGTGGCGCCCGGCTTCACCGCGCGGATGCCGCGGAACATGGCCTCCCGCGTCACGTCCACGAGCCGCTTGGCCATCACCGACGGCGTGCCAACCATGTACATGCGACTGGTGTCGCCGTGCCAGCCATCCTTGATGACGGTGACGTCGATGTTGAGGATGTCGCCGTCCTTCAGGACCTTCCCCTCATTGGGGATGCCGTGGCAGATGACGTTGTTGACCGAGGTGCAGACGGTGGCCGGGAAACCCTTGTAGCCCACGTTGGCCGGGATCGCCTGTTGCACGTTGACGATGTGGTCGTGGCAGATGCGGTCCAGTTCGGCGGTGGTGACGCCCGGCTTCACGTGCGGGGCGACCACCTGCAGCACCTCGGCGGCGAGCCGGCCGGCGATGCGCATCTGGGCGAGGTCTTCGGGGGTCTTGAGCTGGATGGCCATTGGCCGATTATCCCCCATTTGGCGCGGCATCTGAACGCCCCGGGGCGGCGTCACCCTTGCCGGCCCACCCCGCGGTTTGCGACCACCGGCCCTGTCCGGCTATACTCCCGCGGCTTCGTGCCCGGCCTGCCCGGACCGAGACCGCCCACGTCGGGCGACACCGACGAATCCACACCTGCTGCCACAGCCCGTGCCGGGGTGCCCTTCGCTGGAGGGTTCGGTCACGGACGCCGCAGGGAGGCCCAACCCCGGAACCCCGCCTTCACCGGCGCCGTCCTCCATTGAACCGGACGGTGGGTTCCCCTTCGATGGAGTCACTGCAATGCCCCAAGTCACCATGCGCCAGATGCTGGAAGCCGGCGTCCATTTCGGCCACCAGACCCGCTACTGGAACCCCAAGATGGCGCCGTACATCTTCGGTGCCCGCGGCAAGATCCACATCATCAACCTCGAGAAGACCGTTCCGCTGTTCAACGACGCGATGAACTTCATCTCGGGCGTCGCGCAGAAGCGCGGCACCATCCTGTTCCTGGGCACCAAGCGCAGCGCGCGCGAGGCGGTGAAGGAAGAGGCCGAGCGTTGCGGCATGCCGTTCATGACCCAGCGCTGGCTGGGCGGCACGCTGACCAACTTCGCCACCGTGAAGAAGTCGGTCGCCCGCCTGAAGGAACTGGAAGCCGCCGAAACCGACGGCACGTTCGAGAAGCTGGTCAAGCACGAAGTGCTGGGCCTGCGCCGCGAGCGCGAGAAGCTGCTGGCCTCGCTGGGCGGCATCAAGGAAATGAACCGCCTGCCGGACGCCCTGTTCGTCATCGACATCGGCCATGAAGACATCGCCATCAAGGAAGCCAAGAAGCTCGGCATCCCGGTGATCGCGGTGGTCGACTCGAACTACGACCCGGCCCTGGTCGACTACGCCATCCCCGGCAACGACGACGCCATCCGCGCCGTGCAGCTGTACGCACGTGCCGCCGCCGACGCCGTGCTGGAAGGCAAGGCCGCCCAGCCGAACGCCGCCACCGTGCGCGAGGAAGAGTTCGCCGAAGGCGGCGACGACAAGGGTGCCCGTCGTGCCCCGGCCAAGAAGGCCGCCGGCAAGAAGTCCGACGAAGCCGCTGCCGAGTAATCCGGCTGCAACGCCGCCGCGCCATGCTGCGCGGCGGTCCATATTGTTCCTTCTCCCCTCGGGAGAAGGGCCTGCCCCCGCGAAGGCGGGGGTGCCCGAAGGGCGGATGAGGGTACGGGAAGCACGCCGGCGTTCAAGACGTCGCACTCCTCCGGACCCTCACCCCAACCCCTCTCCCGACGGGAGAGGGGCTTTGCCAATCCAAACAGAGGTAATCCCGTGGAAATCACCGCTTCCCTGGTCAAGGAACTGCGCGAGCGCACCGGCGCCGGCATGATGGAGTGCAAGAAGGCGCTCACCGAGAACAACGCCGACATCGACGCCGCGGCCGAGTGGCTGCGCAAGTCGGGTCTGGCCAAGGCCGACAAGAAAGCCGACCGCGTCACCGCCGAAGGCCGCGTGGCCGTGGCCCAGGACGGCGGCAAGGCCGTGCTGGTCGAGATCAACTCCGAGACCGACTTCGTCGCCAAGGACGCCAACTTCATCGCCTTCACCGACGCCATCGCGCAGGCCGCGCTGACCTCCGGCGCCGCCGATGTCGAAGCGCTGAAGAGCGCCAAGCTGGCCTCGGGCGAGACCGTCGAGGAAGCCCGCGCCGCCGCCATCGCCAAGCTGGGCGAGAACATGCAGATCCGTCGCCTGGTCGCCATCGACAGCGCCAACAACGTCGCGGCCTACGTGCACGGCGGCAAGATCGGCGTGCTGGTCGAGGTCAAGGGCGGCGACGCCGAACTGGCCCGCGGCCTGGCGATGCACATCGCCGCGATGAACCCCCCGCACAACAAGGCCGCCGACGTGCCGGCCGAGTTCGTGGCGAAGGAGAAGGAAATCGAGCTGGCCAAGATGTCGGACAAGGACAAGGCCAAGCCGGCCGACATCCTGGAGAAGATCATCTCCGGCAAGATCAACAAGATCGTCAACGAAGTGACCCTGTACGGCCAGCCGTACGTGCTGGACAGCGACAAGTCGGTCGAACAGGTGGTCAAGGCCGCCGGTGCCGACGTGGTCGGCTTCCAGCGCCTGGTGGTCGGCGAAGGCATCGAGAAGGTGGTGGAAGACTACGCCGCCGAAGTGATGAAGCAGGCCGGCCTGGCGTAAGCCGAGCCGCCTCCGCTTCACCGGAAAAAGCCGCGGGAAACCGCGGCTTTTTCTTTGCCTGCGACGCGCGCGGCCTGCGTCGTCGCGTCGCACGACCGCTCGTCGCCCGCACCTAAAGTTCGCCGTTCCTGCGCCGACATTGTTTACAAAGCTGACATTCGGTCACGCTTTGCTGGCATGCTGCCCGCCACTTTCCTTCAGCGTAGTGCGCACCCGGATGCGTCCCGAACTCGAATCCCAGCTCTCGAACTGCCGCAACCTGCCGAGCCCGCCGGGCGTGGCGCTGCGCATCATCGAGCTTGCCCAGGATCCCGAGGTGGTGATGGCGACGGCAGCCGATGCGATCGGCCTGGATGCCGCCCTGAGTGCGCGCATGCTGCGCATCGCCAACTCCCCGCTCTACGCCAGCCGTCGCCGCGTGGAGAACCTGTCGCAGGCGCTGACGGTGCTGGGCCTCAACGCGACGCTGACGCTGGCCCTGGGCTTCTCGCTGACACGCTGCGGCACCGGCACCCATCCGGTGGCGCAGGAGCGCGTCTGGCGCCGCAGCGTCATCGCCGCCCTCGCCTGCCGGCTGCTGGGCCAGCATGCCGGCCTGCGCAAGGCCGAGGAACTGATGCTGGCAGGCCTGCTGCAGGACATCGGCGTGCTCGCGTTGCTGGAAGTGCTGGGCGACGACTACGCGCAACTCGTCGAGCGCGCCGACGACAACGCGGCCCTGCTGGCCGCCGAGCGCGACCTGCTGGGCTGCGACCATGCCGCCGTCGGCGGCTGGCTGGCGCGGCAATGGAACCTGCCGGCCCTGCTGCGCGAAGCAATCATGGAGAGCGAGACGCCCGTCTCCGACACCACCTTCAACGCCTGCGTCGCGGTGTCGGGCCACGTGGCCGACATCTGGATCGCCGGCACCGACGAAGCGCGCACCGAGGAAGCGCACCGGCACGCCGCGCTGCAGGCCGCGACGCGACTCGGCCTGGACTATGCGGCCTTCCTCGCCCTGATCGAGGACATGCTCGCGGCCCTGCCCGAGGTCTGCACGATGTTCGACGTGCCGCCCGCGCCGCCCGCCCGCATCCAGGCATTGCTGGACCAGGCGCGCGAACTGCTGGTGGTGCGCAACCTGCGCGAGATCCAGGAAGCCGCACGCGCGCGCAAGGAAGCCGACGAGCACGAAGACCGCGCACGCCGCCTGGCCGAGGAAGTCCGTCGCGATCCGCTGACCGGCGCCTACAACCGCAGCCAGCTGGAGGAAGTACTCGAGAAGGAATTCGATGCCGCCACGCGCCATGGCTGGCCGCTGTCGATCGCCTTCATCGACCTGGACGACTTCAAGCAGGTCAACGACCGCTGGGGCCACCTGGTCGGCGACGAGGTGCTGCGCAACTTCGCCAAGTCGCTGATGCGGCACGTGCGTAGCAGCGACATCGTCGCCCGCTACGGCGGCGAAGAGTTCCTGGTGGTGCTGCCCGGCATCAACGAGGAGGCCGCCGCGCACGTGGTGCGGCGCATCCTGTCCGAAGTGGCCGGCGCCGCCATGGCCCACGTCAACGGCCAGCCACTGCACATCACCTTCTCCGCCGGCCTCGCCACGCAGGGCGCGCTGGAGCAGTTCCGCCACGTCGACGACCTGCTGCGTGCCGCCGACGAGGCGCTGTACGGCGCCAAGCGCGAAGGACGCAACCGCGTGTCAGTGGGCGTCGTCAGCCCCTGAGTTCCTCACCCAGCGCTATTCCGGGACACCCGTCGCTCACGCGACGCATCATTCGTACCCGAGGCGCTCGCGCAACGGCGCAAGGTACCGCTCGTAGGCGCGCCATTTCGGTGTCTCCTGCACGCGGATGCGATCGCGCACCTGCACGGCACTGGCCGTCACGATGCCACGCGTCCGCGACTGCATGCCCAACATCTGTGGCTCGAACGCGATGCCAACAAAGTTGCAGACCCGACGCACCACCTGCTCTGGCTCACGTGTGAGCTGCGCGTAGTCCACGTCCAGTATCCGACCCGGGTAACGGGCATGCCAGTGGGCCATCAGCCTGCGGTAGTAACCGTAGAAATCCGCCAGCTCGAACTGGTCGTAACTGTAGGGATTTGCATCGGAGAAGATCTCGCGCAAATTGGAGAAACACGTCTCCATCGGGTCGCGCACCATATGCACTATCTTCGCCTGCGGCAATGCCTCGCATATGAAACCGACATTGAGAAAGTTGGAGGGGAGCTTGTCGGTGAAATGCCGCTCACCGCAGAGCCGCCATGCCACGCCCTCCAAGTAGCGTTCGCCGGCCGCACTGAAGTCAACGGTCGTCGCGCGGGCAATGATCTCCGGGTCGGTCACGCCGGCACAGTGATGATCGGTCGCATAACGCATCGCGCTGGTGAAGTCGTAGAGTTCACCCAGGCCGCGCACATCGGAATGTCCGTCAAGCAACTGCTCGATGAGCGTGGTGCCGGAACGATGCATGCCGACGATGAATACGGGCGTGGCATGCAGATCGGGCTGCGGTCGCATTGGCATCGGATGCGGTGCAAAACGCAACAGTCGCTCGAACACCTCCCTCGACCGCGCAGCGTCGTAGCGTAGCGACGATCGCTTGCTGGCACACGCTTCCTGCAATGCATGCCACGCTTCCTCATGACGACCGAGGTCGTCCAGCTCCTTGTGCAGGGCGAAAGCCAGCAAGGCGCGATCCTGCGCGCTACGTTGCGGCACCAGAAGCTGCGCTCGGATCTGCGCGAGGTGATTCTCGCTGGCGGTCTGCTTGCGGACCTGGGACTGCAGCCAGTATGCCTGCGCAATCTGCGGGGCACGCGTGAGCGTTCGGGAAATATCCTCCCCAGCCTCGGCGAACCGCCCCAGAAACATCAACACGTGCGCCCGGGACAACAGCGTCGGCGGGTACTCAGGATCCGCACGCCGGGCCTCGTCCAGGAATGCGATCGCCTTCTGTGGAAGTCCGGCATAGGTGAGCTGCGCGGCGATGGCAATCAGCGAAGGGATCGGGATGCGCGACATGGGCAGCATCCTTTCGACGCACGCCAGCATGGCGGGAACTTCGTTGAAGGTGCGCAACCGCGACAGCAATTCCTTCAGAATTTCAGTGCGCTGCGTCTTTAGCTGGCTGGCCTGCACTGCGTAGCCATGCGCGGACCGATAACGTCCTGCGAGCGACGCCATGTACGACAGCTGCAACAGGATGTCAGGATCACCGGGCGATAGCTCAAGCGCCAGAAGGTAACACTCGGCCGCCTGCTCGAAGTCCTTTGCAACGGCATGGACCTGCGCTCGCTCAGTCAGCGCCGCCACACGATCTGACGTCGACTCAGGCGCCATTTTCCGTCCTTCGCGCTTCCAGCATCACGCGCAGGGGCTCCAACTGCAGCGCGTATCGCCTCCATGCGCCGACGCCACGGTCGTGGATGGGTGAACGTACCTGCGAACTGCTGGCCGTGGATACCGGCGACGCATTGGCCGTGATGTCAAGCAATCCCTTCGCGGGCGCCAAACCGCAGAATGCAAGCAGCTCGTGCAAAGTTTCGTCGCCAACCCGCACCAGCGCCTCGTAATCCACGATATGCACGGATCCGTTCGCACTTGCCTGCCAGTGTGCCATCAGTTGCACGAACCCGCGGTGATGCGCGGCCAAGTCCTCGAAGGCGTAACTGTAGGGATATGCGCCACCTTCGAACAACTCCTTCAGATTGGAAAAGCAGGCATCCATCGGGTCGCGTCGAACGCAAATGATGCGCGCCTGCGGAAGGGCACGCAGTATCAGTCCGACGTTGAAGAAGTTCTTCGGATTCTTGTCGATGAAGCAGTGATGGCCGGCAATCCTCGGCGCCAGGCGCTCCAGATAGCGCTCACCGACCAATGCCGGATCCGCGGCCAGGAGTTTGGTCCACTGGGACACCCGCAGCCCACCCTTGTAGAAATGGTTGGAAACTTCACTGATGGCGGCATCGAAGTCGTTGCGCTCGCCCAGTGAAACGACCTCTGCATGATTGCCAAGCACACGATCCAGCAGCGTCGTACCGGTGCGTGGCATGCCAACGATGAAGATCGGCACCGGCCCTCCCGATACTGCGGATGCCGTAGGCGACTTCTTCCAGGGACTCGAATGCAGCAGCCTCTCGAAGCCCCTCGCCTCCTCCTCCCGGTCATGTCGCAGCGTGCGGCGAACCGCGGCAGCGCCTTCCTGCAACGCTTGCCAGGCAGCCTCCGTCTGATCCGCCGCATCGAGTTCCTTGAAGAGGGCGTAGCACAGCTGGGCACTCTCCGCAGACCCCTCCGCATGGTGCCGCCGTGCCGCTTCGAGTCTGGGCACGCGGCTTCCCGCCGGCCTGGAAGCCTGATGAAAGGCCAGCGTTCGATGCACGTACGCATTGTGCGGATCCAGCCGCAGTGCGTACTCGTAGTACTCGACGGCCTCGTCCAACATGCCCAGTGACCTGAGCACGTTGGCGCGGGTGTAGCAGAGCAAGGGGCTGGGCTTCACACGGGTGCCAACATGAGTCAGGAACTCGAGCGCCAGTTCATGCTGATCGACCAGCCACAGATGCTGCGCAAGTACAGCGGACTGCTGCAGGACGTCGCGCCTGATCCAGTCCATGGACCGGATCAGGCGGACGATCTCCCCGTCTTCGGCAAAGGCAAGCAGTCGAAGGCTGACGAAACCTATGCTTTTCGCGTCTTGTGTCTCCACGCACACATGGCTGGCCTGCAGCGCCCGGTCACGTGCCTCGACGTATCGGTCGGCGATCTGCGCCAGCCGTGAAAGGCGCAGGTTCGGCGCCACCAGCTTGGGCTCTATCGCCAGCATCGCCTCGTAGCCTGCGCGGGCGGCTGGAAGGTCCTTTGCTGCTTCGTGGTGACTCGCTTCGTTCCAGTGACGCTGCAACGCTTCGCTCATGGTCGCCATTGAAGTGGGATTGGTTCAAGCATAGCCGCAAGGAGATCCTCGCACCCATGGGCTTCAAGAAAAAGGCCGCCCGAAGGCGGCCGAGCAGCGAGCAGTGATTGGTCTTGTTCTTCGTTCAGACGCGGGATCAGAAGTCGTACTGGACCATGAAGCGGACCGAACGTGGCGCCTGATAGGAGCGAGGAAGCAGATAGGTGCTCAGGGGATTGCCCGTCGCAGAGTCTTCCGCCACTTCGCTCACGGCCGTGACCTTCTGCGAGTTGAACACGTTGAACACGTCCACCTTGAATTGCAGACCCTCTGCGAACGAGGGCCGGAAGGCGATGTTCAAGTCCAGGCTGGTGGTCGTCGGCAAGCGCCCCGCGGTCCCACGTGGCACAGCCCTCACGGTCGAATCGATCGAAGCACCGGACTCCGAGTTGCTGCAACGCATGAAGCCAGAGCCGTAAGGGTGCGGGGAGTAGTTGCTCACTACACCGACGGGCTCCAGGGGGTTGGTATCCAGAACGCCCAGACAGTTGATCGGCCGCCCCGTCTGGACGATCAGGTTCGCGCCCAGTGACCATTCGTCATTGAAGTCGTAGTTGCCGAACACTTTCAACGCGTGGCGGCGGTCATTGGGCAAGTAGCCGTAGGTGTCGACCGTCAGTTCGCGATAGTCGAAATCCTGCGTGGTATTGGTGTCGCCCTGACCGATGTCGGACTTCACGCCGCCCTCGGTGTTGCCCTTGTTGTATCCCAGCGTATACGACGCCTGGAAGAAGAACTTGTCCCAGCTCCCGTCCAGGAACAGTTCCAGCGCCTTGTACGACCGCTTGGCGGGCGGACTCAGGCGATCGCCTTCCACGGTGTAGGTGGTGTAGATGCCGTCGCCATTCAGGTCGGTAACCAGCACTGCATCTTCGCCGGGATTGAACAGACGGCAGTACGGGAACCCCGGGTTTGGAACTGTGTAGTCGAGTCCATCGGCATCTGCCAGATCGGTGATGGCCGTGTAATCGCAGTTGTCGTCGATGGCGGCTTTCAACTTGCGGTAGATGGCGCGCGCACCGAAGTTGAGGTGGTCGGTCATCGTGGTCTGGAAGCCGAGGATGAACTCGTCCTGGTACATCGGGTCCAGATTCTTGCTGGCAATCGTGTTGGGATCATGCGCGCTGCCGTCCTCGCCGTTGATCAAGCCAAGCGGATTGAGGGGCCCGATCAGGATCGGCGCACCTGTGACGGGATCGACGCCGGAAAAGCGATTGTTGTTGCTGCGCTGGTAGATCGAGGCGCTGGAGCCACGAACGGCAACGCTAGGCGTAAGTGGCAAAGCGTAGCGGCCCGCATTGCCGTAGATCTTCAGCGACGAGTCGCCATTGACGTCCCAGGAGAAGCCCAGACGCGGCCCGAACTGGTTGTCGATCTTGACGAAGGCGCGGCCATCGGCGCCGAGGTTCTCGAAGGTGTCCCAGCGTGCGCCGAGATAGGCCAGGAAGTTGTCGGTGATCTTCCACGTATCTTCGAGGTAGTAGGCGCGCTGTTTGACTTCGATCGTGGTGCCACGAGCTGTGGTCTGGCGACGCACGACATCGAACTCGTCGCCTGTGTTCGGCCGCCCATCAGGGCCGTTGTTGGTCGAATAGCGCCACAGCCAGCCGCCCACATTGGCTTCGCCCGCCACGGATTCGTAGTTGTCCACGTCCACGCCAAAGCGCAACTGGTGCGGCCCGAGGATCCACTCCGCATCGATGCGGTACTGGTCGCGGGTGTCCTTGTTGTTCGACGCCTGGAGCAATGCACCGTCGGTAAGATGGCACAGGCTGCCGTAGGCCCCGGTAATGTCCTTGCGATAGCCCGGCCGCACATCAATGATCGCGGGGCAGCCCCCCAACGCGGTGGTGCCGGTAATGCTCGTCGTATAGGCGGTCGTGATATCGCCGTTGTAGCTGACGATCGAGCCGTCCGGGTTCTTGAGGTGTTGCGAGCGCTTGAATTCGCCGTGGCCGTACAGCGCGGTCAGAGTGAAAGCGTCAGTGAGATAACCGGTGTACTTCAGGACATAGTTGTTGCCACCCTGCTCATCGAACACCGTGCCAACATAGTTGGTGCGATCCACTTCACCTGGCGTGTTGTTGTAGACCCGTGTCTCGCTCTCCTGCTTGTCGGAGAACGCCGTCAGCTCGAGCTTGTTGCTGTCGTTGATGTTCCAGTCGAACTTGGCCAACCAGGTCGGATTCTTGATCGAACCGTTGCGGTTGGTTACCGCATCCATGTTGCCCCAGGCGTCCGTGTCGGTCTTTCCGTAGGACAGCAGGCCATAGGCGAACAACTTGTCCTTGATTAACGCGCCGCCTGCCCAGACGGCACCAATCAGCTCATCTTGCGTGTCCTTGCTGTTGTTCTCGGCCACATCGCCAAAGTCACCCGGCACCAGCGGATTCGAGAACTTGTAGTCTTCCACGTCCGAACGCAGGGATTTCGGCGACCAGAACACATTGGCGCCTGCCTTGAACTCGTTGGTACCACGCTTGGTGATCTGGTTGACCACGCCACCAAGCGAGCGACCGAACTCGGCGCCATAACCACCCGTCTTGATCTGCTGCTCCGCGATTGCCTCGAAAGGCACCTTGGAGAAGTTCAGGCTACGGAACGAGTTGGTGATGTTGAAGCCGTTGATGTAGTACTGGTTCTCGGCAACGGATGAACCACCGAACGAAGCAAGGTTGCCGAAGGCGCCGTCACCACGCACGGTGCCCGGGGCGAGCAGCGCCACCGAGGTCGTGTCGCGCGGCACAGGGATCCGCGCGAGCTGCTCGGAAGTCAGGATGGTGGTGGACTCGACCGAAGAGACGTCGATCGGGTTGACGAGCTGGGAACCGGTGACCGTGACCGTGCCCAGCGTGGTGGCACCGCTACCCGTGCCTTCCGCAGCAAAGTTGACAGCCGTACCGGTACCGACGTTGACCGCGACTTCGCGCGTCGTCGTCGTACCGTCGGCGCGCTGCAGCGTCACACGATACGTACCGGGCGAGAGAGCTGATACGCGGTAGCTACCGTCGGCGCCGATCGCGATTTCACGGCTGAAACCGGTCGCCGGATTCTGGACCAGGACCTTCTCGCCCGCCGAGGCCTGGCCGAAGACCGCGCCGGAGGTGTTGGATTGGGCATAGATCGAAGAGTTGAAGCAGACGCCGAGCGCCACCGTAAGGGCGCTGCGCTTGAGTGTTCGATTGAACGTTCGCTTGGACACGATGCGACTCCCTGCTGCAGGTTGATTCACATGAGCGTCCGGACGGGCCCGCCCTCTCCGAGAATGTGCGGCACGCCCCTTCAGGCCAGCCACGGTCCTTAATAGCAGGTTAATCAAATGTTGGAATTAGGTTACGCAACACTCAATTATTATTGCCAACTTGATCACAAAACTCCGTGTAGTTTTGCCCCCCCTCAGGGTCAATTCTTGGATGTTCAGAAACGTAATAGCGGTAACAGAATGTACCAACAGGTAGCTCAGACACACCGATGCAGAGTCGCTAGGGGCGACGAGGTCGCTACTCCGGGCGCTGCGCTTGTGTGACGCACGTGGCCACACCCCCGCGCACGAGAAGCTCAGTACGGCGGCAGCGCGTGCCGGAGACTGGGCGTGGGCGGTGCAGGTGGTCTCCAACAGTGCAATCGCATCCTCGAAGCTCGTCCCACGAACCTGCGAGCAACCTGGGGACAGAGAAAAGCCCGGCGCCTATTGCCTCGGTTGGTACACGACTTCCTCGTAGGGCTGCACGACCACCCAGCCCTCACCCGCGAACCGCAGCTGGATGCTTTCCCCGGACCCGCGTCCCAGCAGCGTGCCGAACGAGATGTCGGTGATGATTTCCGGCGTCAGGCCGCCCGACCAGGCGACCGTCGCGTTGGGATCGGTGAACACCGGCCCGGTCTGTGCGTTCACCGGCAGTGTCAGCGGCTCGTAGTGCGAGGTGATGGCCACGATGCCGTGGCCACTCAGGCGCACGTTGAACAGCCCGCCCGACAGCATGCCGGCGACCTTGCGCATCATCGTGATGCGGCTTTCGATGCCCGATTCGACCGCCAGCACGTCGTTGCCGTTGACGAAGATGGATTCGCCGGCCAGCCGCAGCAGGGTGATCCGCTTGCCGGCGTCGGCCAGGTAGACGCGTCCCTGGCCCTCGATTTTCATCAGCTGCATGCCCTCGCCGCTGACCGCCTTCTTCAGCAGGTTGCCGAGTCCCTGCTCCAGCACGCCCTGGCGGGTGAACTTCACCGCGCCCTTGCGCGCGACCATGGCGCCGGCCTTGGCCCAGACCAGGCCGTTCAAGCGCACTTCGAGCAGATGGGGACTTTCCAGTTCGAACGCTTCGGGGCTGGCGTCCTTCTCGCGGGACGAGGCGATGAATTCCTGCAGGGTGCGCACGCTCATGGCCGTTCCTTGATGGCTGGCGAAGGGAGGCGACATCATAGTCGCCCCGTCCGCAGGCAACGCCCATGCCCCGCATCGTTCCCGTACCGCATACCCCGGATGAGGCCAGCCGTGCGCCGGTCGCCGCCGAACGCCTCGTCACGGGTCAGCCGCAACAGGCCGTCGGCAATGCCTATTCGACGCAGGACGACCGGTTCCACTGCGGCGTCTGGGAAGGTGGCGTGGGCGCCTGGCGCGTGCAGTACACCGAGCACGAGTTCTGCCACCTGCTCAGCGGTCGCGTGCGCCTGCGCGGCGACGACGGCAGCGAGGTCCTGCTGGGGGCGGGCCAGAGTTTCGTCGTGCCGGCGGGTTTCACCGGCCTGTGGGAAGTGCTCGAGACGGCCCGCAAGCTCTACGCGATCTACGAACCCGGCGACTGAGGCAGGCGCACTCGGCTAGAATTGCGC
Source organism: Pseudoxanthomonas japonensis (assembly GCF_010093445.1). GTDB lineage: Bacteria > Pseudomonadota > Gammaproteobacteria > Xanthomonadales > Xanthomonadaceae > Pseudoxanthomonas_A > Pseudoxanthomonas_A japonensis. The sequence goes on along the minus strand of NZ_PDWW01000010.1, from coordinate 67,549 downwards.
CGTTTGCCCCCACGCCGAGACCTCCCATGCCCGCACCGCTCATGTATCGCCGCATCCTGCTCAAACTGTCCGGCGAGGCGCTGATGGGGGCGGAGGACTACGGCATCGACCCGGCCGTCATCACCCGCATCGCCCGCGAGATCATCGAGGCGCGCGACGCTGGGGCCGAAGTGGGCCTGGTGATCGGCGGCGGCAACATCTTCCGCGGCGCCGGCCTGGCCGCGGGAGGCATGGACCGCGTGACCGGCGACCAGATGGGCATGCTGGCCACGGTCATCAACGCGCTGGCCATGCAGGATGCGCTGGAGAAGCTCGGCGCCAAGTGCCGCGTCATGAGCGCGATCAAGATCAACGACGTGTGCGAGGACTACATCCGTCGCCGCGCGATCCGCCACCTGGAAAAGGGCCGCATCGCGATCTTCGCGGCCGGTACCGGCAACCCGTTCTTCACCACCGACTCCGGTGCCGCCCTGCGCGCGATCGAGATCGGCGCGGACCTGCTGCTGAAGGCGACCAAGGTGGACGGCGTCTACGACAAGGACCCCAGCAAGCACGCCGACGCCGTGCGTTACGACCAGCTGACCTACGACGACGTGATCGCCCGCGACCTGCAGGTGATGGACACGGCCGCCTTCGCCCTGTGCCGCGACAGCGACGTGCCGCTGCGCATCTACGACCTGTCGGTTCCGGGCAATCTGATGCGAATCCTGCGTGGCGAGCATGTCGGTACGCTGGTGAAGGGCCGCAACTGAGTCTTCCGGGCGACTGGCGAGGCGCTCGCTGTAATAGTGTCCGGCCAACCCCGCCGGCACCCTAGCCCGCCATGGGACACGGACACCATCACGGACACGGGGCGCACGCCCATCCACAGGCATCGGCCACGCGCACGTTCGCGTGGGTCACGCTGATCAACCTCGCCTACACCGCCGTCGAGGCGGGTTATGGCTTCCACACCAATTCGCTGGCGCTGCTCTCGGACGCGCTGCACAACCTGGGCGACGTACTCGGGTTGGCGCTGGCCTGGGGCGCCGCCGCCCTCGCCGGCCGCCGGCCGCGCGGACGGCATACCTACGGGTGGCGCCGCGCGACCCTGCTGTCCCCGCTGGCCAATGCCGTCCTGCTGGTGGTGTTCTCCGGTGCGCTGGGCTGGGAGGCGTTCCGACGCTTCAGCGCGCCGCCCGAAATTCCAGCAACGCCTGTCATCGTGGTCGCCTCGCTGGGCATCCTGGTCAACCTGGGGGCCGCCTGGCTCGTGAAGGACGGCCATGCGCACGACCTCAACAAGCGCGGCGCCTTCCTTCACCTGATGGCCGATGCCGCCGTTTCGCTGGCCGCCGTGCTCGCCGGTGTCGGCATGGCGACGCTGGGCTGGGCCTGGCTGGATCCGGCCACCGCGCTGCTGATCGCCGTGGTGGTCGCCATCGGGTCCTGGGGCCTGTTGCGGGCCAGTTTCGACGCCGCGATGGACGCGGTTCCCGGCCATGTGGACGCCGAAGAGGTCCGCGCCTTCCTGCAGGAACAGCCCGGTGTATCGGCCGTGCACCACCTGCACATCTGGTCGCTCGGCGCCAACGAGATCGCGTTGACCGCACATCTGGTGCGAGCGCGCGACGATGACCACGACGCCTTCATCGATGCCACCGTGCACGCGCTGGACGACCGTTTCGGCATCAACCATGCCACCCTGCAGATCGAACGCGGCGCCGGCTGCGGCCACGACCTGCATGATGCGGCACCGCATCATTCGCACTGAACGGCCCGCCAGCGGTCGGCAACGGCCCCGAATCGCCCTATAATCCGTCGTTTACAGGCTTTGCAACGGAAAGGGCGATGCTCAACGACATCAAGAAAGACGCGCAGGCGCGCATGACCAAGAGCATCGAGGCGCTCCGTCACACGCTGGTGAAGGTCCGCACCGGCCGTGCGTCGACCGCCCTGGTCGAGCACCTGAAGGTCAACTACTACGGGTCCGACATGCCGCTGAGCCAGGTCGCGACGGTCACGATTTCCGACTCCCGCTCGCTGACGATCACGCCATGGGAAAAGCAGATGGTCGGCGCGGTCGAGAAGGCCATCCTGGCCTCCGACCTGGGCCTGACCCCGAATACCGCCGGCACCACCATCCGCCTGAACCTGCCCGCCCTCACCGAGGAGCGCCGCAAGGAGCTGTCCAAGGTGGTCCATGGCGAAGGCGAGGACACCAAGGTCGCGATCCGCAACATCCGACGCGACGCCAACCAGCAGATCAAGGACCTGCTGAAGGACAAGCAGATCACGGAAGACGAAGAGCGCAAGACCGAAGACGAGATCCAGAAGCTCACCGACAAGTCCATCAAGGACGTCGACGATGTCGTCAAGGCCAAGGAACAGGAACTGATGGCGGTCTGAGGACTGCCATGTCCCCTGCCGTCCCCGCGTCCGTGCCCCGCCACCTGGCCGTCATCATGGACGGCAACGGGCGCTGGGCGGAACGCCGCCGCCGTCCGCGCGTGATCGGCCACCGTGCCGGCGCGCGCGCGGTCAACGTCTGCATCGATTTCTGCCTGGAGCGCGGCATCGGCGCGCTGACCCTGTTCGCGTTCTCCAGCGAAAACTGGGGCCGGCCCGAAGAGGAAGTCGGCGCGCTGATGAAGCTGTTCCTCAACGCGCTGGACCGCGAGGTCGACGAACTGCACCGTCGCCAGGTGCGCGTGCGCTTCATCGGCGACCGTGCCCGCTTCTCGTCCGACATCCGTGGCCGGATGGACGCCGCCGAAGCCCTGACCCGCGACAACGGGCGCCTGCACCTCGTCATTGCGGCCAGCTATGGCGGGCGCCAGGACATCGCGCACGCCGCACGCGCGTTGGCGGCCGACGTCGCGGCCGGTCGCCTGCGGCCGGAGGACATCGACGAGGCCGCGCTCGGCGCGCATGTCGCCCTGGCCGACCTGCCGCCGCCCGACCTTTTCATCCGCACCGGCGGCGACCACCGCATCAGCAACTTCCTGCTGTGGCAGCTGGCCTACACCGAACTCTGGTTCACCGACGTGCTGTGGCCCGACCTGGACGCGGCCCTGCTGCAGCGCGCGCTGGACGACTTCGCGCAGCGCGAGCGCCGCTTCGGACTGACCAGTGCCCAGGTCGCCACCGGCGCCATCGAGGATTCGACCGCATGAGCGCGACCCGTACCCGTGTCATCGCCGCGCTGGTGATGGCGCCCTTCGCCATCGGCGCGATCCTGCTGCTGCCCACCTCCTGGCTGGCCATGCTGGCCGCGCTGGTGTTCCTGGTCGGCCTGTGGGAATGGTTCAAGCTCGCCGAGATCGACGACACCCTGCAGCGCACCGTGCTGCTGACCGCCAACCTGCTGGTGATGGTGGCGCTGGTGTGGGCCTCGCGCGGCTCAGGCGATGCGACCGACCTGGTGCCGCTGCGCCTGATGGCGCTGGTGGGTGTGGTCTGGTGGCTGCTGGCGCTGCTGTGGCTGCGCTTCTTCACCTTCGCCTCCGACCACGAGACCTGGGCCCGTGTGTTCAAGCTGGCTGCCGGCACGCTCGCCGTGGTCCCGGCCTGGTGCGCGCTGGGACTGATCCACTCGTCGCAACCGAACGGCCACATCTGGCTGTTCGTCGCCCTGGCCATCGTGTGGGCGGCCGACAGCGGTGCGTATTTCGCGGGTCGCCATTTCGGTGGCCGCTGGTTCAACGGCCGCAAGCTGGCGCCGCGGATCAGCCCGAACAAGACGCTGGAAGGCCTGCTGGGCGGCCTGGCCGCCGGCATGCTGGTGGCCGCGGCCGGCGCACTGATCGCGGGCGCCGGCGTCGGCCAGCTGGCCGGAGTGCTGGTCGTGGCGATCTTCACCGTGCTGTTCTCGGTCGTGGGCGACCTGTTCGAAAGCCTGCTCAAGCGGCACGTCGGCGCCAAGGACTCGGGCGACCTGATCCCGGGCCACGGCGGCGTGCTGGACCGCATCGACGGCGTGCTGGCTGCCCTGCCCATCTTCGTGCTGGGCAAGGAAGTCTTCGGATTCTGAGCATGAGCACGCTTGCCCCCCGCAACGTGGCGGTCCTGGGCGCGACGGGCTCGATCGGCGCGTCGGCGCTGGATGTCATCGCGCGCCATCCGGATCGCTACCGCGCCAGCGTGCTGGCGGCTGGCTGCAACGTGGAGGCGCTGCTCACGCTGTGCATCGCGCATCGGCCCGACCACGCCGTGATCGCCGACGACACCCTGTACGCGCGCCTGCGCGACGGACTGTCCGACGCCGGCCTCGCCACTCAGCCGCACGCCGGCATGGAAGCGCTCGATACGCTGGTCGCGGCCCCCGACTGCGACGTTGTGGTGGCCGCCATCGTCGGTGCGGCCGGGCTGTCCTCGACGCTGGCCGCCGCGCGCGCCGGCAAGCGCCTGCTGCTGGCCAACAAGGAGTCGCTGGTGCTGGCCGGCGAGCTGGTGACCGAAGCGGCCGATGCCGCGGGCGCCGAGATCATCCCCATCGACAGCGAGCACAACGCCATCTTCCAGTGCCTGCGTTCACGGCAGGCTCAGGCCGAAGTCAAGCGCATCGTACTGACCGCGTCGGGTGGCCCGTTCCGAGGCCGCAGCCGGGCCGACCTGGCACAGGTCACGCGCGAACAGGCCGTGGCGCACCCCAAGTGGTCGATGGGGCCGAAGATCTCGGTCGACTCGGCCACGCTGATGAACAAGGGCCTTGAACTGATCGAAGCCCACCACCTGTTCGGCGTCGGCCGCGAACGGCTGGACGTGCTGGTGCATCCGCAGAGCCTGGTGCATTCGCTGGTGGAATTCGTCGACGGTTCGACGCTGGCGCAGCTGGGCCTGCCCGACATGCGCACCTCGCTCGCGGTCGGCCTGGGCTGGCCCGCGCGGATCGACTCCGGCGTGGGCGGGCTCGACCTGCTGAAGCATCCACGACTGGAATTCGAAGCCCCGGATACCGAGGCCTTCCCCTGCCTGCGGTTGGCCTGGGACGCCATGGCGGCGGGCGGCACCGCGCCGGCGGTGCTCAATGCTGCGAACGAAGTCGCAGTTTCAGCCTTTCTTCAGGGCCGGATCGGTTTCCTATCCATCCCCGCGCTGGTCGAGGACGCCCTCGCTGCGCTGCCTGCGGCGCCCGCGGATTCGCTGGAGGTCCTGCTGGCGGCGGATGCGCAGGCCCGCCAACTGACCGAACGCAACCTCGCAGGCCACCTCTCCCCATGAGCGCCGACATCCGATGAGTGAAGTGCTGGGCTCAATCTGGTGGATGATCGTGGCGCTGGGCGTGCTGGTCACCTTCCATGAATTCGGCCACTACTGGGTGGCGCGCCGCTGCGGCGTCAAGGTACTGCGCTTTTCGGTGGGTTTCGGCAAGCCACTTTGGTCGCGTCGCGACCGCCATGGCACCGAATTCGCGGTCGCCGCGATTCCGCTGGGCGGCTACGTGAAGATGCTGGATGAGGCCGAGGGCGATGTCCCCGCGGCGCAGCTCGACCAGGCCTTCAACCGCAAGTCGGTCTGGCAGCGCATCGCCGTGGTGGCTGCCGGCCCGGTGGCGAACATCCTGTTGTGCGTGATCCTGCTGTGGGCGATGTTCGTCATCGGCAAGCAGGACTACTCCGCCACGCTGGGCAGCGTATCGGGCATCGCGGCGGACGCCGGCTTCCAGCGCGGCGACCGCATCGTCCGCGTCGGCGACCGCACGATCGATACGTGGACCGACGCATCCATCGTCCTGACCAAAGCCGCCATCGACGGCGACAACCTGCCGGTGGAGGTCGAAACCGCCACCGGCACCACGCTGACGCGCACCCTGCCGTTGTCCCGGCTGCCAGCCGGCTTCGACCAGGAAAACGCCATCGGCCTGATGGGCCTGACCTGGCAGCACTGGGTTACGCCGGCCGTCATCGGCAAGGTTGCCCCTGGTTCCGTCGCCGACGGCGTCCTGAAAGCCCACGACATCGTGACGGCCGTGGACGGCCAGCCGGTGCACGGTTTCGATGACATCGCCCGTCAGGTCGACGCCCTGGGCAAGCGCGGCGGCGCGGCCATGATCGAGGTGGACCGGGCCGGCGAGCGACTGGCATTCGAACTGGCGCCGCGCTGGACGAAGCATCCCGATGCCGCCAAAGGGCACTACTGGGCGCTCGGCCTGGCGCCGCCGGAAGAGCGGCAGATGCCCGCGTACGACGCTCGCCTGCACTTCGGCCCGCTGGCGGCGGTTCCGGCGGCACTGCGCGAGACCGGCAAGCTGACCTCGGACTCGCTGGGCATGATCCGTCGCATGCTGACCGGCGACGCCTCGCTGAAGAACGTCTCGGGGCCCATCACCATCGCCCAGGTCGCCAATGTCTCGGCCCAGCGCGGGCCGGACTGGTTCCTCTGGTTCCTCGCGGCCATGTCCCTGAGCCTGGCCATCATCAACCTGCTGCCCATCCCTGTCTTGGACGGCGGGCACCTGCTGTATTACCTTATTGAATTGGTCAAGGGCAGCCCCTTGAGCGAGCGCCACATGGTGGCCGGACAATACGTGGGCCTGGCGGCACTGGCGGGCCTGATGGGACTGGCGTTCTACAACGACATCCTGCGTCTGATGACGCGTCTGGTGACCTGATGCCCCTGAACTTCCACGGGCCGGCCCGCTCCAAGGTGGCCGCCCCTCCCCTTGCTGCACCCCGGACCGCCGCCCCGCAGTCCACTCCTGCCCAGCAGGAACCACCCCAACCGGATGTAATGATGACGCGACTGCCTTCCCGCCGCCTGCTTGCCCTCGCCCTGGCTTCGGCCATCGCCATGCCGGCACTGGCCCAGACGACGGAACCCGCTGCCGCGCCCGTAGCGGCCGAACCGCTCAGCACCGCATCGTTCACCGCGACCGACATCCGCATCGACGGCCTGCAGCGCATCTCGACCGGTACCGCACTGACCTACCTGCCGATCGAGCGCGGCGACGTCGTCACGCCCTCCAACGTGGGCGAGTCCATCCGCGCGCTCTACAAGACCGGCTTCTTCGAGGACGTCAGGCTCGACCGGCAGGGCGATATCCTCGTGGTCACCGTCACCGAGCGTCCGGCCATCAACAAGCTGACGCTGACCGGCAACAAGGACATCAAGACCGAGGACCTGACCTCCGGCCTGAAGGACATCGGCCTGGCCGAGGGCGAAACCTTCGACCGCCTCAGCCTGGACCGCGTGACGCAGGAACTGGTCCGCCAGTACAACAACCGCGGCAAGTACAACGTCGAGATCACGCCGACCGTCAGTCCGCTGGATCGCAACCGCGTGGACGTCACCATCGCGGTCAAGGAAGGCAAGGCGGCCAAGATCAAGCACGTGAATGTCGTCGGTGCCGAGAAGTTCGCCACCGAGGACCTGCTGGAGAACTGGGAGTCGAAGGAGTCCAGCTGGCTGTCGTGGTACCGCCGCGACGACCAGTACTCGAAGGAAAAGCTGTCCGGCGACATGGAACGCCTGAATTCCTGGTACCTGGACCGCGGCTACGTCGACTTCAACATCGATTCCACGCAGGTGTCGATCAGTCCCGACAAGCGCGACATGTTCATCACCGCCGGCATCACCGAAGGCGAGCAGTACAAGATCTCCGACGTGAAGGTCACCGGCGACACGGTGCTGCCGAAGGAAGAGATCGAACGGCTGGTGATCGTGAAGCCAGAGCAGACGTTCTCGCGCATCCTGCTGGAAATGACCGCGGACTCCATCACCGCCACGCTGGGCAACATCGGCCACGCGTTCGCGCAGGTCAATCCTATCCCGACCGTCGACCGCGAGAACCGCACCGTCGCGATCAACCTGCAGGTGGTGCCGGGGCCGCGCGTCAACGTGCGCCGCATCGTGTTCAAGGGCAACACGCGCACCTCCGACGAGGTGCTGCGCCGTGAAATGCGCCAGTTCGAAGGCAGCTGGTTCTCGCAGGTCGCGGTGGACCGGTCGCGCGTGCGCCTGCGCCGCCTCGGCTATTTCGAGACGGTCGACGTGGAGACCAACCCGGTTCCCGGGACGAACGACCAGGTCGACGTGGTCTTCAACGTGAAGGAGACGACGTCGGGCAGCTTCGTGTTCGGCCTGGGCTATTCGCAGCTGTCCGGCCTGACCACGTCGATCCAGCTGTCGCAGAACAACTTCCTCGGCGGCGGCAACCGCGTGTCGGTCGAAGCGCAGCGCAGCGACTACCTGCAGCGCTACTCGTTCTCCTACACCAATCCCTTCTTCACCGACGAAGGCATGTCGCTGGGCTACAACCTGTGGTGGCGCGAGTTCGACTACTCGGACTTCAACACCGCGCAGTATTCGACCACCAGCGCCGCGGCACAGGGCATCCTGGGCCTGCCGATCACCGAGAACGACACCGTCTCGCTGCTGTTCGGCGTGGACAGCAACGAGATCCTGACCTTCGGCGGCTCCACGCCGCGGTCGATCATCGATTACATCGACGCCGTGGGCCAGCGCACGTTCCATGCGTGGCGCACCGAACTCGGCTGGGCACGCGACACCCGCAACGACTACTTCATGCCTACCGGCGGCACCTACCAGCGCGTGTCGGCGGAGGTCGCGTTGCCCGGTTCCACCGTGCAGTACTACAAGCTCAACTACGAGTTCTCCAAGTACTGGTCGCTCAGCCCCTCGTTCGTGCTGAACACCCGCGCCGAAGTCGGCTACGGCGACAGCTACGGCTCCGACATCTACCGTTACATCTGCCGTGCGACCGGCTCTGACCCGCAGATACCCGGCCAGGCGCCCACCACGCCCTCGGCCGACGGCACCTGCGCGGACGGCGGCACGCTGGACAGGACCCTGGTCGCCACCGGCCTTCCATTCTTCGAGAATTTCTACGCCGGCGGCACGCGCTCGGTGCGCGGTTTCCGCGACAACACGCTGGGTCCGCGTTCGGAGGTCATTTCCGGCTATCGCGGCCAGCCGCTGGGCGGTTCGCTGAAGACCACGGGCTCGGTGGAGCTGATCTTCCCGAAACTGTTCGATTCCAACGCCGCGCGCGTGTCGGCGTTCTTCGACTTCGGCAACGTGTTCGACGGCGTGGACAACTTCGACGCCGGCCAGCTGCGCGCCTCCACCGGCGTGGCCCTGCTGTGGCGCGCGCCGGTCGGCCCGATCTCGATCAGCTACGCCTTCCCGATCAAGAAGGAAGACGGCGACGAACTGGAGCGCCTGCAGTTCACCTTCGGCGGCGCGTTCTGACGGCGGCGCCACGCGATCCGCAGACGACGAAGGGGGGCGCAAGCCCCCCTTCTGCTGTCCACCATACGCCCCCGTGGAAGCGGTTCTGGGGCGGCAGGGGCTAAACTACGCGGCCTATGACCCCTCCTTCCTTCACCTCCGGCGAGCTGGCCGACCGTTTCGGCCTGGAGCTGCGCGGCGATGCCGGCCTGCGCATCGACGGCGTGGCCACGCTCGCCCGGGCCGAGGCGGGACAACTCGCCTTCCTGGCCAACAGCCGCTACCGCGCGCAGCTGGCCGACAGCCGCGCCAGCCTGGTCGTGCTGCGCGCCGATGACGCCGGCGACGCGACCGGTACGTTGCTGGTCGCGAAGGATCCGTATACCGCGTTCGCCAAGATGGCGGCCCTGTTCGAACAGAAGCCGGTCCGCGAACCCGGCGTCCATCCGAGCGCCGTCGTTGATCCGAGCGCGCGCATCGCGCCCGGCGCGCACGTGGGGCCCTTCGTCGTGGTGGGCGCACGCAGCATCGTCGGCGAGGGCAGCGTGATCGGCCCGGGCAGCGTGATCGGCGACGATTGCGTCATCGGCGAGGGCTGCGAGCTGGTCGCCCGCGTCACCCTGGTCACACGCGTGCGCCTGGGCCAGCGCGTGCTGATCCATCCGGGTGCCGTGATCGGTGCCGACGGCTTCGGCCTGGCGATGGACAGCGGGCACTGGATCAAGGTGCCGCAGCTCGGCGGTGTGGTGGTCGGCGACGACTGCGAGATCGGCGCCAACACCACCATCGACCGTGGCGCGCTGGACGACACGGTGCTGGAGGAAGACGTCCGCCTCGACAACCAGATCCAGATCGGCCACAACGTCCGCATCGGCGCGCACACCGCGATGGCCGGCTGCAGCGCCGCGGCCGGCAGCGCGCGCATCGGCCGCTACTGCCTGATCGGCGGCGCGGCCGGCGTGCTGGGGCATCTGGAGATCTGCGACCGCGTGGTGGTCACCGCCATGTCGCTGGTGACCAGTTCGATCACCGAGCCCGGCGAGTACTCCAGCGGCACACCGCTCACCGACAACCGTACCTGGCGCAAGAACGCCGCCCGCTTCAAGCAACTGGACGCCTTGGCACGACGCGTGCTGGCGGCCGACAAGGAAACCTGATGACCCTGGACCTGCAACTGCCAGTCGACGCGGCCACCATCCGCAAGCTGCTGCCGCACCGCTATCCGTTCCTGCTGGTGGACCGCGTGGTGGAGTTCGAGAAGGACAAGCGCGTGCTGGCCTACAAGAACATCACCCAGAACGAGCCGTTCTTCACCGGCCATTTCCCGGACCGCCCGATCATGCCCGGCGTGCTGATCATCGAGGCGCTGGCGCAGGCCGGCGGCCTGCTGACGCAGCTGTCGCACCAGGGCGATACCGCGGGCCGCATGTTCTACATGGTGAAGGTCGAGAACGCGCGTTTCACCCGCATGGTGGTGCCCGGCGACCGCCTGGACCTCGACGTCACCCTGAAGCGGCTGATCCGCAACATGGCCTTCTACACCGGCGTCGCCTCGGTCAATGGCGAACAGGTCGCCTGCGCCGACGTGCTGTGCGCCGAGGACACCCGCTGAGATGAGCGCCCCCACCGCCATCCATCCCAGTGCCGTCGTCGATCCCGGCGCGAAGCTTGGTGAAGGCGTGCGTGTCGGTCCGTTCGCCTACATCGGCCCGGAGGTCGAGATCGACGACGGCACGGTGGTCGGTCCGCACTGCACCGTCACCGGTCCCACCCGCATCGGCCGCGACAACCACTTCGTCGGCCACGCCGCGATCGGCGGCGATCCGCAGGACAAGAAGTTCAAGGGCGAGCGCGTGGAACTCGTCATCGGCGACCGCAACCAGGTGCGCGAGTTCGTCACGATCAACCGCGGCACCGTCACCGGCAGCGGCATCACCCGCGTCGGCAACGACAACATGCTGCTCGCTTACACGCACGTGGCGCACGACTGCATCATCGGCAACCACTGCGTGTTCTCCAACAACTCCACCCTCGCCGGCCACGTGACCATCGAGGACTGGGTGATCATGAGCGGCTTCGCCGGCGTGCACCAGTTCTGCCGCGTCGGCGCGCATGCCTTCATCGGCATGGGTGTGCTGCTCAGCGGCGACGTGCCGCCGTTCACCATGGTCGCCGGCGATGCCGCCGGCCGGCCTCGCGGCATCAACAGCGAAGGCCTCAAGCGGCGCGGCTTCGACGCCGACCGCATCGCCGCGATCAAGCGCGCGTACCGCACGCTGTACGTGGCCGGCCTGCCGCTGGCGGAAGCCAAGCAGCAGCTGGCCGAACAGGCCAGCGCCAGCGATGACGTGAGGGCGCTGCTGCAGTTCATCGAAAGCGGCGAACGGCCGCTGCAACGCTGATGGACCCGGTGCGGGAGCCCGGCGACACGACTCCCGCCGCAATCCCGCTGCGCATCGCGCTGTGCGCGGGCGAAGCCTCCGGCGATGGTCTCGGCGCAGGGCTGATCGCTGCGCTGAAGACGCGCTTCCCCAACGCCGAGTTCGCCGGCATCGGTGGCGACGCCATGCGCGCTGCCGGCTGCGATACCTGGTTCGACGCGAACGAACTGGCAGTAATGGGCCTGGCCGAAGTGCTGCGCCACCTGCCGCGCCTGCTGCGCCTGCGCAAGGCGTTCCGCCGGCGCGTGCTGGACTGGAAGCCCGATGTCTACGTCGGCATCGATGCACCGGACTTCAACCTCGGCATCGAGCGCTGGCTGAAGGAACGCGGCGTCCGCACCGTGCATTACGTCAGTCCCTCCGTATGGGCATGGCGCGAGAAGCGCGCCGGGAAGATCGGCCACAGCGCGGACCGCGTGCTGTGCCTGTTCCCGATGGAACCGCCGATCTACGCGAAGCACGGCGTGGATGCGCGCTTCGTCGGCCATCCGATGGCGGACGACATCCCCCTGCAGCCGGATCGCGCTGCGGCGCGCGCGGCGCTCGGGCTGTCGCCGAATGCACCGGTGCTGGCTGTACTCCCGGGCAGCCGGCTCGGCGAGATCGGGCGGCTGGCGCCGGCCTTCTTCGACGCCGCGCGCCTGGTCGCTGCTCAGATGCCGGGCTTGCAGATCGTCGTGCCTGCCGCCAATGTCGCCTGCCGGCAGGCGCTGGACGCGCAGTTCGCCGCGCACGGCGCCGATGCGGCCTGGCATCTGCTCGATGGGCAGGCGCGCGATGCGATGATCGCAAGCGATGTCGTCCTGCTCGCCTCGGGCACCGCGACCCTGGAAGCGATGCTGTGCAAACGGCCGATGGTGGTCGGCTACCGCATCGCACCGCTGACCTACCGCATCGTCACGGGGCTCGGCCTGCTGAAGGTGGAGCGCTACGCGCTGCCCAACGTGCTGGCGGGCGAGGACATCGCGCCGGAACTGATGCAGGACGACTGCACGCCCGAGCAGCTGTCCGCGGCCGTCCTGCGCTGGTTCCGTGCACCGGACGCCGTCGCCGCGCTGCAGCCGATTTACCAGCAGTTGCATGCGCAGCTGCGCCAGGATGCCTCGGCGAGCGCGGCCGAGGCGGTGGCGGAACTGATCACAGCCCCTGTAGGAGCGACGTAAGTCGCGCCCGCACGCCATGACAGCCGCTGCTTCGTCACCGTCCGCCAGACCACGTCCCTCTCCATCCGTTCATGCGACGAGCGGACTCGCCGTGGATGTCGTTTCCGCGGTCGCGACTTACGTCGCTCCTACAGGAAGCACTGCGCGATGACCATGGCCTCGCTGTTTCCCGATCCCGTCGTCCGTCTGGTCGCTGGCGTGGACGAGGCCGGCCGGGGACCTCTGGCGGGCCCGGTCGCCGTCGCGGCCGTGATCCTCGACGAGTCGCGCCCCATCGCCGGCCTCAACGATTCCAAGCAGCTGAGCGAAGCCAGGCGCGAAGCGCTGTTCCCGCAGATCCAGGAACGCGCGCTCGCCTGGCACGTCACCTTCGTCGAACCCAACGAGATCGACCGCCTCAACATCCTGCAGGCGACGATGGAAGGCATGCGCCGCGCCGTCATGGCGCTGCAACCGCTGCCGGAGCTGGTCCGCATCGACGGCAACCGCGCGCCGAAAGGGTTGAACTGCATGGCGGAAACACTGGTCGGCGGCGATGCCATCGAGCCGGCGATCATGGCCGCCTCGATCCTGGCGAAAGTGTCGCGCGATCGCCTGATGGTGCAGCTGCACGCGACATTCCCGCAGTACGGGTTCGACGTCCACAAGGGATACCCCACGCCCGCGCATCTCTCCGCACTGACCCTGCACGGTCCGTGCGCGCACCACCGGCACAGCTTCGCCCCGGTGCGCAAGGCACTGCTCCGCACCTGACATCGCGTACCGCTGAGGGCGTGACCATCGGCATGGTGCCCATGGTCACGATGGCTTCCAGCAGGCGCACACATGGCATCGCAAGGGCACCATGGTCCTGCATCCGGCGCTTCCCCACGCCGGAGCCCTCTCCCCCACGAGGTGCGCCATGACCCTGCTGAACGTTGTCGCTTCTTCCTCTTCCTCCTCGCCCCACCCCGTCGACGACGCACGCGTGCAACTGCTGCGCAGCCTGCTGGCGGATCGCGACTGGTCGCAGGACGCCGTCCTGCTCAGCCGCCTGCAACAGGCCCTGCTGTTGCTTCGCGATCCTGCAGCCTCGCTGGACGAAGCCACCTGGCTGCTGGTCGCCGACGAAACCGCGCATTACCTCGACTTCCGCCGCCTGCGCACTCTGGAGGCGCAACTGCGGGGATGCACGCAGGACGAGGTGCGCTACACCCGTGCGGATTGGCAAGCCGCACGCACAGCCGAAGCCGCGTTGGCGTCCCACCTGCGGCATGTCCGCTTCAGCAGCTACGCGCCAGAACCGGTGCCGATGTTCCGCATCCATTGAACCCCGGCGCGGCCTACGCAGCCGCGTCCACCCCACCCCGAGCCCTCGGGTTTCCCCTAGGCCGCCTTTCCCCGGGCGGCCTTTTTTTCGCTGCTTCCGGCCCGTTCCGGGATGCCGGAATGTCAAGCCTTGCCCCACCCCACCCCCGCCGGTACGCTGCCACGACAGCACCCTGAGCCGGCATGTCTTCCCGTTTCGTCCACCTCCACCTGCACACCGAGTTCTCGCTCGCGGATTCGATCATCCGCGTGCCCGAGAAACCGGACCACGCCGATCCGAAGAAGGCCAAGCAGGCCAACCTGCTGAGCCGGGCGGTGGAACTGGGCATGCCTGCGCTGGCGGTCACCGACCGCAACAACCTGTTCGCGCTGGTGAAGTTCTACAAGGCCGCCGAAGGCGTGGGCATCAAGCCCATCGCCGGCGCCGACGTGATGGTGGCCGACGGCACAGCAGCGCCATGGCCGGTGACGCTGCTGTGCCGCGACCGCGAAGGCTACCTGTCGCTGTCGCGCCTGCTGTCGCGTGCGTGGATGGAAGGCCACCGCACCGACGGCGTCGCCATCGATCCGGACTGGTTGCGTGCAGACCACCAGGGCCTGTTCGCGATCATGGGTCGCCAGAGCCTCGCGGGACGCCTCGCGCTGACCGGTCGCCATGACCTGGCCGAACAGCACCTTGCCGACTGGCAGCGCGCCTTCGGCGACGACCTGCACCTGGAACTGACGCGCACGCAGCGCGACGGCGAAGAAGCCTTCAACGCCTTCGCCCTGCATGCCGCGGGATCGCGCGGGCTGCCGGTGATCGCCAGCAACGACGTGCGCTTCCTGTCGCCGGACGATTTCGATGCGCACGAAGCGCGCGTGTGCATCGCCTCCGGCCGCGTGCTCGACGATCCCAAGCGTCCGCGCGAGTACAGCGCCGAGCAGTACATGAAGTCGGCCGAACAGATGGCCGAGCTGTTCGCGGACGTGCCTGACGCGATCGACAATACGCTGGCACTGGCGCAACGCTGCAACATCGAAATGCGGCTGGGCACGTACTTCCTGCCCGCGTATCCGGTGCCGGACGAGGAGACGCTCGACAGCTGGATCCGCAGCCAGTCGCACGACGGCCTGAAGGCGCGCCTGGAGAAGAATCCGCTCGCGCCCGGACACACCCGCGAGGACTACGAGAAGCGGCTAGATTTCGAGCTGGACACCATCTGCAAGATGGGCTTCCCAGGCTACTTCCTGATCGTGGCCGACTTCATCCAGTGGGGGAAAAACCACGGCATCCCGATCGGCCCCGGCCGCGGCTCGGGCGCCGGTTCGCTGGTGGCGTGGGCGCTGCAGATCACCGACCTGGACCCGCTGCCGTACGGCCTGCTGTTCGAGCGCTTTCTCAATCCGGAACGCGTGTCGATGCCCGACTTCGACATCGACTTCTGCATGGACCGCCGCGATGAGGTCATCGACTACGTCGCGCGCAAGTACGGCCGCGACCGCGTCAGCCAGATCATCACCTACGGCACGATGGCGGCGAAGGCCGTAGTGCGCGACGCCGGCCGCGTGCTTGGCTTCCCGTACGGTCTGGTCGACGGCGTCGCCAAGCTGATCCCGAACATCCTCGGCGTGTCGCTGAAGGATGCGATGGGCGAAGGCAGCAGCGAGGCCGCCTCGCAGGAGCTCATCGACCGTTACCGCGACGAGGACGATGTCCGCGACCTGATCGACCTGGCGCGCCAGCTGGAAGACCTCACCCGCAACGCCGGCAAGCACGCCGGCGGCGTGGTGATCGCGCCGTCCCCGCTGTCGGACTTCTGCCCGCTGTTCGCCGAACACGACGAAGGCGGTCGCGGCAAGAATCCGGTGACCCAGTTCGACAAGGACGACGTGGAAGCCGTCGGCCTGGTGAAGTTCGACTTCCTGGGCCTGCGCACGCTGACGATCATCGACTGGGCGGTGAAGGCCATCAACCTGCGCCATGCGCGCGCCGGCGTGCCGCCGGTGGACATCACCACCATTCCGCTCGACGACGCCAGCGTCTACCGCGACGTGTTCGCCAACGGCAACACCGGCTCGGTGTTCCAGTTCGAATCCACCGGCATGCGCCGTGCGCTGAAGGAAGCCAAGCCCGACCGCTTCGAGGACCTGATCGCGCTGAACGCGCTGTACCGCCCGGGCCCGATGGACATGATCCCGTCGTTCGTCGAGCGCAAGCACGGCCGCGAGGAGTTCGAGTATCCCGACCCACGCACGCGGACCATGCTGGAAGAGACCTACGGCATCATGGTCTACCAGGAGCAGGTCATGCAGATGGCGCAGATCGTCGGCGGCTACTCGCTGGGCGGCGCCGACCTGCTGCGCCGCGCGATGGGCAAGAAGGTGCCGGCCGAGATGGCCAAGCACCGTGAAATCTTCCGCGAGGGCGCCGCCAAGGGCGGCGTGGAAGAGCGCAAGGCCGACGAAATCTTCGACCTGATGGAGAAGTTCGCCGGTTACGGCTTCAACAAGTCGCACGCCGCCGCGTACTCGCTGGTCGCGTACCAGACGGCATGGCTGAAGAAGCACTACCCGTCCGAGTTCATGGCCGCGACGCTGTCCTCGGACATGGACAAGACCGAGAAGGTGGTCGGCTTCCTCGACGAAGCGCGCGGCCTCGGCCTGAACGTGATGCCGCCGGACGTGAACCACTCCGATTTCATGTTCGTGGCGACCGATGCGAACAGCATCCGCTACGGCCTGGGCGCGGTGAAAGGCGTCGGCCAGGGCGTGTGCGAGAGCATCGTCGAGGCGCGCAAGGACGGGGGCGATGGCTCCAAAGACGGCGCGTTCGTCGACCTGTTCGATTTCTGCAAGCGCGTCGATTCGTCCAAGCTCAACAAGCGTGCGCTCGAAGCGCTCATCAACGCCGGCGCGCTCGATGCGCTGGGCCGCAACCGCGCGTCGCTCGCGCTGCAGCTGCCGGAAGTGCTGAAGGCCATCGACCAGATCAGCAAGAACCGCAATGCCGGCATCGTCGACATGTTCGGCTCCAGCAGCGGTGGCGACGACATCCACGTCGAACTGTCGAACACCGACGAATGGCCGCTCATGCAGGTGCTGCATGGCGAGCGCGAGACGCTGGGGCACTACCTCAGCGGCCATCCGATGGATCCGTACCGTGACGACCTGCGCTCGCTGGTCGGCAGCGACCTCAGCGAACTCGACCGCATCTGGTCCAGTTCGTCCGGCGGCGACAAGAAGGGCTGGCGGCCGGAGGTCAACGCGATCGTCGCGGGCCAGGTGGTCGGCATCCGCCGCAAGGGCGACAGCCAGGTGTTCGTGCAGCTGGAAGACGGCCGTGGCCGCATCGAGTGCAGTGCGTTCTCCGATGCGCTGGCCGAGTTCGGCGCCCTGATGACGCGCGACCGCGTGCTCGTCATCAAGGGTGGCCTGCGCGAGGACGAATTCAGCGGCGGCTACAGCCTGCGCATCCGCCAGGTGTGGGACTACGCCCAGCTCTGCCAGCAGCATGCGCACCGTCTGCAGCTGCGCCTGGACCTGCGCGTGCCCGGCCTGTGGGAACGCGTCGATGCGCTGCTGTCGCGCCATCGCCCCGGCGGCACGCCGCTGCGCCTGGACCTGCTGATGGCGACCCCCGACGCGGCCATCGCCGGCATGCTGGACCTCAACGGGCAGAAGGCCGTGCGCGTGGACGCGGAGTTGCTCGACGCCCTGCGCGCCATGCCCGGCGTGCGCGCGGCCAAGCCCGCTTTCAGCCGGCCCTGGGCGAACTGACGCGCCGCGTGCGCGCGATCACGGCCCTACCCCCCCGTACGTGACCGCCGGACCGCTTCGGCTACACTTCCCCCCTTTCCGGCCCATGGCCCGCAGATGAATCCGAACTACCTCGATTTCGAACAACCCATCGCCGATCTGGAAGCCAAGATCCAGGATCTGCGCGCCGCCAGTACCGGCCCGGCGGTGAATGTCGATGCCGAGGTCCATGCGCTGCAGGACAAGCTGCGGGTGCGTACCGCGCAGATCTTCCGCGACCTGTCGCCCTGGCAGGTCTCGCAGCTGGCACGCCATCCGGCGCGGCCGTACACGCTGGACTACATCAAGGTCTTCTGCGACGAGTTCCAGGAACTGGCCGGCGACCGCGCCTTCGCCGACGACGCCGCCATCGTCGGCGGCCTGGGTCGCATCGACGGCCGCAGCGTGATGATCATCGGCCACCAGAAGGGCCGCGACACCAAGAGCAAGATCGCGCGCAACTTCGGCATGCCGCGCCCCGAGGGCTACCGCAAGGCGCTGCGGCTGATGAAGATGGCCGAGCGCTTCAAGCTGCCGCTGCTGACCTTCATCGACACGCCGGGCGCGTACCCGGGCGTGGGCGCGGAAGAGCGCGGCCAGTCCGAGGCCATCGCGCGCAACCTGATGGAAATGGCCGAACTGAAGATCCCGATCATCTGCACGGTGATCGGCGAAGGCGGCAGCGGTGGCGCGCTGGCGATCGGCGTGGGCGACCGTACGCTGATGCTGGAGTACGGCACCTACTCGGTGATCTCACCGGAAGGCTGCGCCTCGATCCTGTGGAAGGACGCCGCCAAGGCCAAGGATGCCGCCGAACAGCTCGGTCTGACCGCCAAGCGCCTGCACGGCCTTGGCCTGGTCGACAAGGTGGTGCGCGAACCCATCGGCGGCGCGCACCGCAACCCGCGCCAGATGGCCGTGCGCCTGAAGGCCGTGCTGCTCAACGAGCTGGATGCGCTGGACCAGTTACCGGTCGAGCAACTGCTGCAGAAGCGCTACGAGCGGCTGCGCGGCTACGGCGCGTACGAAGCCGCATGAAACAACCGCCCCGGGAAGCCGGGGCAGACGCACGCGCCACGGTACTCCATGGGGATGGAGTGCGGTGCCGGATGGCAAGAACCGCAGGGGGACGGGGATGAGCGAGTCGATCGACCGCATCAACAGGAAGACCATGACCAGCGCGTCGGTGGTCACCCACTATGCACGCCCCTGGGAACTGAGCCGCGCCGAACAGGCCACCTTCGACCGGGTGGCGGCCGAGACGAAGGACCAGCCCATCCTGGACCTGGGCGTGGGTGGCGGACGCACGGTGGAGGCCCTGCGCCGCATCAGCCACGACTACCTGGGCATCGACTACAGCCAGGGCATGGTGGACGCGTGCCGGCAGCGATTTCCGGAGGCCAGGTTCGAGCTTGCCGATGCGCGCGCGCTCGCCGATGTGGCCGACGCCTCGATCTTCCTGGCCGTCTTCAGCTGCAACGGCATCGGCATGGTGTCGCACGCCGACCGGCTGCTGATCCTGCGTGAAGTCCATCGCGTGCTGCGACCGGGCGGCTACTTCGTGTTCTCCACGCACAACCGCAACTCGCCGGAGTTCAAGCGCGGATTCCTGTTCCCGCCGTTCGACTGGTCGTTCAACCCGCTGCGCCTGGCCGTCCGCTCGCTGCGGTTCACCGGCGAAACCGTGCTGCGCTTCCGCAATCGTCGGCGGCACCATCCGCATGAGATCCACACCGAGGACTACTCGGTCATCAACGACGTCTGCCACCACTACAGCACCATGCTGTACTACCTGACGCTGGACAAGCAGCGCGAGCAACTGGTCGAGGCTGGTTTCGAGGCCGATGCCGAAGCCTACGACCTGGACGGTCGGCGCGTGCACGACGGCACGACCGACGATTCGATCGCCCTGATCGCGCGCAAGCCGACGCTTCGTCCAGGCTGAGGCGCGCCGGCGCGCGCCCCATTCAGAGCGACCTGAGGAAATCCACCAGCGCCCGCCGGTCTTCGGCGCTCATTGCTTCGAACCGCTGCTTCGCCGCGGTGCCCTGCCCACCGTGCCACAGCACCGCTTCTTCCAGCGTGGCCGCGCGACCGTCGTGCAGGTAGCGCACGCTCGGATCGATCGATGCGGCCAGGCCGAGGCCCCACAGCGGCGGCGTGCGCCATTCGCGTGCGGTGGCGCGGCCTTCGACGTAGGTGTCGGCCAGCTCCGGTCCCATGTCGTGCAGCAACAGGTCGGAGTACGGGCGGATGGTCTGGTAGCGCAGCTCGGCAAACCGGTGGTGGCCGGTCCGCAGTTCCGGCGTGTGGCAGGTGCTGCACCGTGCGGCCTCGAACAGCTGCGCACCGCGCTTGACGCGCAGCTGGCGCCCGCGTGCCTGCGCGTCCTGTTCCAGCGGGTTGTCGAAGTCGCGCCGCGGCGGCACGCCCAGCAGGCTCAGGTAGAGCGTGGTCTGGTGGATATCGGCGGCGGTGAGCTTCGCACTGCCGGTATCGACCTGCGCGCACGCCGTACCCTGGCTGCCACGCGCGCATTCCAGCGACGGCATCAGCGGCGAGGTGACGCCCATGTCGGTGTTGAACGCGAGCGAGGCCTGCTGCTCCAGTGTGGCGGCGGCCGCCTTCCAGCCGAAGCGGCCGACGCGGCTGGCCCCGGCATCGCGGGCATCGGCGACGATCTGCAGGCGCCCGGCCACGCCATCGGGATCGCCCTGTTGCGCCAGCGCCAGACGTTCCAGTTGCTGCTCGGGCACCGCTTCCAATAGACCCAATCCGATCAGCGACGGCGCCACGCGCACGGACAGTGCGGTCGGCAGCGCCAGCGGCTGGCCAGCACGATCGCGTAGTGCGTAGTTCGGACGGCGCAACGTGTAGCCGGTGCCATCCGCGTAGCGACCCGGCAGTTCGGTATAGCCGGTCAACACCAGCTCGGCTTCGCGTCCGTCGAGGTTCGCGCCGGCTTCGCGGTAGGTGCCCTGCTGCAGGCGCAGGCCGAAGCGCGCGTCCGGCGCCTGCGTTCCTGCGCCCGCCACACCGATGAACACGCCCAACCGGTTCAGCGGCGCGCCGACCACGGGCGAACTGCGGCCGTTGCCGGTGTGGCAGTCCACGCAGCGCGTCTGCGAGAAGCGCGGTGCCGCCTTCCCGGCATGCGCAGTGAAGACGGTGTTGCTCTCCTCCGAGTGCCGGCCGCTGGCGAAGGAGGTGTGGATCAACCGGCGCCCTTCCGCCCACGGCTGCATGTTGTAGCCGGCGATGTTGTGCGAGGCCTGCTGCAGCATGCGGAACGGCTCGCTGGAGGTGTCCTCGTGCAGGGTCATCCACGGACCGGCGGACAGCGCTTCGGCGGGCATCGCCAGCGAGTCCAGCGGACGCTGCACGCCATAGCCCGGCCCACGGAACCACGACACGATGCCGTGCGATCCCGCGCGGTAGACCAGCGCTTCGGCGTAGTAGTTGAAGCGGCCGATGAGGTCCGGATTGCCGGCCAGGAAGATGCCCAGCTCGAATTCCACCAGATCGCCCTTGCGCAGCGGCCGGTGTGCTTCGTTGGCGGCGGTGCGGATCTCCTTCACCAGCACGAAGGCGTTGCCGGGCGCGCCGGCCGGTGGCGTGTAATTGCTGTTGGGGTCCTGGCCCAGCTGCGCGTAGTTGGCGATCGGCGTCTGCGTGGCCACACCGCCGGGCAGCAGCTTCATGCCGCCGTTGTCGGCGTACAACGCGACCGAGGTCGGCTCCAGCGGATCCTCGCTGCGCCGGCCGATGTAACCGTGGCGGAAGTTGGTGCCGTACCAGTAGTGCTGCGGCTTCACCACTACGGTGAGGATGCGCTGCTCGCCGGAGGTGCCGGGCACGGCATCGTCGTAGATCAGGATCTCGTGCGTGCGCCGTTCGAAGTAATGCGGCGGGAACACCTGGTAGCTGTCGTCGACGATGGGCTCGCGCGCATGGCGGTCGCGCACGCGGCCACCGACGTGGGTCACCAGCGTGCCGTCGTCCTGCGTGTACTGGATCGGCGCGGCATCGTCGGGCCACAGCAGCGGCTGGTAGGTGGCCGACGGCGGCACCGGAGGCGGTGGCGGCAGCAGCGGCTGCGAGCCGTTCTGCCGCACCGGTTGCGGCTCGCCCGCACCCAGGTGGAACTGCTGCGCCGGCACCGCGGCGCAGGCGATCTGCTCGACCGCGGCCCCTGCTGCCGTCGCCGCACCGACGATGCCCAGGCACTTGCCGCTGTTGACGTTGACGATGCGGTAGCGGTCACTGGTGTCGATGCGCTGCAGGCGGAAGCGCTGCGCTCCGCTGCCGTTGTCGTCCCACTGCTGCACGATCACGTGGTCGGCAGCGGAGCCGGCCGGGATGTCGGCCGACTTCTGCGTGGCCAGGTTGCGCAGGCGGTACTGTCCGGTCGCGGTTTCGGCGATGTCGAAGAACTGCCGGTGCAGCGTGGCGTCGCAGGCCGACTGCACCAGCGGCGTGCCGTTGCTGGCGCTGCCGTCGCGGACCTCGATGCACCGGCCGCTCAACGCGCTGGCAATGCGATAGCGGCCCGGCGGCACGGGATCGACGTTGATGTTCTGCGGTGGTGGCGCCTGCGGTTCGGCGGCCGCAGCGATCGCCGTCGCGCCGGCGTCCATCTGCGCGGACGCGGACACGGGACGCGCGCGACTCCAGAACGGCGCATTGCCCGACTCGTCGGCCGGCGCGGAGCAGGCCGCCAGCGATATCACGGCCAGCAAGGACAACACCGGCGCGCGGAAGCGCCGGACGAACGCGGGGGAATACATCGGGTACCGACTCCGTGGGGACGCGTGGGGAACGCCGGCAGCACGCCCGCTTCTTTCCCCGAAGCGGACCATGCGCCATCCGATGGCAGGACGTGGCATCGTCGCAGAGCGGTCGACCATGCGGCTGTGACCGGCGCCGCACAACGCAGCGCGGCGCACGCGCATACCGACCTCGCCCCGCGCTGGCGCCGGTCACGCGGATGACGGATGCTTGGCCCTCCTCCGCCGGCACACCACTCCCGCATGAGCCCACTCCTGTTGCTGACCTACGCCGTGCAGATCGCCTGCTGCGTGCACGTGGTGCGTACCGGACGTCCGCTGTACTGGGTCTTCATCCTGCTGGTGTTCCCGTTCCTCTCGGCAATCGTCTACTTCATCGCCGAGGTCCTGCCGGAACTGCGCAACAGTCCGTCGGCGCGCCGTACGGTGCGCAACATGCGCAACCGGATCGACCCCGACCGTGATCGCCGCGATGCCGCCAAACTGCTGAAGGCGGCCGATACGCCCGAGAATCGCCGACGCCTGGCCGAGGAGAGCCTGCGCAGCGGCGACTACGCGCACGCGTCGGAGCTCTACGATCAGGCATTGAAGGGGCTGTATGCGACCGATCCCGACCTGATGCTGGGACTGGCGAAAGCGCAATTCGGTCTGGGCGAATCGGCGAAGGCACGCGCCACGCTGGACGCGCTGATCGCCGCGAACCCCGGTTTCCGCTCCGCCGATGGCCACCTGCTGTACGCACGCGCGGTCGAGGACACTGCCGACGCGGCAGCCGCCCTGCACGAATACGAAGCCGTGGTGCAGGGCTACCCGGGTGAGGAAGCACGCGCCCGCTACGGCCTGCTGTTGAAGCGCCAGGGCGAGCATGCCCGCGCGCGCCGCGTGTTCCAGGAAATCCTCGACCGCTCCGACGCCGCGCCGCGCTACTACCAGCGCGAGCAGCGCGACTGGATCGAGGTGGCCAAGCGGGAGCTGGCTACGTTGCCGCAGGACTAGGCCGGGTCAGAACAACCGGGCGACGACCTTGCCGGTGATGTCCTCGCGCTTCGTCATCGGCTGGAAGCGGCTGTCCATGCTGTTGTCGCGGTTGTCGCCCATCATGAAGTAGTGCCCTGCCGGCACACGGGTCGGTGGGAAGTTCAGCGAATGATCCATGCTGACGTTCCCGGCGGCGACATACGGCTCATCCAGCGCGACGCCGTCGATATGCACCCTGCCATCGACGATGCCCAGCGTTTCGCCCGGCAGGCCGACGATGCGCTGCAACCACACCTGGCCTTCGTGCTCGGGCACGAACAGCGTGACCACGTCGCCGCGCCGCGGTGCATGCTTCGTGTAATAGCCCGCACGGGTCAGCAGGACCTGCTCCGGCACGATGCCCGGCAGCATGCTGGACGAGGGCACGCGGTACAGGCCATGTCCCAGGATGCGCTGGCGTGGGTCCAGCGAACGCGCGCCGAACGGATTGAAGGCGTACATCGCCAGCGAAGCGGCAGGAATGAGGACGATCGACGCCATGAGAAGGCGGACGATGGAGCGACGTAGGCGGGACATGTTTCATCTTGACAGCCATGAGGTGACGGCCAGCGTGCCGCAGATCCGCCTGTTCCGCACCTTTCCTGCCAGGACATTCCCTTGATCGCAATCAACGCGGATGCGGCGGAACGGCGCGATCCTGCCGTCGCGGCCTGCTCCGCCGCGATGCCGGGAGACGACATGAACCTGCTTTCGCTGCCCTGGTGGTGCCTGCCGGCGGCCCTGTTCGTCCTGTCCCTTGCCGCCGTGATGGGGGTGAACCGGTGGCGCTTCCACCGCAACGGCGCCAGCCAGCACTTGGTGCTCGGGATGTTCGTATCGGCCTGCTGGATAGCCGCCGTTGTCGTGATCCTGCAGCGCGTGCAGTAGGCGGTCGCCTGCGCGGCGCGATCGCCGCTGTCGCGTCAACGACAGCGTCATCCCGTGCCGGCACAGACGCCGTCCATGCCGTGTTGCCCTGACCGGCTGCATATCGGCGCGCCCGCCGCTAGCATGCGCGCATGCCTCATCCCGATGCCCCGTCGCTCGTCCTTCCGCCGCCGCCCGCGGCAGGACGCGTGTGGGTGGCCTTCAGCGGCGGTCTGGATTCGACGGTGCTGCTGCACCGGCTGGCACAAGACCCGGCCGTGCGCAGACAGGGACTTCACGCGATCCACGTGCACCACGGACTGCAACCGGATGCCGAGGCCTGGGCCGCGCATTGCGAAGCGCAGTGTTTGTCGCTGGAGGTGCCGCTGCAGGTGCACCGCATGCGCGTGGACATGGCGGCCGGCGATGGCGTGGAAGCCGCCGCACGGCGCGCACGCCATGCGGCCTTCAAGGAGGCCATGCAGGCGGGCGACATCATCGCGCTCGCCCATCACCGCGACGACCAGGCGGAGACGTTCCTTCTGCGCGCACTGCGAGCGTCCGGTCCCGAGGGCCTGGCCGCCATGCGCCCGTGTCGTGCCTTCGGCACCGGGTGGCTTTGGCGCCCGTTGCTGGACACGCCACGCTCCACACTGGAGTCGTACGCGCGTGCAGCGTCGCTGTCGTGGATCGAGGATCCCAGCAACGCGGGCACCGCCTTCGACCGCAATTTCCTGCGCCACGAGGTGCTGCCGCTGTTGCGGGCACGCTGGCCGCACGCGGATGCCGCCTTGGCACGCAGCGCCGCGCTGAATGCGGACGCGGCCGGGTTGCTCGCACGACAGGATCGCGACCTGCTCGCCCGCGCGGCCACCGCCGATCCTGCCGCCTTGCAGGTCGAGGCCTTGCGCGATGCGGGCGCCGCCGCGCGTGCACGTGCGCTGCGACACTGGATCGATGGTCTGTCACTGCCTCCGCTGCCTGCCGAAGGGGTGGTCCGGATCGACGCACACCTCCTCGACGCGCGGGCGGACGCACACGCCGAGTTCGCCTGGCATGGCGCGGTCGTGCGGCGCTGGCGAGGCCTGCTGCATGCCGAGCGCCGGCGCCCGGCGCTGCCGGCCGACTGGCAGGTCGATTGGGACGGCGCGGCGCCGCTCGCGCTCCCCGATGGCGGCATCGTCAGCCTGGAGGATCAGGGCGCGCCATTCGACGTGCCCCTGCGTCTGACGGCGCGGCGCGGCGGCGAGCGGATCGCCCTACCCGGCCGCGCGCACCGGCATGCGTTGAAGGACGTGTTGCAGTCGCTTGGCATTCCGCCATGGGAGCGACGCCAGCTGCCCCTGCTGTGGCGGGGCGACGCGCTGTGGGCCGCCGGCGACCTGGTCCTGTCGGCCGACTGCGATGCCTGGCTGCGCACGGCCGGCCGCCGCCTGACGTGGCGGCGCGGCTGAAACAGGTGCCGGGTTTGACCTTGCCGCGGACGATCCCCACACTTGCCGCATGGCAAAGAAGACCCCCGCCGACGCCTCGCCCGTCGCCCATTTCGAACAGTCGCTGGACGAACTCGAGCAACTGGTCGAGAAGATGGAACACGGCGACCTGACCCTGGAAGCTTCGCTGGCCGCCTACGAGCGCGGCGTGGGCCTGTACCGGCAATGCCAGGCGGCCCTCGAACAGGCCGAACTGCGCGTGCGCCTGCTCACCGACCCCGGGCAGCCCGAGAGCGGCGAACCCTTCGCTCCCGCGCCCGATGGCCGCTGATCCCCGCTTCGCCACCTGGGCGAACGCGCTGGAAGACCACCTGGACCAGGCCCTGCCACCCGCAGGGGCGGCGCCGCAGCGCCTGCATGCCGCCATGCGCCATGCCGTGCTCGGCGGCGGCAAGCGCATGCGCGCCCTGCTGGTCTACGCCAGCGGCACGCTGCTGCAGGCGGACGAAACCGCACTGCATGCGCCCGCCATCGCGGTCGAGCTGATCCACGCCTATTCGCTGGTACACGACGACCTGCCGGCGATGGACGACGACGACCTGCGCCGCGGCAAACCCACCGTGCACATCGCCTTCGATGAAGCCACCGCCATCCTGGCCGGCGACGCGCTGCAGACGCTCGCGTTCGAACGGTTGGCCACGGCCGATGCCACCGCGACGCTGCGCGTGGACTGGCTGGCGACGCTGGCGCAGGCGTCGGGCGCGGCCGGCATGTGCGGCGGTCAGGCCCTCGACATCGACGCCACCGGGTCGCAGCAGTCGCTGGACGACCTGCAGCGGATGCATGCGCTGAAGACCGGCGCGCTGATCCGGGCCGCAGTGCGCATGGGCGCGCTCGCCGGCGGCGCCGATGCGGCCACACTGACGCGGCTGGACGGCTTTGCGGACGCGCTGGGACTGGCGTTCCAGGTACGCGACGACATCCTCGACATCGAGGCGAGCTCCGCGCAACTCGGCAAGACGGCCGGCAAGGACGTGGCGCAGGCCAAGTCGACCTACCCCGCCCTGCTCGGCATGGACGGCGCAAAGGCGAAGCTCGCGGAGCTCGACGCCCTCATGCGCCAGGCCCTGGCGCCCTACGATGGCCGCGCCGACGCACTGCGTGCGCTCGGCGACCTCGCCATCCACCGCATGCATTGAACGAAGCCATGAAAAAGCCCGGCGTTGCCGGGCTTTCTCGTTGCGCGCGGTGAGCGCTTACTTGACCAGTCGCAGTGCGAAGGGGAAACGGAAGGCGGTTCCGCCGTTGGCCTTGATGGCCGCGATGATCGACAGGATGAAGCCGGCCAGGGCCAGCACCATATAGAGCAGCGTGCCCACGATCGCCAGCTTGGGCGAGACCATGGCCAGCACGAACACGACCACCCACAGCGCGATGAAGGCCAGCGTCAGCGAGATGGCCCAGTTGAGCGCTTCGGTGGTCTGGTCCTTCGCGAACGCACCCTTGTCCTTGAATACCGCCCAGCCGATCACTGCGCCGATGATGCCGAGGAAAGCCGTGAGCAGATAGGTGATCAGGGCCGCGGTGCGTTCTTCCGGTGAAACGTTCGAGTGGGACATGCAGGTTCCTTGTTGAGTCGGACAGACAGCGGGACCCGTCGCGGCGCCGGTAACGGCAGGGCCGCGCCTGGTCCGCCGGATTCTAGGTGCCCGTCCTCCGCTTGACACCTAACAATAAAAAAGCCCGGCATGGCCGGGCTTTCCTGCAGCGCGTCGCGATCGCTTACTTGATCAGGCGCAGGGCGAACGGATAGCGGTACGACTCGCCGTTGTTGGCCTTGATGCCCGCGATGATGCACAGCACGAGGTTGGCGATGCCGACCAGCGGCATCAGCAGCAGACCGATCAGCACGAAGGCCAGGATCCAGGAGATGACGATCGCGATGAACACCGTGATCTGGAAGTTCAGCGCTTCCTTGGACTGGTCGACGACGAAGCCCTTCGACGCATCGTCCTTGCTGACCAGCCAGATGATCAGCGCGCCGATCGGCCCGGTGATGATGCCCAGCAGGTGCCCCAGCAGCGCCATGGTGCGCTGGTCCTGCGGCGCATCGCCGGCAGCCGGCGGCGGCGGTGCGGTGACGTTGTCGAATTCGCTCATCGTGTGGATCCCCGGAAAGTGGTGTGGTGGGCGGTCGAGTACGGCATTCCCCCGCCGTACTCCGCACGCCAAGCATAACGGGTAATGGGGTTGCCGTCGGCCAGACGGCCGTCGCGACTACTCGCCCGCGACCGTCATCCGACCGACCAGGATCGATCCGACGCCCACGTGCGAACGGCGGTCCACGTCGCTGCCCACCGCCTCGATGCCGGCGAAGATGGCCTTGAGGTTGCCAGCGACAGTGATGCCGTCCACCGGGTAGGCCAGTACGCCGTCCTCCACCCAGAAGCCGGCCGCGCCGCGCGAGTAGTCGCCGGTCACGCCGTTCACGCCCTGCCCCATCAGCTCCGTAACCAGCAGGCCGGTGCGCATGCCACCCAGCAGCGCATCGAAACCGCCCGCGTTCGCCTTCACCTGCAGGTTGTACACGCCCCCGGCATTGCCGGTGGTCTGCAATCCCAGCTTGCGCGCGGAATAACTGCCCAGCACATAACGCTCCAGCACGCCGTCGCGGACGAGGTGCGAGCGCTTCGTCGCCACGCCCTCGGCATCGAAGGCCGACGAGCGCAGCCCGTGCGGCAGCAGCGGCAGTTCCTCGATGGCGAACCAGTCCGGGAAGATCCTCTGGCCCACGTGGTCGAGCAGGAAGCTGGCCTTCCGGTACAGCGCGCCACCGGAGACCGCACCGAGCAGGTGGCCGACCAGCGAACGCGCGACCTCCGCGGAGAACAGCACCGGATACTCGCCGGTGGCCAGCGAGCGTGGCTGCAGGCGCGACAGCGTGCGTTCGGCGGCCTTGCGACCGATAGCGGCCGGGTCGTCCAGTTCGCGGTGCGACAGCGCGGTGCTGTACCAGCCGTCGCGCTGCATGCCGTCGCCCTGCCCGGCGATCAGCGCGCACCCGATCGTGTGCTGGGTGTCGCGCTCGCGGCCGATGAAACCATGGGAGTTGGCATACACCGACAGGCTCTCGCCGCTGCCGACGGAGGCGCCATCGGAATTCGCGATGCGCGCATCGGCATCGCGCCCGGCCGCTTCGCACGCAAGCGCGAGGTCCACGGCGTGGTCGATCTCGAGCGCCCACGGATGCCAGACATCCAGGTCGGGAAACGCGCGCGCCATCAAGGCGGCATCGGCGAGGCCCGACGCGTCGTCGTCCTCGGTATAGCGCGCGATGGCACAGGCCTGCGCCACGGTGGCTTCCAGGCTCTCCTCGCGCAGGTCGGCGGTGCTGGCGCTGCCCTTGCGCTGGCCGAAGTACACGGTCACGCCGATGCCGCGGTCGCGGGTCGACTCCACCGTCTCCACGTCGCCGAGGCGGACGTTGACGTTGAGGCCGGTCTCCTCGCTGCAGCTCACCTCGGCCTGGGTGGCGCCATGCGCCCGCGCACGCTCCAGCAGGCGCTGCGACAGCGCCTCCAGGCGTTCGAGCCGCGCGAGGCTGTCATCGGGGGAAGTCAGGGCAGTGGCGTTCAATGCTTTATCCTTGTGTCCTGTGATCCGCGCCCAAGCGCCGGATCGGTATTCGATTCAGGCTGCCGCACGTGGCTGCGGCAGCGAAAGAGAGGCTTCACCATGCGCGGACGCGACCCCGAAACCGGCGAATTCTTCAGTCCCAGCCGTACCCAGCAGCGGGGCGAGGCGCTGGAGATCCGCAGCCTGGCCGAGAAGCTGGTCGCGCTGCCGGCCGCGCAGCTGGCGCGCCTGCCGATTCCCGAAGACCTGATGCCGCACATCGTGGAAACGCAGCGCATCACGTCGCACATCGCGCACAAGCGCCAGTTGCAGTTCCTCGCCAAGCAGATGCGGCGCGAAGAGGACGAGGTGCTGGAAGCGATCCGCGATGCGATGGACGAAGGCGGCGAAGCGGCGCGCCGCGAGACCGCCCTGCTGCACCAGGCCGAACAGTGGCGCGACCGCCTGCTGGCCGATGGCGACCAGGCGCTGGCGGACCTGCTGGACGCGTTCCCGACGGCCGACCGGCAGAAGCTGCGCCAGCTGGTACGCAACGCCACCGACGAAAAAGCGAAGAACAAACCGCCGCGTGCCTTCCGCGAACTGTTCCGCGAAGTGCGCGATGTACTGTCCGCGGCCGACGTGCGGGACACCGACGGCGACGAAACCGAGTAGCCCCTCTCCCCTCGGGAGAGGGGTTGGGGAGAGGGTCCGGCGAAGTCCATGCGGCGCAGGCGTCATGGAGTCCGCCGCACCCTCATCCGTCCCTGCGGGGCACCTTCTCCCGACGGGAGAAGGGACCGGCAAGGACGCACACTGTTCGGGGCGATGCGCGATGTGCGGTTGGACCCTGGCGCAGCGCAGGCGATCGACTAAGGTGACGCACTCTCGTCCCTCTCCCACCGGGAGAGGGGTTGGGGAGAGGGTCCGGCGAAGTCCATGTGGCGCAGGCGTCATGGATTCCGCTGCACCCTCATCCGCCCCTGCGGGGCACCTTCTCCCGACGGGAGAAGGGACAGGCAGGAGCGCATCACGCCTTCGTCCCACCCACCGTCAGGCCTTCGATCAGCAACGACGGCTGGCCCACGCCCACCGGCACGCTCTGGCCGTCCTTGCCGCACACGCCGACGCCCTGGTCGAGCGCCAGGTCGTGGCCGACCATCTTCACCTTCTGCATGGTTTCTGGACCGTTGCCGATCAGCGTGGCGCCCTTGACCGGCGCGGTGATGCGGCCATCCTCGATCAGGTAGGCCTCGGTCGCGGAGAACACGTACTTGCCGCTGGTGATGTCGACCTGGCCGCCGCCGAAATTGACCGCGTACAGGCCCTTCTTCACCGAGCGGATCATGTCTTCCGGGTCGTGCTGGCCGGCGAGCATGTAGGTGTTGGTCATGCGCGGCATCGGCAGGTGCGCGAACGACTCGCGACGGCCGTTGCCCGTGGGCGCCACGCCCATCAGGCGTGCGTTGTGCGTGTCCTGCATGTAGCCGACCAGCACGCCATCCTCGATCAGGGTAGTGCAGTTGGTCGGCGTGCCTTCGTCGTCGATGTTGAGCGAACCGCGGCGGCCCGGCAGCGTGCCGTCATCGACGATGGTGACGCCCTTCGACGCGACCTGCTGGCCGATGCGACCCGCGTACACGCTGGTGCCCTTGCGGTTGAAGTCGCCTTCCAGCCCATGGCCGACGGCTTCGTGCAGCAGCACGCCCGGCCAGCCGCTGCCCAGCACCACCGGCATCACGCCGGCCGGCGCATCGATCGCCTCCAGGTTCACCAGCGCCTGCCGCAACGCCTCGCGTGCGAGGTCCTCGGGCTTGCCGTCGGCGAACAGCTCGGCATAGCCATAGCGTCCGCCCATGCCGGCGTAGCCGGATTCGCGGCGACCGTTCTGCTCGACGATCACCTGCACGTTCAAGCGCACCAGCGGGCGCACGTCGGAGGAGAGCACGCCGTCGCTGCGCGCGACCAGCACGGTGTCGATGCCGCCGGACAGGCTGACGGTCACCTGCTGCACGCGCGGGTCGGCGGCGCGCAGGAAGCGATCGACCGCACGCAGTGCCTCGACCTTGGCGTCGTTGCCCATCGCATCGATGGGATCGTCGCCGGCGTACAGCGCGCGGCCACCGCTGCGCACCAGCGTGCGCGGTGTGTGCGCGGCGCCATCACGGGCGATGGCGCGCGCGGACTTCGCCGCACCCAGCAGCGCCTGCGCATTGATGTCGTCGGAATAGGCGAATCCGGTCTTCTCGCCGGAGATCGCGCGCACGCCCACGCCCTGTTCGATCGAGTGCGCTCCGTCCTTGACGATGCCGTCCTCGACCGTCCAGCTCTCGCGGCGGGCGTGCTGGAAGTACAGGTCGCCGAAGTCGATGCCGGGCCCGAGCAGCGTGCCGAACGCACGGTCGAGACCGGAGGGATCCAGTCCGGCAGGCAGGAGGAGACGGGTTTCGGCGAGCGGGATGGGCAGGGTCATGTCAGTACCATGGGGGCGAAGGACGGCCTCGGCAACCTTGCCGCGGCCATCGCGCCGGTGTCAGGGGGCGCCGGCGCGGTCGGTGCGGTCGTCGTCGTTGCGGGCGCGCGACTGCTCACGGCCCACCACTTCGACCTTGGGCGACTTCCACGGGCCGGTGACCCGGTAGGTCTTGGCGCCCATCTCGGCCAGCGGCTTCTTCAGGACGGCATTGGCCACCGCACCGACCGCGGCGCCGATGGGGCCGCCGGCCACGGCGCCGACCGCCGTCAGTACGTTGGCGGACTTCGGCTTCACGTCGACGGTCTGGTCGAACCGTTCGCTGCGCAGGTCGGTGTCGCCGCGGATCGCGATCTCGGCTGCGGGGCCATCGATCAGCAGGTTGTCGCTGCGCGCCAGCCCGCCGCCGACACGGATATCGCCGTCGATGCGGTTGAACGCGAATCCCTTGGAGAAGAAGTCGCTGAAATCGAGCATCAGGCGGCGCCGTACTTCGGCCACGCTCAGCAGGCCGAGCACGCGGCCGGCGCCCGGTTCGACCTCGAGCAGATGGCCATCGCGCACGGCCAGCTTCACGCTGCCGTCGAGTGCAGCGAGGCGGAACGCGGCGGGGCTGCCAGGCCAACCGGCATCCGCGGTGATCTGGCCATGTCCACCGCCCACGCGGTCGCCAAGGCCCAGATCGTCGAACAGCACGCCGAAGTTCTCGCTCTTCACCTCGGCAGCGAACCGCGTGCGTGCCGCCGCGCCGGTGCCGGTCCACTGGCCATGCACGTCGATCTGCTGGCCGGGCGAGCGCAGTTGCAACTGGTCCACATGCAGGCCATCGGCCTGTTGCCGCGTGCGCAACTTGGCCGTACCCAGTCGCGCATCGCCGAATCGCAGGTCCTCGACGTCCAGCGACAGCGGCGGCACCGCCGCCGGATCGATGTCGTCGGTGGCGCTGCGCGCGCCAGGTCCGGCGGTCGGCGCACCCTCCACGGGCGCCTTGCGCCAGTGCACGCGCGCCAGCTTGCCGGCGATCGGTGCGCCCTTCGCATCGGGGACGAGCAGCGCACCTGACAGCGCGTCGCCATCCAGCGACACCGCCAACGCCTGCTGTGCGGGCGCGAGTTGCAAACGCGTGTCCGGGAACACGGAACCGATCATCAGCAGCCGCTCGGCAGTGACATCGATATGGCGCAACGCCAGACCGTCGCCTTCCCCGCCGCCGCCACGCGCGACGGTGATCCACTCCATCGCATCCAGCGCGCCGGTGCGGCCGGTCGCCACCAGGCCGGACGACGGTGGCGCGTCCTTCACCACGTCGCTGCCCAGCACCACGCGCACGCCGGTCTGGCCGTTGGTGCTGCGTGCACGCAGCGCCAGCAGGTCGCCGAACGCCACATCGATCTCGCCGCTGCCGATGGGCAATGGCGCGCGGACCGTGGTCGCCAGTGGCGTCGGCGCCGCCTTGCGCATCGGCGCCGGCAGGCTCATCGACGTGCCGACCAGATCGGACGTCAGGCTCAGTTGCGTGGGGGCTTCGGGCGCGCCCGACGCGGTGCGCGGAATGCTCACGCCCACGGTCCACGACGAACGCCCCTCCATGTACGGCTTCAGCCACGCCATTTCCGGAGCGCGATCGAGCAGGCGGTCGGCGTCCACCATCGCGGACAGATCGGCCTCGAACGCCTGGGTGCGGTCGCGCGTGCCGCTGCCGGCGCGCAGGCCCAGCACGCCCGGCTGGCCCTCGTGCACGACCTGCAACGGGCCCGACGCAAAGCCGCCGTCGTCGTACTTCGCCTTGCCGCGCACATTGTCGAACACTAGGTCCCAGCGCGTCTCGGACAGCTGCGTGCCCTTCAGGTCCACGGTGCCGGCCAGCGTCCTGCGCGCCTGCTCGTCGGCATGGAGCGGCTGCAGCAGATCGAACGTTGCCGTCACCGGACCCTTGGCCTGCAGGTGATCCAGCGTGTCGCCATAGGTCTTGTGCAGTGGGCTCTGCCGCAGCAACGCGAGCAATCGGCCCGAATCGGTGTCGGTGCGCGCGGCGATCTTCAGGTCGCCGTCACCGAAATCCGCGATGCCGGCCTGGAAGGCGGGGATCGCGACACCTGCGAGCGCGCCGCGCCCTTTCAGTTCGAAGCCGTTGCCGATGAAGGCGATGTCCGCATCCACCTGCTCGAGCTGCGGCCAGTCCGGCTGGAACTTGAACTGTCCATGCTCGATGTGCGCCACGGCTTCGAACCGGCCGTTGCGGTCGGTGAACGGCCAGTCGTCCAGGTCACCGCTGACGATCGCGCGTCCGTTCCGCACGGTGCCGCCGACCAGCGCGCCGTTGAGCCAGTCGACCGCCGCCTTCGGCATCTTGTGGTGGATCCAGAAGCCCTTGGCCACCGGCACCGGCGCATCGGCGAGATCCGCCGCCAGATCGATCCACGGCCGCGTGCCGTCGCCCTGGAACCACATGCCACCGCGCACGTCGGCCGCATAGTCCTTGCCCTGCACGTGCAGGGCGGAGGTTCCCACGCGCCAGCCGGCGCCTTCCCGCCAGCCGAGCACGTCGCCCTGCAGGCGCACGTCGTGCACCACCGCGAATCCGCTGGGCCAGTCGAAACGCATGTCGGACGCGGGATCCAGCGTCAGGCGGAACCCATCCGCATCGCCATCGAAATCACCGGCAAGGCCGCTGAGTCCGGGTGCATCGCCCACCGCCTTGAACGCGATGTCGCGCAGTTGCCCCTCTGCGTGCAGCCCGCCGTCCTTGCGGCCGGCCAGGGTCAGGCGTGCCAGCCGCGCGCCGGGCTGCGCCTGCACCAGCCAGCGGCGCAGGCCGGCATCGACCTTGTCGCTCAGGCCAAGCACCGAGAACAGCGGCGCCGCATCCACCTGGTCGGCCAGCAGCGCGTAACGCTCGCCGCCCGCGAGCACCAGGCCATCGAGTGTCTGCACGGCCGGCGCCGTGCCGACACGCAGCTGCGGCGCATCGAGCCGCCAGCCACCCGATACCAGTCGCCAGCGCAGGCGGCCTTCGATCTGGTCGAACGCGATCCGCGTAGGCGTGGCGGAATCCGGCAGAGGCGCCCCCTGCAATCCTACCTGGCGCAGGCGGGCGTCCGCGGTCACCAGCACTACGCGGTGCTTGCGCAACTCCGTCCACGCCTGCACGCGCCCGTTGCCGCTTTCGGCGACCACGCCGGCGTAGCGCAGCAGCGGCGACCAGGCGCCGATGTCTTCCGCGGATACGTCGAGGTAGGCGCGTCCATCGCCGGCCTTGCGGTCGAAGTCGACCGCCACGTTCAACGGCGCGGCGTCCTTGCGGATCCACGCACGCGTGCCCGCACGGACGCGGTCGCCATCGACGCGCAGGCGCAGGTCGATCTCGGGCAGGCGGATATCCCAGCCAAGCGACGGCGCGACGATCGCCAGCTTGCCGTCGATCACCTGCAGTTCGCCGAGGCCCTCCAGGCTCCGCAGCGGATCTTCCGTGGACTGCTGCTGCCCGGGCAGTCCGCGCACAGCCCATTTGCCGTCGTCGCCGCGCTGCAACGTCAGCGACAGACCGCGCAGCCGCAACTCGGTGAAGGACCGTCCCGGCAGCAGGCCACCGTACATCGACACCAGCACCTCGGCCTGGCCGATGCGCACGCCGCTGTCGCCCTCGCCCAGGCGCAGGCCGTCGAGCTGCAACAGCGGTCCACGCCGCGTCCATTGCGTCTTCACCGCATCGAACGCGACCGGCCGGCCGGCCCGCTCGCTGAGCCAGGCCGCGACGCGGTCCGGGTGTCGTTCGGCCAGCGGCAGCACCTGGCTGGCGATGCCGAGCACCACGGCCATGCACACCAGTACCACCGCGATGCCATAGACGGCACCCCGGCGAGCCAAGCGCAAGCGGCGGCGCAGCGGCGTGGGCATCAGCGGGCCGGGAATGGGGAACGGGGAATGGGGAATGGGCCCGTCCTGGGCAACGCGCCGGCTATCGGGCTACCGCTCGCACGATTCCCCATTCCCGATTCCCCATTCCCGGCTTCAAAGCAGCACGACATCGAACTGCTCCTGCAGGTACTGCTCGTCCGCCTGGAAGCGGATCGACTTGCCGAGGAATTCTTCCAGTTCGGCCACCGCGGTCGACTCTTCGTCGGTGATGCGGGCAACGACCTTGGGCGAGGCGATCACCAGCAGGCGCGCGGCTTCGAACTGACGCACGGCGCGGGTGATCTCGCGGAAGATCTCGTAGGTCACGGTTTCGGTGGTCTTGATGCTGCCGCGGCCGCTGCATTCCGGACACGGCTCGGACAACTGGCGGGCCAGGCTTTCCACCGTGCGCTTGCGCGTCATCTCCACCAGGCCGAGCGGCGAGAACTCGTACACCGTCGTCTTGGCGTGGTCCTTCGCCAGCGACTTCTCCAGCGTGCGCAGCACCTGGCGGCGATGCTCGGGATCATCCATGTCGATGAAGTCGATGATGATGATGCCGCCCAGGTTGCGCAGCCGCAGCTGGCGCGCGACCGCCTGTGCCGCTTCAAGGTTGGTGCGGTAGACGGTTTCCTCGAGGTTGCGCTGGCCGAGGAACGAACCGGTGTTCACGTCGACCGTGGTCATCGCCTCGGTCTGGTCGATCACCAGGTAGCCGCCGGATTTCAGCGGCACCTGCTTGTCCAGCGCGCGCCCGATCTCGTCCTCGACCCCGTACAGGTCGAAGATCGGCCGCTCGCCCGAATACAGTTCGATGCGTTCGGCCAGGACCGGCATGTACTTGGCGACGAAGGCCTGCAGGCGCTCGTGGGTTTCCTTGGAGTCGACCTTCACCTTCTCCACGTCCTTGCGGATCAGGTCGCGCACGGCGCGCAGCGGCAGGCTCAGGTCTTCGTACAGGATGCTGCACGAGGGCGATTCGCGGCCTCGCCGCTCGACCACGTTCCACACGCGCGACAGGTAGGCGATGTCCTCGGCCAGCGCCTCGGCCGGCTGGCCTTCTGCATTGGTGCGGATGATGTAGCCGTGGCCGCCATGCAGACCGGCCAGTTCGGTGACGACCTGTTTCAGGCGATGGCGCTCGGCCTCGTCCTCGATGCGCGCCGACACGCCGATCACCTTCGACTGCGGCAGCAACACCAGGTAGCGCGACGGAATGCTGATCTGCGTGGTCAGGCGCGCGCCCTTGCTGCCGATCGGGTCTTTCACCACCTGCACCACGATGTCCTGCCCGTCGCGCAGCAGGTCCATGATCGGCGCGGCCGGCGGCGTGGGCAGGGGCGCCTCTTCGCCCTCGACCACCGCGCCCGGCGACGAACGCACGATGTCGTTGGCATGCAGAAAAGCGGCGCGATCCAGCCCGACCTCGACGAACGCCGCCTGCATGCCGGGCATCACCCGCTGCACCTTGCCCTTGTAGATGTTGCCCACCACGCCGCGGCGCCAGCCGCGTTCGATGTGCAGTTCCTGCAGCATGCCGTTCTCGATCACCGCGACACGGGTTTCGCGCGGGGTGACGTTGACCAGGATTTCTTCCGACATGGGGTCCTTCCCTCAGGCTGACGCGGTGACGGCGGATGCCGATGGAAGGATGCCGAAGTCCCGCAGCAGCCTGGAGGTCTCGTGCAACGGCAGGCCCATTACGGCGGAATAGCTGCCGGCGAGCCGGGTGACGAACTGTTCGGCCCGTCCCTGGATGCCATAGGCACCCGCCTTGCCCATCGCCTCGCCGCTGGCGACGTAGGCGGCGATGTCGGCCTCGTCCAGTTCGGCGAAGCTCACGTCGGTAATGACGAGCGCCTGCGATTCACGTGATGCGCTGACCACCGAAACCGCAGAGACGGCCTGATGCGTGCGGCCGGACAGGCGGCGCAGCATGGCCGCGGCATCGGCGGCGTCCACCGGCTTGCCGAAAACTTCGTCTTCCAGGATCACCTCCGTATCGGCGCCCAGCACCACCGCCCCCGGCGTGGCGACGACCTTCAGCAGGCCGGCTCCCGCCTTCTCCCGGGCGACGCGCCGGACGTAGTCGGTGGCCGGCTCATTGGGCTGCCGCTGCTCGGGAATGTCGAGATCGATGCGTCCGAAGGACAACCCCAGGCGGGTCAGCAGTTCGGCACGGCGCGGGGACTGGGAGGCGAGATAGAGCATCGAGGAAGAATAACCCGCGGCGCCTGACTGAATGATCGCTGATACTGGCCGGAGACCTCTAACCCTGCGCCAGATCACAGCGCGTTCATGTCATCGTGAACACCCTTTCGCCTCGACGACCGGGTGCCGCGCCACCCCCAATACGACAAGGAGATCCCATGCGCCTGCCCCTGATCCGTCCCCTGCTGCTCGCCCTGACCCTGTCCCTCGGAACCACTGCCGCCATGACTTCCTCCGCCCAGACCGCTCCGGCCTACGCCATCCCGGCCGACGGCACCCTGCTCAACGTCTCGGCGCAGGCGGAAGCCTCGCGCGTGCCGGACATCGCCACGATCTCCGCCGGTGTCGTCACCCAGGCGGTCGACGGCAACACCGCGATGCGCCAGAACAGCGAGCAGATGGCGAAGGTCGTGGCCGCCATCAAGGCCGCCGGCATCGCCGACAAGGACGTGCAGACCAGCGGGATCAGCCTCAATCCGCAGTACCGCTACGCCGAGAACGAGGCGCCGAAGATCACCGGCTACCAGGCGAATAACACGGTCAGCGTCAAGGTCCGCGACATCGCCAAGCTCGGCAAGGTGCTGGATGCGCTGGCCGGCGTGGGTGCCAACCAGATCAACGGCCCCAGCTTCGAGATCGACAATCCGGAACCGGTCTACGACGAAGCCCGCCTGGCCGCGCTGAAGAAGGCCCAGGCCCGCGCTGAGACCTACGCGAAGTCGCTGGGCCTGAAGGTGCGCCGCATCGTGAGCATCTCCGAGGGCAACGGCGGCTTCCGCCCGATGCCGATGATGGCCATGGCCAAGATGGAAGCGCGTGACGCCTCGGGCGCCCCGCCGGTCTCGCCTGGCGAAACCACGGTCTCGATCAACCTGGACGTGGTGTTCGAACTGGGCAAGTAATCCCGCACCACATGTTCACGACGACGGCGCCCTGCGGGGCGCCGTTTTCGTTCCCGGGCCGGATTCCCGGACTACGCCGAAGGTCGAAGCCCCGCCCTCTTGCGGACGCCCTCCGCCGGAGTAGAGTCTGGACGTGCGGCGCCGGGACGTTGCAACCCCACTCCCCGCGGCCGAGCGTTGTTCCGTTCACAGCCCTCAAGGAGGTGGATCATGGTTCGCGCACTACCCCACGGTTCCGATACCCGCATCGACATCGGCCGCATCGCCGCCATCGCAGCCGCCATTGCCCTTCACGCCGCCGCGCTGCTCATGCTGCTGATCCCGATGGCGGCGCCTCCTCTCGCGCCTGCGGCCAAGCCCAAGCCTGAGGTGCGCTGGATCCAGAAGGAGGATCCCATCCCGATCGTCGTGCCGATCGAGGAACAGCAGACCATCGTCAAGCGGGAAGAGCCGCGCCCGACCGCACCGACGCCTGCCGTGACTCCTACTGCGACGCCGAAGGTCGATGTTCCGATTTTCGTGGCGCCGGGCAGCGAGCGCGTCATCGACATCCCCGCCATCGACAGCAGCGAGGTCGGCGGCATAGCCGTGGGCACAGGACCCTTGCCCTCCGCCACACTGGAGTATGTCCGTGCCACGGCACCGCGTTACCCGCTCAATGAGCTGAAGAATGGCGTGGAAGGCACGGTGGTGCTGCGCGTGCTGGTCGACATCGACGGCAAGCCCCTCGACGTGACCATCGAGACGAGCAGCGGCAACCGCAACTTGGACCGCTCGGCCCTGCAGCATGTGCTGAAGACCTGGCGCTTCAAGCCCGCCATGCAGAACGGGCAGGCGGTGCAGGCCTATGGTCTGGTGCCGATCGCGTTCAATATGCAGTGATGCGCCCGGCATGAAAGCAGAAGCCCGCTGAAAGGCGGGCTTTTCTTTTGCAGTAGCGACGTGAGTCGCGACAGCCGACCGGAGAGCGCCAGCAGTCCTCGAGGCGGATGCTGACCTTCCTGCTTGGCCATTTCTGGCGTGCACCCCATCCGGTCGCGACTCACCTCGCTCCTACAAAAGGACGTGCGACTCATGCGCGGTGATAGGGATGGTTCGCCAGCATCGCGGCGGCGCGATAGACCTGCTCGGCGACCACCAGGCGCACCAGCATGTGCGGCAACGTCAGCGGGCTGAGCGACCACTTCTCGTGTGAGGCAGCCAGCACATCCGGCGCGTGGCCCTCGGGTCCGCCGATCAGCAGCGCGATGTCGCGACCCAGCGTGCGCCAGTGCTCCAGCCGCTGCGAGAGCTGCTCCGACGAGTAAGGCTTGCCTGTGACCTCCAGCGCGACGATATGCGCGCTCTTCGGCAACGCGGCCAGCACCCGCTTCCCCTCATCCTCGATGGCCCGCTGCGGATCGCGCCCTTTTCCGCGCAGCCCCGGCTCGATCTCGACCAGTTCGAACGGCAGCCAGTGCGACAGGCGCTTCTGGTATTCGGCGAAGCCCTGCGCGACCCAGGTCGGCGCACGCTCGCCGGTGGCGATGAGCCGGCATTTCATGACGGCAGGATAGCGGGCACGGGCGAATCTCCCTAAACGACAACGGCGCCACGAGAGCGCCGTCGTATCGAACAACAAGCCTGCGTCAGAGGCGCGATTCGTCGGCCGTCTCGACGTCTTCCGGCGGCTGGTCGCCGACGGTCCACAGCCGTTCCAGCGCATAGAACTCGCGCACGCGCGGCAGCATGACGTGGACGATGACATCGCCCAGGTCCACCAGTACCCATTCGGCTTCGCGCTCGCCCTCCACGCCCAACGGCATCACGTCGAGCTTCTTCGCGAACCTCACCACTTCGTCGGCGATCGACTTCACGTGCCGGGTGGAGGTGCCCGAGGCGATCACCAGGTAGTCGGCGACGCTGGACTTGCCACGCACGTCGATCTCGACGACGTCCTTGGCTTTCAGCTCCTGCACCGCGGCGTGCACGGTGGCAAGCAGGTCCGGCAGGGCCGGGGGCGGGCTGGGGAGACGGGTCTTGATGACGTGGGCTTGGCTGGACAAAGGCTTGGTGGCTCCTGGAACTCGGCCGCGATTATAGCGGACCGGCGTCGGCGGCCCGTGAGACGTAGAGCCTTTCGTCGGCGATCGCGTCCGCGACCGCTCGAGGGACCAGATGGCGCCACGCCTCGCCGGCGGCGATGCGGCGACGGATCTCGGTGGCCGACTCCGGCTGGAGGGGCTGGTTCAGCCGGAATACGCGGCCGGCGGGGGCCAGTTGGAGGTCTTCGGCCCGATCGGTCCAGCGACCCTCCAGCCTGGCGCTCAGGTCGGGCGCGAGGCCGTCCTCGAGGCCGCCGCCCGGCCGATCGGCGACGATGAAGTGCGCCAGGTCGAACAGGGTCGCCCATGAGCGCCAGGTCGGCAGCCCCAGCAGGCTGTCGGCGCCGATCAGCAGGGCGATCGGGACCGCTCCGCCGAGTTCTCCACGCAGTTCCCGCAGCGTATCGACCGTGTACGAGCGACCGGCCGGATCGCGCGCGGCGCGCGCCAGCTCGCGTCGGTCCACGCGAAGGTCGGGCTCGTTCCTTACCGCGATATCGAGCAGATGCGCACGCTGCGCGGCCGTGGCGCCTGGCGCTGCGCGGTGTGGTGGGTCGGCTGCCGGCATCAGGCTGACGGGAACGCCGAACGCCTCGTGCGCAGCGCGCGCGATGGCCAGATGCCCATTGTGGACGGGGTCGAACGTGCCGCCGTAGACGAGATGCAGCATCGCCCGGTCAGGCGACCAGCAGGCGCACGGCCTTCGCGTCCGCGATGGCCAGCAGCAGCCGTTCCAGTCCGACCCAGGCATCGCCGTCGCCCCGGCCCTTGGCGGTCCGGTCGATCTTCGATGCTTCGGCGACGAAGCGGTCCCAGCGCGCCGGCGCGGCGTGACGCTGCAGCGCGCGCTTGAACGGCGCCTGCTTGGCTTCCCAGATGCCCTGCGACTTCATTTCCGCGGCGACATTGCCGCCGTTGGCCTGCACGCGCGCCAGCGTCGCCGTGCGCAGCAGTTCCTTGACGATCATCGGCATCAGGCCAGCGACCACGTCGCCCTCGGCACGCAGGCCGGCGAGGATGCGCGACACCTGTGCGCCCTGCCCCGCCAATACCGCGTCGGTCAGGCGGAACACGTCGTAGCGCGCCGCATTGGCGACCAGCGACTCCATGCGGTCGACATCCAGCGTCTGGCCGTCGCTGAGCAACGCCAGCTTGTCGATTTCCTGCGCCGCAGCAAGCAGGTTGCCCTCGACACGGTCCGCCAGCAGTTGCACCGCATCGCGATCGGCGCGCAGGCCCTTGCTGCGCAGCCGGCTCTCGATCCAGCCCGGCAGTTCGTGCGGCTTGATGGCCCACGCCACCGCCAGCACGCCGACCCGGGTGATCGCGTCACTCCACTTGCCCTGGTAGGCCTTGCCCCACTCGCCAGCGGTGATCAGCAGCACCACGTCGGGCGGCGGGTTGGCGCAGAACGCGCTGATCACCTCCGCGCCCTCCTTGCCCGGCTTGCCGCCCGGCAGGCGTACTTCCACCAGTCGCTGTGCGCTGAACAGGCTGGGCGCGTTGAAGCTCGCCTCCAGCTGCCCCCAGTCGAAATCGCGTCCGTCGGCATCGAAGACTTCGCGCTCGCCGATCCCTTGCGCACGCGCATGGGCGCGCACCGCGTCCGCGGCCTCGAGCACGCGCAACGTCTCCGGCCCCGCGATCAGGTAGACCGGCAGCAGCGGCTCGGACGTGCCGCGCGCCGCCAGCTGTTCCGGCTTGAGCTC
This sequence comes from Pseudoxanthomonas japonensis, assembly GCF_010093445.1. GTDB lineage: Bacteria > Pseudomonadota > Gammaproteobacteria > Xanthomonadales > Xanthomonadaceae > Pseudoxanthomonas_A > Pseudoxanthomonas_A japonensis. The sequence continues at coordinate 24,694 of NZ_PDWW01000010.1, read as the reverse complement.
CATCAGGGCGCCGCGTTCACCTGCCCCGAACGCACCACACCGTCGATGCGGCGCAGGATCGAGGCGGCCATCTCGCGGCGCAGCTCGTCGGCGAGTACTTCCCGTTCGGTGGTCGTACCGGTGGCGTTGTCGGGCTGCGACACGTAGTCGCGCGACAGCTCCACGACCTGCTGCGGCACCAGATCGGTGCCGTCCGCGTGCTTGAAGACGAACACCACCGCGTATCGCAGGGTGTACTCCTGCGAGCGACCGAACTGGTCCACGGCGATCGGCAGATCGCCCCAGCGCTCGGACACGACACGCAGCGTCGCGACCCGTGTACCAGATGCCGCAACGGCTCCTTCATCGCCGATCTGGGCCGCCAGCGTACCGCCCGCGGCCTGCAGACCGCGCGACAGGCTCGTCACCAGCGCACTGTAGGAGTTGGACGATGAAGTGACCCGGACCGGGCCCAGGTCGGCCGGCAGCGCGATCTTGTTGCGCAGGTGGAACCCGCATCCGGCCAGCAGGGCCAAGGCGAGGACGAGGATAGGCAGGCGGAATCGGATCATGGGCGAAGTCTGGACGAGGCGGTCATGGGCGGCAAGAGCGTAGCCCGACCGCAGGTGAACACCGGGGCAAGAAGCCCCGGCTCCTCATCCCGCCACGATGTTGACGATCTTGCCGGGCACCACGATCACCTTGCGGATCGCCAGGCCCTCGAGGAACTTGGCGGTGTTGGGTTCGGCCTTGGCCAGCGCCTCCACCTGGTCGCGCGCAGCATCCGCCGACACCTCGATGGTGCCGCGCAGCTTGCCGTTGACCTGCACCGCCAGCGTCACCGAATCGCGCACCAGCGCCTCGGTGTCGACCTGCGGGAAGGCCACGTCCTCGATCAGCGTTTCCTCATGGCCCAGCGCCTGCCACAAGGCATGGCTGGCATGCGGCGTGATGGGATTGAGCAGCAGCACCGCCGCTTCCAGCGCTTCCTGGCGCACGGCACGGCCCTGCGGGGACGCATCGTCGAACTTGCCCAGCAGGTTGGACAGTTCCATCACCGCCGCGATGGCGGTGTTGAAGCTGTGGCGCTTGCCGTAGTCGTTGCCGACCTTGTCGATGGTCTCGTGCGTCTTGCGGCGTACGGCCTTCTGGTCCGCCGTCAGCGCCGCAACGTCCAGCGCCTGCGCAGCACCGTCGGCGACATGCTTCTGCACCTGCGTCCACAGGCGGCGCAGGAAGCGCGCCATGCCTTCGACACCGGCCTCGTTCCATTCCAGCGACTGCTCGGGCGGCGCGGCGAACATCGAAAACAGGCGCACCGTGTCGGCACCGAACTTGTCGACCATCGACTGCGGATCGACGCCGTTGTTCTTCGACTTCGACATCTTCTCGACCGGGCCGATCTTCACCGGCTGCCCGTCGGCCTTCAGCGTGGCGCCGACCACGCGCGCCTTGTCGTCGCGCTGGATCTCGACGTCGACCGGATTGATCCAGTCCTTCGAACCATCGGCATTGTCGCGGTAGAAGGTTTCCGCAATCACCATGCCCTGCGTCAGCAGGTTGGTCGCCGGCTCGTCGCTGTCCACCATGCGCGCGTCGCGCAGCAGCTTGTGATAGAAGCGGAAGTACATCAGGTGCAGGATCGCGTGCTCGATGCCGCCGATGTACTGGTCGACCGGCAGCCAGTAGTTGCCGCGCTTGTCGACCATGTCCTTCGCGCCCGGCGAGGTGTAGCGCGCGTAGTACCAGCTCGACTCCATGAAGGTGTCGAACGTGTCGGTCTCGCGCTCGGCGGCGGCGCCGCACTGCGGGCACTTGGTCTTGCGCCACTCGGGATCGGCCTTGATCGGCGACTTCACGCCGTCCAGGGTGACGTTCTCCGGCAGCACGACGGGCAGGTCGGAATCCGGCACCGGCACCGCGCCGCAGGCGTTGCAGTAGATGACGGGAATCGGGCAGCCCCAGTAACGCTGGCGGCTGACGCCCCAGTCGCGCAGGCGGTAGTTGACCCGGCGCTGGCCCTGGCCCTTGCGCTCGAAACGCTCGGCCAGTGCCTCGAAGGCACCGCGGTAGTCCAGCCCGTCGAATTCGCCGGAATTGACCAGTTCCAGGTCATCGCGCGTCTTGTCGCCGTACCAGTCGCGCCACGTAGTGGCGTCGTAGGTCTTCTCGTCGTCGTGCTTCGGCGCCTTCAGCGCGATGACCTGCTGGATCGGCAGCGCGTACTTGCTGGCGAACTCGAAGTCGCGCTGGTCGTGGCCGGGCACCGCCATCACCGCGCCGGTGCCGTAGCCCATCAACACGAAGTTGGCGACCCACACCGGCACCTTGTCGCCGGTGATCGGATGGATGGCGCGCAGGCCGGTGTCCATGCCGCGCTTTTCCTGGGTCTCCAGTTCCGCCTCGGACACGCCACCGTGCTTCAGCTCCTCGAGGAATGTGGCAAGTGCCGGATTCGATGCTGCCGCCTTCAGCGCCAGCGGATGCTCACCGGCGATCGACACGAAAGTCACACCCATCAACGTGTCGGGACGCGTGGTGAACACCGTCAGCGGCTCGTGGCCTTCGACGGCGAACTGGATTTCCAGACCTTCCGAACGGCCGATCCAGTTGCGCTGCATGGTCTTGACCGCATCGGGCCAGCCCGGCAGGTCGTCCAGGCCGTCCAGCAGTTCCTGCGCGTAATCGGTGATGCGCAGGAACCACTGCGGGATCTCGCGCTTCTCGACCAGCGCGCCGCTGCGCCAGCCGCGGCCGTCGATGACCTGCTCGTTGGCCAGCACGGTCTGGTCGACCGGGTCCCAGTTCACCACCGAGTTCTTGCGGTAGGCCAGGCCCTTGCGCAGCAGGCGGGTGAACATGCGCTGCTCATGCACGTAGTACTCGGGGCGGCAGGTGGCGAACTCGCGCGACCAGTCGATCGCGTAACCCAGCGACTTCAGCTGGCTGCGCATGTGCTCGATGTTGGCGTAGGTCCACTTGGCCGGCGCGGTCCTGTTCTTGATCGCGGCGTTCTCGGCCGGCAGGCCGAAGGCGTCCCAGCCCATCGGCTGCAGCACGTTGTGCCCGGTCATGCGCTTGTAGCGGCTGATCACGTCGCCGATGGTGTAATTGCGCACGTGGCCCATGTGCAGCGCACCGGACGGATACGGCAGCATCGACAGGCAATAGAACTTGGGCTTGTCCGACTGCTCATCGACCTCGAAGGCGCGCCGGGCCTCCCAGAAGGACTGGGCCTGGGATTCGACGGCTTTGGGGTCGTAGGAAGCGGGTTCGGCGGCAATGGACATGGCGGTGTGCGGCGACGGCGACGGCAAAGCGGCCAAGGGTACCGCAGCGCACCATGGCCCGCCACGCCAACGGGTAGCATGGACGGGTCGAAACCGGGGATTCCAGATGACCAAGACCTTGCTCGCCCTCGCCCTGGCCTCCATGGGCCTGCCCGCTGCCGCTCAGACCGCCGCGCCGTCGACCCTCGCCGTGCACTGCGACCGGCTGTTCGAAGCCCGCAGCGGCAAGGTGCTCGGCGAGCACACCGTGCTGGTGCGGGACGGCAGGATCGCCGAGGTCATTCCTGGCCGCGCCAAGCTGGCCGATGCCGAATCCATCGTCCTGGCCGACCACACCTGCACGCCCGGCTGGACCGACCTGCACGTGCACCTGGGCAGCGAGTCCAGCCCGCAGAGCTATTCCGAGGGCTTCCGCCTGGATCCGGTGGACTACGCCTTCCGCTCGGTGGGCTATGCCGAAAAGACGCTGATGGCCGGTTTCACCAGCGTGCGCGACCTGGGCGGCGAAGTGGCGCCGCACCTGCGCGACGCGGTCAGCCAGGGACTGGTGAAGGGGCCGCGCATCTTCGCCGCCGGCAAGTCGATCGCGACCACCGGCGGTCATGCCGATCCCACCAACGGCTTCAACGACCGGCTGTCGCACCTGCTCGGCCCGCCGGGTCCGACCGATGGCGTGATCAACTCGCCGGAAGAAGCCCGCCAGGCGGTGCGCCAGCGCTACAAGGACGGCAGCGACGTCATCAAGATCACCGCGACCGGCGGCGTGCTGAGCTATGCCAAGTCCGGCGATGCGCCGCAGTTCGTGGTCGACGAGGTCAAGGCCGTCGTCGACACCGCGCGGGATTACGGCTTCCGTGTGGCCGCGCACGCGCACGGCAAGGAAGGCATGCGCCGCGCCATCGTCGGCGGCGTGACCAGCATCGAGCACGGCACCTACATGGACGACGAAATCATGCGGCTGATGAAGCAGCATGGCACCTGGTACGTGCCGACGATCTACGCGGGCCGCTTCGTGGCGGAGAAGGCCAAGATCGACGGTTACTTCCCGCCCGTGGTGCGTCCGAAGGCCCAGCGCATCGGTGCACTGATCCAGGAGACCGCCGGCAAGGCGTACCGCAACGGCGTGAAGATCGCCTTCGGCACCGACATGGGCGTGGGCCCGCACGGGGACAACGCGCGCGAGTTCCTCTATATGGTCGAAGCCGGCATTCCGGCCAACGTCGCGCTGCAGGCCGCGACCATCCGCGCCGCGGAAGTGCTCGGGGTGGACGACCAGGGCGTGATCGAGGTCGGCAAGCGTGCGGACATCGTGGCGGTCCCGGGCGATCCGGTGGCGGACATCAACGCGGTGCTGAAGGTCGACTTTGTGATGAAGGACGGCACGGTGTATCGAACCCCGCGCCTCGACACGCCCGCCCAATGACGCGATGACGAACGCGCCGCAGCGCGCCCGCGCAGCGAATGGCGCGCGCCTTCCGACCGTAGCGCCGAGCTTGCTCGGCGGCTCCCTGAGCTCGTCGGCGCTAACGTATACACGTGCAGCGGAGCAAGCTCCGCTCTACGCACGCGGATTGCGTGAAGCGATGCACAGCCAGCCGAGCCACGCTGCGTAGCCGAACCGCTGCGCGACACCCGCCGGCATCAGCTCCACCGCCAGCAGTGCGACAAACAGCACCAGCACGGCCGCCACGGCACTGGCCCATCTGAGCGTTCGCCACGCCGGCCGCCCCCTCAGACCCAGCGCGACCAGCAGCGCGCCCGGTACGAACGCGACCCACCACAGCATCCATGCCGTGGCGTGCAGGCTGCTGGCCGGGTTGTCCAGGTCTCCAGGATCCAGCGGCAGCAATCCCATGGCGGCGAACCCCAGGGCGGACAGCAGCACCAGTTGCGCACCGACGCGAAGCGGCCAACCCGCATCGTCTGGCAGGCGCCGCCGCAAGCCCATCGCCGCCGTTGCCGCCAGTGCGCCGGGAAGGACGAAGCCCAGCAGATTGAAGCCGAGCGCATGCGGCACGCCCATCGCTCCGAGGACGGCCACCGGATGCGCGATCTGCGAGTAACCCGGCAGCGCGAGGCCGAAACCGAGCAATGCCGCAACGAACACGATCGCCGCTGCCAACCCGCTCCACCTGACTGCACCGCTCATTCGCCCTCCCATCGGAACACCTCATCGATCCCCACGCCGAACGCCCGCGCGATGCGGAACGCCAGTTCCAGCGACGGCGCATAGCGGCCCGCCTCCAGCGCGATGATGGTCTGCCGCGTGACACCGCAGGCATCGGCCAACGCCTGCTGGGTCATCTCACCGCGCTCGAAGCGCAGGCGACGGATGTCGTTGGCGATCGGGGTGCCGGTCATTGGCGATCGCGCCAATACATCACCGCCGTCGCCGCGTACTCGCACAGCCAACCCCACATCAGCGCGAACACCAGCAGGTTGGCGATCATGAAATGGGTGGCCCAGGCGAGCCGGTCGGCCGGCGAGAACGCCAGCATCACCGCCAGTCCGATCACGACGAACATCAGCCCGCCACGTCCCCAGCCCGCAGCCTGCTTCTCGATCTCGCGGTCACGCTCGTCCTCCTGCACGCGTCCCTTCCAGCGCGCGCCCAGCACACCGAGGAGCACGCTCCAGGCGACCAGCAGCAACACCAGGTTGCGCCCCACCGCCCGGGCGCCATCGTTGTCTGCGACGGGACCCTCGGCGAAGACATGCGCCTTGGCCAGGAAGTACCCGGTCGCCGCGAGCATGAAGGCCACGCCGACCCACGCCTTCCACTCGCCCGGCGACAGGCCGCGCTCCGCCTCGCCGGGCGGCGCCTGCGAGACCGCGAACATCGATACCCAGGCCACCGTCACCAGCAGGGCCGTACCCCACTTGCCCAGGTCCACCCCGAACAGGACGTCCGGTCCGGCCAGCAGTGCCCAGAACGCCAGCATCGCGCCGACCAGCAGGAGCCACCATTTCACGTGCTGCAACCGCATTGACGTAACTCCTGCCAGACAATATGTAATACATACATTACATTCTGGCGATCCGATGTCAAACGTTTTTTACATTTCCTTGTATCCTGCCGCCCCCGGCACCATCTGACCGCCACGCCCCACCGCCAAGAGTGACCCGATGAGCGATCTGCCCCACGTGTTCGATGCCACCACCGAGACCTTCGAAACCGAGGTCCTGCGCAAGTCGCTGGAGGTGCCGGTACTGGTCGACTTCTGGGCGACCTGGTGCGGACCGTGCAAGACGCTGGGACCGATCCTCGAGAAGCTGGCCGGCGACTACAACGGCGCGTTCCTGCTGGCCAAGGTCGACGTGGACAAGGAACAGCAGATCGCCGCCGCCTTCCAGATCCGTTCGGTCCCCACCGTCTTTCTGGTCAAGGACGGACAGATCGTCGACGGCTTCCCCGGCGCATTGCCGGAAGGCCAGCTGCGCGAGTTCCTCGCGTCGCACGGCGTGCAGCCGGCGGAAGCGGCAGAGGCGCAGGCCGAAGAAATTCCGCTGGATCCCCAGCAGCAGGTCGCCGCCCTGCGCGAGGCCGTTGCCGCCGAACCGGACAAGGACGAACTGAAACTCGACCTGGTCCTTGCCCTGCTGAAGACCGGTGAGGCCGCCGAGGCCGAGCGCCTGCTCGATGCCCTGCCCGCCAACCTCGCCACCGACGACCGCGCGGTCAAGGCACGCGCGCGCCTGGGCTTCGCGGCCGCCCTCAAGGACGCGCCGGCGTCGGACGCCCTGCGCGCCGCCGTCGCCGCGAACGCGGACGACCTGCGCGCCCGCCACCTGCTGGGCGTGCATGCACTGGTCGCCGGCGATTCCGAGGCCGCGCTGGAACAGTTCCTCGAGATACTCAAGCGCGACCGCACGTTCGAGGACGGCCTGGCGCGCAAGAGCCTGATCGATGCCTTCCGGGTGATCGAGGATGAGGCACTGGTCAGCCAGTACCGCAGGAAGATGTCCTCCCTGCTGTTCTGATCGTCGAATACCCGTCCGTCACCTCCGAACGAAGCAGTCCTGCATGAAACCCGGCACCCTGCGGCACATCTTCAACGTGTGGCCGCCCTTCCTGCTCAGCGGCATCCACGTCACCGAGATGGCCGCCGACTGGAGCTTCGCGCGCGTCGAGCTGCGCATGCGTCCCTGGAACCGCAACTACGTCGGCACCCATTTCGGCGGCAGCCTGTTCGCCATGACCGACCCGTTCTGGATGATCCTGGCCAAGGAACGCCTGGGCGGCGACTACTACGTCTGGGACAAGGCCGCCGAGATCGAGTTCGTGAAGCCCGGCAAGGGCACGCTGCATGCGGAATTCCGCCTGGACGAGCGCGTGCTTGAGGAGATCCGCGCCGACGCCGCCAACGGCGAGAAGCACCTGCGCTGGCTGCCGGCCGACGTGTTCAACGCCCAGAACGAAGTGGTCGCCCGCGTGCGGAAACAGATCTACGTGCGGTTGAAGCCGGAAGCACGCCGGCCGCGCTGATCACGGGGCCGGTACTGCTTTCCCGTCGGCAGGCAGGAGCAGCGAGAACACGCGGCTCTGCCTACCGTTGAACAGGTCGATCACCAAGACATAGGAACTCCCGCCGACTCGGATCCTGCGGCCACCCGGATGCGCGCGTTGCCACTCGTCGAGACGCTCCGCCAGCGGACGCGCATCTGCGCCGTGCTCGCGCAGCGCCCGCCAGGCCGCGACGGCACGCAGCTCCGCCTCCGCGTCCTGGAACCGTTCCGCATAGCCCGCCAGCGACGGCGCGGCGATGTTCTCAAGCAAGCAGCCGGCTGCATTCGCAACGCACGAGAACGTCCATCCTCCTGACAATGGTGCATGCTTGCCGAGCGGAGTATCCGCCCGGATGAGCACATCCGCCTGCGCGCCGCAGAACCATGCATGACGACGCGCTCCCTTCGCCATCGTCTTGCGCTGGTCGAGGAAGAGGCCCGTCATGAGCCTACGATGCCACGGCTGTTCGGCTCCGTTCTGTGCACGCAAGCCTCCGTCGATGTACTTTCCCTCGCCAGTCATGGTGGGACAGATGCCCGCTACCATCGCACCATCCGGCCTGAAGGCGTCCTCGCACGCCTCCGGCAGCGGGTGATCGGCAGGGAGTTCCGCCAGCATTTCCACGAACAGCCGCAGCGATGCGTCCATCAGCGATGTTCCGATCACGCCGCCGATTAGGTTGTCGCCGCTGGCCACCAGCTTGCGCGCGATCGATCCGCTTCGGCAGACACCGCGCAGGCCCGCCTCATGATCGCCCCGCGCGAATGCGTAGGCATACGATGTCTGCACCGATAGCAGGGGCTGGTACGCCGGCAGTGGCGTATCCGGCCTTGCCGGGAACGGACTGCGGAAGTAGTCGTACGCATCCAGCGCAGCGACGCGCTCTTCAAGCGCAGCGTGGGAGGCCATGATGGGCGCGAGGGTATCCAACCGCTCGCGGACATGCCGCAGGCAACCGCCCTCACCGAGGCGGCACAGTATGTCGCTGTCGGCCTCCGCATCGAGCAGCGGGTAGGCCTCCAACACAGAACGATAGGGCGACGGGGGCACCCCACGGTCGACGGTCCACGGGGGCGACGTCTGGAAGCGAATGATGTCTTCGGCCAGCAGGCGCTCGGCCTCCGCCACCGGCACGTCGTGCCGCAATGACCACAGCGCCGCAAACCCGTTACGGCCTTCCATCGGCCGGGGCGCCTCGATCAGCGCAAGCGCCTCGGCATCCTCCGCCGGGATCGGCATCAGCCGGCTGACGGTGTACAGGGACACCGCGATCACCACCGTGCCGAACACGACCAATCCGGACCACCTGAAGAAACCACCCATTCCATTCCCCCTGCAACAGCGTCCTGCCGACGACTATATAGCCGGGGCTGCGCGGCGGCCTACAATGTCGCCATGCCCCCCGACCATCCCGCGCACCGTCCCTCGGTGCAGAAACTCTTCATCACCGGCCTGCTGACCCTGCTGCCGATCTGGCTGACCTGGGTCGTCATCAAGTTCGTGTTCGTGCTGCTGTCCGACATCAGCAAACCATGGGTGGAACCGCTGTCACACCAGATCGCGGCGACATTCCCGCAGTCGCTGGGCTGGTTCAACGGCCTGTGGGTGCAGAACACCATCGCCATGGTCGCCACGCTGTTCGTCATCGTCGCCGTTGGCGCGCTGACGCGACGCGTGGTCGGCCAGCGGCTGCTGCGCTGGTTCGAAACGCTGATCGCGCGTGTGCCGCTGGCGAACGTCATCTACACCAGCGCGCGCAAACTGCTGGACATGCTGGAAACCAAACCGGGCAGTACGCAGCGCGTGGTGCTGATCGATTTCCCGCACCGGGACATGAAATCGGTTGGCCTGGTGACGCGGGTGATCCGCGAGGAAGGCAGCGGGCGCGAACTGGCCGCGGTCTACGTGCCCACCACGCCCAACCCGACCTCGGGCTATCTGGAAATCGTCCCCGTCGAACTGCTCACGCCGACCGACTGGACCGTGGACCAGGCGATGAGCTTCATCATTTCCGGCGGTGCCGTCGCGCCGGAGACGATGCCCTTTACCCGCGCGGGAGATCGCTGACCGATGGACGCGCCGCGCACGCTGGACGACCGCGCGGTGCGCCTCTTCATCGTGCTGGCGGCGGTGTTCTGCGCCAACGCGGTGCTGGCCGAGTTCATTGGCGTCAAAATCTTCGCGCTGGAAGACACGCTCGGCATCGCGCCGCTGGAATGGAACCTGTTCGGCCAGTCCGGCTCGCTCAGCTTCACCGCCGGCACGCTGCTGTGGCCGTTCGTCTTCGTCCTGACCGACACCATCAACGAGTTCTTCGGCAAGCGCGGCGTGCGTTTCATTTCGTGGCTGGCGGTCGCGCTGATCGTCTACGGCTTCCTGTTCGCGTTCGCCGCCATCGCGCTAGCGCCGGCCGGCTGGTGGGTGGAAGCGGCACAGGCGCAGGGTGTGCCGGACTACCAGAAAGCGTTCGCCGCGATCTTCGGCCAGGGTATGTGGACCATTGCCGGTTCCGTGGTGGCGTTCCTCGTCGGCCAGCTGATCGACGTCTCGGTGTTCCACCGCATCCGCAACGCCACCGGCGAACGCTGGGTGTGGCTGCGGGCGACCGGCTCGACGGCGATCTCGCAACTGGTGGACAGCTTCGTGGTGATCTACATCGCGTTCGTGCTCGGCCCGCAGAAGTGGCCGACCTCGCTGTTCCTGGCGGTCAGCACGGTCAACTACGCCTACAAGATGCTGGCCGCGGTCGCGCTGATCCCGCTGCTGTACCTGATGCGCCATGGGATTCGCCGCTACCTGGGCGACGAACGGGAACGGCAACTGCGCGCCGAGGCTGCGATCGACTGACGCGCTGCGTCAGGCTGGCACCGGCATCGGGAGACCACGATGAAAGCGATCTGGCTACTGGGAGTCCTGCTGATGACGACAGGCGACGCAAGCGCCGCGACGCGCGAGTCCATCATCGATGCGTGGATGCGTGACTACACCGGTCGCGTGCCCGGCGCCTCGGTGCTGGTGCTGAGGGATGGCGCGCCGGTGTTCCAGCGCAGCTACGGCCTGGCCGATCTCGAAGCCGGCGTCGTCGCATCGTCGACGACCAACTATCGGCTGGCATCGGTCAGCAAGCAGTTCACCGCCGCCAGCCTGCTGCTGCTCGCGGAAGATGGCGCGCTGTCGGTCGACGACCCGGTGAAGCGCTGGCTGCCTTCGTTGCCGGCCGCCGCGGATGGCATCACGCTGCGTCACCTGCTCAGCCACACGTCGGGCCTGGTCGACTACGAAGACCTGGTGCCGGCGGAGCAGACGCGACAAGTGCACGACGCCGACGTCCTGCGCCTGCTCGAACACGAAGATCGCCTGTATTTCCCCGCCGGCAGCGACTACCGCTACAGCAACAGCGGCTATGCGCTGCTGGCGCTGGTGGTGGAACGCGCCTCCGGCCAGCGCTATGCGACGTTCCTGCAGGAGCGGATCTTCACCCCGCTTGGCATGACCGCGACGCGCGCGCGTGAAGACGACGGTCCGGCGGTGACGGATCGCGCCTACGGTTACAGCCGGGTCGAAGGCCACTGGCAGCGCACCGACCAGAGCACGACCAGCGCGGTGCTCGGCGACGGCGGCATCTATTCCTCGCTTGAGGACCTGGCGCGCTGGGATGCGGCGCTGTACGACGACCGCCTGCTGTCGGCAACCTCGCGCGCGCTGGCCTTCGCGCCCGCCACGGCGACGCCCGAGCCCGACGTGGCGCATTACGGCTTCGGCTGGCGCCTGCAGGGCGGCATGCAGTGGCACTCAGGCGAGAGCATCGGCTTCCGCAACGTGCTGCTACGGTTCCCGGCCCAGCGGGTGACCGTGATCGTGCTGAGCAACCGCGATGCGCCGGAGCCCTATGCCCTCGCGCGGCGCATCGCCGGACTATGGGACGCGCGACCGTAAGCACGCCTACGGCCCGGTGTGAGGTGACGGAAAATCGGCCCGCCACCGGACAGGAATGTCATCAGACCCGCTTATAATTGTGACCAGTTCAACATTTCTGACGGGCGAGGCGGGAGCTGGCGATGCAAAGGCGGGCACTCCAGGGAAGAGGATGGCTGGGATGGGGCCTGGTGCTGCTGTGGCTGGCCTCGTGGTCGGCCCAGGCGCAGGAATGGGTCTACCGCGTGCGTCCCGGCGACACCCTGTGGGACGTGACCGGCACCTACCTCAAGCCGTCGATTCCCTGGCAGCGGCTGCAGGAGCACAACGGCATCGCCAATCCCTACCAGCTTCCGCCCGGCAGCAGCCTGCGCATTCCGCTGCAGTGGCTGGACCGTCAGCCTGCCAGCGCCAGGGTCATCGCCCTCCAGGGTGACGCCACCGCACGTTCCGCCACGGGCCGCGATGCGCCGGTGACCCCGGGCATGTCGCTGGCCAGCGGCGCGCGCCTGAAGACCTCGCCGGAGGCCTCGCTCAGTCTGCAGTTCGCCGATGGCTCGCGCCTGCTGCTGCTCGGCGACAGCGAACTCCTGCTCGACCGGTTGACCCGTTTCGGCCGCTCCGGCATGGCCGATACCCGCCTGCGCCTGCAGCGCGGCAGGATCGGCAACGACGTGCGCCGCCTGAACGGACCGGCCGCCAATTTCATCGTCGACACACCCACCGCATCGTCCGCGGTCCGCGGGACCAGGTTCCGCGTCGAAGCGGGCGAGGCCCACTCGCAGACCGAAGTACTGGAAGGCCGCGTGGCGGTGAACGCAGCCCACCAGCGCGGCGCGCTGCTGCGGCCCGGGTTCGGCGCGGTGGTGGCGGCAGGACAGTCGGCCGTCTCGCCCGTCCGGCTGCTGCCCGCGCCCGACCTGTCGCGCATCGCAGCGCTGTCGCAGACGGCCACTCCCGACCTGGCCTGGCCCGCGGTGGAAGGTGCGGCCCGGTACCGCATCCAGGTGAGCGCGCGACGCGCCTTCGACAGCCTGCGCGTGGACGCGGAGAGCGACGCCCCCCGCTATGTCCTGCCTGCGCTGGAAGCCGGCCAGTACTTCGTGCGCGTTCGCGCGATCGCCGCCAGCGGACTCGAGGGACGCGACGCCGTCACCGAGCTCCGGATCGACGACCAGCCCGCGCCGCCGTATTCCATCGCGCCCGCAGCCACGAGCGTCGTGCGCACGCCCGAGGTCGCGCTGAGCTGGACGCAGGCGCCCGGCGCGACGGCGTACGAATACGAAGTGACGGCAGACGCCGCAGGCACCATCGCCCAGGCACGCGTCGACGGCGCGACCGCCGCCCTCCTGCACGAACCATTGCCCCCGGGCGACTACCACTGGCGCATCCGCAGCGTGGACGCCGCCGGCAAGGCCGGCCCGTTCGGCGACCGCGTGGCGTTCACCGTGCGCCCGCTGGCGGAAGTCACCGAGATCGACGGTTCGGCCGCCGCCTCGGGCAGCACCCGTGACGTGACGTTCCGCTGGCCGGCGGGTCAGCCCGGCCAGCGCTATCGCTTCCAGATGTCGCGTACGCCCGACTTCAGTGCGCCGCAGGTCGACGAAGTGGTCGACGATGCCCAGATCACCCTGCCCCGGTTGCGCGCCGGCACCTGGTACCTGCGCGCCCAGACCATCGACCTGGATGGCTTCGAAGGGTCTTTCCCGGCCCCGCAGGTGATCGAGATCCCCTGTCGCTGGTGCCGGATTGGCGCCGGGGCCGGCGCATTGCTCATACTGCTGGCCCTGTGAGCACAGCCGCGCAAAAGCCGAAGTGGAAACCCCGCCTGCTGACGGCGGTGGGCGCGGCCGCACTCGCGATCCTGGTGACGCTGTCGGGCCTGACGGCTCCGCTAGACGCCTGGATCTACGACCGGCTGGTGCTGGGCGCGTCGCCGGATCCGGATCCCGGCATCGTGGTGATCGACGTCGACCAGAAGAGCCTGGCCGAACTCGGCCGCTGGCCATGGTCGCGCCGCACGCATGCGCAACTGGTGGACCGGCTGCGCCTGACCGAAGTGAAAGGCATCGCGTTCAACGTCCTGCTGTCGGAGCCCGCACTGTTCGATCCGGAAGGGGATGCGCTGCTGGCGCGCGCGATCAGCCGCAGCGGCCGGGTCGTGCTGCCGGTGCTGGCGGAACCCGTCCAGCTCAACAGTTCCACCGTGGAGCTGATGCCCATCCCCGAGTTCGCCGCGTCGGCCGCCTCGCTGGGGCATGCCGAAATGGCGCTGGACGACGATGGCGTGGCGCGCAGCGCCTACCTGCGTGCCGGCCTCGGCTCGCCGCACTGGCCGGCACTGGCGCTGGCGCTGCTGCAACTGGACCAACCCGCGGGTGCTGGCGGGCACCTGCCGGGCCGCCGCCTGGCGGCCACCGGCCTGGAAACGGCCTCCCCCTACGAATGGGTGCGCGACTACGAGGTGCTGGTGCCGTTCGCCTCACCGCCCAACGCCTTCCGCCACGTGTCGTACACCGACGTCCTCAACCAGCGTATTCCCGCATCGCTGCTGCGGGGCAACTGGATCATCGTGGGCGTCAGCGCCACCGGCATGGGACCGCTGGCGCGCGCCCCGGGGCAATCCCCGACCGCCAGCATGAGCGGCACCGACTACCAGGCCAACCTGCTCAACATGCTGCTGAAGCGCGCCGCCATCACGCCGATGTCCGAAGGCTGGCAGGCCGTGCTCGCCGCGCTGCTCGCCGCACTCCCGCTGCTGCTGTCGCTGCTGCCCGGCCTGCGCCGCATCTGGCGCCCGACGGTGCTGACGATGGTCGGCACGCTGGTGCTCTCGGTGCTGTTGCTGCGTTACGGGCATGCATGGTTCTCGCCGGTGCCGGCCTTGCTGGTGCTCGCGCTCGGCGCATCGCTGTGGGTGTACCGGCTGCTTCGACGCACCCACCACCAGGCACAGTCGGACGCGCTCACCGGACTGGCCAACCGCAACCGCTTCGACCACGCACTGGACCACGAACTGCGTATCGCACGCCGCACCGGCCAACCGCTGTCGCTGCTGGTGATGGACATCGACCACTTCAAGCAGCTCAACGATACCCAGGGCCATGCCGCGGGCGACGGTGCATTGAAAGCGCTCGGCCGCATCCTGCGCAGCCGCGCACGGCGCCCGCGCGACCTGGTCGCCCGCCTGGGTGGCGACGAATTCGCCGTCCTGCTCCCGGAAACCTCGGCGCAGGCGGCCGCGACCATCGCGACCACCATCCACGTGGACCTCGCCAACCACGGGCGCAAGCCGCACGGCGCGAACGCCGGCGCACCGCCGCCCTTCACGGCCAGTGTCGGCATCCACACCTACGTGAGCGGCGACGACGCCGGACCGGAAGACGTCTTCGACCGTGCCGACGCCGCGCTCTACCGCGCCAAGCAGGCCGGCCGCAACCGCAGCTTCAGCCACACCGGCGAACACGAGCCGGTCGGCTCGCCCGTCCAGCGCACCTGACGCACGCAATCCCGTTCAAACATCGACGACCATCCCCGGCCGCGCGAGCTCCACCGGCACGCCGTGGCGCTCCCCGATCTCGCCCGCCAGCGCCTCGCGCGCCCGGTCTTCGCCATGCACCAGCACCAGCGGTGGCGCGGGCTGGAAGTTGCCGTACCAGGCCAGCAGGCCCTGCTGGTCGGTATGCGCGGACAGTCCGCCGACGGTGTGCCGCTGCGCGTTGACCCGGTAGTCGCGGCCGTGGATGCGCACCCATTTCGCGCCATCCACCAGCCGCCGGCCCAGCGTGCCCTCGGCCTGGTAGCCGACGAACACGACATGCGCGTTGCGCCGACCCAGGTTGTAGCGCAGGTGGTGCTGGATGCGTCCGCCGTTGGCCATGCCGGAGCCGGCGATGACGATGGCGCCGTTCTCGATCTGGTTGATCGCCATCGACTGCTGGACGGTCTCCGCGACGTGCAGGTTGGGCAGGCGAAACGGGTTGGGCGACTGCGCCCAGACGCGGCGTGCATCCTCGTCGAACAGGCCATGGTGCCGTGCATAGACGCCGATGACCTTCGCCGCCATCGGGCTGTCCAGGAAGATCCGCCAGCGCGACAGCTTCCACGCGTCCCAGTTGCGGGCGAACCAGTACAGCAGTTCCTGCGTGCGGCCGACCGCGAAGGCCGGGATCAGCACGTTGCCGCGGTCGCGCCAGGCATGCTCGAAGATCGCGCCCAGCTCGCGGATCGTCTCCGGCCGGTCGCGGTGGTTGCGGTCACCGTAGGTCGATTCCATCAGCAGCAGGTCGGCCTGCTTCACCACGGTCGGATCGCGCAGGATCGGCGTGCCCTTCGGCCCCAGGTCGCCGGAGAACACCAGTTTGCGGCCGTCGGCCCACAGTTCGACGATGGCCGAGCCGAGGATATGGCCGGCATCGCGCAGCGCGATGTCCACGCCGGGCAGGATCGTCGTGCGCTCGTCGTAGGGCAGCGGACGCACCTGCTTCATCGCGGCGTGCACGTCCTCCTCGGAGAACAGCGGCTGCGCGTCGGGCTCGCCGCGGCGGCGATGGCGGTTGGCGCGCTCGGCCTCCGATTCCGACAGCGAGGCCGCGTCCAGCAGCATGATCGGCAGCAGCTCGGCGCTGGCACCCTGCGTATGGATCGGGCCGCGGAATCCGCGCTTGACCAGCAGCGGCAGCCGCCCGATGTGGTCGATGTGCGCGTGGCTCAGCACCACCGCGTCGAGCGTGGCCGGGTCGAACGGGAACGGTTCGGCGTTGCGCGCCTCGGCCTCCCGGCTGCCCTGGATCAGCCCGCAGTCCAGCAGGATGCGTTTGCCCGCAGCCTCGACGAGATGCATCGAACCGGTGACTTCGCCCGCCGCGCCGTGGAAATGGACCTGCATGGCACCCCTCCTTGCCGTGGCGCCCAGTATGGCCGCTGACGCCCCCCGAGGGCATGACCTTCGACACACCTGCCCTTCATGTGACAGGCGTAGAGTCGCCGCCACGCCCCCTCCCGGGGGTTCCTTTTTTCATTGCCCTGCCCAGGGCCGGAGTTGATCGTGATTGCCCGCAAACCCCAGATCCTGATGCTGTCCGTCGCCGTGGCCGCCGCGCTGGCCGCCTGCGCCAAGAAGGAAGAGGCCGCGCCTGCCGCCGATACCGCCGCCAAAGCGCCCGCCGCGCTGGAGCTGAAGCTGGACGAAAGCAGCCTGCCGGGCGTGAACCGCTTCCAGCTCGCCGACCTCGACACCACCAAGAACGCGTGCACCGACTTTGCCGGCTATGCCAACGGCAAGTGGCTGGCCGCCAACGCCATCCCCAGCGACCGCACCAGCTGGGGCGCGTTCGAGATGCTGGCCGAGCGCTCCACCGCCGTCCAGAAGCAGCTGGCCGAACAGGCCGCCGCGCACGCCGATGCCACCGGCGTGGAGAAGATCGTCGGCGACCTGTGGGCCACCGGCATGGACGAGGCCAAGGCCAACGCGCAGGGTATCGAGCCGATCGTGCCCGAACTGAAAGCCATCGACGGCCTGCAGGACAAGGACGCCATCGTGGCCTACCTCAACAGCAGCGCGGCGAAGGGCCAGGCGTTCCTGTTCGGCTTCGGCGCCGAAGCCGACTTCCAGAAGCCTGACACCAACATGGCCTACGCCTTCCAGGGCGGCCTGGGCCTGCCGGACAAGAACTTCTACTTCGACGCCGACAAGAAGGACATCCGCGACGCCTACGTGGCGCACATGGCCAAGGTGCTGGAACTGTCGGGCGTGACCGCCGACGACGCGAAGAAGCAGGCCGGCGACATCATGGCGTTCGAGACGCGCCTGGCGAAGGCGTCCAAGTCGCGCGAGGAGATGTCCCGCGACGTGTCGATCTACTACAACCCGGTGACTCTGGCCGATGCCGACAAGCTGACGCCGAACTTCTCGTGGACGAAGTTCTTCGAATCGCAGGGCGTCGCGCCGCAGGAGAAATTCTCGCTGGCCGTACCCGCCTTCCACCAGGAAGTCAGCAAGATGCTGGGCGACACCGATGCCGCCGCATGGCGCGCCTACCTGCGCTTCCACACCATCGATGGCGCCGCGCCGTACCTGAGCGATGCGTTCGCCAACGAGAATTTCAACTTCTACAACAAGACGCTGCGCGGCCAGAAGGAAATCCAGCCGCGCTGGAAGCGCGTGCTGGGCACCATCGAGGAACAGAGCGGCGAAGCGCTCGGCCAGATGTACGTCAAGGTCGCCTTTACCCCGGAATCCAAGGCCAAGATGGAAACGCTGGTCGCCAACCTGGGCACCGCGCTGAAGGCGCGTATCCAGAACCTGGCGTGGATGAGCGATGCCACCAAGGCCAAGGCGATGGAGAAGCAGGCCGCGTTCACCACCAAGATCGGCTACCCCGACAAGTGGCGCGACTGGTCCGGCCTGTCCACCGGTCGCGACAGCTACTTCGGCAACGTGCAGGCCGCCACCGAGTTCAACTACAAGTGGAACCTGGGCAAGATCGGCAAGCCGGTCGACCGCACCGAATGGGGCATGCCGCCGCAGATGGTCAACGCGTACTACAACCCGCTGCAGAACGAGATCGTGTTCCCGGCCGCCATCCTGCAGCCGCCGTTCTTCGACCCCAACGCCACCGACGAAATGAACTATGGCGGCATCGGCGCGGTGATCGGCCACGAGATGACGCACGGCTACGACGACCAGGGCAGCCGCTTCGGTGCCACCGGCAAGTTCGAGAACTGGTGGAGCGATGCCGACGCCAAGGGCTTCAAGGCGCTGACCGGCAAGCTGGTGGCGCAGTTCAACGGCTACCGCACCGACGCGGGCCAGGCGATCAACGGCAACCACACGCTGGGCGAGAACATCGCCGACCTCGGCGGCCTGGCGACGGCCTACGACGCCATGAAGGCCGCCGCCGGCGATACGCCCGACCCGATGACCGACGGCCTGACCCGCGACCAGCGCTTCTTCCTCAACTGGGCCACCGTGTGGCGCCGCAACTTCACCCCGGAAGAGCTGAAGAACCGCATCGCCACCGACGAACACGCCCCGGCACAGTTCCGTGCCATCGGCGCGCCGTCGAACCTGCCCACGTTCGCCGCGGCGTTCTCGTGCAAGGCCGGCGATCCGATGGTGCGCAGCGGCGACCAGCAGGTCGTGATCTGGTAATCCCGCGCGTTACGCCGTGAACTGGAAAGGCCCGGCACGTCCGGGCCTTTCCTTTTCCGCGGGCCCTTGGCCGAGCTGTGACGCAGGCCAGCAAAAGCCGCCACGCGGCACCGGGTTCCGTTCACGATCCTGCGGGCCGGCAACGGCTCCCTTGCTAGAATCGCCCGACCCTGAACTCCGGATGTTCCCGATGCCCAGCCCGCGCCACGCTCTCGGCCGCCCCACCCTGATCGCCTTCGCCCTCGTCATCGCCCTGGGCGCCCCGGATGCCGAAGCCCAACGCAAGAAGCGCGCCCCCGCCGCCCCGGCGGTCAGTGCGCAGTGCTCGGACTTCTATACGGCCACCAATGCGGACTGGCTGAAGAAGAACCCCGCGTCGAATGAAGCCGGTGCCGTCAGCGTCTTGGGTGCCTTCCGCGCGCGCACGCTGGACCAGCAGCGCGCCCTGCTCGACAGCGCCATGCAGGCGCCGCAGGGCAACGTGCAGAAACTGCTGGGCGACTTCTGGGCCAGCGGCCTGGACGAAGCCGCCGTGGAAGCCGACGGCTCCAAGCCGATCGCGCCGCTGCTGGATCGCATCAACGCCATCAAGAAGCCGAAGGACGTCGCGCCGGCCATCGCCGCGCTGCACCAGGTCGGCATCCCGGTGGCCTTCAACTTCAGCCCCGACGTGGACCTGCAGGCGCTGGACCGCCACATCGGCTACTTCATGCAGGGCGGCCTGGGCCTGGCCGATCCGGCCTACTACACCCGCACCGACGCCGACACGCGCGAGCTGCTGGGCCGCTATCGCACCTACGTGAAGCAGGTGCTCGCACTGACCGGCACGCCGGCCGCGAAGCTGGACGCCGAATCGGCGCTGGTCATCGACGTGGAGACCAGGCTGGCGCAAGTGTCCAAGCCGCTGGTCGACCTGCGCAGCCCCTTCGCCAACTACGCGCCGGTGCCGACCAGGGACTTGGGCAAGCAATACCGCAACCTTCAGCTCGACGCCTTCCTGAAGGCGCAGGGCGTCAGCGACGACACGGTGTCGATGGCCGATCCCGAGCTGTTCAAGCGCCTGGACAATCTGGTCGGCACGCTCAAGCCCGACCAGTGGAAGGCCTACCTGCGCTGGCGCGTGGGCGATGCGATGGCGCCTTACCTGGCCAAGCCGTTCCGCGATGCCGAATTCGATTTCCGCGGCCGCGTGTTGCGCGGCGAAACCGCGCCGGCGCCGCGCTGGCGGCAGGTGCTGGACGCCATCAACCTCGCCGCCGGCCCGATGCTCGGCAAGGAATACGCCGAGCGCTACGTGCCCGCCGACCACAAGCGCCGCGCCGAGCAGATCGCCGGCCAGGTGCGCGACGCACTGGGCCGCGGCATCGAGCGCACGACCTGGCTGAGCGAGGCCGCCAAGACCGAAGCCAAGACCAAGCTCGACAAGCTGAAGATCGAAGTCGGCACGCCCAAGCGCGACCTCGACTACAGCGTGCAGCCGATGGGCCGTGGCAGCTTCGGCGGCAATATCCTGATCGCGTCGACCTGGCGCCACCGCGAGGAAATGAAGCGCATCGGCAAGGGCAACGCCGACCGCCGCTGGGACGTGCTGCCGCAGCAACCTGCACTCGCCTACGACCTGGCGCAGAACCGCCTGATCGTCACCGCCGCCGTGCTGCAGGAAGAGATCTTCGATGCGAAGCAGCCGGCCGCCGTGCAGTACGGCGCGTTCGGCGCACTGGTCGGCCACGAGCTGAGCCGCGGCTTCGACGTGAAGGGCCGCATGGTCGACGCCAAGGGACAGCTGCGCGACTGGTGGACGCCCGCCGATGTCGCCGCATGGAATGCGCTGGGCGACAAGGTCGTCGCGCAGTACAACGCGTATGCCTTCCCCGACCTGAAGAACGTCAAGGTCAACGGTGCGCTGACGCGCGACGAGAATCTGGCCGACCTCGCCGGTGTGGAACTGGCATGGGACGCCTTCGCCACCGCCGAACCGCAGGCGAACGCCGCGGCGAAGCAGTCGTTCTACAAGGCCTGGGCCACGTTGTGGGCACAGAACCTGTCGGAAACCGAAGCCGCGCAGCGCGCCGCCGTCGACGTGCACGCCCCCGGCCAGTGGCGCGCCAACGGCCCGCTGACCCAGCAGCCGGCCTTCGCGCAGGCGTTCAGCTGCAAGGCCGGCCAGCCGATGCAGGCGAAGGAAGCGGACCAGGTGCGCATCTGGCGCTGAGCTCCACATCCGCTGCATGAAAAAACGGCGCGGGATTCCGCGCCGTTTTTCTTTGCGTCCTGGATGCCGATTATTTGACCGAGCGCAGGTGCGGCGGCTTCGGCTTGCGCGGGCCCCTGCCGAACGGTGGCTGGCCCCGCCAGTAGCGGATCATCAGCCAGCCGAACACCATGCCACCCAGATGCGCGAAGTGTGCGACGCCCGGCTGCAGACCGGTAAAGCCCAGCACCAGCGCAAGCAATGCGTAGAAGATCACCAGCGTGCGCGCTTTGATCTCCATCGGCAGCGGAAACACGATCATGCGGTTGTTCGGAAACAGCATGCCGTAACCCAGCAACAGCCCGAACACGCCACCCGACGCGCCCAGTGTCGGGTATGGCAGCGCACCCGCGGACACCATCCACCAGCCCACGGCGAGCTGCAGCAGACCGGCGCCGGCAATGCACACCAGGAAGAAGGTGAGGAAGCGTTTCTGTCCCCACGTCTGTTCGAGCGGCGAACCGAACATCCACAGCGCCAGCATGTTGAAGGCCAGGTGCGCGAAACCGCTGGTGTCGTGCAGGAAGCCATACGTCAGCAACTGCCAGGGCAGGAAGCCATGGCCCACCGGCCACAAGGCGAACCAGTCGAGCAGTGTGTCGCCCAGCAACAGCTGCAGCAGGTAGACCGCGACGTTCGCGATCAGCAACGTCCTGGTGACGGGGAGAAGTCGGGGAAACATGGCAATCCTCGGAACGGTCGCGCCACATCATACGTGCCGCGCGTTAACGGGGGCCCGGCCCCCACAGTGCCGCATCCAGATCGTCGGCCTTGCGCGGCCGCTTCACGCGTCCGCCCTCCACCTTCACGCCTTCCGCGCGCAGGCGCTGGCTCTGCTCGCGGAACGCCTTCGAGCCTTCGGGAAACGCGATGCGCCCATCGGAGCGCAGCACGCGGTGCCACGGCAGCGCCGGATCGTCATTCTGGCTGAGGATGCGCGCGGTCAGGCGCGCGCGGCCCGGCAGGCCCGCGCGATGCGCGACTTCGCCGTAGCCGGCCACCTGACCGTGCGGTATCGCACGGATTGCGGCAAGAATTCTGTCTTCGGGAGACTTGGCGCTCATGCGGGATTAGCATAGCGGCAACGGCAACAGGGGGAGCATCCCATGCACAACTTCGAACAGGTCCGCGGCCATCTGAATTCCTCCGGCTACAAGGTCACCATGCACGACCCTTACGTTGCATGCGTGGAACTGTCGCTGGGCAACGGCAAGCGGCACCAGACGATCTACCTGTCCGAACTCGGCAACGACGACGAGCGCGGCTACCTGCGCGTGAGCACGGTGATCGCCCCGATGACCGGCATCGACGCCAAGCGCGCGCTGAAGTTCAACTGGCAGAGCAGCGTCGGCTATCTGGCCATCGGTGAACTCGACGGCGTGCCCTACCTGCAACTGTGCGAGAACCGGCCGTACGAAAGCCTCAGCCCGGCCGAAGTCGACCGCCTGGTGCTGGAGATCGGCGGCCTGGGCGACAGCATGGAACGCGCACTCTCCGCTGAAGGCGATCTGCTGTAGGGCGGGCCCGGGCCCGCCATCGCGGCGTCGGAACAAAAAAACGCCGGGCAAGCCCGGCGTTTTCTGTTTCAACGGATGCAGGGCGACATCACGCCCAGCCGATCGATTCCAGCAACCGCAGCAGGCCGTAGGCGATGCCACCGGCCGCCGGGATCGTCAGCACCCACGCCCACAGGATACGTTCGATCACGCCGAACTTCAGCGCACGCGGATTCTTGGCGAAGCCCACGCCCATGATGGCGGTGGAGATGCTGTGCGTGGTCGACACCGGCATGCCGAAATGCGCGGCCACGGTCAGGATGGTCGCCGAGCTGGTTTCCGCCGCGAAGCCGTTGATCGGATGCAGCTTCACCATCTTGTGGCCCAGCGTCTTGATGATCTTCCAGCCGCCCGATGCGGTACCCAGCGCCATCACGATGGCGCACGTGATGACGATCCACATGGCGATGTCCTGCTCGCCAGCACTGCCCGGATGCAGGAACGCGAGCCAGTTCGGCAGGCTGTCCAAGGCACCGCTGGCCTCGGCGCCGAACAGCGTCAGCGCGATGATGCCCATGGTCTTCTGCGCATCGTTGTGGCCGTGCGCATAGCCCATGTAGGCAGCGGACAGGATCTGCGCCTTGCCGAAGAACTTGTTGACGAAGTGCGGACGCGCCAGACGGCCCAGCCAGCCGCCCAGCTTCGACAGCAGCACGATCAGCCCCCACAGCAGCACCATCACCACGATGCCGAGCACGAAGCCCGCCACCGGCGAAGAGATCATCGGCAGCACGACCTTCCACAGGATGCCCTTGTTCTGCGTCCAGTCGCCGGCCGCCTGCGACCAGATCAGCGCACCCCAATCGTTGTGCGCGGCGGCCAGCGCGGCGCCGCAGAGGCCGCCGATCAGTGCATGCGACGACGACGACGGCAGGCCCTTCCACCAGGTGATCAGGTTCCAGATGATGCCGCCCAGCAGCGCGCACAGGATCACCTGCGAGGTCACCTGCACCACGTTGGTGTCGACCAGCCCGGAGGCGATCGTCTTGGCCACGGCGGTGCCGGTCAGCGCGCCGATCAGGTTCATCACCGCCGCCAGCATCACCGCCTGGCCCGGCGACAGCACCTTGGTAGCGACCACGGTGGCGATGGAGTTGGCGGTGTCGTGGAAGCCGTTGATGAACTCGAAGACGAGCGCGGCGAAGATCACCACCAGCACGAGGGTAAGCATGGGCGCGACCCGTCAGCTGTTCTTGAGGACGATCTGGTACGCCACCACGCCGGCTTCGCGGCAGCGGTCGATGGCCTTTTCCAGGATCTCGAAGAACTCCTTCAGCAGGAACATCTGCAGGTGGTCCAGGCGACCGGAGTAGATGTCGCGGTACAGCTCCAGCATCAGCCGGTCGGCCTCGTTCTCGATCGCGCGCAGCTTCTCGTTGAGCGAGGTCATGCGGTCGATGTTCATCTTCTTGATCTCGTGGACCATCTCGACCACCACGCTGGCCGCCTGCTCCAGCATCGCCGCGCGCGGCGCGAAGTCGATGCCATCCAGGTGCTGGATGGCCAGCGAGTAGCGGTCGGCGAATTTCTCGACCTGCTTGGGGATCTTGTACAGCGCCGAACCCAGGGCCTCGATGTCCTCGCGCTCGATCGGGGTGATGAAGCTGTCCACCAGCGCCTTGCCGATCTTGTCCGAGGCCGCACGCTCGCGCAGGCGCGCCAGCTTGAAGGCATCGAGCGCCGGCTGGCGGTCGGTGGCCTTCATCATGGTGTGCAGGGCCTTGGTGCTGTCGTGGGCGGCTTGGGCGGCCTCGTCCAACAGCGTGTAGAACTGCTGGCCGGAGCCGAAGATCGTCTGGAGGGAGAACATCGGGCGGTCCCACCGTCACGGGATGGACGGCTTCAGGAGCGGAATTATGACCGCTTCATGACTGTTCCGGACAGTCCGGCGGGACGGGAGCCGCCCCTGGGGCACCCGCATTAGCCGAATGTCTTGTTCAGCTTCACGCGTCCGCCTGCCGACCGTTTGCTAAACTCGCCGCGCGCCTCCGGGTGCACCCTATGGACGACGACCCTACTTCCCCCCACTGTCCCCCGCGACAG